>NZ_JAZHRX010000001.1:3437500-4673783 GCF_036924645.1 Bradyrhizobium sp. AZCC 2176 | reverse complement strand
TCGATCCGCCTGCCGCCTGGAATTGGTCGACGAAGGAATCCATCCGCCCCGCCGTGGTCGGGCCGAACGCGCCGGAGGCGTAGCCGTCGGGCGTCTTGGCGGGACCGGCGTAGTACACCGGATGGTTCTTGAAGTAATCCGGCAGCGGCTCGCCCTTCTCCAGCCGCTCGCGCAGCTTGGCGTGGGCGGAATCGCGCGCCACGATCATGGTGCCGGTCATCGAGACGCGGGTCTTGATCGGATATTGCGACAGCGTCGCCAAAATCTCCTTCATCGGCTTGTTGAGATCAATCTTCACGACCTCGCCGCCGAGCGACTGTTCGACCGCCGGCAGATACTGCGCCGGATTGTGCTCGAGCTCCTCGAGATAGACGCCGTCCCTGGTGATCTTGCCGAGCACCTGGCGGTCCGCCGAGCAGGACACGCCGAGCCCGATCGGCAGCGACGCGCCATGCCGCGGCATCCGGATCACGCGCACGTCGTGGCAGAAATACTTGCCGCCGAACTGCGCGCCGACGCCGAGCGACTGCGTCATCTTCAGAATCTCTTGCTCCATCTCCAGATCGCGGAACGCGTTGCCGTCGGCCGAGCCATGGGTCGGCAGCGCATCGAGATAGCGCGCGGATGCAAGCTTCACCGTCTTCATGCAGAGCTCGGCGGAAGTGCCGCCGATCACGATGGCAAGGTGGTACGGCGGGCACGCCGCGGTGCCAAGCGTCAGCACCTTCTCCTTCAGGAACGCCAGCAGGCGATCCCTGGTCAGCACCGACGGCGTCGCCTGGAACAGAAAGCTCTTGTTGGCGGAACCGCCGCCCTTGGCCATGAACATGAACTTGTAGGCGTCATCACCCTCGGCGTAGATCTCGCACTGCGCCGGCATGTTGTTGGCGGTGTTCTTCTCCTCATACATCGACAATGGCGCCACCTGCGAATAGCGCAGATTGCGGCGCAGATAGGCGTCGCGCGCGCCTTCCGACAGCGCGGCCTCGTCGTCGCCGTCGGTTATGACGTTGCAGCCCTTCTTGCCCATGATGATCGCGGTGCCGGTATCCTGGCACATCGGCAGCACGCCGCCGGCGGCGATGTTGGCGTTCTTCAGGAAGTCGAAGGCGACGAACTTGTCGTTGTCGCTGGCTTCCTTGTCTTCCAGGATCGCGCGCAATTGCTTCAGGTGGCCCGGCCGCAGGTAATGATTGATGTCACCAAAGGCGGCCTCCGACAGCGCCCGCAGCGCCTCGCGCGACACGACGAGCATGTCCTTACCCAAGACCTTCTCGACCCGCACGCCCTCAGTCGTGATCTTCTTGTAGGGCGTGGTGTCCGCCCCCAGCGGAAACAGCGGCGTGTGCTTGTAGGGCGGAACAGGCTTCTGGTCGGGGAAAGCGGTCGGGGCGTTCATGGCTGGCTCGTCTGTTCGAAAGGCCGGAGACGTCCAGGGGGACTTCGGGCCGGCGATAGAGCCGTTCTAAGCACTTTTTGGATAAAGGGAAGGTTTTGCGGAGCTTCCAGACCGGCGGATTCCGCATCGCCCTAGCTGTTACCCCTCGCTGACAAGCAGCGGGTGCGGCCCCCAATCGCCGTTGAACCGTTCCGGGCGCTCTACAGACAAACCGGAGATTTCCAATGATCCCCCACCGATTGCGATTGTAATGAGCTCCGCCACCACATTGCCTGATGCAGCCCCTGCCCCGGTCCGTCCCCCGCGGCTGCTCGGGCTTTATCTGCTTCTGATCATCATTGCCGCCATCGAAGCCTTCGACGGGCTTTCGCATGCGCCGATCCTGTTCGACGATATGTCGAAAATTCCCGGCCCCGGTGTCGGCGGCGCGATCATCAAGACGTATATCGCAAGCCACCCGTTGCTGGCGCTGGCAGCGCTGGCGTTCGCCACCGTCGGCCGGCTGCGTTACGCGATCATGGCGCTTGGCGCGCTCGTGCTCATGACGTGGCTGAACTTCATGCCCTCGGTGGTGCGGCACGGGTTCGATTTCCGTGGAGTCTCCGCCTTCGAGACGCCGGTCCGGATCATCGCATTCCCGCTGATGGCCGCCTGCGCCATCGCACTTTCCGCACGCAGCGAGCGGCTCGGGCTTGCTACCGTGCTGGTCAGTATTCCCACGCTGTACAGCGTGTTCGCCGTGATCGCCTTCGGGATCGGCATCTTCCTCTACGGTTTCTGACAAGCAAGTTGACTTCCGCGCGCGACCCTTGCAGGAAATCCGCGCGCGGGGTTCAATGGCGCAAAGGGGCATTCACCATGGCTTTGGGACCACAATTTCGCCGACCGACCTTGCTTGCCGCCACGCTGGCGCTGGTGGCTGTGGTCGGCGCATCGCCGGCGCAGGCGGACCGCTGCGACGATATCGCCAAGGAATTGAAGAACCAGATCGACGGCCTCAAGATCAGCGTCAATACCGGCAACATGATCTATCTGACGCATCCGGCGGCGAAAGAGCTGTCGCTCGGCTGCCGCGGCCGCAATTATTCCAACGAGCTCTACGCCAAGGCGGACCGCAAGCCGAAGTCGCAATTCTTCGAACTGATCGCCTCGGCCGGCGCCATCATCTTCACGATTCCGAAGCCCGACGTTGCGACCGGGTCCTCGCGCTGCATCAAGCGCATGGGCTTACTCCGCGGCGACAAGGTCTCCATGCGCTTCCGCCGGCTCAACATGGAATGCACGCGCACCAAGACCGAGGCCTCGATCGTGGTGACGCGTGGCAAGGACGAGTAGGTCCAGCTCCCGATCCGTCGCATTCTAACGATTTCGCGAGCCGCCCGTTCACCATTGGCTGGGATTGACGGCGGGGAAGCGCGAATAACGCCTCGGATTCACCAATCGTTCGTTTCAACCTAGCCAGTGTCGGAGGCAACCAAAAGGATGCTTCCGATGAGTGTCTCTGCTGTCGCCCCAACGGTGGTGGTCAAACCGCCTGAAGTCCCCGTGTTCAAGGCTCCCGACAAGACCCCCGACGTTCAGAACGGCGCTGCCGCCGACGGCACCCGCACGCCGCGGCCGACGCTGGTCGCCCCCCTGCCGCCGGGTCAGGGAACGCGGGTCGACCAACTGGCGTAACGGTTCACGTTCCGGCCAGGGCGAAACCAACGCCGCAAGTTTGCCGGAAAATCACGCGATCATGCTGTCACGGGCGAATGGAACCCCGGGCATGATCGCAAAGCTTCTGCTGCAAAACACCATCGTCGTCATTGCCATGGGCGCGCTACTGTTCGCCGCGGCGGGTTCGCTGGACTGGCCGGCGGCGTGGGTGATGCTGATCGTCAGCGCGATCCTTGGTCCCGCCTGCGGATTGTGGCTAGCCAAGACCGATCCGGCGCTGCTCGCCGAGCGCATGCGGCCGACATTTCAGGCCAACCAGCCTGCCGCCGACAAGATATTCATGCTGATCTTCTTGCTGGCGCTGTTGCTCTGGCTCGTTGTGATCGGCCTCGACCGGCGCGCGAACGCCTCCGACGTTCCGCTGCTGCTGCAGGTGCTCGGGCTTGCGATGTATCTACTCTCGATCGCCTTCATCATGTGGGTGTTCCGCGAGAATTCGTTCGCTGCGCCGGTCGTCAAGGTGCAGGCCGCGCGCCACCAACGCGTGATCTCGAGCGGGCCCTACGCCTTCGTCCGTCATCCCATGTACAGCGGCGTCATGCTGTACTTCCTTGGAATACCGCTGCTCCTGGGATCGTGGTGGGGCTTGGCGTTCGCGCCGGTATTCGCCGTCCTGTTCGCCATTCGCGCCCGCATCGAGGAGCGCGCGCTGCTCGAAGGACTGCCTGATTATGCTGACTACGCCGAGCGCGTGCGCTATCGTCTGGTGCCCGGACTTTGGTGAAAGACAAGAATGGTGGACCAGGATGCCCGATAGCAAGACCTACACCGGCGGCTGCCATTGCGGCCAGGTGCGCTTCGAATGCACCACCGACCTCGCGATGGTCACCGACTGTAACTGCTCGATCTGCACCAAGAAGGGGCTGCATTTCACGTTCCTCGATCCGAAGAGCTTTCAGCTCCGTGCCGGCGAGGAAAACCTGAAGGAATATCTCTTCAACAAGCACGCGATCCACCACCAGCTCTGCGTCGATTGCGGCGTCGACGTCTTCGCGCGCGGCAAGAAGCCCGATGGCAGCGACGTGGTGGCGCTCAATGTGAGCTGCATCGACGGCATCGAACTGTCCAAGCTGAAGATGACGCCGGTGGACGGGCGGAGCATGTAGGGACTACCACTGCTCGTCATGGCCGGGCTTGCCCGGGTCAAGCCCGGGCACGACGGTTGAGAGAGCGCGGTTCGAGCTTCACCTATCCAGCACCTTGTACCTCCGGAAAATCCCGTCTTCGTTGAACGCAATCCGCCGGTCGCTCGCCAGATAGGCCTTGATGTTCGGCCGCGTCGCAACGCGGTCGCGTAGTTCGACGAGGCCGGGAATTTTCTTCTCGAACGCCTTCATGCGCTTCGGAAAGGCGTAGCGCAGACCTTCCACGATCTGGAATAGCGAGAGATCAACGTAGGTCAGGCGGCGGCCGGTGACGTAAGTCCCGCCATTGGCCGCCAGCAGGTCCTCGAAATAGCCGAGATATTTCGGCACGCGCGCCTTCCAGAACTCGTCGGTGCGTTTCTTCGCCGGTGCTTTCTGCTCCTCGTAGTAGAGCGACGGACCGAGCGGGTGATGGGTGTCGTGCACTTCCAGCACCAGATCGGCGATCGTGAGCTGCAACTGATGCACCCAGAGTTTGCCGGCTTCCGCCTTCGGCGCCAGGCCGTGCCGCGATCCGAGATAGAGCAGGATGTTGGCGGTCTGCCCGATCACGAGCTTTCCGTCTTTGAGGAACGGCGGCGCGAAGGGCGGCGTTCCCCTCCGCGTTTCCATCATGCGCGTCATCGCCGCCATGCCGTTGCCACGGCGCGCGACGTCGGCGTAGCGGGCGCCCGCCTCCTCCAGCGCGAGACGGACGTATTCGCCGCGGCCCTGAATGCTCGGCCAGTAATAGAGCTCGTAACGCATCGATGACCTCCGCTGCCGGTTTGACTGACATAACAAATCATCTCGCGGTTCGTTCGTCACGCCAAACGCGGCATAGACTGCCTCGCGCCGATCTCCACAGGTCCGAATCTGTCCTGATGCAAGCGGGCGTGTTAGATTGCTTCCCGTTTGAAGCGTCGATTTTCTCAATACGACAGGAGAATGCGGATGGCGGACAACAGGAAGAGGCGCGGCGGGGCCGATCGCGGGCTGATCGCGTTGAGCGAGCCTTACGAGGTCGCCTACTGGTCGAAGAAATTCAAGATCACGCCGGCCAGGCTGAAAGCCACCGTCAAGAAAGTGGGACACTCCGCCAACAAGGTGGATGCCTATATCAAGCTGCAGAAACACAAGGCCACCGACCGGGCACGGATCGCGGTAAGCCAGCCCTACGAAGTCAGCTACTGGTCGAAGAAGTTCAAGGTCACGCCCGCCAGGCTGAAGGCCGCCGTCGCCGCCGTCGGGCACTCGTCGAAAGCCGTCGCCGCCCATCTCGCCAAGCGCAAGGCCGCGAAGAAGGCGAAGAAGAGCGCCCGCAAGATTCCCCGGAAAACGACAAAGAAGCGCGCAAAGAAAAAGGCCGCCTAGCGACGGCCTCTGAACTCAGTTAGCCGCGAAGCAATAGAACAGCCCGTCACCGCCGGTGCTCTTCAGGTCGGCCTGCGAGCAGCCACCGTCCGGACCGCGCGAGGGATGCGAGGAATTCCAGGACTTCGAGGCGTCGTCGTCGCGCAGCCCCATGCGATCGGAATGACCGACCATCGCGGCTCCCTGCGTCGAGCTCGTCCAGTTCTTGCAGGTGCGATCCTCGCCCGCCGCAAACGCTGACCCGTCGGGCTGCGATCCCGTCAGCACGTCGTGGCGGTTGGGCGTATCGCCGCGGCCATTGATGACTTCGCCCTTCTCGCTGAGCGCGCTCTGCTTGGTGAGGCCGTTGGCACCGTGCAATTCGGCGACGTCCTTGGCGACCACCGCGCCCTTGGCATTCTTCCACGGTCCCTTGCCGATGCGATCGCGCGCATTGACGGCAGGCTGACCGTCGGCGGCTTGCGTCGAGAGGTAGGCGCGCCAGGTCTTGCCGCCCGCTCCAGCCGCCTGCGCCAATGTCTGGCAGTGATTGTCGGCGCCGGCGAGCCCGCCGAGATTGCCGCCATTGCCGATGCCGTTGCTGGTCAGGAAGAAACTGGTATCGGCCGATTGCGCCTGCGCGGGCGCGCTGGCGAGAGCCGATATGGCGGCAAGCGCAAAGCATGCCGGCGAGATGATTCTGGCGAAGCTGTTCATCTGGTTTCTCCCTGTTGTTTTTGGTTCGTTGGCATCAACACATCCCGGCGACCGTTATTCCGGTACGAAATGAAACGGGCATTCTGGCAAAGAAAAAGGCGCCGCGGAACGAACCGCAGCGCCTTCCTCGTCACGTTGTGGCGATCAGCTCGTCTGCTGGATCGCCGAGAGTTCCCAATCGGCGCCGCGCCGACGGGCGAAGGTCCAAACCTCGGTGGCTTCGATCGGCGTGTCGCTGCCCGCGATCACACGGCCGGTGGTGCGCTCCAGGGTCTTGTCGACCAGCGAGAACCGCATCGCCACGCTGGCGTAATCGGTTTCGCCTTCGCGCCAGGCTTCCGCAAGGTCGCCCTGCAGCAGCTTGACGTCGGTCACCTTGTTGACGTCGTTGCGGGCCTTGTTCTCCTCCAGATCCTTGGAGAAGTAGGACACCATCTCGGGCGTCGCCAGCGTATGCAGTCTGGCTGTGTCCTCGTTGGACCACGCGGCCTGGATCTCGCCAAGCAGCCGCTCGAAGGCTTCATAGTCGGCCGGCTGGATTTCCAGCGGCGGCTGGCTCGAACCCAGCCCAAAGCCACCGAGGCCGGAGCGGAAGCTGGTCTGGGCACCAGGGCCTTCGGCAGCAGGCGCGCCGGCATAGGCGGAGGCCGGCGTATGGCGGCGCTGCCACCACGACATCGCCAGCCGCACCACGATCACGATCAGGGCGATCTGCAGCAGCAGGCCGATGATCGACGACAGACCGCCGAGGCCGGAGAACAATCCACCGCCGAACAGCATGCCGAGCAGGCCGGCGCCGAGGAAGCCCGCGGCGAGACCGCCGAGCATGCCCATGCCGGGCCGGTTGAAGAAGCCGCCCTTGTTGGCCGCGCCGGCCGCCGGCGCGCCCACGCCAGGGGTTCCCGGCTGGGTGAAGGTACGGTTCATGGGCTGCGCCGTGCCCGGCGCGGTGGTGGTGCTCGGAGGCGCCGAATAGGTGCGCGATCCCCGCGAACCGGAGCTGCCGCCACCGCCGACGCGGGCGTCAGCCGCCGAAATCGTGATCGCCAACGGAACCGCCACCGACATAACGATCGCGATAGTCCGTATAATTCCGCGCGCAGTCTGCGTGAAATTCATGTCTTTTTCCTCGTTCCCCGACATTGGAGAAGTGCCCCTAAGATGGGCAGGACCGCCCAAAAGTGAAGCCGCCATAGGGACGCATGGCTGCGGCCCTCGGTCGCGGGGATGTGACGATTTAGCCGTGAACCAACATTAATCAATGGTTTAGCGGCTAGCAATGTCAGCTCGCGCAGGATGCGTAGCCGGGAGAATTCGCCTTCGAAATGGCGATGGCTCCGGCGTGCTGAAGCATTTCATACGGGCGGATATGACGGGCCGAGCTCACGACGCCGTCATCGTCTCCTTCACCTTCTCGACCAGCGCGCTGAGCGCGAACGGTTTCGGCAGGAAGGCGAACTGCTCGTTCTCCGGCAGGCTCTTGTCGAAGGCCTCTTCGGCGTAGCCGGAGACGAAGATGATCTTGAGATTCGGATTGCGCTTGCGCATTTCGCGCAACAGCGTCGGGCCGTCCATTTCCGGCATCACGACGTCGGAGACGACAAGGTCGACCGCACCGTCCTTTTCGTCGAGCGCCTCCATCGCCTCGATGCCGTTGGAGGCCTCGATCACGCTGTAGCCGCGCGAACGAAGGCCGCGCGCATTCAGCGAACGCAGGCCGTCCTCGTCTTCCACCAGCAGGATGGTGCCCTGCCCGGTCAGATCGGGCCGCGGCTTCGGCGGCTCGGCGGCTGCTTCCTTGCCCGCACCGTTGGTCGCCTGCGCCTCCGGCTGCGCTTCCAGTTCGGGCCGGTGACGCGGCAGGAAGATGCGGAACGTGGTGCCTTCGCCGGGCGTGGAGTCGACGTAGACGAAACCGCCGGTCTGCTTGACGATGCCGTATACCGTCGAAAGCCCAAGCCCGGTGCCCTTGCCGACCTCCTTGGTCGAGAAGAACGGCTCGAAGATCTTGTCGACGATGTCGGCCGGGATTCCGGTGCCGGTATCGGAAATGTCGATCCGCACATAGTCGGCCGCCGGCATGCCCTTGTGGGAGAGCTGGGCTGCTTCATCCACCGTCACATTGGCGGTTCTCACCGTCAGCTTGCCGCCATCGGGCATCGCGTCGCGGGCGTTGACCGCGAGATTGACGACCACCTGCTCGAACTGCGAGACGTCGACCTTGACCGGCCAGAGGTCGCGGCCATGCACGAGGTCGAGCTTGACCTTCTCGCCGATCAGGCGCCGCAGCAGCATGGTGAGATCGGAAAGTGCGTCGCCGAGGTCGAGCACCTGCGGCCGCAGCGTCTGGCGGCGCGAGAACGCGAGCAGTTGCCGCACCAGCGTCGCCGCGCGAGTCGCGTTCTGCTTGATCTGCATGATGTCCTGGAACGACGGATCGGTCGGCTTGTGCGCGTTCAGCAGGAAGTCGTTGGCCATCATGATGGCGGACAGCACGTTGTTGAAGTCGTGCGCGATGCCGCCGGCAAGCTGGCCGACCATGTCCATCTTCTGCGACTGGTTGATCTGGTTCTCCAGCGTGCGCCGCTCGGTGGTCTCCAGGAGATAGACGATGGCGGCTTCGGTATCGCGCTCGTCCTCCTCGACCGCGGTGACGAAGAACTGCCCCCAGCGCTCCTTGACCCCGTCGAGCATGGCCTCGACGGGGGCGATGTCGCCCTGCCCTTCGGCCGCCTGGTTGATCGCCGCGATCAAGAGGCCGCGGTCGCGCGCATTCACCGCACGGAAGATCGACTTGTTGGCTGCACCATCCGCGCCCAGGCTTTGCGCGAGCTTGGCGAAGCGGGCGTTGGCACGCACCACCGTACCGTCGCGGTCCACCGTCGCAATCGCCATCGGCGTATGGTCGAAGAATCGCATGAAGCGGACTTCGGCGGCGCGTTCCGGATCGGAATGCTCGTCGCGCGCGCGGCTGATCACCAGCGTGCGGGACGAACCCGGCGAGCCGTCGGCGCCGAAGGCGAGCTTGTGATAGAGCCGCACCGGCATGGTCTTGCCGCCGCGCATGCGCAGGTCGATGTCGAACACTTCGGTTTTGACTTCGCCCGGCACCGCCACGATCGAAGTCAGGAGCGAGGCGCCGTCGCCGGAGACGATATCGGATAGCTTCAATCCGCCCGAGCCGATCTCGGCGAGGTCGTAATCGAGCCAGTTCGCCAGCGTGGCATTGACATAGATGACGTCGCCGGTCGGATTGACCGAGAAGAAGCCGCAGGGCGCGTGGTCGAGATATTCGATCGCGTGCTGCAGCTCCCGGAACACGTCCTCCTGGCGCTCGCGGTCCCGCGTGATGTCGGCGATCGACCACACCGCATATTTCGCTTCGCGCTTGCTCTGGCCGAGCGGACGAACCCGCATCCGCAGCCAACGGCCCTGGGCGCCGTCAGAGCCCGCGATGCGAACCTCCTCCTGCTGCCGCTTGCCTTCGCGGGCGGCCTTGAGCAGGCGGAACACGGCTTCGGAGACGTCGGGATTGCCGATAAAGACGCGTTCGACGGGCCGCACGTCCTGCGGGCTCGCAGCCCCCGTCAGCGCCAGATAGGCGACGTTCGAATAGACCACATGGCCCTTCGCGTCGGTCACGGCCAGACCGTCATGGGCATGATCGGCGATGCGGCCCATCACGGGATCGTCGGCGGCGCGGTCGGTGAAGCGGACGATACCGGCGGCAAAGGCGAACAGATTGAACAGGCCGACCATGGCCAATAGCGCCAGCACGCCGAGGATATAGGGCTGGGCCTGGGCGCGACCGATGGTCATCAGCGCCACCGCCACCGCGACGATGCCGGCGGCCACCAGCAGCACCAGCACGATGCTGCCGCCCCGCCGCGCCGGTTCATGGGCCGCGAAGGGCTCGGTGGGCGGATGGCTGTCAGTCCCGGCGGTCATCTGAAGAGGCGCTGCCCTTCGGCATAGAGGTGACGCGCAGAGTCGCGCGCCCCTCCTGAGTGCCTGAATCGGACCCGCAAGCGCAAGTCCGTCAGGCGGCTATTTGACAAATTGAAGGCATTTCAAGGGGATTTCCAGCGGTTCCTCTCACGTTCTCGGGGTGGAAAGCCCGCGCTTCAGGCCCATGACATAGCCGATGATCTCGGCGACCGCGTGATAGTGCTCGACCGGAATCTCCTCGTCGATCTGGACGGTGGCATAGAGCGCCCGCGCCAGCGGCACGTTCTCCACGATCGGAATGTCGTGCTTCTTGGCGATTTCCCTGATCTTGAGCGCGATGTTGTCGGCGCCCTTGGCGACGCAGACCGGCGCCGACATGCCGCGGTCGTAGGACAGCGCCACCGAATAGTGGGTCGGGTTGGTGATGATCACGCTGGCCTTGGGAACGGCGGCCATCATGCGCTTCTTCATCCGCTGCACCCGCAACTGGCGGATGCGGCCCTTGATGTGAGGGTCGCCTTCGGACTGCTTGAACTCATCCTTGATTTCCTGCAGCGACATCCTCTGCCGCTGGTACCATTGCCGGTACTGGAAGAAGTAATCGGCGATCGCGACCGCGGCCAGCATCGCCACCACCGCGCCCATCAGATGCAGCGTCAGATTGGTGGTCACGCCGAGGATCGCCGAAGGGTCGAACATCAGGAACGATTCCAGGCGATGCCGCTCGGGCCACAGCACCGCCATCATGACGGCGCCGAGCGCGATCAGCTTGAACACGCCCTTGGCGAAATTAGCCACCGCCTGCTTGCCGAAGATGCGCTTCAGTCCGGCGCCCGGCGATACTTTGCTGAACTTCGGCTTCAGCGATTCCGACGACCACACCAGGCGGTGCTGGATCATGTTGCCGGCGATCGCGGCGAGCGCCAGCATCAACAGCGGCACGCCGATCGCGCCAAGCACGGCATAGGCCAGCGTGTTGCAGAGCGCGAGCAGCGCCGCACCGTCGGTATGGAGCTGGCCGGCATTGGCGACCAGGTTGCGCAACGGCGTCAGGATGCCGCCGCCGATCGATCCGGAGAACGTCGACAATATCAGCGTGCCGCCCGCGATGATGAACCAGGTGTTGACTTCCTGGCTCTTGGCGACGTCCCCCTTGGCAAGCGCATCGTCGAGACGCTTTTGCGTAGGGTCTTCTGTCTTGTCGTCGGTATCGTCGGCCATCGCGGCGCTCTACCACTGTTCCGGATCATGTTCTATTTCAGCGGCGTCAGCTCGTGCATCACGCCGATGAAGTAGTTGAGATAGGTCGCCATCATCCCGGTGAGCACGAGGGCGAAGATCAGAAAGCCCACCATGATCGACAGCGGCACGCCGACGAAATATACCTGCATCGCCGGCATCAGCCGCGCCAGCACGCCAAGCCCGATGTTGAAGACGAGGCCGAACACCAGGAACGGCGCCGAGAGCTGTATGCCGATCTTGAAGGCGGTAGCAAAGGCGCGCGTGGCCAGTGCCGCCACGTCGCCGCTCGGCATCAGTTCGCCCGGCGAGAATATCCGGTAGCTCTCGTTCAGCGCCGCGATGACGAGGTGATGGGTATCGGTGGCGAACAGCAGCGTCATGCCGAGAATGGAGAGGAAATTGCCGATCAGCACGCCCTGCTGGCCCTGGGTCGGATCGACGGCGGTGACGAAGCCGAGGCCGAGCTGCTGGGCGATCACCGAGCCCGCCACTGCAAGCGCCGCCAGCGTCACGCGCGCGGTGGCGCCGAGCACGATGCCGATGGCAATCTCGTGAACCAGCAGCACGCCGAGTCCGCTCATCGAGGTCAGGTCGATCTGGTAGGCAGTGCGGTGCAACGGCAGGATGAGCAGCGTCAGCAGGAGCGCGATCGCGAGCTTGATGCGCACGGGGATATTGCTCTCGCCAAATCCCGGCAACAGCATCACCATCGCTCCCACGCGGGCGAACACCAGCATGAAGGTGGCGGCAAGGGCCGGCAGCAGCGATATGTCGACACGCATTTATTCACAATGCATCAACCGCCTATGATTCGCGACGATATCCGCATCATGTGACTGTGTAGCGAATCCGCCATGAACGGCAATGCCAGCAACAGCGTGACAAAGATCGCGAGAATCTTCGGCACGAAGATCAGCGTCTGCTCCTGGATTTGAGTGAGCGCCTGGAACAGCGACACCACGACGCCGACCACGAGCCCGATCACCATCAAGGGCGACGACACCACCACGATGGTCCAGATCGCATCGCGCGCCACGTCGAGGGTTTCAGCACCGGTCATTGCAATTCTCTCAGTTTTCACTTGTTCTGTCATTCCGAGGCACGCGAATGGCGAGTGGCGAATAGCGAATGGGGCCAGCGATGCGGCGATGCGGCCGCATTTCCCTCGCCATTTCCTATTCGCTATTCGCCATCCTCAGATCGGCATCTTCATGATGTCTTCGTAGGACTGGATCACCCGGTCGCGCACCGAGACCAGCGTCGAGACCGCGACGTCGGTTTCCGCGACAGCGGTCACCACGTCCATGACGTTGGCCTTGCCCGAACTCATCGCCATGGCCTGGGCGTCGGATTTCTTGCCGGAATCCAGCACGCTTCCCACCGCGTCCTTGAGCAGCGCGCTGAAGGACGGGCCGCCGGTGGATTGACTGCCCTTCTCGGCGCCGCCGGATTCCATGATGCGCGAAAGCGCGGCGTAGGCATTTGCTGCAACGGTCGGTGAAGCCATTTTCTATGGTTCCTGTTCAGGCCTTGAGGATGTCGAGCGTGCGTTGAATCATGCGGCGCGTGGCGCTGATGATGTTGAGGTTGGCCTCATAGGACCGCTGCGCCTCGCGCATGTCGGTCATTTCGACCAGCGGATTGACGTTCGGATATTTGACATTGCCGGCCGCATCCGCCGCCGGATTGCTCGGCTCGTGCTTGACGCGAAACGCCGACTGGTCGGTCCTGACCTTGCCGAGCGTCACCACCCTTGCGTCCAGCGTGCGGTCGAGAGCGGATGAAAATGTCGGCACCTTGCGGCGATAGGGATTGTCGGCGGCGGTGGGTGCGGTGGAATCCGCATTGGCGATGTTTTCCGAAATCACCCGCATCCGTCCCGCCTGCGCGCGCAGGCCTGAGGTCGCGATGCTCATCGAGCGGGCGAAATCGCTTCCATCATCTGCCATGATCCAGTCCTCCTAGCCGCAGCGCTTCAGCGTTTTCCGATGGCGGTTTTGAGCAGGCCGAGACTGCGGGTGTAGAGCGACGTGGCGGCGGCATAGTCCATCTGGTTGGCCGAGACCTTCAGCATCTGGTCTTCCAGATTGACCGAATTGCCGGCTGGCTTGGTCAGGAAGCCGCTCTTGCCGCCATCGCCCCTGAAGCTCTGCCCGCCGCCGGAGACGCTGATATGGGTGGCGCTGGTGCGCATCGTGGCCAGCGAGCCCATCGCGCCACCAATGTTCGCGCCCTTGTTGTCGAACTTCGGTTCGACCAGGTCGCTCGGCCTGAAATTCGGGGTGTTGGCGTTGGAGACGTTTTCGGCGAGCACGCGCTGGCGTTCCTGGTGCCACTGCATCTTGGTGCGCAGCGCCGACAGGATCGGAAGATCGTTGATGGCCATCGCGCTGTTCCCCGTTAACCTCTGGCAGACGCCGCGAGGTAGGCAGAATTTGCCCGGTGTATGGTTAACGGCTGGTTAAAATCGCGCCCCGCCGTCGTCGACAGCAGCCAATGCCCGCCGACAGCGACAAAACGAGCGCATTTTCGCCACGAAAACTGCGTTAACCAGCAACCGCCGACGCGGCTTGGGGCGCTCAGAAGTCGTTTTGGCTCAAGCGATTCTTGGTCTATTAATTAACCGGACGGCGGCATCCGCCGCGGGGAATTAAGGAATAAGGCTGATCTCGGGCGTGATTCGCCGTCTCGCGGATCGCTTCAGAGCATGATCGGGATGG
The DNA here is from genome assembly GCF_036924645.1 of Bradyrhizobium sp. AZCC 2176. Classification (NCBI taxonomy): domain Bacteria; kingdom Pseudomonadati; phylum Pseudomonadota; class Alphaproteobacteria; order Hyphomicrobiales; family Nitrobacteraceae; genus Bradyrhizobium; species Bradyrhizobium sp. AZCC 2176. The sequence continues at coordinate 4,659,561 of NZ_JAZHRX010000001.1, read as the reverse complement.
CGGGAACCCGTTTCCCGGGGAACACGCTCGGACAGCAGGACCTAAGACCGCACTCGACGAAGCCAGCATCAAGAGAACGGCCCGTGGCCGGGGACTAAAGAATGCAATCACCTCTGACATTCCTCTTCGCATTCATCGCCGTTCTGGCGCTGATCGGCTTGGCTGCATGGCTGGTTCGCCGTTTCGCCAACAACCGCCTCGGCGCCAACACCCAGCGCGGACGGATGCCGCGGCTCGCCGTGATCGACGCCGCCGCCGTGGACGGCCGCCGGCGCCTCGTGCTGGTACGGCGCGACAATGTCGAGCATCTCCTGATGATCGGCGGCCCGAGCGACATCGTGGTCGAACCCAATATCGTGCGCGCGATGCCCAACCGCGATCAGATGGCGCCGCGCCCGGCCGTCGGCGAGCAGCCGCCGCGCATCGCGCCGCTGCCTGATACCGCCTGGAGCGAGGAGGCGGCAAGGGAGGCTGCAAGATCCGATTCGCGATCGGCCGACACCTTCGATCACCATGCCGAACCGCAAATGCCGGAGCCGCCGCCGCGCCCGTCACGGCCTTCTTTCGTCGACGAAATCCGCCGTCCCGCGCCGCCGCCGATGCCGGAGCGCCGCAGCGATCCATTGACGGGCTTTGCGCCGGAATCGATCAGCGGTCGTCCCGAAGCGGCCCCCCCGCGCCTCGGCCGCAACGAGCCGCTGATGCCGCGGCCGCAGCGTGAGTTGCCACAGCGTGAGTTGCCCAAGGCACCGCCAGTCCGTGAGGCGCCGCCAGTCCGCGAGGCGCCGCCGGTGCGTGAGGCGTCGGCAGTCCGTGAGGCATCGCCCGCCCGCGAAGCGCCGCCAATCCGTGAGGCGCTGCCTCTCCGTGATGCTGCTCCGCCGGTTCGAGAGACCCCGGCCCGAGCGCCTGAACGCGCCGCGGCACCGCCGCCTGCGCCCCCTCCGCCGCCGGCCCCCGCGCCGTCGAGCGCCGACCAGAATCTCGCCGAGATGGCGCAGCGGCTAGAAGCCGCCCTGCGCCGGCCGGCCGAGCCGGTGGCGCCGCCGGTTGCGCCGGAAACGCCGCCCGCCCGAACCTCCCGCAGCGAGCCTCCCGTTCCCACCCCCGCTCCGCAGAAGAGCGGCTTCGAGAATCTCGAAGACGAAATGGCGTCTTTGCTGGGCCGTCCGAAGAACCCTTCGTGAGGCCGGCGACTTCTCCGCGTAGAGTTTTAGTTTTCCTAATCCTGACCGCCGCCGGATCGCTCGCCGATCCGGCGATGGCGCAGGACATCAGCATCAACCTCGGCCAGGGGGGCGGCGGCGTCACCGAGCGCGCGATCCAGTTGATCGCGCTGTTGACGGTGCTGTCGATCGCGCCGTCGATCCTGATCATGATGACGTCGTTCACACGGATCGTCGTCGTGCTGTCGCTGCTGCGCACCGCATTGGGTACCGCGACCGCCCCACCCAATTCCGTGGTCATTGCGCTCGCGATGTTCCTGACCGCGTTCGTGATGGGCCCTGTCCTGCAGAAGTCCTATGACGACGGCATCAAGCCGCTGGTCGCCAAACCAGATTGGGGTCGAGGAAGCCCTGCAAAAGGCTTCGGTGCCGCTGCGCGGTTTCATGCAGAAGAACGTTCGCGAAAAGGATCTGAAGCTGTTCGTCGATCTCTCCGGCGAGCCGCCGCCGGCGACGCCGGAAGACCTGTCGCTGCGGATACTGGTGCCCGCCTTCATGATCTCCGAACTGAAACGCGCCTTCGAGATCGGTTTCCTGCTGTTCCTCCCCTTCCTGATCATCGATCTCGTGGTCGCATCGGTCCTGATGTCGATGGGTATGATGATGCTGCCACCGGTGGTGGTGTCCCTGCCGTTCAAGCTGATCTTTTTCGTGCTGGTCGACGGCTGGTCGCTGGTGGCGGGAAGCCTGGTGCAGAGCTACGGCGGCAGTTAACGGTCTGTTCCCAAGGTTCCACGTGGAAATGGGTCAATATTAGTTACGTATTTGCTGCGGAGTTTCCGGGCGAATTTAAGGTCAGATTAGTTCCCTTCGTGCACAGTGGATGCCAGGGAACTGAATTTCGCAGCAAAAGCATCACCGGGTCAAACGATGGCAGGCCAGCCGATCGGCGATATGGACGCCGAATACGCCACGACGATTGCCGATCGGGCTATGCGGTTGATGTCGCAGCAGTCGGTTCCCGCCACCCCCACCAACTTCGCCGTCTGGTTCGAATATTCCCTGGGCAATTCGCTTGCGCTGCGAAAGACCATCGATATCCTGATCGCCGGCAAGCGCAAATTCGACCCGGCGATCAACCACGAGCTCTACATTACCTATGTGGCGCCGCAGTCCGGCGGCGACCCGCTCGGTGACCTTCCCGAGCAATTGAGCGGCCTGATCGCCACCGCCCAGCAATTCCTGAACACCGCCGTCACCGACAACCAGACCCACATCAAGGCGCTCGGCGAAGTGTCTTCCGAAGCGGCCGGAACCAGCGATCCCCGGACGATCATTGCGAAGCTGGTTGACGAATTGTCAAAGGCGACGGCGCGGGCCGCAACGCTGGAGGCAAATTTCGCCGCCACCTCGGAGGAACTGGACAGCATCCGCGACTCCCTGAAGGCAGCCGAGCAACGTTCCAATACCGATGCGCTGACCGGGCTCGCCAACCGGCACTCGATGGATGAATTCCTCCGCCTCGCCCAGATCACGGCGATGGAAAAGGACGAGGCGCTCAGCGTCTTCCTGATCGACATCGACCACTTCAAGAAATTCAACGACGATTATGGCCACCAGGTCGGCGACCAAGTGCTTCGGCTGGTGGCCAAGGTCCTGCAGGAAGGTGTTCGCGAAGTGGATCTGGCAGCCCGCTATGGCGGCGAGGAATTGATCGCGGTGCTTCCGGGCGCCGATCTCGAGGCGTGTACGTCGGTCGCCGAGCGCATTCGCCGTCGCATTGCCGAAGCGAAGCTGACCCGCCGCGCAACCGGCAAGGAAATCGGCAGCATCACGGTTTCAATCGGGGTCGCGCAATTCCGCCTCGCCGAATCCGCGGAAGCCATGATTGAGCGCTGCGACCGCGGGCTCTATCAAGCCAAACGGCTCGGCCGCAACCGCACGGTGACGGAGACCGAACTCGAGCCCGAGGCCGGCGCAGCGTAGCGGAATGGCGTCAACGCCAGCGCGCCTCATTCGGCTGCCTTATTTGAAGCGTGCAGAAAGAAATTGCCGCACCGCGCTCGTGCGCGGAACTTCTGCCGCAATCCCGGCTTATCGTAGACGCCTTCAGCCGGGAGTATTCCATGAAAATCGCAGGGATGATTATGGCTGCCACTGCGGCCCTCAGCATCGTCGGTACGTCGGCGCTTGCCCAGCAAGCGCGTACGGGAATGGTGACGAGAATAGACCGGATCAGCGGCACCATCTCGATCAAGGATATGCCGGATGGCACCACCGGTGCGAACACCGGCGCCGCGACCGAAGAATTCAAGATCCAGGATGGCGCGCGGCTGAACGCCCTGCACGCCGGCGACAGGGTCACCTTTGCCGTGAGCGACGCAGCAGGCACCAAGACCATCACGAAGATCGACAAGACGGACGCGGTGACGAAGATCGACAAGAAGTGAGACATTGCCGAAGCGGCATCCAACCTCGTGATGTCTCGCTTCGCCAGGACAACGGCGAGGCCCGGAGTTGCCCATCATGCTTTGGGAGTCCGGGCCTCGTAACCTGAACTGCTCTTTTCCGGATAGAGCCGCTCGGTACGAAATGCACTGCAGGGTAATTCGGCCGGCTTACCTTGATCTTCCGCAAACGCCCGCTCGATTTCGCCCCCGGAAAACCCGGCACCGGTTTCCTGCGGACTAGTGCGGCGGTGCCCGCTCCAGCGAAGCGCGAATTTCAGCGACTGTCTCGTCGCAATATTCGTTCAGCTTCTGGAATTGTTGCTGCAGCGCCCGAAGCTTTCCGGCGCGTTTCGCCGGCCCTTCCCGATCGATATTGAATCTGTCTGCGGGCGATGGACGGGATGCCGCAGCCTCCGCGGTCGCCAGCGCCGCTCGCATCGATGTGTCGTGACCGTTGGAAGACATTTCTGCACGCCTCACAAATTGGAATCCGGCCGGACAGGATCCGGCGGATTTGTCCGTGTGGTCGCGCGCTGGCCTTCCGAATCTGCCCCCTGCAGTGTGTTGTTTGGATGCCCGGCCGGGGTCGATTTGGTGGCAAAAGAGGGACGCCGGTGGCGGACCTCGTATTCTTACGGACCCCCATTTCCTTGATTAAGATGCAATCAACGCCCAGTTTCGCCGGTGCCTTTCCTTTGTTCATTGGTTGCTCAGCGATAATTCGATATGCCCGTGCCGCATCCAGAAACCGGTCTGCCGCCGCGCTGCGAAATTTGCGGCATCGGCACGGTCAGGATCGGAAAGCTGCCGCGAATCGGATTGCGCCCGCTCATCTACGTCTACAAGTGCGACGCCTGCAACCAGATCACGTCAGTCGAGCCGGAGCGGCAGGAAGAAACGATCCGCCGCCGCCCAGTGTCGGCGCGGCGGCCGCGGCGCTAGTCGAGATAGACCGCCATCTTTAAAAACGCATTTCCCCATGCCGGGCCGGGTTTCCTCCTGGCCATGCCGTATGTAAAGCTTCGGCCAAACTTCTCACAAAGAAGAGGCAGGGGCATGTCCGAGGGCTTCATCGACGAACTGCGCAACGCGCTCGACAAGGGCGCGGTGCTATCAGGCGGCGACATCGACGCGCGCTATCATCACGATCTCGCCGGCAATCCGGTGCCGAAACCGCGCGCGGTTATCCGCCCGAGAACGACGGAGGATGTCTCCGTACTACTTCGGCTCTGCCATCGCGAAGGTGTCCCCGTGACGACGCAGGGCGGCATGACCGGGCTGGTGCGGGGCGCGTTGCCGAACGCGAACGAAATCGTGCTGTCGATGGAGCGCATGAACAGCGTTGAAGAGGTCGATGCCTCCGCCGGTGTCGCCATCGCGCAAGCCGGCACGCCGCTGCAAAAGCTCCAGGAGCAGGTCGAGCAGGACGGCTTGATGTTTCCGCTCGACCTCGGCGCGCGCGGCAGTTGCACCATCGGCGGCAACATCTCGACCAACGCCGGCGGCAACCGCGTCATCCGTTACGGCATGACGCGTGACCTGATCCTCGGCCTCGAAGTCGTCACCGCCGACGGCACCGTGCTCAAGGGTCTGCGCAAATACATCAAGAACAATACCGGCATCGACTTGAAGCAGCTTTTCATCGGCAGCGAGGGCATCCTCGGCGTGGTGACGCGCGCGGCGCTGCGCGTCTTTCCCGCACCGGCGGCGCGGCAGGTGGCGCTGTGCGCGCTGACCTCGTTCGGGCAGGTCACCGCATTCCTGAGGATGGCGCGGCAAAGTCTCGGCGGCGAATTGACCGCCTTCGAGGTGATGTGGAATGCCTACTACCGCCTTGTCGTCGAACGCGTGAAGGGCGTGGCCGGGCCGCTGCCGACCCATCACCCGTTCTACGTTCTGCTGGAGGCTTCTGGTAGCGACGCCGGGCGTATCCACGCCGATCTCGAAAAATTGCTTGAGACCGCGATGGACGACAACCTGATCCTCGACGCCACGCTCTCGACCTCGAATGCCTCCGCCGCCGCGATCTGGCGCATCCGCGATTCCAGCGTCGAACTGGGCCGTACCTTCCCCTATACCGCCCGCGTCGGCTTCGATGTCAGCCTCGCCATCGACCGGATGGAGGAATATGCCGACACGATCGGATCGCGCGTCAGGGCGATCGATCCGCAAGCGTTCGCCATCGTGTTCGGCCATGCCGGCGACGGCAATCTGCATCTCAACGTGCATCACGAGCACACGCCCGACAAGCACGACGAATTCGAGAAGCTGGTCTACGACATCACCGGTGAATTCGGCGGCTCGATCTCGGCCGAACACGGCATCGGCATCCTGAAGCGGCCCTACCTGAAAATGAGCCGGACAGAAGAGGAAATCGAAACCATGCGCACGCTCAAGCGCGCGCTCGACCCGAAGAACATTTTGAACCCGGGGCGAATTTTTACAGTGTGAATTTTTACGGTGTGAAGGAGCATTGCGCGGTCAAGCCGAACCGGACGTCCGCCTCCCTCACCCCTTGAAATCATACTGCTTGCAGAGGTGGTCGCCGATCTGGACCAGCATGGCGACACATTCGGGATAGCCGGGTTTGGCGACGGTGGCTTCATCGGCCTCGGCGCGGAATTCCCAGCTATTGCCATCGCGGAGCACGGATATAACGATGCCGTCGGGGCAATCGGCGTGAACTTTCAATTCGGCCCGCGCCATCGCGATGAGTTCGGCTTCGGTCTTGGCGGGCTTGCTCATCGTGATGGCGTCCTCCGGCAGGTTGTTTGCCCGCAGGTTGCCGCTTTGACGCGCATCTGTCGAGGGGTGATAGAACGACGCGCCATCTCATCGCGCGAGAAAGCCCATTTTGCTCGCCATTGCGATTGCCGCCCGCTCTCAAGGCGATCGCAGCGTGGCGCGCTATTGCGTCGCGCTCGCCGAACTCGATTCAGCAATGACCCGCATTGAAGCGGTTTTGTCCGTATCCAGTCCCGAGCCGGTCGCGATCGGGTCGGCCAACGACGATGGTAACTTCTGAATGTGCTTGGTGAATATCCTGATGATCCGGCCTTTGACCACAGGCACACTGTCGAACATATCGGATGCGATGCCTTCGACGGCATCCCGCAACGCCAGGAATTGCGCCTGCCTGGCCATGCTTTCTGTTCCTCGGGTGCCGGCCAGGTCGTCCATCGCGGCATCGCTGATCTGACACTCGACGGTATCGGCGCCGTTCAGCATGGTGAACCTGAACGCCAGGCGTTCGAGGTCGTGTCCTATAATTCGGTCCCGGGTCAGTGGCATCGGACGGGCGGTGTTGGACGGTTCGCTTTGGACGGTTAGCTAGAGACGATCCAGAGGGCGCCTGAGCGGCACCGACGTCGTTCCTAATGCGTCAACTGGTCAAAAATTGGCCGAACCTGCGGCCGAATCCGCTACTTCGCCTGCTTCTTCAGTTCGATCCGCCTGATGCCTGAAATCGCGGGCAAGGCGCCGGTGTGGACCGGCTCGCTCCGGGACATCTCCGGTGACAGCGGCGCGCGGGCGGTGGCATCCGGGAAGCGGATCTTCATTTCGCGGATGAAGCCGTCGAGCGTGTCGACGCTGGCGGCCATCTTGGCGATCAGCGCGAATTCGGTGCTGTTGGAGGCGGCCGGCTTGCTCGCGGTCTCGAATGCAAGCCGGTCGGCCTCCCCGGTCATCAGGGGGGCGTATTTCTCGCGGAAACGGGCCAGGCCGATCGCGTCCTCGGCCAGCGCATAGCCGACCACGGCGCGGATCACGTCGCTCTTCTCGGCGGCGTTCAGCGGCCTGAAATCCCGCCAGCGGTCGGCGTAGTACAGTTCGATCTGTTCGGAAGCCTCCCGCCACTGCCGCGAAGCCCAGTAGATGTCGGAGCGCAGCCGGATCGCTTCGCGGCCGGTGATGTTGGAGATGATATCGAGCGCGAGGTCATGGCGGCCGACATCGCTCTGGGCCCGTGCCTCCAGCAGCAGCCGCTGCTGCCGCAGTTCGCCGGAGAGATCGGCGATCCGGGTCAAGCGCAGCGCCGCGATCGCCCGGTCCGGCTTGCGGTTGGTCAGGTAGACCATGGCAAGGCGCGCGGCCACCTGCGCGCGCGCAGCTCCCTCCAGCCGTTTGTCGACCTGGTACTGCAGCAGTTCGGCGGCCTGGTCGAGCAGATCCACCGTCGCCAGCCGGTCCGCGAGGCGTCGGATCATCTCGTCGCCGCGCCGGCCGATCGGCGTCAATTCGCGATACTCATAGAACATGGCGAGCGCATCGACCGGCTTCATATCATCGCCCTTCGGGCCGAGATAAAGCTCGGCAAACAACGCGGACGCCGCATCCTGGCCCTGCCGCGACAGTTCGGAATTGGGCTGCAGCTTCGTCGCGGTCTTGGCGGCGGCGAGCGAGTCAGCGTAGCGGGCGGTTTCAGCGTAAATCTGGGCCAGCTTGTTCAACGCCCTCAACTCGATCGCGTCGCCGCGCCAGGTGACCGCCAACGTCTCCAGCTCGCGCAGGAACTCGGCCTGGCCGAGGTCACCGCGCCGGTGCCGCAGCATGGCCTCCAGCAGCCTCGCCTCGGCGGACGCTTGCCGGTCGGGGGACTGCGCCGCGTACCTGTAGGCGTCGAGCGCGTCCTTGTCGTGCCCCAGCGCCTCGGCGAGCCGTCCGCGCAGCACCGCGATCTCGGGCTTCATCTCGCTGGGAATGCCGATCACTTCGAGTTCGCTGCGCCGCCGCGAGGCCCCGGCATAATCCTTGACCTCGAGCGAGGCCCGCATCGCATCCGCGGTAACGATGCGCTGCAGTTCCAGCGGCAACGCGGCAATCGAGAATTCGGCGTTCTTGAACTTTTCGCGTGCGTCCGCCCATTTCTCCTGACGGGCGAACGCGAACCCCTTCCACAACTGGGAATCGTAGCCGTTGCCGATCGCAGGACTTGCAAGATCCTTCAGCGCCCGCTCAGGATGGCCGATCAGGATGCTGGCGACCGCGTGCACCATCAGCACGGCGGCATCCTCGTTCCCCTGGGTGGTCTCGGAGAGCATGAGGTTGGTCATCCCCCTCGCTTCCTGATACATCCCGCGCGACATGTAGAAATTGGCAAGCTCGAGGCGCGCTTGCGCCTTTTGCTCCGGCCCCGCGGCGGCCGCGGCCTTGGTCAACGCATCCAGTTTGGCGAGAAATTTCTCCTCCCGGTTCGTGCGCCATTCGTTGGCGTCGAACAGCGGCCTCACTGCCGCGGTGGCGCGTTCGGCCGCGACGTCGGCGGACGACAGCGTCAATCCGCCGGGCCGTCCAAGCATCACCTTGTCGGCGCCGACCTCGGCGCTGATATCGTCGGAGTTCGGATGCACGACCACGCCGTGCACGGATTCCAGCAGCGACAACTCGACAAAATCCTGCCGCTTGATGAGGCCGCGGGTCGGCGGCGGCGCCGTGACGACCAACAACGTATCGCCGGCGTCGGGATCGACCAGCCGGTGCATCGCACCGGGACTGGCCAGCGGCACGGTGACATTGGCAAGCGCGGGATCAGTGATGTTCCGCAGCACCGTCAGCGGCAACGGCGACGCCTGGCCGCGGTCGGCGAAGGTCAGCGTCCACTCGGCGCCATTGGCGCGGCCTTCGCTTTCGAGCGAGGGAATCTGCGGCCGGTTGAGGCGGATGCGGATCGCCTGGCCCTTTTCCATCGGCAGCCGGCTGACATCGCCGACAATGGCGCCGCCCTTGGCGCGGATCGGCTCGACATCGATCGGCTTGGTCTGGTCGAACACCAGCCACACCATATCGGCGCGGCGGAACAGCGCAGCCGGGGTCGGCGCGGCAAAGGAGAACGTCACACGCAAGCCGTCGCTGTCACGCCTCGCCTCGACGGTGGCGGTCTTGTCCTTGGCGCCGCTTTCTGGCGGCGGACTGGATAATGCCGGCGCAGCCTTCCTGGGCGGCTCCGCGCCAGGCGGAGCCTGCTTGGGCGCCACGGCCTTCGGCGCTTCTGCCGCGGCGGCCTGGACCTGTTCGGCAGGCTGCGCCGCCTTCGCGGTTTCCGCCGCAGGCGCGTTTTTTTCCGCCGCAGGCGCTGTTTTTTCCGCCGCAGGTGCTGTTTTTTCCGGTGCGGCTACCGTCTTCTCGGCCACGGGAGCCGCGTTGTCCTTGGCTGGCGTGACTTTTTCGACGGCAGGCATTGCGGCCTCGGCCACAGCCAGCGCCTCGGTCACCTGGGCGGGCTTGATGTCGATTCTGGCCTGTTCGGCAATCGTCTCCGAGGTAATGGGCGGAATCTCCGCCGGCAGTTGTGGCGACGCCGATTCCTTCAGGGCCTTGTCGCGCGAAATCCGCGAGGCAGGCCCCGGCCTGGCCGGCACGGCCGGCTTGGCTGCGGCCTGCGGCTCGGCCAAAACGGGCTTTTCCGCCTGCTGGAAGGCGACATCGATCACATAGTTCTTTTCCTCGCGGAACGAATGCACGTCGACCTCGCCGATCAGCACGATGTCGACTGCGGAAGAATCGACGTCGGCCCGCTGGCTGATCGAGGCAATGTTCGGCGGCGCCGCCACCTTCGCATCCGCCAGGTCGAAATTGAGCACGCTGTTGAACTGCAGCGTCAGCTTCTGATCGTTCAGCACCGATGACACGTTGACGCCGTCGGGCATCTCGAACACGAAACGGACGAAAGTCGGCTGCACCGAGGCGCGGACGCGCACCGGTGGCCGCTTCTTTGCGGCTGCCACCGCCATCTGCGCGCGCAGCGCGCGCTCGGCGGCGCGTGCCCGCTCCGCCAGTTCGCGCACGACCGCAGCAGGGAGCGCGGGCGGCGGGCCGGTCCAGCTATCGGGCAGGAAGTCGACGAAAATCCGCTCCCCCGCCGTCATGGTGTTGACGGTTGCCCGCCGCGACAGCGACAGCCGGATCGCCGTACCGTCGGGATCACGCCGCGCCGAGCCGACATAATCGGGAACGGCGTCCGACAATTTGTCGACGGGAATATCCACCGCGCGCTTGAATTGGATGATGATGATCGAACCTGCGGTCGAAACATCGGATTCGACGTCTTCGGCCAGCTTCAGCACCAGCCGGGCGAAGCCGCCTCCGGCGGTAAAGGTCGCCTCCCCCCGGACCGGATCCTCGGCGCGGCTGGGCTGCGACATGGCGAGGCCGGCGAGCAGCAGGACAGCGGCAAGCGACCGGCCGAGGCACAGCCGGGCCGCCCGCGCCAAAGCGCGGCCCTGCGACCCAGTTCCAGCGGCAGCCCTTTGCCCCATCCAGGAAATCTCGCGGCCTCAATGAATTCTGCGGCGAAGCGCGCTCGCCTGCGGGTTTGAATCTTGGATTGGCCGACTTAAGGTTTTGTTAACGTCAACTCATTGATTTCATTGAAGGGCAGATGATTGCCCCAGGTGGAGCGCAGTATGGGTCGGAATTCGGCCCTTCTCGCGATCATCCGGCCGCCGCGGCCGGCTCGCGCCGCCTGCGCCGTGATCCGCATCATTAATCTCACGACGGTTGGAACCAACATCAGGCATCCCGTCTTAGGGAAACAATGGACCCGGGACGCGGGGCCGGCAGTCAATCAACCAACGCTCCCGGGTCGCCAAACCTGCCTCAGGCAGCCAATTCGGAGTGCGTGAAATGGCAACCCAGATCGTGATGGATCGTACCGGTGACACCCGCCACACATTCGACATCCATGATCGCGCGGAGGTCGAAAAGGCCGAGCGGCGTTTCAAGGAATTGACCGGCGCAGGTTTTACGGCAGCGGTGCGAACGGGGCCCGGCGAGCAGCGGGTTATCCGCTCCTTCGATCCGACGGCCGAGGAAACGCTGTTTTATCCGCGTCTCGTTGGTGGCTGACAGCAGTGACCCAGCAGATCGTCCTTGCGATAGGCTCGTTCTTCCTGGCATTGCTTGGCACGCTGCTGCTTTCGGCGCTTTCGCTGGTCGTGGCGCGATCTGGTTCCGGCGGCAGATCGTTTCGTCTCGAAACCGAGGCGCGGGCGCTGGCGCTATTGAAGGGCTGGCTCTCGCCGAAGCAGCGCGCCTGCTATGAGCGATTCCGGTATTTCGACGTCACCGGCAGCGACACCGGGACGCGCTATCGGATCCATCATGGCACGCAGACGAACATCGAGGAACTCAGCAGCACGGGCTACCACGTCTGCAAGTGGTGCTTCGTTCCGGATGGCGACCTCGTGGCGGGCGATGTCATGCTGGCGCAGAAGATCGCCCTTGAAACCAATGAGCGTGGCGCGCTCGCCGTAGCCCATCGCTCGTTCGTGTCATCGGGGCCGCGCAGGTTCTGACCGGGTGGCGCCGACGCCCTTTGACCGGGGCGCCGGCGCTGCGCGGTCAATTGGGCTTTTGCTGCAGGATCTTGCCTTCGATCTTCGGCAGCTCGGCCGCAGAGATGGATTTGTCGGTGCCGGCGCGGCGGGCCAGTTCGACCGTCAGCCGTTCGGCGGCTTCCGGCTGCATCAGGCCCAGAATGTCCGACATCTTGCGCGGCGCGATCTGGGAAGCGATTTCGTAGAGCACGGACATTTCCAGCCGGTCGAACACCTTGGCGGCGTCCTTTGGCTTCATGTTCTCATACATCGTGATGATACCCTTGAAGCGGGCGGCGTCCTGCTCCGCCTTTTGCCCGCTCGCGGTCGAGATCCGCGCCTCGGTCGCCTTCATGTCCTCGACCCGGCCCTCGATGCGCTTCTCGGCCGATTTCAAAAGGCTTTCGCGAATTTCGATTTCACGGGCACGCTGCTCCAGTTCCTGGCGCCGCGCCTGCAGCCGTTCCAGGATGGCGCGCTCCGACGGCGACACCGATTGCGGGTTCTGGTCGGGAAACACCACGACGCCGTCAGGCTTCGGCGCTTCGGTGGCGGGAGCGGCCGGCTTCGGCGCCTCTTCCTTCTTGACCGAACCGGTGATGTCGGCGGAATCTGCCTTGGCACTACTCGGATAGCCCAGATTGTCCTGCGCCCAGGACCGCTTGGCGGATGGAGCGGGAGGGCTCGGCGGCTCGATTTGGCTCGCCTGATATTCGAAGACATAGCCGCCATCGATCACGAGGCCTGCGACCTTCAGCACTGCAAGGCCGAAGATCGCGACCAGCACGACCGGAATGACGCGGATGTCCCGGAACGATTTCATGCAGCGAGGCCGCTCGCCCTTCGGCGTTCAGAGAAGGCTTCCGCCGCAGCGGCCACCGCCTTGGCAGTAGAGACCTTGGGTGCTGCGGATTCGGCCTCCTGCGAGGGCCGCGCCGCGATCGCGATCTTGGACAGCCGGCGAATGACGCCGTCGCCTTCGGCGAGCATGTTCTTCAGATGCCCCGCCATCTGCGTCGCCGCCGTGAGCTGGCTGCCGAGATTCTCATTGACGTCGCGCACGGTGTGCTTGAGGCCGCCGATCGCCCGCTCGGCAATCTCGGTCGCGGTGATCAGTTCCGCGATCGTGGCCTTCAGCGAATGCTCGTCCGCCTTCAGCCGCTGCAGCCGCTTGTTGAGCAGCATGCAGTAGCCGATCGTGAGCATCAGCAGCACCGCGACCAGACTCTCGATTACAATGCCAAGGGAATGACTCATTGTGCCTCCATCAACTTGGTTTGTTCGTCGGCCTTCTCGAACATCGCGAAGGTGGTATTGGGCTTGCGCAATTGCTTGGTGACGCGAATGGCGACACGGTCGCCGACCCGGCCCATCCGCCCTTCAGTCAGCGTGACGTTGCCGCAGCGGACCGAGACCAGCGCGTCGGGACGCATCTCCAGCGGCAGGGTGTCGCCGACCTTCAGCTTCATCAGGTGCTTGAGCGGAATGTCGGCTTCATACAGCACGGCATCGACCGATATCTCGGCCTGTGCCACTTCGGTCGCGAAATGGCCTTCCCAGATCGGATCGCGGCCGAACTTTTCGCCCATGAACATCTGGAGCAGAACCGGGCGGATCGGCTCGATAGTCGCGTAAGGCAGCAGCAGTTCGATATTGCCGCCGCGGTCTTCCATGTCGATGCGCAGCCGCACCAGGATCGCGGCGTTGGCCGGCCTCGAGATCGCGGCGAAGCGCGGGTTGGTTTCCAGCCGGTCGATCGAGAACGTCACCGGCGACAGCGGCCGGAACGCCTGCTCGGCGTCTGATAGCACCACCTCGACCAGCCGCTTGACCAGGTTGGTTTCGATCGTGGTGTAGGGCCGCCCCTCGATGCGCAGCGAGGTCTGGCCGCGGCGGCCGCCGAGCAGCACGTCGATGATCGAATAGATCAGGCTGGAATCGACCGTGGCGAGACCGAAATTCTCCCACTCCTCGGCCTTGAACACGCTGAGCACCGCCGGCAAGGGAATTGAATTCATGTAGTCGCCGAAGCGGACCGAGGTGATGCGGTCGAGCGAGACTTCGACGTTGTCCGAGGTGAAGTTGCGCAGGCTCGTGGTCATCAGCCGCACCAGGCGGTCGAACACGATCTCGAGCATCGGCAGACGCTCGTAGGACACCATCGCGGAATCGATGATGGCGCGAATGCCGGAATGGTCGTCGAGATTGACGTCGCCGACGCTGAAACCGAGCAGGTTGTCGATTTCTTCCTGCGACAGAACCCGTTCGCCGGAATTCTTGTTGCCGAACTCGCGGCCGCCATCCTCGACCATGGCCGCCCATTGCAGCGCCATGCTCTCGGAGAGTTCATTGGCGGCCGCTTCTTCCGCGGCCGCCGCGGGATCCTCGGAATCGAGCGACGCCTCCCATTGGGCGGCTATCGCATCCTGGTCCATCTGGTCGTTGCCAGCCATGATCTTTAAATCCGTCCCATCACTGAACCATGATTTCTTTGAACAGCACGGCGCTCACCTGCTGCGGCGCCACCGCCAGATTGACCCGCTTGGTCAGCTCTTCCTTCAGCCGAAACAGCCCGGCCGAACCGTTGATGTCGGAGGGACGCAATTCGCGCAGGTAGGTCTGGAACAGGTCGGTGACGCGGGGCAGGTTCGGCTTGATCGCCTCGACCTGCTTCTCTTCCTTGATCTCGAGCACGACCTTGACGCGGAGATATTGCACCCGCTCGCCGGGGGCCCCGACCAGGTTGACCATCATGTCGGGCACTTCGACGAAGGACGGCGGCTTCGGCGGCGGCGCTTCGGCGTGCTGCACCTCGCCATGGCCGCGCGTCAGGAAGAACCAGCCGGCGCCGGCGCCGAGGATTGCGACGAACCCCGCCACCGCAATGATCAGCTTGAGCTTGCCCTTTTTCGACGACGCGGCTTCTGCGCCGTCTGCGCCTTCCGCCTGCTCGTTGTCAGCCATTGCCCCGCCCGCTTCGATTCCGAAAACGAACGCGGTTGCCACCAGCCTGGGTAACGATGCCCCCACAACGCGAAACAAAAGCCGCCAGCGCACACGCGCTCTCTACACGTGCAACGCTAGGGTAATAATGGTTAACGGAACCTTTCCATTAACGCCCAAGTAGGAAAAATCTGCCGGGCAAACATGGTCAACAAGAGCTTTCTGCCGCCCGCCCAGCATCCCGAAAAACGCCCAACCCCTTCAAAAATAGGCACTTCCCGACTTGGCACGGCTTTCGCTGAGTAATCGGCGTGACCTGCCGGCTTGGGAGAGCCCAAAGGTTTACGACGGATCCGGACCACGGGCTTGGGAGAGCCTGCTTCGGATCAATCAAGGGGAGAACCACCGATGGAGAATATGCTTCTCGTCGGACTTTCGCGGCAGATGACGCTGGAACGGCAGTTGGATGTCGTCGCCAACAACGTCGCCAACATCAACACGACCGGCTTCAAGGCCGACCGGTCGCTGTTCGAGGAATATCTGCGCTCGCCTGCGCATGAAGATAATTTCGTGCGCGCCGACCGCCGCGTCTCCTTCGTGCACGACCGCGCCACCTTCCACGATTTCGCGCCCGGCCCGTCCGAGCAGACCAAAAACCCGCTCGACATCGCAATCGACGGCAACGCCTTCCTGGTGGTGCAGACGGCGGCCGGCGAGCGCTACACCCGCGACGGCGGCCTGCAGATCAACAATCAGGGCCAGCTCGTGACCGCGAGCGGCGATCCGGTGCTGGGTAACTCCGGCCCGATCGTATTCCAGCCGACCGACAAGGCGATCAACATCGCAGCCGACGGCAATATCACCGTCCTCGAGGGCACCGGCAGCACTGACTCGGTCCGCGGCAAGCTGCGGCTGGTCAGTTTTGCCGATGCGCAGAAGCTCGTGAAGGAAGGCGGCAACCTCTACTCCGCGGGCCAGGGCGTCGCGGCCCAGCCCGACAC
This sequence comes from Bradyrhizobium sp. AZCC 2176, assembly GCF_036924645.1. NCBI lineage: Bacteria > Pseudomonadati > Pseudomonadota > Alphaproteobacteria > Hyphomicrobiales > Nitrobacteraceae > Bradyrhizobium > Bradyrhizobium sp. AZCC 2176. The sequence continues at coordinate 4,643,686 of NZ_JAZHRX010000001.1, read as the reverse complement.
CAGCTCGCGGATCCGCCAGGGTTTTATCGAGAAGTCGAACGTCAATTCCGTCCACGAAATGAGCCGCATGATCGAGATCACGCGCACCTACACGCAGATCTCGGCGATGCTGCAGCAGCAGCACGACCTGCACCGAACCGCAGTCGAGAAACTCGCCGACGTTCCGGCATAACCGTAAGGCATTGATCGATGCGCGCCCTCTACACAGCAGCGACCGGCATGGCGGCACAGGAACTCAATGTTCAGGTGATCTCCAACAACATCGCCAACATGCGCACCACCGGCTACAAAAAGCAGCGCGCGGCGTTTCAGGACCTGATCTACGACCATGTGCGCCGCGTCGGCGCGCAGGCTTCCGACCAGGGCACCATCCTGCCGGTCGGCGTCGATGTCGGCGGCGGCGTCAAGACCGTCGGCACGCCGCGCCTGATGAGCCAGGGCACGCTGTCGCCGACCGGCAATGATCTCGACGTCGCCATCCGCGGCGAAGGCTTCTTCAAGATCCAGGTGCCCGACGGCACCTATGCCTATACCCGCGACGGTTCGTTCATGATGGACGCGCAGGGCCGCGTCGTCACCGCGCAGGGCAATCCGGTGCAGCCGACGATCACGATTCCGCAGAATTCCTCGCAGATCACCATCAACGCGCAGGGCCAACTCACTGTGATGCTGCCGGGTTCGACCACGCCGACCCTGGTCGGCCAGATCGGCCTGACGCGTTTCATCAACAAGGCCGGCCTCAACCCGATCGGCGACAATCTGTTCACGGATACCCCAGCCTCCGGCACGCCGCAGGATGGCGTCGCAAACACCGACGGCTTTGGCGACATGCAGCAGGGCAATCTCGAACAGGCCAATGTCGAGGTGGTGACCGAAATCTCCGACCTGATCGCCGCCCAGCGCGCCTACGAGATGAACGCCAAGGTCGTCAGTGCGGCCGACCAGATGCTGCAATCCACCTCCAACATGTTCCGCTAAAGGACTGGTCATGATCGCCCGCGCCCTCCTCCTGGCCACAGCCCTGATCGCCGCATCGAGCGCGGCTGCGGTCGCGCAGACCCGGGAAACCTTCGCCAACCGCAACATGATTGCCGCGCCCGTGCTGCGCGCCAACGTGCAGGTGTCGGGCGATCTGGTGCGGATCGGCGACGTCATCGACAATGCCGGCAGCGCCGGGCAGATCGCGATCTACCGCGCGCCGGATCTGGGCACCACGGGCTCGCTGCCGGTCGCACAGGTACTCAACACCCTTCGCACCCATCATGTGATCGGCGTCGACACCCGCGACCTCAGGGAAATTTCGGTGACGCGCCTGGCCCGCACGCTCGAAGGCAAGGACATCGAGCTGCAGGTCGCGCGCGCGCTGGAGCGCCGCAACGGTCTCGGCGAAGCCGCCAATCTATCGCTGACCTTCGACCGCGATCCCGGCGACGTCAGGCTGGACGCCGGCTTCACCGGCGGCATGCAACCAACCATCGTGCGCTACGACAACCGCAACGGCCGCTTCGACCTCACCTTTGAAATCGCCAACGAGAACGGCGCCCCAGCCAAGCTGCGCTTTACCGGCACGGCGATCGAGACCGTCGAGGCCGCGGTGCTGACGCGCACCATCGAACGCAATGAGATCTTAAAATCATCCGACGTGGTGCTCGAGCGCCGCCCGAAAGCGGAAGTCGGCGTGGATGCCGCCGCGCGCGATCGCACGGTGGGCATGCAGGCCCGCCGCCAGCTCCGCACCGGCCAGGCAATCCGGACCGCCGATCTCGCCAAGCCCGATCTGGTACAGCGCGACCAGAACGTCACGTTGATCTACGAGGCGCCCGGCATCTACCTCACCATGCGCGGCAAGGCGCTGGAGAGCGGCACCGAAGGCGACGTCGTCAACGTCATGAACCTGCAGTCGAAGCGCACGCTGTCCGGCACCGTCATCGGCCGTGGCCAAGTCTCGATTACTCCCGTCTCGATTACTCCCGTCTCGATTACTCCCGTCTCGATCACGCCGGCGGCGTCCCGCTCCCCGCAGACCAGCGATGCCACCTCCTCGCTCGGCACAATACAAGCCGCGCCCGTTGCGGTCGCCACCGTCAGTTCGCCAGTCGCTCCAAAAGCCGAGTAATGTAAATGTCAGTCATACGTCTCAACCGCATCATTCTCACGGGCGCCATGCTGTCGTTGGCCGCCTTGGCCAGCGGTTGTTCCTCGATCGACCGTCTATCGCAGATCGGCGAAAAGCCGAAGCTGACGGAAATCGAAAACCCGACCACGCAGCCCGGCTACAAGCCGGTGCAGATGCCGATGCCAAAGCCGGAGCAGGCTTCCTACAATGCCAACTCGCTATGGCGGAACGGCTCTCGCGCCTTCTTCAAGGATCAGCGCGCGGCGCGGATCGGCGATCTGCTGACGGTGACCGTCAACATCACCGACAAGGCCAACCTGTCCAACGAGACCCAACGCAGCCGGTCCAGCAAGGAAGATTCGGGGATCACCGACTTCATTGGGTCAAGCACGATCACGCAGGCAAACAAGATCCTGCCCGGCAAGATCCTGACCACGGACTCGACGTCGTCGACCGACGGCAAGGGTTCGGTCAACCGCCAGGAAGCATTGCAGACCAACGTCGCCGCCGTGGTGACGCAGGTGCTGCCGAACGGCAATCTTGTGGTCGAAGGCAAGCAGGAGATCCGCGTCAACTTCGAAATCCGCGAACTGATCGTCGCCGGCATCGTCCGCCCCGAAGACATCCAGAGCGACAACACCATCGATTCCTCGAAGATCGCGCAGGCCCGCATCGCCTATGGCGGCCGCGGCCAGATCACCGACGTGCAGCAACCCCGCTACGGCCAGCAGGTGATGGACGTACTGCTGCCGTTCTAGTTTTTCTCCGAGCTCCCACACTGCATCGCGAACCTAGGCGCGATGAAGTGTATCAACGCGGCCTCCGCCAGCTCCCCTGGCGGAGGCCGTGGTCGTTTGTCTGAATGTCTGGAATGGCGACATCGCCGTCGCAATCTCCAAAGAGCGCCATCACCTCGGTTCAAAAATCCGGATCTTCCTCAGCCATCCGATTCTGGTGGCGCCAATGCTGCCATATCGCCAGCCCGACCGAGGTCGCCGCCGCGAGCAGCAGCAAGCCGGAAATCGGTCGCGTCAGGAAGAGCCAGGGATTCGCGTCGGTCATGATCGCGCGCACAAGGTTGATCTCGATCTGGTCGCCGAGAATCAAGCCGAGGATCAGGGGCGCGAGCGGAAAGCCGAGCTTGACCAGCACGTAGCCGACGAAGCCGAACAGCAGCAGCACGTAGACGCTCTGCATCGTGTTGTTGAGTGCATAAGCGCCGACGATGCAGAGCACGAGCACGACCGGCGCCAGCACCGCCATCCGCACCGAGGTCACGCGCAACATCAGCGGCATCAGCGCAACGCAGATCAGCAGCATGCAGGGGTGCGCCAGGATGTAGGCCGCATAGATGCCATAGGCGATGTCGGGGTTTTGCGAGATGAATAGCGGTCCCGACTGAATGCCGTGGATCGTCATCGCGCCGAGCATTACGGCGGTGACAGCGTCACCGGGAATGCCGAATGCCATGATGGTCATCAGCGAGCCGCTGACATTGGCGTTGTTCGAGGCTTCCGAAGCGATGATGCCCTCGGGGTGCCCCCTGCCGAAACGCTCCGGCGTTTTCGAGAATTTCTTGGCCTGGTCATAGGCCATGACGCTCGATGCGCTGCCGCCGATGGCAGGCAGGATTCCGATGATCAGCCCGACGATCGTTGCCCACGCGAGCAGGAAGGGTTGCCTGAAGATTTCCAGGTTCACCTTGAGGTGCGAGAAACGCTCCAGCTTGGTCCCGACCAGCGATTCTACCGCCTGGCCGCGCGGCGAATTCAGCTTTTCCAAATCGGTCATGATCTGCGCGAAAGCGAAAATGCCGATCAGCACGGGGAGGAACGGAAAGCCGCCGCCGATGAATTGCGAGCCGAAGGTAAAGCGCGGCACGCTGCCGATCGGATCGTGTCCGACCACCGTGATCAACAACCCGATGGCGGTCGAGATCAGTCCCTTGAGGAGCGATGATTCCGTGAGACCCGCTACCATCGCCATGGCGAGCACGAACAGCGAGAAGTATTCCCACGGCCCGAATTCCAACGCGATCGCCGCGAGCGGCCCGGTGAGGAACACCAGGAACAAAGCGCCGAGCAGGCCGCCCCAGACCGAAGCCCAGACGCCGAGCCAGATGGCGCGGCCCGGCTCGCCGTTGCGCGCCATTGGAAAGCCGTCGAACGTGGTGGCGATCGAAGCGGGCGAGCCCGGGATACCGAGCAGACAGCAGGTGATGAGGCCGCCGGTCGATCCGCCAACATAGACGCCGGTCATCGCCGCAAGGCCCGCCAGCGGATCCAGCCCGTAGGTGAACGGCAGCACCACGATGACAGTCATGGTGATGGTGACGCCCGGCAGAGAGCCGCCGACCACGCCGATGAACGTGCCTGCAAACAGCGGCAACAAGTATTTCCACTGGGCGATATTGACGAGGCCGTTCCAGAGCAAATCGAGCATCAGAAATCCGTCCACGCACCGCGTGGCAGCAGCACCAGCAGGTATCGTTCGAAGACGAAATAGCTCACCACGGCGGTGCCGAGCGCGATCGTGGCGAGCACAACCCATTGCCGCACCGTTCGCGGCCGGTCCAATGCGGCCTGCAACGCGCCGACGAACAAGGCAGTGGCGACGCGAAATCCCAAAAGCGGCAGCAGCACCACATAGATGCCGACGATCGCGAATGCGATCACGACCAGCCGATAGTTTCGTCGCGGCGCGGCGCCCGCGCCGGCCGATGCGCGGCGCTTCAAGAGGTCTTGCAGGACCAGCAGCGCACTCGCGGCTGCCATCAACGACAGTACAATGGCCGGGTAAAAGCCCGGCCCGACCGGAACGATGGGAAGAGAGGGAAGCTGAAAGGACTTGACCAAGAGGAACAAGCTGACCGCGAGCAGGATCAGCCCGGCAATTCCATCGCGGCCGATACTCATTTCTTGATCAGGCCGAGATCGGTCATGACGACCTTGTTCTCATTGTCGATCTTGGCGAGGAACTGCGCATAGTCATTGGCATTGAGGAACGCCACGCGGGTGCCCTGCACTTTCATCGATTGAGCGAAGCTCGGCTCCTTGGTCGCCCTGGCGCAACCCTCCTCGAGCTTGGCGCGCACCGGCGCCGGCGTCCCTTTGGGGACGAAGATGCCGCGCGCCACTTCGTACACGATGTTCATGCCGAGCTCCCTGAGCGTCGGCACGTCGGGCGCCTCCGGATCGCGCTTCTCGCTCGCGATCGCGATGTAGCGCAGCAGGCCGGCCTCCACCTTGCCCTTCTGCGTCAGGTTGGAATCCGTGAGGTTGACGTGGCCGCCGAGCAGCGCGTTCATCCGCGGGGCCAAGCCGTCATAGGACACGAACTTGAACTTCACGCCGGCCGCCTTCTCGATCATTGCCGGAAAGATATGGCTGGTCGAGCCGAGCGTGGCGCCGACCGTGATCTCGCCCGGCCGCTTCTTGGCGTCGTCGGCGAGCTCCTGCCAGCTCTTCCAGGGCGTTTTGGCGCTCGCGGTCAGCACTGAGGGTGTCGCTGAGACCAGGCAGATCGGCTCGAAGTCGCTGTATTTGACGTCACTGATGCCCGCGTAGAACGTCAGATGGATATAGTCGTGCACCGCGTAGACCGTATAACCATCGGGCGCCGCAGCCTTGGCCTCGCGCGCGCCGGTGGTGCCGGATGCACCGCTGACATTGGCGACGACCACTGGTTGGCCGATGTGCTTCTGAAGTTCAGCGGCGAACGGCCGGAAGATATTGTCGGTATCGCCGCCCGCGGCCCATGGCACGATCATCTTGATGGGGCGGTCGGGATATTGCGCCATCGCCGGCGCCGATAAAACAGCCAGCACCCCGGTCAGCGCGGCAGCGCCGGCCATCGTCACCAACGTCCTTGCCATCCGTCATCTCCCGGTGTCGTCTCGCGGGCCATTCCGGCTCTCTGTCGGGACAATAACAGCCAAGCCCCGCAGGGGAAAGCCCTGCAGGGCTCGCATGCCCGCTACTGCGAGCTGGTGATGGACGTTGCTATTCGCGCGGTCCGATGTCAGTTCGGACGACGCCCCACACGGCTTTTGTCGACGAGCTGCGTGTTGGTCGCGAAATGCACTCGCCCGACCCGCCGGCGAAGTCATCACCCTGAATGCGGTAATCCTTCGCAGAGGCCGCGCTAAGACCGGTGAAGAAGACAAATGCCGATGTCACGAGGGCAAGAAATACCATACGCATGTTTCCCTCCTACGCTAACAGCGCCTTCGTAGGTCCAGGCCCGTTGTGGCCGCATGAGGTACTTCACATCGCGAGGGTCACTGTTAGTTGATGGCATCAGCACTACTGCGGAAGCCGTGGTCGATTTGAAAATCATTGACAGGATGCTGCGCTACTCGGGTGTCGTGGGCGTGCTTCGATGCGCAACTTTTCCCGCCGGAACGTTTCCCCGCCCCTCCTCGTTTTTCATCCATCAACCTCGACGGAGGGAACCATGTCTTTGGAAGCAAACGAAACCGGCAACCTGATCGGCAGCGACAAGGTCGAGGGAACTGCGGTCTATGGCGCCGATCGCAACAAGATCGGCTCGATCGAGCGCGTCATGATCGACAAGAAAAGCGGCAGGGTATCTTACGCCGTGCTCTCTTTCGGCGGCTTTCTCGGCATCGGCGACGACCACTATCCGCTGCCCTGGCAATCGCTGAAATACGATACCTCGCTCGGCGGCTACGTGACCGGCGTGACGGAAGCGCAGCTCAAGGGCGCACCGCATTACCGCAACGACAACACCTGGAACTGGAGCGACCCGACCAGGACCCGCGCCGTCAACGACTATTACGGCGTCGCGATCTGATCGCGGTCACGCCCTGACCTCGGAAGGCCCGCCAAGATGGGCGGGCCTTCTGCGAACGCAGGTATGTTCGTCCGTCAGCACAGAACTATTCCTGTTGCTTTGCGTTGGGGACCTAAAGAGGCAGAGCAATGGGAAAATTCTTCCTGATTATTATCGCCATAAGCGTCGCCGTTCTGTTGGCGATGAGCGCGTATGTCATCAGCCTGTGACGGCGATGCGGTTGCCGACCGCCCGACAAAAAGAAGCGGAATCGGCCACCGTCATTTCCCGATACCGCTTATTAAATCGCGTCGCCCCAAACCATCGCTCCTACAACCTCACCCCGATGAGGAGCGCGCATCGCGCGCGCCAGAGGGACGCAGCCGCCGCCATCGCCGCCGCGAAAGAAGCGAAACCGCGCTTACGCCTCTCCTCGGCGGTGCGCGCAAGCGCGGCGCAGCAGTACCGACAACAGACATGCTGCGATCGTCGCGGACGATGCGGTAGGCCGGGTGTGCAAGTTTGTCGCAGGACGGTAACCCCCTAAGCATCAGTCAGCAGCGCATGCCCGCCCGATCGTTTGGCTAACGAGGCTGCGGGCGACAAGATCGGGTGTCCTGGCAACCGTTACTAGCGCCATGCACGCGAACCCTCTCTTCCAGTCCCGACCGGTTTTTCAATTAACCATTAACTCCCCAGCGACGGTGGCAGACGAATTCGCCGGCCGCGAGAACACGACTCAACCCGTTAAAGCCATTGCAAGGAAGCGCTGGTACCTGTGGTAACCGGCGTGTGCCTGCTCGCAATACACACGGGCGGCGGGTGCGCGGCGAGCCGACGTTCCCTGCGCCCTCTTTCCTTTTTGAGGGAACCCGTTAGCATAACCGCGGGCAAGGGCGAGCCACGGGACGCGAACGCCGACCTCGTTGTGATTCGCCCGTGAAGGCAGGCGATCGAGTATTCCAGAGACAGCAGTGATGGAAACGACAGGTCGCGGCGTACCGGATACCCCGCAAGCGCGGAGCATGGCCATCTCTTATGAAGCGATGCTGCTTCTCCTCCTCGCGATCCTCATCCCGGCCTCGTCTGCGTTCGCCGAGCCGTGCAGCAAGCCGACGGCACGCACCAGGATTGCCGAGACGCTCAAGCTCGCCTCGGAGCAGCGGCCGGTCAATGTCACGTTCCGCACCCACGCCGACGGCGTGAAACTGTCGATCGGCCTCAAGTCGAAGTATCCCGACGATATGACGATCATCCTGCAGAATGACTTCGAGCAGTTGAGCATCAAGGACGACCGCTTCGAGGTCCTGCTGCGTTTCATGGGGAATCGGGAACGCCTTACCGTTCCCTTCAATGCCATCAAGGCATTCTGGGACAAGTCCGATCTGAAGTGCTCTGATAGCTGACGCCTCACTGCGGCGTCGCGCGCCGGATCAGGGCGCAGAGTCCGGTCATCCGCGCGATCGGATGTTCAACGAACAGGCGGCAGGAAGCGAGCGCACCCTTCAGCGTGTCCGGCGGCGTGGCAGGTTTCAGTTGCGACGCGAGAACACCGCCATGGGCATAGCCAAGCGCGCGAGTCGAAAGCGTAAGCGCATTCAGCCGGCCTTGGCGCTGCAGCGGCGCCAGCATGGTTCGCACCAGCGCCAGATAGGCCGGCCAATACGCCAGGTGCCGGTACATGCTCGCGATCAGTTGCGGTTCAGCGTCTTCGCCGAAGGAATTCAATTCGCTGACCAGCGCCGCCACTTCGGGATCGAGCGCGTCCATCGGCGGCAATTCCGGGATCTTGGCGCCGGACGGTTTTGGCGCGGTATCGGCGGCCGTCACCGTATTGGCCGGGCGCGGCTCGTAATGCGCCAGCAGCGCCGAGAGCACGACGAGTGCGAGCGCGTTGGTATATTGATAGCTGTCGAGCACGTCACGAATGAGCCCGCGTTCGGCCTCGTCCACGCCTGCGGCAAGCAAGGTGTCGGTGGAGAAGCCGGGCCAGTCCGGCAGCGCGATCGTTTGCCTGACGGCTTCGGCATGCAATGGGCCGTCGCCGAGATAGAGCGGACGGACGGTGGACCACGTCCATTCCAACGCGCCCGGCATGGTCGCGAGGTTGCGCCAGATCAGGTTGACCACGCTGGTGCCGAGAATTTTTCGAATGTCGGCATAGATGTCGGCGATTTCACCCCTGGCGTCAGATTCGAGAACCGACGGAACGCTCTCAGCCATCGTACCCACTCGTCCATGAGGGTGGGCAAGGGCGCGCCTTGCGCTGTGCCCATCATCTCTCAAAATCATTGTGCTGAATAGTGGGGCACGCTTCCGCCTTCGCTTGTTGAGGTCGGCGGACAAGTCGCTTTGCCCACCATGCGAAATCTACGCGAACTTCGCTTCCACGGTCCCCAGCCCGTCGAGCTCCATCTTCACGCGGTCGCCAGCATTGAGCCACACGGTCTTCACCAGACTTCCGGTCAGCACGATCTGGCCCGCATGCAGTCCCTTGCCTTCGTCGGCGAGATGATTGGCGAGCCAGGCCAGCGCGTTGTGGGGATGGCCGAGCACGTCGGCGCCGGTGCCGCGGCCGGCTTCCTCGCCGTTGATGAGGGCGCGGCCCGCGACCTTCAGCAAATCCGGCGCCCTGGTGCGCGCCACGGCCTTGCCGAGCACGCAGCCGGCGGCGAAGAAATCATCGGCAACAAGCGTCGGCGCGCCCATCGTCTCCCATTTGACGTAACGGTCGTCGACGATCTCGATCGCGGGGTGATAGGCCTCGATCGCCTCCATCATCCATTCCGCGGTGAACGGGGCCTCCGACGGCGCAAGATTGCGCGCGAGCCGCACCGCGATCTCGCATTCGACGCCGACACGGACATAGTCGCCGTAGCGCAGCTTGGCGCCGCTGTCGTGAACGCCCTTGGCAAACACGCCGCCGGCGCAGGGATGGGGGATGTCGAGATATTGCTGCATCACCGCGCTGGTGCAGCCGATCTTGTAACCGACCAGGCTGCCGGTCTGCGGCAGCAGCAGGTCGTGGACGGCGCGCTGAATGCCATAGCCGGCCGCCTCATCACCGGGCACGAGCTCAACGGGAAGCGAGGCCAGCGGCGTGCGGTTGCGGCGGGCAGTAGCGATGATCTGTGCGGCCGCAAGAATGTTGTCCATCAGCGGCGGCTTTCTCGTTTGCAACCTGCAACGCTGACCGGACGCGGTCAGACATCAGGCGTTGCCCTACTCGTCGCGATAAACCTTCTCGCGCTTCTCGTGACGTTCCTGCGCTTCCACCGACAGCGTTGCAATCGGGCGGGCCTCCAGCCGCTTGAGCGAGATCGGCTCGCCGGTCTCCTCGCAATAGCCGTAGGTGTTGTCCTCGATGCGTTGCAGCGCGGCGTCGATCTTGGAGATCAATTTGCGCTGGCGATCGCGGGCGCGCAGTTCGATGGCGCGGTCGGTTTCAGAAGAGGCGCGATCAGCCAGATCGGGATGATTGACGTTCTCTTCCTGAAGGGTCTGCAGGGTGATCTTTGATTCCCTCAGGATCTCATCCTTCCACGCCAGCAGCTTGGCGCGAAAATAATCGCGCTGGCGGTCGTTCATGAAAGGCTCTTTTTCGGAGGGTCGATAATTCTTCAACTTTTCCAAGGCCAGCCCATCTTTACGTACAAGGCGGGGCGGAAAATTGTCCGTCCGCGCCGGCCTTATATAGCGGCGGGTTGTGACAGACAATATCGTCCGTCCCCGTGGGAGTACCGCCCCCAAGGCCTTGCACAGGCAAAGCTATCGGGACGGTCCGCTGCCTTAATATCCGACCGTAAAACGCTGGCGGATATGGGCCGGGCGTTCGATCTCGTCGGCGAGTGCGACTGCGAAATCCTCGAAGGAAATCGAGCTTTTGCCGTCGGTGGCGGTCAAAAGCTGCTCAGTCCCGAGACGGAACTTGCCGGTTCGCTCGCCGGCCACAAACAAGGCCGAGGGCGACAGGAAGGTCCAGTTGAGTTCCTTTTCGGCCCGGAGCAGGTCGAGGAAGGCGGCGCCCTTCTCGGCTTCCGCCTTGTATGCCACGGGAAAGCCCGGGGTCGTCACCAGCCGGACCCCCGGAGCCACTTCGAGGCTGCCGGCGCCGCCGACGACGAGGTAGCGGCCGACCTTCGATTCTTTGGCGGCACCGATCAGCTTGGCCGGATCGCTGGCAAGAAAATGAACCGAGCTGATTGCGGCGTCGTGGCCGGCCAGCAGCCGGGCAAGGCCGGCCTGGTCCATCACGTCGCCTTTGGCCGGCGTGACGTTGGCCTCGCCAGCGATCTTTTCGGGATGGCGGGCGATGGCGGTCACGGCATGGCCGCGGCGGGCGAGCTCAGCGGTGATGCGCGAACCGGCATTGCCGGACGCGCCGATGACGGCGATTTTCATGGAAGTCTCCCTTGCGATACGCGAATGTGGTATCCAATAGTGACTAGATAGCCATATGGATGTAAGTGTGAAGAGAGCACTTTTGGGTCACCTGATTACGCCGGAGTAACCGCCGTGAAAGCCGCCAATTCGAAAACCCCGAACGCCTATTCGGCCGATTGCCCGACACGCCAGATCCTCGATCGCGTCGGCGACAAATGGGCGGTGTTAATTCTACTTCTCGTGCGCGACGAGCCGATGCGTTTCAATGCGTTACGGCGGACGATTGAAGGCATCTCGCAGAAAATGCTCAGCCAGGTTCTCAAGTCGCTCGAACGCGACGGACTGATCCGGCGACGCGCGATCGCGACCGTGCCTGTCACGGTGGAGTATTCGATCACGCCGCTCGGCGCGACACTCGCCGGTGCGGTCGATCCGTTGCGGGAGTGGGCGGAGAACAATCTGAAGGAGGTATTGAACGCGCAGCGCCGTTACGACGCGGCGCGCAAGGACATAGCGGCGTAAATCTTAGAACTGTCCGGCCTTTGCGAGCTCAACTTCAACACGCAGCTCGATCTCGGACAGCACGGCATCGAGGCCGGGATCGCCTGAGGAGGATTTTAGATTGGCCGCGGCGTCGCGCAGCCGGTGCACCGTCGAAGCATCGAGATTGCCGGAGAGCAGTCCGATCTTGAGTTCGTCGAGCACGTCGAGCGCGCCCCTGCCCCGCGCCACCGAACGCTTGCGGCGCTCGGTCGGATCTTCGACGCCCTGCAGGGCGAGCAGCGCATCGATGTTGCCGGCTGCCTTCGGTGCCGCGGCCGAGCGCGGCTCTTCGGGCGTTGTCGGCGTTTCCGGCAGCGAGAAGCCGGTCGAACTGGTTCGCCGCGTGTGGCTCGCGGGCGATCCAAGCGTGGTGCCGTTCGGTCCGTAGATGCGCATCGGGATGGTCTCGCCGTGAGAGTAGCGAGACCTTCGCCTTCTTATGGTTAATGACGCGTAAACAGCTCGGCAAAATCTGCCGACGCGCGGCAGTTTCGCCCATCATGGTGAAGCCGCGCCGGCATCGCACCTCCGCGAACATTCAGCAATATCAAGGCATTGCATCAGACGCGCGACATGGCACGGCGCTCGCATAGTTAATGGCGGACCGCCGCCATGGGAGTGGCATCAGCGGTCCAGTGGAAGATCTCGAGGGGAGCACAGGATGCCCGGCGTCCGTTCGGCAAGACTGATTTGGGTGGCCTGCGCCGCGCTGGTGGCGCTGGTGCTATCGCCCTCGGCCGCGGGCGCGACGTCGCGGATCAAGGATCTCGCCAATATCGAAGGCGTGCGGCAGAACCAGCTGATCGGCTACGGCCTCGTGGTCGGCCTCAACGGCACCGGCGACACCCTGAACAACATCCCCTTCACCAAGCAATCGCTGCAGGCGATGCTGGAGCGCATGGGCGTCAACATCCGCGGCGCCACCATCCGCACCGGCAACGTCGCCGCCGTCATGGTCACCGGCAACCTGCCGGCGTTCGGCACCCAGGGCACGCGGATGGACGTCACCGTGTCCGCGCTCGGCGACGCCAAGAATCTGCAGGGCGGCACCCTGCTCGTCACCCCCCTGCTCGGCGCCGACGGCAACGTCTACGCGGTCGCCCAGGGCTCGCTTGCGATCTCCGGCTTCCAGGCCGAAGGCGAAGCCGCCAAGATCACCCGCGGCGTGCCGACCGTCGGCCGCATCGCCAACGGGGCCATCATCGAGCGCGAGATCGAATTCGCGCTCAATCGCCTGCCCAATGTCCGGCTGGCGCTGCGCAACGCCGACTTCACCACCGCCAAGCGCATTGCGGCGGCCGTCAACGATTTCCTCGGCGTCAAGACCGCCGAGCCGATCGATCCCTCCACGGTACAGCTCGCGATCCCCGCCGAATTCAAGGGCAACGTCGTCGCCTTCCTGACCGAGATCGAACAATTGCAGGTCGATCCCGACCTGGCCGCGAAGATCGTCATCGACGAACGTTCCGGCATCATCGTGATGGGCCGCGACGTCCGCGTCGCCACCGTGGCGGTAGCGCAAGGCAATCTCACCGTGACGATTACGGAAAGCCCGCAAGTGAGCCAGCCCAATCCGCTGTCGCGCGGCCGCACTGTGGTGACGCCGCGGACCGGGGTCAGCGTCAGCGAAGACGGCAAGAAATTCGCGGTCGTGAAAGACGGCGTCTCGCTGCAGCAGCTCGTCGACGGCCTCAACGGCCTCGGCATCGGCCCGCGTGACCTGATCGGCATCCTGCAGGCGATCAAGGCCGCCGGCGCGATCCAGGCCGACATCGAGGTGATGTGATGGACACGAGCCTTATCAATGGCATAGGTGCATACTCGAAGAAAAAGACTTCGCTGATCAACGGCCGCAACGATCCGCAACTCGCCGACGCGCTCAAGAAGATCTCGCCCGAGGCGCAGAAGAAGACGCGCGCCAAGGCCCAGGAGTTCGAGGCGATGTTCCTCAACTCGATGTTTTCGCAGATGACCACCGGCGTCAAAGGCGAAGGACCGTTCGGCGACACGACCGGCACCGGCGTCTGGCGCTCGATGCTGACGGACGAATACTCGAAATCGTTCGCCAAATCCGGCGGCATCGGCATTTCCAACGACGTCTTCCGCTCCTTGATCCTGCAGCAAGCCAACCGCGCCGGCTGATCCAAAAGGAAACCCCGACATGAATCAGCGTCCTCAGGCCAGTCCCGCACCCGCACCGGCAAGAGCGATCTCCACGCCGGCCGAGGCGCGCAAGCTCGCCGAAGAGCTGATGGACGTGATGAGCGCCCTGCTCGGCATCATCGAGCGCGAAACCGAGTTGGTTCGCGCCGGCAAGATTCCGGAAGCGATGCGGCTGGAAGAGCAGAAAGGCGAGCTGTCGCGCCGCTACATGGTCGCGGTCGAGAACCTGAAGAACGCGCAAAAATATCTGGCGCAGGTATCGCCTGAATTGTTGACCACGCTCCGACGTCATCACGACACCTTCCGCGCGATGCTGCAGATCAATCTCACCGTTCTTGCGACCGCGCACGCGGTATCCGAAGGCATCGTGCGCGGCGTCAACACCGAGATCCAGCGCAAGAACATTCCGAGCACCTATACAGCTTCGGGACAGCGCGCCGCGCCGGGACCGCGCAACATCACGCCGCTCACGGTCAGCCGTTCGCTGTAAACCTCTAAGCGCGCTTGATCTCGTCGCCAAGCCGCTCACATCCGGGGGCATGCGGTCGCTAAATTTTTCACTAAATTGCCGCACCAGCGTCAGCGCGGGGTTTAGCGTATTCCCTAACATCCCATTGAGAGGTGTGGAGCTATATTGCGATCGATGAGGGGTTGGGATTTGACTCGAGGGAAGCCAGGAGGCTGCCATGAGTACGGATTTCAGCATCAAACCGGTAGGGGCCCCGGTTGCAACGCCGATCACACCGCCCGTGAGCGAAGCGGTGCATAAGGCGGTCACGACAGATCTGCCGGTGGCGCAAAGCGTCACGGCGGCGGATGCGAGCGCACGTGCGCGTTCGGAGTCAGATGCGGTCAATGCTTCCAGATCGCGCCAGGTGGTTTTCGATCGCGCAGCCGCCTCGATCGTCTACCAGGTCGTCGATACCAGGACCAGCGCAGTGGTGCAGCAGTTTCCCGATGAAGCGGTGCTGCGCCGTCGCGCCTATTTCCACGCCCTCGACCTGACCAAGGGCGCGCCGACGCGCGCTCTTGCCACCGATCGCAAGGCTTGACGCGCGAACCGTCAAGCCGCGAAACCGTCAAGCCTTGCCTGACAAGCCCGCGGCGAGGTTGCAATTGATGTCGATCAGCGACTTCAGTTTCGCCGGATCCGGATTCATCTGCATATCGATGGTCTGCTTCATCACGAACACGCCGATATTGGCGATGTTCTGACGGATTTCCAGCGGCTGCGGATTGTCGTTGGTCTCCACCGCGCTCATGAAGATCGACCACAGCCGACGATTGAAGAGCAGCGCATTGTGCATGTTCTTGTCGGGGCCCGCCCAATTGGCCTGGACATCCAGAAGCTGTCTCGCAGCCTTCAGCAGCGCCTGCGCCTCGATTTCACGGGGGGATGCCGTTGTATGTGACGTACGCGAGTAGGCTTGGGCTGCATTGGACATTCACGACCTCGATGGGAGCGGTTCGCGCTGGGGGGACTTCAAAACTGCCCAACTTTCATACAGTCCGTGCCTTTAAATGTGGTTAGGAACGGTTACCAAATGTGACGGACTCGCGGCATTTTCACCGGCGACCGCGCCGATCGTCGATGAGCTGCATCGTTGACGGTCGTGACGTCGATTGCGGCGAAGCGAGGTTCAGGACAATCAGACCCGATCGACCGGCGCCGAGTTCAGGGTCGACTGCCCGGTGGCGGGATTGGTGACCACGGTCTTGATCGTGCCGTGGCCCTCCTTCGACAGCAGGAATTTGGAGTCGCCCATCTTGAAGGCGTTGTCCTTGATCAGGATGTCCTGGTATTTGATCGGACCGTTGCCGCTCTGATATCTCACCTTCCCGCGAAATCCCTCCACGTTGGACACCGAGAAGGAAAACTTCTCGCCCGTCGAATAGGTCCCCTTCCAGGTCCCTTCCCACTGCGTGGCATCGACGGGGACATACTTCGTATGCGACGGAGGCGTCGGGGGTTTGGACGTGTAGCCGGCTGCAAGAGTGCTGAAGATATCACCCATAGCTGAACCTTCCTGCTTGATGCCCGTTGCTGTTCAGGCGCGGCCGCTGAGGCCGGCCGCGAGATTGCGGTTGATCTCGATCAGCGGCTTGATGTGCTCGACCTGCGGGCTGATCTGCAGCGCCATGGTCTGGCTCAGAACGAAGATACCGAGGTTGGCGATGTTCTGTCGCACTGCCAACGGTTGCTGATTTTCGTCGCGCAAGACGTCGCTGAGAAAGATGGCCCATAGCTTGCGGTTGAACATCAGCGCTTCGGAGATCTGTTCGCTCGTCGCGTTTTCGTTGCCGACAATGGCCTGCAACTTGTTCGCCGCCTTCAGCAGGGCCTGGGCTTCGATATCACGGGGGGAGGAGGTAGTGGTCGCAACACGCGCGTAGGCATTGGCGGCAGCACTAGACATTCGTCACCTCAGCAACTCCTCTTCCAGTTTGATAAGCTTGCGGATTTCCTTTAACGAATTGTAGAGCTGGCCGCTTAAAATTAGCTTACTTGCGTCCTCGATCTGCGGCCTGAAGCTCGGCACCGCCTCCAGCAAATCCTTGACGAAGCCCATATAAAGCTCCTGGTACTTCGGGATGTCCTTTTCCAGGTACATCATCTGCGCGCAGAGATAGAGCCGCTTCACCGGAGAATTGGCTGTCTCCGCCGTCAGGATGTCCTTCTCGCGCAGGATCGGCGCTGCGCCATCGATCAAAAAGTGGGCTCGCGTCTCCGAATTGGTGATGACGCTTTCACCGATGATGATCCGCTCGAACGGCTTCAATTCAACCTTCAGCGCCATCGCCTTATCCCTTGCAAACCGCCGCAGCGCGGCGCGCGTGTCCGGAAACAGTTACACGAATCACCATGAACAATACCCGAACATTCGAATGCAAAACTGCATCAAAAAAAAGGCTTTTGCTTCATCAACGGAGCGAGTTTTGGGCGTCGTCCGTCGGCTCCATCGTGGCTTAAGGAAAAGCGGCGGGGCCCTGCCCCGCCGTTTGATGGCTCGAAACGTTTCTCCGCTTACTGCAGGAGCTTGAGCACGCTCTGCTGCGACTGGTTGGCGAGCGCGAGCGCGGAGACCGCGATCGACTGGCGGGTCGACAGCGCCTGGCTGTTGGCCGCCTCCTCGTTGGAGTCGGCCAGGGTCAGGTTGGCCGAACCGGTCTGCAGCACGTTGATGATGTTTTTCGCGAAATCCTGGCGGATCTGCACGATCGAGAGGTTGGCGCCGAACGCCGAGGCCTGCGAGCGCAGCGTGCTGCTGGCGTTGTTGAGCGCCGTCAGCACCTTGCCGGTCAACACGTTGTCGATGAAGTCGGTGCCGGCGGCGAGCTTTGCGAGACCAAGGCCATTCGGGTCGAAGCTGACGCCTGCAATCGTCAGCGTCGACTTGCCGGTTTCGTTGAAGATCAGCTTCAGCGAGTTGCCGTCCAAAAGGTTGATGCCGTTGAACGATGCATCCTGCGCCGTGGTCTTGATCTGGTCAATGACCTGATTGTACTGGCTGACCAGGGTGGCGCGCGCGGTTTGCGAAACTGCGTCGGGAATCGCTGCAACGACTGCACCGCCGGCACCGCCACCGAACGCGTTGGCGCTGATGTTGATCGCGTCGAGCGTCACCGGCGCAGTTGCAGCCGCGGTGCCGGTGATCGTCTGGCCTGCACCGTCGTTGGTCGACGTGAAGGTCAGATCGTCCGGGCCGGTGATTGAAGCCGACAGGTTGACTCCCGCCACTGCGAGCGCCGTGTTGAGCTGGTCGAGAGTCTTGACAGTCGCCGTCTTGGTCGTGGGATTGAAGGCCGACGCAGCCGTGCCGACGGTGATTGTCACAGCGGTGCCCGCCGAATTGGTGAACGTGTAAACACCACCGTTGAGCTTGCTGGTCGTGAGGTCGGCGGCAGTCGCCGGACCTGCGGGGGCGACCCCGGTGCCCGTGCCGGTGAATGCAATGCTGGACTTGGTGCTGTAGCCCGTCGGCTGCTGCAGCGCTTGGTTGGCGATCGACTTGGCGGTATCGACCAACTTCTGCAGCGAGGTGATGCCGGTGTTGGCGGCCTGCAGCACCTGGACGCCGTTGCCGATGCTGTCGAGCAGATTGCTGATGTCGCCGGCGCGGGCGTCGAGGCCGGCCGCGGTGAAGTAATTGGTCGGGTTGTCGAGCGCGCTGTTGACCTTCTTTCCGGTGGCGAGGCGGGTCTGCGTGGTCGAGAGCAGATCGGCGGTGCCCTGCAGCGAGAGCAGGTTCTGGCGGACTGCCGCCGTCAGGACGATATCGGACATATTCAACGCCTTCCTCAAGTGTGCGTCGCCAGCGCCTTCTCCCGCGCCGACGGGCTACATGACTTCACCTGAGAAGGTTATGAACAAAAGCCTTTAAAATGTGGTTAACCGCACCTTAGCAAGCATGGTTAAAATACTCTGATACGCCGTTCGCGCCCGTTTCAGGCGCTGTTTCTAGCGATCTGCTCCTCTTGTCGCGACGGCGGCTGCCGGACCCCGGACACAAAAAAACGGCGGGGCCGAAGCCCCGCCGCCGTGATGGATCGAGTAGTTCGCCGAAATCAGCGCAGGAGCTGCAGAACGCTCTGGTTCGACTGGTTGGCGAGCGCGAGCGCGGAGACCGCGATCGACTGGCGGGTCGACAGCGCCTGGCTGTTGGCCGCTTCCTCGTTGGAGTCGGCCAGGGTCAGGTTGGACGACCCGGTCTGCAGCACGTTGATCAGGTTCTTCGAGAAGTCCTGACGGATCTGCACGATCGAGAGGTTGGCACCGAAGGCCGAAGCCTGCGAGCGCAGCGTGGTGCTGGCGGTGTTGAGTGCCGTCAGCACCTTGTTGGTGGCGGCGTTGTCGATGAAGTCAGTGCCCACGGTGGCCGAGCCCAGGCCGAGACCATTCGGATTGAAGGTCACGCCCGTGATCGTCGAGGTCGACTTGCCGGTTTCGTTGAACACCAGCTTCAGCGTGTCGCCATTCAGCAGGTTGACGCCGTTGAAGGACGCGTCCTGCGCCGTCGTCGTGATCTGCTGGATGATCTGGTTATACTGAGCAACGAGACTTGCACGGGTGTTCTGCGAGTTGACGTCGACGACCGCCGCGCTAACCGCCGCGGTGGTGCCAACCGTGCCGGAAATATCCACCGAGGTCGACGAACCAGCGGGCGGCGCAGCGTAGGACCCCGGTCTTGGTGATCGTCTGCGAAGCCGCATCGTTGGTGGATGTGAAGGTAATCGCACCTGCAGAGTCGAGGCTTGCGGTCAGCTGAATGCCAGCCGTCGCAAGCTTCGTATTGATCGAGTCGATCGAGTTGACATTGGTGGCACCGGCCACATTGCTGATGTTCAGTGTGGTCGCACCGGTCGCTGTCGTGAAGACCAGCGTCTTGCCCTGCAGCGAGTTCGTGCCGCCGTTGGTCAGATCGGTCGTTGTACCTGCGTCGTCGAGCACACCGGCGCCGGTCGGCCCGTCCGTTTTGAGGCTGGCTTTGGTGCTGTAGCCCGAGGTAGTCTGCAGCGCCTGATTGGCGATCGACTTCGCGGTATCAACCAGCTTTGACAGCGAGGTGATGCCGGTGTTGGCAGCCTGCAGAACCTGCACGCCGTTGCCGATGCTGTCGAGCAGGTTGCCGATGTCGCTGGCGCGGGCGTCGAGGCCGGCGGCGGTGAAGAAGTTGGTCGGGTTGTCGAGCGCGCTGTTGACCTTCTTGCCGGTGGCAAGGCGGGTCTGCGTGGTCGAGAGCAGATCGGCGGTGCCCTGCAGCGAGAGCAGGTTCTGGCGAACCGAAGCCGAGAGGGTGATGTTGGAGAGAGACATGGAAACAACCTTTCTGGTGTTACGCAACAGCCCGGCCTTCTTGGCCGAACCCGGGGGGCACCCTGAAAGCAAATGATCAACGAGAAATAAATTGGGACCGGCAGAAACGGTGCTACCGCGCCGGTTCCAAAATCATGGTTAAAAAGGGGTGAAGATGGTGGGAGAGATCAAATCGATTTGGCGGGCGAGTTGCCGGCCAGGTCTTAAGCGAACGTAAATACCGCCGAGGTGCGCTTCGCACTCTCACCTATCGTCCCTGCGAACGCAGGAACCCATACGCCGCAGCCATCGTTGTCGGAAAAGACAAGTTAACGACCAGCGCGCGAAACAATTGCTGCCGGTGGCTATGGATCCCTGCGTTCGCAGGGACGACTGCTGAGAGTTTGCACGAATTTAAACCGCGCAGCACGCCTTAGATGTATTTCAGCAGCGTCGTCTGATACAGCATCGCCGTCGTCTGGTACGACGCGTTGAGGCTGTTCTGCACGGCGAGGAGTTTCGCCGTGACCTCCGCGTCGGTAACGCCTTCGATCGATTGCAGCATGGTCTCCGCGGTGTTCCTGGTCTGGGTCTGGCGATCGCCTGCCGACTTCATCGCGGCCTGCGCGCCGGCGAAATCCGCCGCAATATCCTGCACGCTCTGCTGGCCGGTCTGCGGCAGAAGTTTTGTCGCCACCCGCTGGTAGAGCGCGCCGATCTGGGCGCTGGCATTGGGGTCGCCGGACACGGTGGTCATGGCGGCCATGGCGGCAATGGTCTGCAATTGCGCCGTCAGCGCCTGCTCGTTGGCGCGGGCGCCATATTGCACGGTGATGCCGTCGTCGACGCGTGCCACCGCGGTGCCGCGCGCGGGGTCGGTGCCGGTTTCGCCAGTATACCAGGAGAGCGTATTCGCAGCCGTGCCGGGCACCTGCGTCGTCGCGGTGGCGAACGGCGGACCGCCGACGCGCGGCACTGGGCTGCCGCTGAAGAATTCGCTGGACGCCTTCAGCGCGGACGCAGCGACCAGCGCGCCGTTGGCGAGGCCGCCGACGCCGGTGGTCAACGCGGCGTTGATGTTGGCGGCGGTCGCGGTCGAGTTGGCGCCGATCAGGAACTGGCCGGCCTGCGGCGGCGTCGTGGTGGTCGCGGTCAACTGCACGTTTTCCGAGGTGCCGTCCGGCAGATTGAACGCCAGCGTGATGGTGTCGCCGGTGTTCAGGTTGGTCGCGCCGAGATCGAACGACCCGGTGGCCGGCGAGCCGGTCGGCCCGGTGGTCGTGACGCTTGCGGCCGACGAGGTGATCGAGGCGAGCTTCAGGCCAAACGGACCGGTGTCCTCGGTCAATGAAATCGACGTCGCCGTCGGCGTCGCCTGTGTCAGCCGGCCGGTGCCGGAGCCGACGTCGGCCTGCTTGCGTTCCGCGATCAGCTGCTTCAGGCCCGCCTGCGCGCCGACGCCGTTGAGAACGTCGTCGGTCGCCGCCGTCGCCGGCGTGTCGGTGGCGCGTCCGGAAAACAGATAGCGATCGCCCGACTGGCTGTTCAGCAGGCTCAGCATCTCGTCGAGCGAACTGCGCGCCGTGCCCTGGGCAATGGTCTGGCCGTTGCTGGTGATCTGGGTCGAGGACGTCACCGCCGCGCCCTGCACCGTGGTTCCGATCGCGATAATCCGCGTCAGTGCCGCGTTGGCGACGTTGATGCGCGTGGTGACATTGGTCATCGTATCCGCGAACGCGTCGATGCTGCTGACCTGCGCGCGCAGCGCGACGGCAAAGCCGCGGTTGACGCCCATGCCGGCATAGGTGTTCGATTTCTTGCCGGTGGCAAGCTGGGTCTGCAGACTGTCGAACTGGCTTTGCAAGTCCAGGATTCGCGACGCCAGAATCGATGTCTTGGTGCCTACACCGCTAATCGTCATGATGACCTACTCCAAACCTGTCGCGCCAAACCCATAACGCTAGACCTGCAGCAACGCGTCGAACATCTGCTTGACGGTCGACATCACCCGCGCGTTCGCCGCATATGAATTCTGCAGCGACAGCAAATGCGCCATCTCTTCGTCGATGTTGACGCCGGACTCGCTGTTGAACTTCTGCTGCAGCGTGCTCAGCACCACGTCCTGACCGTCGGCGATCTGCTTGGCGGTGTCCGCCGCCTGGCCCTGGGCGCTGGCGATCTGCTGCGAGAAATTCGACAGCGTCGCCTGGAACGGCAACGTCGAGGTACCGAAGCCGGTCGACGGCGAATACAGCGACTTGCCGGCGGTGAGCTGCTGGTAAAGGAAATCCGGTCGCTTGGTGTCGCCGGACGGCGTCGTCGCGTTGTACTGCACCAGCTTCGACGGATCACCGACGAGCTGGCTGTTCACCCGGATGCGCGCCGCGAGCCCCACCGACTGCTGGCCCGCCGCGGTGATCGCGCCGGTATAAAGGCCGTTGCCGTCGGTGAACAACGGCACCTCGCCGCTGCCGCCCAGCAGCGACGATGTGGTCGACGTCACGGAGGCGGCATTCACGGTCGCGGTTCCGACGCCGTCGTCGAGCACCCGCAGCGTCGAGCCGGTATTGGAGAACTGCAGGCCGGCCGAACCGAGCGCCGCATTGAGCTGGCTCGTCACCGAAGCCATGCCGGCGGAGAAATCGATGCCGATCACCTGATCGTTGGGATCGGTGGTGGCGTTGTTGGACAACGGCAGCACCGACGGATCGTTGACCCGCACCAGCGACAGTTGATGCTGGACGTTACCGACATCCGTATAGGTGAGATGGATTACATTGCCGTTCTGCAGACCGGACAGATCGAGATCGAAGCCGTTCGAGGGCGGCAAGCTCACCGCAGTTCCGGCCGTGGTCTTGTCGGACAGCAGGCTCGACATATTGGCGGCGAACTGGTCAAGCTGGGTTTGTGCCTGCACCAGCGTTTTGTCGCGCAGTTCGAGATAGCCGGCGATGGTGCCGGAGCGGATCGAATTCGTCTGAATCAGGTTGAGCGAACCGCCGTTCGGGAAATGGACCGCGAGGGTGCCGAGCGTGCTCTTGGTCGGATCGGCGTCCCACTGGGTGTTCGGTGTCACCGTGCCTTGCGGATTGAACGACAGCGTCGAGGCCTCGGCACCGACCAGTTGCACGCCCGAATTGGTGAAGACCTGGATTTGATTGTTGCCGTTGTCGATGACGCGAATGTCCATCAGTTGCGATAACTGATCGACATACTGGTCGCGCTGGTCCTTCAGAGCCGCGGCCGCAGCATCGGTGGTGTCGCCGCTAGCAAGCTGGGTGTTCAGATTGACGATCTGCTGCATCGCCGTATTGGCGGTGTTGACCGCCGAATTGAGACCGGATTCCGCCTGGCTGCGCAGCGACTGGATGCCGGCCGACATGCTGTTGAGCTGCTGCGTTAGCGACTGCGCGGCATTGAGCACGCCAATCCGTGCCGACTGGCTGTCCGAGCTGGTCGATAGCCCCTGCACCGCGGTGACCAGATTGTTGAACGCGGTTTCCAGCGTTCCGGTGCCGCCGGGGGTGCCGTAGATCGACTGCAGGCTACTCAGGATCGAAGAGCGCAGGTCGGCGTACGACGCGCCGGACTGCTCGGTGCGAATCTGCTGCTGCAGATACAGGTCGAGTTCGCGATTGACGCCGGTGACGCTGACGCCGGCGCCGATCGAACCGGAGGACGTCTGGATCTGGTTGACGGTCTTGCGGATGTAGCCCGGCGTGTCGGAATTGGCGACGTTCGACGACGTCAGCGACAGCGCAAGCTGGTTGGCGCGCAATCCCGACATGGCAATTGAGAGGGCTTGACTGAGACTCATGACAAACTGCTCGTTTCAATTCCCCGCCGGATCAGACCGTCCATCTGCGCGACCTATCGCAGTACGTTCAGCAGATCCTGAACCATCGAGTTGGATGTGGTGATCACCTTCGTGTTGGCCGAATAGGCCTGCTGGGTGACGATCAGCTTGGTGAACTCGTCGGCGATGTCGGTGTTGGAGCTTTCCAGCGACGAGCCGACGATCGTCCCGCCGCTGCCGAACAGCGCCTGGCCGGACTGGTCCGTCGCCTCAAACGCGCCGCCGTCGATGCGTTTGAGGAAATTGGTGCCGTTGAAGGTTGCGACCGAAATCTGCGCAAGGTCGATGTTGCGACCGTTGGAATAGTTGCCGACCACCCGGCCGTTCTGGCCGATCGACACGGTCTGCAGCGATCCGGCCGGAAAGCCGTCCTGCTGGATCTGGTTGACCTTCACGTTGCCGTTGGCATCGGCGAACTGTGTGACGCCGCCGGCGCCGAAGTTGAGCGAGATATTGCCGAGCGGCACGCCGCCAATGGTCGGCGCCGTCAGGGTGATGCCGGCGATCGGCGGCGTCATCTGGCCATTCGGCGAGAAGGTGAAGTCGGTATTGACGTTCTGCCAGGCGAGATCGGTGCCGGTGGCGCTGGAGTTGACCTGGTAGAACAAATTCCAGGTATCGGTGTGGCCGGTGCCGAGCGATGAACTGTCGACCTTGGCCCAGCGCAGTTGCAGGCTGACCGGCGAGCCGGAGATGTCGTAGGCGGTCACCGCTCCGCCGCTGACGGATTCGTTGATGAAGGCCTGGAGATCGCTGCCGAGCACCTTTCCGGTGCCGGCAGTGCCGCCGCCGGTGCGCGGCACATTCACGGGCGCGGTCAGGCCAAGGGCCCCAAATGCAGTAGTATTGCTGGTAGTGACCGTGAGGTTGGCGCCAGTGCCGCTATGTAGCGTGATCGCACCGCCGCTGATCGTCGGCGCCACGCCGGTGATTGCTTGGATATTTGCCAACAGATCCTGGATGGTGCCGGTTGTGAGATTGATCTGGTTGGCGGCCAGATTGGTTGGAGTACTGACGATGGTGATCGCGGTGCCGTCCACCGTAATCGTATCTCCGAGGACGAAATTGGTCGTGAGCGAATCCGTGTTTGTGCCGCCGTTCAACAGGGTTGATCCCGTGATGGGGGTCGGCGTGGTCAGCTTGTTGTTCTTGGCGGCGCCCGTGATCGTTGCGTCGCCATAAGGCGTGGCAGGCGTGCCGAGCGTGCGCGGATTGCCGGACGCAAAATCCGCCGGCTGCAGCAGCTCCGACCCCGGAATCGAATTGTCGTGCTTGGTGGTCAGCGGATAGCTCGCCAGGTTGGCGCGATAGCTCACCACCGATGTCGGCACCGCCGGCAGGAAGTCGTTGGCGAATTTCAGCACCTGCGGCACGCTGCCGGTCATGTTGCCGGTCGCCGGATCGATCGGAACACCTTCGACATAATAGCCGGCGCCGTTGACCAGGTAGCCGTTCTTGTCGAGCGCAAAGTCGCCGCGGCGGGTGTAATTGTCGACGCCCGAAAACACCGGCTGGTTATCGCTGAAGCTGCCCGGCTTCTGCACCACGAAGAAGCCGTTGCCGTTGATCGCCATGTAGGTGGAGACCGACGCGGCCTGCACGTCGCCTTGCACAGTGTTGGTCTCACGCGATGCGGTGGTGACGCTGCCGGCGAGCTGATTGTTGACGCCGGTGTCCGGGATCAGATCGAGGAAGCTGGTGTCGATCCGCTTAAAGGCGGTGGTCTGCGAGTTGGCGATGTTGCCGGAGATGTTTTCCAGCGCGTAGGACTGCGCGCGCAGGCCCGCGACGGACGTGGTAAGAGCGCCGAAGATACCCATGACATGTTCTCCAAATTCGATCCGGGCGGCTCGCCGTTCCAGGGAAACCGAGGCCGCGTCGGGAGAAGATGTCGCAAGCGTTGTGCCAAACTACAAAATCAATAAAAATCAAGCGCTTAAGAAAAAAGCCCCGGTCCGAAGACCAGGGCACATTTGCCGGGCGGGCAACAATTGCCGGGCAGCGCCTTACGAAGCCGAAGGACCTGCCGGGTGAAACACCAGCCCAAACCCGTCGATGCAATAGCGCAAGCCGGTCGGCTTCGGGCCGTCGTCGAAGACGTGGCCCATGTGTCCGCCGCAGCGGCGGCAGTGGACTTCGGTGCGCGTCATCCCGAACGTCGTATCCTTGGTTTCGCCCAGGGCGTTGTCGAGCGGCTTCCAGAAGCTCGGCCAGCCGGTGCCGCTCTCGTATTTGGTCTCCGAGGAGAATAGCGGCAGGTCGCAACCGGCGCAGGCGAAGATGCCCTTGCGCTTTTCCTTCAGCAGCGGGCTCGAGCCCGGCCGCTCGGTGCCATGGTTGCGCAGGATTTCATACTGCTGCGGCGTGAGCTGTGCGCGCCATTCGGCGTCGGTCTTTTCCACCTCGAATTTCTCGGCGGCTTGCGCCGGGCTGCCGCGCAGCCAGCGGAAAGCGGCCAAGCCAAACAGGCCGGCGACGGATGCGAGCAGGATACGGCGGTCGAACATGGAAGTCTCCGTGCATGGCGGGCTTAACGGTTCGCCATCAAATACGGCCCACAAGCGCCGACGTTACACGGATCCGTCCCGGATTTTCTCACTTTCCTGCGAGGGCGCGGCTGATGTCCCGCCGTCCCGCGCCTCTGCCGGGCGCGGAGGCTGTGAACGCGCCGGGCGTTGTCCAACCGGCGGACGGCGCGGCGGCCTGGTTCCGGCCTGCCGGTTGGCCTCCGCCAATCGCGCCTCACGAACGCGTTCCCGGGCTCGAGCGCCTTCGCGGTAACGGGCCAGCGCGCCCGCCGCGGCCGCATGGCCCCGCCCCCACACGCCGATCAGATGGCCGGCGACGCGGCCGGTGGCGCCGCCCGCCCAGACCAGTTCAAACGGCGAGAACAGTTTCCAGCGTTCCTCGCCCCACAGAATGCTGCGCGCGATGACCTGCCCCGCCATCGCCGAGGTGTTAAGCCCATGGCGCCCGAAGCCGCTGGCGACCCACAGCCCTTTGCGCAACTGGCCGATCTGCGGCATGCCGTGCACGGTCACCCCGACCGCACCGCCGAACACGTCTGATATCGCGACCTTGCCGAGCGCTGGGAAGATGGTGGCAATGCGGCGTTGAATGACAGGTGCAAAGCGACGTGGCCGCGCCTCCCAGGTGGTTTCCGGGCTCGCCCACATCAGCCGGTCACCGTCGACGATCCGGAAATGATCGATGCCGTCGCTGTCGGCGACCGACCCCTTGAAGGCGATCACTTCGCCGAGCCGCTCGCCGAGCGGCTCCGTCACCGCGGCATAGCGCCAGACCGGCAGCAACGTTTCCGACAGGCGGCGCATTGGGGCTCCGAGATGAACGTTGCCGGCCAGGACGATGTGCGAGGCGCGCAGCCGCGCCGACGGCGTCACGATGCGCTTGCGAATCCCTGACGGATCGATGCTGACGACAGGCGTATCCTCGAAGATGCGCGCGCCCGCCCGCCTCGCCTGCGCGGCGAGACCGCGGATATATTTGCGGCCGTCGATCTGGAACGCACGCGGATAATAGATGCCGTGGAAATAGCGTGCGGTCCCGAGCTGATCGCGAACGCGATCGACCTGCCATCCCTCGACCTCGGTCTCGAAATCTTCGCTCAGCGTCTGCAGGCGGCTGATCAGCGTTTCGCCGGCGTCGACGTTGGAGACCTCCAGCGCGCCCTCGGTCAGCGCAATGCCAGGCATCGCCGCTTCGGTGGCGGCGGCGCGAACGTAATCGGCGCCCTCCTTCGACATCGCCCACAGCTCGCGCGCGTCATCAAGTCCGACGCGCTCGATCAGGTCGCTGATCGGAAGGCTGTAGCCCGGCATGACCGTGCCGAGCTGATGGCCTGAAGCGTTCCAGCCGACATGCCGGCCTTCGAGCACGGCCACGCTGGCGCCGAGGCGCGCGGCTTCCAGCGCCACCGTCAGGCCGGCAAGGCCGGCTCCGACCACGCAAATGTCAACATCCAGGTCGAACGATAGACGCGAGCGAAAAAGCGCGTCGTCCTCGGGGCCGTTGGTCGCACTTGTGAAAGTCTCAGGCATGGCGTTTCTTACGGGCGGCTGCGGCGCTTGTCACCTTGTCCCAGACATGAGCTTGTAGATTAGTCCAGACTAAGACCGAATCGAGATCGTGCCCATGCGCCGTTTGATGCTGCTGCGTCACGCCAAGACTGAACACGACGCGCCTTCGGGCCATGACCACGACCGCCGACTCGACGAGCGCGGCCGACGGGACGCCGCGGCCATTGGAACCTGGATCGGCCGGCATCCGCCCGTTCCCGAAGCCGTTCTGGTTTCGACCGCAGTGCGGTCGCGCCAGACCTGGGAGATCGCACGCGATGCGATGAAGGATGCAGTGCGGGAACGGCTTCCGCAGCCACAGGTCGAACTGCTCGATGAACTCTACGGCGCCGAGCCGGCACATCTCCTGCGGATCATCCGCATGGCCGAGATCATCGATCCCGCGCGCTTGATGCTGATCGGCCACAATCCCGGCATGCACGAGCTGGCGCTGATGCTCGCCGGCAGCGGCGATGCGACGGCGAAGAAATCACTCGAGGACAATCTGCCAACCGCAGGCCTGGCCATCCTGGATTTTGCGATCGACGATTGGAGCGAAGTGGCATTTCGCCGCGGCAAACTCGTGCGCTTCACCAGCCCGAAATTGCTGAAGCAGGCACTGGACGATTGAGGCAGGCGGACATCCCTGCCCCGCCATGCTAAGCTTTTCACAAGGCGCTTTTCGAGCGAATTGAGAACAAGTTCGCGTAAAAGAAGACGCGTCAAAACAAAAGGCTGGAGCCCTATCCTGATAAGTCAGGACCGAACGGACTCAAGCCAGGAGGCGCAGATGTTCAAGTCGATTCTCGTGCCGATCGACCTCGCCGATACCGATCTGGCCAAGCCCGCGATCGCAACGGCCGCGACGCTGTCACAGACCTGGGACGGCTCGGTGCGGCTGCTCAACGTATTGCCGATGACGCCGGTGATGCTGGCGGAATATGTGCCGGCCGATTTCGATGCGCAGCAGCGCGCCACCTCGGAAGAAGCGCTCTCCATCGTGGCGAAGGAATCCGGCATCGAGGCGTCACGCATTTCTACCGCTGTGCGGCAGGGCGGCATCTATCACGAGATTCTCGAAGAGGCGGCGGCGATCAAGGCCGACCTGATCGTAATGACCTCGCACCGGCCGGCGATGCGGACCTACTTCCTCGGCTCCAACGCCGGCCATGTGGTGCGCTACGCCAGGTGCTCGGTGCTGGTGGTGCGGCACTGAGGACGTGACGGCGCCGCTGGGCGGCGACGCCGGACGCCTTACATTATCCGCCCGAATTCCGGATCGACGGTGCCGCGCACCGCCGATTCAATCCGGCCGCGCTCGATGCCGATGTCGCGGAGCGCACGATCGTCCAGTTCACTCAGCGTTTTGATGGCTTCGCGGCGCGCGAAATAAGTGACGATGCCGTTTGCCCAGCTTCCGAGCCGGCGGAAGAATCCGCTCGCCAGGCTCCGGGATGTGGGCTGGGCTGCAGTCGGGAATATCGTGGTCATCGCACTTCTCCTTGCTTTCACACGGCAAGCCGCTGCCGCCGGCGCAAACGCTTGCGAGAGCGCTTGCACCTTAATGGACCGATTGTTTTGCACCCCTCTCAGTGCAATCTCTGGCTTGATGGCTCCAAAATGATCCGATACACTGCTCGGTGCAAGGGAAACATTGCTCTCGGTGCAATAATGTCGAAGTTCGAGTACCTGAAGCTTGCCGATACCGTCGCCGCCGAGATCGCCAATGGCGGACTCAAGCCCGGCGACCGCCTGCCGCCGCAGCGCAGCTTTGCCTATCAGCGCAAGATCGCGGTCTCGACCGCGAGCCGCGTCTACACCGAGCTGTTGCGCCGCGGCCTCGTGGTCGGCGAAGTCGGGCGCGGCACGTTCGTTTCGGGCGAGACACGCCGCGGTATCGCCATGCCGACTGAGCCGCGCGGCGCGCGCATCGATCTGGAAGTGAACTATCCAATTTTGCCAACGCAATCGGTGATGATCGCAAGAAGCCTTGCGGGGCTGGAACGTCCCGAAGTGCTCGATCTCGCATTGCGGCACTCGACCACGACCGGCACGCTGGCGGCCCGGACCATTTCCGCCGAGTTTCTCTCCCGCGAAGAGTGGTCCCCCGCCCCCGATCAACTCGTCTTCACCGCGAACGGCAGGCAATGCATCGCCGCGGCGCTGGCGGCGATGGTGCCGAGCGGCGGCCGCTGCGGCGTCGAGGCGCTGACCTATCCCTTCATCAAGGACATCGCCGCCAGGCTAGGCGTCACACTGGTGCCGCTTGCGATGGACGAGCAAGGCGTTCGCCCGGACGCGGTGCAGAAGGCGCACCGCGAAGCGCATTTGTCGGCGCTGTACGTTCAGCCGACGATTCAAAATCCGCTCGGCATGACCATGCCTCCGGCGCGCCGGGCCGATCTGCTGCGGGTCGTCGAGAAGCTCGGCCTCACCGTCATCGAGGATACGGTCTATGGCTTTCTCGACGAAGAAACGCCGATGGCCGCGCTGGCGCCGGATAGCTGCATCACCTTGGACAGCCTGTCGAAGAAGGTGGCGCCCGGCCTTGCGCTCGGCTTCATCGTTTCGCCGCCGCGCCTGCGCGAACGCATCATGGCCGCGGTTCGCTCGGGCGGATGGACGGCTTCCGGATTTGCATTTGCCGCCGGGCAACGGCTGATGGCTGATGGCACGGTCGCCGAATTATCACGC
Organism: Bradyrhizobium sp. AZCC 2176; assembly: GCF_036924645.1. Classification (NCBI taxonomy): domain Bacteria; kingdom Pseudomonadati; phylum Pseudomonadota; class Alphaproteobacteria; order Hyphomicrobiales; family Nitrobacteraceae; genus Bradyrhizobium; species Bradyrhizobium sp. AZCC 2176. Next base: position 4,613,267 of record NZ_JAZHRX010000001.1, on the reverse strand, counting down.
CTGAAACGGATCGATGCGGCCCGGCGCCAGCAGATGGCCGCGAAATACCTCGCCGGCCTCGAAATCCAGGCGAACGTCAAATCCTACCATCTCTGGCTCACCTTGCCCCAGCATTGGCGTTCGCAGACATTCGTCGCGGCCGCGGCCCGGCGCGACATCGCGCTGACCCCTTCGACCACCTTCGCCGTGAGCCCCGGCCATGCCCCCAACGCCGTCCGCCTGGCGCTTGGCGCCCCGAGTACCGAACAACTCGATCTGGCCCTGCGTACGCTTTCGGGAATGCTGACGGCGAAAGAAGACGTCGATACGACTGAATAGATCTACCGGTCGCGCATTTCGCTCCCCGGCCACTCCGCGATAAAGCCCCTCGCCTTGTACGGCTCGATCTTGTCCCATTCATTGAGCATCCGGCGCGAGAATTCGGCGTCGGTGTGCCAGAGCGCCCGCGGCGTATTGAAGCTGTCGACCATAACCAGCATTTTCTCCACGTCCGGCCAGTGCCGGTGCAGCGTCATCGGATAGCGGCGCGCCGTCCAGGTGTTGCCGAGACAGATCACGCTGCGGATGTTGGCGAGCCCGAGCGCCCGCTCGATGATCGGCAGCGAGAAGATCACGTTCTCGCCGGTGTTCATCGCGCCATCCTCCCGCAGGATGACGTCGGCAGGAACGCCGCGCGCGACCATTGCACCGGCAATGGTCTCGCATTCCGACAGATCGGATCCCGGCGTCACGCCACCGCTCACGATCGCCCAGCGAAAAAACCCTTCGCGCCACAGCCGGCAGGCTTCATCGACGCGCTCCTCGACATCCTCGCGGGTGCCGAACACGAACAGCAGGTCGGCAGGCCGTAGCGGCGTCTCGACCAGATGCCGCGCATTGATCGCGGCAATCTCGGCTTCCGTCGGCGATCGCGTCGTCGGGCTTTTCACGGCCACTCGCTTCTATCAGGGACGGCGCACAGATTGCCGTGCCCTGCGGCGCTTCGCGAAATCACGTTTCGTGTCGCTTGATTGCGAATCAGGCTACGGCAGCAGTGTCGCGGGAAGCGCGTCGAACGAATATCTGCGCGGCCGATTGCGCTTGATGAATCCGCCGATGGTCCAGGCAAACCAGACCGCGATGCCGACCAGAAACAGCGCGCCGGTGAATTCGGACGTCGCTAGTGCCCGGACGAGAAGTCCGATCATGGCGATGGCCAACAACACCAGCATCGCAACCGCCATGGCATAGGTCACTGTCCCGATGCCGCCGATCAGGGACGCCTTGCTGCCCGCCACCCTCATCCTTCGGTGCAATTCGGTGATGAAGGTGCGGTAGTCCTGGTCCTGCGGCGTCATCAACGAGACAGTCTGCCAGGTCGTCGAAAGGACGGCGATCCGTTCGCCGCCGGCCCTTTCGATATCGGCGCGAAAGCGACGGGATTGCATCGACATCGGCCGATACGACAGGCGGATCGAAGCGATATCTGCATAAGGCCACACGCCGGACCGGCGGCCCATCTGCCACGACAATCCGGAATCCGTCAGTTCGAATTGATACGCCGACGAAATCAGTGACGCCTTGTAGGCGTAGCTGATCGTGCCCGCGCCCTCGCCTTCCGCAATCTGGTTCGGCAGTGATATCGGCAACTCAAAATATCCCGTGTCGTGTTAAACCGTCCGCTTGCGCGGCGCGCCAGCTTTACCTTACAAGCGGGCCATGGCCGAGACGACTTATTTTCCGCGCCGACTGATCCTGGCCGGCGCGATAGTTTCCGGAGTGCTGCTGGCGCTCGCCGTCCATATGCTGGGCGCGCGTTACGGGCTCGACCTCGGCGGCCTGTGGCGATCCGATTCCAGCGAATTCATGCCCGCGGGTGCGGCGATCGCCTGGTGGCTGATCGCGACCGTGGGCTTTTCCGGCGGCTATTTCACTGCCAACCTGATGCACAGCGCGGCCTCGGGCCAGATTCCGCAGCGGATGCGGCAATTCCTGATCGTGGTCGGCGTGCTGATCCTGGCCGGCGCGGGACAGGCCGCCTCGGCGCCGAGCGCGGTCCCGACCGTATCGGGCGTGCTCGCCGGCCTTGCAGCCTTATGCCTCGGCGCCGTGATGGCGTTCTGCGGCGCGCATTTCGCGCTCCGCAAGGCCTGAAGAAACAAGGCATGAAGAAACAAGGCTCGAGGAAATTAGGCGACGACCCGCGCCCGCGTTTTCGACAGCATCGATTCCACCTCGGCTACGGGACGCGGCGGGCTGAACAGATAGCCTTGCGCCTGTGTGCAGCCTTCCTGGCGCAGGAGCTCGAACTGCGCGTCGGTCTCGACACCTTCGGCCGTGGTGACGATGCCCAGGCTCTTGCCAAGGCCGGTGACAGCGCGGACGATCGCCATGGAATCTTCACGCGTCGCCAGTTCGCTGACAAACGAGCGGTCGATCTTGATCTTGTCGAACGGAAAGCTGCGCAAATAGCTTAGCGACGAATATCCCGTTCCGAAATCGTCCAGCGAGATCCTGACGCCGAAGCCGCGAAGCTCGTGCAGAACCGAAAGCGTCGCCTCGCTGTTCTGCAGCAGCACCGATTCGGTGATTTCCAGTTCGAGCCGATGTGCCGGAAGGCCAGAAGCATTCAATGCATCCTTCACCGACGAGACCAGGTTGAGATTCTTGAACTGCACCGGCGAGAGATTGACGGCGACGCCGACCTCCTGCGACCATTGGGCCGCGTCCATGCAGGCCTGGCGCAACACCCACTCGCCGATCGGCACGATCAGGCCGGTTTCTTCCGCCAGCGGAATGAAGTTGACCGGAGAGATCATGCCACGCAGTGAATGATTCCAGCGCACCAGGGCTTCGAAAGCAACGACCGTGTCCCTGACGACGTCGCGGATCGGCTGATAATAGACTTCGAATTCTCCGCGCTTCAGCGCGGAGCGCAAATCGAGTTCCAGCAGCCGCCGGGCCTGCGCGCGGGCGTCCATCCCGGTCTCGAAGAAGCGATAGGTGCCGCGGCCGTCCTCCTTGGCGCGATAGAGCGCGAGATCGGCTTTCTTGAGCAGCTCGTCGGGATTCTTGCCATCCTCCGGCGCCAGCGAAATGCCGATGCTGACGCCGATGACGAGCTGATGACCGGCAATTTCGTAGGGCGCGGAAACCTGCTCGACGACATGGCTGGCCAGCAAGGCGACGGCGGACGGATCGCAATCGCTGCAGAACTGCACGATCGCGAATTCGTCCCCGCCCAGTCGCGCCACCGTATCGTACTCGGTGATGCATTCGCCAAGGCGGCGGGCGACTTCCTTCAAGAGCGCATCGCCGACCGGATGACCGAGCGAATCGTTGATGTCCTTGAAATGGTCGAGGTCCAGACAGAGCACTGCAAGCTGATCGCTGCGTTTGGCAAGCCTCAAGGCCTTTTCGAGTTGCTCGCGGAACAATGTCCGGTTCGGCAAATTGGTCAGCGCGTCATGGCGCGCCATATGGGAAATCTGTTCCTGGGCCGCCTGCCATTCGGTGATGTCCTCGAAGGTGGCAACCCATCCGCCGCCCTTCATGGGCTGATCGACGACGCGTAGCGATCGTCCGTTGCGGCTCACCGTCCTGGTCACGCTGTTGCCGGCCTTGGCCGCAGCAATCACGCTGGCGACAAACTGATCGGGATCGCCGTCCCATCGATCGAGTGCCTTCTGCTGCCGAAGCACATCGAGCAGCAAACGGCCCTGGAGGGCCATGCCGGTCCGCCCCATCATTTCGGCATAGCGATCGTTGTACAGGAGGATGCGGCCATCCGCATCGAACATGGAAAGTCCCTGCGACATGTTGTCGAGCGCGGTGTCGAGCAGGACTTTTTGCTGATGGAGTTCGCTCTTCGAGCGGCGGTCAAGCATGGCCGCCAGCAGCGATATGCCGAGAATGGCGAAGGCTGCGACCGCGGTCAGAAACGACAGCGCGGTCGGAGAAATCGACAGCCCATCGGTCCCAAGCGCCGGTTCGGGAATCAGCGTGACGGCGCCCATGGCCGTAAAGTGATGCGAAACGATGGCGACGGTCAGCAGCCCCGTAGCGGTGAGCATGTGGGCAGGATCGTCACGACGCACGGCCACCAGAAAGGCCAGGGCCGCGAACAGGCTGCCCAGCACGATCGAGGTCACGACGATGCCGCTCGACCACACAATGAACGCCGGAAGCTCGAGCGCCAGCATGCCGGTATAGTGCATCGCCGCGACGCCGGCGCCGATCACAGCACCGCCGATCGCAATCACCGATCGGTGCGCGGTAGACAACACGATGCAGAGGCCGATGGCGACGATGCTGATCGCGAATACCAGCGACAACAATGTGACTGGAATGCTGTATCCCGCTCCGGCGCCGGGATCGTAAGCCAGCATCGCGACGAAATGGGTGGCCCAGATTCCGCAACCGCCGACCGTTGCGTCGAGGCCGATCCAGAGCGTGCGCGTTTGGCCGCGCGAGGCCCTGGCACGATGAAACAGGCTGATCGCAACCGCGCTTGCGAGCCAGCAAATGGTGCCGGCAAGCAGGACAAGTCTCCAGTCATGCTCGGTGGTGAGACAGGTTAGGACGCGATACATTACAGACTCTCCCCATTGGCCTGTAACTGCGGTTCCATTGGTATATTTGGGGTAACCCGCCGCGGCCGAGTTGCACGGATGGTGAACGAATTTCTTAAACGGCACTCCCGCCGCCGGTTGCGGGTATCGAAAAGGCGGCAATCACCGAGAGATTTCCGGAAATCAATTCGTCAGCGAGTTCCGCTCTGAGCGAAGTATCGTTTCTGATCCGTTACTGCCGGCCGGCCGCCCCACCAGATCGCGGCAGCGGCCGCGAGCAACACGCCGGCCGAAATCACCAGCGACGCGTGCAGGCCGCTCATGAACGCGCCGGAACGGCCGACCAGCGAACCGAACAAGGCGACGCCGAGCACACTGCCGGTTTGCCGGGTCGCGTTGAGCACGCCTGCGGCGATGCCCGAACGCGATTTCTCCACGCTGCCGAGCAGCGTCGATGTCAATGGCGGCACCAGCAGCCCGAGACCGGTACTTAGCGCGATCAGTTGCAGGCAGATCGACCAATAGCTGGTGTCGGCCTCGATTCCGAGCATCGCAAGACATCCGGCTGCCGAGAGCGCGGCACCGGCTGCGATCGTGGCTGATGCGCCAATGCGTTCGGCCAGCCGCGGCGCCATCAGATTTACCGGCAGCACCGCGCCCATCATCGGTACAAAAGCAAGCCCGGTCGCGAACACCGACAATCCGTTGACCTGCTGAAAGTAGAGGCTGAGCACGAAGATCAAGCCGTAGATCGCGACATTGACCAGCAAGCCGATCAGCGACGCCAGGGTAAACATCCGATTTCGGAATAGTGCGAGCGGCAACATCGGTTGCGGCGCGCGCGCTTCCCGCCATCCGAACAGGACTGCGAAGGCCACAAACACCACAAAGCCCGTGATCACGAGTGAATGATCCCAGCCAAACGAGCCGCCCTCGATGATGGCGCCAGCGAGCGAGCCAAGCGCCGCAATCGCGGCGATCTGGCCGGGCAAGTCGATCTCGCGTTCGGGCGTTCGCGTCGTCTCGTCGGCAAAGCGCCAGGCCAGCCACAGGCCAGCAAGGCCGATCGGCAAATTGACGAGGAAGATGGAACGCCAGCCGACCAGCGCTATCAGCGCGCCGCCAACAAATGGGCCGGCCGTCAGCGCAAGGCTTGCGCCCGCGGCCCAGATGCCGACGGCGCGCCCGCGGGCCTTTTCTCCCGTATAGGCATGACTGAGCAGCGCGAGCGAATTCGGCACCAGAATGGCCGCGGCCAATCCCTGAACGCAGCGCGCCAGGATCAGGACCGTTGCATTAGGCGCCAGCGCGCAGCCGACCGAGGCCGCCGTGAAGATGGCAAAGCCTGCCATGAACATCCGCTTGGCGCCGATCCGATCGCCGAGCGCACCCGCCGTCAGTATGAAGGCCGCAAAGGCGATGGTGTAGGCACTCACCACCCATTGCAATTCGGTGACGCCGCCGCCGAGCGAGATCCCGATGGCATTGAGCGCGGTGTTGACGATGGTGACGTCAAGCTGAACGACGCCGTAGCCGAGACTCATCGCAGCAAGCGTGAGCGAGGCCGCAAAACTTCCCGCCGCCGGTCCGGCTTCGGAGCGGACTGACGCATAGGTGCCCGAAAGCGGCCTGAATTTGAGATACGCACTTCCCATGGGCTCCACCCTCTTGGGGGCAACGCCTGCTCAGCCGCGTCCGTTTCAGCAAGACATTTCGTTAACGATCGAAGTGTGGAAGTGTGAATGTGGCCAATCGCTCCGGCACGAAAAATTGCCGCGTGGGAATTGTTCCCGCGCGGCGTTTTGTCTCAACTGCGCGAACGATCAGCTTGCGGCGCGCAGATTGACCATGCCTTCCGCCAACGAGGTCAACTTCTTGTCGACCGTCTTCTCCTCGTCGAGCGTCTTCTGCAGGATGGTGGCGCAATCGTTGCGCCCGAGTTGCCGCGCCCACGCAATCAGGCTGCCGTAGCGGGTGATCTCATAATGCTCGGCGGCCTGGGCTGCGTTGATCAGGGCTGCGTCCAGCACGGCCTTGTCAGCGATCTCGCCCGCGACATCATCGGCTTCCTCGATGATGCCGTCGATCGCCGGGCAGTCGGCCGCCTTCACCTCGGCGCCATGCATGCGGAATATTTCTTCGAGGCGCTGCACATGCGTCTTGGTTTCATCGAGATGGCTCAAAAAGCCCTGTTTGAGCTGCTTGTCGGTGGCCTTTTCGGCCATTTTTGGCAATGCCTTCACGAGCTGCTTTTCGGCATAGTAGATGTCCTGCAATTGATGCACGAACAGGTCATTCATGGTCTTGATGTCTTTGGTGAAGAGTCCCATTGCGGTCCTCCTTTGTGTTGGGAACAGGAAGGCCGTCAGGCCTTTTCCTGGCCCGGCCGCGCTTCATGTTCGGTGTTGATGAGAGCTAACCGGCTCGTAAAAGGGATGTTCCTGAAGGCCTCGAATACGCCGCGATGGAACGGATGGAACGATGCGGCAAAAACAGCCCGCGGAACGGACCTCATTGCGACTCAAAATCGTTAATGCGGCGACATATGTAGGGCATATGACAAAGGCGACGAACGACGCCAAAAGGCAGGCTTGTCAAGGGGCTGCACAACGGCGTGGTTTTGGCTTATGGGTTGCGCGCACGGTGCCTCTTGCCGTCGACTGTCATCTGTCGTGACAGGCCTTATCTCGTTACGTTGCCGCCCCGCCGGGAGGATGAATGCATCGGCTGCTGACCGCGCTCGGGCGTGGCTTCAAGAAGAAGATCGGCTGGAAACGGCTGGGAATCGCTGCGAGTCTCCTCATCATCGGTCTTGCGATCACCCACCTGGTTCAGACCCTCAAGGGGGTCGACACCGGGGTTATCCTGACTGCGCTCACCGACATCGCCCCGCATCGGATCGCGCTGGCCGCGCTGTGCGTGGTGGGCGCGTTTTGCACGCTGACCTTCTATGATTTCTTCGCGTTGCGAACCATTGGCAAGACGCACGTCCCCTATCGCATCGCTGCGATGTCGAGCTTCACCAGCTACACCATCGGCCACAACATCGGCGCCACCGTCTTTACCGGCGGCGCGATCCGATTCCGGATCTATTCCGACTATGGCCTGACCGCGATCGATGTCGCAAAAATCTGCTTTCTCTCCGGCCTCACTTTCTGGCTTGGCAATCTGTTCGTGCTCGGCTGCGGTATGTCCTGGCATCCCGAGGCGGCGTCCTCGATGGACCTGCTGCCCCCGGCGATGAACCGGCTGATCGCGATCGGCTGCCTTGCCGGCATTGCCGCCTATTTCGTCTGGCTGCTGATGGGCGAGGGTCGCCGCGAACTCGGGCAGAACGGCTGGAAGGTGGTGCTGCCGTCCGCCCGGCTGACGCTGCTGCAAGTCTTCATCGGCGTGGTCGATCTCGGCTTCTGCGCGCTGGCAATGTATCTGTTGATGCCGACCGAGCCGCATATCGACTTCGTTTCGCTGGCGGTGGTGTTCATCCTGGCGACGCTGCTCGGCTTTGCCAGTCATGCCCCCGGCAGCATCGGCGTGTTCGACGCCGCGATGCTGGTGGCGCTGCCGCAGTTCAGCAAGGAGCAGTTGCTGGCGACGCTGGTGGTGTTCCGGATCCTGTACTTCCTGATCCCGTTCGGCATCTCGATCTGGATCATGGGGACACGCGAACTCTGGCTCAGTGTGCTGCAACCATGGCTGGATCGGCGCCGGCTTGGCGAAGCCTGCACCGCCAAGGCCCGGGTGCGCCCCCCGATCAACGGCCGGCAATCCTGAGGCTGGTAACGGCGTCGTTATCTGCGCCGTCTGGTCTTTTGAGGCAGAGCTGCCTCATTCTCTTATTTCTGCCTTACCGCTAACGTCAAACGACGCCATGGCTGGAATTCTCTTACGTTCGGTGATGTCGGTCGCGCTGGTTGCCGGCGCGCTGGTCGGCGTATTCACGCCGGCCGCGCAAGCCCAGACCGCCGGCGGCTACGGCCCGCTGCAGATTTCCTGGGAGGTCCGCAACCGTTTCCGCCTGTTCCGCGAGGAGCGGGATTTCCTGCTGCACGCCGAAACCGCGCGCGGCCGCAGCGTGCTGGCCACGGAGCAGGTGCTGGCAATCCAGAGCGACGGCCGCGGTTGGGCGCGCAACACCGTGAACCGGCTCTGTATCGATCTGGCCGGCCGCGTCAACGAGCCCTGCACGCGCGACAACGTCAAGGAAAGCTACCTGACGCCGATCGATCATCCGATCGTGGCCCGGCTGACCGGCCCGGTTCCGGTCGGCGCCACCTGCGCCTGGACGCTCGACGACGGCGACGGCCCGCAAACCTCCACGTTCGACTGTGCCGAACCTGTCAATGTCCGGGTCCGCTATGGCCGCACTACGGTGGCCACCGTCGATGTGTCCAGTTCGGAGGGCAGTCAGCGCGTGTTCACCGAGATCGCGGTGCGCGACATCTTCATCGCCGGCCTCGGCGACAGCGTCGCGTCCGGCGAGGGAAATCCGGACCGGCCGATTGCGCTGGCCGATGAAGGTTTTTGCTTCCGCTCCTACCTCGGAACGGCCGCCGCGCAATACTACCGGCCGAGCCGCGCCGGTTATAAAGGCGGGCGCGCATGCGAGGCACCCGACACGCTGCCGGTCTGGCAGCGGCAGAGCGCGCTCTGGTTCAATCCTGCCTGCCACCGCTCGCTCTACAGCTATCAGACCCGGACCGCACTGGCGCTCGCCGTGCGATACCCGCATATCGCGGTGACCTATCTGCCGCTGGCCTGCACTGGCGCCACCATTTCCGACGGGCTGTTCGGCTCGCAGCGCGCCCGCGACTGCCTGCCGTCGAAATCGGGCGGTGCGTGCCAGGGCACCGTCAACGGTCAACTGGCCGAACTGCGCGAAGCGGTCACCGCGGCGAAACGCCGCCAGCCGGATCGCAACCTCGACCTGGTGCTGCTGTCGGTCGGCGCCAACGACATCTATTTCTCCGGCCTCGTCGCCGACGTGATCGTGGACACGGCGACTGAACGTACGCTGTTTCGGCGCAGCGGCGTGATGGCGTCGGTGGACGATGCACGATCGGCGATGACGCGCGACCTGCCGCAGGGCTTTGCAAAACTGCGCGAGGCGCTGAAGCCGCTGGTCGGCGGCGACCTGTCGCGGGTGGTCTACACCTCCTACGCCAATCCGACGCTGTCGAATGGCGGCGCACCCTGCCCCGGCGGACGCGCCGGCTTCGACATTCATCCCTCCTTCAACGCCCAGCCGCAGCGGCTGGCCGCCGTGTCGAACTTCGTCGAAGGCGAATTCCTGCCGCAGTTGAGAGGGTTGGCGCGGTGCGAGGGCGGCATCCTGTGCCGCAATCCGAGCGCCGACCGCATGACCTTCGTCGATGGCCATCAGGCCAGTTTTGCCAGCCACGGCTTCTGCGCACGCGCCGAAAGCGATCCCGAATTCGATCGGCAGTGCTTCTCGGCGACCGGTGACAGCTTCGATCCCGATATCGTCTCGGCTGCCAACCAGCCGATGCTGTGCGGCCGCAGCGCCGGCGAGTACCGCGCCTATCTGCCCCGCGCGCGCTGGATCCGCGATGCCAATGACAGCTACTTCGCGGCGATGACCTACCCGCAAGGCCTGCCGACGTCGCAACAGCCCTCCGATATTCATGACGCGACCTGGGGTGTGCTGTCGGCGGTCTATGGCGGCGCGGTGCATCCGAGCGCCGAGGGCCACGCCGCGATGGCGGATGCCGCCGTGCCGGCCGCCGCCGCCGTGCTGCAGCTCGATGCGACGGTGCCTGAAGTCACGTCGCAGCCGGTGCCGCCGATACCGCTTGCGCCGGACGCGCCGCGTCCACCACGCAAAGCCGGCGGACTTTATTAGCCAGAGCGTTTTCTAGCGAAGTGGGGACCGGTTCGCGTCAAGAAAACGCGTCAAACAAAAACCTAGAGCCCCGTTCCGATTCCATCGGAACGGAAAAGGCTCTAGCGCGCAGGTGCAGGAACCGGTGCTGGCGCAGTGGTCTTCTTGGGCGCCGCCGGGGCCTTTGCCGGACCGGCAGGCGGCTTCATCGCCGCAGCCTGCGCCGGCAGATATTTTGCGATGATCGCGGGATCGACCTGCGCCAACGCCGTATCAGGCAGGCGAGTCCAGACCTCATCCCTGCCCAGCAGCGAGATGCCGAGATAGCCACGCATCGTCAACGTCTGCCCGTCGGGGCTCAGCGTCATCTTGGCCTTGTAGATCTTGCCATCGCGTGGATCGAGCACGTTGCCATTCTCGTACTTCAATCCCTCGCGCTTCATGTCGCGGATGAAGGAAAGCCCGAGCCACGGCGCATCCTTTCGATCGTCGGTACATTTCGAGCAGATCGGGTTGGGAGCATCGCCGGGCTCAGGAAAGAATTTGGCGAACACGCCTTCGAAGCTGCCGTTGCGATCGACCACCAGAAACCATCCGACCGTCTTGCCCTTCTCGACCTTCTCCCACAGCCCGGCCGCGGAAAGTTCCGCCGGCTGCGCAGCGAGTTCACCGGCAAATACGAGCCCGATCACGATCGGAAGTATCAGTTGAAATCCGCCCAGCTTGCGCATCGCCATCACCTGATCAATTCGCTAAATGAATGGCCGCAGACTAAGGCCATTTCGCGGACGGTTCCAGTAACGATCGTCGCGCCCCGACAAGGCTCGGCGAGCCCAACTGGCATGTTTTGGGAATCAGCTGACCCCGAGCTTCTTCTGCAGGCTCGACGACGAGGTCGTGTACTGGAACACCAACCGCTTGTCCGGATACACGTAGCGGTGCGCCTTCTGCGCCATCAGTGCGCCCTCGTGGAATCCGGACAGGATCAGCTTGAGTTTGCCGGGATAGGTGTTGATGTCGCCGATCGCGAAGATGCCGGGAACATTGGTCTCGAACGCCGCGGTGTCGACCGGAACCAGATTGTTCTCGAGCGCAACGCCCCAATTCGCCACCGGGCCGAGTTTCATGGTCAGCCCGAAGAACGGTAGCATCGTATCGCACTCGATCTTCGAAATCGCGTTATCGTTGCCCTTCATCATCGCTGCGGACAGCTTGCCGCCGGCGCCTTCCAGCGCGGTCACCTGACCGATCTTCAAATCCATCTTGCCGCTCGCCACCAGCGCACGCATCTGTTCGACGCTGTGGGGCGCAGCGCGGAAATCATCGCGCCGGTGCAGCAGCGTCACGCGCTTGGCGATCGGATGCAGGTTGAGCGTCCAGTCGAGCGCGGAATCGCCGCCGCCGACGATCAGGATGCTCTTGTCGCGGAATTGCTCCATCTTGCGCACGGCATAAAATACCGAGGTGCTTTCATAGGCCTCGATGCCCGGCACCGGCGGACGCTTCGGCTGGAACGAGCCGCCGCCTGCGGAAATCACCACCACCTTGCACTCGAACACCTGGCCGGCATCAGTCGTGACGCGAAAGCCGGGATCGCCGATCTTCTCGATCGTCTCCACCATCTCGTTGAGATGGAAGGTCGGATGAAACGGCTTGATCTGTTCGAGCAGCGCCTCGGTGAGACCCTGGCCGGTGACGAAGGGAATGCCGGGAATGTCGTAGATCGGCTTTTCCGGATAGAGCTCGGCACACTGGCCGCCGATTTTGTCGAGGATGTCGACCAGATGCGTCTTCATGTCCAACAAGCCAAGTTCGAAGACGGCGAACAGGCCGCACGGACCCGCGCCAATAATCAGCACATCGGTTTTGATCGCTTCGCTCATATCAGCTTCTTTTCGGTTGAACCTGGCGGGAAGGCCGCATCTGTCTAGCCAAGGCAGGGCCAACAGGAAAGCCATAATATCGCGTTCCCGGTCGCGGCAACCCCTTGCCGCCATTCGACAAGTGGGTTGTAAGGGAACGAGATTTTCGGAGATGGCCCCCCGTGAACGCCCCCTTGCGTCCCGACGCGACCCCGCGCCTGGAAGACTTTCCCTATCGCCTGTCGGACAATGTGAGGTTTGCCGACCTCGATCCCAACCAGCACGTCAACAACGCGGTTTACGCCACCTATTTCGAAACCGGCCGCGTCACGCTGATGAAGGACCCCAGCTACGGGCTGATGCCGGACGGCTTTGCCTGGATCATGGTCCGCCTCGACATGCATTTCCGCGCCGAATTGCGCTGGCCCGGCACGATCGAAATGGGACTGGGCGTGGTCAAGTTCGGCCGGACTTCCGTCACCTTCGATCAGGTGGTGTTCTCCGAAGGCAAATGCGTCGCTTCAGCGCAATCGGTATCGGTGCTGCTCGACGAAGCCACGCGCAAGCCGACGCCGTTGACGCCGGAAATCCTGGCGAATTTTCAGCGCTGGATTCGCCGCGGCGCAAAGCCGATATGACGCGCGCGGCGATGTTGGCGGCATGCAGAATATCCGGTCGATGATTATCTCGCGGAGACCGCCAACGCCCGATCGCGCTGAATGTTTTCCGGACTTCAGGCCTGCCGCTCCGGCGTCGACACCACGAGGCCGTCGAGGTCGTCGCTCACCTTGATCTGGCACGACAGGCGCGAGTTCGGCCGCACGTCGAAACCGAAATCCAGCATGTCCTCTTCCATCGGCGTCGGCGCGCCGACCTTCTCGCGCCACGGCTCCTCGACATAGACATGGCAGGTCGCGCAGGCGCAGGCGCCGCCGCACTCGGCTTCGATGCCTGGAATGGCGTTGCGAATCGCGGCTTCCATCACGGTCGCGCCGTTCTCGACTTCAATGGTTCGTTTTTCGCCGGTATGGTCGACAAAGTGGATTTTGGCCATGATCGCTCGTACTGCCGGAATATGTAAGGAAGGTCCCGGCAGTCGTATAACGGGTCGATCCGCACAGCGCCAGCGGTCGGGACGAAAACCTTAACGCAGCACTTTACCGCCATTTGGCCGATACGGACCGCTGTTCCGCTCAGGAACGGTGCAGAACCGCCTCGATCGCTGCCCGCGCCTCTTCAACCGCCTCGCCAAGCTCGGCGAGCGCAGCGGACGCATCGAGGCCTCTGGCGATGACCGCCTCCAGCCGGGATGCGGCATCGGCGACGGCAAACGCGCCGATCGCGCGGGCCGAGCCCTTAAGCGTGTGCGCCAGCGCGCTGGCATCCGCAGGTATGGCGGCGAGCGTGTGCATGAGCGTTGTCGATTGGGCCAAGAACATCGTCAACACCTCCTGCTCGATGGCGGCATCGCCGAGCGTCATGCGTTGCAGATGGTCGAAATCGATCGGCCCGTCGCCGGGAGCCAGCGGTGGCGATGGCATCCATTCTATCCGTTCGAGATGAAGCGGCATGGCCCAAGTCCCGATCGCCCCACTGCACTGATTCTTCCCGGGGGATCCTGGCCAGCCAATCACGACTGCGGTTAACGGAACGTTCTCAGAATTTGCCCCAACTTCGCCTTGTTTTTGCCGACAACTCGCCTCGATCGACAATCCGGTTCCAGAAATTTGTGTATCCTTAAGGCCTTAAGGAACAAAGCTGTTAACGATGATTAAGAATGTCTTAATCGCGGCCATTTCATTCGTATCGCTCAACCAATAGGATGTTTGCGGACGTGTGCGGACAAGCTGCCGGCGGGGCACGCTTGCGGTCCGCGGGGGTTTATGAATCCAGCTTCGAGCTTGCGGGCGTTTTTGCAAGAACGGCTGGGCGCGTAAAAATTTAAGAGGGCTCGGACTGACATGGCGAACAATCCGAAGAAGGTCAAAGATCCCACTGAAGTCGCGCTCTCCGCCATTCAGGAGGCGCTCAACATCGGCGATACGAGCGTCGACACCAACCGAAATTCGATCGGAGGCGAGCTCTCGCCGCCGACCATGCCGTCCGCCGCGCCGTCCTATTCCGAAGCGCCGTTCGACACGCGCGGAAGCACAGAACGGCAGGCGTTCGATTCGATCGAAGAGCCGCGCAGCCCCCGTCGCGCCGCCAATGATGATCGCGAAACCATCGGACAGATTCTGCAGGCGATCCAGAAGAACCACCCTGCCCGCAGCGTCTACACGCTTGCCAGCGTGTTTGGCGCCGTCTGGGTGCTCGGTTGCGGCCTGCTGACGGTCAGCTTCCTGCCCGCGCTGCAGGCGGCAATCGGACAGAGCGGCGGCGTCCTGGTGCTCGCCGGTCTCGCAGCGTTGTTCTTTGCGCCGGTGCTGCTGTTCTATTTCCTCGCCAGCCTTGCCTGGCGCGGCCAGGAAATGCGGATGATCGCGCAATCGATGGCGCAGGTCGCGATCCGCTTCTCCGAGCCCGAGGGGGCCGCCGCCGATTCAATGGTGACCGTCGGTCAGGCGATTCGCCGCGAAGTCGCCGCGATGGGCGACGGCGTCGAGCGCGCGATCGCGCGCGCCGGTGAACTGGAAACGCTCGTCGCCAATGAAGTCGCAGCCCTTGAGCGCGCCTATTCCGACAACGAGGTGCGGATCCGCGCGCTGCTGCAGGACATCGCCCATCAGCGCGACAATCTGGTCGGCCAGGCCGAGCAGGTTCGCAGCGCCATTTCCGGCGTCCAGATCGACCTGCGCCACGACATCGCACTGATCTCGGACGCAATCGCCTCGCGCGTCGACGAGGTCGCCAAAAGCATCACCGGCGCGCTGGAAGAGCGCGGCCAGCACATTACGAGCGCGCTCAGCCATGCCGGCGACAACATGATCCTCGCGCTCGGTGAGCGCGGCGGCGACCTGCTCGACCGCCTGGAAGAAGCCAGCGCCGAGACCACGCGCGCCGTGCTCGACGCCTCCGAGCGGCTGACCACCAGTCTCAACTTCAAGACCGGCCACGTCCACGACGAGTTCGTCGATCTCGCCGATCGCGTCCACGAGATGCTGAACGAACGCATCGACCGCATCACCGGCGAATTCGAGCAGCGCTCCTCGACCATCGTCGACGGCATCTCCGACCGCACCGAGCAGGTCCACGACTCCCTGAAGAACTCCTCCGACTCGCTCTTGCTCGAGCTCGAGCTGCGCTCGGGCGATCTCGTCAGCAAGATCGACGATGCCGGCAACCGCCTCGCCAGCCGCATCCTCACTTCCGGCGACAAGGCCAGCGACGCACTCGACGTAACCGTGAACACGCTGGTCGCCAAGGTGATCAGCCAGACCGAAAACGCGCATGACAGCCTCGCGCTGCAGATGAGCGCCTTTGACGAGCTGGTGAAGAACCAGGGCGGCGAGCTTGCGGAAAAGTTCGCCCGCGACAGCGGCACGCTCGGCGCGCTGATCACGCGCCACATCTCGGAGTTCGATCGCACCGTCAAGACCTTCGGCGGCGAGATCGTCGAGCGTATGGGCGCGCGCACCCAGGAGATCAGTGACAGCCTGAAGAACTACGTCGACACTTTCGACACCCGCCTGGTATCGAACAGCGGCGAGATCACCGCTTCGCTCGATCAGCGCCTGCTGCAGTTCGAAACCACCCTCAGCACCCGCGTCAGCAACCTCGACACTTCGCTCGACAACAAGCTCAAATGGTTCGATGAGACCGTCGACGGCCGTCTGCAATCACTGGAGACGACGTTCGACACCCGCGCCAAATCCGTCACCGAAACCATCGACAACCGCCTCAGCACCCTGACGGGCTCGCTGACCGACGGCGCGGCGCAGGCGATCCAATCGATCGACCAGCGGCTTAGCCTGCTCACCTCCTCGCTGACCGAGGGCACCGCGCAGGCGATTGCGGCGGTCGACCATCGTATTGCCAACGTCACCGAGACCCTCGACGGCCGCAGCGCCTATCTGACCGACACCATCCAGGCGCGGTTCCAGGAAATTCATCAGGGCATTGAGACGCGGGTCGGCGATATCGCCAGTGGACTCGAGACACGGGTCGGCGGCATCGCCAGCGGCATGGAGACGCGGGTCGGCGCCATAGCCACCGACATCGACACCCGCGTTACGCAGTTCGAGGATCTGCTCGGCTCGCGCATCGAAGCCGTGGCGGGCCGGATCGAAAGCAGTGGGCGCCAGGCCAGCGAAGACCTGATGTCGCGCGCCGAAATGCTGTCCTCCGGCATCAAGTCGCATGTCGAGGATGCCGAGCGTTCGCTGACCAATCTCGTCGTCAACACCGCCGAGACCATCCAGACCGGCGCGCGCTCCGCGCAGCAGGCGCTGCTGACGGTTTCCTCCGATGTCGGCGCACAACTCAAATTGACCTCGGCCGAGGTCGAAGCCTCCCTTACCGCCGTCGGCACCGGCGCGGCCAATTCGATCCTGACCAGCGCCCAGGAAGCCCAGACCACACTGGTGTCGGCCTCCTCCGACGCAGCCGCGCAGATCAAGTCCCTCGCCGCCGACGTCGAGCGCACGCTTTCGGCCGCAGGCGACGCCACGGCCGCATCGGTTCTCGCCGGCGCGCGCGAGGCGCAGACCACGCTGGTCACCGCGTCCGCGGACGCCGCAAGCCAGGTCAAGTCGCTCGCCGCCGATGTCGAGCGTTCGCTGTCGATCGCCGGTTCGGCAACTGCCGAGGCCGTCACCGCAGGCGCCCGCGAAGCCCAGAGCACGCTGGTCGCCGCCTCCGCGGAGGCCGCCAACCAGGTCAAGTCGCTCGCCGCCGACGTTCAGCGTTCGCTCTCGATCGCCGGTACGGCGACCGCCGAGGCGGTCACGGCAGGCGCCCGCGAGGCCCAGAGCACCCTCATGAACGCGTCCACCGAGGCATCGAGCCAGGTCAAGTCGCTCGCAGCCGACGTGCAGCGTTCGCTCTCGATGGCCGGCAACGCCACCGCCGAGTCGATCACGACGGGCGCGCGCGAAGCGCAGAACACGCTCATCACGGCGTCGACCGAAGCCGCCAACCATGTCAAGTCGCTGGCGATCGATGTCGAACGCACGCTAACCGCGGTCGGCGCCGAGACCGCCGCCTCCATCCTCGGCACCGCGCGCGAAGCCCAGAGCTCGTTTTCCGCGACCTCCGCCGACGCCGCAAACCAGATCAAGGCGATCGCCGCCGACATGGAGCGTTCGCTCGGCGTCATCACCGCCAGCACGACCGACACCATCCAGACCACGGCGCAGAACGCGCAGAGCGCGCTGGTCGCCGCAACCAACGAGGTCAGCACCAAGGTCAAGTCGACTTCGGCCGATATCGAGCGTTCGGTGCTCGCCGCGAGCAGCAATTTCGGCTCGACGATGACCGGCAAGACCGACGAAATCGTCACCTACGTTCAACAGCAGACCGACCGTCTGGCGCAGATCGTCGACAGCCGCCGCGGTGCGCTGGTCGAGGCGCTCTCTTCCAGGACCACGCAACTAACGACCGACATCGACCGCGTCACCGCCGACGCCCTGAAATCGATCGAGACCCGCGGCCAGGCGTTCTCGCAATCGATGTCGACCCACGGCTCGGAAGTCGCGCGCACGATCACGTCCGCCGGCGACATGGCCACCGGCGCGGTGGCGAAGTCGCTGAAGGACCTCGAGCAGTCTTCGCGCTCGGCCATCGACCAGTCGCGTCAGGTGTCGATCGCTGCCGTCACCGAAATGCAGGAAACCAGCAAGATCCTGCGCACCGATACGGTGGCGCTGTTCGAGCGGCTGCGTGAAGGCAACATCCTGCTGCAGGAAGTGCTGACCGGCGCCCACGACAATCTCAACTCGCTGGAGCGCGCGCTGGTGACGCGCGTGGCCGACTTCGTGTCCGCCATGAACGACGTCACCGCCCGCAACGGGGTCGCCACGCAGACCCTGGAAGACCAGCTCACCGTCTTCAACAGCAAGACCACCAAGGCGCTGGAGGATCTCGGCGCATTGTCGAGCGAGTTCGAAAAGCACGGCAAGGAGCTGGTCGAGGCAGCCGGCGTGGTCGAACAGGCCAACCGCTCCACCTCGAGCTCGGTCGCCGACCGCAAGTCGCAGCTTGAATCGCTTGTGACCACCATCGACCTGCGCACCACCGACCTCGACCAGCGGCTGTCGCGCTTCACCGGCCTGCTCGACGAATCGCTCGCCGCGGCCGAAGAGCGCGCCCGCGATATCGCGCGCGTGGTCGCGGAAACCGCCGGCGCCGGCTCTGCGGCGATCAGCCGCCAGTTCGAAGCGGTGCGCACTGCGGCCGAAAACGAACGGCAGCAGACCCTCAATGCGATGAATGACCTGTACCAGCAGAGCACCCATGAAACGGATGCGATGTTCAAGGAGTCGACCGAGAAGTTCGGCGCGATGGTGCAGGCCATGAAGCAGATGGCCGCCGAGATGCATAACGAACTCGAGGCGACCCGCAACGAGCTGCGCCGCGGCGTGCTCGAGATGCCGCAGGAGGCGGCCGACAATACCGCGCAGATGCGCAAGGTGATTGTCGACCAGATCGAGGCGCTCGCCGAGCTCAACCGGATCGTCGCCCATCACGGCCGCGGCCTCGATGTCGTGACCTCCGCTCGGGCCAGCGTGCAGCGCCAGGAGGAGCCCGTGATGGCAACCGCCGCCGGCCGCAACGAGGTACGCATGCGCGACGCCGGCAGCGCATCGACGCTGCCGCCGCCGGATCTCGGCATGCCGGCCCCGCGCCGCGCCGAAGCCCCGCCCGTCTCGCCGGCAAGCCAGGATGCCGGACGCGGCGACGGATGGCTGTCCGACCTGCTCCACCGCACCGACGCAGGTGCGGGACAGGCTCCCCGTGGCCGCCTGCCGCAGACCCCCGCCAATCCGCTGGAGTCGCTGTCGCTCGACATCGGCCGGCTGATGGACCGCAACCTCGCCGCCGAAATGTGGGACCGCTATCAGCGCGGCGAGAGCAAGGCGTTCTCTAAACGGCTCTACACGCCGGCCGGCCAGAAGGCGTTCGACGAAGTCGCCCGCAAATATCGCGCCGACCGCGGCTTCAAGCAGACGGTCGACCGCTATATCGCCGAGTTCGAGCGGCTGCTCGACGAAGTCGCCCGCGAAGATCGCGGACCGCAGGCGCTGCGCGGCCACCTCACCTCGGAGACCGGGCTGGTCTACACATTGCTCGCGCACGCGGCGGGACGGCTGGGGTAAGCAACCAGCGACTGGCGACATAAAAAAACGGAGGCACCGATGCCTCCGTTTTTATATGCGGTAGCCGTGATGCCCATGCCACGTCACGTGGACGTGGCTTCCGCTGCGAAATCCCATTCATGAAATTGTGCGTCCGTAAAACCACGGTGTTCCGCGAAACGCGGGCTGATGATTTGCCGGATTCCGGCGCTTTTCCGTGAGGAAAATGCGGTTTGGCGCGGATTAAGCTCATTGCTACCAAGTGTTTTTACGAGAGATTCTTGATTGCGGCATAGCTTGCCGTCTCGTGACGGGACGAGATGGCATGAACTTCATAACCAGGGCGCGTAGCTTGTTCGCCGTCGGCGAATGCACAACGCCGCACGGCCGCGCGCTCGTCAGCGAGCAATTTCGCATCCTCACCAACCAGGTCCCGATTCTTTATGCCGTGCTGCTGCTGGACAGCATCAGCGTCGGCTTTGTCCTACCTTCACCGGTCAATGGATGGCTCAGATTCACCCTCCCCGGCGCGCTTCTGACCATTAGCGTCATTCGCATGATCCAGTGGGTCAGGATGCGCGGGGTCGAACTCACGCCGGATGAGGCCTATCGGTTTCTGGCACGGATGCGAATTCTTTCCGCCGCGTTGCCCGCCGGATTTCTCATCTGGACCCTGGCGCTGATCGAAGCCGTGGACCCCTCGCTTCGCGCACCGATCTCGCTGCTCGTATTCATGGGCTGCATCGGCGCGGCCTATTGTCTTGGCATTTTCCCGGCTGCGTCGCGGCTGACGCTGTTCATTGCAGGACTGCCGCTCGCGTTGCGCTTGCTCGCTTCCGGAGAACCGCTTCTGGTTTGCATCGGCATCAATCTGGGCCTTCTGCTGGTTCTGTTCGTCCGGATGATCAACACGAATTTCGGCAATTTCGTCCGGCTGATCGAAACTCAGGCGAGACTTGCCGAGGAAGGAGAGCGTACCCGGGCCGCGCATACCTATCTGACGGAAGCCCTGGACGTTGTCCCCGAAGGACTGGCAATATTCGACAGGGACGACCGGCTGGTTCTGTGGAACCGGCAATATCCCAGGCTCTATGCGTCCAATGCGGCGGCCATCGTTGAGGGCGCCCGCTTCGAAGACATTCTTCGTGCTGGCCTGGCGCATCGTCAATACGCCGACGCCGTTGGGCGCGAGGACGAATGGTTTAGGGAACGCATGGCCCGCCATGCCCTGCCGCAAAGCTACCACGAGCAACAACTGCCGGGCGACAGATGGACCCGAATCGAGGAGCGGCGGACCGCGGACGGCGGCAGCATCGGGATTCGTGTCGATATCACCGACCTGAAACGCAGCGAGGCTTCGTTCCGGCTGCTGTTCGAAGAGAACCCGTTGCCGATGTGGGTAGCGGACGCGAGTACGAGGCGGCTATTGGCAGTCAATGCCGCGATGTGCAGCCATTACGGCTATCTGAGCGAAGAACTGCTCTCGATGTCCGAGCACAATCTCAGCGCAGACGGTTGCGCGCCGGCGGAGCTGGCCCGGACACTGCAGGAACCCGTCATCCACAAGACTTCCCGAGGCGACCTGATCGAAGTCGTGATTGAATCGCGGCCTCTGCTCTATCAGGGCAAGGCCGGGATCGTTTCGGTGGCGTTCGATGTGACAGAGCGCAACCGCGCCGAGCAGAAAGTCAGATACCTGGCATCGCACGATCTTCTGACCGATCTGCCCAATCGTGCCGCGTTCGACGCGCGCCTTTCCACGTTGATGCAGCATACCGGAGACGCCGGCGGCAACTTTGCGGTCCTTTGCATCGATCTGGATCACTTCAAGGAAGTCAACGACCTGTTCGGGCATTCGACGGGCGATGCCGTGCTGCAGGAGGCATCCCGAAGGCTGCGCCAGGCCGCCCAGGGCGCCTATGTCGCGCGCGTGGGCGGCGACGAATTCATTGCCATCACCGAACAGGTGCCGTTGCCGGGAGCTGCAGAACTCGTGGCCGGCCGAATGCGCGACGCGTTCAGACACGCGATCGAGATCGACGGCCACGCGCTGGACATCGACCTCAGCATCGGCGTGGCGCTCTACCCGCGCGATGGTGACACCCCTGCATCGCTCTTGGCCAATGCGGATGCGGCGCTCTATCGCGCAAAGAATGAGGGGCGCGGGACAACGCGCATCTTTACCAGCGCGATGGACCGGCAGTTGCGCGAGCGTCGTGCCATGGAGCACGATCTTCGTTCTGCCGTCGAGAACGGCGAACTCTATCTCGAATACCAGCCGCAGCGCCACAGGGACGGCAGGATCAACGGATTTGAGGCGCTGGTGCGCTGGCAGCATCCGCTGCGCGGTCTGGTGATGCCCGGAGAATTCATTCCGGTCGCCGAGGAGAGCGGGTCGATTGCGAAGATCGATGAATGGGTCCTGCGGGAGGCTTGCCGGCAGGCGGCGTCATGGGACGAGAGCGTGCGCATTGCCGTGAACGTCTCGGCCGCCCAGTTCCGCCGCGAGAATCTGGAGGATCAGGTGCGCGCGGCGTTGCGCGACAGCGGCCTGCCGCCATCCCGGCTCGAGCTGGAAATTACCGAGGGCGTCCTGATCGAGGATATCTCGCGTGCGAGCCAGACCCTGAAATCCCTCAAATCCCTCGGCATCATGATCGCGCTCGACGATTTCGGGACCGGCTACTCGTCATTGTCCTATCTGCAGGCGTTTCCGCTCGACCGGATCAAGATCGACCGCTCCTTCGTCGCCTCACTCGGCTGCAGCGCGCGCTCGTTGGCAATCGTTCGGGCCGTGATCGGGCTCGCTCATGGCTTCAACGTTCCGGTTCTTGCCGAAGGCGTCGAGACCAACGAGCAGCTTACGATCCTGATGCGGGAGCGATGCGACGATATGCAGGGCTATTTGATCGGACGCCCGCACAAGGCTGAGCTATACGCCGAGTACATGAAAGCCGATGCAGGCGCCCGGCTCAAGACCGCGAGTTGATAAGGCTTCACGCGAGGTTTGCGGCCCTTACTGCCGTTTCTGCCCGTTCGGCGGCTTCGGAGCTGCCGCGGTCGGTGCCGGCCTTGGCGAGGCTGCCGCGGTTGGCGCGGGCTCGGCCGCCTGAGCATTGCCTCCGCCGAAGATCACGCGGGTCGGGTTACGGTCGAAATTGTTCACGGCGCGGCTGATGTCGGAGAGGGTGCGGCGGCCATCGGCCATCAGCGCGCCGGATCGCTTGTCGAAATCCTCCGCGAGTTCGCGGATCGACTTCACCATGAGATTCAATTCGCCGCCGGCGGCGCCGCCCGCGATCGTGTTCAGCCCGAGCATCAGACTGTCGGCCTTGCCCATCACGCCGTCGACCCTGAGCATGACGTTGTCGATCTTCTCGGAGTTGCGCGCGAGCGCGGCCGTGAAGGTTTCGAGATTCCGCAGCGAGTTCTTCACCGACTCCTGGTTGTCGGCGACAAGCCGGTTGACGTTCTGCAGCGTGGCGCGAATCGACTCCGTCACGTCCTGCAGCGCGCTCGGGTCGGCGGTCAGCATCGGCACGCCGTCCTCGTCGAGCGGCACGGCAGGCGCGGTCTCCTCACCGCCCTTCAGCGAGATCGCCGCGACGCCGGTCAGTCCTTGGAATTCGAGGCCGACAAGCGTGTCCTTGCGGATCGGGGCGTTGTTCTCGACCATCGCCAGTGCGACCACCCGCCGCGGGTTGTCGAGCTTGACCGAGACAACCTCCCCTACCCTGATACCGTTAAAATTGACGCTCCCGCCGTTGCGCAGGCCCGACGCCGGGCCTTCGAACACGATGCGGATCGGGCTGCGCTGCTTGGTGGTGTGAAGGCTCTGAAACCACAGCACGAAGCCGAATGCGGCGGCGATCACCGCCAGCGTGAAGGCCCCGATCAGGACGTAATTCGCCCGCGTTTCCATAACTCAAGGTACTCCGAAACCTGGGTCCGTTCAGCTTTGCCGATCAGACCTGTCATTTATCGCTTGTTTGAGCATGATCTCATCAAAAACCGGTGCCCGTTTCGTGATCATGGTCTCTAGCCCATGACCGCGCGGGCGCGCTTGCCGTGGAAATATTGCCTCAGCCAGGGATGCTGCGAGGCCTGCATGTCGGCAATCGATCCTGCGGCAATGATCTTACCGTTCCCTAAAACCGCGATACGGTCGCAGGCCGTATAAAGGCTGTCGAGATCATGGGTTACCATGAAAACCGTCAGGCCCAAAGTACGCTGCAGGGTGCGCACCAGCTCGTCGAAATCCCCGGCGCCGATCGGATCGAGCCCGGAGGTCGGCTCGTCCAGGAACACCAATTCGGGATCGAGCGCGAGCGCGCGCGCCAGCGCCACGCGCTTGACCATGCCGCCGGAGAGTTCGGACGGATAGCGGTCGGCAACCTCGGGCCGCAGGCCCACCATGCCGAGCTTGGCCACCATGATCTCGTCGAGCAGCCGCTGCGAGACGTTGAGATATTCGCGCACCGGAAACTGGATGTTCTGGCGCACCGTGAGCGAGGAGAACAGCGCGCCCTGCTGAAACAGGATGCCCCAGCGGCGCTCGACGCCGCGGCGCTCCGCGGCACTCGCCGCATCAAGGTCGACACCGAACACCTCGATACGTCCGGCGATCTTGGGCACCAGGCCGATGATCGTCCGCGTCAGCACCGACTTTCCAGCGCCCGAGGGACCGACAAACCCAAGAATCTCGCCGCGCTTGACGTCGAGGTTGAGCCCGTCGAGCACGCGCGTTTTGCCGAATTGCACGGTGATGTCGCGAACCCGGATAATGGCGTCGGAAATCTCGCCCGCCATGGTCACATTCCGATCGATGCGAAGAAGATGGCGAACACACCATCCATCACGATCACGAAGAAGATTCCCTTCACCACCGAGGACGTCGTGTGCTGGCCGAGCGACTCGGCGCTGCCCTGCACGGCCAGCCCCTCGACACAGGCGACGATGCCGATCACGGCCGCCATCACCGGCGCCTTGATAATGCCGACGATGAAATGGTCGATCGAGATGGCGTCGCGCAGCCGCAGCAGGAAAGCTTCCGGATCGACGCCGCCATAGAGCCACGCCACCAGCCCGCCGCCGTAAAGCGCTGCCATCGCGCCCAGAAATGCCAGGATCGGCAAAGCCAGCACCAGTGCCAGCATCCGAGGCAGGATCAGGACCTCGATCGGGTCAAAACCCATGGTGCGCAGCGCGTCGATCTCCTCGCGCATCTTCATCGAGCCGAGTTCGGCGGTATAGGCCGAGCCCGAGCGACCCGCCACCATGATCGCCACCAAAAGCACGCCGATCTCGCGCAGCACCAGCACGCCGAGCATGTCGACCACGAAGATGTCGGCGCCGAATTTGCGGAAATGGAAAATGCCCTGCTGCGAGATGATGCAGCCGATCAGGAACGTGATCAGCACCACGATCGGCACCGCGCGCCAGCACACCTGCTCCAAATGGTGGATGGTCGAGGTCAGGCGGAAGTTGCGAGGCCGAACGAGGACATGGGCGGCCGCTGCGAGCACCGCGCCCAGCATGTCGATCAGCCCGATCAAGGTGCCGCCGACGCCGGCCACGCTGCGGCCGATCTGTTCCAGCATGCCCGTGATCGTCACCCGGTCGGTTTCGACGATCGGCTCGGCCTTCACGCGGCGCACCTCGTCGACCAGGCTCGAATAATTGGCCGAAAGCCCGGCGATCTGGGCCTCGATGCCGCCCTGGGTCAGGCTTCGCCGCAGCCGCTCGATTAGCCAGGCGCCGAACGTGTCGAGTTTTGACACCTGCGAGACGTCGATGAAGATGTTGGGCCTGGTGCCGCTGAGCTTCTCGGCCTCAGTGACCATTCGTTCCAGCACCGGCGCAAAGCGGGCCGTCCACGCACCGGTCGCGCACAGCGCCAGCCCGTTGCCCCTGGCCATCCGCTCCAATGTCGGGTCGCCGCTCACGATGCCCACCCCTTAAGGCCAGTACGTGACCTATGCAAAACGCCTGGGTTCCGCACGCCGTATTGCCTTGTCGAATCTGTCCCTAACCAGCCATAGTTGGTAGCAGCGGGCAAGCTTGCGGTTCAGAAAATTGCAGATTTTAAAATGACTTCCAGCCTATCTCGAAAGCTTGCCGTCAGCATCGAGCGCTGGCCGATTGCAGGCGCTTTCACCATCAGCCGGGGCGCCAAGACCGAAGCCGTCACGGTTGTCGCCACCGTCAGCCATGACGGTGAGAGCGGCCGCGGCGAATGCGTGCCCTACGCCCGTTACGGCGAGACCCCGGAAGCAACACTTGAAGCCCTTAACGCGATGCAGGAACCGCTCGCGAAGGGACTGGACCGAATGACCCTGCAGGCGGCGATGCCTGCGGGCGCCGCGCGGAACGCGCTGGATTGCGCACTGTTGGACCTCGAGGCCAAGAGCTCCGGCCAACGGGTCTGGACCCTGCTCGGCCGGCCGGCCCCTCGCCCTTGCACCACCGCTTTCACGATCTCACTGGCGACGCCGGACGCCATGGCGGCAGCAACTGCGAAGGCCGCGCACCGGCCGCTCTTGAAGATCAAGCTCGGCGGGGACGGCGACGACGCGCGGATATCAGCGGTCCGCAAGGCGGCCCCGGAATCCGAACTGATCGTGGATGCCAACGAAGCCTGGACGCCGGACAATCTCGAATACAATTTGGCCGCCTGCGCCAACGCCGGCGTGACGCTGGTCGAACAGCCGCTGCCGGCCGGGCGGGATGAGTCGCTGGCGCACATCAAGCGAAGGGTCGCGGTCTGCGCCGACGAAAGCGTGCATGACCGCGCATCCCTTGAAGGCCTTCGCGCGCGCTACGACGCCGTCAACATCAAGCTCGACAAGACCGGCGGGCTGACGGAGGCGCTCGCCATGGCGGATGCCGCGCAAGCGCTCGGCTTTGAAATCATGATCGGCTGCATGGTCGCGACGTCGCTGGCGATGGCACCGGCCACGCTGCTGGCGCAGCAGGCCAGATTCGTCGATCTCGACGGTCCGCTGCTGCTGGCGCGTGACCGCGATGGCGGGCTGCGCTACGACGGCAGCCTGGTCTATCCGCCGGAAGCCGCCTTGTGGGGCTGATGCGATAGCCGGTCCCGCGCCAGCCAGACCACCAGCCCTCCCGAGGCTGCCATGACAGCCATCACGTAATAGATGCCCTGACCCCAGGTCTCGTAGATCGCGCCTGACGCAATCGACGCCAAGCCGGCGACGATGCCGCCGCAGGCGGTCAGATAGCCCTGCGCGCGCGCCATCACGTGGCCGGGCACGTGATGCAGCATCAATCCCATGATTCCGACCTGGGTCAGCCCGAAGCTCAGCGCATGCGCGAGCTGGACGATCGCGAGTATAGCCAGCGGCGGGTCCTGCGCCGTAATCACCCAGCGCGCGGCGGCGCTTAGTGCCGCGATCACCACCAGCATCGCCGGCTGCAAGGTGAACCGCGGCGACAGCGCGAACAGCACGATCTCGGCAATCACGCCCAGCACCCACAGCGTTGCGATCGTCAGCCCGTCATATCCCGCTTGTTGCCAGGCAATCGATGCGAAAATGTAATAGGCGGCATGGCTGCCCTGGATCAGCGCCGACGCCACGATAACAGCGAGAAAGCCACTGTCGCGCAGCAGCGCGCCCACGCCGCCAGTGCCCGGGCGAGCGGTCCTGCTGTCATCCAGCGGCTGCAGCGCGAGGCTGGCCAGCGCCCCGATCGCGGCCGAGCCAGCAATAATCCAGATCAGGTTTCCGGCGGCGATGAGGTCGAACAGCACCCCACAGACCAGCGCGCCGAGGACGAAGGCGGCCGAGCCCCACAGCCGCAATGGTCCGTAGTTGAGGCCATAGCGCTTCACGCCCCGCAACGCATAGGCATCCGTCAGCGGCACCATGGGCGTCCACAGGCAGCAGGTCAGGGCGTAGATCAGGAACGCCAGCACCGGCAGATGCTGGGTGCCCAGGATGGAAAAGCCCAAAGCGGTGGCAAACGCCGTCACGATGATGGCCCCGCGCAGGGCCTGGCGCCGTTCCGCAAGGCCCGTCACCAGTGGTAGCACCGTAAACCGCGTCACCGGGGGAACGGCCGTGATCAGCCCTATCCAAAACGCATCGATTCCGACCGCCTTCAACCAGACCGTGAAAAACGGCAGGTGGGTGCCGGTCATGCCGAACAGCGTGCCGTAAAACAGCGCCACCCGCGTCGCGAAACGCCTGGATGCACCTTGAGAAGCTGTGGGGATTTGTGATTCGCTCTGCATCAATTCAATTGCGATTCGGGCAATATCGTGTTGTTTCGTTATCGCAATGCGCGCTGATTTGCGCGAAGAGTTTGACATGGCCGACGAAGCATTCGCCCTTTCGCCGATCTCAGCACGCGCCACGCTGCCGAGCGAGGAGGATTATGCGGCAATCGCCGAAGCCTTCATGGAGACTTCGCGGGGCCGCTGGTTCCTGACCGAATACGCCAAGCGCAACCGCAATGCCGACACCCGCATGGTGCTGGACGCGGTGGCGCGGATCGAGCAAAGCCTCGCGGCCCAGCGGGAAGAAGACCTTCAGCGGCAAGAAAGCCTGCACCGGGAGGAAGGCCTTTCGGCGCAGCAGGCCGCGGAGGCCGTCGCCGCGGCGGCGGCGGCGCAAGAACGCCTGACCGAGGCGCTCGCCGCCATCCGCAGTTCGGTCGAGGCGGCCGAGGAATCGGCGGTAGAGGCGCTCGACAGCCTCGCGCTGGAGCAGCGGCTGGCGCCGGTCCGAAAGGGCGCGCGGGTGCTGCGGGAAATCGCCTGGCGGTTGCGGGAAATCGGCAATGACGGGCGGATCTGCGACCTGATCGATTCGCAGGTCACCGTCATCGAAAAGGGCACCGACCAGTTCTCCTCCGAGGAGGCGAGAGCTGCGCTGCGTGCGGCCTTTGCCGCCCTGCAGGGCCGGCTTGTAGAATTCGGCGACGACGACCGCTCCTCGCTGGTTGCCGAGACCGAGGCAACGGCGCCCTTCCCGGCCGCGCCGGAAATATCCCCGGCGGCGGCAGCCAAAACAGTTTTGACAGAGGAAGCTGCCGAGGCACCATCCGCTTCGCTGGCCAGGCCCACCGAGGCCGCTGCGGCGGAAGCCGTGCTGACGCAGGCGGAAACGCCGCCGGCCACCGAGGTCGCCGCTGCCCAGGAAGTCCAGGAAATCGTCCTCCAGGAAGCTGCCGCCCAAGCGGCTGTTCAGAACGCCGACGCCCAACACGCCGGCTCTCAAGACACCGACTTCCAAGACACCGACTTCCAAGACACCGACTTCCAAGACGCCGACGCTCAGGACGAGGCGGTCCTCGACATGATCGCGATGGAGATGGGTGCGCCGGATCCGATCAACGACGACGAGATCGCCGAAGCGGCAGCCGAGCAGGCCCGCTTGGCGGAGCCTGCACCGATCGCCCCCGCGATCGTCGCAAAGGCACCCGAACCGGTCGCCGCGCCATCGCCGCCGCCGGTTCAACAGGTGATTCAACCGCCCCCGCCGCCCGCCGCTGCGCCTGTGCCACCTGCGCCCATGCCGGCGGTGGAAGTGTCGCTCGGCTCGACCCTCATCGCGAGCGGCATGCTGCGAAAGCCGGTCACGGCGGCCAACGACCCGCTGGCGCCGATCCGGCGCATGAGCCAGGTCGAGAAGATCGCGTTCTTTTCGTAAAAGCTCTGCGCCGCCGCTCGAAGCTCTCCGGCTTCCATAACGCGCCCGGAGCATTTATTGCACCTGCGAATAGTTCGCTTTCCGGTTGATTCGCTGCTGCGCCGACGTCAAGCTGGCGCGATTGTCTTCTGGCGGAGATGACCGTGAAAACCAGGATCATCGTCAATCCGATGGCGAACAAGGGCCGCTGCGGCATGCGCTGGCTGCAGATTCGCGCCGAACTCGAAAAGCATCTCGGCCCGATCGATGACGACGACATTGCGATGACCCGCGCGCCCAATCACGCGACGAAGCTGGCGCGGGAAGCCGTCGATGCCGGTTGCCAGCGCCTGATCGCCGTTGGCGGCGACGGTACCTTCAGTGAGATGATGAATGGCGTGATTTCGGACGACCGGCCGATCGCGCCAGACCTCGTGCTGGCGCAACTGCCGGGCGGCACGTCGAACGAACTCTCCCGCTCCTTCGGCCAACTCTCGCTCGGCGAGGCAAGCAAGGCCGTCGCCATGGGCCACACCCGCGACATCGATGTATTCCGCGCCGACGCCAAGGGCTATGCGGGCAACCAGGTGACGCGCTACGGCTTCGTGCTCGCCATCGTCGGCGCCGCCGCCACGATTTCCTGGCGCGCTCAACGTGTGCCGCTCCTGAAGCGGCTCGGCCCGATCAGCTACGTCCTGATGACGGCGTTCACGTCGCTGACCTACAGTCCGCGCCCTTACCGTATCAGGATCGACGACGAGGCCGAACAGAACCTGCCGATGTGGTCGCTGATGCTGTGCAGTTTCGACGGCGCCGGCGAAGGCCTGATGCTCGCGCCGGGCGCCGATCCCGGTGACCGCAAGCTCGACCTGATCATGGTCGGCGAGATGGGCCGCTGGGAAAGCCTGACCAAGATCGTTCCCAACCTCGGCGACGGCAGTTATCTCGCGCATCCAAAAGTCTCGCGGCGTCACGCGACGCGGGTCACCATCGATAGCGACCGCATGGTCCGCGCCGACGTCGACGGCGAAAGCATCGGGCAATTGCCGATGTCGGTCACGATGCTGCCATTCCATCTGAAGGTGGCGGCACTCAATCGAACCCAGCCCAAACTCGCTTCGTCCTCGACGTAGCGCTCACCGAGCCGCCCGATCTGGTTTCGCCTTGTCACCGCCGACGAGGTTCTTGTGAATCTTTCCGTCCTTCATGATAACGAGGAAATTCCTGGCTGGATCCTCTATCAGTTTAATGTTGTCGATTGGATTGCCGTCAACCAGCAGCAGGTCAGCCAGCGCCCCTTCCTCCACCACGCCGAGCTTTCCCGGATAGGGGTTGCGCTTACCGGATAGTGCCAGCAATTCGCCGTTCGTCCCCGTCGCTATGGCGAGTGCTTCGGCGGGGGTGTACCACCGGACAAGCGAGGCCAGAATTGCCCCCTGGCGCTGGGCCAGCGCGGGGGAGAACAGAACATCGGTGCCCCACGCCGTCTTGAGCTTGTACTTCTTCGCAAACTCGTATGTCTTGCCTATGCCCGGCCAGACCTCCTCGGCCTTGGCTCGCTCGACTGAGCCCTCGGGAAAGCCTTGCCTCAACTCTTCGGGGAGCGGCTGCAAGCTCAGCCAAACGCCCTTCTCGGCAATCAGCTTGGCGGTCGGGTCGTCCATGAGGAACCCGTGCTCGATACACTTCACGCCAGCGGCAATAGACCGCTGGATCGCAGCCGGCGTAAAGGCATGCGCGACAACGTATGTGCCCCAATTCTCAGCCGCTTCGACCGCAGCTCGCAATTCGGGCTCGGTGAAGGTGACGGCGTCGATCGGACTGAAGGGCGATGACACCCCGCCGCCCGCCGTCAACTTGATCTGGGACGCCCCCTGCATGAGTTGCTCGCGCACGCGCACGCGCACCTCGTCGGGACTATCCGCGACCATACTGCCGCCGATCTGCTCCATGCGGCTGAGCATGCCGCCGATCGTTCTCGGCAGTTCGGAGCGCTGCCGGAAGTCGCCATGGCCGCTGGTGACCGTGATCATGGCGCCGGACGGGTAGATGCGAGGACCGGGGACGAGGCCATCATCAATGGCTTGCTTGAGCCCAAAGACAGGCCCGCCCACGTCGCGAACAGTGGTGAAGCCTCGCATGAGCGTGTCCGTCGCTTCCGCAGCCGCAAGAAGATTGTTGTAGCCAACGTCGCCCGCGATGGCGGCCGCCGGCGTTGGGCGGATCAACATCGCATGCCAGTGCGCGTCGATCAGGCCGGGCATCAGCACGCGCCCTCCGCCGTCGATGACGGCCGTTTGCGCGGCGTCCGCCGTGATCGCGGCGGGCGAGATTTTCTCGATCTTGTTGCCCCGGACCAGGACATTGGACGACGCTGAAAGCGTGCCGCTCCTTCCGTCGAAGATGCGTACGTTTTGAAACAGGACAGCCGCGCCTTGCTGGGCCTGCGCAGGGAGCGGAGGCAGCAAAGCCGGGAGGCTCAAGGCCGCAACGATTGTCAGGACTTTAACGACGCCGGACCATTCTGTTGAGGGCATATAAACCTCCCCTCCGCGTACGCACGGCACGAAGTGCAAACATCCACCGCAATGTGGCGGTTCGTTCCTCGACAAATCGCATTGGGTTCGCCAGTCCTGCCAACCCTTCCGGAATCCGAAATCTGCTACGTGCTGCTCGCTGTCCTGGCCGTCGGCAGCCACGCGTAAGCCAGCCACCCGATCCCGTGGGATATCAGGTCGACGCCGAGCAGGAATCCAAGGACCCACAATCCCGTCATCGGGAATCCCGTCAGGATCACGAGGCCGGCCAGAACGCCGAATACGCCGGATAACAGCATGATCCAGCCCGCTTCTCGCCAGTGGCTGATGCCGAGCAGGATGCGAACGAAACCGGAAATCAGCAGCACCAGGCCGAGGACATAGGTGAGGATCAGCGCGCTGGCGACCGGCTGGCCCACCAGCACGATGCCGAATGCAACGTAGAGGATGCCGAGCAGCACCTGCCAGACGAACCCTCCCCATCCTTTGGTCCAGAAGGCGTGGACGATCTCGAAGGCACCGGCGATGATGGAGATCCAGCCGATGAAGATGGTGCTGATAACGGTGACAAGCATGATGTCGCCGAGAACCAGAATTCCAGCCCCGACCATCGCGAGCCCGAGCAGAACACAAATCCAGAGCGGCGGTGCAGGCAGGTCGGTCGCGCCGACCGGCGAGCTATTGTCCATTGTGGCCATGGAATCCTCCTAGATTTCGGATCGCCCCTGCCTCATTGCACTCGAATGCTTACCGCCAGCGGCATACGCGACGGCCCCGGTGCCACCAGCAGACCCGACGCGGGCGACGTCGATGGCGCCAGTGCCGATGATGAGGGCGGGGCCGAGGTCGCGGCCGCGTCACCACGGCCTGCGCTTCTTCCTTGAAATCACCCGACTTCTTTCCGGGATCCTTCTGCATCGCGAGTGGCGTCGCTTCGACCGGATTTGCCACCAAGCCCGCGCCCAATCCTGCGGCGACAACGCCGCAAAGAAGGCTCCGCAGCGCACTGCGTCGATCGATTGCATCCATTGTTGTTCTCCTTGCCGGGATGTCCCTCTCCTCGCCTCTTCGTATTCAGTCAGTTCGATCTCACCCGGTTACCCGTCGGCGCATCGCTCGGAATTTCGCCCGGGAGATAGTTCGGAAGCCGGCCTGCCGGAATGATCGCCAGCAGCGCAAGGCCCGCCATGATCAGCAGTCCGATCTTCAGCGCGCGCAGCCGCGCTTCCGTGTTCACGCGCACCGCTTCCTCGACCTGCTGCGGCGAGGCGGTCGTGCCTTCCATCACGCTGCGCAGCCGGTCGTTGGTGACGAAGGTGATGTTGTCGAGATCGACCTGGCCCTGGACTTCCTTCGGCAGCGCGGGGTTCGCCGCGATGCTGGTCAGCGCGATCGTGCTCAGCAGGCCGACGAGAAGCGCGCCCGCCAGCGCCGTTCCGACCGCGGCGGCGAGATTTTGCGTGGTGCCCCGCAGCGATCCGACGTCGCCCGCCAGTTCCTTGGGCGAGGCCGTGACCAGCACGTTGAACAGCAACGTCACCAGCGAACCCTGGCCGATGCCGAACAGAACCAGGCCGAGAATCACGGGAACCTCGCTCCAGTCGTTGCGCACGACAAAGGCAAGCCACACCAGGCCGATCGTGCACAGCATGAAGCCGTAGCGGCCGATCTGCCGCGGCGTTAGCCTGTCGTAGACGTTGACGATCAGCATCGCCGCGAAGAACACCGTCAGATTGAACGGCATCATCGCAATCGCGGTCGCCAGCGGCGAACGGCCCTGGACGATCTGGATATACAGCGGCACCGAGAAATTCAGCGCCGCCTCCAGCGCGACCACGGCAAACAACGCGTAGACTGCGCAGCGTTCCTCCGGCGAGTCGATCACCTCGAGCGCCAACAGCGGCGTCTTTCCCGCCGCCTGCCGCTGGTGCGTCCACATCAGAAACGCCTGCCCGAGCACGACGCCGAGAATGATCATGACCGGCGCCGGCGAAAGACCGAGCAGGTCGAACGGCGCATTGGCGGTCGCCAGCGCGAGGCCCCAGCCGTTCAGATTATTGAAGCCGAAACTGATGAGAACGATTGCTGAGGCGGCCAGGACCACACCAACGACATCGATATGCACGTCGGGGCGGCCGTAGTCGCGCTTGAGACGGAAGCTCAACAGGAAGACGATGGCGGAAACCGCGACCAGGATTCCGAACGCCGGGCGCCAGCCGATATAGGTGCCCAGCACGCCGCCGATGATGAAGGCCAGCACGCCGGCGGCCGCCCGCGCCGAGCCGAGCGCGCCGACGGCCGTTGCCTGTTGCCGCCCCGTATAGTTCTCGGCGATCAGCGCCACCAGCGATGGCACGATGACCGCGCCCGCCGCGCCGCAAAGCGCCTGTGCCGTGATCATCAAGGTTGCCGTCGGGCTGAAGGTCATCAATATCTGCGATGCGCAGAACAGGATCACCGCGAAGCGAAAGACCTGCAACGCGCCGAACCGTTGCGCGAGCTTGGCGCCGAGCATGACGAAGCCGGCCACCAGCATCGAATACGCCACGATCCCGGTCGCGATCGTCGTCGGCGGCACGCCAAAACTCTTCACCATCCCGCCGAGCGCGACCGGCAGCGAGGCGACGTTGAACGACATGATCATCTGGCCGAGCGCGATTGCGATCATCGGCACCCATGACTCCCGCGCTCCTTCCCGGATTGCTCCGATCGGTATCGAATGCGTCGCCATGATGTCCTCCCGAGTTTCCCGGTTTCGGATAGGCCGGCCGCCGGGCGGCTCGTTCACACCGCCCTGTGCATCGCCTCAAGCTTCCGGTTGTGAAACGAACAGATCCATGCCCAGCCGCTGTGACAGGAATTTTGCCGCAAGCTGTCCCTTCACGCTGTTGCCGGCCGCATCCAGTGGCGGCGCGAAGGTGCCGAAGCCGCCTTTGCCCGGAGAAACCGCGACGATGCCGCCGCCGATTCCACTCTTGCCCGGCAGGCCGATGTCGTAGAGCCAGTCGCCCGAGGTCTCGTACAATCCCGCTGTTATCATCACGGTGAGCGCATAGTGACAGACCGCCGCATCGACCACGCGCTGCCGGGTGACGGGATTGACGCCGCCGTCCGCCAGCGTCGCGCCCATCACCGCCAGATCCCTGGCGCTCACGTTCAGCGAGCACTGCCTGGTGTAGAGATCGGTCGCCTGCTTCGCGTCGCAATAGATGCGGTCGTAGCTCTGAAGCAGCCGCGCGATGCTGCGGTTGCGGTAGTTGGTTTGCGACGCCGAGGCGTAAACCTCCTCATTGAGCGCGAGCCTGCGCCCCGCAAAGCGCGACAGCCCGTCGTGAATGAACTGCCATTGACCTTCCGCCGTCAGCCCCGGCACCAGGCTCGTGGTCGCGATGGCGCCTGCATTCACCATCGGATTGGTCCGGCCACCGCCCTGCTCGATGGCGGCGAGCGAGTTGAACGGCAATCCGGTGGCGTTCGCCCCAAGTCTGGCGCGCGCCTCCTCGGGGCCGACCGTCTCGCAAACCAGCGCGAACACGAACGGCTTCGATACACTCATGATCGAGAATTTATATTCGGTGTCGCCGGCCTCGTAGACGCGCCCGCTGGTGCCGACGACGCATACCCCAAACAGTTCTCGCGGGACCCGGGCCAGCGCCGGATAGACTTGAGAATTGTGTCCATCGCCATTCGACTTGAACCGCCGGTGCGCATCGTTCACCAGCCTCTGCACCATTTCGGGCTCGGGCAGATGTCCCGTCGAGATGTATGGCCGTTCTGATTGTTCTGCGATCGAGGGCAAGTCCATTGGACCCCTCCCGGCGGCTGGAACAAGCTCCCCTGGAGATTGTCGGGCCGCTCAACACAAACCAACTGCACGCCGAGAAACGATCTTCGACCGCTTCAGCTTCTTGTGAACTGCACGAACGTAGTGCCCGAAGGTGTATCGAGTCAACCGTACAACCTTAGAGTCGGTTTGCGGCGAGTGTGTTTTGCTACAAAACTTTGTGACAAATCGCGCGACGCTGACGAGGATGCATCGACAAAGCTCCGCGAATTAGAAACCAATTTGACCGAGCGCTCTCACCGTTTGATGAGTGCGATCAGCCAAGCGTGATCCATTCGCTCGCAGGTTGTGATACCGTAGACAGGATCCGCGCGGCCGCCGAGCGACCCGGCCGCTTGCCGCTGATAGATCGACGGCGCTTGCCGGGTCGTTCTCGCCGCCGACGGACCTGCCGGCAGCGACGTTTGTGCGCCTGCGCGGCGTAGGGAGTTTTGATCCGTCAAAAGCGCGCTGCGCGGCCACCATCATGTCCATCATATCGAGTTGGAGGATACGGAGATGTCAGATCTAGTCGCGATCATCTATCCATCCGAAGCAAAGGCCGAAGAGGTACGGCAGCGCCTGTTCAAATTGCAGAAGGAATATCTGATCACGATCAGCGATGCCGTGATTGCAGTGAAGACCGATGCCGGTCCCGTCAAGCTGAACCAGTTCGTCAACACGACGGCGGTGGGCGCCGTATCAGGCAGCTTCTGGGGACTTCTGATCGGCGTGATCTTCCTCAATCCCATCCTCGGCGTTGCCCTGGGCGCGGCATCCGGAGCGCTCGGCGGCGCCCTGTCGGACTACGGCATCGATGACGCCTTCATGAAGGAACTCTCAGGGAAGCTGCAGCCCGGCAACGCTGCGCTGTTCGTGCTCATCAAGAACATGACCCCTGACAAGGTGCTGCGGGAGATTCAGGACGCGGGAGGCACCGTACTCAAGACATCCCTTGACGATACCAAGGAACAGCAACTTCGCGACGCGCTGGCGAAAGCGAGCACCGAACAGGCTGCGCCCAAGCCTGCACCCAAGACCGACGCCGCCTAGGTCGCGGCGACCTATCGAGGGATCGGCCGGTTGCGGCTGTGACGCCGTAGCCGGCTGTGGCTGGAGCACGCTCAACAAGGACGGCCGACATGCGCGCCGCGAGCGAAGCAAATACCAAGGCAGCGAAAGCACCCACACGGGCCGTTCTCGATACCATCGAGCGGATCGGCAACAGCGTTCCCCATCCCGTGGTGATTTTCCTGTTACTGATCGCCGTTGCCGTGATCGCATCACACCTGCTGTATCTACTCGACGCTTCGGTTTCCTATCAGGTCATCAATCTGGCGACCCACGACACGGACACCGTGACGGCCCGAGCCAACAGCCTGCTGACATCAGAGGGTATCAGGCACATCTATACGCAACTGGTGCCGAACTTCATGGGCTTCAGCGCGGTCGGATTGCTGATCGTCGCCATGATCGGTGTTGGCGTGGCCGAAGAGGCAGGCCTCGTCAACGCATGCATCCGGAAACTCGTTACGGTCTCGCCGCACTGGGCCCTGACCTATATTCTCGCCTTCGTTGGCATTTTGTCGAGCGTTGCCTCCGACGCCGGTTATCTCGTGCTGATCCCGCTGGCAGGCACCGCGTTTTTGAGCGTCGGCCGGCATCCGCTGGCCGGGCTCGCGCTGGGCTTTGCCGGCGTCGCCAGCGCCTTCAGCGTCAACATGCTGATCAAGCCGCTCGATGCCGTCCTCACTGAATTGACCAACGACGCAATTCATATCGTCAACCCATCGATGTCGATCGCCGTGACCGCCAATTTGTGGTTTTCAATCGTGTCCGTCGTCGTTTTGACGATCGTAATTGCCGTGACCAGCGAACGGATCATCGAGCCTCGCCTTGGCGAGTATCGCGAAGATCACGCGAAGGAACGACTGCCACCGCACGAAGGTGGGCAACTGTCCGCCAAGGAAACGCTCGGGTTGAGGTACGCCGGCGCGGGATTGCTGGTCGTCATACTGGTCTTCTGCCTGCTGACGCTGCCATCCGGAGCACCTCTCCGCAATCCGACAACCGGCGCGCTCATCGGAAATTCGCCCTTCATGGGTGGACTAATCGGGCTCGTCATGATGCTGTTCCTGGTAACCGGCATCGCCTATGGCATCGGAGCAGGAACAATCCGGCGCGCCACGGATGTGGTCGATGCCATGACAAAGGCGGTTTCGGGATTAGGCGGCACCATCCTGTTGTTCGTGGTCATCAGCCAATTCGTCGACTACTTCACCTACAGCAACATGCCGACGCTGCTAGCGGTCAAGATGGCCGACGTCCTGAGGAATGCACACATCGGTCCGCTGTGGCTGTTGCTGGGTCTTATTCTGGTTGTTGCAATCCTTGACGTGGTCTTCACGCCGGCAATCGCGACATGGGCCATCTTTGCACCCGTATTCGTGCCGCTGTTCGTGCAGCTCGCCGTCGATCCGGCGGCGGTGCTGGCTGCTTACCGGGTCGGCGACGGCCCCATCAACTCAATCACGCCACTTAACCCCTACTTCGCGCTGGTCATAGGCTTTGCCCAAAAATACGATCGCGATGCCGGCGTCGGCACGGTGGTCGCGCTGATGCTGCCTTACGTGGCCTGGATGTTCGCACTTTGGATTCTTCTGTTCATCGCGTGGTACCTGTTGGGCCTGCCCTGGGGGGTGTAACCGCAAGCGTGGCGCGAGATAGGGGCTCGGTGATGACGAGGCCGACTGCGGAGCGCGATCCGGTCAGCATGCAAGACTGCATGCTGGTCGATCCGCGCCACGGCGATATCGAGGACGATGCCGCCAGTCCCGGGCAGCGGTCGCTGCTTGCGATCGCCGGAAGCCTGCTCGTCGAAATCAGTCTGCCGAAGCTGCTGTTCGCCTGGACGGTGTTGCTGCTGCTGCCGGCGGTGCTGCTTGGTCTGGTGCCATTGCTGGCGTCCGCCTGGTTTTCGACGCTGTCGGAACAGCTTGCCGCGCTGACCGAGATCGGCACGGCCCTCGCCTTGGTCGCGATCGTCACGCTGGGATGGATCGGATGGCGGCCGCTGTTTCGGATCGCCGAAATCAGTTTCTGGTCGCTCAACGCACTCGCCGTGCAGCCCGGCTACGCGTTCGCTCGCGAGGCGCTGCGTCATTTGACGGAACGGATATGGAGCAAAAACCTTACCCTCGCCGGGCGGGCGCGGTTGCGCAGCGCCAATTCGGTTGGCGCCGCCGTCATGCTGTCGACATGCGCGGTGCTGATTGCGCTTGCGGCCTGGCCTGCCTCACGCTGGACAGGTAGCTGGAACGA
Organism: Bradyrhizobium sp. AZCC 2176; assembly: GCF_036924645.1. Lineage (NCBI taxonomy): Bacteria > Pseudomonadati > Pseudomonadota > Alphaproteobacteria > Hyphomicrobiales > Nitrobacteraceae > Bradyrhizobium > Bradyrhizobium sp. AZCC 2176. The sequence continues at coordinate 4,574,444 of NZ_JAZHRX010000001.1, read as the reverse complement.
CCTGGTCTTGCTGCATCGCCTCGCCGTGCCGACGCTGGCCAATGCCGTCGTGCTGCTGTCGCTATATTTGACGGCCGCATCGCTGGTGTGGGGATTTGCGGATGCCAGCATGCCGCAGCCCGTCGATCTCGCCGCCTTCGACACCGCCTCCTCCGGCGGCCGTAGCTGGCGCGTGGCGCATCTGTCGGACCTTCACGTGATCGGCGAACAATATGGCTTTCGCATCGAAAGCGGACGATCGGGTCCGCGCGGCAATGGCCGGCTCGGGCGGCTGCTGACGCATCTCGCCGCCATCCATGCGATCAATCCGCTCGACCACATCCTGGTCAGCGGCGATATGACCGACGCCGGCCGCGCCAGCGAATGGGCGGCATTTCTCGACGCCATGGCGCTTCATCCGGAACTTGCCGCGCGCATGATCCTGCTGCCGGGCAATCACGACGTCAACATCGTCGACCGCGCCAATCCGGCCCGGCTCGACCTGCCGTTCAGCCCGAACAAGCGCTTGCGGCAAGTTCGCACCCTGTCCGCAATGGCAGCCGTGCAAGGCGATCGCCTGCACGTGGTCGATTCCCGGGGAATGCCGACTGCTACGCTGCATCAGGCGCTGGCGCCGCACCGCGATGCGATCGTGGCCCTTGCGGCGCAAGGCGGCCTGCGCCGTGCTGCGGCGCTGCGCCGGCTGTTCGACGACCAGTTTCCGATGATCCTGCCGCCCGACAGCGATGACGGCCTCGGAATAGCGATCCTGAACTCCAATGCAGAAACTCACTTCTCCTTCACCAATGCGCTCGGGCTGGTGTCGCTCGAACAGACGCATCGCTTCGAGCGCGCGGCCGCACGGTTTCCGAGGGCACGGTGGCTCGTCGCCTTGCACCACCATGTGGTGGAATATCCCATGCCGGTGAAGGCGTTTTCCGAGCGCATCGGAACGGCATTGATCAACGGTAGCTGGTTCGTCCGCAGGCTGGCGGCGCTGGCGGATCGCGCCGTCGTGATGCATGGCCACCGTCATATCGACTGGATCGGTACATGCGGCCCGCTGAAGATCGTCTCCGCGCCCTCACCCGTGATGGGCGCGACCGACAATGCGGCGACGCATTTCTACATTCACACGCTGACGGCCGGCCCGGGCGGACGGCTTGATCTGCGGCCTCCGGAGCGCGTGGAGATTGCCGGAGAGAACGAATCCTAGAGCATGATCCGGAAAGGTGGACACCGGCTTTTCCGAAAAGATCGTGCTCAAACAAAAAAGTTAGAGCGAGATGACGAATCGAAGAGAAGTCATCTCGCTCTAAGGCTTGCCGGGCTTCGCCGGGTCCGGTCCACCGAGCAGATCGGCGATCCAGCGGCTTGACGGGTGCGCGGCACAGAAGGTCAGAATGGCAAGCGCGATCGGCACGCCGATGAAGGTCCCGAACAGGCCCCACAGGAACGTCCAGAAGAAGATCGAGAACAACACGACGACGGGCGAGATCGACAGCATGGTGCCGGCGACCCGCGGCTCGATGTAGCTGCCGACCACGAACTGGATGACGTTGAGGCAGACGAAGAGGCCCAAAACCGCAGGCCAGCTCTCGAACTGCGTCATCGCCAGCAAAGTAGGAAACAGCGTTGCGACGAAAGGACCGATGAACGGGATATAGTTGAGCACGAAGGCAATCACGCCCCACTCGAATGCAAATGGCAGGCCGGTAATCGCAGCGAAAATGCCGACCAACAGACCGGTCACCGCGCTCATCTTCGTTCGCACCAGCAGGTATCTTCGAAATTTCGCCGCGGTCGCGGCGCTACCGTCGAGCAGCACGCGCGCTGCCGTGCGGTTATCCAGCCGCTCGATCTTCCGCCTGACGTTCTCGACTTCGAGCAGCCCGAGCATGACGTAAATCAGCGCGATCACCCAGAAGCTGAGCGTGGTATTGACGCGCCCAGTGACATACTGCGTGGCGCGCAGCAGCCAGCCTACGTTGAAATGTTCCGCCCAAAGCCCTGCGACCGAGACGCCGTGGCCGTCCAGCCAGGTCACCATCGCCGAATAGAAGGCCTGGTAGCGCGGCAACTCCGCGACCAGCGATCGTCCGACGCGGCCAAATCCCCAGGCCGCAAGCGAGGCAAAGCCGAGACAGATCGCCACCGTGACGACGACGGTGATCGCCAGCGCAACAAGCTTCGGCATCCACGACTGCAACTGCTTCTGGACCGGCCACACGATGGCAATGATGAAAATGGCCGCCGCAAGCGGTGCGAACACCTTGCTCGCCTGCGCCAACGCCGCGATGACCAGCACCGCCGCAATGATTGCCGTCGTGATGTTTAGCCCGAAGCTTACCCCATGTTGGGCTCCTTCGACCTTCCCGCAACCCGAGATTGTCAGCTACCTCACGCCGCGGCAAGAGCGGCACCAAGCGCGGCACACCCGCTCGCAATAAGCGTGACCGGCGTCACGTACCGCCGTGCGGATGCGATCTAGCGTTCCCACAGCGAATCCCGCGACGATATTTCATTTGAGGAACGCTGCCATGTCCCGTTTTAAGTCAACACTATTGCGCGCCGGTCTCCTGGCAAGCCTGTTGAGCTTCGGCACCGGCGCTGCCTTTGCCGAAGCTCCCAATGCCGACATCCGCAACGGCATGCAGGTGCCGCCGCCCGTGGACCAGCGTATCGCCCTTGTCATCGGCAATTCGAATTACCAGACCGCACCGAGGCTCACCAACCCCGGCAACGACGCGCAATCGATGTCGCAGCTCCTGAACTCGGCCGGCTTCGAGGTCACTCAGGCGACCGACCTGACGCGCAGCGACATGATTAGGGTCGTGCAGGATTTCTCCGCCAAGGTCGCCGAGCGCGGCCCCGGCACCGTCGCCATGATCTACTATGCCGGCCACGGCGTGCAGGTGGCGGGCGAGAATTATCTGCTTCCGGTCGATGCGAAGATCGCTTCGTCGTCCGATCTCGACGGCAATTCGCTGCGGCTGGTCGACCTGATGGGCACGCTGGAATCGATCCAGAGCCGGATGCGCATCGTCGTGCTCGACGCCTGCCGCAACAATCCATTCCCGGAGGTCAATGACACCCGGCGGGGCCTTGCCATCGTCGATGCCCCCAGGGGTTCGATCGTCGGTTACTCGACCGCGCCGGGCATGGAAGCGCAGGACGGCGATGGCAATCACAGCCCGTATACCTCGGCCTTCCTGAATGTCGCGCGCGAACCGAACCTACCGATCGAGCAATTGTTCAAGCGCGTCCGGCTCGAAGTGAACAACGTGACCAATGGCCGTCAGACGCCATGGGAAAGCTCGTCGCTGACCTCCGATTTCTATTTCTTCGGCGATACGGCGGTCGCCGCAGGCCGCGCGCCGGATCGCCGCCCGATCGTGCAGACCGCATCGAACCTGCCGTCGCGTTCGGTGCGTCAGGCCTACGACTACGTGCTGTCCGAAGGCTCGCCCGAGTATTATGAAGAGTTCATCCGGCTCTACCCGCATGACCCGCTGTGCGACCACATCCGCATGCTGCTCGGCAATCTGCAGGTGGCAAAGGCGTGGCATAAGACGGTGCTTGCGAACTCACCCTTTGCCTACAAGGCGTTCTACGACAATTATTCCAACAGCCAGTACGCCAAGTCTGCCTTGAAGCTGCAGGGTGCGCCGAAGGCGGTGCATCTGATGCAGTTCACGCATCTGGCGAAGCAGTCGCCGTCGTTCGAGCCGGCGAACTTCGGCAATACGCCGACGCTGGGCATCTCCAAGGGCAATCTTAAGGGCAATCTTGGCGCCCAGGCTCATATGCCGTCGCCGTCGAAGATCGTTACGCTGCCCGCCAAGGGTGGGATCAACCCGGCCAACATTGGCAACAACGGCAAAGTGGGCAAGGTCACGACCTTGCCTGGCAAGATCAACACCCCCGTCAATGCCGGCAAAAACAGTGGCAACACCGGCAGGGTCACGACCATGCCCGGCAAGATCAACAGCCATCCGATGCGGGTTACCAACAGGCCCATGGTCAACACCGCGCCGCGCCGTTTCAACAGCGGTGTGGGCGGAGGCTTCAGCCAGCGCTTCGCCGCAAGCCCGTCCCGCAATTCATTCGCCCGCAGTTCGTTCGGCGGCGGCTCGTTCGGCGGACGCGGCGGCGGCTTCAGGCGCTAACTTTCACTAAAGAGCTTCGTCCAATGCAAAGCCGGGCAGAGCACACGCTCTGCCCGGCTCCGTTTGAGAAGGGATGATCAGGCAACCAGCTTGGCAAACAGGTCCGCATCGACATTGCCGCCCGAGAGCACGATGACGACGTTCTTGCCCCTGGCGTCGATGCGGCCGGCCAACAGTGCGGCGAGACCGACGGCGCCGCCCGGCTCGACCACCAGCTTCAATTCCCGATAGGCATAAGCAACCGCCGCGCCGACTTCCTCGTCGGATGCGGTCACGCCATTGGCCAGCAGCTTGCTGTTGATCGAGAAGGTGAGTTCGCCCGGCATCGCTGCCATCAGCGCATCGCAGATGGTGCGGCCGGCGGCGTGATGGGCCTCGCGATGGCCTGCGCGCAGCGACAGGCCATGATCGTCATAGTCCTTGGGCTCGGCGACGATCACCTGCGCCTGCGGAAACTTTGCCTTCACCGCCGTCGCAACGCCGGCGATCAGCCCGCCGCCGGAGGCCGGCGCCACCACGATATCGGGGCTGAGCCCGAGCGCGGCCATGTCCTCGGCGATCTCGCGGCCCGCGGTGCCCTGTCCGGCGATCACGAAGGGATCGTCATAGGGGCGTACCAGCGTCGCGCCGCGCTTGCTGGCAATGCCATTCGCGATGGCTTCGCGGTCTTCCTTGTCACGGTCGTAGAGCACCACTTCGGCGCCGTAGCCCTTGGTGCGCTCGCGCTTGGTGACGGGAGAGTCCACAGGCATCACGATGGTGGCCTGCATGCCGAAGATCTGCGCCGCCGCCGCCACGCCCTGGGCGTGGTTGCCGGAGGAGAACGCGACCACCCCGCCGCCGCGCCTGTCCTGCGGGATCGAGGCCAGCTTGTTGAAGGCGCCGCGGAACTTGAACGATCCGGTCCGCTGCAGCATTTCGGGCTTCAGGAAGACCTTGGTCCCGACGCGTTCATTGAGAACAGGAAACGACAACAGCGGCGTCCGCACCGCAAAGGGCGCAACTACCCGCGCCGCCGCATCGATATCCGCGGCGCCGACCGCTGCAAGGGAGACTGGTTCGGTCATGCCCTCTTTGTATCGCGCCAGCCGACCAGCGGGCAAGACGCATTCAGGTGAAGTCAGGCGGCGAAATGGGGGTCTTCCGCTACGAATTCAACGGTCTCGCCCTCCGGCTGGACCGGGCGAATGCTCAGGGCATGCTCGACAAAAACCCGCGCGGAGGCCTGCCAGGTGTGGGCGGCGGCGAATTCGACGCAATCTTCCCGCGAAACCTGCAGCGCCTCCAGGCAGGCCGCGCGCAGATCCTCGTGCAGGACGCCGACCGGCGCCGAGCCGATCACGTCGCGCGGACCGGTGACCGGAAAAGCGGCCACCGGCAGGCCGCTGGCCAGCGCCTCGAGCAACACCAGCCCAAACGTGTCGGTCTTGCTGGGAAATACGAAAATGTCCGACGCCGCGTAGATTTCGGCCAGCTCCTCGCCGTGCCTTGCGCCGAGGAACACGGCCTCCGGATATTTCCGCTCCAGCGCCGCTCGGGCCGGTCCATCGCCAACGACGAGCTTGGTGCCGGGCAGATCGAGGTCGAGGAAGGCTTCGAGGTTTTTTTCAACCGCGAGGCGGCCGACGCTGAGATAAACCGGCATCGGCAGGCAGAGATCAACGCTGCGCGGATGAAACAGCGAAGTATCGACGCCGCGCGACCACAGCACCACGTTGCGAAAACCGCGCATGCGCAATTCGGCCGCCAGCGCCGGTGTTGCGGACATCACCGCCTGGCTCGGCCGGTGGAACCAGCGCATCGCCCGCCATACCCAGGATTCCGGGATCGGCGAGCGCGCCGATACATATTCCGGAAAACGGGTGTGAAAGCTCGTGGTGAACGGCACGCCATGCTTGCGGCAATAGCGCCGGACCAACAGCCCGATCGGGCCTTCGGTCGCGATATGAATGCTGTCGGGCTTTGCCGCTTCGATCAGTCGCGCGATTTTTGCCGGATACGGCAGCGCCAGCCGCAGATCTGGATAGCTCGGCATCGCGAAGGTACGAAACGACTGTGGCGTCAGGAAACTCACCTCGACGCCAATTCCCTTGGCCGCTTCGGCGGTCGCGGTCAACGTCCGCACCACCCCGTTGACCTGGGGATGCCACGCATCGGTCGCGACCAGGATATGCGTCATGCGGCGCGCGCCGCAACGCGGGGAACCGGTACCGTCCTTCGCACCGGATCGGTCCAGGTGATGATCTCGAACCGGCCATCCTCGTGCTCGGCGAGCGCGGTGCAGCTCTCCACCCAGTCGCCGCAGTTCATGTAGCGGATGCCGTGCTCGTCGCGGATCGTGGCGTAGTGGATATGGCCGCAGATCACGCCGTCGGCACCGTGACGCCGCGCTTCGCCGGCCAGCGTCTTTTCGAACGCGCCGATATAGTTCACGGCGTTCTTGACCTTCAGCTTGGCCCATTGCGACAGCGACCAATAGGGCACGCCGAACATGCGCCGGAAGAAGTTGACCAGCCGGTTCATCTGGATGGCGAAGTCATAGGCCTTGTCGCCGAGATGGGCGAGCCAGCGCGCGTTCTGCACCACGAGATCGAAGATGTCGCCGTGGATGATCAGGTAGCGCTTGCCGTCGACGCCTTCGTGAATGGTGTTTTCCACCACGTCGATGCCGCCGAAATGCGTGCCGTAATAGTTGCGCAGGAACTCGTCGTGATTGCCCGGCACGTAGATGACCTTGGCGCCCTTGCGCGCCTTGCGCAGCATCTTCTGCACGAAGTCGTTGTGCGATTGCGGCCAGTACCAGCTCGACTTCAGCGCCCAGCCATCGACGATATCGCCGACGAGGTAGATGGTGTCGGCGTCGTGACTTTTGAGGAAGTCCAGCAATCGATCGGCCTGCGAGCCGCGGGCTCCGAGATGGACGTCGGAGATAAACAAGGTACGAAAGCGCCGTTCGGGGCTCTCTTCACTCAAGGAGTCACTGCCCATACCCGCTCACCTGACAGATTTTTGTGACAGGGCGATGACTGTTCACGCGACTGATAGCCTCACGAGAATCAATGCCGCGCCCCTGTGCCTGCGCATAGCAGCGCGATGCGACAGACAAGCGACATGAAAGAGAAAGCATCTCACTGTCGTCCCTGCCTGGTGCGCAATTGCGCACGGGCGAAGGGACCCATACGCCGCGGCTCATCAATTGGGCAATCGGGCCGACACCTCGCGCAACAGCCAACGCAGGTGGTTATGGGTCCCTGCTTTTCGCAGGGACGACGAAAGATAGGTCAATAAACCCTGTGAAAATGATGGATCGGGCCGTGGCCATGCCCGACGCTGAAGCGGTCTGCGGCAGCGATCGCGGCGCTGATCCAGGCCTTGGCGTTGCGCACGGCGGTCTCCATGCCCTCGCCCTTCGCGAGCCCCGCGGCGATCGCCGAGGAGAGCGAGCAGCCGGTGCCGTGGGTATTCTTCGTCGCGATGCGCGGCGCGGCGAGTGCGGTGACACCAGTGGAATCGATCAGATAGTCGATGCTCTCGGCGCCCTCTCCGTGGCCGCCCTTGATCAGCACCGCCTTGCATCCCAGCGCCAGCAATCGCCTGCCTTGTTGCTCGACGGCGGCTTCGTCCGCCGCCACGCCTTCATCGAGCAGCGCTGCGGCTTCCGGCAGATTGGGCGTGATCACCGACGCCAACGGAACGAGTTTGGTCCGCAGCGCGTCGACGGCTTCGGCCGCGAGCAGCCGGTCGCCCGAGGTCGCGACCATCACGGGATCAAGCACGACGTGCTTCGGCGACCAGCGATTAAGCCCGGCGACGATGGCATCGATCACCGACGGCTGTGCCACCATGCCGATCTTGACCGCGCCGACGTCGAGATCGGAAAACACTGCGTCGATCTGCGCGGTGACGAACTCCGCCGGCACCTGATGGATGCCGCTGACGCCTGACGTGTTCTGCGCGGTCAGCGCCGTGATCACGGAGGCGCCGTAGACGCCGAGCGCGGCAAACGTCTTCAGGTCGGCCTGGATGCCGGCTCCCCCTGAGGAATCCGAGCCGGCAATGGTCAGCGCGATCGGCGTCGTCATCAAAAGTCTCGTGAAAATGCCGGGTTCAGGGCCATGTCTTGTCCTAGCGCGCTTGTCCTAACGCGCTCTGCCATTGGCGGCAAGCTGGCTTGCCACGGCCCATGGTTTTTGGCCTATTGTGAGCAACTTATTCGGAGACGACAGCGATGGTTCCCTTCTTCGTCCAGTTCAAATGCAAGCTCGGCCAGTCCTACGCCGTCGCCAATGCGCTCGCGGAGGCCGAGATCGCCTCGGAGATCTATTCCACCGCCGGCGATTACGATCTGCTGGTCAAATTCTACGTCGATAACGACACCGACATCGGCCATTTCGTCAACGAGAAGGTGCAAGTGATTCCGGGCATCCAGGACACCCACACCATCATCACCTTCAAGGCGTTCGGCACGGGTTAGCGCCGGCCCGCCTGTCTGCCGTCGACGTCGCCCGGGGCGGCCTCGCCCGCGACCTTTGGGAGTGGCCCGTCCTGTCAGGCGGACCAGCCTTGGAATTCCGGTCGGCCCCGCGCTGATGCGCGGCCTGGATCAGGTCGCCGACGATCTTGGCATGGCGAGGCTCGTGAGTTAGGCCGCGCCTTGCAGGCCTCCGCGTCCGCGCTGATACGCTCGATGGAGCAACCTCTACGGCAATGGATGGTTAACGGCGTTAACCATGGCACGCTTTTGCCATAAGAGGATCATTCTACCGCCTTGATATTTTTTATTACCTAGTGCGTCGTCAATCGGAAGCTCCGCGGCGGGGGACATTCCGAGGGGGAAACAGTCGCGAGTACCACCATGGGGACGCTATACGATTTGCTCGGGGCGCTTCCGAGCGATGACGCCGAGGGATTGCGGACGGCGTTCCGCAAGGCCGCGAAGGCCACCCATCCCGATATCAATCCCGACAATCCAGATGCCGCGCTGCGGTTCCGGGAGCTGGTGCGCGCCTATGACATCCTGACCGATGCCGAGCAGCGCGCGACCTACGATCAACTGCTCGCCATTGCGCTGCAGCCGCAGGCCACGCAGGCGCAGGCTGTGCGTACTTATGAGGTTATCGGCAAGGTCGCTTCCAACACGATGGCGGCAACGGTCATTTCGGCGGTGCTGGTCGGCGGCTACGTCCTGTTCGGAATGTTTTCAAAACCTGGCGCGGCGGAAATCGCGACGGGCAGCATCGCCGGCGAGGCGCAAGTCGTCGCAGCGCTGCAGCCCGACATCACCGCTTCGAACGAACCGCGCGCCCCGCGCGAGGGGGACGCTTCGACCGTCGGCGCCGTCGTGGCATCGGCGGTTGCGCCCGAAGCGAAAGAGGCAAACGCCGCGGCCATTGGCCGTTTCGAACCTGTCCCAGGGTTCGTCTCATACAATCTGGCGATTCAATATTACCCGCGCTTCGCAACCGCCAGTTTCGACCGCGGCATCGTTCTGTATCGCGTCGGCGATTTCGATCGCCCGTTCGCCGCTCTCGTTCCACCCAAGCCGCCCGCGGACTCGAGGCGGGCCAAGATCGCCACGTCTGTTCCGCGCAAGCCGCTGGCGATTGTGCCTCCGGCGCCCCCTGCGCCGCCAGAGAGGCAAATGCCGCTCCCCGCGGCCATATCGCCCTAGGCGGCAACGCGCCGATCATGACTTCTCGGCGTTCTTTGTCTTCTTCGGCCGCGGCGGTCCCTCGACCGGCGCCAGCGACTTCACATATTCCGCGATCGCAGCGCGATCCTCCGGCGGCAATTGCGACGTGTTCCTGATGACGCGCGCCATCGATCCTCCGGCGGTGTCGCCATCAGGCGTTTGCCCGGTCTCGAGGAAGTAGGCGATGTCCTTTGCACTCCACTCGTCCAATCTCTTCTGGGTGATGTTGGGCACCCAGCCCTCGCCTTCCGGATTGGGACCGCCTGCGAATCGCTGCGCTCCGACGATACCGCCGAGGAAGTTGCGCGGGCTGTGGCACTCGGCGCAATGGCCGACACCATTGACGAGATAAGCGCCGCGATTCCATGACGCCGAATGTGAGGCGTCCGCCGTGTAAGGCTTGCCGTCCATGAACAGCCATTTCCAGACGCCGATATTGCGGCGGATATTGAATGGAAACGGCAACTCGTGATCGCGCGGCTTGCCGGCAACCGGCGCAAGCGTCTTCAGATAGGCAAAGAGGTCGCGAACGTCGTCGACCGTCGCATGCTGGTAGGACGCATACGGAAAGGCCGGGAAATAATGCACGCCGTCCGGCGACGTCCCCTTGAGCACCGCCGTCACGAAATCTGCTTCGCTCCACCGGCCGATACCGTACGCGGGATCGGGCGAGATGTTGGGCACGTAGAACGTCCCGAACGGCGACGGCATCGCAAGGCCGCCGCCCAGCTTCAGCCGGTCGGGCTGGTTCGGAACGGCATGGCAGGAGGAACAGCCGCCGGCATTGAACGTTGTGACGCCGTTGGCAAGGTTCGGCGTGCGGGGAGCCAGCGAGGCCGGGGCAACGACCGCCGGGACCGTCAGCCACCAGAAGATACCGGCGCCGACGGCGCCAGCCAAAATCAAACCAAGGAGAATTCGTCGCAGCATTCACCGATCCGTCACTAGAGCGTCTTCGAACGAAGTGGGTACCGGTTCGCATAGCAATCAAGTTTACGCAGATTGCGTAGACTTATCTGCGCAGAAAACGCGTCAAAACAAGAGTCCAGGTCGCACTTCAACAACCAGTATGAACGCACTTTGCGCCAGCGGCTTCCATGAAATTTCGGGGCTTTGTCGGCGTTTCGGGAATAAATTCGTGAAGTCGTTGTTTTGAGGCTGACACGGCCGCTTGATGTCAACAGGGAGAAACACCATGCCGAACAAGACTATGCTTGTAACCCTTGCGCTGGGCGCAGCGATTGCGTTTGCCGGGCCCGCTCTGGCCGACAAGATGAAGGCGACGCTCGACGGCAAGGCCCAGGTGCCGCCCAACACCAGCGCCGCCAAGGGTACCGCCGACATCGACTACGATGCCGCCAGCAAGAAGCTGAGCTGGAAGCTGAACTATTCCGGCCTGTCCGGCCCTGCCACCGCCGCGCATTTCCATGGTCCTGCCGAAGCCGGCAAGAATGCCGGCGTCGCGGTCGCCATCCCCAATGCGACGTCGAGCCCGGTCGAGGGCAGCGCGACGTTGACCGATGCGCAGGCCGCAGATCTGGTGGCCGGCAAGTACTACATCAACATTCACACCGCGGCCAATCCGGGCGGCGAAATCCGCGGCCAGGTAACCAAATAAATCAAGTCACCAGGTAAATTTGGTGACGAAGCAGGTAAGTTCGAACACGAGTAAACAAAACAGGAAAGACTAACACAAAGAGGGCGGACGCTTCGCGGCCTCCGCCCTTTTTTGAGGCCAGAGCATGATCCGGAAAATGTGTAGCGGTTTTCCCTCGCGACAAACGCGGAACGCGTTTTGCGCGGAGATCATGCTCGAAATTGGAATGCGATCAGCCCTTCTTGATCCGGAATGTCTCGTGGCAGCCACCGCACTGCTTGCCGATGACGGGCAGTTCCGCCTTTAGCGTGTCGAGACTCTTGATCTTGCCTTGGGCATCGGCGACGACCTTGGCGAAGCTCTTGATTTGGGATTCGAAGCCGGCCTTGTCTTCCCAGATTTTCGGCGAGGGATCGTAATCACCCTCCAGCCTAAGACCTTTCATGCTCTCGGGGAACAGCGTCGGAAGGTTCTTGGCGGTGTCTTCGAACTGGGCCAGCGCGGCATTGACAGTCGACTGGTCGTAGGGCTTGTCGCCCTTGACCATCGCCGACAACGCGCCGGCGTTCTTGCCATTGTCCTTCATCATGGCCTGGGTCCGCTTGACCTGATCCTGCTGTGCAACGACCGCACCAGCACTGAATGCAAGCAAAGCTGCGACGACGACGATCCGCTTCATTGGCTAAATCCCCCTTCAATTCGGGTTTGTACCGGCCCCAAAGGTGGTGCGGACCGGCTGTTTGTAAACACCGCATGCGACGCATCATTCCGCATGCGGCAAAATATCAGAGATTATGCCGCTTCTGTGCCTCGCGGATCGCGATCCAGACCCGTTCGGCGGTGGCCGGCATGTCGACGTGATCGATCTGGTACTCACGCCACAGGCCCTCGATGATCGCGTTGACTACCGCGGGACAGGAGCCGATCGCACCCGCCTCGCCCGCCCCCTTGACGCCGAGCGGATTGGTCGTGCACGGCACATTGTGCGTCTCGAAGTGGAATGATGGACCGTCGGAAGCCCGCGGCACCGCATAATCCATGAAGGTGCCGGTAACGAGTTGGCCGTCGGTTGCGCTATAGACCGCCTGCTCCATCAAGGCCTGACCGATGCCCTGCATCGCCCCGCCATGCACCTGACCGGCGAGCAGCAATGGATTGAGGGTCACACCGAAATCGTCGACGATGACATAGTTGACGATCTTGATGATGCCGGTGGCGGGATCGATCTCGACTTCGGCGAGATGCGTGCCGTTCGGGTAGGTGCCGTCGGCCTGCGCGAAGGTTGCGCTCGCATTCAGTTTCGAGGGATCGACGCCCGGGCGTTTCGCGAGGTCAGCAAAGCTGATCGAGCGATCGGTGCCGGCGATGCGCACCACGCCATTGCTGATCTCGAGGTCGCCTGCGCTGGTTTCCAGCGCTTCGGCCGCGATCTCCTTCAGCTTGCCGCCGAGATCACGGGTGGCGCGCTCGACGCTGACGCCGCCGGTCGGGATCGACGCCGAGCCGCCGGTGCCGAGCCCGGTGGCGATCTTGTCGGTGTCGCCCTGCAAGACATGAACACGCTCCGGCGGCACGCCGAACTGCTCGGCAACGAGCTGCGCATAGGCGGTCTGGTGGCCCTGCCCGCTCGACTGCGTGCCGATCAGGATGTTGATGTCGCCGTTGGGATCGAGCGCGACGTTAGCGGTCTCCTCACCCATCGTGCCGCAGATCTCGACATAGCAGGACATGCCGATGCCGCGCACGAGACCTTGCTTCTTCGCCGCCTTGGCACGCTTGGGAAACTCCTTCCAGTTCGCGACTTCCATCGCGCGCTTCATATGCGCGGTGAAGTCGCCGGAATCGTAGACCTTTCCGGTCGCGGTCTTGTAGGGCATCGCCTTCGGCGGAATGAAGTTCTTGCGCCGGATCGCATCCGGCGTCATCCCGAGCTTTCGCGCGGCCGCATCGACCAGACGTTCGATCACATAGGCCGCTTCGGGGCGCCCGGCGCCACGATAGGCATCGACCGGCACGGTATTGGTGAACACGGTGCGGACGCGGCAGTGGAACGCCTGGATGTCATAGAGCCCGGGCAGCATGCCGGCGCCGCCATGCGGAATGTAGGGCCCGAAGGTCGAGAGATAGGCGCCCATGTCGCCCATCAGATCGACGTCCATGCCTAAGAACTTGCCGTCCTCGGCCAACGCCATCTTCGCGGTCGTGACGTTGTCGCGGCCCTGCGCGTCGCCCATGAAATGATCGGAGCGATCGGCGGTCCATTTGATGGTCTTGCGCAGTTTTCGCGCGGCAACTGAAATCAGGGCGTATTCGCGATAGGGAAACAGCTTGGTGCCGAAGCCACCGCCGACGTCGGGACAGATCACCCGCATCTTTTCCATCGGCATCTTCAGCACCATGCCGCACAGGATTTCGCGCAGGCGATGGCTGCCCTGGCTACCGATGGTCAGCGTCAGGTGATCGCGCTTGGCATCGTATTCGGCGACCGCTGCGCGCGTTTCCATGAAGTTGGTGATGACGCGCGGGTTGACGATCGATATCTCGGCAATCGCATGCGCCTTGGCAAAGGCGGCCTCAGCCGCCTTCTTGTCACCGATCGACACGTCGAACAGCACATTGCCGGGCTTGTCGGGCCAGACCTGCGGCGCGCCCTGCTTGACGGCGTTGACGACGCCGACAACCGCCGGCAGTGGCGTCCATTTGACGTCGATCGCCTCGATCGCGTCGCGCGCCTGGTCGATGGTATCGGCGACCACGAAGGCGACGGCGTCGCCGACATGGCGCACCTCGTCCTTGGCAAGGATCGGGTATGGCGGGCCGGTGAACGGATCGGTTTCCAGGTTGAACAGGCACGGCAGATCGCCGAGATCGCCGACCTCGGCCGCGGTCAGAATCAACGACACGCCCGGCATCCCGCGGGCCTTGGTGACGTTGAGGGTGAATTTCGCGTGCGCATGCGGCGAGCGCAGCATCAGCGCGTGCATCGCAGCCTGTGGCGAATGGTCGTCGGTATAGCGGCCCTTGCCGCGAATGAGCGCGTCGTCTTCCTTGCGAAGCACGCTTTGACCGACGCCGAACTTGATGGGAGCTGCCATCGTATCTCCAACTATCCTGGAGCACGATGACGCCTCTTCGAGCCGTCATCCGCCCCATCTTTTTGTTTGAGCATGGCCCTTTCGGAAAACCGGTACCCACTTTTCCGGGTCATGCTCTAGAAGTGTTCCATATTGCAGTGGTTCGCGCGTCAGCGCAAACCGCCTTCGCCCGACTAGACACAGCGCGGGTGCGACGGGATCGCCACGCAGCGCAATCCTTTTCGCGCTTGCACAACAAAAAAGCCGCGGGCGATGCCAGGGCTTTAATTTTTACGGAGAAAAGATAACGCCGACATCAATACTTCGCGATCACCGGACGCTGGTGGTGTAGTTCAGGCCGACACGAATACACCCACAACGCGCGCTTTACGAATTTATTTTAATTTACAATTGGTTACGGACGGATGTTCGATCGCGCACCAGCGAGAATATCCATCCCCTGCCAAACAGCAGCAAGATCAAGACCCCATACACGAAGGCACCAGCCACAATCAGCAGCAACAACGCGGTCTCGTCCCGGAACGTGTGCATTTGCGCGAAATAGAAGCTGGCGAATCGCGCCGTGGCCCAAAGCGCGGCGGCGAGCAGCACACCGGCCGCCGCGAACTTGGCGAGCGATGTCATCCAGGCGCGGTCGAACTCGAGGTAACCTGCCCGCACCGCGAAGAAGAGCACCAGCAAAAGATTGACCCAGGCCCCGATGGCGGTGGCGAGCGCCAGGCCGATCTGCGCCAGCGCGCCCATCAACGCGACCTTCAGCGCCACGTTGACGACAACGCCGGTCAGCGCCGCCTTGACCGGCGTTGCGGTATCGTGACGCGCATAGAAGGTTGCCACCGCGCTGCGGATGGTCACGAACGGAATCAGTCCGATCGCATAAGCGGCCAGCGTGGCGCCCGCGGCCGCCGCATCCGCCTTCGAGAACGCGCCGCGCGCAAACATCGCGCGCATGATGACGTCAGGCACGGTGAGGAAGGCGGCGACGAACGGCACCGAAAACAGCAGCGAGAATTCGAACGCGCGCCGCTGCGCGGCGGATGCGCCGGTGACATCATTCGCGGTGAGGCGCCGCGACATTTCCGGCAACAGCACGGTGCCGATCGCGATCCCGATCACGCCGATCGGCAACTGGTTGAGACGGTCGGCATAATACAGCGCCGAAAGCGCGCCCGCCGGCAGAAAGGTCGCGATGATGGTATCGGCGAACAACGCGATCTGGGTTCCCATCGAGCCGATGGTCGCAGGCCCGAGCGCCCGAAAGAACGCGCGAACGTCTTCGTCGAGCTTGAACACCGCGAATTTGGGCAGGATGCCGGTCCTTGCCGCATCGCCTGCCAGCAGCAGGAATTCGAGGATGCCGGCGATCAATACGCCCCACGCGGCGGCGTAGCCCGCGCCCGGAAAGAACGCGGCGAGCGCCAGCGTCGCCATCATCGATAAATTGAGAAAGATCGGCGCGGCGGCAGCACTTGCGAAGCGATGCATCACGTTGAGCATGCCGCCGTAGAGCGTTACCAGCGTGATCAGCAGCAAATACGGAAACGTGATCCGCGTCAGCGAAATCGCGAGTTCGCCGCGCGCCGGGTCATCCTTGAACCCCGGCGCGAGGATGGCGATCACCTCCGGCATGAACACCCAGGCCGCGACGAGCAGAATCACCTGGGCGGCAAACAGCAGTGTGAAGATGCGGTTGGCGAACAGTTTTGCCGACGCTTCGCCCTTGCCGTTCAGTTGCGCATAGGCCGGCACGAAGGCGGCGTTGAAGGCGCCCTCGGCGAAGATCGCGCGAAAATGATTGGGCAGCCGCAGCGCCACGAAAAACGCATCCGCGACGGGCCCGGCGCCCAGAATGGCGGCGAGCATGATATCGCGCGCAAATCCGGTCAGCCGCGAGAGCAGCGTGTAACCGCCGACAGTGAAGATGCGTCCGAGCATGCGCCGCTTCTAGCGCATATTCGCCAAACCGTGAAATCAGGAAGAGAGCACGCCGCGCACCGCCTCGATGACGCGATCCTGCGTCGCCTCGTCGAGATAGGCGTGAATAGGCAGGCTGACGACATCTTCCGAGAGCTTTTCGCTCACCGGCAGCCCGCCATCCGCCACCGGGAAATTCTTGTACGCGGTCTGCTGATGCATCGATTTCGTGTAGTAGACCATCGTCGGAATGCCCTGCGCCTTCAGCGCTGCCGCGAAACCATCGCGATCGGTCCCCCTGGGCAGGCGGATGGTGTACTGCGCCCAAATCGAGGTGCATCCGGCAGCCAACCGCGGCACCGTCACGAGGTTGCCGAGACCGCGCGAATAGCGCTCCGCGAAGCGGTTGCGCGCCGCGATCTCGTCCTCGAAAATCTTCAACTTCTCGATCAGGACCGCCGCCTGCATGGTATCGAGACGTCCGGTCAAGCCAAGGCGCACATTGTCGTACTTGTCTGAGCCCTGGCCGTGAACGCGGATGCTGCGCAGCGTCTCGGCAAGTTTGTCATCATCGGTAAAGATGGCGCCGCCATCGCCGAAACAGCCGAGCGGTTTTGTCGGGAAGAAGCTGGTCGCGGTCGCAAGTCCCAAAGCGCCGATCCGGCGGCCCTTGTAGCTCGCGCCAAAACCCTGCGCGGCGTCATCGAGCACGAACAGGCCCTCGGCCTGCGCGACCTCGGCGATCGCATCGTGGTCGGCGCTTTGGCCGAACAGGTCGACGGGGATCACGGCTCGGGGCTTCAAGCCGCGCTGCCTCGCCGTCGCGATGCCACGCCGGAGCGAACCGGCATCCATGTTGTAGGTTGCTGCGTCGACATCGACGAATACCGGCGTCGCGCCGGTCAGCGCCACGGCTTCGCCGGTTGCGCAGAACGTGAACGATGGACACAGGACGGCGTCTCCCGGGCCGACTTCCCTGGCCATCAAAACCATCAGAAGCGCGTCGGTGCCGCTCGCGCAGCTCACGACATGCTTGGCGCCGCAGAAATCCGCCAAGGCCTTCTCCAGGACGGCAACTTCCGGACCATTGATGAAGAGGCAATGGCTCGTCACACGCGAGATCGCCTCATCAATCGATGTGCCGAGCCGCCGGCGCTGCGAGGCGAGGTCATAGAAGGGAACGGGTTCTGGACGCATGTGCTGGTTCATGTGGCCTTGCTGGGATCGGACTTTGAGAGAGTTCAGCCGGCGATGCGGCGCGGGCCCTTGCGCGCGGCCGACGCCGCGGGCTTGGCGGGCTGCTCGAGACAGCGGATCGCGATTTCGAGACTGGCGACACCCTCGTCGCCGGAAACCGCCGGCACATTGCCGGTCCGAACGGCATCGAGGAAGGCGATCAGTTCGGCACGCAGCGGTTCGTCATGGCCGACCGGCAGATGCCGCATCGAATAGCTGCCGTCGGGCTTGAAGCCGAAGCACTCGGTCACCTGCCGCGTCAGGAGATCGCCCATCACATATTTGCCGCGCGTCGCGACCGTGACGCTGCGCGCCTTGAACGGCGTCAGCCAGTTGGTGTTGATGTGGGCAAGTACGCCCGAGGCGGTCCGGAACTGCAAGAGCGCGATATCTTCGCGCTCGGCGACCGCGCTGGAAAGCTGCGGCTGCACCTCGACGATGTCGGACTCGGTGAACCAGCGGATCAGGTCGATATCGTGCACGGCCAGATCGATCACGACGCCGACATTGGACATCCGCGGCGGGAAAGGCCCGACGCGGGTGATGCCGATCGAAAGAAT
Organism: Bradyrhizobium sp. AZCC 2176; assembly: GCF_036924645.1. Taxonomy (NCBI): domain Bacteria; kingdom Pseudomonadati; phylum Pseudomonadota; class Alphaproteobacteria; order Hyphomicrobiales; family Nitrobacteraceae; genus Bradyrhizobium; species Bradyrhizobium sp. AZCC 2176. Next base: position 4,556,202 of record NZ_JAZHRX010000001.1, on the reverse strand, counting down.
ATCCTCGCCCGAGATCGCCTGCTTGATCGCGGCGACCGCCGGATTGAAGCGCTCGACATGGCCGACCATCAGCGTCACGCCGGCGCTGCGCGCGGCGTTGACGATGTCCTGCCCCTCCTCCACCGTCGAGGCGACCGGCTTCTCGACCAGGAGGTGGATGTTGCGCGCGATGCAGGCCAGCGCAATCTCGTGATGGAGATGGGTCGGCGCCGCGATCGTGATGGCGTCGACGCCTTCGTCGAAGATCTCTTCGAGGGTAGCGAACGCGCGGCAGCCGGCGAGCGCGGTGGCGCGCGCGCGGTGTTCCGGCAACGGATCGACGATGCCGACCAGCGTCACCCCAGGCAGACCGGCCAGCACGCGGGCATGGTTGCTGCCCATCACGCCCGCGCCGACCACCCCGACGCGCAAGCCGCGTGGTGCATCGCTCTTCGCGTCAGATGCGGACACTTTGAAACTCATGATTTGTCGACCCCAAGCAGACTCTGCGCCGGTAACGTCCCCGGTGGTTCTCTAGCACGCCGTCACAGATGTGGCGAACGTCATTGACCGTTTCCGGACACGTTTTGATTCAAAGAATTACAGCCGCCGGGGGCGGTAAAACCACGGTTCGCTCAACTGCGCTTGTAGTCGTCCTCGATGCGGATGATGTCATCCTCGCCGAAATAGCTGCCGGTCTGGACCTCGATCAGTTCGAGCTGGATCTTGCCGGGATTCTCCAGCCGGTGCACCGCGCCGATCGGGATATAGATCGATTCGTTCTCGTGCACGGTCTTGACCAGCTCGTTGACGGTGACCTGCGCCGTTCCCCGCACCACGATCCAGTGCTCGGCGCGGTGATGGTGCTTCTGCAGCGACAGCCGCCCGCCCGGCTTGACGATGATGCGCTTGACCTGATGACGGTCGCCATTGTCGACCGACTGATAGGACCCCCAGGGCCGGTGCACCCTGATGTGATCTTCCGTCACCTGCGGGGCGACCGTCTTCAGCTTCGCGACCAGCCGCTTCAGCCCGTTGGCGTCCTCCTGCCTGGAGACCAGCACGGCGTCCTGGGTGGCGACCACCACGAGGTCGTCGACGCCTTCGAGCGCGACCAGCGCGCGGTCGGTCGATACGTTGCAATTGCGGGAATTCTCGAACACCGCGGTTCCGCGCGCCGCGTTGCCCTCGCCATCCTTGCCGGACAATTCCCACACCGCATGCCAGGAGCCGACATCGGACCAGCCGCACGCGACCGGCACGACGGCGGCGCGCGCGGTCTTTTCCATCACAGCATAATCGATCGAGATCGACTTCGCCGATCCGAACGCCGCCTCGTCGAGCTTGACGAAACCGAGGTCGGCGCCCGCCTTGGCCACCGCATCGGTCACGGCCTGGACGCTATCCGCATCGACCTTGCGATATTCATCCGACAACACGGCGGCGCGGAACATGAAGTTGCCGCTGTTCCAGAGATAGCCGGCCTCGACATAACCCGCAGCCGTTGCCGGATCCGGCTTCTCGACAAACTTCGCGACCGCGCGGACCTTGCCCGAAATAACCTCGCCGGGATTGATGTAGCCATATTCGGTGGCGGCGCGTTCGGGCTGCACGCCAAACGTCACGATGTGCCCGGCTTCCGCCGCAGCCAGCCCCTCGCGGCAGGCGGCGAGGAACGCAGGCGTGTCGGAAACCACGTGATCGGCGGCGAGCGCCAGCACGATCGCATCCTTGTCGCGCGTTTCGGCAAACGCGGCGCCGGCCGCGATCGCGGGACCGGAATCGCGCCGCATCGGCTCGAGCAGCACGTCGGCCTCGAGCCCGATCTCCGCCAGTTGCTCGAGCACCATGAAGCGATAGGCGTTGTTGGTGATGATGACGGGCCGTTCGAACAGACCAGCATCGGAAACCCGCAACAGCGTGTCCTGGAACGTCGAACGCGCCCCGAACAGGGACAGGAACTGCTTGGGGTGAACCTCGCGCGAGGCCGGCCACAGCCGCGTTCCCGCGCCGCCGCACATGATCAGGGGGATAATTCGTCGGTTCATCGGCCTCTCAAATCCTTTAGTAGTCACAATACCAGGCGACAAATCGGCAAGCCCGTCCTCGGTACCGCTCAAAGGCTGAAATGTCTGTCCGGCCCTCTTTACCCGCGTTGCCGAGGTCGCCGCAACACCTAGCGTCCCCGCTATTGCCAGATCGGCCCGAAAACCATACCAAGGCGCCGAATTGCATCGTTTTTTGCACCCCCCTTCTCAAACCCAGCACGGGCGAGATGCGCCGTATCCTGCTTTCGACGTTGAAGATACTGGTCTCGGCGGCGCTTTTGTATTTCTCGCTGCGCAAGGTCGATCTTGCCGACCTCGTCGCCCGCATCGACGTTTCCAGCCTGGGCTGGATCGGCGCGGCGATTGCCGTGACCTTCCTGCAGATATTCATCGGCGTGCTGCGATGGCGCGAGATCAGCGCGGAGTGCGGCGCGCCGCTGCCGATCCGGCAGGCGATGCGCTTCAACGTGATCGGAACCTTCTTCAACCAGACGTTGCCGTCCTCAATCGGCGGCGATGCGGTCAGGCTGTGGCTGGTGGCTCGCAGCGGTCACGGCTGGCGGGCTGCGACCTATTCCATCTTCGTCGACCGCGCCATCGGCCTGATCGCACTCGCGGTGGTCATCGTCGCGAGCCTGCCCTGGAGCTACCGCCTGATCACCGATCCCAACGGCAGGTCGGCGCTGCTGTTCGTCGATTTCGCAGCGCTCGCCGGCGGCCTCGGATTTCTGCTGCTCGGCCGGCTGCAATGGCCGTGGCTGAAGCACTGGTGGGGCACCCATCACATCCACGCCTGTTCGGTGATCGCCAATCGCGTGCTGTTCGGCCGCGCCCACGGCCCGAAAGTCGCAGTGCTGTCGTTGCTCGTGCACGTGCTCGCAGTCGTGATCGCCTGGTGCGTGGTGCAGTCGATCGCAGCCCCCGTGCTGTTCGGCCAGATCTTCCAGCTCATCCCGCCGGTGATGCTGATCACCATGCTGCCGATATCGATCGCCGGCTGGGGCGTCCGCGAGGCCACCATGGGGCTGGCGTTCGGCTATGCCGGCCTGATGGCCAGCGAGGGCGTCAACATCTCCCTGCTCTACGGGGCGGTATCCTTCATCGTCGGCGCGATCGGCGGGCTGGTCTGGATATTGAGCGCCGAGAAAGCCGCGCAGGGCACGGCGGCCATCGAGGTCCCCAAATAATCTTCGAGCAACTTTCCGCGCAGGTAGAATGGCCCATTCGCAACTATTGCTGTCGTTTGCCGCAGCAGTGCTGGCGGCGCTGTTGTCAGGCGTCCTGACACGGGCGATCCGGCCGCTGCTCGTTCGGATAGCGCTGGCAAGGCCAAATGCGCGCTCGTCCCATCGGGTTCCGACGCCACAAGGCGCGGGCATCGCGGTGATCGCGGCCACGCTGATCTCGGGCGTCACGGTCATCGCATTGGCCGGCACGGCGGAGATGAAGATTCCCGTCGCGGTATTCGGCGCGACGCTGTTCATCGCGGCCGTCGGCTTTGTCGATGACGTCAGAACCATCCCGATCGTGCCGCGGCTATTGCTGCAGGGGCTCGCCGTCGCCGCCGTGATCCTCGCCGCGCCCGAAACCTTGCGGATCGCACCAGTCTGCCCGCTCTGGCTCGAGCGCGGCTTGCTGTTCGTCGCGGGGCTGTGGTTCGTGAACCTCGTCAACTTCATGGACGGGCTGGACCTGATGACGGTCGCCGAGATCGTGCCGGTAACCGGCGCGCTCGTTCTGCTCGGCTGGCTCGCCGAACTTCCGGTGCCCGCGACCGTCGCCGCCGCGGCGCTGTTCGGGGCGATGCTCGGATTTGCGCCTTTCAACCGACCGGTGGCGAAGATCTTTCTGGGCGACGTCGGCAGCCTGCCGGTCGGCCTGCTGGCCGGCTGGTGTCTGCTGCAACTCGCCTGGCATCAGCACGTGACGGCGGCGCTATTGTTGCCGCTCTATTATCTGGCCGATGCCACCGTCACGCTATTTCAGCGGATGGCAAGGCGCGAACCGTTCTGGGCAGCGCATCGCAGCCACTTCTATCAGCGCGCCACCGACAACGGCTTTCCGGTGTGGCGCGTGGTGAGCGAGGTGTTCGCGCTCAACCTCCTGCTGGCTGCGCTGGCAATCGGCTCAGTCATGACCTCGTCGACGGCCATCGCAATCCTGCTTTTCATCGCAGGCGGCATCGCCACGGCGCTGCTGATGCACCGCTTCTCACGCAGGCAGTCCCCCGGCTGATCCGGCTACTTCTGCGCAAGCTCGCGGATCAGGCCGCAATAGTCGGCCATGGTAGTCTCAAAGTCGAAACGCCCTGCGATTTCGGCCTCGCGCGGCGGCGGCAAAGGCATAAGGCAGCATGCGAAAAAGATCAGGCGGCGTGCGATCCGAATTCCGGCACGGCGTCCTTGAGCACGGCGCGGATGGTGGAACGGTCATCCCGCGCAATCGCCTCGTCGAGCGCCGCGAGCCATTTGCGCAACGTCTGCATCGGCGGCTCGTTCGGCTTGGCCGCCATGATGCCGGCGACCCCGATCTCCATCGTCGGCTCCTGGCTCGCAAACAGGATCTCGTTCAGCCGCTCGCCCGGCCGCACGCCGGTGAACACTACCTCGATATCGATTCCGGGTTCGAGGCCGGACAGGCGGATCATCCGCTCGGCCATTTCCACGATCTTGACCGGCTGTCCCATGTTGAGGACGTAGACGGAGACATCGGGCCGCGCCGGCGTCAGCGCGTGGGTCGCCGCCGTCAGCACGAGATCGCAGGCTTCGCGGATCGTCATGAAGTAGCGGACCATATCCGGGTGCGTCACCGTGACCGGACCGCCGGCCTCGATCTGCGCCTTGAATTTCGGCACCACCGATCCGTTCGAGGCCAGCACATTGCCGAACCGCACCGAGATCAGCCGCATATGCGGCTTGCCGTCCGATTGCGTCATCAGGTCATGGTCGAGCGCCTGGCAATACATTTCGGCAAAGCGCTTGGTCAGGCCGAGCATCGAGACCGGCTCAATCGCCTTGTCGGTCGAGATCATCACCATTGCTTCGGCGCCCGCCGCCAGCGCGGCGTCGGCGACGTTGACCGATCCGAAGATGTTGGTCTTGACGCCCTCGCTCCAGTCGCGCTCGAGGATCGGCACGTGCTTCAGGGCTGCGGCATGGAACACGATATCGGGCTTGAATTCCCGCATCAGGTTCATGATCCGGTCACGATCGCGGATATCGGCGATCCGGCCCTCGATCACCGCCTGGGTGGCGCGCGCCGTCAGCGCCTCCGTCACCGCGTAAAGCGCCGGTTCGGAATGCTCGATTACCAACAGCCGCGCGGCGCCGAAGGTCGCGACACGGTCGCAAATCTCCGAACCGATCGAGCCTCCGCCGCCGGTGACGATCACCGCCTTGCCCTTCACCAGCATCTCGAGCCGCGCGTAATCGATCTTCTCGCTCGGCCGCAGCAGCAGGTCTTCGACGGCGACATTGGTCAGCCTCGGCACGTCGCCACTTTCAAGCGACGGCAGGCGGCTGACGAACAGGCCGAGCCGCTTGGCCCGCATCAGGACCGCCTCGGGATGTGCCTCGGGTTCGAACGCCGACGGGGTCATGACGACCCGCGAAATCGCTTTACCGCGTCCGGCATAATCGCGCACCACGTCCTCGACATCGTCGATGCCGCCGAGCACCGGCACATTGCGGATCGACTGCCCGCGATCCGCGGCCGACGGCGACAGCACGCCGACCGGCCAAAGCTGCTTGACCGCGCCGCTCTCGATCGCGCGCAACAGCACCTCCGCATCGGCGGCGCGCCCGATCAGCAGGGTCGACGAGGCCCCCTCGGTCCGGGCATGGCGGCGAACGCGCGAGTAGCGGAAATAGCGATAGCCGAAACGGAGCGCACTCAGCGCGAACACCTGGAGAAACCAGTAGAGGACGATGGTGATACGGCCGAACAGCACCGGCGCCTTGCCGTTCGATACCGCGAAGATGAAGGTATAGTCCAGCACGATGAGCGCGACCGTCAGAACACTTGCCACCCGCAGGATGTTCAGCGCATCGGGGAGCGAAATGAAACGCCATTTCGTGGTCGTCAGGTTGAAGACGTAACAGATTACGACGCTGAAGACGACGAAGAGCGGCAGAATGCGCAGCAATAGCGGCAGGCGGGCAAAGAAGGCCTCGCTTCCCTCGAACCGCAAATAGAAGCTTGCGAGCAGCGCAAACGCGGTCGCCAGCGCATCATGCGCTGCGATGAGATAGTTGCGGCGGGTCAGTTGCGAAAGAGGCGTCATTCCAATGGCCGGCTGCGGAACCGATGGTTGTTCGAAGGGCGTCCCGCGCCCGCTGATATCTTATCTCCGGCGCGCATGCCAGCGATCATAGCCGGGCTGTACCGGAAGATTCCTTGACCTCGGATCTGGCGCGTAGCGCCATGCCGCCGGCGACGCCCACGCCCAGCACATACATCCAGCCCTCGTGAAAATCGAAGATGTGCGAGTTGAACAGCGAGGTGAAGATGTTCTGCACGACCACCAGTAGTCCGATCCAGTTGGCGAGCCCGTCGCCCCGAAACAGCAGCAGGTGCAAGAGCCACATCGCGTACAGCACAACGACGCCGACAATGCCCCATTGCACTGCGACATTGAGCGTCTGGTTGTGCGGATTGCCGATCACCTCACTGCTGGCCTGGTTGGAGCCGTGCGTGGCGACGCGCTCAAACAGCCCTCGCGTCGCACCCGTGCCGTGGCCGATCAACGGCGCCTCGGCAAAGAAGCTGAGCGATTTCCGCCAGAATTCAAGCCGCAGCCCGATCGATGTCGCAATGTTCTGTTCTTTGTAGAGCTGGTAGTCCCGGGTGAACGTCTCCACGGTCCGGCGCAATGCCGGAGACGTCTGCCAGGCCACGGCGGCGAATGCAGCCGCCACGCACAGGATGATGACGATGCTGCGCCACCTCAGATGCAGCAGCGCAAACACCGCAAACATGATCGGCACCGTGACCAGCGCCGTGCGCGACACCACCAGGAAAGCCATGTTGACGAAGAAGGCGAATGCGATGGCGGTGAGCAGCAGTGCCAACGCGATCCGCTTTGCCCGCAGCAGCATGATGATCGGATAGGCCAGCGCGACCGCACACAGCGTGAATTCCTGGCTCTGGGCGATGTAGTTCTTGACGAAGATGCCGCGGGCTGCGTCCCCCGCTGGCTTCATCGATAAACCAGGATGCAGAAAGACCACCCAGGACATCAGCATCAACAGCGTGCAGGAGCCCAGGAACGCCGCAAGCACCCACTTTCCGCGCGTCGAACGCTCGAAATGATAGAGCAGAACCGGGAGCACCAGGAGCTTCGCACCCGGCCCCACGGCATACAGCCTCGCGCCCCAGGCGGCGTCGGACCACAGGGTTCCGACCAGCGCCAGAACGAACAGAGCGATCGGCGTCGCGAAAATCGGACGCTTCAGCGCGGCCAGAAAACCCTTCAGTTCGAGCGTCGGCGCAACCGTGATGAGCAGGACCAGGCCGAGGATGCCCACCAGCGAGGTCGACCATGGCAGCGACAACGCAAGCAGCACCGCGACGATGTCGGTCGTCTTCATCCAGGCGGCCGGATCGCGCCAGACCGGCAGCGCCCTGGCCATCGGCGACAATGCCGCGCCCCCGCTCACGCCTTGCCTCCCCGCGCGCGACGGACCAGCGACGTCGTGCTGTGGCCCGGCAGAATGTCGACGAGCACGACCTCGCCGCCGGTAGCCTCGACGATTTCGTAGCCGACGACCTGCTCGCGGGTGTAATCGCCACCCTTGACCAGAACGCTCGGCCTCACCCGCGTGATCAGGTCGATCGGTGTGTCTTCCTCGAAGATCGCGACGAGGTCGACCGCCTCCAGCGCCGCCAGCACCTCGGCGCGCGCCTGCTCGTCCTGAACCGGGCGCCCCTCGCCCTTCAGCCGCTTCACCGAGGCATCGCTGTTGAGCCCGACGATCAGGCGATCGCAGGCGCCGCGCGCGGCCGTCAGCACCTTGACGTGGCCGGGATGCAAAATGTCGAAGCAGCCATTGGTGAAGCCGATGCGCAGGCCCTGCCGGCGCCACTCCGCCAGATGCACGGCGAGATCGCCGCCAGCAGGCACGATCTTCTCTTCGGCCGCCAGCGAGGCATGCGGCAGGATTTTCCGCCGCAGTTCCGCCGGCGTCACGGTCGCAGTGCCCTTCTTGCCGACCGCAACCGCGGCTGCCGCATTCGCCATCCGCAGCGCCGTCTCCCAGTCGGCTCCGGCCGCAAGCGAAAGCGCCAGCACGGCGGCGACCGTGTCGCCCGCGCCGGAGACGTCGCGCACCTTGACCGACAACGCCGGCACATGGATCGCTTCGCCGCCGCGCGCCACCAGCGTCATGCCGTGTTCGCTCTGCGTCACCAGCATCGCCTCGCAATCGGCGAGAACCATCGCGTCCTGCGCCGCGGCGGCAATGTTCAGGTCGGTATCGGCGCGGCTGCGGGTGGCTTCCGCAAACTCCTTGCGGTTGGGCGTCAAGAGCGTGGCGCCGCGGTAGATCGCGAAATTGGCGCTCTTCGGATCGACGATCACGCGCTTGCCGAGCTTTTTCGCGGTATCGATGATATTGCGGATGACGCGCGCCGTCAGCACGCCCTTGGCATAGTCGGACAGCAGCACGATATCGGCGCGCGCGAGCTGCGGCAGAATCGCGTCGATCAGCCGCTGCTCGGCATCGGCGGAGGCCGGCACGGCCAACTCCCAATCCGCGCGCAGCATATGGGTGGAAAAATGCTCGGAGACGAAACGCACCTTGCGCGTCGTCGGGCGGGAGGAATCCGTGACCAGCACGGCCTCGATCAGCCTCTCCCGCGCCAGATCGGTCTTCAGCTTCGCGCCCGCCTCGTCCTCGCCGACCAGGCCTGCAAAGATGCAGCGCGCGCCGAGAGCTGCGATGTTGCGGGCGACGTTGCCGGCGCCGCCGACATTGGTCTCGCTACGCTGAACCGCGATGACGGGCGCCGGCGCTTCCGGCGAAATGCGCGACACCTCGCCATAGACGAATTCGTCGAGCATGAGATCGCCGACGCAGAGCACGGTCTGATGTGGGATCGCCTGGCTCAGGGCTTCAAAATCGAACATCTGTCTATCCGTAGCCCGTCAGCGAAAACGATCTGTGCGATTGAGAAAATTTTTCACGTAAGTCTCGACCGCGTCTTCCAGCGCCGTGAAGCCGCCATTATAGCCGGCACGCAGCAGCCGATCGACTTCGCTCTGGGTGAAGTATTGATAGCTGCCGCGAATCGCTTCGGGCATGTCGATATACTGGATGTTCGGTTTTGTGCCGAGCGCAGCATAGGCCGCCAGCATCAGGTCGCGAAAGCTGCGCGCGGTGCCGGTGCCGACGTTGAAGAGCCCGCTGACATGAGGTGTCGCCAGCAGCCACATCGTGACGCGAACGACGTCGTCGACATAGATGAAGTCGCGGCGCTGGTCGCCGTCCGCAATGCCTTCCCGATGGGACTTGAACAATTGCACCGGGCGCCCGGCCTTGATGTCGTCGAAGCGCCGCGCCAGCACGCTCATCATCGTGCCCTTGTGATATTCGTTGGGGCCGAAGACGTTGAAGAATTTCAATCCGGCCCATTGCGGCGGCAGTTTCTCGCCGCGTGCCGCGCGCTCGGCCAGCGCTATGTCGAACAGGTTCTTGCTCCAGCCGTACAGGTTCATCGGCCGCAGCCGCTTCAGCGCCTCGACCGAGCCGTCATCATCAAATCCCTGCTCGCCGTCGCCATAGGTCGCGGCCGACGAGGCATAGATCAGCGGGGTGGCGGTCGCCGTGCACCAGTCGAGCAGCCGCAGCGGCGTCTTGAAATTGGCGTCCATGACGAGGTCGCCATCGGTCGCGGTGGTCGAGGAGATCGCGCCGAGATGGATGATGGCGTCGAGCCGGCGGCCGTGCAGCCACCCCATCAGCTCGGAAGGCGGCACAAAATCGGCGAGCTGGCGCTTGGCCAGGTTCCGCCACTTGCCGTCGGACCCAAGGATATCGCAGACCGCGACGTCGCTGCGCCCAGCGTCGTTCAACGCGGCCACGACGTTCGATCCGATGAAACCGGCGCCCCCGGTTACCAGCAACATCCCGAAATCCTTGTCCTTGCCCCCAGCAGGGTTCAGCTTTGCCCCCAGTCCCGCGCCACAGGCAATCGGCGTTCTCAAGCCCTTGGGGATGAACGCTTTACCTCCCGGCGCGGACCGGTTACCGACGTGGCCGAACATCGGCCGGCCGCTCATTTTATGAATCAAGATTCAATCATAGGGATTGGGACCGAGGACGCGACGGACACGCGGCCGATCCTGATCGTGCCCTATATGTGGATCGGCGACTTCGTGCGCGGCCATACGGTCGTCCGTGTTCTCAAGCAGCGCTGGCCGAATCGCCCGGTTGACCTCCTGGTGACCCCCCTTTGCGCACCGCTGGTCGACTATATGCCCGGTGTCCGGGCGGGCATTGTCTGGGACCTGCCCCGCAGTCGGCTGGCGGTGGCCAAGCAGTGGGGGCTGGCCGCCGAACTGCGCGCCCGAGGCTATGGAACCGCTCTCGTCCTGCCCCGCACCTGGAAGGCCGCGATTGCGCCCACGCTGGCGGGGATACCCGAGCGCGTCGGTTTTTTCGGCGAGGCGAGATTTGGGCTGATCAACCGGATGCGCTGGGGTGAAAAAGCCCTGCCCCGCTTCATCGACAAGAACGCCGCGCTGGCGCTGCCTGCGGGCGCGGCGCTGCCGGGCGAATGGCCGGTGCCGCAGCTCGCAGTTCCGCCGGAGGAAATCGCGCGCTGGCGGCAGGCCAACGACCTCGGCACGGGGCCCGCGGTGGCGTTGGCCCCTGGGTCCGTCGGCGCCTCCAAGCGCTGGACTTATTACCCCGGCGCCGCACGGCTCCTGGCCGAGCGCGGGCTCGACGTCTGGGTGGTCGGCGGCCCCGGCGAGAAGGCGCTGGCGCAGGAGATCGTTGCCGCCGGCCGCGGCAAGGTCCGCGACCTCACCGGGTCAGACCTGCGCAACGGCATCCTGGCGATGGCGGCGGCCGGCGTCGCCATCTCGAACGATTCCGGGCTGATGCACATCGCGGCCGCGATCGGCACGCCGACCATGGGCATTTTCGGCCCCACCAGTCCCTATCTCTGGGCGCCGCTGAACGGTCTTGCCGCGACGGTTCTTCAAACCAAGACCGTGCTGCCCTGCCAGCCCTGCCAACGCACCGTCTGCACCATGAACGACCACCGCTGCATGCGCGACATCGATCCCTCCTACGTGGCCGATGTGGCGCACCGCCTGCTGGTCGCTCAGCCCAGAGCCTGATCGGTTCTGCTTACAGAACCGAGCTCTGTTCTTTGTTTTGACGCGTTTTCTATGCGCGAACCGGCATCCACTTCGCTCGAAAACGCTATAGTGCACGATAGACCGCGGCGATCGCGTTCGCTTCTGCATCGAGGCTGAATTTTTTCAGCACGCGCGCCCGCGCGCGCTCGCCCATCGCGATTGCCGATGCCGGATCGCGCATCAACGGCTCCAGTGCGGCGACCAGCGCGTCGACATCGCCCGGCGGCGTCAATAGGCCGGTCACGCCCTCTTCGACCACGAATTCGGCGGCGCCCGCGCGCGACGCCACCAGTGCCGTACCTGCGGACATCGCCTCGATCAGCGTCAGGCCGAAGCCTTCGTTGCGCGAGGTGAAGGCGTAGATTGTCAGCCGCTGATACCAGCGCTGCACTTCGTCGATTGCGAGCTCGCCCATGATGACGATGCGCGACTGCAGCCCGGCCGCCTCGATCTGTTGCTTCAGACCGTTGGCAAACCCCTGCTGCTCCGGCACGACCGCGCCGACGATGATTGCGGTGAAATCGGGATAGCGCGGCAACAGCCGGCACATCGCGGCCACAAACACGTCCGTGCCCTTTTGCGCGCGCACGCGGCCGAAGCAGCCGATCGCGTAGCGTCCCGGCAGTTTGGCTTCCGCAAATGCCGCCGCGCGGTCTGTGGGCGGTGCGTAAGCATCGGTATCGACGCCATGCATCACCACCGTTGCCTCGCGCTTGAGAAACGACGCCGAGAGTTCTGAAGTGGCGATCACCGCATCCATCTGCCGGATCAGCCAGCGCGTCAGCCGCTTGTGATGCCGCTGTGCTGCCGAAGTGAAGACGAGCTTCAGCGGCCAGCCGAGCGCGCGCAGCAATAGCCCTGCGATCATCTCGTCATTGCGCCGCGCGTGCCAGATCAGCGGCGTGCCGTGGCGCCGCAGTTTCAGGAGATCCGCAAAACCCATCCGCGCGATGCCGTCGGGCGCGTGCGGTCCGAGCCATGCCGCCCGGTACATCCGGGCGAGCTTCGGCGCCACCATCCGGTTGGTCGCCGTGACGCCGGAATAGCGCCTGTGCAGATTCGGCACGATCAGTTGCAGATCACTGGCCAAATTGTTCTCGATCGGCACGTCCGGCTCCATTTTCGGCCAGTTCCTATACGCAACATTAAGCATAGTGGCCAGTTCGCAGGCGCCGAAACCCACTCTTCATCGCAGCCCCGCTAGCATCGCCTCCAACAATTCAGGAGAGGTGGCCCATGACCGTGCTCGTCACCGGTGGCGCCGGCTATATCGGAAGTCACATGGTTCATGCGCTGGCGGACGCCGGCGAAAGCGTCGTCGTGATCGACAATCTGTCCACCGGATTCTCCGCCTTCCTGCCCGAAGGCGTGCCGCTGTTCATTGGCGATGCCGGCGATGAAAACCTCGTCGCAGGCGTGATCGCCCAGCACGGCATCGAGAGCATCATTCATTTCGCCGGCTCCATCGTGGTGCCGGATTCGGTGCGCGATCCGCTCGGCTATTACCGCAACAACACCATGACGACCCGCAGCCTGCTCAATGCCGCGGTCAAGGGCGGCGTCAACCGCTTCATCTTCTCGTCGACGGCTGCCGTCTACGGCAATCCGGACCAGGTGCCGGTGCCCGAGCATGCGCCGACGCGGCCGGCATCGCCCTACGGCTCTTCCAAGCTGATGACGGAAATCATGCTGCATGACGTGGCCTCCGCACACGGCATGAACTATGTCGTGCTGCGCTATTTCAACGTCGCCGGCGCCGATCCTTTGGGCCGCTGCGGCCTCGCCACCGTCGGCGCTACGCATCTGCTCAAGATCGCGGTCGAAGCCGCGACCGGCCAGCGCGCCAAGATCGACGTGTACGGCACGGATTATCCGACGCCGGACGGAAGCTGCATCCGCGACTTCATCCATGTCAGCGATCTCGCGCAGGCCCATCGCGCTGCGCTGGCCTATTTGCGCGGCGCGAGAGGCTCGATCACGCTGAACTGCGGTTACGGGCGCGGCTACTCGGTGCTCGAGACCATCGAGGCCGTCCGCCGGGTCTCCATGCGCAATTTCGCGGTTTCCTATGCGCCGCGCCGCCCCGGCGACATCGTGACCATGGTCGCCGATACGCGCCGCATTCATGCGACGCTGGACTGGACGCCGCAATACGACAACCTCGAGACCATCGCCGCCCACGCGCTGGCCTGGGAAGAGAAGCTGTTCCGCGACCGCGGCGGCCTCCTGCAGCATGCGGAATCGGCCTGAAATCAAGTGCTTATTGGGCTTGAAAAAGCCCCGCCAAGCAGGCAAGGACTAGTCCGCAGCAGCCCTGACGCGCCGGTCTACCGGCCCCGTCAATGGAACGCGGATGACCGAACTTCCAAGCAAACCGACACGAAAAATCACCGACGATCCCTACGGCGCGGCGATCCTGATTCGCCGCCTCGTCATGGAACAGGGCTTTGTCTATTGGCGGCGCTATCTGACCGCGTTCGCGCTGATGGGCGTGTCCGCCGGCGCCACCGCGGGCTCGGCCTATATCCTGGGCCAGGTGATCAACCAGGCCTATATCGACAAGAACGTCGTCGGCATCGCTATCCTCTCCGGCGTCACGGTGGTGCTGCTGTTCATCAAGGGTCTGGCGGCCTACGGCCACACCGTGATCCTGTCGAAGATCAGCAATGCCATTCTCGCCAATAACCAGCGGCGGCTGTTTGCCAAGCTGATGAGCGAGAGCATCGGATTCTATTCCGAGCGGCATTCGTCCGAATTCCTGGCGCGGCTGACGTCGGGCGCAAAATCCATCACCGACGTGCTGACGCTGTTGATCAATGCGGTCGGACGCGACCTGCTGCTGCTGGTCAGCCTGATATTCGTGATGGTGACGCAGGATCCGGTCCTGTCGTTTATCGGCCTGGTGGTGGTGCCGCCGGCGATGCTGATCCTGCGCAAGCTGGTGAAGCGCATCAAGGGCCTTGCCCACAACCAGTTCACCGGCACCGCCGATATCCTCGAGGTGATGCAGGAATCGCTGCAAGGCATCCGCACCGTGAAGGCGTTCACGCTGGAACAAACCATGCAGCGGCGCATCGACGAGAATATCGCGATCGTCGAGAAGAACGCCAACAAGATGGCGCGGGTCTCCAATCGCTCCAACCCGCTGATGGAAATGCTCGGCGGCTTTGCCGTCGCGGGCTGCCTGCTCTATGGCGGCTACAGCGTGGTCGCGCTCGGCGCCACGCCCGGACAGTTTTTCTCCTTCATGACCGCGTTCCTGCTGGCGACCGAACCGGCCAAGCGCCTGGCGCGGCTCAACATCGACCTCAACAGCCAGTTGGTCGGCGCGCGCATGCTGCTCGAGATCGTCGACAGCCCGGCGAGCGAGCCCGCCGACAACGACAAGCCGGCGCTGAAACTCTCCAACGCGCGGGTCGAGTTCCGCGACGTCAATTTCCGCTACCGGCCGGACGAGCCGGTGCTGAAGAACATGAGCTTCGTCGCCGAGCCCGGCAAGACCACCGCGCTGGTCGGCCCGTCCGGCGGCGGCAAGTCCACTGTGCTCGCACTGCTGCTGCGGCTCTACGAAGTGAACGACGGCGAGATCCTGATCGACGGCCAGAAGATATCAGGCGTGTCGCGGCATTCGCTGCGCGCCCAGAGCGGCTATGTCGGGCAGGACGTCTATCTGTTCCGCGACACGATCGGCGCCAACATCGCCTTCGGCAAGGAAGGCGCCACCCAGGACGAGATCGTGGCGGCGGCCAAGGCGGCCTGCGCGCATGACTTCATCATGGGCTTCCCGCTCGGCTACGACACGCCCGTCGGCGAGCACGGCACGCAGCTATCCGGCGGCCAGCGCCAGCGCATCGCCGTCGCGCGGGCGCTGCTCAAGAACGCGCCGATCATCCTGCTCGACGAGGCCACCGCGGCGCTGGACTCCGAGTCCGAAAAAGCCGTGCAGGAAGCGATCGAGCATCTCTGCCGGAACCGCACCACCATCGTCATCGCCCACCGCCTGCACACCATCATGCACGCCGATGCGATCCTGGTGGTCGAGGCCGGCGAAATCGTCGAGCGCGGGCAGCATGATGATTTGCTGCGGCGCGGCGGCCGCTACGCCTCGTTCTTCCGCCTGCAACAGCGCGACAGCAGTGTCCCGGAGCCGACGCTCGCCTACTCCATCGTAGCATCTTGAGCGAGCGTCGGATCCGATAAAGGACACCGCAAAAATTTCTGATTTCAGTGAGGGTGGCTCAGAAGTTCTCTTGACGGACCCGCGGCGACGGGGAAGAGAACTTCTGAGCCACCCTCACTGCCCATCCCCAGTCTGGCGCCGGTCAGCGCAACCGCGTAGAGCTATTCCCGAAATTTCCACCTGTAACCTCCCGAGACCCTTTTCATGAACGCAGCCTCCTACGTCATATCAGCAGCCCCGCAGCCCGCCCTTCCCGTCGTCGGCGAAACGGGCACCTATCCGGTCCGCCGCATCTGGTGCGTCGGGCGCAATTATCTCGAGCACATCCGCGAGATGGGCAATGACGAGCGCGCCCCGCCGTTCTTCTTCGGCAAGCATGCCGACATGCTGGTGCCCGACGGCGCCACCATTCCCTACCCGCCGCTGACCAAGGATCTGCATCACGAGGTCGAGCTGATCGTCGCGATGAAGAGCGGCGGCCTCAACATTCCCGCCGACAAGGCGCTCGACCATGTCTATGGCTACGCCGTCGGCATCGACCTCACCCGCCGCGACCTGCAGCTCGCCTCGCGCAAGAAGGAGCGGCCGTGGGAAGTCGGCAAGTCGTTCGACTATTCCGCACCCTGTTCCGCGATTCAGCCCGCCGCGAAGATCGGCCATCCCACCAAGGGCAAGATCTGGCTGACGGTGAACGGCAAGGAAACGCAAAAAGGTGATCTCACCGAGCTGATCTGGAACGTGCCGGAAATCATCTGGCAGCTCTCGCAGCAGGTAAAACTCGCCGCCGGCGACATCATCATGACGGGAACGCCCGCCGGCGTCTCCCAGCTCAACCCCGGCGACCAGATCGAGTGCGGCGTCGACGGCGTCGGCACGCTGAAGGTTGCGATCGGCAAGCCGGAATAATCTGCGACTGAGAGCCTCCGCGAAGTGCAAAGCCCCGGATCTGATCCGGGGCTTTTTCGTTGGGCGATTAGCGAAGCGTAATCCACCCTATGATGATCGCCCACGTCCTTCGGCGGCAGGATGACGCGAAGGCCGCCACCTTCCGGTTGCAAGATCCGCAAAACTGACACAGATTTCAACTATTGCCGGAAACCAACGGCGAACGTCGAAACGGAGGGCACGTCCATGATCAAGGTAAGCGTAATGTATCCCAATACACCCGGCGGGCGCTTCGATCACGACTACTACCGCGACAAGCATATGCCGCTCGTGAAGGCGCGCATGGGCGATGCCTGCAAGTCCTACACAGTCGACAAGGGCCTCGCCGGCGGCGCGCCCGGCGCTCCCGCGACCTATGTCGGCATGTGTCACATCTTCTGCGACTCGCTCGAGGCGTTCCAGACCGGCTTTGGGCCTCATGCCAAGGAGATCATGGCCGACATCCCGAACTATACCGATCAGTCTCCGGTCATCCAGATCAGCGAAGTCGTCGTCGGCTGAAGATGCGCAGCCTCCCGACTTGATAAGTCGGGCGGGTTAGCGAAGCGTAACCCGCCTACCTCTTAGACGTACGCCCGTTGCACCGTCAGCACCCGTAGCTGGTCAAGATGGCGCATTACGCTATCGCTAGTCCGCCCTACGCATCATCGCAACGCCGACACCACGATCAGCGCGACGATCCCGACCATCAGGCTGTACTTCAGCGCGTAGTAGACCTTGCGGTTCCACTCCTTGACCTTGCGGCTGGCGAGGTGAAGTTCGTAGAGCTTGCCGAACACTTTGTTGAGCACGCCGACATGCTCGCCTTCCATGTTCTGGGTGGCGGAGGCCTTGACGATGTGGTGGCTGACCCAGCGGTTGATCGCGGTCATGAAGCCATACTTCATGGGACGTTCGACGTCGCAGAACAGGATGATGCGGTTGACGTCGGTCGCATTCTCCGCGCTGTGGATAAAAGTCTCGTCGAACATGAAGGCTTCGCCGTCGCGCCAGACGCATGGCACGCCGTCGACCAGGATCCGGCATTTGTCCGAATTGGGCGTGACGAGACCGAGGTGATAGCGCAGCGAGCCGGCAAAGGGATCGCGATGCGCGCCGAGCTTGCCGCCGGGCGGCAGCATGGCGAACATCGCGCCGTGCACCGTCGGGATCGAGTTCAACAGTTCGACCGTCTTCGGGCACAGGGTGCGCGCGGAAGGAAGAAAGTCGTCATACCATTTCAGATAAAACCGTTTCCAGCCGCTCTTGAAGAACGAGTAAAAGCCCCAGTCGTTGTTCTTCGCGGCGGCGCGGATAAAGCCCTCGTCGAACAGTCGCACCGCCTCCTCGCGGATCGCCTCCCAGTTCTCGCTGAGCTTTGCCAGTTCGGGGAAGCGCTCGACCGGGATCACCGGCTGGTTCGGAATCGCCGAGCCCGCATACATCAGCACGTTGTAGGGCGCGAGATAGGTCGAATGATCGCCAAGCTGGCGCGCGATCCGGAGCCGCTCGCGGCCGCGGAAGTGCACATAGAGCGTCGATGCAAAGAGGATATAGAGAAAGACGAGCTGTGGCGCGAAAAGCTGCTGTAGCATTTTCCGGTTCCTGTACCCGTGATGCGCGGATTTGATCCGCGGCCCAGGAAATTCGGGGGTCGTGCTGGTTTCCGTTTGGTTACATTTCGACCACATTTCATCATGCTCGCGCTCCGGTAGCAAGAGTCCGTAAGCGGGTTCACGGCTGAGTGAGGACGAGCGCGGTCTCGATGGCCTGCGCGCTCAGACGAAATTTATCCGATGCATCAACGCGATTTGGGTCGTCCAGCCCTTCGCGCAAAAATATTCCGCTTAACATGTCACCCAAATCAGCAGCATAACTCCGCCCGTCTCACGGCAGATGAGGGGCGTTGGCCATCGTCACGAACGTGCGGTGAGATGCGATGGACGCGCGAGCTGCGACTGACGTGTGCAGCTTGAGCGTACGGCGAAGTCGTGTGGTTCGGGCGCCGCGGTGCTGGCGCTAAGTTGCGCGGAAGTTCTGCGTAACGATGGTGGCAAAAGAGCCGTTCACCAGGGAGAGCACGAAGTAAGCCGTAAAGCCATTGCGCAGGGAAGGCCGGAATGCTCCCGCTGCCCTGTATGCTCGTGTGCAGTTTTGTTTGCGCAAATCGCACGCGAGACCGCGGGTGCAGCAAGCACCCGGTCTTCCCTGCGCCCTCTATTTCGAAGAGGGCAAACGAAGATCAAACCTCGGGCGCAATGCGTCGCGAGAACGCAAAACCATATCCACTTCATTGCGGGCGAACCGCTTGACGGCCGAACCCGAAATCCATCCTCACGGAGGAGAGACCTCAGCCCCGCAGCGCCTGCAGGCCCTTGAACGTGAGCCGCTTCGGATCGCGGACGCCGGCGAGATAGAACTTGCGGATGAAGGCGGCGGCCGCCTCGCGGTCGCAATCGGTCAGCGCCACGATGGCATCGATGGCAATTCGCTGGGCGTCCATGGGCTTCCTCGTGCTGTCGGGGGCCACAAGCCACGCAGCATAGATGGATGCCGGTTAATCCGGCGTTAACCGTGAGGGTACCTTGAACGATTCGCGTTCGGCCACGTATACGCGAAATAACGCATGGGGCGCCGGAACGCACCTCGCGCGGTTTGTCTGCGCGTATTCTGACCGCAAAACCGTGTCCACTTTTGCGGAATACGCGGACCGCTCACGAATACTGCATCACCCCGTCGTCGACCTTGCCGTAGCGCAGCGTGACGATGTCGAGCGCGTAGTTCTGATACAGCCGCCACGGCCGCTTCGAGCCTTGTTTGGGCAGTTTAGCGATCGAGCGCTGCACATAACCGGACGAGAAATCCAGCGACGGCAGTTCCGTGACGTCAGGATCGACATTATGCGGCATGCATTGCCTGTAGCCGTTGCGGTCCATGTAATTGATGAGCCGGCAGACATATTCGCAGGTCAGATCGCATTTCAGCGTCCACGACGCATTGGTATAGCCGAATGCCGAGGCCATGTTCGGAATGTCCGAATACATCATGCCCTTGTAGTTCAGCGTTCGCGCAAAATCGACCGTGCGGCCGTCGACGCTGACCTCGAGGCCGCCGAGCACCTGCAGGTTCAGTCCCGTGGCGGTAACGATGATGTCGGCCTCAAGCTCGCTGCCATCCTTCAGCTTGATGCCGCCCTTGGTGAAAGTGTCGATCTCACTGGTGACAACGGAAGCGCGCTTGTCGCGGATCGACTTGAACAGGTCGCCATCAGGTACCAGGCACAGCCGCTGCTCCCACGGATTGTAGCGCGGCGTAAAGTGCTTAGCCACGTCGTATTCCGGCCCCAGAGCCATCTTGACGCCGCCGAGGATGAGTTGCTTGGCGCGGTCAGGCTTGCGGCGGCAGAGCTGGAAGAAATACATGCCGAACAGCACGTTGCGCCAGCGGATCAGATGATAGGCGAGCTTGGCCGAGAGTTTCTGCCGCAGCTTGTTGGCGAGCGCATCTTCCGCCGGCCGTGCCACCACGTAAGTCGGCGAACGCTGCAGCATGGTGACGTGCGACGCGGTCTTCGCCATCTCCGGCACCAGCGTTACGGCGGTCGCGCCCGAGCCGATCACCACCACGCGCTTGCCCGCATAGTCGATATCCTCGGGCCATTTCTGCGGATGCACGATCTGGCCGGCGAAGTCAGCCGTGCCGGAAAATTCGGGCGTGTAGCCTTCCTCGTATTTGTAATAGCCCGAGCACATGAACAGGAAATTGCAGGTGAAACTCACGACCTCGATTGCGCCCTCGCCTGCCATGCGTTCGGCCTCCACCGTCCAGCGCGAAGCCGGCGACGACCACGACGCGCGCTTGACGCGATGGTTGAAGCGGATCTTCCTGTCGATGCCGTTGTCGGAAGCGGTCTCGCGGACGTAGTTCAGGATCCGCGGCCCGTCAGCGATCGCCTTCGGCTCGGTCCACGGCCGGAACGAATAGCCGAGTGTATACATGTCGGAGTCGGAACGGATGCCGGGATAGCGAAACAGGTCCCAGGTGCCGCCGATGCAATCGCGCCCCTCGAGGATCACGTAGCTCTTGCCCGGGCACTTCTGCTGCAGGTGATACCCCGCGCCGATGCCGGACAGGCCCGCGCCGACGATAAGCACATCGAAATGCTCTGCAGACATCGTGGTCTCCGAGGGCGAGCCGGACCAGGACGGACACCGGCGCATCACCCGTACAACTTGTCATACGCGGGCTTGACCCGCGTATCCATCATCTTCGCAAGATGGATTGCCGGGTCAAGCCCGGCAATGACGAAGTCGGGACCATCAATACCGGTAATGATCCGACTTGAACGGGCCTTCCGGCTTGACGCCGATATAGTCGGCCTGGTCCTTGCGCAGCTCGGTCAGCTTGACGCCGATCTTGGCGAGATGCAGGCGCGCAACCTTCTCGTCCAACGTCTTCGGCAGCACGTAGACCTTCTTCTCGTACTTGCCGTCCTTGTTGTTGGCCCAGAGCTCGATCTGCGCCAGCGTCTGGTTGGTGAACGACGCCGACATCACGAAGGACGGATGGCCCATGGCGTTGCCGAGGTTCACGAGGCGGCCTTCCGACAACAGGATGATGCGGTGCTTGTCGGGGAATTCGATCTCGTCGACCTGCGGCTTGATGTTGGTCCACTTCAGGTTACGGAGACCGGCGATCTGGATCTCGTTGTCGAAGTGGCCGATGTTGCAGACGATGGCGCGATCCTTCATCGCGCGCATGTGGTCGATGGTGATGATGTCCTTGTTGCCGGTCGCGGTGACGAAGATGTCGGCGCGGGGTGCGGCGTCTTCCATCGTCGTGACTTCATAGCCTTCCATCGCCGCCTGCAGCGCGCAGATCGGATCGACTTCGGAAACCATGACGCGGCAGCCGGCCTGGCGCAGCGAAGCGGCCGAACCCTTGCCGACGTCGCCGAAGCCAGCGACCATCGCGGTCTTGCCGGACATCATCACGTCGGTGCCGCGGCGGATGCCGTCGACCAGCGATTCACGGCAGCCATAGAGGTTGTCGAACTTCGACTTGGTGACGCTGTCGTTGACGTTGATGGCAGGAAACAGCAGCGTGCCCTTGTTCGCCATATCGTAGAGGCGGTGCACGCCCGTCGTGGTCTCCTCCGAGACGCCTTTGATGTTCCTGGCGATCTCGGCGAAGTACCCCTTCGGCTTCTCCTTCAGGAGGCGCTTGACGAGCGCATAGAAGATTTCCTCTTCCTCCGACGTCGGCTTGTCGAGGAAGGCGGTGTCGCCCTGCTCGGCGCGGTAGCCGGCATGCACCAGCATGGTGGCATCGCCGCCGTCATCGAGGATCATGTTGGGCGTGCCGCCGCCATGCCAGTCGAACAGCTTTGCGGTGTAGTCCCAGTATTCGGCGAGCGTTTCGCCCTTCACGGCGAACACCGGAATGCCGGCGGCCGCGATCGCGGCTGCCGCATGGTCCTGCGTCGAATAGATGTTGCAGGACACCCAGCGGATATCGGCGCCAAGTGCTGCCAGCGTCTCGATCAGGACCGCGGTCTGGATTGTCATGTGCAGGGAGCCGGCAATGCGGGCGCCCTTCAACGGCTGCTTCGGGCCGTATTCCTCGCGCGTTGCGATCAGGCCCGGCATTTCGGTCTCGGCCAGCGAGATTTCCTTGCGGCCGAACTCGGCGAGCGAGATGTCCTTGACGATGTAATCGGTGAAGGCGGGCTTCTTGGCAGCGGCGGTGGTCATGTCGTTTTTCCTAACACGATGAATTCGGGCGACGTATCCGTACAGGCCGAAGCTGCACGCATTGTGACGTTGATCTCCCTCGTCCCGCTCTTGCGGGGAGAGGCAACGGCGGCCTTTTGGCCGCCGCTCTTTGCTTCAGAACGCCGATGCGAAGCATCGGCTATGGGTGAGGGGCTGCTGCCGCGAAATCCAAACAGCGACGTGTGCGGAAACTCCCCTCACCCGCCGCGAAGGCGCGGCGACCTCCCCCCGCAAGCGGGGAGAGGCAAGAAAGGATCAGACCGCGCGCTTGAGCGGCTCGACCAGATCGGTCTTCTCCCAGGAGAAGCCGCCTTCATTGTCCGGCGTGCGGCCGAAATGACCGTAGGCCGCCGTGCGCGCGTAAATCGGCCGATTGAGATCGAGATGGCTGCGGATGCCGCGCGGCGTCAAATCCATCGCCCGCGCAGCGGCCTTCTCGAGTTCGTCCTCCGACACCTTTCCGGTGCCGTGGGTATCGATATAGATCGACAGCGGACGAGCCACGCCGATCGCGTAAGCAAGCTGCAGCGTGCAGCGGTCGGCGAGACCGGCCGCAACGATGTTCTTGGCGACATAGCGCGCGGCATAGGCCGCGGAACGGTCGACCTTGGTCGGATCCTTGCCGGAGAATGCGCCACCGCCATGCGGGGCCGCGCCACCATAGGTATCGACAATGATCTTGCGGCCGGTGAGGCCGGAGTCGCCATCGGGACCGCCAATGTAGAACTTGCCGGTCGGATTGATGTGCCAGATGGTCTTGCCGTTGATCCACTCCTTCGGCAGCGCCTCGCGCACATAGGGCTCGACGATGTCGCGGATCTGATTGGAGGTCAGATCCTCCACCAGATGCTGGTGCGAGACCACGATCTCGCGGACGCCGACCGGCTTACCGTTCTCGTACTGCACAGTGACCTGGCTCTTGGAGTCCGGACCCAGCACCTTCTCGCGGCCGGAGTGGCGGGCTTCGGAAATCAGCCGCAAAATCTTGTGGGCGTAGAAGATTGGCGCCGGCATCAAGTCGGGCGTCTCGTTGGTGGCGTAACCGAACATGATGCCCTGGTCGCCCGCGCCCTCTTCCTGATTGCTGGGCTGCTTGGCGTCGACGCCCTGCGCGATGTCAGCGGACTGCGGGTGCAGCAGAATTTCGATGTCGGCGGTCTTCCAGTGAAAACCCTCCTGCTCGTAGCCGATATCCTTGATCGCCTCGCGCACGGTGTTCTCGATCTGCTCATTGGTGACCGATTCGGGGCCGCGGGTTTCGCCGGCGATCACCACCTTGTTGGTGGTGGCAAGCGTTTCACAGGCCGCACGGATCTGCCAGGGATCGATGCCCGCCTTCGGCCCTTCCCGGTAGAACAGGTCGACGATCTCGTCGGAAATTCGGTCGCAGACCTTATCGGGATGACCCTCCGAGACCGACTCGCTGGTGAACAGGTAAGACGCGCGCATCAAGCAGACCCCTCTTTTCGTCGAACTCCGACGTTTGTTTCTGAATGTGTTCCTGGAATGTCAGTCGCGACGGCGCGAAATGACGTAGGATTCGTCGTAAAACCAAAGCCCATTATGCTTGCGCAGAACCTCCCTGGTGGCATCGAGGGTTCGGCTGTTTTCTGTCATTTCCGTCAACCGGTCGTCTTCGATCTGGGCGACATACACCGCCGCATTCCACGCTGCAAAGGCCGTCGAGGTTCCGATCTGGCCGGTGACCTCGTTGGGCAGCGCTTCCATATCATAACGGAAGATGGAACGGTTATCGGCGTAGGCATTAAAGTTAAGGTCGCGCCCGGCCGATCCCAGCTCGTATTTCACGGCGCGCAATAGCTCATGACGGCTCACGGCGAAAGGATTTTCTCCCGGCCACACCGACTGGATGATTTCCAGGCCCGGATCCTGCCCGTGGGAGTGAATTCCAATCAAACGGCCCCCTGCCCGCAAACTCCGGGCCAATGGCGCAATAATCCGCTTGGCGCGGAAATTCACAGAGGATTTGGCCCGATAGGGCTGGGAAGCGATCACAAGGTCGAAATTGGCCTCGGTCCGGCCCGCCCGGGGGATGATCGAATCAAGCAGGAACCGGTGGTCCTCCCGGTACACGACCAGTGCCACGGGCCGTTCATAGGTCGGCATGCCCGATTTGGGGCTGATATTGGCTCGCCAGTTTTGTTCCAGAAACGGACCCAATTCGGCGATCTGGGCCTCGAATTCGCCGGACGAGGCCCCTCGCAAGGCGACCTCATGCCAGATCATGCCCGCGGCCGCGGAGGGCGAAGCCGGGGTCAGCCAGGGTGCCTCGGCGTAGTACATGTTGGTGAGGACGAAGACGGTCGCCGGGTGCTCGAACAGTCGGTCGGGCACCTTGTCGAGCGTCAGGCGGACGTCCTCCAGGCTCAATTCCTTGCCGGCGATATAGAACGGCATGTGGGGAAAGCGGCCGTGCATCGAGCGCATCACCCGCGCCAGCACCGTGCCGTCACCGACGCCGGCGTCGAATACCCGAAGCGCCGGCGGGCGCGGGTGCAGGCTGGAAAGCTCCAATGCCACCCGCTCGGCAATTACCCGCTTTTCGCTGCAGGTATGGACGAACAGCAGGTATTTCTGGCGGTTCTCGAAAAAGCGGAAATTGCCTCTGGGGTCGCGCTTTTCGGGCGGCACTTCGAGGCCGCGTGGCGGCGGCACCCCGCCCGGTGTGGACGCCGCGATATAGGCCTGGATGCGATCCAGCGTGTCGATGGTGATGCGCTTGCCCTCGCGCAGCCGGTGCACCAGCTTGCCGTCATTGACGGCCCGGCGGCCAAACGTGCTCTCCGCCATGTCGGCCTGGCGGCAGAACTCCGTTATCTGGCTGAGGATCTGGTCGTTCTTCATCAGGCCAGAAATTCCGAAAGGGGGTTTGGGAAGTACCGGTGGGCAGATTCGGATGACCGGTATATCCTACCACCATCTGCCCAACGGGGAAATGCCGAGCCCAAGCCCGACAACGCCGGACATCTACCCGTGAACCCGTCCAGCCGGGGGCAACAAAGCGGTATCCACCACTGCGGCCGGCAATCAACGGGACCTGATGCGCGATCCTGACCTTACCCTGCTCGCCGCCGCGCTGTGGTCGGCGCCTTCGCCCACCCAATCGCGCAACCAACTCGGTCCGCTCTGCACAGCCGATACGACGCCGACCGACCAGCAGATCAATGCCCGCAACAAGAGCATCGCGCTGAAAGTGTTCTCCGGCGAGAAGCTGGCGTCGATTTACTTCTGGCGGGCGGTCAGCTCGAACAAGAAGGGCAACTACACGCAGGTGATCGCGGACGCCAGCGAAGCGATCCGGCCGCAGCCCAGTGTCGCCGCCTACAATCTCCGCGGCTCAGCCGGTTACGACAAGGGCGAGTACGACATCGCGACCGCCGATTTTCAACGACGCGCTGCGCATCGGGCCGCGATCCGCGACTTCCTGTGCGAAGCGGCGCGGTCGCAGTTCGCGGTGGGCCACGGCATTCCGGTCGATGGCCGCAATTACCTGGTGCCGATCGATACCAGGTTTCAGGCCGATAATGGCATGACAGACACGATGATGGACATGGATACGATCAGGTCCGCACCGACCTCCTGATCCTCGACGCCTGCCGCAACAACCCGATAGCGCCGAATGTTGCGTCCGCCGGACCGGCCCGCGGCATCGAAGCTGGATCGGCTTGGCCACCAACGGCAAGCAGGTGCCGTGGTCGAATTCGTCGCTGCTGGGGAGGGACCGCTCTTCAATTTACACGGAATCGCTCATCGGCTAGGCATAGCTCTTCGCCGACCCACCTGCTGGAACACATTGATGAAGACCGCCCACAAAATCGGTGCTGCCCGCATGATCTATCATGCAGTTCATGCCGGGCGCACGCTGCTGGGGCGAACCGATCGGCAGATCGTGGTCAGGGGCGGCATTACCTATGATCTGGACCTCTCACAGGGAATAGATTTTGCCATTTATCTCGGCGGAATTTTCGAGCGCAGCACCGCAATCGCTTTGAGCAAATTGACCGAGCCGTCCTCTCTTGTGCTCGATATCGGAGCCAATATCGGGGCGCATACATTGCGCTTGGCCAATCTCGTTGGTCCCAAGGGACGGGTAATGGCGTTTGAGCCGACCGAATTTGCATTCCGCAAGCTTCGACGCAACCTCGACCTCAATCCGTCGCTTGCCTCCCGCGTGGAAGCGTTCCATTGCTTCCTGACCGCCGCCGACGGGACTTCCGTTCCAGACGCAATTTATTCAAGTTGGCCGCTCGCAGCAGAAGCTGGACTGCACGCCAAGCACCTAGGCCGCGAAATGCAGACGAATTCGGCAAAGGCGCGGAGCCTCGATAGCATTCTGGCGGAGCGTACCGATCGCAAGGTTCAGCTGGTTAAACTTGACGTGGACGGCTTTGAATGTGACGTGCTGCAAGGCGCGGCTTCGTTGCTTCACGATACGCGCCCAATCTTCGTGATGGAACTGGCACCCTATGTGCTAGAGGAGCGGGGTGCATCGCTGGACCAGCTTCTTTCTTACTTCATTCCTAATGGCTACTCGTTTTACAATGAACGGACTCTTCAGCGGCTGCCATCCGCTGCCAAGGAGTTGCAGGGACTGGTTGCCAGCGGTGAAAGCGTAAATGTCATCGCGCGCGTAGGCTGATCGCCGCAAATGTTGGTCACGAAGACCCGCCACACCTGTGGTTGCGGTTCGAAGCCGGTTCAGTCTACAAGATTGGTCTAAGTCACGGTAAAATCCGAAGCGTAAGCCACGCCCCGCATTTTGACTGATCGATCAATATGGACGCAAGTCCCCCATCTGAGGCGGCAATGAATCTAGCGCAATCTGCCGTTCCGCTACAGCTGAACAGCCCGCGAAAACTGGAATTACTCGAACACGTCGACACTAATCTCGACGACCTGGAGCGCTGGCGCAAGTTCAATGCCGCCTATCACGAGGACGATCGCAAGTTCATGCGATTTCTCATCCCGCCCGGCAAGCGGGTTCTGGAACTGGGCTGCGGCACCGCGCGTCTGCTCGCGGCGCTGGAGCCCTCCTACGGAGTCGGCATTGATTTCAGCGCCAGGACCATCGCCAAGACGCGCGAGGCGTTCCCCCATCTGCACTTCGTCATGGGCGACGTTGAAGATCCGGCGACGCTGGCCGGGATCGAGGGCCCCTTCGATTACATCGTGATCGCCGACACCATCGGCATGTTCGAGGACATCGACGGCACCTTGCGACAAGTGCACCATTTGTGCACGCCCTCCACGCGGATCATCATCGCCTATTACTCCCATCTGTGGGAGCCGATCCTGAAATTTGCCGAACTGCTGCGTTTGCGCAGCAAGCAACCGAGAATCAATTTCATCGCCACCACTGACTTTCTGAATCTCATGGACCTTGCGGATTTCGAGGTGATCAATCAGGAGCAAAGACAATTGCTGCCGCGGCGATGGTTCGGACTTGGTCCGTTCATCAACCGGTTCGTAGCGCCGCTGCCGGGCATCAGAAAACTGTGCTTGCGAACCTATATCGTCGGACGTCCGGTGCTGCCGTTTCCGGATCGGAAACTATCGGTGAGCATCATCATCCCCTGCCGCAACGAGAAGGGAAATATCGAAAACGCTGTACTGCGAATGCCGAGATTTGCAGCGAGCCAGGAAATTCTGTTCGTCGAGGGGAATTCCAGCGACGGCACTTTTGAGGAGTGCGAGCGGGTACGCGATGCCTACAGGGATAGCTGGGATATCAAGGTCATGAAGCAGGAGGGCAAGGGCAAAGGAGACGCGGTCCGCAAGGGCTTTGCCGCCGCGAGCGGCGACGTGCTGATGATTCTGGATGCCGACCTGACGATGCCCCCGGAAATGCTTCCGAAGTATCATGCGATCATCGAGAGCGGAAAGGCCGAATTCGTCAACGGAACCCGCCTGATCTACCCCATGGAAAACGAGGCGATGCGGCCGCTTAATTTCGCCGCCAACCGCTGCTTTGCCTACATGTTCAGTTATCTGGTGAATACGCGGCTGACGGACACACTCTGCGGCACCAAGGTTCTGTTGCGAAAGGATTACGAGGTGCTGGCGCGGGAGCGCGACTATTTCGGCAATTTCGACCCGTTCGGCGATTTCGATCTGATCTTCGGCGCAGCCAAGCAAAATCTCAAGATCATCGAGATACCGATCCACTACAAGGCGCGTACCTTCGGCGAAACCCAGATATCGCGATTTCGAGACGGCTGGCTGCTGTTGAAAATGGTGTGGTTCGCCTATCGCAAACTCAAAGCCGTTTGATCGGCAAGCCCATGACCACAACGAACGCGATCGGTTTGAGCCAACGCCAGATCACCCATCGAGAACTGTGGGAGCGCAAGAAAGCGCTCAGGCTCATCTACCAGGACTACCATCGGCAGCTTTTCGAAAACTGTCCCGAAGGCGCCGTCCTCGACATTGGCGGCGGCACCGCCCACATCAAGGAAACTCATCCCGACGTCGTCTCCGCCGATATCCAGTCCTTTCCGGGTATCGACGTGGTCGCCGACGCTCACCAACTTCCATTCCAGAACTGTTTTTTTGCCGGCGTGGTCATGCTCGACGTCATGCATCATCTCGAGCGCCCGATCGAATTCCTCGAGGAAGCGTCGCGCGTATTGCGGCCCGGCGGACGACTCGTGATGATCGAACCGGCCATGACAACGCTGGCGCAAAGATTCTACGATCGCTTTCACGAAGAGCCCGTAGACATGAACGTCGACCCATTCGCGCCGGTAACGATCAACCCCAATCGAGACCCGTTCGATTCCAATCAGGCAATTCCCTCGCTGCTGTTTGCCACCACGCCGGCGCGCCAGCGTGTCGAACAGACGATTCCATCGTTGCGCGTCCGAAGTGTGGACTGGCACAGCCTGATTGCCTATCCGATGAGCGGCGGATTTCAGAAATGGTCATTGATTCCAGCGGCACTGGTAAGCCCGACGCTGGCATTCGAGAACATGGTGCCCGCTATTTTCCGAAAGCATCTGGCATTTCGGATGATGGTTGTGCTGGAGCGAGTGTAGGTATGCAGGAGCTGTTGCGGACTTCCGGAATCGCCATCAAGTCGGCTTCTGTCCGCTGCTTCCGCGACTGGATGCTGGTCGGTGCCAAGCTAATATTCTGGCCGCTCGTCGTGTTGGCGCTGGTGTCGCTGGCGCTTCAGCTCGGTGCCTGGTCGAAGGAAGTCAAATTTGCCGGCCCATTCGCAACAGAGACGAATCCGGCGCGGGCTTCGCTGATATTGAACGTCCCGCAAGAAGGGCGGGCTCAGTGGTGGAGGCGGCCGCCGAACGGCGACAACGGCGAGAAGCCTTTTCAGTCGTTTCTTGAGTTACGCATCAATGGCCGCGAGATGGGGCCTCCGCACACGTTGCACGAAGAGATTCGGACGGGCAAGACGACTGGCTTCAGCCACTGGGGCGCTCAGGTGATATTCTCACTTCCTCCAGGCGTGACGAATGGTCCTGAAACAATAGCAACAATTCGGTACAATGTACGGCCGAGAACCTGGGTCAGCTATGCACTGGGGATTTTGAGTGCCCTGCTCGGCTATTCCATTTACTCTGGTCCGCTCAGATCGCTCGCGGCACGCTTTGGGGACATGCCGAAGGCGATCGTAATAAGAGCGCCGTACCTGATATTGTTTGGACTTTGCTGGGCTGGCTTGACCGCTTCGGCGGTGTATCTCGTGTCCACCCTCTATGCGTTGGCAGCGGGTTGGGCCCTGCCAACCACTGCATTGATTCGTTGGTCGCCGGTCGCCGAATGGGCGGGCAGGAATGAGCCCTATTTCGCCTACTTGCTTTTGATGCTGGCAGGCCTCGGGACGGCAATGACTTGGCTCGTCGGCTCGAGCGCACCTCACTATCGGCCGTTGCTGGATCAGACGGAGCAGTCGCTGCGACGGCTTCTCGCTTGGTGCGGATTTCCGATCACCGCTTGCGCCTTCGTTTTTTGTAGCAGCGCTATGTGGGCGGGAATTCTCAGACCGGGTGACCCGAATCCCTCGAGCATTGGCGGTTTGGTTCCATTTTCAGACGCGCGCGGATATCTCGCAGCTGCCTTCGATCAGGTGAAGGATGGCGTCTGGAACGACTTGGCACTGCGGCGGCCATTGGCTGCGGCTTTCAGGTCCGCCCTTCTAGTTTTTGGTAATTCCTCGCTGCAGTTCATGCTTATCCTGCAAGCCTGTCTGGTGGCCGGGGCCCTCTGCTTCGCGACCCATGCCATCA
This sequence comes from Bradyrhizobium sp. AZCC 2176, assembly GCF_036924645.1. Taxonomy (NCBI): domain Bacteria; kingdom Pseudomonadati; phylum Pseudomonadota; class Alphaproteobacteria; order Hyphomicrobiales; family Nitrobacteraceae; genus Bradyrhizobium; species Bradyrhizobium sp. AZCC 2176. The sequence goes on along the minus strand of NZ_JAZHRX010000001.1, from coordinate 4,525,666 downwards.
TCGCGTGGCGGGGCGTCTGGGCCGGCATAACCTTCTTTGCGCTGACATACATTTACGCCCGCTACTTTGTGCCCACTACTCTCACTGAACCGTTTGGGTTGTTCTGGGCGCTGTTGTCGATCCCGTTTTTCATCAAGGCTTTCCGTGATCACTCGGTAAATGCCGCGCTGGTGGCGTTTGCGATGACGACCGTAGCCCTGACGACGCGAATGGGAAGCATGTTCACGATCCCTGCCTTGGTGGTATGGCTGGTTTGGCAATTCGGGAAAGGCGCCGCAGCGAAAATCAGGATTTGCGCCATAACGATCTGCACCTTGATCGGGGTTTTCGGGCTCAATTCGCTGCTGCAAAGAGCTTATGCGACAGGTCCTAGTCCCGGCACCGGGAACTTTGCTTACGTGCTCTGCGGATTGTCGATCGGGACAACATGGGACGGCTGCGCCAAAAAACTTGCCGCTGAAGGCACCCCGCTTGAAGGCTCCGAAGATGACCGTGCGCGGCAACTGTATTCCGCAGCTTGGAAGAATTTCCGCGCGCAGCCCGGAATCCTTTTCCGGAGACTCGCCGATAGCGCTCAGGCCTTCGCTACGCAATTTCCTGGGGTAATTTGGAGAGGCTATGGACAGATCAACACGCCTGACTGGCTACTTCGCGGCGTATTGACTGCGATGGCCCTCATCGGGCTTTTGTACGGCGCTGCGAGAAGAGCCGAAGCTGTCGAACTTACTTTCTGGAGTCTTGTCTGGGCAAGCATTGTGGTGTCGTCCTCCTTGATCTACTTTGATGATGGCGCACGTTCTCTCGCCGCGAGCCAGCCGATGATGGCGCTGTTCTTTGCGCTGGGAATGAGCAACGTGGCCTTGGTACCGGCGAAGTTGCAGTCGAGTTCCTCGCTGTCACGAAATGGCTTAATTGGACTAATTGCGGCGGCAGTGCTCTTTGTTTGCGTTCCATGGATGGCCCATCGCCTCTCTCCCATCGATACGTTGGTCGCGGTAACTCCGGCGGAAAAGAACGACGAGACTTTTGTATTCGGCGGTCGTCGAATGTCCGGCTTCCTCGTAGTCGACGACGACCAGCCTCTTCGCGACGACATTCCCTCGCTTCACGTGGCGGACTTCGATGCCATCATCACACAGAGTGGCGTGGAACAGTACCAAGATCTCATTCACCCGATCCTTCCGCCGCTGCCCTTCGGCTTCGTCTTTGCTCCGCGCCTGGAGAAGGGCAGCATCAGTCGTTATCTATACATCGTACCGGCTAACGTTGTGGAACGCCGCGACATCCTGGCTTGGCACTTCGATCTCAAGCGGTGGGGCGATAGCAGTCGCTATGGCGATTACTGGTTCTACGTTACAAAAGCGGAGCCGTGGCAACCGTCCGATCGGTGATCGTCTGCGCTACATGGGCTTCAGCGGCGCCGCTACCATCGCTAGGCTAGGCTCAACACCAATTGAAGCGGTTCCCTCCGCCTCCGCTCCAATGGCCAACAGCTGGCCACACGCGGGCTAATCAAGCCACTATCCGTTCAGTCCAGCGATAAAGGAATTCGCGGCGAAGCACCGGTGGGCAGGATGGGATGACCTGCCTGTCCCACCACCATCTGCCCAACAGGGGAAATGCCGCCGTCTGCGACCGGCATGGATCGACGTCCTTGCTTGAACCGCCGTTCCGCAGGGGGCAACAAAGTTGTATCCGCCACTGCGACCGCCAATCACGGGGACCTGATGCGCCGCGCAATCCTGATACTCACGTTGCTTGCCGCCGCGTTGTGGTCGGCGCCTTCCCTCGCCCAACCGCGCAACCAGCTTGGGCCGCTCTGCACCACCGACACCACGCCGGCAGATCAGCAGATCGGCGCCTGCAACAAGATCATCGCACTGAAGGTATTTTCCGGCGAGAAGCTCGCGACGATCTACTTCTGGCGCGCGGTCGGCTGGAACAAGAAAGGCAACTACGACCAGGTGATCGCGGACGCCGGCGAGGCGATCCGCCTGCACCCCAGCGTCGCCCTCTACAATCTGCGCGGCTCGGCCTACTACGACAAGGGCGAGGACGACATCGCGATCGCCGACTTCAACGACGCGCTGCGGATAGGGCCGCCAAGCGGCATCATCTTTCACAACCGCGGCAACGCCTGGCGCAACAAGGGCGAATTCGCCAAGGCGATCGCCGACTACGATCAAGCGATCAGGCTCGGTCCGCCGTCCGCCTTTTCGTGGCAGAACCGCGGGATATCGAAACGCGCGCTCGGCGATCTCGATGGCGCGCTGGCCGACATCAACGAAGCGATCCGGCTCGATCCGGAATTGCCGCAACCATTGACCAGCCGCGCGGTGATCTGGCGCGCCAAAGGCGACTTCGATCGCGCCATCGCCGATACGACCGAAGCGATCCGGCTCGCCAAGGCCAAGGCGCCGGTCAACATCATGACGCCGCCCGGCAGCGTGCTGATCTCGGCCTATAGCCATCGCGCGCTTGCCTACGAGGCCAAGGGCGATTTCGACCGCGCCAAAATGGACTACGCCGCGGCTCTCGAAGGCAAGGCCTCCGACGCCGGCAGCAAGGCCAACCAGGCAACCGCAAAAGTTCGCCTGTCGCTGTTGTCAGAGACGGTGCCGCCCGCGCCGCGAACGGCGACCACGGCGCCACCGCCGCCGGCCAGCAAGGCCGCGCCGGCTTCGCCGACGGGCGCAGCGAGCCCGTCCCCGCCGCCTGCAGCGGAGCAGCGCCAGCGCGCAGAGGCCAACAGAGAAACCGTCAGGCGCGTCGCACTGGTGATCGGCAACGGCGCCTATGCGCATGTCCGAGCGCTGCCCAATCCGACCAACGATGCGCGCGCGATGGCAAAAAGCCTGCGCGACATCGGCTTCGTGGTGACCGAGGGCTCCGACCTCGACCGCAGGGCGATGCAGGCGACGATCCGCGACTTCCTGCGCGATGCCGCGCGGGCGCAGGTGGCAGTGGTCTACTACGCCGGTCACGGCGTACAGATCGACGGCCGCAATTACCTGGCGCCGATCGATATCCAGTTTCAGACCGGCAGCGGCATGACGGATGCGATGATGGACATGGACACGATCACGGCCGGCCTGGACGATCAGGTCCGCACCAACATCCTGATCCTGGATGCCTGCCGCAACAACCCGATGGCGCCGAAGCTGGCTTCCGCAGGTCCAGCCCGCGGCATCGAAGCCGGCTCGGGGCTTGCCGCGCCCGCTACGCTCGGCGCCGGCGCGACGCATGGGGCGGGAACGTTGATCGCGTTCGCCACCGCGCCTGGACAGGTCGCGCTGGACGGCGAAGGCGCCAACAGCCCGTTCTCGGCCGCGCTGACCCGCCACATCGGCACGCCCGGGCTGGAAGTGCAGCAGATGCTGACGCGGGTACGGGCCGAGGTGGTCGCCGCGACCAAGGGCAAGCAGGTGCCGTGGTCGAACTCGTCGCTGCTTGGTGAGGTCTATCTGGCGGAGAAGTGACGGTGTGACTGACGCGCCGTCATCCCGGGGCGCGCGCCGGCGCGCGTCACTTCCCCCATACCTCGTTGGCGACTTCGACCGCGAGGCTCAGCTTCGCCCACTGCTCTTCCTCGGACAGGATGTTGCCTTCCTCGGTCGAGGCAAAGCCGCATTGCGGCGAGACCGCGAGCTGGTCGAGCGGGGCAAACTTGGCGGCCTCCTCGAGGCGGCGCTTGATGTCGTCCTTCTTCTCCAATTCGCCGAATTTCGAGGTGATGACGCCGACCACGACCACCTTGTTGCCCTTCGGCAAATAGCGCAGCGGCTCGAAGCCGCCGGCGCGGTCGGAATCATATTCGAGAAAATAGCCGTCGTAATTGGTGCCGGCCAGCATGGTCTCGGCCACCGGCTCGTAGCCGCCGGACGAGATCCAGGTCGAGCGGAAATTGCCGCGGCAAACATGCGTGGTGACCACCATGTCGGCCGGCCGCTCCGCCAGCGCGTAGTTGATGACGCGCGCGTAGATTTCCTGCAGACCATCAGGATTGTCGCCGCGCTCGCGCGCCTTCTGCAACTCGTCCTGCGAGCAGAGATACGCCCACACGGTATCGTCGAACTGCAGGTAGCGGCAGCCGGCATCGTAGAATGCCCTCACCGCCTTGCGATAGGTCTTGCCGAGGTCGAGGAAGAACTCCTCAAGATCGGGATAGACCTCCTGCGAGATCGACTTGCGGCCGCCGCGGAAATGCAGCACCGCGGGCGACGGAATCGTCATCTTCGGCGTGACGTGGGCGGTGTCGGCATGCTTCTTCAGGAAGCGGAAGTGATCCAGCATCGGGTGGTTGTCGGGGAAATCGAGCTTGCCGATCACGCGGACGGCGTCATGGCGGGTCTCGACGCCTGCGAACTGAATACCAGTCTCGGGGTGGAAGAGCTCGCAGCCGCCGAGCTTGGCGAGAAAATCAAAATGCCACCAGGAGCGGCGGAATTCACCGTCGGTTGCAAGCTTCAGGCCGATCGAGGCCTGCTTGTGCACGACCTTCTCGATCTCCAGGTCCTCGGCCTTGCGCAAGTCGTCCGCCGTGATCTCGCCCTTTTCGAGCTTGGCGCGCGCCTCCTTGATGCGCTGCGGCCGCAACAGACTGCCGACCTCGTCGGCGCGGAACGGGGGCTTTGTTCTCTGCATGGTCTCAACTCCCATCAAATCTAGTGCGCAGTGGCGCCGGCGACGCCGAGATAGCGTTCGAGCACCGCAGGATCGGCCTTCAACGCGTGGCTTGGCGCATCATGCACGATTGCGCCGCGTTCCAATATCACAACCCGATCGGCCAGCCCCAGAATCTTTTGCGCATTCTGCTCGACGATGATCGAGCAGATGCCCCCGGAACGGGTGATGGTGCCCAGCGCCCGGAGTAGTTCCTCGACGATGATCGGCGCCAGGCCTTCGGTCGGCTCGTCCAGCAGCAGAACCTTCGGATTGAGGGTCAGCGCGCGGCCGATCGCCAGCATCTGCTGCTCGCCGCCGGAGAGCTGGTTGCCGAAATTGTTGCGGCGTTCCTTCAGCCGCGGAAACATTTCGTAAACCTTCTCGACGGTCCACAGGCCGGGCTGGGCCACCGCGGTCATGTTTTCCTCGACCGTCAGCGAGCGGAAGATGTTGCGTTCCTGCGGCACCCAGCCGATTCCTGCCCGCGCCCGCTGGTCCGGCCGCATCGCCGTGATGTCGAGCCCGCCGAGCGCAAGGCTGCCGCCAAAACGGCGGGTGATGCCGACGATCGAATTGATCAGCGTGGTCTTGCCGGTGCCGTTACGCCCGAGCAGTGCCAGCACCTGCCCCTCGCCCAAGGACAGCGACATCGAAGGCAGCACCACGGCTTCGCCGTAGCCGGCGCGCAAGGCATCGATGGCGAGAAGATCAGGCATCGGAGGCCTCACCGAGATAGACCGCCTTGACTTGCGGATCCCGCGCCACTTCGTCGGGCGGGCCCTCCACCAGCATGGCGCCATTGACCAGCACCGAGATGCGGTCGGCAAACGAGAATACCAGGTCCATGTCGTGCTCGATCAAGAGCACCGTGACATCGCGCGGCAGCGCGGCAACCGCCGCCAGAATATCGTGGCGCTCGCTTTCGGGCACGCCGGCGGCGGGCTCGTCGAGCAGCAGCACGCGTGGCTTCGTCGCGATCGCGACCGCGATCTCGAGCAGGCGCTGCTTGCCGTAAGGCAGCGTCGCGGTGCGTTCGTTCATCACGTCGAGCAGATGAAAGCGCCCGAGTGTTTCCGCGATCTCCTGGTTGACGTCGTCGCGAGTGCCCATCCGCCGCCACCAGTCGCCGCCGCGGCCGAGCCGTTCGGAGACGGCAAGCCCAATCGTTTCGAGCGGAGTGAGGTCGGCATAAAGCTGATTGATCTGGAAGGTGCGCGAAAGCCCGCGCAGCACCCGCGTATGAACCGGCAGATCGGTAATGTCGTTGCCCTCGAGCAGGATCCGCCCCCCATTGGGCTTGAGCACGCCGGTCAAGAGATTGATGACGGTGGTCTTGCCGGCGCCGTTCGGCCCGATCAGGGCATGGCGGGCGCCCTGCTTCACCTGCAGCGACAGATCGCGCGTGACCTTCAAGCCGCCGAACGATTTCTCCAGTCCCTTGGTTGCCAGCGCGATCGTCATGGCGCATCGCTTTCGGGAACGGCCACAACGGCCTTGCGTCCGAAGACCTGGCGTATCACGAGGTTCGGCCCCCAAAGCACCCAGCGATGGATGCGCTCACGGCCGACCAGCACGATCACGACCAGAACGAGTCCGATCCAGAACATCCAGTATTGCGGCGTAATGGTTTGAAACAGCTCCTGCAGCATCTTGAACACGACCGCGCCGATCAGCCCGCCATAGAGATAGCCGGTGCCGCCGATGACGAGCACCAGCATCAGATCGGCCGAGCGCTCGAACGCGAACACGTCGAGCGAGGCCAGGGCCGTGGTCTGGGTGAACAGCGCGCCGGCAATGCCGGCATAGAATGCCGCCACCGTGTAGATCGCGATCAGGCGGCGGTTGACGGGCACGCCGATGGCGGACGCCCGCAACGGATTGTTCTTGATCGCGCGCAGCGAGAGGCCGAACGGCGAATTCACGATCCGCCGCGCCAGCAGAAACAGCAGGAACAGCACGATCAGCGAATAGAAGAAGCCGGTCTTGCCGAACATGTCGAATGCGAACAGGCCGAGGATCGGCTGCATCTCGATGCCCTGCAGCCCGTCAGTGCCGCCGGTAATGTTGGAGAAGCGTTCCGCCAGCGCCTCCAGCAGCAGCGCAATGCCGAGCGTCACCATCAGCCGCGTCAGGTCGACGCCGCGGATGACGAGGAAGCTCGTGAGGAAACCGAGCACGGTCGCAATCAAGCCGGCCGCGACCAGCGCGATCACCGGCTCGTTGATGATGCCGTGCAGGGCCAATAGCCCCGCCGAATAGGCACCGACGCCGAAGAAGGCGGCGTGCCCCAGCGAGACAATGCCGGCGTAGCCGAGGATCAGATCGAGCGACAGCGTGAACAGCGCCAGCCGAATGATGTCGGTCATGATCAGATAGCGGGACGGAAACAGGAACGCGCAGGATGCCGCGAGGATCCAGAACGCGATTTCGGCCGGGCGCCAGCGGGCGCGGGCGATGGCATGGGATGAGACATCGGAAACTGCGGTCATCGCGGGCTCATCGCGTGGCGGTGCGGCCGAACAGGCCGTTCGGACGCCAGATCAGGATCACGATCATGATGGTGTAGATGACGAACGGGCCCATCTTCGGCACGTAATATTTGCCGGCGACGTCGCCGATGCCGAGCAAGAGCGAGGCGAGGAACGGCCCGGTGATGCTCGAGGAACCGCCGACGGTGACCACGATCAGAAAGTAGATCATGAACTTCAACGGAAAATACGGGTCGAGCCCGAGAATTTCGGCGCTCAGCGCGCCGCCGAGACCGGCAAGGCCGCAACCGAACGCAAAGGTGAACGCAAAGACCTGGGGCACGTTGATGCCGAGGCCGCTGGCCGCGCGGGGATCATCCACCGCCGCGCGCAGGCGGCTGCCAAAGCGGGTCTTCGCCAGGATCAATTGCAGCGCCACCGTCAGCAGTCCGCAGATCACGATGATCATCAGCCGGTAGCGGCCGATGCCGACGCCGAAGAAATCGAACTGGCCCTCGAGCGCCGCCGGCAGCTTGATGAAGATCCGCGACGATCCCATGATGTAGTCCACCGCCGCCACCGACATGAAGGTGAGGCCGATCGTGAACAGCACCTGATCGAGATGGCTGCGGGTGTAGAGGTGGCGGTACAGCGTGCGCTCCAGCAACACGCCTATCGCGGCGGCCGAGACAAAGGCGAGCGGAAGCGCCGTGAAGAACGGCCAGCCGGAGTTGTTGACCAATACCGCACAGATGTAGCCGCCGGTCATGGCGAAGGCGCCATGGGCCAGGTTGACGAAATTCATCAGCCCGAGCGTCACCGCCAGCCCGCAGGCCAGCACGAACAACAGCATGCCGTAGGCGACACCGTCGAACAGGATGGTGAAGAGCGTGGTCATGGGTTAGGCGCCGGAAGACCTTGATGGGTTGTCATTCCGGGGCAGCGCGATAGCGCTGAACCCGGAATCTTGTGCAACAATGTCGAGATTCCGGGTTCGCGCTAACGCGCGCCCCGGAATGACGCTTTCCGCGTCACTTCTTCGTCTTGCCGGAATCCTTCACCGCCTCGAAGGTCGCGAATTCGACGTTGTAGAGTTCGCCATCGACCTTCTCGACCTTGCGGATGTAGATGTTCTGCACGATGTCGCGGGTTTCCGGATCGATCGAGATCGGGCCGCGCGGGCTTTCCCACTTCATGCCCTTCATCGCCGCGACCAGCGCATCGCCGTCGGTCTTGCCGCCGGTCTTCTTCAGCGCCTCATAGATCAGGCGGATGCCGTCATAGCCGCCGACCGCCATGAAGCCGGGGCGCTGGTTGAAGGCCTTCTTGTAGGCGGCGACGAATTCCTTATTTGCCGCGGAGGGATGGGCCGCAGAATAGAGATGCGCGGTGACGGTGCCGAGCGCCGCATCGCCCATCCCGTTGAGCAGGTCGTCGTCCATGACGTCGCCGGGGCCGATCACCTTGATGCCGGACTTGTCGAGCCCGCGCTCGGCATATTGCTTCATGAAATTGCCGCCCTGTCCCGCCGGCACGAACACGAACACGGCGTCCGGCTTGGAGTCCTTCATGCGCTGCAGAAACGGAGCGAAATCAGGGTTTTGCAGCGGCACCTTCACCTCTTCGACGATCTCGCCGCCGCCGGCGGTGAAGTTCTGCTTGAAGAAGTTCAGGGCGTCGTTGCCGGGCGCATAGTCGGAGGTCAGCGTTGCAACCTTCTTGATGCCGTTCTTGGCGGCCCAGTCACCGATGATGGTCGACGACTGCGCCAGCGTGAACGAGGTGCGGACGATATAGGGTGAACGCTCGGTGATGATCGAGGTGCCAGCCGCCATCACGATTTCGGGAATCTTGCCCTGCGTCGCCAGCGGCGCCGCCGCGAGTGCAGCGGGCGTCACGCCAAAACCCGCGATGAAATTGACCTTGTCGTTGACGATCAGTTCCTGCGCGAGGCGCTTGGTGTTGTCGGGAACAGCCGCGTCGTCCTTGAGGATGACTTCGATCTTCTTGCCGGCGACGGTATCGCCGTTCTGCTGCATGTAGAGCTTGACCGCGTTGTCGATCTGCTTGCCGGTCGATGCCTGGCCGCCGGTCATCGGCAGGATCAGGCCGATCTTGACGGTCTCCTGGGCCTGCGCCGGCGCAAGCGCCAGCATCCCGGCGACGGCGCCTGCGGCCAACAACATGTGACTGCGAATAGACATGAACATTTCTCCCCCTGGTCGGCCTTGTGTCCTCGAACCGAGTCCCCGGCCCTTGATCTCACCATAACCCAGATTTTTCGGCCGGGTAGCACGGCAACATGGCGTCCTTGGCCGTACTTTTGTCAACCGGACCATTGGCGTGCCGTGGCGAAGAGGCCAGGCCAGGCGTAAAAGACGCGACGGTATTATGATATGACCCGATGTAACCCGATATAACTGCCCGACGCCCTCCTCAGTTGCCGCTTATTTGTACGATTGTACAAATAAAATGGTCTTGTCAACAAGAAGAGCCCTCACCGGTTCCCGAAGGCCAGCGCCCTAAATCCATCATCTTTAAAGGGTCAGGTTGTAACCTTCTGCCGATGCCGACCAGCGCGCGCCATATCGTCACGATCGTCACCGTTGCCCTCGCGGGCTGCGGCGTGAGCGGCTGCGGAACTATCAACGAGAAGCTGGCCGCTGGTGTCAGCGACGCCATCCCGGCGGCGATCGGCGGCATGCCCGCGGACGCGCCGCCGCGCCCCGGGACCGCGAAGTACGACGAATACATGCGGGAGCGCGAGCGGAAGCGACTGTTGCCGGCCTCCGAACGGGGCGAAGAGACCAAGCCCGCGCCCGCCGCGCAGGATGCGAACCGCTAGTCCATGAACACCACGGTCTTGCGGCCGTTGAGGATCACGCGATCCTCCAGGTGATGGCGCATCGCGCGCGCCAGCACGCGGCGCTCGATGTCGCGGCCCTTGCGCGACAGATCCTCCGGCGTGTCGCGATGGCTGATGCGCTCGACGTCCTGGTCGATGATCGGGCCCTCGTCGAGGTCGCGCGTGACGTAATGCGCGGTGGCGCCGATCAGCTTGACGCCACGCTCATGCGCCTGGTGGTAGGGCCGCGCGCCCTTGAATCCCGGCAGGAACGAGTGGTGGATGTTGATGCAGCGCCCCGACAGCTTTGCCGACATCTCGTCCGACAGGATCTGCATGTAGCGCGCCAGCACCACGAGATCGGTCCTGGTGTCCTGAACCAGTTTCCAGACCGCCTCTTCCTGCTCGCGCCTGGTTTCCTTTGTCACCGGCATGTAGTGGAACGGGATCTCGCCGAAATCGAGATTGCCGTAGGTCTCGCGCGGATGGTTGGAGACAATTGCGGTCGGGATCATCTCGAGTTCGCCGGTACGCCAGCGATAGAGGATGTCTACCAGGCAGTGATCCGATTTGGAGACCAGCAGCATCACCCGGCGGCGATTGGCGCGGTCGCGCATCTGCCATTCCATGGCGAAGCGATCGGCGATCGCGGTAAAGCCAGTCTGCAGCGCCTGCAATTCGACGGCGAGATCGGCGGCGGTGAACACCACCCGCATGAAGAAATTGCCGGTCTCGATGTCGTCGAACTGCTGGGCATCCAGAATGTTCTGCCCGTTATGGGCGAGAAAGGTCGACACCGCCGAAACGATGCCGGGACGATCCGGGCAGGACAGGGTCAAGACGAACTGGTGATCGGGCATGGCGAAGCTGACTACAATTCAGGCAAAAGGGTGAAGCGGCGATTGCGGGCCCTGCTCTATCACTGCGGGCGCGCTTGCGCCAATCCGTAAACCGGAGTCAGGATGAACAAAGCGCGAAGCAAAAGCGTTGGAGCGAGATCATGGCTGACAAATTAGACGGTTACCGCATCCTGATCCTGGAAACCCGCGAGGAAGCGCAGTTTTCCCGCCTGCTCACCGAACAGGGCGCCGACGTGCTGCAATGTCCGATGTTCACCATCCACGACGCGCCGGACCCGGCGCCGGTCGAAGCCTGGATCGGGCGGTGCATTGAACAGCCCTTCGACGACATCGTGCTGATGACGGGCGAAGGCCTGCGCCGGCTGATGAAAGTCGTACGGCGCATCGGTGCCGAACAGGAATTCGTTGCTTCGCTCGGCAAGGCGCGCAAATTCGCGCGCGGGCCCAAACCGGGCAAGGCGTTGCGCGAAATCGGGCTGGAACCGCAGATGACGACGGAAAAGCCGACTTCCGAAGGCATAGCCGAGATGCTGTCGCGCCTCGACCTTGGCGGCCATCGCCTCGGCCTGCAGCTTTACCCGGACAAGGATCACAGCGTCCTGCTCGGCGCGATCAAGGCGCAAGGCGCCGAAGTCGACACCGTGCTGCCCTATGCCTATGACGCGCAGGCCGCCGACGCCAATATCATCACCGCGATCGACGAGATGGCGGAAGGCCGCGTCGACGCGATCGCGCTGACCAATCTCGGCCAGGTGCGCCGTCTCATCGAGGTCGCGCGGGCGCGCGGTTGCGAGGATCGGCTACGCGAGGGGCTTGAATGTACGCCGATCGCGTCCGTCGGACCGGCCGTGTCAGAAGAACTCAAGTCTCACGGCCTGCGCACGGATATTTATCCGGCCGAGGACGCCTTCTTCATGCGACCGCTGATCTCGGCGATGGCGGCAGCGCTTGGCAAGAATCCGCCCCGAGCGACGGTGCGCCGCTAATCCACCTTCGCACCGGCGAACTTGACCACCTTGCCCCATTTCTCGGTTTCGTCCGCCACCAGCTTTCCAAAGTCGGCGGGCGAGCCCGGCAGCAGAATCGCGCCGATCTCGGCAAATCGCGCCTTTGCCTTGGGATCAGCCAGGATTTCATTCACCGCCTTGTTGAGCCTGTCGATGATTTCCGGCGGGGTGCCCTTCGGCGCGGCGAGGCCGTACCAGGCGCTTGCCTCGTAGCCCGGCAGGTAATCCGCGACCAGCGGCAGGTCGGGCAGCACGTCAGAGCGGGTCGTGCTGGTGACCGCAAGGCCGCGCAGCTTGCCGGATTTGACGTGCTCGGCGCAGGTTGGAAGGTTGTCGAACATGACATGCATCTGGCCGGAGAGCATATCGGTGAGCGCCGGTGCGCCGCCCCGGTAGGGCACATGCTGCATGTTGGTGCCCGTGAGCATCTTGAACAGCTCACCCGACATGTGGATCGTCGATCCGTTACCGGATGAGGCCATGTTGAGCTTGCCCGGATTGGCTTTGGCATAGGCGATCAATTCAGGGATCGACTTGATCGGCAGCGAGGGATGCACCACCACGACGTTGGGAAAGCGAATGATGCCCGCGATCGGCTCGATCTCCTTCATGAAATCGAAGGGCAGCTTGTCGTAGAGCGTGGCGTTGATGGCGTTGGCCGGCGCCACCAGAAGCAGCGTGTAGCCGTCAGGCGTGGCGCGCAGCACCTGCTCGGTGGCGATATTGGTGCCGCCGCCCGGCCGGTTCTCGATCACGAAGGATTGCCCGAGCTTTTCCGACAGCCACTGCCCCATCAGGCGCGACGTGAGGTCGGCCGAGCCGCCGGGCGTATAGCCAATCACGAGGCGTACCGGTCGCGATGGATAGGCCTGCGCGCTTGCGATGCCTGACGTAACGGGAAGCGCGGCCGCACCGGCGACAAGCTGCAAGAATTGGCGACGCTGATATTTCATCATGCTTCCTCCAAGCGCACGCCGGCGGTTTTTTGCGGCCGCTCGGCGCGAGCATCCTAGAGCATGATCGGGAAAATTGGGTACCGATTTTCGTCAGGGAGAGGCGAAATGCTTTCGCGTTAACGCCGGCTGACAGGTCTTTCGTTCGGCGAGTTAGACGTTCGCCGCGTGCTCGCTCAGGAACGCCTGGTAGGCGAGCCGGATGCCCTCCTCGAGCTTCGTGCTGGCCCGCCAGCCCAGCTTGGCCAGCCGACTGACATCGAGCAGTTTGCGCGGGGTGCCATCCGGCCGCGAGGCATCAAAGCTGATCTCACCGCTGTAGCCGACAATCGCCGCGACCACGCGGGCGAATTCGGCGATCGTGATGTCCTCGCCGGTGCCGATATTGACCAGTTCAGCGCCGGAATAGGTCCTGATCAAATGGATGCAGGCATCGGCGAGATCATCGACATAGAGGAACTCGCGCCGCGGCGTGCCGGTGCCCCAGACCACGACCTCCCCGGCGCCGGACAGCTTCGCTTCGTGGAAGCGGCGGATCAGGGCGGCGACGACGTGGCTGTATTCGGGATGATAATTGTCGCCGCGCCCGTACAGATTGGTCGGCATCACATTGATGAAGTCGGCGCCGTACTGGCTGCGATAGGCCTCCACCATCTTGATCCCGGCGATCTTGGCAATCGCATAGGGCTCATTGGTCGGCTCCAGCGGTCCCGTCAGCATCGAATCCTCGCGCAGCGGCTGCGGCGCCAGCTTGGGATAGATGCAGGACGAGCCAAGGAACATCAGCTTCTCGGCGCCATGGACATGCGCCGCATGGATCACATTCGTCGCAATCGCCAGATTGTCGTAGAGGAACTCGGCGCGCAGCGTGTTGTTGGCGACGATGCCGCCGACTTTGGCCGCCGCCAGAAACACCACCTGCGGACGCTTGGCGGCGAACCATTTGGTGACCGCGGCCTGATCGCGCAGATCGGCTTCGTCCCTTGTTGCTGTCAGCAGTTCAATGTCTTCGCGTGCCAGCCGGCGCACCAGCGCGGCGCCGACCATGCCGCGATGTCCGGCGACGTAGACCGTCTTGCCCTTCAGCTCAAATGGAAGGCTTGCCATTGGCCGCCTCCCGCCGCGCCTCTGCCAGATCGCCCGCGACCATTTCCTTGACCAGTTGGGCAAACGACGTCCTGGGCTGCCAGCCCAACTTCTCGCGCGCCTTGCTGGCATCGCCGACCAGAAGGTCGACTTCGGTCGGCCGGAAATAGGTCGGATCGATCCGGACCAGGGTCTTGCCGGATTTTTTGTCGACGCCGGTCTCGTCGATGCCCTGGCCGCGCCATTCGATGGTGCGGCCGACCTCGGCGAACGCCAGTTCGACGAACTCGCGCACCGAACGGGTCTCGCCGGTCGCCAGCACGAAATCGTCGGGCGCGTCCGCCTGCAGGATCCTGTGCATGCCCTCGACATAATCCCGCGCATGGCCCCAGTCGCGCTTGGCTTCGAGGTTGCCGAGATAGAGTACCTCTTCCAGGCCGGCCTCGATGCGGGCGACGCTGCGCGTGATCTTGCGGGTGACAAACGTCTCGCCGCGGATCGGACTCTCGTGGTTGAACAGGATGCCGTTCGAGGCAAACATGCCGTAGGCCTCGCGGTAATTGACCGTGATCCAGTAGCCGTACAGCTTGGCGACGCCGTAAGGCGAGCGCGGGTAGAACGGCGTGGATTCCCTCTGCGGCACTTCCTGCACCAGACCGTAGAGCTCCGAGGTCGAGGCCTGATAGAACCGCGTCTCCTTTTCCATGCCGAGGATGCGGATCGCTTCCAACAGCCGCAGCACGCCGATGCCGTCGGCGTTGGCGGTATATTCCGGGCTCTCAAAGCTGACGCCGACATGGCTCTGGGCGGCGAGGTTGTAGATCTCGGTCGGCCTGATCTGCTGCATCAGCCGGATCAGGTTGGTCGAGTCGGTCATGTCGCCGTAATGCAGCAGGAACGGCACGTTGCGGGAATGCGGATCCTGGTAGAGGTGATCGATGCGCGCGGTGTTGAACGAGGACGACCGCCGCTTGATGCCGTGGACCTCATAGCCGAGGCCGAGCAGATATTCGGCCAGATAGGCACCGTCCTGGCCGGTGACGCCCGTGATCAGCGCCACACGCTTTGGATTTTGAGCCGTCATAGTCTCTCCAAGAGCCGGCCGGACAGGCCCGGGGACAATTGAGCCCCAGGTCACTGAGCCTCAAGCCTCTGAGCCTCAAGTCCCGGCTGCGCCGGAAGCGCCTGCGCGGCGCAGGCCATAGCATCCGCTAGAGGCAGAGTCTAATCCGAAAGTGGCTCAATTTCAGACCCTTAGGCCGAGCGCCGTCCGCATCGACTGATGGTAGTGGATCATGGCCGGCTCGTTGCGGCCGTAGACGGTGTGCGTCTGCGCGCCGGAAGTCAGGCCGACCTGAATGCTCCGCCCGGCCGGGAAATCCTCGCCGGTCACAACATCGAGGACGAGCTGCATGTTCCTGTCCCAATGGATGCGCTCTTCCTCGGTACTCGGCGCCTTCGGCACGTAAAGCCCAAGGTCCATGACAGAGCGATCCGCGCGTCCCTCGCGGGGAAACGCCCGCGCGAGTTCGACATGGTCGCCCTGCACGAGGAGAACGGTGTTGGGAAACAGCGAATAGACGAGCGTCGTATTCCACATCAAGTCCCATTTGTCCTCAGGCTCGGCCTTGAGCCGCTCGAGTTTCCTGCGCGGAAACGTCAGACGGTGGTTGAGACCGAACGCCTCGAAATCGGTCACGTTGCCATGCAGGATGTCGCGCAGGGAATCGCGGTGCAGGAAGCCGACGTGGTAGCCCTCGTTGAACGTATCCACGACAATCTTCCAGTTCATGGTCTCCGGAATCACGCGCCGGTCGTAGAACGACCAGGACGCAAATCCAAACGAAGCGAGCTCCTCCGCGAGTCCCCCAAGCCATGGATCGATGTCGAAATTCGTCGAACCGTCCGCGGTCGGGATCACCCACACAAGGCCGTGCTTTTCACACAGCGGTAGTTCGACGAGCGACGCGCGTTCGCTGCGCACGTCGGGAAAACAGCGCTCGTCGGGAATGCCCATCAGCTCGCCGGCGAGATCGTAGGTCCAGGCATGATAGGGGCACGAGAACAGCCGCGCCTTGCCGCAGCCCTCGGCTACCTTGGCGCCGCGGTGGCGACACACGTTCAGGAACGCGCGTAATCTGCTGTCGCGTCCCCGCACGATCAGAACGGGCAAACCGGCATGGTCGTCGGTGCTAAAGCTCCCCGGCGCGGGCCAGTCCGAAGCGAACCCCATGACCAGCGGATGCCTGCGAAACAGAACCCGCTGTTCCTCGGCGAGGCGCTCTGCGTCCGTGTAGGCCGACACCTCGTTGCGCCAGGGACTCTCCGCCATCGCCGTGGTCCGGGTCTCCACGTAGTGCAACAGCCGCTTCAAAAGGTTGATCTGATCCTGCCTGCTCATCGGACATCCTCCGGCTGGCTGTGGTCTCAAAACCGATCACTCGCTTGATACGGTACCGTATCAATACCACTTGCAGTTTCGATTTTCAATACGGTACCGTATCGCCCGCGAACACAACAACGAGAGCGATCGGCAACATGCTGCCTTTGCTCAATTTCGAGGACGTCGGGACCAGTCTTACTCGCCGTGACAGCGCAGCTTTTCGAGATCGACGATCGTCACCCCGCCATATTCCAGTCGAAGCAGGCCCTCCTTCTCCAGCCGCTTCAGGCACTGGTTGGCATTCTGCCGTGACAGGCCTGACAAGGCGCCAATCTCCTCCTGGGTGATCTCCAGATGACGCGTCAGGTCCGGATACAGGATTGGATTGAACAGCGAGGCGATGGAGCGCGCAACGCGGCTGGTGGCATCGAGCGTGCGGCCATGTTCCAGCGCCCCGATGAACTGGCCGACCCGCTCGTTGAGCTGCCGGACCAGAAAGCGGTTGAAGGCGACGCTGTTCTCGAACAACCAGAAGAAGGCGCTACGGTCCATCAGCGCCAGCCTTGTATCGCGCAACGCCACCACATCGTAACGGCGCGGCTCGCTCTTGAGCACGGAGCCCTCCCCGAACCAGGCCCCCGCGGTCATGCCGGCCAAAGTCACGGCCTTGCCGCTGCTCGACACGGTACCCATTCGGGCAAGGCCCGTGACGATGCCGGTCCAGTAGTCGAAGGTATCGCCGCGCATGAAAACGAATTCGTTGGCACGATAGGATTTCTCCACGATGCCGGCGCGGGCGACCTCGATTTCCCGTTCGTTCAGTTCGCGCGACCAGGCCGCGATGCGCTTGAGGTATTCCGCAGCAATCATGATCGCATCGACCGTCGCGTCCCCATTGATTCTCGTGCTGCACTGCAACAGGAGTGCCGCCCAGCGAAATTTCCTGACCAATTGTCAGGCAAAAGACATTTCAAACTATCGCATTGCCCTAAGGAGGGCCACCTCGGTACGCGCAGCCTATGGCGCGGGTAGCCAGGGTGCGACGCTACCACGCGTGACACAGGACATCGTCCGGCATCGATAGTCGGATGGCCTGCCCGTCACCGCCGATGTAGGATCGCGCATGTGATTGCAAACAACCGATAAAGAGCGCTGCTCAAGCGCCGTATCCGGAGGGAATGAGTGGCTGACACGTTGGAAGTGCGCGGGGTATCGCTGCGCTTCGGTGGCGTTCGCGCGCTGACCGAGGTCTCATTCGGCGTGAACGAGGGCGAATTGTTCTCGATCATCGGCCCGAACGGCGCCGGCAAGACCTCCATCGTCAATTGCATTTCGGGCCGCTACAAGCCGACCGAAGGCCAACTGTTCTATCGCGGCAAGGACATCACCGGCCTCAATCCGAACGCGCGACCCGCGCTCGGCATCGGCCGCACCTTCCAGAACCTGGCGCTGTTCCATCATATGAGCGTGCTCGACAACATCATGGTCGGGCGGCACCACCTCCTGAAGAACAACTTCCTCACGGGCTCGCTGTACTGGCTGACCGGCGCGCGGCGCGAGGAACTCGAGCATCGCCGCAAGGTGGAGGAGATCATCGACTTCCTCGACCTGCAGTCGGTGCGCAAGGCCACCGCCGGCACCCTGCCCTACGGCCTGCGCAAGCGCGTCGAGCTCGCCCGCGCGATGGCGCTGGAGCCGAAGCTGATCCTGCTCGATGAGCCGATGGCCGGCATGAACTTCGAGGAAAAGGAGGACATGGCGCGCTACATCGTCGATCTCAACGAAGAGTTCGGCATGACCGTCATGATGATCGAGCACGACATGGGCGTGGTGATGGATATCTCCCACCGCGTCGTGGTGCTGGATTTCGGCCGCAAGATCGCTGAAGGCGATCCGGCTTCCGTGCTCGCCGATCCCCATGTGAAGCGCGCTTATCTCGGCGAAGAGGACGACGTGCTGGTCGACCCCGACGATACGCCGGCTCATGCGGAGAGTGCGGCATGATGGATTACGCCGGACGCGCCGCCCAGGCGGAGACCTTCCCAAAACTCCTGCGCCTCAATGCCAGGGAGCACGGCGGCGAAATCGCCTTGCGCGAAAAGGATCTCGGGCTGTGGCGCGTCTTCACCTGGAACGACTACCAGACGCGCGTGCATGATTTCGCGCTCGGCATGGTCGAGCTGGGTCTTGGGCGCGGCGACGTCATCAGCATCATCGGCGACAACCGCCCGGACTGGGTCGCCGCCGAAATCGCAACGCATGCCATCGGCGCCATGAGCCTCGGCCTTTATCGCGACGTGCTGGACGAGGAAGCGGCGTATCTGCTCAGCTACGGTGACGCCAAACTGGTGTTCGCCGAAGACGAGGAGCAGGTCGACAAGCTGCTGGCGTTGGCCGACCGCGCGCCCAACCTCAAGCATATCGTCTATTCCGATCCGCGCGGCATGCGGAAATATGACGACCCGCGCCTGATGGAGGCGGAAAAGCTGGCCGCGATGGGCCGCAACCGTGCCGCACGCGAGCCCGGCCTTTACGACCGGCTGGTCGATGCGACCAGCGGCGAGGATGTCGCGATCCTCTGCACCACCTCTGGGACCACGGCCAATCCCAAGCTGGCGATGCTGGCAGCGGGGCGCGTCCTCAAACATTGCGCGGCCTATCTCGCCTTCGATCCGAAGGGACCGGACGACGAATATGTCTCGGTGCTGCCGCTGCCCTGGATCATGGAACAGATCTACGCGCTCGGCAAAGGGCTGCTCTGCCGGATGAAGGTCAGCTTCGTCGAAGAGCCCGAAACCATGATGCACGATTTCCGCGAGATCGCGCCGACCTTCGTGCTGTTCGCGCCGCGGCTCTGGGAATCGATCGCGGCCGACGTGCGCGCCGGCGTGATGGACTCCTCGCCGCTGAAACAAAAACTCTTTGACGTCGGCATGAAGACGGGGCTTTCGGCGCTTGCCCATGGCAAGCGCTCGAGGTTTGCCGACCAGTTGCTGTTCCGCGCGCTACGCGACCGCTTAGGCTTCACGCGGCTGCGCTCGGCCGCGACCGGCGGCGCCGCGCTCGGACCGGACACGTTCAAGTTCTTCCAGGCCATAGGCGTGCCGCTCCGTACGCTCTACGGCCAAACCGAGATGCTCGGGGCCTACACGCTTCACCCCGCCGACAAGGTCGATCCGGACACGACCGGCGTGCCGATGGCCGGCGATATCGAGATCCGCGTCGACAACCCTGATGTCAACGGCGTCGGCGAAATCGTGGTGCGCCATCCCAACATGTTCCTCGGCTACTACAAAAATCCGGAGGCCTCGGCCGCCGACATGAAAGACGGCTGGATGCATTCCGGCGACGCCGGCTACTTCAATATCGACAAGCAGCTCGTGGTCATCGATCGCATCAAGGATCTCGCCGAGACTTCGCGCGGCGAGCGCTTCTCACCGCAATATCTGGAAAACAAGCTGAAGTTCTCGCCCTACGTCGCGGAGGCCGTGGTGCTCGGCGCCGGCCGCGACACGCTGGCGGCGATGATCTGCATCCGCTACTCCATCATCTCGAAATGGGCAGAGAAGAACCGCATCTCGTTCACCACCTATACCGACCTCTCCTCGCGCCCCGAGGTCTATGCGCTGCTGCGTAAGGAGGTCGAGAGCGTCAACGCCACGCTGCCGCCGGCACAGCGCATCTCGCGCTTCCTGCTGCTCTACAAGGAACTCGACGCCGACGATGGCGAATTGACGCGCACCCGAAAGGTCCGCCGCAGCGTCATCAACGAGAAATACGCCGACATCATCGACGCGATCTATGGCGGCAAGAGCGACATTCCCGTCGACACCGTGATCCGCTTCCAGGACGGCACCACCCAGCGCATCCGCACCACGCTCCGCGTGGTTGATCTCGGCGGGCACGCGCCGATGGCGGAGGCTGCGGAATGATGGATTTGTTCGCCGGCGTCGCCACAAATCCAGCCGTCATGCGCGGGCTTGACCCGCGCATCCATCCTCTTTCGAAGAAGTTCTTTTTTAAGCGATGGATCGCCGGGTCCAGCCCGGCGATGACGAATTGCAAGTTCGGTGAGACCGCATGAACACCCAGCTTCTGATCCAACTCCTGGTCAACGGCCTCGTGGTCGGCACGCTCTACGGCGTGGTCGCGATGTCGTTCGTGCTGATCTACAAGGCGACGCAGGTCGTGAACTTCGCGCAGGGCGAACTGCTGCTGGTCGGCGCCTGGGTGTGCTGGTGGCTGCTCACCAAATATCAGGTGCCGTTCTATCTGGGCATGCCGATCACGCTGGTCTTCATGTTCCTGTTCGGCATCGCCATCCAGATCGTGATCCTGCGCCCGATGATCGGCGAGCCGATCATCTCCGTGATCATGGTGACGATCGCGCTGTCGACGGTATTTTCGGCGCTGATGAAGTGGATGTTCGGCGTCAATTTGCAGCCGTTCCCGCGCATCTTCCAGACCCAGAACGTCAATATCCTCGGACTGCAGGTGCAGACCGTCTATCTGATGAGCCTCGCGGTGTCGGTGGCGATGATGGTGGGAATGGCGTGGTTCTTCCGCCTCTCCAAATATGGTCTGGCGATGCGCGCCACCGCGTTCAACCAGCAGGTGGCGCAATCGCTCGGCATCTCCGTCAAAAGCGTGTTTGCGATGGCCTGGGCGATTTCGGCTACCGTCTCCGCCGTCGCCGGCGTGGTGGTGGCCGTCGTCAACGGCGTCTCCGCTGGCCTGTCTGCCTATGGCGTCAAGGTGTTTCCGGCGGCGATCCTCGGCGGCCTCGACAGCGTCGGCGGCGCGGTGCTGGGCGGCATCATCATCGGGCTATTGGAGAACGTCGCGCACTTCCTCGACAGCGAATATCTGCACTGGGGCAATCTCTACGAGATCGCGCCGTTCTATGCCCTCATCATCATCCTGATGATCAAGCCATACGGCCTGTTCGGCACCAAAGACATCGAGCGGGTGTAAACAATCATGGCAGGCCAGACCCTCATTCCCGCCGGCGATTTCCGCACCAGCTATGCGGCCGATACCACGGTGTTTCCGACCACGACCAGCCGCAACGCCATGATCGCCGGCATCGTGCTGGTCTGCTTTGCGCCTCACGTCGTCAACGAATACATCCTTAGCCTGCTGATCCAGATCGGCATCTTCGGCATCGCAGCCCTCGGGCTGAACATCGTCGTCGGCTTCACCGGCCAGATATCGATCGGCCATGCCGCCTTCTTCGGCTTCGGTGCCTTCACGTCGGCCTATCTCTCGAACCGGTTCGGCATTCCCGTCTTCTTCTGCATCCCGCTCGCGGGCGTCGTGACGGCGGCGGTCGGCCTGATCTTTGGCCTGCCCGCCGCGCGGCTGAAAGGGCTCTATCTCGCGATCGCGACGCTGGCGGCGCAGTACATCCTGCTCGACTTCTTTGCCCGCGCCGAATGGTTCACCGGCGGCAGCGTTCCCGCCAGCGCCGAACCGTTCTCGATTTTCGGCTACACACTGCGCGGCGACAAACAGTATTTCTATGTCGTGCTCGCCTATGTCGTCGTCTGCTATCTCCTGGTCACCAACCTGATCCGGTCGCGCGACGGGCGCGCGCTGGTGGCGGTGCGCGACCACTATCTGTCCGCCGAGATCATGGGCATCAACCTGACAAAATACCGGACGCTGTCGTTCGGTCTCGCGGCTTTCTTTGCCGGCGTCGGTGGCGCGCTCTATGCGCACTACAATCAGGTGGTCTCCAACGAAGGCTTTGGCATCGACCGCTCGATCATCTTCCTGGCCATGATCATCATCGGCGGGCTCGGCTCGATCATGGGCACGCTGATGGGAACCGCCTTCATGGTGCTGCTGCCGGAATCGATGGAATGGCTCAGCGTCGCGCTGCGCGGCAGTCCGATCGACCAATTTCTGGGACTTAAGAACAATATCGCTTTCTTGCGCGAGATGGCGATCGGAATCATCATCATCGTCTTTCTGGTGTTCGAACCGGACGGACTCGCGCATCGATGGCGGCAGATCAAGGCATACTGGAAACTCTACCCGTTCTCGCATTGAGGTCGGAACGGGACGGACAACAAGAAGACCTCGAGAAATAACCGGAGGATTAGTCCATGACGATGAAGACTCTACTGAGCACCGCCTCGCTCGCTTTGCTGTTGGGTAGCACCGCGGCATCGGCCCAGGCGCCGATCTCGCTGGGGCATCTCGCCGACTACTCGGGTCCGACTTCCGACGTCGGGACGCCGTTCGGACAGGGTGTCGCGGACACCTATGCTTGGATCAACAAGAACGGCGGCGTCAACGGCGCCAAGGTCAATGTCGACACCGTCGACTACGGCTATCAGGTGCCGCGCGCTATCGCCCAGTACAAGAAGTGGTCCGGTTCCGACAAGGTCGCCGCCATTCTCGGTTGGGGCACCGCCGACACCGAAGCGCTGACGGGATTCCTGGCCCAG
This sequence comes from Bradyrhizobium sp. AZCC 2176, assembly GCF_036924645.1. Classification (NCBI taxonomy): domain Bacteria; kingdom Pseudomonadati; phylum Pseudomonadota; class Alphaproteobacteria; order Hyphomicrobiales; family Nitrobacteraceae; genus Bradyrhizobium; species Bradyrhizobium sp. AZCC 2176. Next base: position 4,502,944 of record NZ_JAZHRX010000001.1, on the reverse strand, counting down.
GACAAGATCCCGGACATTTCGGCATCCTATGCCGCGGCGCTATCCGATCCGACCGGCGCCGGCGGCAAGGCCAAGCCTGCCCCCTACAACTTCTTCTACGGCCCGAGCTACTCGGATGCGGTTCGCGGCATGCTGACCTGGGCCGCCGAAGACTGGAAGTCCAAGGGCAAGCCCGGCAAGCCGAAGTTCGTTCACATGGGTGCCAACCACCCCTATCCGAACGCGCCGAAGGCCGCCGGCGAGGCGATTGCCGCCGAACTCGGCTTCGAGTTGCTGCCGCCGATCGTGTTCGCGCTGACGCCCGGTGATTACAGCGCGCAGTGCCTGACCCTGAAGAGCTCGGGCGCGAACTACGCCTATCTCGGCAACACCGCCGGCTCCAACATCTCCGTGCTCAACGCCTGCAAGGCAGCCGGCGTCGACGTGCAGTTCCTCGGCAACGTCTGGGGCATGGACGAGAACGCTGCGAAAGCCGCAGGCGCTGCTGCCGATGGTGTGGTGTTCCCGCTGCGCACCGCAGTGGCTTGGGGCGGCAACGCGCCCGGCATGAAGACCTTCATGGAAATCTCCAAGATGTCGGACGCGGCCGGCACCACCTACCGTCCCGTGCATTACGTCGCCGGCGTCTGCACCGCGCTCTACATGAAGGAAGCCGTGGAATGGGCTGCCAAGAACGGCGGCGCCACCGGTGAGAACGTCAAGAAGGGTTTTTATCAGAAGAAGGATTGGGTACCCGCCGGCGGCGAAGGCATCTGCAACCCCTCGACCTTCACCGAGACGGACCACCGCGGCACGCTCAAGGTTGATCTCTATCGCATGAAGGTCACAGGTGCGACCGACGCTCCGCTCAACGATCTCGTCAAGAACGGCGGCATCAAGATGGAGAAGGTGAAGACGGTCGACCTGCCGCGCAAGCCCGAGTGGCTCGGCTGGTAGGTAGCGGTTGCCGAGAGGCGACCCAACGCATTCAGCCGTCGTCCCCGCGAAGGCGGGGGACCGAGTACGCCGCGGCTTCTCGGTAAATCGCAAGGATCTCTGGAATACTGGATCACCCGCTCCAGTGCGCAATTGCGCGCAAGGCGGGTGATGACAGCAGAGGGCTCTACTGACGATGTCAGGATCAGGACATGACTGAAGCAACCGTGATCAATCGTCCCGCGACGGCGGCGGCACCGGCCTCGCCGCTCCTCAGCGTCAGCAACATCGAGGTGGTCTACGACAAGGTCATCCTGGTGCTGCGCGGCCTCAGCCTCGAAGTGCCGAAGGGCGCGATCGTAGCCCTGCTCGGCGCCAACGGCGCCGGCAAGTCAACGACGCTGAAGGCGATCTCGGGCCTGCTCAAGACCGAGGACGGCGAAGTCATCCGCGGCGAAATCGTCTTCGACGGCGAACGCATCAACGGCATCGATCCCGACAAGATCGTCCGCCGGGGCATCTTTCAGGTGATGGAAGGCCGCCGCATCATATCGGACATGACATCAATCGAAAATTTGAAGCTCGGCGCCTTCACCCGGGCCGACAACGAGGTCGCCGCCGACATCGACATGGTGTTCAGATATTTCCCGCGGCTGAAGGAGCGCACCGGGCTCGCCGGCTATCTCTCCGGCGGCGAACAGCAGATGCTGGCGATCGGCCGCGCGCTGATGGCGCGGCCCAAGATGATCCTGATGGACGAGCCGTCGATGGGCCTGTCCCCGCTCCTGGTCAAGGAGGTGTTCGCGATCATCAAGGAGATCAACCGCGACCTCGGCGTCACCATACTGCTGGTGGAGCAAAATGCGCGCGCGGCGCTGTCGGTCGCGAGCCACGGCTACATCATGGAACAGGGCAAGGTCGTGCTCGACGGCACCGCCGACGAATTGCGCGACAACGAGGACGTCAAGGAATTCTACCTCGGCGGCGCCGGCGACCAGCGCAAGAGCTTCAAGAACCTCAAGAGCTTCAAGCGGCGAAAGCGGTGGTTGTGAGTGAATTCAGGCGCTCAGCCGAGCACCTGCTCCGCTTCCGCGACCGCGCAAAGCACATGGTAGAACGAAGATGCAGGGATCGTGGCAACCAGCGAGTTGCCGTCGCGATCGAACTGGTCATACCAGCCGCCCGCTACGGGATGGCTGAGATGATGCCGTTCGAGCCGCAACAACGCCGCGCGCGCTTCATCCGCAGCCCCCGCCTCGCCCGCTTCCGCCTGCGCGATCCACGCCTTGGCGATTTCGGTCTGCGGCCACAGCCGGCGCGTATGCCGCCTGATATTGCCGTTAGCGTCGCCCTCGTCGGTCAGGCAGCCGGTCGCCGCGTCGCGATAGCGCAGCGCGGATGCCAGCAATTCCCCGCGGTAGCGGCCGGTCGGGCAGCCGGTGATGCGTTCAAAGCCCTTCAGCAGCCAGGCCCATTCCGCCTGATGCCCGGGCTCGACGCTGACGGGCTCGATCTTCGACCAATCTTCCTCGAAATACTCCCCAAGCACCTGCAGCTGCTTGTCGTAGATGTTGGCCAGAAACAGGCTGAAGAAATTCCCGGCCCGGTTCTGGAACACCGTGTCGTGGGTCGCGTCAAACGCCGCGATCATCGCTTCGAACAGATGCATCTGCGGGTTCTGCCGCCGCGGCATCGAGACCGGCAATCCTTCGTGAACGCCGCCATGCGGCGAGCGCAGCTCCGTGTCGATGAAGTGACACAGCGCATCGATCTCGGCGCGGACCTGCGCATCGCGGTCGAGCCCATAGACGGTTGCAAGGGCGAGAAGGATAAAGGCGTGATCGTAGGAATCGCGCAGCGGGTCCCGTACAGCGCCATCCGACGTCAGTGTGTGCACGAAACCCGGTCGGCCATCGGGGGCTTTCGCCGTCGCCAGGAGATGCTCCAACCCTTTCAGTGCGATCGCACGGCCGTCCGGATACCAGCCCATTTGCGCCGCCTTGGCGTAGCAATAGATCTGACGCGCCTGCACGAAAACCCGGCGCGGCGCCGAAGCATCGGCACGGCCGTCGGAATCGAGCCGGTCGACGAAGCCGCCGCCCTTGTCGTCCCAGCCTTCCGTCGACCACAGCGGCAGGCAGTGGTCGATCATGCGAAGCTTGAGCTTCCCGACGATGTCGGCCGAAGCGCCAGCATCTGCCGCCGCAGCGGTGTGTCCTTCAGCCATTGCGTCCCCTTGAACATCAGCAAAACCGGTGGCCGCCGTCTGATACCACGTCAGAGGCGGCACGCAATCGACCCTAACTTGGGGAACTCGTCATGACGGACCATTACGACGCACTCGAGACGCGCGAGCCGGCCAAACGCGAGGCTGAGCTGTTTTCTCGTCTGCCGGACATCCTGCGCAAGGCGCTGGCCGCGCCGGCCTATGCCGAGCGGCTGGAGGGCATCGATCCGGCCTCAGTGACCAGCCGCGCCGCGCTGGCGCGCCTGCCGGTGCTGCGCAAGTCGGAACTCCCTGCCCTCCACAAGGCCGCGCCGCCGTTCGGCGGGTTCGTGGCCGGGCCTTTGGGATCGTTCGGGCGGCTGTTCACCTCGCCGGGGCCGATCTTCGAGCCCGAGCCGGTTCACGCCGACCCTTGGCGCGGCGCGCGGGCGCTGTTTGCGGCAGGCCTCCGGCCCGGCGACGTGGTGCTCAATACGTTCAGCTACCATCTGACGCCCGGCGGCTTCATTTTCGATGCGTCGGCGCGGGCGCTGGGCTGTGCGGTGATTCCGGCCGGCCCGGGCAATACCGAACAGCAGTTCGAACTGATCGAAGCCTATCGGCCGGTCGGCTATAGCGGCACGCCGGATTTCCTCAAGATCCTGCTCGACGCCGCCGCAAGCGCGGGCCGCGACGTTTCCTCGATCAAGCGCGCACTGGTATCAGGCGCGGCGTTTCCGAAATCGCTGCAGGACGAAGTGAAGTCGCGCGGCATCGATGCCTATCAGGGATTCGGCACCGCCGACCTCGGTCTGGTCGCGTTCGAAACGCCGGCGCGCGACGGCATGGTCGTCAACGAGGACCTGATCATGGAAATCGTGCGCCCCGGCACCGGCGATCCCGTGGCGCCCGGCGATGTCGGCGAAATCGTCGTCACCTCGCTCGACCCTCAGCACCCGTGGATCCGCCTCGCGCTCGGCGATCTCACTGCCGCTCTGCCGGGCGTAAGCCCGTGCGGGCGCACCAACATGCGCATCAAGGGGTGGATGGGCCGCGCCGACCAGACCACCAAGGTCAAGGGCATGTTCGTGCGCCCCGAGCAGGTCGCCGAGATCGGCAAGCGCCATCCCGAACTCGGACGGCTGCGCCTCGTGGTCACGCGATCCGGCGAGAGCGACGTGATGACGCTAAAGGCGGAAACGGCCGCGCCCGGCAGCCTCCGGGGAGATGACATCGCCGCGACGTTGCGCTCAGTGACGAAGCTCGGCGGCAATATCGAACTGGTCGCGGCGGGCTCACTGCCGAACGACGGCAAGGTGATATCCGACGAGCGATAAATAGACTTCACCATTCGACAACACTACCAGCAGCATATGCGGCCCAGGATTTCACTGGCCCCGCCACGACTGCTATAGTCTTCAGAGTTGTGAATGAAGCAGTATTCACTGGAAAGCGTAACCTGATTCAAGGCGATGAAATGAAGAGACCGGCAGTTTTCTTCGACAGGGACGGAGTGCTCAATGAGGACAAGGGTTATGTTTTCGAGATCAGTAAGCTGAGGTGGATTGACGGCGCGCGCGAAGCAGTGAAGGCCGCCAACGATGCAGGATGTTTTGCGTTCGTAGTTACGAACCAGTCAGGCGTGGCCAAGGGCCTTTACGAGGAAACTCAAGTTGAAGCATTACATAGATGGATGGCGGACGATCTGGCGAAGATCGGAGCTCACATAGACGCGTTCGAATACTGCCCTTACCATCCCAATGCGCTGATAGAACAGTATCGTCAGGTAAGCCATCGGCGTAAGCCCGCACCCGGGATGATCAACGATCTGCTGGAGCGCTTTCCAGTGGACATCAGTCGCAGCATTCTCATAGGCGACAAGCCCACCGACCTGGAAGCGGCGCGGGCCGCTGGCGTTCAAGGCTATTTGTACTCAGGCGGCCATCTTGCCCAATTCTTAAAGCCGCTCTTGCCTCTCAATTAAAGCGATACTGGCTGAACGATCGGACTGGTTACAACGCGCACTCCCGGTCCCCAACTGCTAGAGCAGACTCGCCCGCGTAGGATTGGTGCTCGCTCAGTCCAGGTTAGCATTACCGTGAGAAACGACGAAGGCAGATCTCGACGTTTTGCGAAGGACGTGCCGCGAATTGGGGGCTTGCGCAATCACATCGAACTTACGGCTTCTCGGCGATTCCGTCGCTTCTGCTAAACCTTGTGGTACTCGCGATACCATTTTGCAAATCGTTCGATGCCATCTTCAATAGTGGTCGCAGGTTTGAATCCAATGTCGCGGGCCAGATCCTCAATATCGGCATACGTTGCCGGCACGTCGCCGGGCTGCATCGGCAACATCTCTTTGATGGCCGCTCGCCCGAACTCCTTCTCCAGAAGCGAAACTACGTGCGTGATATCTTCAGGATTGTTGTTGCCTATATTGTAGACTTTCCAAGGCGCTCCGCTGCTTGCGGGATCGGGGACGTCGCCGGACCAGTTTGGATTGCCCCGTGGTGGGCATTCGACGAGGCGAACGATCGCCTCGCTGACATCCGCTACAAAGGTAAAGTCGCGACGCATGTTGCCATGGTTGAACAACTTGATCGGAGCGCCGCTCAAGATAGCTTTCGCGAAAATAAACATTGCCATGTCCGGGCGGCCCCAAGGACCGTAGACCGTGAAGAACCGTAGACCGGTGGCAGGAAGACCATACAAATGGCTGTATGCGTGCGACATCAGCTCGTTGGCCTTCTTTGACGCGGCGTAGAGACTGATAGGGTGATCGACATTATCCTGCACCGAAAATGGCAGTTTAGTGTTCGCGCCATACACGGAAGAGGAAGATGCAAAGAGCAGGTGTTTGCAGGCGTTGTGCCGGCAGCCCTCAAGTACGTTTATGAACCCTTCGATATTCGAATCGATATATGCGTGAGGGTTTTCGAGCGAGTAGCGGACGCCTGCCTGAGCTGCGAGATGAATGACGATGGGAAAACGATGCTGCGCAAAGAGCGACTTCATCGCTTCACGATCGGTCAGATCGAGCTTTACAAAGCTAAAATTCGAATGGCGCTTCAAAATCTCGAGGCGAGCTTCCTTCAGACCAGGATCATAATAATTATTGATGATATCGAGACCGACGACCTTGCGGCCGGCTGACAACAGACGTTGAGCCACGTGAAATCCGATAAAACCGGCTGCCCCGGTGACTAGTATCGCGCGATCGGACATCTTCTCTCCGGCTTGGCGCCCTAGAGCCGCCATAACTCGACGCCTTCAGGCCGCGAGCTGCGATCAAGCTTCAACTTGACGTCGAAAACAAGACCTTTGCTGTCTTGCAGTAACTGTTGAATAAGCGGCCAGCCGCCATCGATATAGCGAGCGTGCGCCACTGCCAGAATGACGGCGTCGGCAGGTCGCAGCGCATCCAGTTCAGTCAGCGCCACACCGAATTCTTGCCTGACCTCCGCAGCATTCGCCAAGGGATCATGCACCTGGATCGAGAGGCCAAACGACTCCAGCTCACGTATGATATCGACAACACGAGAATTGCGCGTATCGGGAACGTCCTCCTTGAAAGTCAGGCCCAGGATGGTGACGATCCCCGCGCGGCCTTTCCGCTGCAATAGCCCGCGAACACATTCCCTCGCGATTCGCTGGCCCATGCCGTCGTTGATGCGCCGACCGGCCAAGATGACTTCCGGATGGTACCCCGCTTTTTCGGCACGATAGGTCAGGTAATACGGGTCAACGCCAATGCAGTGGCCGCCAACCAGTCCCGGTTGAAAGGGCATGAAATTCCATTTCGTTCGGGCTGCCGCAAGAACATCGCCGGTATCGATATCGAGCGCTTGGAAGATCAGCGACAATTCATTCATGAACGCGATATTGAGATCGCGTTGCGTATTTTCGATGACTTTAGCCGCTTCGGCAACTTTAATGGAAGGTGCGCGATGAATGCCAGCGGTTACCACGGATCCGTACACGTCAGCAACAATGTCGAGGGTCTTCGCGTCCTGTGCCGACACGACCTTCATTATTGTTTCGAACCGGTGTTGCTTGTCGCCTGGATTGATTCGCTCCGGCGAATATCCGACATGGAAATCCAGGCCGGCCTTCAACGCGGATGCTTGTTCGAGTACCGGGATGCATTCCTCTTCGATCGCGCCCGGATACACCGTCGATTCATAGACGACGATATCATTCTTCTTGAGCACGCTCCCCACCGAGCGTGATGCGGCAATCATCGCACCGAGATCCGGTCGATGCGCCGCGTCGATTGGGGTCGGGACGGTGACGATATAGAAATCGCACTCCCGGATCGCCCTTACGTCGGCTGAAAAGGTCAATGACACGTGCCGCAGATCGCCCTTTTCGACCTCCCGGGTGCGGTCATGGCCCGCGTTCAACTCGGAAATTCGCGTCGCATCCACGTCGAAACCAACGACTGGAACGCGCGTTCGGGCAAATGATACTGCCACAGGCAATCCCACATATCCCAAGCCGATAACCGCGATACTGCGCCCGTGTGCCACTAACAAAACTATCCAGCTGAACCTGTCTTTCTAACGGTCTGTTTAAACCGCAGTGCCACCCTTCAGCAATAGCCTAATAACGGTAGCGACACCGGCGCGATCGTCGCGCAGGCGAATTCATTCGTTATCTCCGTAGCGCATTTTAGGCTGCCGACACGTCCGGACGACAAAGTGACGCCCACCCCGGCGGATTGGCTAGTTTCCAATATGGCGCCGCCATCCCCAAGATTGAACTTGACGTTCACGCCGTGAACGCAATACAAAACGTCGCAATCGGCGTTTGATGACTAACGTTCCTGGTGGCGGACCACCGTATGGTTCGCGGGCGGAACAAGTTTACAAATTGTCGCCCTTTCGTACCGACGAGTCACCCGGTCTGCGGTAGCTTGCGCGGGATATCGAACAGAGAATCCAGATGGCAACTGTCGGCGTCGCAGGCAAAGAAAAGGGCGTCTGCACGCCAAATGTTGAGATAGTTTCGTGATTCCTGTCCTTTTTCCATTTGCCCAATATAGGACGCACAAGGACGCAATTCAGACTGCAATAGCGAAGGTGCTGGATGGTGGCACCTACATTCTAGGTCAGGAGGTCGCCGCGTTCGAGCGCGCGTTTGCGGACTTTTGCGGCGTGGGCCACGCAGTTGGCGTCGGTAGCGGTACCGATGCACTCATCCTGGCGCTGAAGGCGCTTGACGTTGGCCGCGGCGACGAGGTCATCACCGTGTCTCACACCGCGGTTGCCACAGTTGCCGCGGTGCTGGCAGTCGGCGCTACTCCCGTATTGGTGGACGTCGATCCAACATTCTACACGCTCGACCCCTCAGCCCTCGATGCGGCGGTGAGCGAAAGAACAAAGGCGGCAATAGCAGTTCATCTTTACGGACAAACCGCCGATCTTGATGCAATTCATCTTTTCGCAAAACGAAATCGAATTTGGGTCGTAGAGGACTGCGCCCAAGCGGCGGGTGGGTTCTATCGAGGGCGGCGCGTAGGGACTTATGGGGATATCGGCTGTTTCAGTTTCTATCCAACCAAGAATCTGGGTGGCATCGGCGATGGCGGCATGGTCGTCGCTGCCGATCCCGCGATAGCCGATCGTGTCCGGCAATTGCGTCAATACGGGTGGGACGACCGACGGCAGACGCGAAAGCCCGGCGTAAACTCTCGGCTGGATGAAATTCAGGCAGCCATTCTCGGAGTAAAACTCCCCTTTCTTGACTCAGACAACGCTCGTCGGCGTGCCATTGCTGCACGGTATGGTGCGGGCCTTGCTGGCTTGCCGCTGACGACTCCAGCTCAGCGCCCTGGCTGTGAACACGTATATCATCTCTACGTCATCGCCTGCGCGGATCGTGAGGCGCTAAGGTCAAGCCTTGTAAAGTCTGGCATCGACTCTAGTGTTCACTATCCGTTGCCGGTTCACCGTCAAGCCGGCTACATGGAGGCAGCGGTGTTTCCACGCGATGGCCTTCCCGTCACTGAACGTCTGGTTGACCGAATTCTCACACTTCCTCTCTATCCGGAGATAAAGGACTCGGACGTGGAAATCATTATCCATGCAATCAGGTCGCACTTTGGGAGCTGATGATCAGAGCCATGTCGCCCGCACCAGCGCTGCGCCGCAAATGAGATCAAGCTTCCAATGCTTCCAATGATCGCACGCCCTGCAACAACGAGCCGTGCCAAGCGTCTTTTTCAACGATGATGTCCGATATTGATCTTGAACACTGGTCGCAGCTGGCCGCCAAGCATCGCGCTCCGATGAATTGGCGGCTCTTCTATGCGCGCCTGCTGGAAGGCATCGACTTCAAGGGTAAGAAAGTTCTCGACATTGGAGGAGGCATTGGCCTGGCCGCGACCTACGCGCTTGCGCATGGCGCCGAGCGCGCCACGCTTCTGGAGCCGGAAGCCGCAGGTAGCCAAAATCGCCAGCTCATTCGCGCGAGAAGCATACGCGAAGAATTAGGGCTGACGGATCGACTCGCAATCGAGCCCTGTACGCTGCAAGAATTCGACTGCCACGGCGGTAATTTCGACGTGGCGATTCTTGAGGCATCGATCAATCATCTGGATGAAGACGCAGTGGTATCCCTCCAGGAGAGCAAGTCCGCGAGGGAACAATATCGCGCGATCATAATCAAGCTGGGATCGCTCTTGCGTCCCGGTTCGACCATCGTGATTTCAGATTGCGCGCGACGCAATTTCTTCGGTGATCTGGGCCTGCGCAATCCGCTCGTGCCGAGCATCGATTGGCAGAAGCACCAACAGCCGAAGATCTGGATCAGGCTTTTCGAAGAATGCGGCTTTTCCACGCCGACGGTCCGCTGGGGCATTCACAATACGCTTGGATCCCTAGGCCGCCGGTTGCTCGGCAACGCCGTCGCCTTTTACTTCATCAGCAGCTATTTCATTCTGACGATGCGATACGACGGAATCAACCCACCGGAAGATTCGTCTCTAAAGCGCACGAACGACAGTTCACCTCAAGGCGGGAACGACGGTTCATCACGTCATGCCGGGTGAATGCGATCGATGAAACGCAAGTCTCTCCTTTTGGTGGCTTTGAGTTTTCCTCCTTCCCATGGAGGAGGCGGATTGAGGATTTTTCGCACGTACCAGCGCATGCTGCGCATGCTGCCGCTCGACATTGTCGTCATCACAGAGGCTGGCCGGCACTACAAGCCTGGATGGTCAATTTACGAAGAGATGCCGGTCTTTGCCTTGCCGCCCGACAGTTCCGCAATCTCGCTGCTCAAAGCCTTTCCGGCCTTTCTGAGCGGAGGAGGAGCGCGCCGTTTCGCCACTATGCACATTGCAGGCTTCTCCAAAGCTGCCCAGCTCATCGGCATTGCCGGTCTTGTCGCCGGAATCCCGGTGATCGCGGAAATGACTGTGGATCCCGATCCGCCAGGCCACCGGCTGCGCGACCGAATAGCGTTGTTGGCTATAACGAGAGCTAGATTGCTGATTGCACTCAATAACACGATCCGCGCGTGGTTCCTCAATATTGGCGTGGCACCGGAACGGATCTGGCTGCGCCCCAATCCGGTTGATCTTGACCTTTTTCGTCCGCCAACCGCCGCCGAGAGACTCGCGGCCCGTTCAGCGTTTGCAATATCGGACGGCGCATGCCTGAGCGTGGTCTTCGGCCGATTCCAACCACGCAAGAATCAGCGCCTCGCCGTCCAGGCCCTCGCGAACTTGCCACAACCACACCATCTGCTGTTGGCGGGACCTGCGTTCGCCGAAGACCAGGAGTATCTATCTTCAGTGCGCCGCGATATCGAGAGGTTGGGCCTGCAGCATCGTGTTATCATCCATGCGGAAACCGTCGCCGACGCCTCCAAAATCTATCACGCGGCCGATCAGCTCTGGCTAACATCAACGCGTGAAGGGTTGCCCAATGTCATGTTGGAAGCGTTGTGTTGTGGCGTTCCAGTGGTAGCCAATAGCCAACTTAACCTCCATGACCACGTTGTTGATGAAGTAAACGGCTGCCAGGCAAGCCCCGATCCTCAATCATTAGCTGAGGCCGCACTGGCGGTCCTGCCGCTTTCGGTGTCACCAATTGCTCGCCGGACAATTTCTGACCGGGCCCGACAGGCGTACAATGCCGACCATCTCTGCGCGGAATTCGCCGGACATCTGGCCGCGGTCGCGGGTCTTTCGGCAGAGGGTGCGGCGAAGTGACCGATAATTCGAACGTTCGTCAACGCCGGCTAAGCGATTATGCATCCAACACCGGCTTCTCGCTTCGCCGATGCTATGTCGATATGTTTTACTTCGATGAAGTGAAGCGATTGGAAGCCAAAGCCCGAGTCCTTGATCTTGGGGGCGTGCGAAAGCAAAGCATGCCTGGACAATTTGACATCGCCCACTTTGCGCTGGACGTCGTGTGCCTGAATATCCTGCCGTCAGCAAATCCAGATGTCATTGCCGTCGCAGAGGCATTGCCGTTCCACGGCGGGATCTTCGACGCCGTGATCTGCTCTGAGGTACTGGAGCACACCCGCGACCCGCGTGTTGTGTTGGCCGAAGTATCGCGGGTACTTAGGCCGGGAGGACGGCTTCTCATCGCGGTTCCGTTCCTTTATCAAATTCACGCCAGCCCGCACGACTTCGGACGCTACACCGACTTCTTCTGGAGGAGCGTGCTCGAAACACACGGATTCACGGTAGAGCGCTTGGAAAAGCAAGGTCTGTATTGGTCTGTCATGCTCGACTTCCTGCGCCTGCCGATCGATCGCGCTGCCGCCACAACGTCCAGCACGGTTCTACGCAAGTTCCTCCGTGCGATCCTGCGCTGGCCGCTAGCATGGGCTCGCCTCTGGGCGGTGAGGGTCGAGAGAAGGACCACAGTGCAGATGCACCCGGCTTTCTCTAGCTTCACAACTGGTTACGGCATCGTCGCCGTTCGCAATCCCGCGATTTGATGTTGAAAGCTGAGATGGTATCGCCGCTTCTAACCCTGCTAATGCCACTGAAGGGACGACATCTGTTTACCTTGCGCTTCCTCTGGCAAGCGAATAAATCTGCGCTTCCCTATCGTATAATAATCGCCGATGGCGAAGTTCATCCGCTTCTCGCCGGATTGCTGGAAGACCCCGCAACCTTTCCTAATCTCACCATCGAGTTCATTCGATACCCTGATGACACGAGTTTTAGCCGGTTCTATCAAAAGATGGCCGATGCAGCGGCTCGGGTTCGTACGCCCTTCGTTATGATGGTCGACAATGACGATTTCGTCATGCCCTCTGGCGTTGAACGCTGCATCGAATTCATGACCACTCACAATGAATATGTCAGTTGCGGCGGCGGAGTTGCGGGCTTTGCCCTGGACAAGGACAACAATTCCACTTTGGCGAACCTGACCGGTCCATTCAATCGCATTACCTACCGCTACTCGCAGAATTATCATTCCCGCGATCTCGCTGCACCGACCCTTGCCGAGCGTGTTCTGGATGGCTACGCCAACTACATGACTACGTACTACAACGTGTTCCGGTCCGCCGCGATGACGACGATCTGCCGCGAGTGCGCGGAGATGGATTTCTCTGACCTGGAAGTTCACGAATCTTACTTCGCGATGCGCACGTTGACGCTTGGGAAGGTGCGTTCCTCCGCTTCCTGCATATCGTACTTTCGTCAATACGGCACATCAATGGGCTCGGCTTTTAAGAAGGATTGGGTCCATCATCTGCTACATAGCCGCTTCACCAGCGACATCGATCACATGGTCAATCGTATCTCGTCGGAGGTCGCAGAAGCTGACGGCATTGATCCTGCCCCAATAGCTGGGGAAATTCGCGAGCTGTTCGCGCGTGGCCTGCGCATCAATCTCGCCCGGCGCTATTCACCGCCTCCGCGTCTGGAGCGGTTCAAGCAGCATGCACGCGGCGTCGCACCGCAATGGCTGCGGAAGCAGTATTCGCAGCGCCGGCGGGCCGTACGCCAAGAACGCGAGAACCTCTTCTCCAACCTGCGCGCCGACGGAGCAGACGATAACTACCTTGCGGCATTTCGCAGCGAGCTTGCCGCCATCGAAGATACGCTAACCGGCACGGAATTTTCGAGCTTTGTGAGCCGGTACGCGCCGGCGCTCTCGACTGCCTAGGTATCGACTGATGGAACAGATCCGCCTTAGCATCGCAATGTTGAATGCCGCCGGTCGCCGGCGGCTTGGTCAGCTCGGCGTTCTCATCCTCTTCAACACTATTCTTGAGGTTGCGACGGTTGGCATGATCCTGCCGTTCATCGCTCTGCTGAGCGATCCAACCCTCGTCGAAACACACGGGAGAATCCGGGCGATCTACAATATGCTTGGCTTGCATTCGACGACGACATTTTTGACACTAATCGGCGTGCTGCTGCTCGTTCTGGTCGTTTGCAAGAATATCTATCTCTATTGGTTGACACGGCTGCAGGCCGGGTTCGGCGCTTTCGAGGCCGCGCGGGTCTCGGAAAGACTCTTCTCGGGATATCTGGCCGCGCCCTTTCAGGCACATCTCAACCGCAATTCAGCGGAACGGATTACGACGGTTGATTATTCTGTCGACTCCGTATTCTCGCAGGTTCTGCTGTATGTCATCGTCTTCGTGACGGAGGCGTCCGTCATCCTCGCGCTAATCCTTTTCATGCTCTTTACGGAACCCAAACTGACGCTCGCACTTGGAATTGTGTTGGGCGGGTCCGCGACAATTCTCAGCGTGTACTTGAGACGGGAGCTAGTCGAATTAGGCAAAACCGGAATTCAACTGCGAGTTGCTCGACTGCAATGCCTGCAACAGGCGCTAACGAGCATCAAGGAGGTCAAGGTCCTCGGGCGAGAGCAATTCTTTCTCGAAACGTTTCGCGACTTGCGGCAAAAGCACGCCGCTAACCAGGCGCGCGCCTCTACAGTCGCTCAAATGCCACGACAGATCCTTGAATCTGTCGTGGTCGGTGGACTTCTCCTTGTCATCGTCATGATCTTGCTGGATGGCCGTGCAACCGCCGACATGGTGGCCGTGCTAGGCCTGTTTGCGATGGCGGCTTTCCGGATAATGCCAGCTCTGAACCGGATGGTGAACGCGTACAACACCATCAAGAACAGCCAAGCTGCGGTGGACGAGGTTTGGGCAGACCTCGCCGATCAGGAGCTTTCGACTCCCACTGCCCCCACCGAGCAGAAGCCAATCGGCTTCACCCGGGAACTTGAGTTGCGCAACGTATCATTCAGATATGAGGGAAGCTCGAATCTCGTCCTTGAAGATATATCGCTGCGCATTGTGCCCGGCGAATCAATTGGCTTCGTGGGACCATCAGGCGCTGGAAAATCGACACTCGTCGATATCGTCCTGGGCCTTCTCGCGCCACAGCACGGCCAGGTCGCAATCGACGGGTTCGATATAACCATTGACCCAAAGCGCTGGCGTCACCTCGTCGGTTACGTGCCTCAGTCAATCTCGTTAATCGACGACAGCCTGCGCAACAACGTCGCATTCGGCATTGAAGCTGATCGCATCGAGGAAGCCCGGGTCTGGCATGCGCTGAAGCTCGCCCGTCTGGATGATTTTTGCCGCTCTCTGCCAGACGGTCTTGGTACAATGCTGGGAGAACGGGGTCAGCGTTTGTCCGGCGGCCAGCGGCAGCGTGTCGGCATCGCGCGCGCGCTCTACCACGACCCCCAGATATTGGTTCTCGATGAGGCCACATCTGCGCTAGACAGCGAGAGCGAGAGGGACATCACCGACGCGATCGATGCGATGCGCGGGACCAAGACGGTCCTTATCATAGCCCATCGCCTAAGCACCGTGAAAAGGTGTGACAGGCTGGTTCTGTTGCGCAAAGGAAAGATCGAAGATATCGGAACGTTCGAAGAATTGGTCAGTCGCCGCAAAGATTTCCGGGAAACGGTTCGCTTGGCCGAACTTATTTCTCGTGCTCCCGATCTCTCTTCAGCCTTGCACTGAGATGCCCGGCACGAAATGTGCGATTGCAGGACGCAACGATTATCATCGTTCGATTCAGCCGCGCCCGACGGCTGGCATTTCGTGAGCATCGGAGAACTTGATTGCCTGTAAATCCGGGTGCCCCCAATATCTCGACCGTTAGGGAGACGGCCTTGCCCGAAATATTCTTTGTGATCGGAACGTTTGAAGTTGGCGGCACGGAAAGTCACCTTCTTTCCATCGCTCGATCGCTGATTCGGCGCGGCTGGAAAGTTTCAGTTTACGTGTTCGCAGGCGGCGGCCCGCTCCAGCAAAAGTTTGAAGAAAGCGGGGCAACGGTACTATCGCCTCGCAGATCAAGCCTGGCATCGACCTCATTTGTCAGTCGCATGCTCCACCTTGCACGATCCGGATATATGCTCTTCTCGACGCTCATCAGACGTCGCCCAGCGATCGCGCATTTTTTCCTTCCCATGGCCTATTTATCCGCGGCGCCGATCGCGCTGCTCGCCCGCGTGCCGATAAGAATCATGAGCCGGCGCAGCTTGAATTTCTATCAAGCTAACCTGTGGTGGCTATCGTCGGTCGAGCGGCTGCTACATAAGTCCACGACAGCCGTCCTGGGTAATTCGCTAAGCGTAGTGCGCCAGTTGAAGGATGAGGAAGGCGTTCCTTCGCGGAAACTCGGCCTCATCTACAACGGCATTGACATCGAACGCTTTTGCAGCGGCGGCTCTCGCCAGCAGACCCGCGCCGCCCTCGGACTGACACAGGCGACGCTCACTCTCATCATCGTAGCCAATCTTATTCCCTACAAGGGTCATGGCGACCTGATCGACGCGCTTCGGCAATGTCAGATGCAATTGCCGCAGCCCTGGCATCTCCTGATTGTCGGTCGCGACGACGGCATCGCGACGGGGCTGAAGGTTAAAGCGGCAGAGGCCGGAATCGCGGGGAACATTTCATTTCTGGGATCACGACAAGACGTTCCCGAACTGCTGAAAGCTAGCGATATCGGCCTACTCTGCTCGCATGAGGAAGGATTCTCCAATGCCATCCTGGAAGGAATGGCCGCGGGCTTGCCAATGATCGTGACAGACGTGGGCGGCAACGCCGAGGCGGTGCTCGACGGACTGACGGGTTTCGTCGTCCCCGCGCACGATTCAACGCGGCTTGCCGAAGCTATCGCTCACCTTGCGAACGATGCGTCCCTACGAGCCGATTTAGGAGCCGCTGGTCGGCGTCGCATTGAAGAGCATTTTTCCCTGGATCATTGCGTCAACAGCTATGACGAACTATACCGGACGTTGTTGGCCGGAAAAACGCTTCTCGAAGCACCACTCGTTCGGGTCGATGCTTGAACGAAACTCCCGAAGACCTGCCCCTGCATCTTTGGTTCCAGGCGCGAGATCGCCATCCCGGTTCGATCTGCCGATCGCGGGATGGCATCGCAAGGTTCAGGCCCAACGTTCCCGCCACGCCTGCAACATCAGCACCAGCCACAAACGATGCTGCCAATCACGCTTACCCTGCAAATGCTCCGACCAATATTGACGTACTCGCTTGGCGTCCAGAAGTCCGCCATCCCGCAAGCTCTGTTCGTCAAGCAGCGCCTCCGCCCAGTCGCGCAACGGGCCGCGCAACCATTCTCCTAGCGGGATTCCGAAACCCATTTTCGGTCGCTTAACGAGTTTGGCCGGCACATGGCGGTACAGAACCTGCTTCAGCAGCCATTTGCTGACGCCGCCTCGCATTTTCGCGGCCCTCGGCAGTTGCCAGGCGAATTCGATCACACGATGATCGAGAAGCGGGACGCGAGCTTCTAAGCCCACGCCCATGCTCGCGCGATCGACCTTGGTTAAAATATCATCCGGCAAGTAGGTCACCAGATCGAGGAACTGCATCCGATCAAGCAGCTCCGGAAAGTCATCCGCTACCGCGCCGTCCCAGAGGACGCCGCGCGGCTCGTTCACCCCAGGCATCAATTCGGCCGGCTCCCAGAAACTCACGAGTCTGCGATAGAGCGCACTGCTGTCACCCGCGTTCAAGACCTCGGCAAACTTGTGCATCTTGTCTCCGACTTGGGGGGGCCGGACTTTGTCGGGAAGAAATGCCAGCCATCGAGACCATTGCTCAACCGAGATGCTTCTGATTGCCGCTGCGCCCGCATCGCGGACTGATTGCGGCAGAACCGAAGGCCCGCGCCACAGCGTTCTTGCCAGTTTATAGCGATAATAGCCGGCAAACAACTCGTCTCCACCGTCGCCCGAAAGCGACACAGTCACGTAACGCCGAGTCATTTCGGAAACAAGGAATGTCGGGATCTGCGACGAGTCGGCGAAAGGCTCGTCATACCATTCCGACAGTCGTGGAACGACGGCAAGCGCTTGCTGTGCCGTAACTCTCAGTTCGGTGTGGTCGGTACCAAGGTGATTCGCCACCGCTGCAGCATGTGGCGCCTCATCGAAGCCGGGAGTGTCGAAGCCAATCGTGAAGGTCTTAACCTTTCGGGGGCTGACGGCTTGCATCAATGCAACCACGATCGACGAGTCGATGCCGCCCGACAAGAAGGCCCCCAGTGGAACATCGGCGATCATTCGCCGACCGACCGAATCTACCAGAAGTCTTTCCAGTCGGTCCGTCAATTCCGCATCGGTCGCCTTCAATGGATTTGCCATGCCGGCCAACGCAATCTCTCTAGCGTCCCAGAAGCGAGCGATCTGCGGCTCTCCGCACCAAGGCAACGTCAAAATTGAACCCGGATCGAGCTTGTGAACACCCTCATAAATCGAATGCGGGGCCGACACATAGCCATGTCGCATAAATCCCGCTACAGCACGCCGATCGACACGAGCTGTGAATCCCGGATGTGCACGTAGCGCCTTCAGCTCCGATCCGAACAGAAACAGGCTTCCGATCTTTCCCCAGTAAAGTGGCTTGATACCGACTCGGTCGCGGATCAACGTCAGCGTTCGTTCCTGTCGATCCCAAAGAGCAATGGCAAACATGCCGATGAGCCGTTTTACCGTTGCCTCAATTCCGAATGCCGCTACCGACTCCAGGATAACTTCTGAATCGGAGTGACCCCGAAAGAGATGTCCGCGCGCTTCGAGGTCCGCTCGTATTTCGGCAAAACTATAGACTTCCCCGTTGTAGACCATGACGAAGCGGCCGTTGGCCGAAATCATCGGCTGATGCCCGGCCTGCGACAAGTCGACGATCGACAAACGTCTGTGCGCGAATGCAATTCCGGCCTCGGCATCGCTCCACACACCTTGATCGTCTGGTCCGCGATGCTTGAGCGCAATCGCCATCGCTCCAGCCAGCCTTTCGAGCTCGTCCGAGGAATGCGATGATGTTGAATTGAGAAAGCCAGATATTCCGCACATGGAAAAGTCCTTAGCGTCCTATCTGGACAAGGCTAGTTTTGAGACCGCACAATTGTGAAAGCCGGTCATGGATCAAGTCTGATCGCTTCTGACTTCAACGGGTGCTACTCAACTGCGACGTCCGGCACAAAGCGGATCCACTTCCCGCCCCGGGTCATATAGGATTGCTCCTTTGCCATGATTTCGTTGCGGTGATTCCAAGCGAACAGCACCGCATATTGTGGTGGCTTCGCGACGAACTCTTCATAAGCCACCACCGGGATGTGCATACCCGGCGACAATTTTCCCTGCTTCAACGGAGTCGTATCGCTGATATAACTGATGAGATCAGGCCCGATCCCGCAATAGTTCAGAATCGTGGTGCTCTTTGAAGTCGCCGCGTATCCGGCAACGGTCTCGCCTTTCGATTTCAGGTCCTTCAGTAACGAAACCAGTTCGTCGCGCGATTTCTCGCAAGCCATAGCGAAGGCGGAATACGTTTCCGGTTTCGCCAAACCGCGTTCTTGTTCCCACCTGATACGCTGCATGACCGAAGGGGATACCGGCCTCTCACCGCGACGCGCTAGTACGTATCGCATTGAGCCACCGTGTGTCGATTGAGGGATGCAATCGATAACTTCAAATCCGTGGGCTCGAAATGTGTTGCCGACCGACAGCACGGAAAACAGAAAGACATGCTCGTCATAGATTTGATCGTAAGCAGTCTTCTCCAGCACGTCGCCGAGATACGGCTCCTCGAAGATCAAAACGCCCGAAGGCTTCAGCAGCATTGCGGCCGCCTGCGCCACGCCGTTAAGGTCAGGGATATGACACATTACGTTGGCTGCCAGAATCGCATCGGCCAGCCCTCGTTCGCTGGCAATTTTCGCCGCCGATTCGACACTGAAGAACACGCTAAGCGTATCAACGCCTGCCTCGCGGGCTTTTTCCGCGACATTGCCGGACGGCTCGATTCCGAGGTGACGAATGCCGGCCCGCATGAAGTGACGAAGCAAGATTCCGTCATTCGAGCCAATCTCGACGACAAAGGGATCAGCCCCGTCGAGGTAATTTTCTCTGACGAATTTCGCGTAGGCTTCGAAGTGCCCCTGCATGCCCTTCGAGGTTTGCGAGAAAAACGTGTAGTTCTCGTGGAACATTAAACTCGGGTCAGGCTGCTCGATCAGCTGGAACAAAGTGCATTCCGGACATACGCCGACGTCCATCTTGAAAAAGTATTCAGATCCGATCTCCCGCTCTGCGATGAAATGGTTCGCGATCGGTTGCTGTCCGAATGACATGAACCCTTCAACCGGCGTTCCGCAGGCACGACATTTCAACATTGCATACTCCTGATTCAGTGAAAGCGCGGTAAGACCATCGATCTATCGGGGCAAATCGCAATTTGGAATGTCCCGCAACAGCGGATAGCCGGCATCGCGAGAGGACAAGATCGGAGTCGTCGACGGCCACTCTATCGCAAGATCCGGATCATTCCAGCGCACGCCACGTTCCGTAGCTGAATTGTAATACTTCGTACATTTGTAGTGCAGGATTGCGACCGGACTGCACACACAGAAACCATGCGCCACCCCTGCCGGCATATAGAGCTGCCGTGGCGCCGTCTCATCCAGCATGATGGCCTCGTGCTTGCCGAAAGTTGGAGAACTACGGCGCAGATCGACGAGCACATCAAATACCCGCCCCGCGATGATGGTGACGATCTGGCCCTGCGCGTCATCGGCCTGATAATGCAATCCGCGCACTACGCCTGCTCGGGAGGACGAGAAATTGTCCTGCACAAATGGCTCCGTCATACCTGCAGCCGCGTAATCGTTCTCCCGCCAGCTTTCGAAGAACCATCCACGTTCATCCCTGAAACGTGCCGGCTCGATAAGCAGTGCGCCCGGAATGGACAGCGGAACAATCGCAGCCGACATCAAGAAACGAAGCCTGCAATGCTTTCGAGATAGCTGCGATACTCGCTTTTCGGCAGTTTGCGAATGATCGCCAGAAGCTGATCCCGATCGATAAATCCGGAGCGCCAAGCCACTTCTTCAGGGCACGCGATTCCGAGAGCCTGCCGATTTTGAATGATCTCGACATAGGTGGAGGCATTGATCAGCGCACTCGGTGTCCCGGTATCGAACCACGTGAACCCGCGCTCCAGCAAATGAACCTTCGCTTTGCCATCCTCGATATATCGACGATTTACATCCGTGATCTCGAGTTCACCACGCGGCGACTTCTTCACCGACTTGGCGATGTCGACCACACGCTCGTCATAGAAATAGAGGCCTGTCACGGCGAAGGGGGAGCGAGGCTTTACAGGCTTTTCTTCGATGGAAATCGGCTTGCCAGCCTTGTCGATCTCGACGACACCGAACCGCTCAGGATCTTTCACCCGAACTGCGAACAAATGCGCGTGGGAGGAGTCGTTGGCGGCTTGCTCCAGCAGCTCGGATAACCCGCGGCCGTGAAAAATATTGTCGCCGAGTGCAAGAGCAACAGGTTCGCCGCCAACGAAAGCCTCGCCGACAATGAAAGCATCAGCAAGGCCGCGCGGTTCATCCTGTACCGCGTAGCTGATCTTGATTCCCCAGTGCCGACCGTCGCCAAGCAACGATTCAAACATCGGCAATTGATCCGGCCCCGAAATAATCAAGATTTGATCGATGTTGGCTAACATCAACGTCGTCAGCGGATAGTAGATCATCGGCTTGTCGAAAACGGGAAGCAGATGCTTGTTGGTCACCAGCGTCATGGGAAACAAACGGCTCCCGGTGCCGCCGGCAAGAATGATGGCTTTGCGACAACGTCTCATGGAACAGCTCGGGAAAACATGCTTTTGATACTTTTCACCGTGAAACCAGCGCTCCGACGAGGCCACGACGCTGCGTCACTTCAGCTTCGGCATCCGAGCCCAACGATGCAAGCCATTCACGGTTTTCAAGATACCAGACCACCGTTGTCCTGAGCGCTTCCGCGAAACTGTGGCGCGGACGCCAGCCAAGCTGTCGGGTAATCTTCGCACTATCGATGGAGTAGCGAAAATCGTGCCCGGGACGATCCTGTACGAAGGCAATCAGATTGGCATAGCTGGTCGACGCGGCTCGCGGGTGAAGGCAGTCCAACAGCGCGCACAGCGCATTGACGATTTCAAGATTTGGAATTTCAGTGCCGCCGCCGATGCAGAAACTATCGCCGGGCGCGGCGCGCGCAGCGACCGCCATCAGCGCTTCTACGTGGTCCTCAACAAAGAGCCAGTCGCGAATCTGTTCACCCTTGCCGTAGATTGGTAGCGGTTGATCTGCCAGCGCGCGGACAAGACATAATGGAATGAGCTTCTCGGGAAACTGGCGCGGGCCAAAATTATTCGAGCAGTGTGTCACAACGACTGGCAGCCCGTAGGTGCGGAAATAGGCCCGGGCGAACATGTCAGACGCGGCCTTGCTGGCCGCATAGGGCGAATTGGGCGCGAACGGTGACGATTCGGTAAAGGACCCTTCCGTTCCAAGCGCTCCGAAGACCTCATCTGTAGACACATGGACAAACCGGAATGCTGCCCGATCCGTCTCATCCAGAGCGCGATAATAGTCCAGCGTCGCAGCCAGGACACGTTCGGTGCCCTCGACATTGGTGCGTGCAAAGGCGCCGCCATCCTCGATTGATCGGTCGACGTGAGACTCGGCAGCCAGATGAAAGACAACCGACGGCCGAGCGACTTCCAGGACGCTGCGAAAATGGTGGGCGTCGAGAATGTCACCCTTCACGAAACGATAGCCAGGATGATGTGCGGCGGTCGCGAGGTTCTCCATCCGGCCCGCATAGGTGAGATTGTCGTAAATCGTGACACGCGATTGCGGCGCGCGCAACAGCGCGTCGACCAGAGCGGATCCGATAAAGCCCGCCCCGCCGGTTACGATGGCATTGCGAGGAAGCGTCACGCAGGCACGCCTTCACGCAACGAGCCAAGCCGGTCGATCAGCCGAACCGTCGCCGCGACGCCGTCGGCGAGACGGCCGCGTGCGATAAAACCCGCCGCCGCCAGCTTCGCATTGCTTACCTTATAGGACAGCTGATTCATGATCTTGTTCTCGACGAAACTGACCTCGCAGTCCGGCACGTGTAGGCGAATGCTCTCAACCACCTCGCGCACCGTGTGATTGTTGCTAACGACGTTAACGACATTCTGCGAATAGAGTCCGCGATCGATGATCAGCCGTACCGCGCCGACCGCGTCATCGAGCGCAAGATATGGACGATACTGGTCGTACGCCGTTCGCCAGACCGTAAGCGGTACCCCGTTGACAGCCTGCCAGCAGAATTTATTGACGGCAGTGTGGAAGCGCATGCCGGGCGATACGCCATAAATGGTACCAAATCGACAGACTGCCGCGCGCAATCCTTTCTCGCGCGCGAGCGTCAGGATGGCGCCCTCCTCACGCAACTTGGTCTCCGCATAAGGACTTTGCGGCTTGAGCTGATCGATCGGACAATCCTCGTCGACCTCGCCCTCCTGCACGCCATAGACACTGGTCGAGGACGGGAAGATCAACGCAACGCCGGCCTCGACGCAAGCCTGGGCCACCATGCGGGTGCCGTCGAAATTATTCTGCTCCACCTGCTCAGCATTGCCGAAACTATTCGCAGCATCGGTGATGGCCGCGAGATGAATAAGCACATCAGCGCCAGCCACCAATTTCAAGAGCGGAAGCCTTCGGACGTCCCCCTCAACAAGCCGATAGGATGCGTTTGCCGGCAAATCGAACAGCGAGCAATAGCGCTGTACCGACATATCATCTATCATGACAATCCGGCAGCCAGGATAAGCGTCTGGCAAGTACCGGATCAAGGACGAGCCGATATGGCCCAACGCACCCGTGATGACAAATTTCACGATTTCAGCTCTTGGTCTGCGTGGAGGGCGGCACGATAGCGCCGAAATGTGTCGTAGTCTCGGATGTAATCATCTTCCTCGTAGGGTCTGTCGCAGGCAACTGCCAGCATCGATCCTGGGACTCGATAAATTTCCGTCGCCCAGATCGAAGGCGGAACCAGCAAGCCGAGGTTAGCTCGGTCAAGCAGCCATGACTGCCTCGTTTCGCCGTCGTCGCAAATGACCTCGATTGCTCCGCTCACACAGATCATAAACTGGCCGCAACGCTTGTGGGCATGCATCCCGCGACGCGCTCCGGCGCTTGCGCGAACAAAAAACAATCGTGCGATCGAGAATGGGAGATCCGCCCCTTCCAGTACGGACAGTTCGCCATCCTCGCGCGCATGCAGAGGAAGAACGACGGAACGAACGGCTGTGATGTCAGCGTAAGCCACGACAGCGAGACTATTTAAAACCGAGCAGCTGGCGGATACCGCCGCTCACGGCATCGAGATCGGATTCAGTTAGATTGAGAGCGCTGGGAAGATTGATGCCGCGCTCTGAAACGTCATAGGCGACGGGATTCTTTCGCCGGCCTTCTGCCTCCCGTTCGGGAAATGCCGGCAAACTACTCAGCGGATAAAAGAACGGCCTTACCGGAAGCCCCAGCTTCGGCATTTCCGTCAATGCCATGTCGCGAGTCATACCAAGCGATTTGCCAAAGATCAGCGCGGTGTTCCAAACGCCGTTCCGAACTTCGACCGGCTCCGGATTGAGCTGAATGCCCGGAATGTCCGAGAATCGCTCTCCATAACCCTTCCAGATTGACCGTTTCCTCTCAACCAGTTCATCCAGCCGCTGAAACTGTGCATATCCCAGCGAGGCCTGAAGGTTCGAAGGCATATATTTAAAAGTCACCTCGGTATTGAAATAGGTGCCCGGAGCTCGACCGTGGTCCCGGAGAAATTTACACCGCTCGAACAACGTGTCGTCGTCGATCAGCAACATCCCACCTTCGCCGGTGGTTATGGTCTTGGTTCGATGAAAGCTGAAGGTAGATGCGACCCCGAATTTCCCGGCCCTCACACCCCGGTAGGATGAACCCAGAGCCTCCGCGGCGTCCTCAATCACCGTGATCCCACGGCGCTTGCAAAGCTCAATGATGGGATTCCAGTCGGGCATATTTCCATACAGATCGACGACAATGACGGCCTTGGTACGCGGCGTGATCGCCCTCTCAATACTTTCGGCTGTCAGACACCAGTGTATCGGATCGATATCCGCAAATATGGTCGTCGCGCGCTGATACGTGATCGCGGCAACTGAGCCGATCCATGTGCAATCCGGCGCAATAACCTCGTCGCCCTCGCCGACTCCAAGGCCAGCGAGCAGCAGATGCAGCGCCGTCGTGCAATTCGGCGTCATCAACGCTCGCTTGCGGTCGTGATAGCTCGCGAACTCCGCTTCCAGCTTCTCGACATAGCAATAAGCCTGCTTGCCATACCAGCCGTTGCGTAACGCATCGAGCACGATTTTCTCTTCATGCTCGGTGATCCATGGCCCTGCCATCTGAATGTCAGACATCAATTGCTATCTCTTTTTATCTGCACAAAGCTACCTGGATCAGAATCACGCATTTGCTCGCCCGGCCGGTGTCGATTTTTCATTAACCGCCCGGGCTGGTACGCCAACCACCACTTTGCCATCGGACACGTCCGACACCACAACGGCACCTGCTCCGACAATCGCGTTTCTTCCAATCCGCACCCGCGGTCTTACTATGGCACCGGCGCCGATCCAGGTGTTTGCTCCTACATGCACACGCCCACAAAGGAGCGCGCCGGGACCAATCTCCACGCCTTCCTCCAGAACACAATCGTGTTCGACGATTGCTGCCGTATTAACAATACATTCCCGAGCCAGGGAGACATCATTGTGAATAATGGCGCGGGGCATGACTTGCAACGCACCTTCCAATTTTGCCGTGCCGCATACAAGTGCCGTCCCATCTGCAAACGAAACCGGCGACATACCGATTTTTTCAAGTTTGTGATGAAGACTGCATCGCACATGGCCCCATGGATTTCCGATTGCAACAACGAACCCGAACAGAGAAATTTCTTTGTCGGAAATCCAGCCTTCGAGACCCTCCCATCCGCGCAATAACGGTATGTCTTCTATCGGCGAAACGAGATCCGGCGTGTCATCGACCAAGGCTACGACATGGCAATCGAGCGACTTCAGAATATGATAGTTTACGCGCCCTTGGTCCGACGCACCCCACATGATGATTTGACGACGCTCTGGAACGAGCGGTCGCCAACGAGAAGAACTTGTATCTGAAATCATCTGAAGCTCAAGCTTGAGATACTGCGTTACTCGACGCACCGGGCATAGCCGTCAGGCGTATAGGTCAGCAAGAGCTTTCGATTGATCTCCTGGTCGATTTCAAACCTCTTGCTCTCCTTGAGGTAGGCATGGAGGGCGGTCTTCGGATTATCGCCCGGACCCCAGGGGCGGGTACGGTGCGTCTGCGCGGGAATATCTTCTACCACCGTATCAGAGACAACGACGTACTGACCTTTGGTGACAAGAGGAGCGTAGATGCGCAATTCTTCCAAAACGTGCTGATGGGTGTGATTTGAGTCGAGCAACACCATGACGGACTGTCCGGGCTCGATATGCGTCTGAACCTTGCTTACAATTTGAGGATCGGTCGACGAGCCCTTGTACAGGTGAATGCGATCCGAAAACGGGTAACTCATGATTTGATCGGAGACATGATCCATCAGATTGAGGTCGACGGCTACAACCTTGCCTTTGCCGATCAATTGAAGAAGCGACGCATACAATGCAACTGAACCGCCCCAGGCGATACCCGTTTCAATGATAACATCGGGTTTCGATTTCCAGATGATTTCCTGTGTCGCGACGATGTCCTGCGGAAGCTGAATGATCGGCAGTCCGAGCCACGTCCATTGATAGCCGTATCCGTATTTGTCAGACTCGATAACCAGGTCAAGCGCACGCTTTCGCAAGCCGTCATCACGAGACATCTCCGCCGCACGCGTCAGGTTTTGTCTATCGAATTCCACGCGATCAAACATCTATTCTTCCTTAAGGCTATTGCCGTGCCGGTTATAGCTGCGAAACACCAAGCTACCGCAGTTCGGGTGACTCGATAGTCACCGAACATAGAAACACAATTTACTCCGCCTATGCCGTGAAAACCTCGTTACCGACCATTGGTCAGGCGGCAACTACCATTTCCAAGTCGAGCATGACGCGGACCTTTCGCCCGAGCAGATTGAGCAAAACCGCCACCCGGGCACGATCGTCACACCCTTCGAACAGGCCTAGCGTATCAGCAAAGGCGCCCGATGTTACGCGTATCCTGTCACCGACCGAAAACGACGGCGCCGGATCGAACTGAATGAAGCCGCTGGCGTCCTCGCGGCGGCGCAAGGCATCGATCACACTCTCGACCATCGCCAGAGGCTCCCCGCCGTTCGTGATAAGGCGCGAGACTCCAACGGTCGATTGAACCGAACGCCAGCGCTGCGATCGCATGTCAACGGACACAAACAGATATCGCGGAAACAACGGCATCGCCACTGTATCGATCCTGCGTGCATGACGGCGGCGCTTAAGATAACGCGGCAGATAGGTTTCGAAGCCTTGTCGCTCGAGATGCTGCGATGCCGTGATTTCGGAGCGCGCTTGCGTCTGCACAACAAACCAGCGTGTGGACGCCACGGATGTTCCGGGAGTCGACGTCATGCCACAGCTCCGTCCGAACCGTCCACCGGGAGACCGAGCAGCGTCGGCACCAGCACACGAGCCCGGCCAACGCGCCGGACGGCATCGTCAAACGCTTCGCGCGAGTGCGCGACGTCGGTCACAATGACCGCATCGAACGGTCCCTCGATTGTTTCAAAGGACGGCACAACCGGCACACCAATCAACTTGCTCTGATCAGTGAATGCGTCAACCAAAGCGACGATCGTAATGCCGCTTTCCACCGCACAAAGGATAGCGATATCGGAAAGATCCGACTTTCCAGACAGCACGATCCGTCTCAACCCTTGTGCTTTCGCAACATCGAACAGGCGCATGCAGTCGAATTTTGCCTGCCTGAAGAACGAAAAGGATAATGAAAGGTATTCCACCGTCAGCCGCGACTTTTCCGAGAATCCTTTCGGGGTCAGATAGTAGGCGTAGCGGCGCGCAGGAGCCTGGCTGACTTTCACCAAACCTTTCTTGATGCTGCGCTTGAGGTAAGCGTTAACGAGGCCCAGCGCGATTCCGAGTTCGGCAGCGATATGACGTTGGGACTTGCCTCCGTCATGCGCGACTGAATTCAACAGACCAAGAACAATCCGCTCGTTCTCATGCGCCGTATCCGCCAAACGATCCATCGCCACCCGCCCGCTTTGAGAAAAAAAGCTTTAGCGCGTTCACGGCATGAACGTCAAGCCTGTCGTTCACATGATGAACGTCATTAAGCTATTGATTTGATGATCTTTTAGCGAGAGGCAGGTTTTGATAGCATGAGAGGACTTGCGTCGCGTACCGCAGAACGGCTTGCGATGGATGCTTGCGGTCAAGGTCGTAAGGGCCGTCTCATGCCCACGAACAGGCTTCGGCAGAATCGGGAACTCCGAAATCTCCGAGATTGCTGTCCATAATCAAGTCCAAGCTTTCACGTCAGGCGGCGCGGGCTTTGTTCGAGTCTTGTAGGCACGGTGCCGGACGCACCAGTGCGGGACCATTTGGCCAATCTGCATTTCGGCCACTTCACTATCCAGTGAGTCGTAGTTAGACTGCGGTACCTCCTCCAACCGCTTCACCGGCCTTGTCGGTCAGCCTTTTGCTTGAAGATCAGTTCAGTTTGGACGAGGCACTGCTCCATCTGAGGTTTGGCGCTGCTGCCCGCATCCGCTCATTGGTCACTACCGGCTTAAAAAAGGGCCATTGAACCGCTGCCTCTGTGGCACCTCTGCCGAAACGTATTTGAGTTCGCGAGAACTTCATAAGCCAATCGAAAGCCGTCATTGCATCTGGCGACGGCAACGTTCGACGACGAACAGAGCATCGAACAAGGACACTAGATGTTTGAATTTGGTAAGAACTGGAATTCTTTTTCTTCCCTGATTGCGGAAGAGAGAATTTCACTTGCCCAGGCCGGATTGCGCCGCCTGTTTCCAAACGACGAGATAGCCGGGAAGCCGTTTATGGACATAGGTTGCGGGTCCGGCCTGTCAATGCTCGCAGCCCTTCGACTTGGCGCGAGTGAAGTCAGGGGCATCGACATCGACCCGGATTCGGTTAACACTGCACGGAAGGTACTTGACCATTTCGCTCAAGGCTCGCGGTATTCAGTCGAACGCAAGAGCGTCTTCGACCTCGCCCCGGAGACCGATGGTACCTACCCTATCGTTCACTCGTGGGGCGTTCTCCATCATACGGGCGACATGTGGGGCGCAATCAGCAAGGCATCTTCGATGGTCGCGCCAAGGGGTATCTTCGCGTTGGCTCTCTATCGATCAACCACATGCTGCCCTGCGTGGAAGCTAGAGAAGAGGATTTATTCGTCGTCTCCAAAAGCGGTCCAGAGTATTATCAGCAGCGGTTATAAGGCCGCTTTCTTTGTCGGGAAGATCGTCACCGGCCAAAATCCAGCCGCCTATGTCGCGCAGTACAATACGCGGGGCATGTCATGGAGCCACGACGTCCACGATTGGCTTGGCGGCTATCCTTATGAATCAGCGACGCCTGATGACGTCATTTCATTTCTGAGAAATGCCGGTTGGCAAACTCAGCAAATCGGCAAGGATCGGCAAACATTTGGTCTGTTCGCATCGTATTGCAGTGAATACGTCGCGCGGCGGTCGATTTAACACGCTCTCACGCCTCCCGGAATCCGGCTAAACGTCGTGACGCTCCGAAGGCCCGAGCAGGTCTGACGGGATAGACTTCCGGGCTGTAACCGCTGCTGGTATTGAGCCAGATGGCGCATCCCCGGCTTCCTGGGGCGAGGAGATGAACGAGCACTGGAAACCTTCGGTGTAGATTTGGCCCAACCCGTGAAGTATTATCGCGAACAGGTCGGGATGATAAATTACCGCACATGAAGAGCCTATTGAAACGCCTGCTCCCCTGGCACCTCCGCAGGACTGTAGCCTATGCGCGAACTTCCTATGCGAGCCGGAAACCGCCTTTCCAAGGCGTTTATCCAGATTTCGGGATGATCAAGCAAACGCCCGGATATAGTGATCAGGGCTGGTCCGAATCTTCGAAGTTCGCTGCGAAACGAGCCCGAGATCAGATCGGAACGAAAATTCCATCGGTGATGCCGCATTCGAAGAATTTGCTGCCGATCCTGGTTGCGAGCCTTAAGGGACCAGTTCGCATTCTCGACTTCGGAGGGGCGGCCGGGCTGGACTTCGGAAATCTGTCCGCTTCCCTTGGCGGCATTCCCAAAGACGTGTCTTACATGGTCGTCGACACGGCCGGAACATGCGCGGCCGGAAGGTCAATCTGGGAAAGCGAGAATATCGCATTCACATCCGAGCTGCCCGCAGAGACCGAGCGGTTTGATATTGTTTATGCTTACAGCGCCATTCAATACCTTGATGATTTCCGCCACGGTCTTAAGAAATTCGCCGCCTACCAACCGGAAGCTATCTTGCTCTGTCACCACCCAGTCTATTTTGGCGAATCGTTCGTGAGGTGTCAAAGCAACATGGGCGCCGGATTAGAAGTCGCTCAATGGGTGTTCGGTTTCGACGATCTGATCGAGACGATGAGCGATCTAGGGTACCAACTCAGTTTCAGAGAGTATACGCCAGCAGAATACAACGTCGATAATTACGCGGACGATGCCAAGGCCGGACGAACGGCAAATCTGATGTTCGTACCTAAATAGCTCGCAAAAGCTGCGCCTCGTTGCAGGGACCAGGAGCGATAACGTCGGGCCCACCCATAGTTTTAAGCAGCAGCGGTGGCAGCTATATCGTTTCGCGACTCGCTGCTTCTGAACTCGTTGCCCAGATGCGAGAATAGCCTTCGTCCGAGCCGGAGAGCGTGAGTTTCGATATGAATTCATTTGCGCAAAGCGATTCGGATCGGCATAACCGTTGAAGCGGCCTCAATATGGTATTCGATGAACCATCGTGACCAGAATATTGATCCTGATGTTACGGCCGGATTCGGTCACGAATGGTCGACATTCCGACAGAGCGAGGACGAATTTTCGCCGGTGGACCGTGAAGCGGTGTTCCAGTCTTACTTCCATATTTTTCCATGGGATAAGTTGCCGCCCGATCCGGTTGGAATCGACGTCGGCTGCGGCAGCGGCCGTTGGGCACTGATGGTAGCGCCGAGAGTCGGCCATCTTTATCTCCTCGATGCAAGCGCGGACGCTCTCGCCGTTGCTCGAGAGAATCTCGCCGAGATTGCCAACGTCAGTTTTCATCTCGCAACCGTCGACGATATTCCAGTAGATGATAACTCCCTCGACTTCGCTTTCTCATTGGGTGTTCTGCATCATGTGCCGGACACAATGGCCGCGATACACGCTATTGCAACCAAGCTGAAAGTTGGCGCGCCGTTCTTAGTCTATCTTTATTATGCTCTCGACAACCGTCCATGGTGGTATCGTGCGATCTGGCGGTTCAGCAACATCTTCCGTGTGATCATTTCGCGGTTGCCACCGAGGTTGCGACTCGTGATCAGCCAGGTCATCGCGGTTGTTGCCTATTGGCCGTTAGCGCGCTTCGCAGCAGCGGTCGAACGCGCCGGTTTATCCTCTGCCGCCATCCCGCTCGCATTTTATCGAGATCGCAGTTTTTATGTAATGCGCACCGATGCCTACGACCGATTTTGTACCAAACTCGAGCAGCGGTTCACGCGACACCAAATCGAACGGATGCTGACTGCCGCAGGGTTTGACGAGATTCGCTTTTCGAACGAGGCGCCCTACTGGTGTGCTATTGGAAAAAAACGTTGAAGATGGCAGACAAGCAAAATGACCTCAGATGATCTCTGGTCGTTGTACCACTATTGGCTCGCTCCGTGGGCTCAGCAGAGAACTTCCTACCCAGATACTCCAGGAACTTTGGCCTGTTCGTCCGCATCCCAATTCGGCATAAGCCCTACAATCAGGAATCATTGGACGAAGCGGTCTTCGCCTCGTGCGGCGGACCGATAGAAAAGCATGCAAGTCGAACATAAAACGCAAGCCCTCGCCACTTGGACATCAATCGCGGCAACCTTGGCGGTCCTCGCGAAGACTTTTGTGCCATTCTATCTGATCGGCTCCACAGCGATTTTTGCAGCTTCCGTTGCAGTCGGACTGGTTCTGGTTGCCGTGAGTTGGCGCTCGATTATCGACAGTGCCAGCCGTGTCCGTGACGTCCTGCTGGTGGCCGCGCTGTTCTACGCGGTTGTCGTCGTCGCCTTCCTGGCGTATTCGCGCGACGCAGTACCGGCGACGCATCTTTTGGGCATCGTAATCATCCATGGGATAATGCTGGTTTTCGGCTTAGCTGCAGCTCCAGCGCTGAAGATGGTTCTGCTGACGCTCGTGGGTATGGCGTCAGTCTATACGGCGATGCTTGCCCTGCATGCGCTGCGGTTTGGAGGCATCACGGCTGGCGGCAATATCGACGACATCTTTGGAATTGGCGTACCTGCAATCTACATTACCTTCCATCAGAATATCGGCTTCATGCTCGGCGTCGCCGCCATCGCAGCACTTGGATTGGCATCGCATCGCGTCACAAGGATACTGGCGGCGAGCATACTGCCGGTTGCGCTGCTGTTTCTGTTTCACATTGCCGCCCGAACCGCCTTGGTCGCGCTCG
This sequence comes from Bradyrhizobium sp. AZCC 2176, assembly GCF_036924645.1. Classification (NCBI taxonomy): domain Bacteria; kingdom Pseudomonadati; phylum Pseudomonadota; class Alphaproteobacteria; order Hyphomicrobiales; family Nitrobacteraceae; genus Bradyrhizobium; species Bradyrhizobium sp. AZCC 2176. The sequence goes on along the minus strand of NZ_JAZHRX010000001.1, from coordinate 4,470,751 downwards.
CGAGCGGTCTCGTCTTCCTGGGTTTCGCGGCACTCTGGCAGCATTCGAGGAAGATAACCTTGCTGGCTGCCGGGGCCGTGATCATGATTGCGACGCTCGCATTCGTGATTCTCTCTCAGCGAGAGCTGAACCAAATCGACGTCGACACAAAGGCCCCTGACGCGATCTCTCGGACCATCCGAGAGCTCAAAGACCCTAATCCCGGATTCCGTTTGCCGATCTGGAAACAGACTTGGTACCGCATCGTGAGCGAACCGAATCGATTGCCATTCGGGCGGGGCATCGGAATGTATCCAGTCGATGCGGGATTCGGTTCCCCGGATTGGCTCCTTCATCCTACCGAAGGGTCCAAGCATTATCCCCACAACATGGGCCTGGAACTACTTTACGAATCGGGAATTGTTGGGTTGCTGCTGTTCAGCACGCTAACGCTTTGGCCAATCATTACGTCGCTGCGCCGCTGGTCTGCGTTTTCTCCCGCGGAGAGATCCGTGGTCGCAATATATGTTTTTAGCCTGGTGAGCTCTGAAATTTCTGGCGCGTTCGCCTATACATACATACTGCAGTTTTTCCTCGCCTTGACGGTTGGAATTGTTGCTCTGAAACGGACTGCAGAAGCCACCGCGGATCGACCAATCGTCGGATCGTCCCAATCAGTACCCTGAGAGTCACCGAGCGCCCGATCCACGGCAAAAATTGACCATCCGAATGCCGGATGCGAGTGGCTTCAGCCGAACGGCTTGCGCGCAATAGGAATTACTCATAGAAGATTTCGAGCTCTGTAGCCCATGTTCAAGGGTCGATGCCGCCTAAAAACGGCGACCGGCTGAGACAGTCCCGGGATTGCTCCGAGGGCAAATCAATCGATGTGAATTGAATGACTTTGGAAACCGCTGTGCCGCGCCGACGAATATTGTACGTCGTTAACGAGGACTTCGCCTTCTTGCTCAATCGGCTGCCGATGGCCCGGGCAGCACGCGAAGCAGGCTTTGAGGTGCATGTCGCGACGCGTGTCGCTAAGGGCGCCGACGCTATCGAGGCGGAAGGCTTCACTCTGCATAAAATCCCTTTCCGGCGCGGTGGGCTATCACCACTTGCCGCAATTCCCACCATCGCAGCGCTTCGACGCGTCGAAAACAAAATCAAGCCGCTGATTGTTCACCACTCCGGTCTCCAATGTTGCGTCTATGGCTCGATCGCGTCGTACGGGACAGGAACCTCCCTCGTAAATGCGATAACGGGGCTCGGCTATATCTTTACATCGATGACCTGGAGAACGTGGCTACTTAAGCAGAGCATGGCAATGCTGTTGCCAAGGCTTCTAAATAGCGAACATAGCCTGGTGCTCGTTCAAAATCCGGATGATCAGTCAGCCCTCGAGTCTCTTGGAATAGATCGGAAGCGCATAACTCTAATTCCCGGCTCGGGTGTTGATACTGATGTCTTACAGCCGCTGCCGGAGCCCGATGGTCCAATCACGATAGGTTTTGCCGGGCGCTTGTTGACCGATAAGGGTATTAGAGCGCTGGTAGCTGCTCACGGCATTCTGCGAAACCAGGGACATGATATAAATTTGATCATTGCCGGTAATCCCGACCCGGCAAACCCGGCCTCCGTTCGACTGGAGGAAGCTCAGGAATGGAGCCGTCGGCCCGGACTCACCTGGCTCGGGCACATCGACAATATCGTTTCACTTTGGCGACGCTGTCATTTTGCTGTGCTGCCCTCGCACCGAGAGGGCTTGCCTATGAGCCTTTTAGAAGCGGCCGCCTGCGGCCGGGCTATGATCGCAACAGATGCACCGGGCTGTCGCGAAATCGTAATCAATGAACAGACAGGACTCCTGGTGCCGATCGAGGATCCGCCGGCATTGGCCGCCGCCATTTTGCGCCTTGCGACCTCGTCCCCGCTGCGAGCGCGTTACGGACAGGCTGCGAGAGAATTCGTCGTCAACAAGCTGTCGGCAAAAATTATCGGCAAGGCCATCGTGGCCCTCTACGATCAGCGAGTACTAGACCATTCAAATCGCACTTATCGATCGCCGTATAACTCGAAATTTCCGGCCCAAGCGTCGCCACGGGCCGGAAGAATTCTTCTCGTCACTCAGCACTACGCACCCTTTCCCAGCACCACGTCGGGCTACATGACCGACATTGCCAAAGCACTTGCGCTGGAAAGCGACGTAGTCGTTCTGTCGGGATCACCGAACTCCGGCTCAAAACTGCCACCGAAACCTGACGAACCCACTGTCATCGAAATAAAAAGCTGGTGGCCAGGGAAGTCTGCCCTGGTCTCACGAGCGCTAGCCGCCCTCGCGTTCGCCGTGCAAGTTTTTCTTTCCATCATCAAGCACAGCCGTCGTGAAGATGCTGTTCTTTGTGTCACAACTCCATTCACATTGCCGTATGCCGTAACTTTGGCGGCGCGACTACGCCGGGCTTCTGTAGCGCTCATTATTTACGATTTCTATCCGGATTCGCTGGTCATGGCGGGCTTTTTACGACCCACCTCCATGGTGACCAGAATGATGCGATGGGCAAACAAGGTGATGTTTCAAGGGCTCAACGCCATCGTTACAATCGGCCGTGATATGAATTCGATACTGATGACCTACCCCCGCATGACTGAAGAAAAGATTAGATTCATCCCGAATTGGGCGACGCTTCCCGTGCGCTATCGGGAGATCGACGCTGACAATCCCTATCGCCGCCGTTGCGGAGGCAAATTCTTGGTGGCTATGTCGGGCAACGCGGGATTTACCCACGATCCGGAATCCGTCTTCGAGGCCGCTCGAATATTGAGAGACAAGGTCGGCATTCATTTTTTGCTTTCTGGCGAGGGCGTAGGCTGGACCAAATTGAAGGAAAAGCACGCCGCTTCGCCGCTATCCAATGTGACGCTAATCGAGCGTGTCCCCGAAACAGAACTTGAAATGTTCCTGTCGGCGGCTGACGTCTGGGTGATCCCATACCGAAAAAGGAATACCGGTGTGTCTGTGCCTAGCCGGCTCTACAATTTGCTTGCGGTGGGGAGGCCGGTCATCATTTGCTCAGAACCGGAAGCGGAGGCCGCTATCCTCGTTCAGGAACATGATCTTGGTTGGGTGGTGGAACCCGAAATGCCCGCTTCGATTGCACAGGCCGTGACGCTTGCCGCCTCGACAGCCGGCGAGACCCCCGAGAAAGGTAGACGAGCCGCCGCAGTGGCTCCGCGGTATACAAAGCAGATTGCGCTGAGATCTTACAATGAGCTCATGGGTCGCCTTCTCGGCAAGCAGGCTGGCGTCCGAACAAGTTGATATCGTAGTGCCGACCCGCATTCGTCTGTCCAGCAAAGACGTCCCTGTGAAATCGGATACCTCGCATTCTCTTAACGAACGTTGCGCTGGATCTGCTGCGCGGACGGTCGCTGATGGTACCGGCGAAGTCGCTTAAATCAACTACTGCCGACCGGCCTTGACGACCGCGCAATCCGATTGAGAAGTCTGATCACTTTGACCAAGGCGCCGGCCAGGAGTGGGGCGAGCAGTAATCCGCTCGAAAAGATAGCAGTACTCAGTGCGCTCACCAGCAGCGCAAAGATACCGACGAACGCCGCCGCCATTATTGCGATGCCGAGCACCGTTTTTCCATGCACCAGATAAATTGCATCGATCGAACGGCAAATGGCGCCCGCGAGCATGCTAAAGATGATGACACCGGCGTACGAAAAATCTATCCAGGCGTCAGCAATAAACAGCGCGTTGCTGGTTGCATCCTTGGTGTTGTGCCAGAGCTGCGACACGATTGTATATGCGGGTGTGTAATCGACTCCCATTATCATCGCCAGTGGCCGAATATTGGCGCCCCATGTGTGAGGATATCGGGAGGGGAATGTGCCGAACGTTTCCAGAACCGATTCACTCGGCACCTCAAACATCCGGTAATAGAGAAACCCCAGCACACCGAAATTGTCATAGGCCGATATCGTTAGTCTGACGATCACGTAAAATATCAAAACGATCGCAAACAAAACACCGACTCCACTGCGCCAGGTCAGTTTATTGCGAAAGACAAGCAAACCTGCCAACATCAATTGAACAAGAAACAGCGCCGGGGGCGCCTTGCTCAGAGTTTCACACTTTCCGATCAAGACAGCGAAGAAAAGCAAACTCGCTGCCACAAGCAGCATCCAGGAACGGTTGACCCAACCCGAAAGAAACCCCCAAACAACCAACATCGGTGCCACCGCCCCCAAGATCAGGCGGTAGAGATAATTCGGACTGCCGCCGTGATTTAGTCGATAAGCGACCCTTTCCGCTTCATCTCCGGCAATCGACAGAAACGCTTTGATGGTCCCGACATGGTTCTCTTTGATGGATATCCATGTCAGGAATAGCGTGAGACCGCCGACAACAATCAACAATGTTCGGCTGCCGCCGACGTTATCTTTCAATGGCTGCGCGCTCCAGTCGGCCAGGGCAGATTGCATGGCCGCGATCCGATTTGGTGCGAGGCGGTCGACAATCTCGATTCCCGCGATAACACCCGCGAACATCAATGCCATCGAGAGATTCATCGCAACAAGAGTAGCATCGAAATCCGGCGAGGCGGCCTGGATGATGCTGAAAATAACGGACTTGCCTCCCATTGAGCCGGACAGCCGGTAGATTATCATCGCCTTTTCGCCTGATGATAATACGAAGCTGAGATAAGCCGGTCCATAGATCAGCAACAATGACGCCAGCAGCATGACTGTTGCGGTCAGAAACAACCGAAGCCTTAAGCAGAGATAGACCGCCGCTCCACATATGGCCAACGCTGTGACGACATAGCTGGCTATAAGCATCGCTACCTTCCGCTAGAAGTATGTCATACTAGCCTGCTACCTGATGAAGAAGCATGATAAGATTGCTCAGTCAGTGAAAAACGCTCACCAAAAATCAACTAGACGGGCATGACTAACCAAAGGCGCGGATGAGATCGACTACCGCCTTCTGCTGCTGTGCCGTGATTTCAGCAAACATCGGCAACGACAGAATGCGGCTCTGATGCCGATAGGCATTCGGAAACTGCTCGGGATGAAGCCCCAAACGCCGATAGGCTTCCAGAAACGGAAGCGCAATGGGATAGTTGACGGCGGTCTGCACGCCGTTCGCCTTCAAATGAGCGGCAAGCTCATCACGTTGCCGATGCTGAATGGTGTAGAGGTGATAGACGTGTGTACGACCAGGAGCGATCTGCGGCACGACGACATCCTCAATCTGACCGAGACCGCTGTCATAGACCGCAGCAGCCGCCTGCCGAGCTCGTGTCCAGCGCGGCAGATGCGGCAGCTTCGCGGATAGAATTGCGGCCTGCAGACCGTCCAAACGGCTGTTAATTCCCTCTATCCGATGCTGATGCTTCACAAGACCGCCGTGCCGCGCCAGCATCGCCATCCTTTCGGCGAGATCGGGGCGGCTGGTGACGATGGCACCGGCATCACCCATCGCCCCAAGGTTCTTGCCTGGATAAAACGAGTATGTCCCGGCATCACCAAAAGTGCCGACCTGCTGGCCTTCGTACCGCGCCAAATGCGCTTGCGCACAATCCTCGATCACCCACAAGCCATGCTTACGAGCGATTGCCATGATGGCACCCATGTCGGCGGGTTGGCCGTAGAGATGGACCGGAATGATTCCGACCGTACGCGGAGTGATGGCATTTTCAATTGCTGCGGGATCGATGGTAAAAGTCTGAGCCTCTGTGTCACAAAACACCACGGTGGCACCGGAATGAGTAATCATGGCCGAAGTGCTGATCCACGAATGTGCGGTCGTGATGACCTCGTCACCCGATTTTACCTTCAGCGCGGCCATGGCAATATAGAGTGCATCAGTGCCGTTGGCGCAAGACACACAGTAAGGAGCATCAACAGCGTTCGCAAATGCGCTCTCGAACGCGTCCACATGGGGCCCGCGAATGAACGAACTGTCACGAATGACGGCTGCGATCGCGGCGTCGATGTCCGGCCTGATGCTTTCGTACTGTAGATGAAGATCGGCGTAGGGTACTGCCATCGGCAGGAACTTTCTTTCAGACATCCAATAATGACGCGCTACCGAAGCGCCTGCATACGCCGCGCCGGATTTCCAACGTAAGATCCTGATGCTGTGATGTCCTTTGTAACGACGGCACCCGCACCGACTACCACATCGTCGCAAATTCTGACCGGGAGAATAGTCGCGCCGGATCCAATGGAAACGCGATTGCCGATAGTTGTAGAACGCCACAGCTCTTTGCGACCACCAGCCGGCCGCCCAGTGGAAAAGGTGTCGTTGATGAACATCACTCCGTGACCGATAAAACAGTCATCGCCGATATTAACAAGCTCGCATACGAAGGCATGAGACTGAACTCGCGTGCGTGCGCCGATGCGTACGCCTTTCTGGACCTCGGTGAAGGGACCGATGAAACAGTCATCTCCAATTTCGCAGCCGTAGAGATTGCAGGGCTCGACGATGCTTACGCGAGCGCCGAATTGCACATCACGCACACATACGTGTCGAATCTCGGGGTCACTCACGGCAGCTCCCCAAGGCGACACAACTGCGGAACGAAATTCACCGAAACTTCCTTGCCCGTTTCAATTGACTCATACAACGCGGATATCAGCTCGAGACTTTTGCGACCCTGTAGACCGTCAACGAGTGCGGAGCTCTGGTTGTTGAGGCATTTGATGACGTGCTCGTAATACGCCTGATGACCAAAGCCGTAGACGTTTGGCGGATTGACGGAAAACTTCTCAATCACGTCTTTGTCTGCCGCAAGTTCTTCTGTAAAATGCCAATGCCGGATTTTATTGACGGCAAAGCCTGCAATTTCGACAGCTCCCTTCTCTCCCAGTATCGACAACGAGCCTTCGAGATCCTTGGGCCTGATCGCGGTTGTCGCTTCAATAATTCCGAGTGCGCCATTCTTGAATTTAAGCGTCGCCACTGCAGTATCTTCGGTCTCGATATTCACCAACGCTGTTGCCGCTCGGGCATGTACGCTGACCACGTCACCGAAAAACCATTCCAGCATATCGATGTGGTGACTGGCCTGATTGGCCAGAACGCCACCATCATACGCCCAGGTTCCACGCCATTTATCTTGATCATAGTAGGCTTGATCGCGACACCAGCGCACTCTGACAGTACCGAGCACAAGGCGACCGAACCGACCGGCGTCAAGCGCCTCGCGCGCCTTGACCACGGGAACATTGAATCGATTCTGCTTGACGACGAACAGCTTAACTGCCGCGGCGTCGCAGGCACGTATCATAGCATCAGCGTCTTCAAGACGAAGAGCCATCGGCTTTTCGACGATAACGTGCTTGCCCGCTTTGGCCGCGGCAATGACATGAGCGGGATGCATGCCGCTGGGTGTCAGCACCGAAACCGCCTGGATATCCTTTCGGCCAAGAAAATCATCGATATCGTAGAATGCCGGCACGTTAAACTTCGCGGCAATGGCGTCGGCGCGCTCACGCACCTCGTCGCAGACCGCAACGAGCTCGGCTCCAGGGATGTGGCCGCCCCCCAGGAGATCGGAGTGGCGTTTCGCAATGCGTCCGCAGCCTAGCAAGCCAAACTTGATCACGCATCACCCTTTGCGGTTCGCGCCAAAGAGCGCCCGACGACCCATCCCGTTATCGTACGTTGTCCCAACAATTGTACAATCACGGCCGGCACACCAGATAGCCGAAGCTGCTATCATTTTCAATATCTTGTATGTCCACGATGGATCAGGAGCCTATCAAGGCATTCCCTCACCGAAACTTTCGCCACGCGGCGTCGAGCCTTCGGATGCCGGCCATCGATAAGTCGTTCCTGTGCCTTTGGAGAACGACTCGACTGATTTGCATCGCTTTGAATACTGGCGCTGATGCTTTATGAATGCGAGAACTCATCCTGCGCCCAGTTATTTTTGGGGTTCGAGAGCGAGTAGGCTAGGTGGACGCGAAAACAGATTCGAAACAGGCGAAGAGCCTGGTGATAGGCGCCACCGGGATTACGGGTGGTTATATCGTTGAGCACCTCGTCCGCGGCGGACAGCGACCGCTTGCTATCTCCAGGTCCCGGCAAGCCGGAGCTGGCGTTGACTGGTTCCAGGGGGACCTAAAGAATCCTGAGGCATTCCGGCTTCCCCCATTTGCGACACTATACTGCACAGCAAGCGCGATCCTGTTGCCGACGGCGCTTCCGTACCTTTTCAATCCCTTATTGAAGCGAGTCGTTGTCTTCAGTTCGACCAGCGTCATAACAAAAATTGATAGTGAAATCGTCTCGGAGCGAGAGACCCTGAAGAAACTCGCTGAGGCAGAGCGAGAAATCGCCGCACTTTGTGATCAAAGCAATGTTGGTTGGACGATATTGCGTCCGACGCTGATTTATGCCGAAGGTCGAGATCGCAATATTACGCCGTTGTCGAAGCTTATCCGTAGATTTGGCTTTATGCCTATTGTCGGCGGAGGGCGAGGCTTGCGGCAACCGGTGCACGCGGAGGATCTGGCGATCGGAGCCATTTCCGCTGCATCCAGTCCGGCCGCAGCCAGAAAGGTCTATTCCTTGCCTGGCGGTGAAACTCTTACTTACCGCGAAATGATCGATCGAATTTTTGACGGGCTGCGGCTGCCGCGGCGTACTATTTCAATATCGCCTTTCTGGTGGAAGGCGGCCTTTATCATTGCAAAACCACTTTTTCCCGGCGCAAACGCGGCAATGGGCACCCGAATGACGAAAGATATGGCGTTCGATTCCACCCCCGCGCGAGAAGACTTCGGCTGGAATCCAAGAATGTTCAATCCGGTTTTTGACTAGGACTGCCCCCAATCCTGCAGCGAGGTTTTCAGGATGGCGAAACCTGCATGGCTCGATGAATTGTGTTGGCAAAATCCGCCGCAAATGCTGCGACCCGGTACTCCTGATGCGGGACGACGTTACGAACGACTGAGGCTTGGGACTCCTGCGACGCGCCTATGAGGTGATCGGCCAGGGTGACGGGATCGTCGATCCCGAAATAGCGCGCCGCGCCGTCGGTCTGCTCGCGGTGCACGTCGAGATCAGACAAGATCAATGGAACGCCGAACGATTTCGCCTCTTCGACGGTTGTACTCCATCCCTCGAATCGAGATGGATTTATCAGGGCAACGGAGTTCCGCAACAGCGCGTATACCTGAGACGGCGGAATCATTCCCAGATGACGAAAAGACTTCTCAAGGCCGCGACTTCGGACCTCAGTCATTACACTATCGAAGTATCCGCGCTCTCGTGGATCTTCGGTGCTGCCTGACGCGCACACAACGATATCGAACTCACGTTGCACCAGGATGGTCAGTGCATCGATGACCACCTGGTGGTTCTTGTGCCTGTAAAATTGATTTGGCAGGTAGAAGTATTTTTCGGGCAACCGGTGTTGTGCAATTACCTCAGCCGGATTTGCGGTCAGGAGCGCCGGCGATGGCTGAGTCGCGAAACGAACCACACAGACCTCATTCTTCGCTCCGGGGTAGAATTTCCTGAAGTCACGATGCGCGCTTTCGCTGCTCAGCATGACGGTCCGCCCGGATGCGATCTGAATGCGGAAACCGGCCTCGCGACGCCACCGCGCCGCCGCCGGAAAAAGCTGAGGCAACCGTCGATGCTGAAAATCGGGAAACCAGGCCACCGCCGGATAGGGCAGACGCCAGCCGAAAAAACGTGCGGATTCAAAGACGGCATTGATGCCCTGCGTCCGGAATTCTGCCGCCGCCGCCCGGTCCAGTCCCAGCGCAAGCGCTGCAACCAAACCGGCGCGGCGCTCGAAGGCCGGCGACCGCACAACCTCCACGCCCGGTATCGCCGCAAGCGGCGCAAGATCGGCATCGTCGCTACCTGTCCCGGCGAACAGGACGGGAGTAAATTCGCCCGGGCGGAACCTGCTTAGCGCCGCAAAGAGATTGCTTTGATAGTTGTAGCCGCCGGCCCAAAGCCGACGGGGAATATGCGTAAACCCGAGGCGCAGCGGCGCTCGCAGGTTCACCGGATCTGATCCTTGAACCACGAAACATAGTCCGCAAAGCCCTGTTCAACCGGGATCTTCCAGTCAAAGGGCAGAGCGCGCAGCATCGAGCCGTCCGCCAGCAAACTTGGCGGATCGCCGGCTCGGACGATGCCCGAAAACTGCACCGATGGGCTTCCGCCCCAGCATTCTGCAAGGATTGCGGCAACCCGCGCCACGTTCGTTCCGAGACCGGATCCGGCGTTGATCACTTGAAAGGTCTCCGGCTGCGGCCATCCGCCGATCTCAGCCATAAGCCGAGCGACGTCACGGACATCGATCCAGTCACGCACCTCCGCACCTGTACCTCCCAGCACCAGGTTTCGCTCTCCTGCTTGCAAGCGGGAGCAGATGTCCCACGGCAATTGCTTGCGCAGGTTCGGCCCGTAGACCGAGAACAGCCGCGCCACCGTGCTGCGCACGCCAAAAGTAATGGCATAGCTTCGGCACAATTGCTCCATCATCAGCTTGTGCTGCCCATAAGGCGACATCGGCAACGTGGCGGCATCCACCGCAATCGCCCCATCGTGACCCGCACCGTAGACCGCTGCGCTCGACGCCACGATCAAGCGGCAATCCCTGGCGGAACCGCGCAGCCACTCCAGCAATCTGGCCGTACTCGCAACGGTGCGCGAAAAGTCCTCAAACGGCAGCGCGATCGACAGCCCAACCGAAGACCCGCCGGCCAGATGGAAGATCGTCGACGGCAATCCGGAGCGCTCCGCAAGCGCATTGAGATTGGCCGCGTCGATCTCGCCGTTCAGCCAATGCCCCAGCCCGATGCGACCCCTTTCGGCGTCGCCAATCGCGCCGTGGCCGATGCCGTGAACGCGATTGCCCCGATCAGCCAACACCCGAACCAGATGCCGGCCGATGAAGCCATTGGCGCCGGTGACCCACATGTTCATGACTGTGCCTTGTGACAGACAAACGAATAGAGCCGGCCGGGCCGGTGGTCAAAGCGCTCTGCCACCGAAAGCAGCGACATGAAAACGCCCTTGGAAGCAAGCGCAGCGCGCCACAGAGGCTTCACCGGAATTTTGCTGCTCAATCTTTCCACGACGGCCGTTCGCAGCGTCTCGATCGTATAGGGAAACAGATTGATCGGACTCTTCAGCGGCGCAAGCACCTCGATCGCGGAAAATCCCGCAGCCTTCAGCGCGCCGATATATCGATCGAGAAGAAATGCATGCTCGCCGCCATAGAGGTGATGCAGGGGATGCTGATCCAGGAATGCCTCGAGGTCGACCTCCTTGCTGATCACGTGTTCGCGCGCGGCGATGAGCATTCCGCCGGGGCGAAGCACGCGGAACATTTCCCGGCAGGCGCTGTCAAGATCGCGCATATGGTGCAGCACCGCCCGTGCGAACACGACATCGAATGTATCGTCAGCGAAGGGCAAGCGCTCGGAAAATTCCTCAACCACCTCGATCGGCAAGCGGGCCTCTGCGGCGAGCCCCCGGATTGCCGCCGTTCCGACCACGGCGCTGGGATCTGGCTCGAGCGCAGTGACCGCAAATCCGCTCCGCGCCAGCGCGTAGCTGGCAATTCCGCGCCCGGCACCGACGTCAAGCGCCTTGCCGGTGCGGTTTTGAAGAAGCCTCGAAACCGCCTGCCATTCGGCACCGGCAAAATAGCGCTCGGCGGCAGCGATCAGAGGATCATCATAGAAAGCGTCGAGCACCAGCTGCCGCCGGTCCGGCTGGTCTCGAAGCCAGATCACGGCATCTTCCCACGTCGTGAATTTTTGCTCACCTTTCATCGGGCGGGATCTCCCTGATGAGCACGGCCGGATTTCCCGCAACGATGGAGAAGGCCGGGACATCCTTGGTGACGACCGCGCCGGCGGCCACGACGCCGCCCTCGCCCACTGTCACCCCACGCAAGACCATTGCGCCGGCACCAATCCAGGCATCGTCGCAAATCTTCACCGGACTTTCATCGAGCGAGATTTCGCGCGGATGGCCGCGGGTGAAGATTTCACTGATTTGCCGGTGCCGTGCGGCCGCTCCCAGCGGATGGGTCAAGTTGTCGAAAATATTCGCATTGTGCGAGATCAGGACGCGATTTCCAATGACGATGGAGACGGCCGACCAGATCCGGGTCCCTTCTCCCACGTAGCACCACTCCCCGATTTGAATCTCCCCGCCGTGAGCGAACGTCAACAGCTCGCCCAGGATGCGGCTGCGTTTGCCGACAACGATTTTGTCCGCATCGCCTCGGATGTTTCTGATTCTTGCACTGGAGCCGAGCACGGCATCGAGCTGCAACCGGCAGGTCGCGCGCCTCAAAAGCCGCTGAATCAGGTAATCGACATTCATGCCGTCAGCCGGAGGCACGCCACGGCGCGCGAGGATGCCGCCAGGTCGTCGCTCCATCCCTTGCCAGTATGGACATCATAGACGGTTGCGTTGGCCAGCGTATCAGCGGACTGCCGGGACCAGCCGTCGCGCGAATATCCGAAATAGTCGATCTGGTGCGACGTCGGGCCAAAGGTCTCCACGATCTTCTCGACCATAGCCAGGTCGAAAACCTGGTACCAGCCAAGATTGTCTCGCTTGCCGAATGGCACCGAGATGAAGCAATTGCCGCCAGGCTTGAGAATTCGCCTGAACTCGTTCACGGCCGGAACGAAGCCGCTTTCATCGGACTCCGCATCTTCCGGATTTCCGGTGTACAGCATCGTGTTGTCCAAGCCGATGTGTTCGATTGTCGAAATGCTGGCAATCGTATCGAATACATGATCCGCAAACATCGTGCTCCTGAGATCGCCGAACACATACGAATAGCCGTCATGCCAATAGCAGCGCTTTTCCGGCGCCAGCGTCATGATCGTGAGATCGGAGCCCCGCAGCGGAGGCCGTTGCAGGAGAAAGTCGTGATTGAAGGTCGAACCGGCATCGAGCATTTTGCCGACATTGGTCAGCTGCGAAAACAGCCAAGGATACTCCACCACCCTTTCGTCCATTGCGACGCCATAGGAACGCGGCAGTTCTTTCCCATCACGAAGCAGGCCGCTGTCGATTGCTGACATGATGATTCCGCGCTTCACCGTCTGGTAACCCGGACTGAAGGGCCGCGGCCGCATCTTGAATACCGGCACGGCGGCCCCGTCGAGCAGCCATTTCACCCCATGAACCAAATTATCCGTACGCATCATCGACGCCCGATCACCCGCTTTACCATGTGAACGCTCTAGCACGGCTAAATCCGCGCGACGAGATCGGCAAAGTGCTTCCATTGAGAAGCCTTGCTATAGGCCTGCGAGACCAGGTTTCTTCCCCGCCCGGCCATTCCGGCTGATTCCGGCCATTGTTGCAGGCAACTTGAAATGATTTCGGTGGCCTGCTCCGGCGACTCGTAGGTTTCGATGGTCACGCCCGGCTGCATTCCGTCCGGATAGCCGCCAGCGTCGGACGCGAGCAACGCGCCGCACCCCATGGCTTCAAAGCAGCGCATGTTTCCCCGATCCGTGCCCGCCATGTCGATGGCGCCGTTGAGCACGATTTTTGAGGAACCGATGAGTTCGTAAAGCTGTCGCCCGAACACCGGGGGTTTGGCGATCTCTACGATCGCATCGGGACGGCGGTGCTTTCGTAATGGCAACCAGCCGCCGATCGCGCTTTCCGCAAGCAATGTCAGCCGCGAAGCGTCGAGGCAATACACAATGCGGTGGCTACCGGCCAGGCTAGCCACGTGTTCGAGCACCTTCGCGCGCGCCGTATGGTGTCGCGAATAGCCGCCGACAAAAAGCACGTCGATCGGCCGATCGCCGTGACCATACTCGTCCATGACGGGGTCAAGCGCGGGAAAGAACAATTCGGCACGACAACCCATGCGGCGCCAGGACTCGAGGATTGACGGAAAGTTTCCGAGCACCGCACCATAGGCGGTCAGGTCGGCATTTCCTGACGGCGCAGCGCGCCAGCAAAACGTCTTCCTCACGCAGCCGGGCAGTTTGTCAACGAACGCACTGGGATAGCGCACGGGATCCAGGTTGTAAAAAACCTCGGTCCGGTGATGCTCGATCTGGGCGAGCAAGATGGCCTCGAGCGTCGGCTTGCCCGCAATCCCCTGCTCGCGCGCCCAATGGCGCTGCAGGATTTCGTCATCCCCATTGGTGAAGAACGCCTCGGGAGCTCCATCAAGCACCGGCTTCAGAAAATGCAGCGCGCCGAAGCGGTCATCCAAAAAGGTGCGACGCCGCGCTTCGAAATTCGACGCTTCCGCCGCGAGCTGATTCAGCCGCATGAGGTAGGACGGGTAGAGCCCGCTGTTTTGAAACAGGCGCATCGCTCACGCAAACCTTGCCAGCATCCATTTCATGTTCAGGTACGGCCATATCCGCCCGACCGCTACCCAGTCCCATTGCTTCGACGAAGTCAGGTGGCTGACGGTCCGGCGCAGGCGTTCCTCGTCCACCAGTTCGGCAAAGGCCGGCACCTTTTGGTCGAGCACACTGGCGGTCCAGCCGGCGAGCGGCCCGTTCAACCACTCCGGCATCGGCGAGTTGAAGCCCACCTTCCGGCGTCCCATGCGAATGGATTCCGGCATCAGGTTGGCCATCGCCTGCCTCGCAATGAGCTTGGAATAGCCATCGGAGAACTTGCATGCCTCCGGCAATGCCATGGTGTACGTCACCAGGCGCCAGTCCATGAACGGCATCCGGACCTCAATACCGTGAGCCATCGACAGGCGATCGATAGTTTCGCAAGATCGTCGGCAGCACGGTACTATGGAACATGCGATAGAGGCGCTGGTTCAATGCGCCCCATGCACGTGGCAATACGTCGTCGTCGCCGACCAACGGCAGCGGAGGCGGAACATCGCGCAGACCACCGCGCAGGAAATAATGCCCCTGGCGCCTGATCATCAGTGCCCGCAGCAGGTCAACGCCTCGCCTCGCCAGCGCGGAGTTCGAGCCAATCGCGGCAGCCGCGTTTCGCAGCCGGAACGCTCCCGATTGTCCCTCCTGGAGATAGGCTCCCATCAGCTCGTCCGCGCCATGGCCGTCCAGCGATACCGTCACGTTGTGACGCCTGAGCTCTCGATAGATCAACCAGGCCGCACTTGGAAGCCCGATATAGACGTCATCATTATCGTCGAGAATTCGGTCGAGCTCGGTCAACGCATCGGCCCGGCCGATCTCAAGGAATGCCGGTACGACATCAGCCCAGGCCGCGGCCTGCTCCGCCATCGGCCGCTCATCATTGGAGGCGCCGGGAAACGTCGCGACAAAGGCGTGACGCCACAAGGCGGCGTCGCGAGGACCCATGCCGGACTTTTCATGCGCGGCCATCGTGCAGATCACGGCTGACGAATCGAACCCGCCCGACAGACAGGTCCCGATCGGAACATCGCTGCGCATCCGAAGCGCAACCGCGTCCTGGAAAAGCTCGCGAAAGCGCTCCACGCGTTCGACTTGGGTGGCCGGTATCGCCGGCAGATGATCCACCGTTCGCCACCAGCGCCGGATCTCCAATTTTCCGCGGCGCAGCCACATGCAGTGTCCACCCTGCAGACGGCGCACCTGCCGGCAAAGCGTCCGCTCGCTTGCCTCGATCCCGAAGGCATCAAGCATGAGCCGTCGCGCCGCATCGACATCCAGCGATGCGTCGATCAGACCGCTTCGCACCAACGCACGCTGCTCGGATGCAAAGACAAAGCGCTCGGACGTCAACGCATACAATAGCGGCTTGATGCCGAAGCGGTCGCGCGCCAGGAACAATTCTTCGGTTTGGGTATCGAAGATCGCCAGCGCCCACATTCCGTTGAAGCGCGTCAGCATGCCTTCCTGCCACGCACACCATGCGGCCAGGATAACCTCGGTGTCGGACTGGCTGCGGAACACCGCGCCCTGCGCCTCGAGTTCGCGCCGCAGCTCGAGGAAGTTGTAGATTTCACCGTTGAAGACGATCACATGGCGGCCATCGGCGGAGACCATCGGCTGATGGCCTCCGTCACCGGGATCGATGATCGCCAGGCGGCGATGGCCGAAGGCCAGATTGCGGTTGGCGCTGAACCAGAAGCCCTCGCCAAAGGGCCCGCGATGCGCGACCAGGTTCGTCAGCCGCGAGATCTCCGCCGGCCCGACCACGTTGCCGCGGAGGTTCACGATACCTGCAATTCCGCACATCTGTCAGATCGCCTTCAACGGCAGGAAGCGACCAGCGATGACGCGGAGATCCCGCCAGCAGGCAGCGCCGTGGGGACCGGCCTGCGAAGCCGCGACCGCTGCGACGAAGATGACACCGGCGGCCAGCAAATAGACGACCACCACGTACCACCAGCCAAGTGCATGGTCGAGTTGCGCGCCGCGGAAGCCGGATCGCAACGCCAGCGCGGTAGCGATACCGACCCCGAGCGGCAGCAGCACGAAGTGGATCATACGTGACCACATGTCGGTGAGGCTGAAGCGCCGCCGCAGCAGGATCATGGTGGTGATCATTTGCGCAACCATGCCGAAGCACGCGCTCCATCCCGCAGCCTGCCATCCGAAATACGGCAACGCGATCGCGCTGGTCGCCAGCGTGAATACCCCTGTAAGCAGGGAGATCAGGGCGTTAGAACTGGAGCGCCCTTGCGCCAGAAGATAAAATGCAAAGACGTTCGAACTCGATCCGACTATGCCGGCTATCGAGAGTATCACCAGCACATTCTGGGCTTCGGCGGCCACCTCGGCGCCGGTCCATAGATAAAGCAACGGGCCGGCGACCGGGATCAAACCGCCAAGCGCGCTCGCGGCAAGCACGTTGAGGATCCAGGAAGAGCGGAACAAAAGATCGGCCTTGCGATCGTCGGCCTCCTTTTGCAGGGCGCTGAAGAACGGGAACAGGATTTCGCCGACCTTTACAACACCGATATACATCGCCTCTTCCAGCCGCTGCGCGATCGTATAAAATCCGACGAACTGCGGCTGCAGCAGGGCTCCGAGCAGGTAACGGTCCGCCTGTCCGGCAACCAGCGCACCGCCCTGTGCGGCGAATTGCCAACCGCCCAGCTTGACCAGTTTACCGACGGCCCCACGATGAATTGCAGGCCTGGCCAGCCAATCGCCGATGACGTATCGGGACCACCCGAAAGCCAGAAGCAGGCTCGTTGCAAATCCCAGCGCCTGACAGCCAATAAACGTCGAGGCCTGGGGCCAGCGCGGAATGAACAACAGCATGGACGCCGTCGCAACCACGGTGCTGAAGATGCTGATCGTGGCAACCCGCCGGTAATCCTGACGTGCCGTGAACAAGGCCAGGAAGACCGCGGCCAGGCATTGGCACAGCCATCCGGCGCCGGCCAACACAAACGCTAATCCGAGATCATCCCCGGACGGCCCGCTCAAGTGAAATCCGAGACGCGCAAGCGGCGGCCCGGCCAAACCGAGAAGGATCGCGATCACGCCGCCCGCTGCCAATGCCAGCATCGCGGCCGTGGCGAACAAGCGTCGCGCATCGTCACGCTCGGAGGGCCCCAATCGCTGGGCGAGTTCTCGCGTCGTCGACAATGCCAGCGCGTTGCTGAACGCCAGTGCGGGTGCAACACACGCCGTAACCAGACCTGCGACGCCGAACGCGGCGACGCCGAGGCGAAAGACCACGAAGGGCAGGACAACGAGATTGAGCGCCACGGCCACGACAAAGGCGATCGCGTTCCAGGCAGAATTGCCCAGTAAATCGGTTGGAGTTCTTCTCAGCGCCATATCAGCTTCTGGCTATCACGGACTGCTTTGACTTGCCCGCAAGATGACCGCCGGGCCCCCTGCAAAGCAGCACGGATCGGTACGGTCAGGCGTCGATATAGCGGGCTAGCAGCATCGGGAGCGGATGTCGATAGTCACCGGCAGCCCAGCAAGGCTTGTCGGAGCGCTTATGCCGATCGTAGCTTCGCGAATATGGCTGGCGATCGCAGTGGCCGAGCGCAGCTACAAAGTTAGAAATTTGCTTGCCTGCAGGTCTGCTATGTGGACCTCGGCAAGGCGGGCGTGATCGAGGGGATGGTCTGGGATGCCGGCGTCAGCGTTCGTCAACGGGAACAGTGACTGCGCACCGTGCAAGAGCGCTGCCAAATCGTTGCTGATCGTAGAGGACAGACCCAACTCGGTTGCGTCGACGATTTGTTGATTTACAGCAACATTCGCATCGCCACTGGTATCGAATACAAATGCGTCATGGCCACCGATTTTTGCAAGCTCTGGCTGCAATGTAGTCGCCCCGACTGTCCCGTTGCCGTTCAGGTCCTGCTGGAAGGTGGTCTCCAGTGATTGCAGCGTGCTGTTGCTTCCCGACACGGCGCCGATGATATTGGAGATGTAGTTGCCGTTGCTGTCGGTGTCCCAGGCCGTATATTGACCGGTGGCGGAATTCCGCCAGACCACGTCGTATCCTCCCGCCGTTTGCTCTGCGGCGATCGGGGTCCAGCCGCCAAACTGACCAGCCACGACGGCGGTGCCGCCAGACTTCAGCAGCGGCCCGGTCCCGCCGCTGTAAAGATAGAAGTTGCTGCCAATAGCGGTCAGGCTGGTCGACCCAAACGCCTCGATCACGGTGGCGGGAATGCCGATTGTCCCGTCGCCGTTCAGGTCCTGCTGGAAGGTCGTCTCCAGCGATTGCAGCGTGCTGTTGCTTCCCGATACGGCGCCGATGATATTGGAGATGTAGTTGCCGCTGCTGTCGGTGTCCCAGGCCGTGTACTGACCGGTGGCGGAATTCCGCCAGGCCACGTCGTATCCGCCCGCCGTTTGCTCCGCGGCGATCGGCGCCCAGCCGCCAAACTGGCCAGCTACAACGGCGGTGCCGCCAGACTTCAGCAGCGGCCCGCTCCCGCCGCTGTAAAGATAGAAGTTGCTGCCAATAGCGGCCAGGCTGGTCGACCCAAACGCCTCGATCACGGTGGTGGGAATGCCGATTGTCCCGTCGCCGTTCAGGTCCTGCTGGAAGGTCGTCTCCAGCGATCGCAGCGTGCTGTCGCTTCCCGATACGGCACCGACGATATTGGAGATGTAGTTGCCGCTGCTGTCGGTGTCCCAGGCCGTATACTGACCGGTGGCGGAATTCCGCCAGGCCACGTCGTATCCGCCCGCCGTTTGCTCCGCGGCGATCGGGGTCCAGCCGCCAAACTGGCCAGCCACGACGGCGGTGCCGCCAGACTTCAGCAGCGGCCCGCTCCCGCCGCTGTAAAGATAGAAGTTGCTGCCAATAGCGGTCAGGCTGGTCGAGCCAAACGCCTCGATCACGGTGGCGGGAATGCCGATTGTCCCGTCGCCGTTCAGGTCCTGCTGGAAGGTCGTCTCCAGCGATCGCAGTGTGCTGTCGCTTCCCGATACGGCGCCGATGATATTGGAGATGTAGTTGCCGTTGCTGTCGGTGTCCCAGGCCGTATACTGACCGGTGGCGGAATTCCGCCAGGCCACGTCGTATCCTCCCGCGGTTTGCTCTGCGGCGATCGGCGCCCAGCCGCCAAACTGGCCAGCCACGACGGCGGTGCCGCCAGACTTCAGCAGCGGCCCGGTCCCGCCGCTGTAAAGATAGAAGTTGCTGCCAACGGCGGTCAGGCTGGTCGACCCAAACGCCTCGATCACGGTGGCGGGAACGCCGATTGTCCCGTCGCCGTTCAGGTCCTGCTGGAAGGTCGTCTCCAGCGATCGCAGCGTGCTGTCACTTCCCGATACGGCGCCGATGATATTGGAGATGTAGTTGCCGCTGCTGTCGGTGTCCCAGGCCGTGTACTGACCGGTGGCGGAATTGCGCCAGGCCACGTCGTATCCTCCCGCCGTTTGCTCTGCGGCGATTGGCACCCAGCCGCCAAACTGGCCAGCCACAACGGCGGTGCCGCCAGACTTCAGCAGCGGCCCGGTCCCGCCGCTGTAAAGATAGAAGTTGCTGCCAACAGCGGTCAGGCTGGTCGATCCAAACGCCTCGATCACGACAGGGGTCAGCATAATCCCGATCAGATCGCTGTTTCCCAGCGCAATACTGCCTGAAAGATCGATGGCAAAGTCGGCTATTTGATCGCCGTTAGTGTCGCCTTGAAGGACGGTAACTCCCAGAGAACTGTTGTAAAAATAATTGAGAGCCCCTGCGATGCCGTCGAACGCGGAGGTACCTATAAATCGGAACACATCATGTGCGCCCGTCGAGCTTATGGCGTCGATGCCGCTAAGATCAATTCGATCAACGCCCGACACGAAGTCGAAAATCCGGTCATGCTGGCCGCTTGCAGCCAGGCTGCTGCCGACGGCAAACACAAAATTATCGGCGCCTCCTCCACCAGTGAGAGAGTCGACGCCGATGCCGCCCATCAACGTATCGTTTCCCGCACCGCCGATCAGCGTATCGGCGCCGCCGCCGCCCGACAGCGTACATCCCGTGTCGCTTGCGATCAGCGTGTCATTTCCGCTGCCGCCGATGGCTTTCTCGATGACCGCGTTGAGCGCGATCCCGATATTGTGAACGAGGCTGCCGACGGAGGAAAAGGCGCCGGCGTGCAGGTCGATGGTCTGCGCCGCTGAATAGCCGGAGCAATCGAGCGTATCGGTGCCGCCGCTGTCGTAGATCGTCAGCGCCGGCGCTGAAGTGTAGTTGCCGAAATTGAAGACCGCGCCGGCATTGCTGTTGAAGCCATAGACGGTATCGCCGGTTCGCGTCGAGGTCGCCACGCCGTACATCGAAGCCATGGCGTAGATGTCCGCCATCTGCGGAGTGACCACATAGCGGTAGGAGCTGCCGGAATAATTTTGTTCGCCGAAATACGACATGACCGAGTATTGCCAGGTGTCGTTGGCATAGATCGCGTTGGTCGAATACGACGCGCTGCCGTTGTACGGTCCCTGGTGGCCGAGACCGAGCGCATGCCCGATTTCGTGGATGTAGGTCTGGTAGCCGTAGCTGTCGATGCCGGTCTTGCCGTCGTTGGCCCCGCCGTCGGTGGTGATCCAGTCGGAGCTGATGTTGATGTACGCATTTGAGAACGCTCCCCCCGGCCAGTCGCCGCCGCTATAGGCCTGCATCGTGCCGTTGTGGGTGAACGTGATGTTCGCGGAGCCGGCGGTCTGGAGGAAGCTGATGTTGGCAACTTCGGACCACGCCCGCAGCGCCGTTAGCGCCAGGAACTGCTCCGACGAATTCAACCCGGTGATGTTGAAGGTGATGGTGTTGGAAGCCCAGTGATGGGCGACGGTGTTGTTGTATTGCCAAAAGCCGCTGACGAGGTAGTTGGCGAGCGTGGCGATCGACGCGACCGGCTTCGCGGCATATACCTCACCGCTGGACACGCTGGCGGCGTCAGCCGCCAGTTGGTATGGATCGCCGTCGTCGCCAAACTCGATGTCGTGCGTCCGGTCGGGCTGAAGCGCGCCCTCGTCCGCCGCGGGCTCGAATGGCCGGAAAGCCCAGATCTCATCGGAAAGCAGATCATTCTTCTTCATCGATCAGGCCTGTCAGCAGTCGTTCGGTTTCGAGGAATCGCAACGCAATCGGGAGGCTAGAATCGCCTCGTTAACGCTTGTTTACCAACTGGGGTTATCGCGCGCTTGCTTTGCGATGCATTACGGCGAAAACCAGAATCCCCGGTGCCAGTCCGTAGTCTTGCGGGGGCGGATTTGGCCAATCCTCACAGGCTGGAGTTCCGATCCATAAATGCCGCCTCGCCCCTTTGCCGCCCCTCCGCCGGACGGCGAACAAGGAGTTGGAAATCCGCGCCAGATTGTTTAAGCGCAGACGGATCGGCCTCTTCCCACGCGAAAATCCAGAAAAACAAGGTTTCTCAATGCCTTTCCCACGCGCTTCGCAGGCCCTTTCCCGCTTCACCGTGCTCGATCTGACCCGCGTTCGCTCCGGGCCCACCTGTGTGCGGCAACTGGCAGACTGGGGCGCCAACGTCATCAAGATCGACGCGCTGCTGGAAGACGCCGGCGGCGAGGCGCCGGGCGGCCCGCGGCAGGGCTCGGACTTCCAGAATTTGCACCGCAACAAGCGGGCCATGACGCTGAACCTGAAGGACCCGAAGGGTCTCGAAGTGTTCAACCGCCTCGCCGGGCAGGCCGACGTCGTGGTCGAAAATTTTCGTCCCGACGTGAAAGCAAAACTCGGCATCGACTATGAGAGCCTGCGCAAGATCAATCCGCGCATCGTCTATGGCAGCATCTCCGGCTTCGGGCAGGACGGCCCCTATCACAAGCGCCCGGGCTTCGATCAGATCGCGCAGGGCATGGGCGGGCTGATGTCGATCACCGGTGCGCCCGGCCAGGGTCCGATGCGGGTCGGCATCCCCGTCGCCGACCTCACCGCCGGGCTGTTCTGCGCGCTTGGCATCCTCACCGCGCTTTTGGAGCGCGACGTTTCCGGCGAGGGCCAGTGGGTGCAGACCTCGCTGCTGCAGGCGCAGATCTTCATGCTGGATTTCCAGGCCTCGCGCTGGCTGATGGAAAAGGATGTGGCCAAGCAGGCCGGCAACAATCATCCGACCTCGATCCCGACCGGCGTGTTCAAGACCTCCGACGGCTATATCAACATCGCCACGACCGGCGGGCGGATCTGGGAACGCTGCGCGCAGGCGATCGGCGCGCCCGAACTCGTCACCAATCCCGATTACGCCACCGCGCCCGCGCGCTCGAAGAACCGCGACGCGCTGAACGAAGCGATCGGCAAGCTCACCGAGAAGAAATCGACGGAAACCTGGGTCAGGGAATTGAACGAGGCCGGCGTGCCCTGCGGCCCGATCTATTCGATCGACCAGATGTTCGACGACGCCCAGGTCAAGCATCTCGGCATCGCCCAGCACGTGCCGAACGACGAGAACCGCCACATCCAGCTCGTCGGCCAGCCGGTGACACTGTCGCGCACGCCGAGCAGCATGGCTGCACGCCCGCCGGAGTTCGGCGAGCAGACCGAGGAGGTGCTGGCCGAGTTCGGCTTTGCAAAGGACGAGATCGCGGAGCTCAGGCAGCGCAAGGTGGTGTGAACCACGCCGGACCAACGGCTCGCCAACGCGCGCCCGTTGGCCCCGCGCGATGCCGCTGTGAAGCTTGCGCCCCTACTTCAGCACCGCCGTTGCCAGCGCGTGCTCCACGCAATTGCTCACATGGGCGCGCAGCGTTTCGGCCGCCGTCGCGGCGTCACGCTTCAGTGCCGCCTCGAGCAGCGCCCTGTGCTGGGCGGCCGGTTCGCTGCCGCGGTAGCTGAACGCGACCATCTGGTAACGGAAATATTTGTCGAACACCAAGGCATGCGTCTCCATCAGCATGCGCGAACCGCAATTGGAGATCAGCGCCTGATGGAATTCGCCGTCATAGCGCTTCCATTGCTCGAGCTCGCCGAGGCCGGTTTCCATCAGCCGCTCGGTTGACGCCAGCTTGTGATGGGCGGAGACCACGCGCCCTTCCCACTCGACATCTGCATTGGCAAACGACACGCCCATCGCATGCTGCTCCAGCAGCAGCCGAAGTTCCGCAAGCTCCCGCAAGTTTTCGGCGGAGATCGGCGCTACCTCAAAACCCCGCCTGCCCTCGGCCAGCGCAAAACCCTCCGCTGCCAGCCGGTTGAGGATTTCGCGCAACGTCGAGACGCTGACGCCGTAGTCCTCCTTGAGGCCTTCGAGCCTAAGCTTCTGTCCCGGGCGGAGCCGGCCGAACACGATGTCGGTGCGGATGCGGCGATAGCCGTCATCGCCGACTGCTTCCTGCCCTTCCGATCGTTCGATCAGTGTCATTTGCCAATCCATGCGCGGGAGCCAACCGGCAACTGCCATGTCAGCCGATTCCGCTCAAGCGGCTTCGTTTATCCTATATAGTCCATTTCCTATGATGACAACTAAATTATATTTTGACTTTACTTTTATCATATGAATACTCCCCTCACCGCGACGTCAAGAAGATCGCGAACCAACGGGGGAGAAACCGCCATGCGGATCGGATTGCTGTGCGCTGCCGTCAGCGTTTGCGCGCTCTTGGGAACATCGGCTTCCGCCCAGGTGCAGGAACGCACCATCCGCTGGGGCCACCTCAACAACACCGACCACCCGATCAGCTTTGGCGTGAAGAAGTTCGCCGAGGTGCTGGCGGCCAAGAGCGGCGGCAAGCTGAGGATCCGCGAGTTTCCAGCGTCCCAGCTCGGCAACGAGATGCAGCAGCAATCGGCGGTGCGCGGCGGCACGCAGGAAATCCTCTCGGCGTCGACCACATCGCTCGCCAGCGTGGTCAAGGATCTCGGCCTGTTTGATTTCCCCTTCACCGTCAGCACGTTCGAGCAGGCGGAGGCGCTGGCCCAGGGCGCGTTCGGCAAGGCCATGCTCGAGTTGCTGCCAGAGAAAGAGCTGATCGGTCTCGGCTACTGGGGCCTCGGCTTTCGCAACGCCACCAACAGCAGCCGCCCCATCGCGAAGGTCGAGGATTTCTCCGGGCTGAAGCTGCGCGTGATCCCGAACCCGGTCTATCTCGAGACCTTCAAGGCGCTGAAGGCGAATCCGGTGCCGATGGCGTTCGGCGAACTGTACACCGCGCTGGAAAACAAGACCGTCGACGGCCAGGAGAATCCCTACAGCGTCATCCTGTCCAACAAGTTCTACGAAGTGCAGAAATACGTCTCGGCCACCAACCACACTTTTACGCAGAACATCATCATCATCAGCAAGAAGTTCTGGGACGGCCTGTCGGCCGAAGAGCAGAAGATGCTGCGCGACAGTTTTGCCGAGACGCGCGAGTACCAGCGCGACCAGACCAGGCTCGCCGGCGACAAGGCGCTGGATGACCTGAAAGCCAAGGGCATGCAGTTCAACGAGATCGCGCCGGCCGAATACGCCCGCATGCAGGACGCCACCAAACCTGTCGTCGAAAAATTCTCGGCCGAATATGATCCCGCGCGGGTAAAGCTCTTCTCCAGCGAGCTGGCACGCATCCGCGGCGCCAGGTAGGCCGCCGAGAAAACCGCCATGGGCGCCATCGAACGGCTGATCGACCTCTACTGCCGGCTGCTCAAGGTCGCGATCGCGGTCTGCCTCGCCGCGATGGTCGTACTGGTCTTCACCAACGTCGTGCTGCGCTATGTCTTCAATTCAGGGATCGCGACATCAGAGGAACTGTCGCGCTGGCTATTGGTCTGGCTGACCTTCCTCGGCGCCATCGTGGCGCTGCGCCAGCATGCTCATCTCGGCGTCGACATGGTGGTCCGCGCGCTCCCGCCGCGCGGAAAACTCGCCTGCTTCCTGCTGAGCTATCTCCTGATGCTCTACGTCGACGCGCTGCTGACGCTCGGAAGCTGGAAACAGGCGGTGCTGACCTTCGGCGACACCGCCCCCGCGTCGGGCATTTCGGTCGGGCTGTTCTTCTATTTCTCCGGGCTCGTGTTCGGCGTCTCGGCGGCCGTGATCCTGCTCGTCGATCTGGTGCGGGTGCTGGACGGATCGGCCTCCGAGGAAGACCTGATCCTGGTGAAGGAAACCGATGAGCACACGTGATCATCACCTGAAGACACGGAGCCGGGCGTGACGCTCGCGGTCTTTACCTTCTCCCTGCTCGGCGCGATGGCGCTGGGCATGCCGATTGCGTTTGCGCTGATCGTCTGCGGCGTCGCGCTGATGTATTCGCTCGATATTTTCGACTCGCAGATCGTCGCCCAGAACATCATCAACGGCGCAGACAGTTTTCCCCTGATGGCCGTGCCGTTCTTCATGCTGGCCGGCGAGGTCATGAACCGCGGCGGGCTGGCCAGGCGAATCGTCAACGTGGCGCTCGCCCTGGTCGGCCACATCAAGGGCGGCCTCGGCTACGTCACCATCCTCGCCTCCTGCGTGCTCGCCTCGCTGTCGGGTTCCGCGGCAGCGGACGCCGCGGCGCTGGCGGCGCTGCTTGTCCCCATGATGGTCGCGGCCGGCCACCGCAAGATGTATGCGGCGGGCCTCGTCGCCGCCGGCGGCATCATCGCGCCCGTGATCCCGCCGAGCATCGGCTTCGTGCTGTTTGGCGTCGCCGGCGGCGTCTCGATCTCAAAACTGTTCCTGGCCGGCATCTTCCCCGGCCTGATGCTCGGCGCCGGGCTGTGTCTCGCCTGGTGGTGGGTCGCGCGTCAGGAGAATGTCGAAAGCCCGCAGCGCAAATCGCTCCGCGAGATCGCCTGGGCCTTCGTCGACGGCTTTTGGGCCTTGATGCTGCCCGCGATCATCATCGTGGGGCTGCGGTTCGGCGTGTTTACGCCGACCGAGGCCGCCGTTGTCGTCGCCGTCTACGCGCTGTTTGTCGCGACCTGCATCTACCGCGAGCTCAAGATCGGCGATCTCTACGAAGTTTTCGTCTCGGCCGCGCTCAGCACCAGCATCGTCATGTTCCTGGTGGCGGCCGCGCTGGTATCGTCCTGGCTCATCACGGTGTCCGAAATCGCCACCCAGATCGTCGACCTCGCTCGTCCCTTCATGGGCAACCAGACCCTGCTGATGCTCGCGATCATGGTGCTGGTCGTCATCGTCGGCACCGCGCTCGACATGGCGCCGACCATCCTGATCCTCACGCCGATCCTGATGCCGATCGTCAAGCAGGCTGGTATCGACCCGGTCTATTTCGGCGTGCTCTTCATCATCAACAATGCGATCGGCCTGATCACCCCGCCGGTCGGCGTCGTCCTCAACGTGGTCTGCGGCGTGTCGCGCATCAGCATGGAGGAGATCATCAAGGGCGTCTGGCCCTTCCTGATCGCTCAACTGGTTGTTCTGTTCCTCATGGTGCTGTTTCCGTCTGTTGTCACCGTGCCGGCAAAATGGTTCGGCGGCTGACATGTGGCTGCGATCGGCTACACTGCCCCGTCAGTATCCCGTGAAAGGCATTCCATGCGCATCATGATCCTCAATGGCCCGAACCTGAACATGCTCGGCATCCGCGAGCCACACATCTATGGCTCGACCACGCTCGACGCCATCAAGGCTTCCTGCGAGGAGTTCGCCGCTTTCGCCGGCGCGGAGCTGACGTTCCACCAGTCGAACCACGAGGGCGCGCTGGTCGATCTCATCCAGTCTGCACGCACCGCGGCCGACGCGCTGATCATCAACCCGGCCGCCTACTCCTTCACGTCGATTGCGATGTTCGACGCCATGAAGATTTTTGAAGGCCCGATCTACGAGGTGCACATCTCCAACATCCACGCCCGCGATGAGCTGCACCGGCACTCCAAGCTTTCGGCCGCGGTGAAAGGCGTGATCGCTGGCCTCGGGCCCTACGGTTACATCGTCGCCATGCAGGCCGCACTGCAGGGCGCCGGCCAGTTGCCGGCGTCGCTGCCGGTGGCCGTGCGCGTCGGTCCCAAATGACGGATGGAGCCTGACATGCAAGGAGCCGGTTACCTCGCTATCTGGAGCGATCTGGCGCCGCAGGACGAGACCGACTGGGCGCACTGGATCACGCGCGAACATGCCGCCGAGCGGGTCGGCGTCAATGGCTTCCTGGCGTGCCGCATCTTCCGCGCGCTGGGCGCGTCGGTGAACCGCTACTTCATCCTCTACGAACTCGAGGATGAACGCGTCGTCGGCGGGGCGGACTATCTGGCGCGGCTGAACGCGCCGACGCCGTGGTCGCAGCGCATCATGCCCAAGCTCGGCAATTTCGCGCGCGGCGGCGGCCGTATCGCAGCTTCAGCC
This sequence comes from Bradyrhizobium sp. AZCC 2176, assembly GCF_036924645.1. Classification (NCBI taxonomy): domain Bacteria; kingdom Pseudomonadati; phylum Pseudomonadota; class Alphaproteobacteria; order Hyphomicrobiales; family Nitrobacteraceae; genus Bradyrhizobium; species Bradyrhizobium sp. AZCC 2176. Next base: position 4,443,101 of record NZ_JAZHRX010000001.1, on the reverse strand, counting down.
GGCACAGGCCAGGGCGGCATCGTCGCTCCCCTGCGCCTCGATGCGGCGCCGTCCTGGGGCGCCGCCACGCTCGTCGCGGAGTTGGCTCGCCTCGACCGCATCATCGCCGCGCGGGTCCTGCTCACCGACATTGCGCAGACCTCGATCAAGACCCGCGAGATGGGCATGCGCGCCAACGACGGCTCGTTCGCCGCCCTGCTGCTGATCGAGGGATTGGACGAAGCCGCGGTCCGCGCCGCACTCCACCATTTGCGCAAGACGCTGCCTGCCGAGGACCACGCCGGCATCGACAGCCTGCCGCTTTATCGGCTCGCTTTCAGCCTGCCAAAGCGGCTATTGCCGAGTTGACGACATATGTGACCTCGCACGTGACTGCACGACGGGCAAATCACTTCTGATTTTCAGAAATCGCGTCAAGCCCAGGAATGAAAAATATTTCGCTTTCGTTCTCACCCAAATCAGCAGCATAACTCCGCCTGTCTCACCCGATTGAGGGGCGCTCGCGATCGTCACGAACGTGCGGTGAGATGCGATGGACGCTGATGGCGCGCTAGACGTACGCGCCGGAGGCGTACGGCGAAGTCGTGTGGTTCGGACGCCGCGGTGCTGGCGTTAAGTTGCGCGGAAGTTCTGCGTAACGATGGTGGCAAAAGAGCCGTTCACCAGGGAGAGCACGAAGTAAGCCGTAAAGCCATTGCGCAGGGAAGGCCGGAATGCTCCCGCTGCCCTGTATGCTCGTGTGCAGTTTTGTTTGCGCAAATCGCACGCGAGACCGCGGGTGCAGCAAGCACCCGGTCTTCCCTGCGCCCTCTATTTCGAAGAGGGCCAAACGAAGATGCAAACCTCGGGCAGATCGTGCCGCGAGAGCGATAATGTATGTCCAGCCGTCATTGCGAGCGCAGCGAAGCAATCCACTTCTCCACTTGCGGCGCGATGGATTGCTTCGCTGCGCTCGCAATGACGAACTGCAACTACGCCTTCGCCGGCCGCAACATGCGGGTGACGCTGCCGAACGCCTTGTCGATGACGGGCCAGAACAACAGCACGATCGCAAGCGTCGTGATCGAACCAACGAGACCGTTGGACCAGAACACCTTCAGGTCGCCGCCGGCACCGATCATCGACAGACGGAACGCGTCCTCGGCGCGGTTGCCGAGCACGAGCGCCAGCGTGAACGGCGCCAGCGGGATGCCGATTTTTTTGAAGACGTAGCCGACCACGCCAAACCCCAGCATCAGCCAGATGTCGAACATCGCGTTCTGGATCGCGTAGGCGCCGATCGCGCAGGACACCACGATCATCGGCGCGACGGCCGCGAACGGCACCCGCAGGATCGAAGCAAAGATCGGCACCGTCGTCAGCACCAGCACGAGACCGACGACATTGCCGAGATACATCGACGCAATCAGGCCCCAGACAAAATCCTTGTGCTCAACGAACAGCAACGGACCCGGATTGAGGCCCCACACCATCAGCCCGCCGAGCAGGATCGCGGCAGTGCCGGAGCCGGGAATGCCGAGCGCGAGCATCGGCAGCAGCGCTGCGGTGCCGGAGGCATGCGCCGCGGTTTCCGGTGCAAACACGCCCTCGATGCGACCCTTGCCAAAACTGTCCTGGTCCTTGGAGAAGCGCTTGGCGAGGTTGTAGCCCATGAAGGAGGCCGCGATCGCACCGCCCGGCGTGATACCGAGCCAGCAGCCGATGAACGAGGAGCGAAACAGCGTCACCCAGTATTTCGGCAGGTCCTTCCAGACCGAGAGCACGACGCGCAGGGAGATTCCGGCGGCGTGGCCGCGCAGCGCAAGCCGCTCCTCCATGGTGAGCAGGATTTCGCTGATGCCGAACAGGCCGATCACCGCGACCAGAAAATTGACGCCGCGCAGCAGCTCCGCCGAACCGAAGGTCATGCGCAACTGGCCGGACACGGTGTCCATGCCGATGCCGGCGAGCAACAGGCCGAGCGACATCGAAATCACCGTCTTGTGCTTGGCCTCGCGGCCGAGCCCGACAAACGAGCAGAAGGTCAAAAGATACACCGCGAAGAATTCCGGCGGCCCGAATTTCAGCGCGAAGGAGGAGATCATCGGCGCCAGGAAGGTGATCAGCATCACCGCGACCAGCGAGCCGATGAAGGACGAGGTGAAGGCCGCGGTCAGCGCCTCCGCCGCCCTGCCCTGCTGCGCCATCGGATAGCCGTCGAAGGTGGTTGCGACCGACCAGGCCTCGCCGGGGATGTTGAACAGGATCGAGGTAATGGCGCCGCCGAACAGCGCGCCCCAATAGATGCAGGACAGCATCACGATCGCCGAGGTCGGATCCATCGTGAAGGTCAGCGGCAGCAGGATCGCCACGCCGTTGGGGCCGCCGAGCCCCGGCAGCACGCCGACGAAAATGCCGAGGACCAGCCCGAGCATCATCAGCAAAAGCGTCTTCCAGGTCAGCAGCACGGCAAAACCGTGCATCAAGAGGCCCAAGGCTTCCATCAGATCAATCCCACCGACCCGTTAGCGGCCGAGCGCCGCTTCGAGCGGGCCCTTCGGCATGATGACGTCGAAAGCGATGTCGAAGGTCACGAACATCACGGCGGTGAAGACGAAGGCAGTGAGCAAGGACTTCCACAGCGCGATCTTGCCGACCATGCGCATGAAACCGGCGATCAGAAAGAAGCTCGCGACATAGAGCCCGAGGAACTGCATGGCGAGGCAGAACAGCACCGTCGGCACGAACACTGCCATCACGCGGCGAAGCTGTGCCCGGGTCACGAAGGCCTCGGAAGCTTCCTTGCGCGAAAGGAATGCGGCGACGAGGCCATAGAGGCTCGCGCCACCGAGGATGACCGAGAGATAGAACGGAAAGTATCCGGACTGCGGGCCGGTCGATTCCCAGCCGGCTCCCGTGCGCCAGTTGTCGTAACCAAGTGTGAGCGCGAGCGCGAACAACAGGAGGCAGACGACGACGTCGGTTGCGCGAACGCTCGTCACCGCAGGCGAATTGGCCTCGGGCGCGGTCGGATCCTCGACGACGATTTCGATGTCGGTGTTGGACATGGCGACGGTGACCCCCGATACGACAGACCTGAACGGGGATACGTGCCGGTGCCGCCGGCGTCAATGTCCCGCGCTGCGCTCCGGGAATGCGCTCGCAAGTGCAGCACGTTCGGGACGCAGCAGGCCGCGTTCGGTGATCAGTCCCGTCACCAGCCGCGCCGGCGTGACGTCGAAGGCGTAATTGGCCACAGGCGTGCCCTCGGGAACCACACGCACGGTCTCGACGCGCCCATCTACAGTGCGGCCGGTCATGGTCGCCACCTCCTCGGTGCTGCGCTGTTCGATCGGAATCTGCCGGATGCCGTCGTCGATACTAAAATCGATGGTGGGCGACGGCAGTGCAACATAGAACGGCACGCCATTGTCATGGGCGGCGAGCGCCTTCAGGTATGTGCCGATCTTGTTGCAGACGTCGCCACTGGCAGTCACCCGGTCGGTACCGACGATCGCGAGATCGACCATGCGGTGCTGCATCAGGTGGCCGCCGGTGTTGTCGGCGATCACCGTATGCGGCACGCCGTGATGGCCGAGTTCCCATGCAGTCAGCGAAGCGCCCTGATTGCGCGGCCGGGTTTCGTCGACCCAGACATGGACCTTCAGGCCGCTATCATGCGCGAGGTAGATCGGGGCCGTCGCCGTGCCCCAGTCCACCGTCGCGAGCCAGCCGGCGTTGCAATGGGTCAGGATGTTGACCGGCTCGCCTGGCTGCTTCGCGGCCGCGATCTGTTCGATCAGCGCCAGACCATGCCGGCCGATCCCCTGGTTGATCGCGACGTCCTCTTCGGCGATTTCGCCGGCGCGCCGGTAGGCCGCCGTGACGCGTTCGGACGCCGGCAGCGGCCGAAGCAAACGCGCCATCTCGTCGAGCGCCCATTTCAAATTGACCGCGGTCGGCCGCGCTGCCAGCAGCATGGCATAGCCGCGTCCGAGCGCCGCATCGGAAGCATCCGCCCGCATCGCGAGTGCCATGCCGTAAGCCGCGGTGGCGCCGATCAGTGGCGCGCCGCGCACCAGCATGGAACGGATGGCCTCGGTCGCGTCCTCGGCGGTTGCGATGCGCGCCACCACGAATTCATGCGGCAGCCGGCGCTGGTCGATCGCGCCGACCGTCCAGCCATCGTCCTCGAGCCAGATGCTGCGAAAATGTCGGCCGTCGACCTTCATGCGTTCAACACCCTGCCCGCCACCGCATCGAGCTTGGCGAGCAACCTGACATCGCGCGCTTCCGGCGCCGTGATCAAGGCGGTGTCGAGCGCCTTGTCCGAACCGATAGGACACGGCTCATGCTCGCGCGGGAAATCCCTGGCGAGGCGCGCAACGAGCGCCTTGGCCCTGCCGGCATTCGAGTTCAGCACGCGAATGATGTCCTGCACGGTGACCGCGTCATGCTGAGGATGCCAGCAATCGAAATCGGTGACCATCGCCACGCTGGCATAGCAGATCTCGGCCTCGCGGGCGAGTTTGGCCTCGGGCATGTTGGTCATGCCGATCACCGAATAGCCCTGCGCCTTATATGTCAGGCTCTCCGCGAGCGTCGAGAATTGCGGACCTTCCATGCACAGATAGGTGCCGCCCTGCACTGCCATGATGCCCTCGGCCTTGGCGGCCGCCACGAGATGCACGTGCAGCCGCGGCGACACCGGATGGGCCATCGAGACATGGGCAACGCAGCCCCTGCCGAAAAACGAACTCTCGCGCTTGTACGTGCGATCGACGAACTGATCGACCAGCACGAAGGTGCCGGGCGGCAGTTCCTCCCGGAACGACCCGCAGGCCGAGAGCGAAACCAGATCGGTAACCCCCGCCCGCTTCAGCACGTCGATATTGGCGCGGTAGTTGATGTCCGAGGGCGAGAGCACATGTCCCTTGCCGTGCCGCGGCAGGAACACGACCGGCAGCCCGGCGAGGACGCCGCGCGTCAGGGCTGCGGATGGCTCGCCCCATGGGCTCTCGATCGTCTCCTCGCGGACGTCCTCCAGCCCCGGCAGGTCGTAGATGCCGGATCCGCCGATGATGCCAAGCACGGCACGCGTCATGACGTCTCCCAGTCAGGATTTCACCAAAGACGTTCGACTATACTGCGGCGCAATAATCAAGCATTGTCGCGCGGTTGCAAGGGGTCTCAAAATGCCGACCACGAAGGACCGGGAAAAGCGCCAGTCGATCATCGATGCCTGCCGCAGCATGAATGCGCTCGGCATCAATCAGGGGACGTCAGGAAATATCAGCCTGCGCCACGGCAAGGGCCTGCTGATCACGCCGACCAGCACGCCCTACGAGGCGATGCAGCCCGAACAGATCGTATTCATGGGCCTGGACGGCTCGCACGATCCCGCCCAGCGGCCGTCGAGCGAATGGCGATTTCACCTCGATATCCTGAGAGCCCGGCCCGAAGTCAATGCGGTGGTCCATGCCCACCCGACCTATTCGACGATCCTCGCCATCATGGGCCTGGAAATCCCGCCGATCCACTACATGATCGCATGTGCCGGCGGCGACACCATCCGTGTCGCGCCCTATGCGACCTTCGGCACGCAGGAGCTTTCGGAGCACGCCGTGCGCGCGCTGGAAGGCCGGCAGGCCTGCCTGCTGGAGCACCACGGCATGATTGCGGTGGGCGCATCGCTCTCGAAAGCGATGTGGCTTGCCGTCGAAGTCGAAACGCTGGCCCGGCAATATCACGGCTGCCTGCAGATCGGGACGCCGCGGCTGCTGCCGAAGGCCGAGGTCGAAAACGTTCTCGGCAGGATCGCAGGATACGGTCCTGCCGACAAATAACGATCGACCTATTTCGCGACGAAGCCCGCTTCGTTCATCAGCGAGGTGTTGAGCTTGTCGTCCTCCTCGAGGAATTTCAGCATGTCCTTGCCGGTGAGGAAGATCGGCTTGAGCGCCTGCTTTTCCATATAATCCTTGTACTCCGCCGTCTGCGTCACCTTCTGGAACAGATCGACGTAGAACGCCTGCTGTTCCGGCGTCACCTTGCCGGGCAGGAACATCGCGCGCAGCATCAGATACTGCACGTCGAGTCCCTCCTCCTTGCAGGTCGGGACGTCGTTCCAGGATTGGGTCTCGGTGACCTTGGTCTTGTAGGAGATGCGCTCCTTGTCGAACACGCACAGCGCGCGGACCTGACCGGCGCGCCAGACTTCCAGATTCTCGGAAGGGTTATTGACGTTGGCCTCGGTGTGCTTGCCGACCAGTTGCGTCGCCGCCTCGCCGCCGGACTTGTACGGCAGATAGGAGAATTTCGCGCCGGTCTTCTGCTCCATGAACACGGTCAGCACGTGGTCCTCGCGCTTGGAGCCGGTGCCACCCATCTTGAACGGCGAATTGGCCACCTTCGCCGCCGCGATGAAGTCCTTCACCGTTTTCGGTCCCTCGGCATTGTCCCACAGCACGAACTGGTCGAGGGCGACCACCGAAACCGGCGTGAGGTCACGCCAGTTGAAGGGGATCTTGGCCGACAGCGGCAGCATGTAGATCAGCGAATAGGCGATCAGCACCTTGTTGGGATCGCCATCGCTGGACTTCATGTACATCAGCGCCTCGGCACCCGACGCCCCGCCCTTGAGCGATACAACCATCGGCTGCTTCATCAGGTTGTTCTTCTGAATCGCCGCCTGCATCATCCGCGCCATCTGGTCGGACGCCCCGCCCGCACCGGCCGCAACCACGATTTCGACCGGCTTGGTCGGCTCCCAGGCGGCAAGCGCCGGGCTGCTTGCGATCATGGCCGTCAAGGCGGCCGCGGCTTTCAGCATCTGTCCCACGTGTTTCATCCCTATGTATTTGCAAGACTTTGTAAAATCAGACTTGGCTGGCGTCACATCTTGCGAGCGAACCGACCGGAGTTCAAGCTGCACCGCAAATGTGCCGCCTATGACTTTTGCATGAGGCGCCAATCCTTCCCGCAGGAAGCCCATCGCTACCCGCAGCCGATTCAATCTCGCCGCTTTTCCGTTGCATGGCTGTGAGTGGGCTCATTTAATGCACGCTACAAGGAAAATCAGGAGGAGGAGCTGAATGAGAAGGATTTTGATGGCTGTCCTCGTGGGCACGGCCCTGACGCTTGTGGGGTGTGGACGGGATCCAGGACCGAAGGGCGATGCCGGCCCTCAAGGACCAGCCGGGCCGCAGGGGGCGCAGGGCGTGCAAGGCGTAGCCGGCGCTCAAGGGCAACAGGGTCCCCAAGGGCCGCAGGGACCGCAGGGTGCGCCCGGCGCAAAGGGCGATCCCGGACCGGCTGGTGCTTCCATCAGGTCGGTTCAGGCCAGCGGCGAGGTCAACTGCGATGCAAGCGAAAATCTGGTGTCGGTGTTCTGTCCGTCTGGCGGCGCACCGGATGGCGCCAAGTGCGCCACCGCTCCTGCCATTGGTCTTTGCCTCAAAAAGCCGTAGCCATCCTATTGTGCTGCGGTCCGGCGATGACGCGCTGACGAGGAAACATGAAGGCGTTCGCGATTGGTTTGGTCCTGGCTTGTCTTTCGACCGCCGCGGACGCCGGCTCCTCAATCATCGGTGCGGGCTCTCAAACCTGCACGGCGTGGACCAACCGCAAAAAGAATGCGGTCGTCAAAGGAAGCTTTGAATCCTGGCTGGTTGGATTCATCAGCGGCCTGAACATCAGCGGCGAGCGCGACATGGTGGGTGGCGGCGACTTTGACGCGATCATTGCGTGGATGGATCAACGTTGCCTCATAACCCCTTCAGACAGAATAGGTATCGCGGCGCTCGACCTGGGCATGGAACTGGCAAAAAAGGCTGCCAAACCATAGCGCAAGGGCCAGGTGTGGTCGCTTCAAGCGTGATCGCTTGCCCCGTTCGGCTACTTGCCCTTCCAGTTCGGCGAGCGCTTGTTGAGGAAAGCGTCCATTCCCTCGCGGAAGTCCTCGCTCATATAGGCGCGCAGGATCAGGTCTTCGCCTTCGTCGCGGGTCAACGTCCGCCGGATGCGGCGCACCGCCTCCTTGGTGACTTCGAGCGTGATCGGCGCATGGCTGGCGACGAGCTTCGCGGTTTCGTCGGCGCGACGCTGCAGCGTCGCGACATCGGGGACCACTTCATTGAGCAGCCCGAGCGCCAGCGCTTCCGGCGCCTCGACCAGCCGCGCCTTGAAGATCAGGTCCTTGGTCCGTGCGGGGCCGACCAGCGAAACCAGCCTGGAGATGTTCGACATCGACAGGCAATTGCCGAGCGTGCGCGCGATCGGAAAACCCATCCGCGTCGCCTCGGTGCCGATGCGGATATCGCAGCACGCCGCGATCCCCGCGCCGCCACCAGTGCAGGCGCCGGCAATCGCCGCGATCGTCGGCACCCGACATGCTTCCAGTGCGCCGAGCACGCGATCGATACGCGCTTCATAGTCCAGCGCATCCTGCGCAGTCTTGAAGGCGCGGAACTGCGAGATGTCGGTGCCCGACGCAAACGCCTTGTCGCCGGCGCCGGTCAGGATCATCGCCTTGATCGAGCGATCATTGTTGACGGTTTCGCAGATCGCCGCCATTTGCTCGTACATGGCAAAGGTCAGCGCATTGCGCGCCTGCGGACGATTGAACGTCAGCCGGGCGATGCCGTCCTCGACGGAATAAATCAGGTCTTCGGTCGAAGCCACCGGAGCGTTCATCGCGGCTCTCTCTGTTGTTGTTTCGGTCAAGCGATCTCAGGCGACGGCGGCCTTCGGCATCGATACGACGTCGCGCCCCTTGAGCACTTCCATGGCCGCCAGCACGCCGCCGCCGCGGTGCGGCACCTTGGCGAGATCGAGGCCCATCTCGACGCCCGACAACGTGCCCATCAGCATCAGGTCATTGAAGTGTCCGATGTGACCGATCCGGAACACCTTGCCCTTGATCTTGTTCAGGCCGGTGCCGAGCGACATGTCGAAATTTTCCAGCACGACTTTACGGAAATTGTCGGCGTCATGGCCTTCCGGCATCACCACGCCGGTCAGCGCGGGTGAGTGCGCGCCCTGCTCCTGGCATTGCGTTTCCAGGCCCCACACCTTGGCGGCGGCGCGCGTCGCGGCGCTGTGACGCTTGTGCCGGGCGAAGACATTCTCCAGCCCCTCTTCCTCGAGCATCTTGACCGCTTCGCGCAAGCCGAACAGCAGATTGGTCGCCGGCGTATAGGGCCAGGTGCCCGCCTTGTTGATGGCAATGACTTCCTGCCAGTCCCAATAGGAGCGCATCGCGGGGTTCGCCTTCGCTACCGCAAGCGCCTTTTCCGAGATGGCGTTGAAGCCGAGGCCCGGCGGCAGCATCAGGCCCTTCTGAGAACCTGCGACCGACACATCGATGCCCCAGGCATCGTGCTCATATTCCAGCGATCCGAGGCCAGAGATGGTGTCGACCATCAAGAGCGCAGGATGGTTTACGCGGTCAAGAATCTTGCGGACGTCCAGCGGATGGGTGACGCAGCCGGTCGAGGTCTCGTTGTGAACCACGCACACGGCCTTGATCTTGTGCGCCTTGTCGGCCGACAGCCGCGCCTCGATCTGCTCGAGGTCGGCGCCGTGACGCCAGTCACCGGGCAGGAAATCAACCTCGAGCTTGAATTTTTCTGCGATGCCGCGCCACAGCACGGCGAACTGCCCTGTCTCCGCCATCAGTACCTTGTCGCCGGGCTGCAGCGTGTTGACGAGGGCCGCTTCCCATGCGCCGGTCCCGGACGACGGGTAGATGATCACCGGCTGCTTGGTACGAAATACCCGCTGCATGGCAGCCAGCACGGCATGACCGACCTCGGCGAACTCGGGACCCCGGTGGTCCATGGTCGGCATATCCATCGCACGCAGCACCCGGTCCGGCACGTTGGTCGGTCCCGGAATCTGCAGAAAATGCCTTCCAGTATGCACGGTCATGGGCGTCCTTCCCGGTATTGCCTTGGCGTTTCGAGCCGCTCGATATCACCATTTGGCGGGCTTGTCGCCCGCCGGACGCAGCACGTCAATGCATAAGGAGCAGGGCCGGAGCGGCGCCCCCCGGGCAGGCGCGAGTTGCCGGCTAGCTGCCGACGACCTTGAGATGCGCCGGGGAATTGCCTTGCGGACGCTGCTCCAGATACTTCATCGCGGCATCGACGCCTCCGGAACGGTGCGGAACGCCCGCGACCGACAAGCCCATCTCCACGCCGGTCAGAGCTCCGAGCAGCGTGAGCTCGTTGCATTCGCCGAGATGGCCGATGCGAAACACCTTGCCCGCGACCTTCGACAGGCCCGCCCCGAGCGACATGTTGTAGTTGTCGAGCACGACCTGACGGAATTGATCGGCGTCGTGGCCCGGCGGCATCAGCACGGCGGTCAGCACGGGCGAATACTCCTGGGGTTCCTGGCACAGCACCTCGAGCCCCCAATGATTGACCGCGGCACGCGTCGCTGCGGCGAGCCGCTGGTGACGCGCGAACACATTGTCTAGTCCCTCTTCCAGCAGCATCGCGATCGCCTCGCGCAGCCCGTACAGCAGGTTTGTCGCCGGCGTATACGGGAAGAAGCCCTTCGCGTTCGGCTTCAGCATTTCCTCCCAGTCGAAGTACGAGCGCGGCATCCGGTTGGTTCTGGCGGCGGCGCGGGCCTTCTCCGAGATCGCGTTGAAGCCCAGGCCGGGCGGCAGCATGAAGCCCTTTTGCGAGCAACTGACGCTGACATCGACCTTCCATTCGTCATGTCGGTAGTCGACCGACCCGAGCGAGGAGATGGTGTCGACCATCAACAAAGCGGGATGTCCGGTCCGGTCGATCGCGGCGCGGATGTCGGCGATACGGCTTGTGGCGCCGGTCGACGTCTCGTTATGGACGATCATCACCGCCTTGATCGCGTGCGCGGCATCCTCCGCCAGCCTGGCCTCGATCTGGGCGGGGTCGGCGCCGCGACGCCAATCGCCGGCGATGAAATCGACCTCGATCCCGAAGCGGCCCGCCATCTGGCGCCACAGGGTCGCAAAGTGGCCGGTCTCCGCCATCAGGACGTTGTCGCCGGGCGAAAGCGTATTGACGATCGCCGCCTCCCAGGCGCCCGTCCCGGACGACGGGAAGATCATCACCGGTCCGGTGGTTTGGAAAATCCTTTGGCTGCCCTCCAGCACCGCCCGCCCGAGCTCGGCGAACCGGGCGCTGCGGTGATCGATCACGGGCATGTCCATGGCGCGAAGAACCCGGTCGGGGACCGGGCTTGGCCCTGGAATCTGCAGAAAATGCCGTCCTTGCCGCATGAACAACCTCCCAAAAGTGCCCCGAGAGCCATTTTGCATTCATTTTTTGTCTTTTCAATCTAATTTTGGTATTCGATTTAGGTCGTCGACGCCGCAGATTCCGCAAACTACTGTTATGCAAATGAAATCCACGATTCCCGAAGCCGGGGTGCCGATCGCCCAGTCCGACCGCCAGGAGGCCTCGCTGCACGGCGAAATCCTGCTGCGGCTTCGCGATTACGTCGTCGAAGGCAACATCCCAGAGGGTGCACGCGTTCCGGAACGGCAGCTCTGCGAGATGCTTGGAATCTCCAGGACGCCGCTGCGCGAGGCGCTCAAGGTCCTGGCTGCGGAGGGCTTGATCGAACTCCTGCCCAACCGCGGCGCCCGCGTGCGCCAGCTTGGCGCGCGGGATCTGGAGGAGCTTTTCGACGTGATGGCCGGCCTGGAAAGCCTCGCCGGACGCCTTGCCTGCGAGGCCATCACGGACGAGGAAATCGCCGCGATCGAGCGGCTGCACTATGAAATGTACGGCCATTACCTCAACAGCGACATGCACGGCTATTTTCAGGTCAACCAGCGCATCCACGAGAGCATCGTTGCTGCCGCACGCAACGAGACCCTGCGCGCGGCCTATGCCAGCTTTGCCGGCCGGATCCGCCGCGTCCGCTATTCCGCCAATTTCGCGCGCAAGCGACAGCGATGGGGTGAGGCCATGCGCGAGCACGAAGCGATCCTGGATGCGCTGCGCCGCCGCGCGGCAAGCGAACTGAGCGACATCCTGTTCCAGCACTTGCGCAACAAGCGAACCGCCGCCATTGAACATCTGGCTGTGGCGCGGAGTGCCAGCACGGCTACGGCTGCGGGCAGCTAGCTTGCCGATTATGAATTCATAATGTAATTCGTCCTGTAAAAAGTGCATAATCCCGTTGAGGGGTTGCAACAGCCCTCTTGGATCACTTTGGATTTGGGATGAAAAACGCCTCAACGCTCGAGCGACGCCTGCGGTCAAACATGACTGGCGACGTGTTCTTCGATGCCTTCAACCGCGGCCGCTATGCCACCGATGCCTCGTTCTACCAGATCATGCCGGCGGGCGTCGTGGCGCCCCGCAGCATGGACGAGGCCCTTAAGGCGCTTGCCATTTGCCGTGACGACGGCCTAATCGTCACTCCGCGCGGCGGCGGCACCTCGCAATGCGGCCAGACCGTCAACGAGGGAATCATTGTCGACTTCTCCAAGCACCTGAATCGGATGCTTTCGCTCGACGTCGAGAACCGCACTTGCGTGGTCGAGCCCGGCATCGTGCTTGACGACCTCAACCGCCAGCTCAAAAAACACGGGCTGTGGTTTCCAGTCGACGTCTCCACCGCCTCGCGCGCCACCATCGGCGGCATGGCCGGCAATAATTCCTGCGGCGGCCGTTCGCTGCGTTACGGCACCATGCGCGACAATACGCTGTCGATGGATGCGGCACTTGCCGACGGCACGCGTCTGCATTTCGGCGAGGTGCCGCGGGATCTGGCGCAGGTGAATTCGCCGCAGAGCGGGCTTGCGCTATTCCGCGACATGCTCGATCTCGGCGAACGCGAGGCCGGCGAGATATCGGAGCGGTTTCCAAAAGTGCAGCGCCGCGTCGGCGGCTACAATCTCGATGCGCTGGTGCCGCGCAACGCGCCGAACAACATGGCCCATCTTCTGGTCGGCTCCGAAGGCACGCTGGCCTTCACCACGCAGGTCGAACTCAAGCTGTGGCCTGTGATCCGCAACAAGGCGCTGGGCGTCTGCCATTTCGGCAGTTTTTACGAAGCGATGGATGCGGCGCAGCATCTGGTGAAGCTGCGGCCGATCGCAGTGGAATTGGTCGACCGCACCATGATCGCGCTCGGCCGTGACATCGCGATGTTTCAGCCGATCATCGCGACCGCCGTGCGCGGCGATCCCGACGCGGTGCTGGTCGTGGAATTCGCCGAGGAAGATCAGGCCGAAAACCTGCATCGGCTGAAGCAGCTCGGCGAGCTGATGGCCGATCTCGGCTTTGGCTGGGACAAGCCGCAACGCAAATGGGGCGGCGTGGTTGAGATCACCGAGCCCGCATTGCAGACCGGGATCGCCGACTTCCGCGCCGCCGGCCTCAACGTGATGATGTCGATGAAGCAGGAGGGTAAGCCAGTCTCCTTTGTCGAGGATTGCGCGGTGCCACTGCCGCATCTCGCCGACTATACCGAACGGCTCAACGCCATCTTCGCCAGGCACGGAACGCGCGGCACCATGTATGCGCACGCCTCCGAAGGCTGCCTGCATGTGCGCCCCGTCCTCAATTTGAAGCTCGAAAAGGACGTCAAGGCGATGCGGGCCATCGCTGAAGAGACCTTCGAGATGGTGCGCGAGTACAAGGGCTCACACTCCGGCGAGCATGGCGACGGGCTGGTTCGTTCCGAGTTTCACGAAGCGATGTTCGGCTCCCGCATTGTTGCCGATTTCCGCGAGGTCAAGCAGCGCTTCGATCCGGACAATCTGCTCAATCCCGGCAAGATCGTCGATCCGCCCAAAATGGACGATCGTTCGTTGTTCCGCTATCGGCCGGACTATCGCATAGGCGAGTTGAAGACCGCGCTCGATTGGTCGGCCTATCCCGGCGCCGGCGGCGGCTTTCAGGGCGCGGTCGAGATGTGCAACAACAACGGCGCCTGCCGAAAACTCGAGGGCGGCGTGATGTGTCCGTCCTATCGCGCGACCCGCAATGAGAAGGATGTGACGCGAGGCCGTGCCAACACGCTGCGGCTGGCCATTTCTGGCCAGTTGGGCCCCGACGCGCTGGCCTCAGATGAAATGATGGATACGCTAAAACTCTGCGTATCCTGCAAGGCCTGCCGCCATGAATGCCCGACCGGCGTCGACATGGCCAAGATGAAGATCGAGGTGCTGGCAGCGCGCGCGGAGAAGCACGGCCTTTCGCTGCGCGACCGGCTGGTCGCCTATCTGCCGCGCTATGCGGATCTGGCCTCCCGCTTCGCTCCGCTCGCCAACTGGCGCAACAACAGTCCGCTATTGCGTGCGCTGTTCGAGAAACTTGCCGGCATCAGCGCGAAGCGCGCCCTGCCCGCGTTCCGGCGCGATGTGTTCAAGGCCGACGCCGAGGTATTTGGCCCCGCCAATGGCCGTGAGGTCGTGCTGTTCGCCGACACCTTCAACCGCGCCTATGAGCGCGAGAATCTCGATGCCGCCTTGCGGGTGCTGGTCGAGGGTGGGTATCGCGTTCACATTCCGCGACCCGTCGACCGCGCCCGTCCGCTGTGTTGCGGGCGGACATTCCTCTCGGCCGGTCTGGTCGAACAGGCGCGCAGCGAACTGGAGAGACTGGTCGCGACCTACGCGCCGTTCGCGGCGCGCGGCGTGCCGATCGTCGGATTGGAGCCGAGTTGCCTGCTGACGCTCCGCGACGAACTGCTCTCGCTCCGCTCGGACAATGATGCCAAGAGCGTCAGCGCGCATGCATTGTTGTTCGAGGAATTTCTGGTTCGCGAAGCGGAGGCCGGCTGCCTCAAGCTGCCGCTCGGCACTATCCAGGCAAAAGCGCTGGTTCACGGCCACTGCCATCAAAAATCATTCGGCGCGTTCAAGCCGGTCGAAAAAATACTGCGCCTCATTCCCGATCTCGGTGTCGAAACCGTCGAATCCAGTTGCTGTGGCATGGCCGGTGCGTTCGGCTATGGCGCCGACACCTATCAAGCCTCGATGGAAATGGCCGAGCTGTCGCTGCTGCCGGCGGTACGCCGCGCCGACGCTACCACGCTGATCGTTGCCGACGGCACCTCCTGCCGGCACCAGATCAAGGATGGCACGAACCGTGCAGCACTGCACGTCGCTCGGGTGCTCGCGATGAGTCTCGACAGCGCGCGGTCCAACCACTAATCCCACTCAATCGCAAAGGAACCCATTTATGGCCGAACTCACCCTCGACGTCGCCCGCAAGATCCTCGATGCCGCCCTTGCCAAGGGCGTCGAGAAGAAACTGAAGCCGCTGGTCATCACCATTCTGGATGCCCGCGGCTGTGTGAAGGTCACGGCGGCGCAGGATGGCACCAGCCTGATGCGGGCCGAAATCGCGCACGGCAAGGCCTATGGCGCGCTTGCGATGGGCATGGGATCGCGGGCGCTGTTCCAGCGCGCCCAGGAACAGGCCTATTTTGTCAGCGCGGTCAATGCGCTGGCGCAGGGACGTCTGGTGCCGGTGCCCGGCGGCGTACTGATCCAGGGTGGCGGCGGCCTGCTCGGCGCCGTCGGTGTCAGCGGCGACACATCGGACAATGACGAGGCCTGCGCCGTCGCAGGCATCGAAGCCGCCGGACTGAAGGCTAATGCAGGGTAGCGGTCGTCAGCTAGGTCGATGATTGATCCTGGCTGGCCGGCTCGCCGGTTGGCGGCAAGGGTTAGATGATCGAGCCGCATCTCCACTGCGGGGCTGTGTCTGATCTCGACCTCAGTGGCGATCTGTCTTCACGCGTTAAATCACTTCAAGCGCAAAACTTCACTCATCCAATTTCTTGCTCAGTTCAGGATTGAGCTTGTTCCGATCGACAGACTGATAGAACGTGATGGGTCTGCATTTTCCCTCGAAATCCGCGAGGACAATGGCTGTCCACGGACTCGTATTCTCGCCCGAACCGTCGCGGAGGTCCGGCATGACCTTGCGAGCAGCGATCACATACCAAGCGCGACCAGCCGCTGCGGCCTTCGCAGCCGCCGCAAACTCATCCAATATTCCGCGCAGATTTTTGCGCATTTCTTCTTCACTATCCCCGCGCAGGTATTTTCGAGACGACTTTCCCGCCTCTCCGTACTCATGATGAATGTTCAACTGCAGTCGGGCATCATCCACTTCGATCTTGGTGACCCGTATCGCGGCTCCGCCTTCGCGAAGATAGTCTCGCACCCGGACGTCGCAGGCCAAAAATCTGTCCGTGGGTGGCTGAGCGACGCTAGCTGCAGGGGAGACCGCGGCCTTCTTTTTTCGAGGAGCAGCATCCGCAGGCATCGTGGCGATGGCGGCACTGAGGAGCGCCGCGGCAAGCACGACCGGAAAAAGGGCATTCATGAGTGCGCTGCCAATGCTGTGCTTCTAAAACGCACTGGCCGCAGCGTTGGTTCCGCGGCCCGGAGCGGTGCTGAAGAGCCGGAGAAGCGGCGGGGCGCGCCATCGCACGGTTGCGCTCAGCCGTAGATGATCTCTTCGTTAGCGACGTAATCGGCCGCAAAGGCTTGGGCCGCCCGGATATTGTCGAGGGTCCTCCGCCCCGAACGCTCACGGGGCAATTGGTGACCAGCGGCGTCGCAAGAGCATAAGGGCGCCTATTCCCAGTGCTTTTCGCAGGCCTCTGGAAATCGAAATACCAACAAGAATACCAACATCGCTGACACCTGGGGCCCAGCTGGGCTATCCACTTGTAAACCGCACCGGCGCTGCATCGGCCAGCCTCATCATCTGCGCCGGCTTGCCGCCAATCACACTGTCACCTTAGCTCGTTGACCGAGTTACGTCGGCGCCGCAACCGGTCGAATTTCCTGAATCGAGGGAACGAGCGGTGTGTGCAGCCCACCTGAATCCAGGGACCCAGCGCCTGGGACAACTGCGTTTTTGGTAGCTCGAAGGTCTAATCCCGACATGCCCATCGCCGTGCATCGGCGGAGCCGGAGGTCCCCACTGTCTTCCCCATCTCACCGCGGCCAAAGCGAGCTAGCGGGAACTTTTTCCTCAAAACAGCCTTGTTTACTATTGTTCTACAAAAGGACCTTACGGAGGCGGCTTTCGACCGTCGGCAGGTCATGGACTCGATTCTCATCAAGATCTTCGCCACGGCGCTTGCCTTCAGCCAGGTCACTACCCGACCGGATGGGGTCAAGACGGAGTTCGATGCGGTGCGCGATCGCTTCGAGGTGGCGCAGCTTTTGAGTGCCGGCTGCGCCCACATGCGCAAGGCTTTCGACATCGAGGACATCAACCTGGACGATCTGATTGCCACTGCCATGGATGACAGGGAGGCGTTGAGCACCGAGATCAATGCGCTCAAAGGACTGAATCTGGCCGACCTCCACGTGGCCTACAAGCAGTTCTGCAAGGTCGAAAAAGTGGAAGGATCTCAGGTCGATCTTGGTCAGGTCATCGCTTTCTACAACAGCGCGGTCAAGGATCTGCCCGACGCCGAGCAGCTTAAGCACCTCAGGCTTCCTGGCACCAGCGTAGTCCTCGACAACAAGAGCGAGCGCCTTGCCGAAATTTACGCGCCGAACAATCGCCGCATCTGGGTCAAGCTTGCGGATGTCCCAGAAGCGGCGCGCAACGCATTCATCTCTGCCGAGGACAAGCGTTTCTTCCAACACACTGGCATTGACGAGCGCGGACTGGTCCGCGCCTTCATCGGCAACTTCACGCAGCCGAGCCGTCCGCAGGGCGGCTCGACCATTACGCAGCAGGTCGCCAAGAACCTGCTGGTGGGCAACGACATCACTTACGAAAGAAAACTGCGCGAAATGATCGTTGCCTCTCGGATGGAGCGCGCCCTGACCAAGGCGGAAATCCTCGAGCTCTATCTCAACTCGATTTATCTCGGTCGCGGAGCCTGGGGCATCGAGATGGCGGCGCGCAGCTATTTCGGCAAACCAGCCAAGGCGCTCTCCGCAGTTGAGGGCGCACTGCTCGCCGGGCTCGCCAAGGGACCAAACTACTTCAATCCCGACCACCACCCTGAGCGTGCGCGCGAGCGCCTTGCCTACGTGCTGGGCCGCATGCAGGACGACGCCATGATCGACTCCGCCGCGGTGCAAGCGGTATTGCCGCAGTTCGTCGAGTACCGGCCGACGCGCCGGGACTTCGGCTTTCACTTCGTCGATCACATCGCCCGCGAGGCAAAGGTGGTCGCGGGCCTCGATACTCTTACCAGTTCCTCCTACACGGTGCGCTCGACCGTCAACTCGGCCTTGCAGCGCATAGTTGAAGCGACATTGCAGGAGGGCCTCGCGCGGTACGAGCTCGCCACCGGTCGTTACAAATTTGAGGGATCCGAGGCGAATATTTCCGATGCTGTCCGTCTGATTGCGGCAGACCGGAGGGCCACGGAACCGGCCTGGCTCGTGGCGTTGAAGACGACGCGGCTACCTCTCTATGACGTTCACTGGGAATCGGCGGTCGTCCTGGAGAATACGCGTGGGATCAACGTCGGTCTGACCGACGGAAGCATCCTGCCGCTGAATACCTGGAGCGCAGCGATCCGGCGCAGTCTTAAGCCGTACGACGTGGTCTACGTGCAGGCGCGCAAAGCCAATGGTAAGCAAGCGGCGCGTGCCGATCTGCGCATTCGACCGACCGTGCAGGGAGCAGCGCTCGTACTCGAGAACGAAACCGGCCGCATTCTCGCGATGGCGGGCGGCTTTTCGTATCCGGCAAGCCAGCTCAACCGCGTCGTCCAGAGCCTGAGGCAACCCGGCTCCACCTTGAAGCCGCTGACCTACCTAGCTGCCCTTCGGAGGGGATTGCAGCCCAACACGCTGGTGATGGACGAACCCATTACGCTGGCACCGATCGGGGCGACGGTCCACGCGCGCCAGCGGGGCTTCTGGTCTCCGAGGAACTACGAGGGCGGCGCTTCGGGCGCTATTACACTGCGGCGTGCGCTGGAAAACTCCCGGAATCTCGCCACCGCGCAACTGCTCGCGACCGGTCTCGACGACAGCGCCGAGCGAGGCCTCGACCGGGTCTGCGAGCTCGCGATGGAAGCGCAGCTCTACAAAGAATGCATGCGGTACTACCCGTTCGTGCTCGGCGCCCAAGCTGTGCGGCTCATCGACCTTGCGGCGTTCTATGCAGCGATTGCCAACGAAGGCGCACGGCCCCAGCCCCATGCGATCGAAACGATCGAACAGGACGGCCGCCCAATCTACCAGCACGATCCGCATGCGGTGTCCTGGATCGGCTTCGCGGACCGCGCGTCGTTTTACCAGCTGAAATCAATGCTGCAGGGCGTGCTCGCGCGCGGAACCGCGCGCGTGGTGAAGCATCTCTCGCCCTATGTCGGCGGCAAGACTGGTACCACTGATAATTCGGCCGATGCCTGGTTCGTCGGCTTCACAAATGACGTCACAATCGCCATCTGGGTCGGCTACGACAATGGCGACGGTGGGCGCCGCACCCTTGGGCACGGCCAGACCGGAGGGAAAGTGGCGCTGCCGATGTTCGAGCCGATCGTGCAGGCAGCCTGGGAGCTGCACGCTCCCAAGACGGCGTTGAACGGCCCTTCGCGCGAAGCCATGCGTCAGCTCGTTGTTCTGTCGATCGATCCCTATACCGGCGATCCTGCACCGGCCGGCTCCGGGCGCGCTTTCACCGAGTACCTCAAGAGGGATCCGTCGGGCAGAATCGATGATACGCAATTTCGGATTGTCTCGCGTGCAGAAAGCTACGTCCATCGTGGCGGTAATGACGAAGACGACGGGCCATTCCGGTCCTACGATAACCGCCTTTACGGCGATAACCGGCCGCCCTTTCCATTCCCGAGCTGGCGTCTTGGTCCGCGCGACTATCCCTCCTCGCGCGGATATCCCGATGACGAAGATCGCCTCCCGCGACCGCCGCTCCTAGTCGATCCCGATTATTTCTGGCGGCGGCTGAATTGAGCATTGACGCCATGAGACTCCACCGTGCCGCTGTCCTCATCGCCGCCTGCGTGGCCACTTGCACGGGCGCGGCCGCGCAGGAATTCCAGCTGGAGGACGTGCCCGCAGCCGCCAGCGTTCCGATCGCACAGATCAAACCGCGCACGATCATCTTCGCCGACCAACGCAACGACAAGCTCGCCGATTCCTCGACCGGGCTCATTCCTTTCGACGATTGGGCCCGCTCACGTCCGGTTCAGCGGCGCTTCCTCTCGCTCTTCCCGAGCTTCGTTGAGCCCACGCTCAAGCAACAAATGCAGCTGAAGCTCTCGGTCTACCAGGCGGAGGCGCGGTTTCGACTTCCAAGACCGGCAGCGGCATTGGATCTGTCGCGGTATGCGAATGTCGCGTTCCTCGAGCAGATCGATCCGGCAGTCAAGCACCGGCCGATTACGGCGGGCGATGCTGTTCCAAACACGGACGCGGGCGCCGCGCACAACCGTCCGCCGAATCGCCGCTGGTGCGAGGACGCGAAGGCGATCTGCGTGCAGTCCCGCTACATGTTCGAAGGGAAAATTCCGGCGGGCATTCAGCTTGCCAACAAGCTGCGCGAGGAGAGCAAAAAGCCCATTCCGGATTTCATCGAGTTCCAGAGTGAGATCATGTTGGTCACGCAGCCGCACCTTGCCGAGCTGCCGAGCCTGACAGGGCTCGACTCCACGGTCACCAGCGGGCTCGAGCAGAGCATCTTTTGGGTGAACCAGGTCATCCAGTTCGGCAAGCTGCTTGCGGTTCTGCAACAGCATCCGACCGAGCGGGAAGCCGCCATCGCGACGGTCTACATCCTGATTGCGGTCAGGAACGACGTGCTGAGCAAGCAAAGGGAACACAGCAAAACGCCCATTCTGCGAAACCTCGTGCCCGCGCAATTGCTCATGGGCAACAGCTCCTTCAACAGCGGCGATTCACTGAGCGCCGGCCTGCCGAAATACGCCAGAAGCCGCATCAAGGCGATCGCCGACATCATGGAGCGGGAATGAGCAGATCGTGTGCGGCGACGAACGGACGCCGGTAGATGGGCAAATCGCGTTGCAGTCGACAGGCGCCTAAGAAACCCTGCGAACTGGCAAACAGTCTCCGAGGCAGGGGCAAGACTCCTGCGCACCACCGCTTGCAAGATCAGTCGATCGACGGGCTGGCACTCCCGATCGGAACTCCGATCGCAAAATATCACGGAATATCGTGCATTTTGGCGCTCCCTAGGAAATTGAGACAAAGCAATGAATTCAATGCTTTACGAAATTGTTTGGGTAAGAAGTGCCTCATTGTTTTCCAAGGCGTTTCAGAATGGCCGGCCAAACTCGAACGAGGACAAGCTTGGGTTCATTGTGGGTGGCGTCTTTGCCGTTAGAAGGCGATGGTCTCATGGCCACCGCTGGCCGCAGCGCTCCCGCACGGCCATTGGAAGGCAACGACCTTCGTCGGCGCGCTCAGGGCGACCGGCATGACTGCGCCGATGGTCCTCGACGGCGCCATGGAGGGCTTGGCGTTCGAGGCTTACGTGACGCAAGTTCTCGTCCCGAATCCCAGTCGACCTTGCCCCTAGGCATCATGAGACCTGAGATCTGCCTTCCGAGGTGCTGTTCCGACGCCAGTCGCCAAGGCACGAGCTGAAAGCGAAGGCCATCGACCATTGCAAACCGGATTGTTGCCGGTGGGACCAAGGGCGCGCGGAACTTTGCATGCTCTGTTCGATTGTCAAATAGGCACCCTCATGGCCGAAGCCGATGAGCTTCGAGTGAGCCTTCATGGCGAAGGAGATCAGACCGGTCACTGGATCTATAGAGACGGTCGCTGCAGCCGCCACACCGACCGTGCCATCGGCCCGCGCCGAGGTGTTTTACGCCCAGGCCTTGCGCGAGCTCGCGAAGCTCGACCTTCCGTTTCTGTTGGCAGGCACGTATGCGCTCAGCGCCTATACCGGCGTGGCGCGCGCCACCAAAGATCTCGATATCGTGTGCAAGCCGACTGATTATCCCCGTGTTCTCAACCACTTCCGGAACCTCGGATACACCGTCGAAATCGAGGACGAACGCTGGCTCGGCAAAGTCTTCCAGGACGAGCACTTCTTCGATGTGATCTTCGCGTGCTGGCATGGCATGGCTCCCGTGACCGACCAATGGTTCGAATCCGCGCCGCATATCGAGGTGTTCGGCACGCAGATGCGCATCATCGCCCCGACCGAGTTGATCTGGTCCAAGGCCTTCGTCCAACTGCGGCACCGTTACGACGGCGCGGATATCGCGCATCTCATTCTCAAGCAGCACGATCAGATCGACTGGCGGCGTCTGCTTGCCCACATGGAGTTGGATTGGGAGGTGCTTCTGGCACATCTACTCAACTTCCGCTGGGCCTATCCGAGCGAGCGCGATTGCGTGCCGCGCTGGCTGATGGACGAACTGGTCGCGCGCCTGAAGACACAGTTCGAGCTTCCTCCTCCGCGCGTGAAGATATGTCGGGGGCGCCTGTTTTCGCAGGTCGATTATGAGCCGGCCGTTGAGGAATGGGGTTTTGTCGACACAGACGCGGACAGTGAGTAGCGCGATGTCCGAAAAGCCCGACAAGCTCACCTTCGCTGCCATTGGCGATCTCCACGTGAAGGAGGACCGCACGTCGTCCTTCCGAGAGCTCTTTGCCGAGCTCTCGACCAAGGCCAAGGTGCTCGTCCTTTGCGGCGACCTCACTGACCTCGGCAAGCCGTCCGAAGCGGAACTTCTGGCGGAGGATTTGCGCGCCTGCTCTATTCCCGTTGTCGGCGTGCTCGGAAATCACGACTACGAGTCCGGGCAGACTGAAGACGTAAAGCGCATTTTGAAGGGTGCCGGGATGCACCTGCTCAACGGGCAGTCGTACGAAATCGACGGCGTCACCTTCGTGGGGGTAAAAGGCTTCATCGGTGGGTTCGGCCGCCGCATGCTTGCTTCGTTCGGCGAGGCCGTCGTCAAGAGTGTGGTCGCCGAAGCCGTCAATGAAGCGACGCGCCTCGAAAATGCCATGCGCGCGGTGGCGAGCAAGCAGGCTGTCGTCGTTCTACACTATGCGCCGATTCTCGATACGGTCGAGGGCGAGCCACTGGAGATTCTTCCGTTCCTCGGTTCGTCACGTCTTGGCGAAACGATCGATCGATTTAAGGTGAGTGCGGTGGTGCACGGTCATGCCCATCAGGGCCGCTATGAAGGCCACACGCCCGGAGGCGCGCGGGTCTACAACGTGGCCCGATCAATCGAGAAGCCCACCGGTCGACCCTATGCCTTGATTGAGGTCTGAGCGTCTTCAATACGCTCGTAGGAAGTTCGAGCTACTCAACTCATAAACCCTCCAGACATCGTTCTGTCTTCGCCGGTCGCGTTGAATGGCAAACTGTTCAGCCGGCAAGCGCGTAGATCTCATCCCAATGCTCGCGGATATAGCGCGTCCTCCAGGGTCACGTGATATGCTAACAATTTCTTGGAATCGCAGAGTTGAAGAAGGCGGTCTCGCACGCTTAATGTTCGAAAGCGAACGCTGAGTTTGTATCTGCCGCCGGAGGCCGCTTGCAACATCAAGTGGCGTCCTGCGGTCGAGGTGCATTTCTAATCCATCAGCGTCGTTACGGCTGCCGGTGCTTCCAGGAAGGCATACGGGTTCAAGAACTGGCGGCGCCAGAGAAAATTCCGATCTACCTTGTTGAGCTTTGCCTCATCGCATATAGCGGACCAGCGCTGAACGATCGTCTTGACCTGTTTGGTCGCAAGCAGAATTGCGTCAGCATTGCTCATCAGAAACAGAGGCGCCGCTTTCAGCCACAGTGCGATTTGGCTGGCACGTTCTTGGCCCATGATCAGCATGGCTTGGGTGGCTTCTCCACCGGTTCGATTTTGCGGGCAAAGGTCATACGCTGGGGTCAGGGACAGTTCCTTGCCGTTCCAGAAGGCGGCGTGATTGCGCGCGTGATCATCGGTGTTTCCACAGAGGATGTTGAACAGCATTCGCGCGAAGAGTTCTCTCAGAGTCTCCCTTGGCGCCTGAAATCGGTGACGAATGATGGTCGCAAGTTGCTCATAGCTGGCATAGCGGGCCATGAGCTCGTCGAGTTCGAGCAACGTGAGGGCGGAGACCATGGCTTTCCGGCTCCAGCCGCCTTCCACTTTCACGCGATCAAAGCGCTCGATAAGGAGGACGTCCTTTCCCGCTGCGCGCTCAAGGCTCACCGGGGCAACGGTCAGGCCGACTTCGGCGGCCAGGCGCATGGCAATGTACTCGGCTTTGACGACGCCGTAGAGGTCGTTCTGCGATGAGAATTTCGCAATAAATTTCTTGTTGCCCGACGTGATCATCGCCTTGGGGCGCGCGCCCCCGATCGAGCTTCCATGGAGAAGGGCCTGGTCGAGTTCGGCCGGGAGCGGAACGCCCTTTTCAACCAGCGCAGCGGCGGTCAGGAGGTCGAGGAGAGAGACCTCGCCTCCTTCTCGCGCCACGTAATCCGCGGAGGATGCCTGAAAATCCAATGCACCGATGCGATCGGAACCGGATTCCAGCAGACAGGTAAGCTCATCGACGTTGCCGGGATCGACATTCTTGCCCTGCGCGCCGAATTTTCGATTGATGATGATGCGGCGGCCCCATGCGTCGGGAGCCGCATCGCGAATGCAATTCGGCATGCTCAATCCCGTCGTGAGTGGCAAGATTCCGGTTCGCAGCGGCAATTCCGGTGCGTAGAGGGGAACGGCATCCTTGCGCGCAAGGTAGCTTCGCCCGTAGTTGAATACGAGTTGCTTGCCACTCGCCGACAGAAGGCCGGCGACGACAGGTTCCGTTTGATCCGGAAGCCAGACCCAGACAAAGGCCTGGCTGTAGTTGGCATCAGAAGTCATCGTCGGCCTCGATGCGCGGACTGCGAACCGATTTCGGCAGCAGCGTCATTATTTCGCGACTGGTTTCGACCGCCTTGGATAGTGCGGCTTGATCGGTATCGAATAGTCGCACGCCGACAATAGTCGCGACCTCGAAGACCGCGCGGATCGTGCATCCGGCGTCGCCCGTCTCGATGCGCCGCAGGAGGCCACGCGAGATCCCCGCCCGGTCGGTCACCTCGACGGCCTTGAGCTTGCGTTCAATGCGTGCCTTGCGAATGAGCTGGCCAAGAAGGGCCACCGCATCAGCGGCATAGGGCGAGAGAGGGCGTTGGGTTTTCGGCATTACGTGATGTCCATAAACAGATCATATTACCTTATACGGCCTATTTATATAACAATCCGACGAAAGTGTCGATGGGCATGTGGTATAAACAACCCATTTGGATATATACGATCTATTTATGAACCATATTCGACTGACTTTGCGAAACGCACCTGAGCCACCCAAACGGGGGCGGCTCCATGATGATTGCTGTAGCTCGCATCGAGCCTCCAATTTTGCTCCCCCAACCCGTGACAAGTGAGATCGCGCCGGAGCGAAGCGCAGGCAGGAGAAAGAGGCAGCGGCAGGAGCGTCAGCATAGCGCCGACGCGGGAACCGCGGCGGGACGCGGGACCGACTGCAGTCGCGAGACCGGTTAAGGCACCCGCATAGGGGCAGTGATAGCGACGCCGGAATGAAATGACGGCGGGCCCCGAAGGCGAGTGCCTCCGGCGAGCGACTCATAATCGCGCGAGGGATCGAAGCCGGCGGACTTCGACCTGAACTCTCATTTGCCTCGTTCCGCCACGGTGGCTTCACGGAAGGTGCCGACAGCGATCTTACAGATGCTGAGTTACGTGCCGCGGCCCGTCATCGATCGACACGCCAGCTGCCAACATATGCCAAGCGCACGCGAAAACAGCTGATCTCGGGCTCCAAGAAGCATCGTGAGGAGCGAACAAAAGCTGCCCCAGCCCCTCCTCAAAATGACATCTAAAAAGCGTCGTAAGCCATTGATTTACCTTTGCGAGCTCTCTCTAGAGCTCGCGTAGAAACGGCCACCAAGCTATTTGCCCGTCCACGCGGGCTTGCGCTTTTCACTGAAGGCCTTGAGGCCTTCCTTGGCGTCTTCCGTCATCGCCAGCAACGCAATCTGGCTTTCGGTGTAGGCGATGCTTTCATCGAACGACATCGAGGCGATCGCCCGCATGGCGTATTTGCCGCGCCGGATCGCGGTCGGCGACTTGTCGACGATGCGGCTGACCAGCCACTCGACCTTGGCGTCGAGCTCGGCCGACGGCACGACGTAGTTCAGGAGGCCGGCTTCCTTAGCGATGTGCGCGTCGAACGGCTCGCCGGTCAGCGACCATTCACTGACCAGCCGCCTTGGCGCGATCGACTGCAGCAGGCTCAGCACCTGCATCGGGAACACGCCGACCTTCACCTCGGGCAAACCGAAAATCACGTGATCGGCGGCGACCGCCATGTCGGTCATGCACAACAACCCCATGCCGCCGGCCATGCAGACGCCGCCCACCCGCGCGATTGCGGGCTTGGTGGCGTTCTGCGACAGCCGCAGCAGATCGGCGTAGTCGACATTGGGTCTGGAAAAATCCGTCGCAAACGCTGCGCCGCTGTTCTGCAGGTCGGCGCCGGCGCAAAACGCCTTGTCGCCCGCCCCCGTCAGCACGATGACGCGGACATCCTTGTCGTCATGCGCTTCGCGATAGCCACGGGCGATGCCGGCGACCACGTCGGCATTGATGGCGTTGCGCTTGTCCGGCCGGTTGATGGTAATCCAGAACGCCTGTCCACGCTTCTCGCGTATCACGCTGCTCGTGTCGGTCATTGTCCCGCTCGCTTGTCTGCTGTTGCTTTGAAAACATTTGCGGCAGGATGGCGGTAGACTGCAAGTGGGAATTAGCCGGCGGGCGCAGCCTTCTTCACCCACACCTTGTTGTCATGGAACGCCGCGCCGCCGACGGGAGCGACCGTTTCGGCCCCGGTCAGCATGTTGATGCCGCGGCCGCCGATATGGGCCTTGTTCGGATGGATGGATTCGGCGATCAGAACGCCGCGCCGCACGCCGTCGAACAATTTCACGGTCAGCGTAGTTTCACCGCGCGTGTTGCCGAGCGTCACGGCGTCGCCATCGGCGATCGAAAGGCCTGCGGCGTCCTCCGGATGCATCATTACCGAAGGCATGCCCTCGCGGGCCTGCGATCCCGGCGTCTCGTTGAAACTGGTGTTGAGATAGCTGCGCGATGGCGACGTCGCCAGGCGGTACGGATGCTTCTCATCCGCCTCCTCGATGATCGTCCAGTGATCGGGCAGCGAGGGCATCTCGGCCCACGGACCAAGGCCCGGATTGCCCCACGGCGGATTCGCCCAGTCGGCCTTGAAGTGAAATTTCTTGTCGGCGTGCGCGAAGCCGTCGAGATAATGGGAGGTGCGAAAATCCGGCTGGATATCGCGCCACAGATCGGCTTCCAGCGTCTCGATATCGCCGTGGCCGCTCTGCTTCAGGGTCGCATCGATCAACTCGCGCGGCGTCATCTCAAATCCGGGATGCACGGCGTTGAGGCGGCGGCCGAGGCCTTGCAGCACCTCGTGATTGGAACGGCACTCGCCGGGCGGATCGATCAGCTTCGCGCCCACCGAAATATGCTGGTGCCCGCCGCCGTAATAGAGATCGTCATGCTCCATGAACATCGTGGCCGGAAGTACGATGTCGGCCATGGCCGCCGTCTCGGTCATGAACTGCTCATGTACCGCGACGAACAGATCCTCGCGCGCGAAGCCCTGACGCACCAGCGCCTGCTCGGGCGCGACCGTCACCGGATTGGTGTTCTGGATCAGCATCGCCTTGACGGGACCGCCGCCCTTCAGGGCCTCGGTATCGCCGGTCAGGATGCGGCCGATTTTGGACTGGTCGAGCCAGCGTGTGGTTCGGTCGATCGCATCGTGGCCCTCGATGATGGATTCGTTGAACTTCCAGATGCCGGCATTGTTGAAGAATGCGCCGCCGCCTTCATATTGCCAGGCGCCCGTCACGGCCGGGATACAAAGCGCCGCGTGCATCTGCGCCGCACCGTTGCGGCTGCGGGTAAAGCCGTAGCCGAGCCGGAAGAAGGAACGTTTGGTTTGGCCGACGAGGCGCGCAAATGCCTCGATCTCGTCGACCGGCACGCCCGAGATTTTCGAGGCCCATTCCGGCGTACGTGTTGCCAGATGCGCTTCCAACTCGCCGGGACAATCGGTGTAGCGATCCATATAGGCGCGGTCCGCGTAACCCTCGCGAAACAGCACATGCATGACGCCGCAAGCGAAGGCGCCGTCGGTGCCGGGACGGAGCAGGATCTTGATATCTGCCTGCTTCATGGTGTCGTTATTGTAGACGTCGATCGCCGCGATCTTCGCGCCGCGCTCCTTGCGGGCGCGCGAGGCATGCGTCATCACGTTGACCTGGGTGTTCACCGGATTGGTGCCCCAGATCACGACGAGATCGGATGCCCCCATCTCGCGCGGATCGACGCCGGCGATCTTGCCGGTGCCGATGGCAAATCCGACGCGCGCGATGTTGGCGCAGATGGTCGAATAGAAGCGCGAATATTTCTTCACATGCGAAAGGCGATTAATGCCGTCGCGCATGACGAGCCCCATCGTGCCGGCATAGTAATACGGCCAGACGGATTCGGCGCCGAATTCGCGCTCGGCCTGATCGAAGCGCGCGGCGATTTCATCGAGCGCCTCATTCCAGGAAATCCGCGCGAACTGGCCCGAACCCTTTGGCCCGGTGCGGCGCATCGGATGGAGCAGCCGATCCGGGTGATGAATGCGCTCGGCGTAGCGCGCGACCTTGGCGCAGACGACGCCCGCCGTGTAGGTCTGCAGCTTGGAGCCGCGGACCCGGCCGATCGAACGACCGTCGATTACCTCGATGTCGAGCGCGCAGGCCGACGGACAATCGTGCGGACAGGTGGAGTGGCGGATATCGACCTTGGCATGCTGGTTCATGCGTTTCTAGGTAACATCAAACGCCGCGGTCGCCGAGAGGGTTTGTCCGGCGGTGCACCTGCAAAAACGGCCTTTAGCCATGCATCAGGCGCCTAAATAGGCGCCGCCATTGGCGTGGATGGCTTGGCCGTTGATGTAGCGCGCGGCGGGCCCGGACAGGAAACGCACGGTTGCGGCGACGTCTTCCGGCATGCCCCGATTGCCGGTGATGGTCTGATGGATCAAATGGTGCGCCGGCTCCGGTCTGTCCTTGGGACGTGGCGTGCCGATCAGCCCGGGCACCACGCAGTTCACGGTGATGCCGTCATCGGCAAGATCGTGGGCCAGCGCCCGCGTCAGGCCAATGATGCCCGCCTTCGCCGTCACCACATGCGCGCGATTCTTCGCGCCCGTATGCGCACTGAGGCCGCCGATATTGACGATGGTTCCCGCACCTGACTTGCGTAGCGCCGGCAGACAGGCCTTCACGCAATGAAACGTTCCATCGAGGGTCACATCGAGGATTTCGCGCCACGCCGCGTAGTCCATCTCGGCAAAAGGCTTTTCGCGGCGCAGCGCCGCGTTGTTGACCAGGATATCGATACGGCCGAATTGCTTCACGGCAGCATCCGCCATGGCCTGCACCGCCATGGCGTCGGCGACGTCGCCGATCTGAACCAGCGCCTTGCCACCTGCGGCTTCGATCTCGCGTGCAACAGCTTCCGCGTCGGCGCGGTTGCTGCGCGCATTGACCACGATGGACGCGCCGCCCTCCGCCAGGGTCAGCGCGATCGCGCGGCCGATATTGCGGCCTGCGCCGGTGACGACAGCGACCTTGCCGGCGAGTTCCTTGGTCATGAGCCGCTACCCGCGTAACGAGGAAAGATCGATGCAGCCATTGTACAGCCCCGCCATCAATTTCAGCGCCGCGTCGCTTTGCACGGCGCTCCAACCGCCATGCTCCGCGCTGAGCAAAAACTTGTCGATCACATCCTGCCGCGTCAGTGGCTCCTGTGCGCCGCCGCGCAAGTACGGTTGACGCTCCTCAACTACGCTGCCGTCCCTGAGCACGGCGCGGATATGGCCAGTATAATTGTTCGGATAGGGATTATCCGGGTCAATCACGAACTTCACCTTGGCTGCAAGCGCCAGCACACGCGGATCGCTGATCGCGCCTTCCGTGAACGCGCCGAGCCCGACCCCGCCATGCACGAATCCGGTGGCCAGCAGATAAGGCACGGCGAATTTCGCGGCATAGCCGTTGCGCGGACGCTGCTTGTCGGCGAGCGGCTCCCACAGCCGGTGCACCGTTCCCTCCGCCACCTCGCAGACGATCTCGGTGACATCCTCGGGTTTGATGCCACGCGCGGCCAGCCGGCGCGCGCAGTCGATATAGGGCTGCGCCATCGTCCCGCATGGATAAGGCTTGAACGCCAGCGTGTCCGTTACCCAGCGGGTGCCGAAATCGCTGGTCAACGCGCCGTAATCCCCCTCCGTGGTGTGTGCAAAGCCATGGAACAATCCGTGCACGCCTTCGAAAACCGTGCGCGGGCCGACGAACCCTGCCCGCGCCAGCAGCGCGGCGCGGATACCGGACTGCGCCGCCCATCCGGCATGCAGCCGTTTGGTCCAGGCGCCTTCGGCGAGATATTCGATAATGCCGCCGGCCATGCTGCCGGCGATGCCGAGCGCATCAACGATCTGCCTGGCATTGAGACCAAGCGCTGTACCGACACCGGCGGCCGCGGCCATAGCGCCGAAGATCGCTGTCGGATGGAAGCCGGCTTTGTGGACGGCCTTTGGCACCACGAGACTCAGCCGGCAGAGCACTTCGGTGCCGACGGCGATCCCGACCAGCGCCATTCGGCCGTCAGGGTTATGCCGCTCGCAGGCAGCGAGCACAGCCGGCACGATCACGGCGCCTGCATGAACCGGGCCGCCCTCAAACGTGTCGTCGAAATCCTCGCCATGCGCGGCGGTGCCGTTGACGAAGGCGGCTCCTGCCGCGTTCAGCGCACGCTTATGCCCAATCGCGGTACACAGGCCGTCATCGTCGCAACCCCCGAGCGCGCTTCTGACGTAGGCCTCGTTGCGCGCGGTGACGCATAGTCCGATCACGTCGATCAGCAGGTCCTCGCATTTGCGCGCGGTGGCAGCCGGCAATGCGCCGGATCGCAGTGCGACGATCTTTTCGGCAAGCGTTTCGGCGACCGAAATCCTGGGCAGTCCGGAGGCCATATCGGTCAAATGCGGAAGATTTTTGTGTAGCGCGCCTTGATCGATTCGCTCTCCTTCTCTACCGCCGCGGCGTCGTCCTTCATGGTCTTGATGTCCTTCAGCGACTTGCGTCCCGCCTTTTCGACGGTTTGCGAATGCACCGAGCGGAGGCCGCCGACATCGATGATGAGTTGCTGGGCCTCGCGACTGAGACTGAACGACTGGAACAACCTTGCGGCGTTCGGATTCGGTGCATCCTTGAAGACGCCGTTCGGCCCGATGATCAGCGGCGACCCTTCTGCGGCATAAACCGGTTCGACCGGACGCCCCGCCTCCTTCATCTGGAAGATGTTGTATTCGTTGCCGTCGGCCATCACCGCGCGCTCGCCGAGATCGAGCTTCTTCGGCGGATCAGCCGATGACTGCACCTGCATGATGTTCTGCTTGGCAAGCTGCTCGAAGAAGCTCCAGCCGAGATCGCGCTGCATCTGGTAGGTCGCGGTCATGATGGTGCCGCTGTAACCCGGATGCGCTTTGACGATCTTGCCCTTCCATTTGGGATCGAGCAAATCGGCAAAACTCTTCGGCGCGTCCTCCGCCTTCACCAGATTGGTGTTGTAGGCGATGATGCTGAGCCAGACGCGAAAACTCGCAAACTGGCCGTCCGGGTCCTTGTGCTCGGCCGGATAGAATTTTGCCACCTCTTCCGGTACGTAAGGCGCCAGAATGCCGTCGCGCTTCCAGACGATGAAATGCGCGGCGTCGGACGAGTTCACCACGTCGACGGCGTGGATATTGCTGGAATATTCCTGGCCGATGCGCTGGAATACGCGCTCGGCACCGGTGCGCTCGACGCGCACCGCGATGCCCGGATATTTCGCCTCGAACGCCTTGGCCAGCTTCTCCGCGACCGGCAAATCGGTCGAGGTGTAATAGATGACCTTGCCTTCCTTCTTCGCCGCGTCGATCAGCGCCGGCGTCACGGCCTCCGGCGACGGCGCAGCGGCCATGACGCGCGTGGAAAATGCTGCGCCTGCGAAAACGGCGGCGGCGCCCTGGAGCACATTGCGTCGCGAGATCGAGTTTTTCATTGGCGCTCCCAATTGCCGTTTGTTGAGCCTTCTGTTCGGGCTCGTCCCTGCTCGGACCGCTACACCCGAGCCTATCTTTTATTTCAAACGCGCGCAGCCAGTCTTTCGTCGACAGCCCGTTCGCATTGCAGCTAAACTTGCCGAAAGGAACAAAAAGAGTCAGGGGATGGAGAAATGACGGGCCCACGAATTGTATTGGCTCTGGCTGCAACTCTGCTCGCAATATCGCTCACCGGTGCGCAGGCGCAGGATTACCCCTCCCGGCCGGTGAAGGTGATTGTTCCATTCGGCGCCGGCGGGCCAGCCGACGTCACCGCCCGCCAGATCGGCAACATTCTGCAGGAGAGTTTCGGCCAGCCCTTCGTGATCGAAAACCGCACGGGAGCCGGCGGTGTCATCGGCACGCAGGAAGTCACCAAGTCGCCGCCGGACGGTTACACGCTGCTGATGATGTCCAATACCCAGACCGCGAATGAATCGCTGGTCCCGCAGCGCAAATACGAACTGATGCGCGATCTCGCGCCGATCGCGCCGGTCAACTACTCCGACCTCGTCATCGTGGTTCATCCCTCCGTGCAGGCGAAGACGCTGCAGGAGTTCATCGCGCTCGCCAAATCGCAGCCCGGGAAATTGAACTACGCGTCATCAGGCCAGGGTACGCCGTACCACATGGCGGGCGAACTGTTCAAAGCCATGGCCGGCATCGACGTCTTGCACGTGCCCTACCGCAACAGCGGCGAGGCGCGCAGCGGCGTGATCGGCGGCCAGGTGCAGATGATGATCGACGCGGTTCCGGCGATGGCACCCAACGTCGCCGAAAATCAGGTGCGCGCGCTGGCCACCACGGGCAAGACGCGATCGACCGTCCTGCCCAATGCGCCGACA
The DNA here is from genome assembly GCF_036924645.1 of Bradyrhizobium sp. AZCC 2176. Lineage (NCBI taxonomy): Bacteria > Pseudomonadati > Pseudomonadota > Alphaproteobacteria > Hyphomicrobiales > Nitrobacteraceae > Bradyrhizobium > Bradyrhizobium sp. AZCC 2176. The sequence goes on along the minus strand of NZ_JAZHRX010000001.1, from coordinate 4,410,092 downwards.
GTGATCGAAGCCGGCATTCCCGGCTATGAGGCCACGATCTGGCTCGGCCTGATGGCGCCGGCGGGCACGCCAAAGCCGATCGTCGACAAACTCAATGCGGCCGTGAACGCAGTTGTGAAACGACCCGATATCGTCAAGCTCTGGACCCAGCAGGGCGCTGTTCCTATGTCGATGACGCCGGATGAGTTCGACAAATTTCTGCGCGGCGATATTGTGAAGTGGGCCGAAGTGGTCAAGAAGTTCGACAAGCCGCCGCAATAAGAAGCCACAAGAGAAGGTTCGCCCTCGATGCCGAGCGTTCGATTTCGCCTCAACGGCGCCGAGACGGAAATTGACGCCGATCCCGACCGGTCATTGCTGGATGTTCTGCGCGGGCAACTCGGCATGACCGGGCCGCATTTCGGCTGCGGCGCCGGCGAATGTGGCGCCTGCAACGTGATTATCGGCGACCGCGCAGTGTCCGCCTGCGACACGCCGCTCTGGTCGGTGGCGGACAAGGATGTCATGACGATCGAAGGACTGGGAACGAGCGAGCGCCCGCATCCGCTGCAGCGTGCCTTCATCGCCGAACAGGCGATGCAATGCGGCTATTGCGTCTCCGGCATCCTGATGAGCGCAGCGGCGCTATTGAAGCGAAACCCGTCGCCGTCAAGCCGCGAGGTGAAGGAAGCGCTCGACCGCAACCTCTGCCGCTGCGGTTCGCATAATCGCATGGTCCGGGCGGTGCTGCGCGCGGCGGAAGAAATGGCGGCAGGATGAGTCAGAAGGCGCCTGCTCCCTCCCCGCCTGCACTGCCGGTTAGCCTCGCCGCGAACCCGAAGCTGTCGTCGTGGCTGAAGTTCTCAAGCACCGGACAGGTAGCGATCTCGCCTGGCAAGGTGGAGATCGGGCAAGGCATCGTGACGGCACTGGCGCAGATCGCCGCGGACGAACTCGATGTCGATCTGTCGCGCGTGCAGATGGTCCGGGCATCGACTGTGGCCAGCCCCAACGAGGGCGTCACATCGGGCAGCCTTTCCATCCAGCAATCCGGCCGCGCGCTGCGCCATGCCTGCGCAGAGGTTCGCCGGATATTTCTTCAGCAGGCGGCGGAACGGCTAGGGGTCGATATCGATGCGCTCGACATCGAGGACGGCACCATTTCAGGACCGGGCAATGTCAGGACCAGCTATTGGGAGCTTGCCAAGGAAGTCTCGCTCGATCGGGACGCCACGCCCGGGATAACGCCAAAGATCGCATCGCGCCGGGCGCTGGCCGGGAATTCAACTCAGCGGATCGACATTCCGGACAAGGTTTTGGGCCGGCCGCGATTCATTCATGATCAGACGTTGACGGGAATGCTGCATGGCCGCGTGCTGCGGCCGGAGAACGCGCGCGCCAAACTTATCGAATTGAAGGAGGATGGCGTCCGCGCCGTCGCTGGTTTCGTCGCGATCGTGCGCGACGGCAGTTTTGCCGGTGTCGTCAGCGAGACCGAGCATGGCGCGGACGCGGCGCTCAATACCCTGCGCAAAGGCGCGTCCTGGTCCGACGGCGAGCCCCTGCCCGATGAAAACGATCTGGCTTCATTCCTGAAAGCCCAGCCATCGGAAGCGACGACGATCGACAAGAAAACGACCGCATCGTCCGGCACGGTGGCGCGGACCATCCGGCGGCAATATACCCGCCCCTACATTGCGCACGCATCGATCGCGCCGTCCTGCGCCATGGCGCAGTGGGACGGCGACCGCGTCCATGTCTGGACCCACAGCCAGGGCATCTATCTCCTGCGCGCCGATCTGGCGCTGGTTCTCAAACTGCCGGTCGAAAACATCACGGTCGAGCACATGGAAGGCGCGGGCTGTTACGGCCACAATGCCGCCGACGATGTCGCGCTCGATGCCGTACTGCTCGCCAAAGCCGCCGGCGGCCTGCCGGTGCGCGTACAGTGGTCGCGCCAGAGCGAAATGTCCGATGCACCCTTTGGGGCGGCGATGGCGATCGAGATCGAGGCCGATCTTGACACGCAGGGTGAAATCATCGACTGGCGGCACGCGATCTGGGGCAATGGTCACGTAGCACGTCCGGGGCGTGCGGCACTCCCCGCGCTGTTGGCGGGGTTCGAGCTGGCCGACCCGTTTCCGCGCATGGTCTCGACCAATCCACCGCAGGCCAACGGCGGCGGCAGCGATCGCAACTCGGTCCCGCTTTATGATTTTCCATCCTGGCGCATCGAAAGCCATCGCCTGACGACCATGCCGATCCGTACCTCAGCGCTGCGAACGCTGGGCGCGCAGGGCAATGTGTTTGCGATCGAATCCATCCTCGATGAAATCGCTGCCGAGCGCGGCGAGGACCCGGTCGCGTTCCGGCTGCGCCACTTGCGCGATGAGCGGGCCAAGGATGTCATCCGCGCCGTTGCCACCCGCGCCAAGTGGAAGCCCGACAAGCAGCCGGGCATCGGTCACGGCGTGGCCTTTGCCCGCTACAAGAACACCGGCGCCTATTGCGCTGCGATCGCCGAGATCGAGGGTGCCGAGGAGATCAGCGTCAGGAAATTGACACTGGCGGTCGATGTCGGCGAAGCGATCAATCCGGACGGCGTCATCAACCAGATCGAGGGCGGCGCCATTCAAGCCACGAGTTGGGTGCTGAAGGAACGCGTCCGCTTCGACCGGCAACGCATCACTAGCACGGGCTGGACGGAATATTCGATCCTGCGCTTCAGCGAAGTGCCCGATGTCGAGGTTGAGGTCATCCAGCGGCCCGATGTCGAGCCGGTCGGCGCCGGCGAGGCTGCCCATGGCCCGGTTACAGCAGCCATCGCCAACGCGGTGTTCGATGCGCTCGGTGTGCGGGTGCGCGATCTACCGATCACGCGCGATAGAATCATCGCCGCGATGGAATTGACCGCATGAGCACGCTGAACATTCTGAGCGGCGGTGCGGCACAGGGCCTGCTCGCGAGCCTGACGCCAGCTTTCAGGTCCCAGACCGGCTTCGATATCGCAGGCGAGTTTGGCGCGGTCGGCGTCATGGCCGACAGATTGCGCGAGGGCACGCCGGCAGACATCGTCATTCTGACAGCTGCGCTCGTGGCCAGACTGGCGGAGGAGAAGCTGGTGGTTGGCACTTCGATGGCCGATATCGGCCTGGTCGAGACCGCCCTCGCCGTTCGCACCGGCGATCCCGCGGCCGCCGTCAGGGATGCCGCTGATTTGCGCGAGGCCTTGCTGGGGTCGGACGCGATCTTCGTGCCGGATACCAAAACCTCGACGGCCGGAATTCACGTTGCAAATGTCCTCCAGCAGCTCGGTATCGCCGACGAGGTCGCCGCCCGCCTCAGGATTTTCCCGAATGGCGCAACCGCGATGCGCGAACTGGCGGCGTCCGAGGCGCGACGTCCGCTCGGTTGTACGCAATCGACCGAGATCATCAGCACCAAGGGCGTCATCTTGTCCGGTTCACTGCCGCCGGGCTGCGAACTTGCAACAATGTACACGGCGGGCATCACGATCGCCGCCGTCCACCCGCAACAAGCGCAGAACCTGATCGACTTGCTGACGGGCGCCGGACAACTTGAACAGCGGACACGCGCCGGCTTCATCGGCGGCCGAGGCTAGGCGCCAGCGTAGAGCTCCACTTGTTGGATGAGCCTCTCCGGGCGCACGGCACAAAACCAACGCGCGGCTCGATTTCCGATTGTCAAAGCCAATTCATATACTAATATATCAATCGAGAAAGCAGCCATGCCCGCCCGCGCATCGAAAAAGACGGATCCTACTGTTCGACGAATGGCCGCCGGCACCCGCCGCAGCGGCAGGCCGCGCGCGGCAACAGCGGCGTCGAAGATCTATTCCGATCTTCGGGTCGAACTGGTGTCGCTGCAGCGCCGGCCCGGCGAGATCATCTCGGAAGCGCAAATCGCGCTCTCCTACGGCGTGAGCCGCACGCCTGTTCGCGAGGCGATCCTCAAATTATCGGATGAAGGCCTGCTCGAGATCTATCCCCAGTCCGGCATCTTCGTCTCGCGCATCCCGGTGGCCGCACTTCCCGAGGCCATCATCATCCGCAAGGCGCTGGAGGAAACCACCGCGCGGCTCGCCGCAGAACGTGCGACATCGAGCCAAATACTGGCGCTGCAGTCGATCCTGGAGCGGCAGCGCGAGGCCAGCGCCGCCGGGGACAGCGATACGTTCCATCAGGCTGACGAAATGTTTCATGCTACAGTCGCTGATGTCGCCGGCTATCCAGGAATCTGGAAGTATATCCAGCAGGTCAAGGTTCACGTCGATCGCTATCGCCGGTTAACCCTGCCCCAGCACGGGCGAATCGCCAAAGTGATCGTCGAACACCAGGCTGTCCTCACCGCGATCGAGGCGCATGACGCAGAGGGCGCAAGGCGGGCGATGGAGATCCACCTCGAAAGCCTTCTCGAGAACATCTCGGCTACCCAACACATCAATCCGGAGTACTTCGACGAGCGACCCTAGAGTTCAGACGTCCATAAAACGATAAACAACATCAGGAGGAACAACATGAAACGCCGCGACTTCATCAAGTTGAGCGCAGGGCTCGGGGCCACGATGGCAGCCACGACGCCGCTATCGTCCGCATTTGCGCAGACGAAAATGGTGCTGAAGGCATCGGACGTTCATCCGCTCGGCTATCCGACCGTCGAAGCCGTCGTCCGGATGGGCAAGAAGCTGGAAGCCGCCACCAACGGCCGGCTGACGATCCAGATGTTCCCGTCGATGCAGTTGGGCGGCGAAAAGGAAATGATCGAGCAGGCCCAGCTCGGCGCACTGCAGATCGCCCGTATTTCGGTCGGCGCCGTCGGCCCCGTCGTGGACGACGTCAACGTCTTCAACATGCCGTTCGTCTTCCGCAACTCCAAGCACATGGAGAAGGTGATTGACGGCGAGATCGGCGACGAATTGCTGGCGAAGATTTCAGCGGCGGAAAAGACCGGCCTGATCGCGCTGTGCTGGATGAACGCCGGCTCGCGCAACGTCTACAACAACAAGCGGCCGATCCGGACCATTGCCGACCTCAAGGGCCTCAAGGTCCGGATGATGGGCAATCCGCTCTTTGTCGACACCATGAATGCGCTGGGCGGCAACGGTGTAGCCCTCGGCTTCGATCAGGTCTTCAGCTCGATGCAGACGGGCGTGGTCGACGGCGCGGAGAACAATCCGCCATCGTTCATCGCGCAGAACCATTATCAGGTGGCCAAGTATTTCACGATGACCGAACACCTGATCATTCCGGAGCTTTTGGTCTTTTCACGCATCTCCTGGCAAAAGCTGTCGCCGGAAGATCAGGCGTTGATCAAGAAGCTTTCGAAGGAAGCGCAGGCCGAACAGCGCGTGCTCTGGTATGAAGCGGAGAACATCGCCATCGAAAAGATGAAGGCGGCCGGCACCGAGATCATCACCGACATCGACAAGAAACCGTTCCAGGACGCCGTCAAACCAGTCTGGGACAAGTACGGCGCGAAATACGCAGCGATGGTCAAGCGCATCGAGGCGGTGAACTAGCGCCAGGCTCGCGATTGGCGAGTGGCCGGACCACGTCTGTTCCGGCCACCGCCTCGCCAAGCTGCTGAAGCGATTTGAAGCGCATTCTCTGAGGTGGAAATGTTCAATTCTGCGGCCGGAATTTTCCGGCGTGTGAACGATGCGGTTTACTGGACCGGCGCCGTGATCGCGTGCGTGGCGCTCGTGCTGGTCTCGGCGGTCATTCCGTGGGCCGTCTATACCCGCTACATCCTCAACAGTGCCTCGTCTTGGCCCGAACCGATGGCCGTGCTGCTGACCGTCGGCATCACCTTCATCGGCTCGGCCAACTGCTATCGCCAGCGTATCCACATGAACATGACGGTGGGCACCGATTTGCTGCCGCCGCTGTTGCGCCGCGCCTCGCTGTTCCTCAGCGAAGTCCTAATGGGCGTGATTGCGATCTTCATGGTGGTGTGGGGGCTCCGGCTCGTTCACACCACCTGGGAGAATTCGGTGGACGAATTTCCGTGGCTGTCGGTCGGCATCACCTATCTTCCGATCGCGGTCAGCGGCGCCATGATGCTCCTGTTTGTCGTCGAACGCCTGACCATCGGCCCGCCGCCGCGTGACGGCAGCGACGCCCACGTACCGATCGAGTAACTCCCATGGATATCGCTGTTCTCCTTCTCAGCATGTGCTTCTTCTTCGCGATCGGCATGCCGATCGCCTATGCGCTGGCGCTGTCCTCGCTGGTTGGCGCGCTCTGGATCGACTTGCCGGTCGGCGCGGTCATGCAGCAATTCGCCAGCGGCGTCGGTAAGGTCTCGATGCTGACCATTCCGTTCTTCGTGCTGGCGGGCGCCATCATGGCCGAGGGCGGCATGGCCAGGCGGCTGGTCGACTTTGCAGCCGTGGTCGTCGGCTTCACGCGCATGCGGGGCGGCCTCTCGCAGGTCAATATTCTCGCGACCACGATCATGAGCGGCATCTCCGGATCGTCGGTTGCCGATACATCTGCGATCGGTTCAGTGATGATTCCCCAGATGGCCGCCAAGGGCTATCCGCGGGTGTTCGCAACCAATGTGACCATCAGCGCCTCGCTGCAGGCCATCATCATTCCGCCGAGCCATAACTCGGTGATCTATTCGCTGGCGACCGGCGGCGTGGTCTCGATTACCAGCCTGTTTCTGGCCGGCGTGCTCCCCGGCCTGCTGCTCGGCTTTTCGCTGATGGTGCTCTGCCTGTTCTACGCCTATCGCGACAAACATCCCAAGGGGGAGCCTGTGCCGATCCGGCAGGCGATCAGGATGCTAGGTGACGCCGTATGGGGGATCGTGACGCTGGTCATCGTTCTGGGCGGCATCCTCACCGGCGTCTTCACGCCGATCGAGGCGGGTGCGGTCGCCTGCGTCTGGGCGTTCTTCGTCACGATGTTCATCTACCGCGACTACAAATGGTCCGAACTGCCGCTACTGGTCTACAAGACGCTGCAGACCGTGGCGATGGTACTGACGCTAGTGGCCACCGCATCATGCTTCGGCTACGTCGCCGCGCTGATGCAGATGCCGGCCAAGATGACCGAGTTCTTCGTTGCCATATCGAGCAACAAATACGTGCTGCTGATGTGGTTGAACATCATGCTGCTGGTTCTGGGAACGGCGCTAGACCTCGCCCCCCTGTTGCTAATCTGTACACCGATCCTCTTGCCCGTCGTGAAGAGCTTCGGCATCGATCCCGTGCATTTCGGCATCGTCATGCTGCTCAATCTCGGCATCGGCCTGCTGACGCCGCCGGTGGGGACGACGCTGTTCGTCGGCTGCGCCATCGGCAAGGTTTCGGTCGATGAGGTGATGCGCGGCATCTGGCCATTCTATTACGTGATGTTTACGGTGCTGATGATCGTGACCTACGTTCCCTGGCTGTCGCTGGCGCTGCCGAGGGCGTTCGGGTTCTAGAACAGGCGCCGCAGTTCGCGGCGGGGAGACTTTGCGTGAAGATCGTCGACCTCAGCCGGGAGCTCTATCATCGCACGCCGAGCTATCCCGGCCACCCTCCGGTCATGCACGGCGTCTGGAAGACCCACGAAGAATCCTTTGCCGAGTCCGGAAATGTGCACGGGCTAGCGTCGATGTTCATCTCCATGGTGGACCACGCCGGCACCCATATCGACGCGCCCAGACATTTCGGCAAAAGCGGCATACCCATCGATGAGTATCCGCTGGAGAAATGCATCGTGCCGGGCATCTGCATCGACCTGCGCCACATTGCACCGCGCGCCGAGATCACGCCTGCCGACCTCGAGACGGCGGTGGCGAAGGCCGGCCTGCCGGTGCCGAAGGGCGGCACCGTGCTGCTCTGCACCGGTCACCACGCGAGAACATTCCCCCACAAGGAATATTCGAGCGACAATTCCGGCGTGAACGTCGCCGCCACCGAGTGGCTGGCGCAGCAGGGCGTCGTGCATTTCGGTATCGATTCGATGCGGCCGGGACCTGAGGGCAAGGTGAATGCTCTCGTCCACAAGGCCTGCCTCGACCTCGACATCACCCATATCGAGAGCCTGTGCAATCTCGAAGCGCTGCTCGGGCGCGGCCAGTTCATCTTCATCGGCCTGCCGATGAAGTGGCGCGGCGGGACGGCTTCGCCGATCCGCGCGGTCGCAGTGTTTGATATGTGAACGTTGCGGCCAGCCTGCCGCCATCCCGTCGTTCTCGGCTTAGCGCGCTTCATAGATGCTGGGGTGCCACGTGAAGTTACGGACTGCGGCCGCCGCAGATCCCTATTCGCCCTCGTGGCCGGACCCCGCCTCCGCCATCTCACGAAGCATCTCGGCGTTCAGCACGACGATGGCACCGTGCTCGAGGCGCACCCAATCGCGACCTGCCCAGGCACGCAACTGCTTGTTGATACTCTCCCGGGTCATGCCGACCATCTCGCTGATCTCCTGCTGGGTGATCGCGATGGTTCGGCCCTGCGACGCCGACGTGTGCTTTTCGGACAGGCGAAGCAGCGCGCTGGCGAGCCGTCCGGGCAGGTTCTGCAGGATGATCTGCTCGACCTGATCGCTGGTCCATCGCAGCCGCTCGCAGAGCAATTCGATGAATTTCATCGCCAGCGCCGGTTGCGCTTTCACAAAGGGGATGAATTCGCGCCGGTCGATGACGAAGAGTTCGCAAGTGCTGTTTGCAATGGCGTCGGCGGAGCGGGCTCTTCCGTCGAGCAGCGCGATCTCGCCAAAAATTTCCCCGGGTCCGACGATGTTCAGGATCGCGTTGCGGCCATCCGGCGAGGAAATGCTCATCTTCACCGTACCCGAAATGACCGCGTAAAGGCTGTGGCCGGGATCCCCTTTGGAAAACAGCGTGGCGCCCCGCTTCAGCGTGGAGTGTTTGGCGTAACGGCAGAGCTGCTCGAACGCCTCTGGCTCGAGATCGGCAAAAATCGGGTGCTTGCGCAAGACCGACAGTTTGCTGCTCGAGAATCCGTGAGCTTCACCCGTCCTTTGTTGAGGCACGCCAGTCAACTCCTGGGAACACGGGATGGCAGCCCTTCCGTAATCAACGCGGGCCGGCTTTTCAACCGGAAAGCGCCCCAGCGCGTCGATTTGGCGGCGGAAAATAGGACCAATGCCCCTCATAGCGGCAGAAACATGGCCGGATCGCACTGTCGGCGCAGCCCGCGGGGCAGGCTTGCAGCAAAAAGCCAGCAGGATCTGCGATCTTGCCGGCCGTTCCAATCTGCGCCGCCAGCAGGTTATTTCAGCGAAGAATTCGGGCAAAGCATATGAAGTCCAATATGCTTGCCGGCGGCTACTCCTTGGCGATTCCCATTTCCTTGATCACGCGCTCATACTTCGCAAGCTGATCGCGCGTCATGGCGCGCAGCTCCTCCGCCGAGTTGCCGCGCACAGCGAAGCCCAGCTCTTCGAGCTTGCGGCGCACATCGGGATCGCCGACAGCCTTCAGCACCTCGGCGTTCAGGCGGGCAATAATATCCTTCGGGGTATTGGCTGGGGCGAGAATTGTGAACCATGAGTTGAAGAAGAAGCCGGGCAGACCGGATTCCGAGACAGTCGGCACATCAGGGAATTGCGACAATCTCTTCTCGGTAGTCACCGCGATCAGTCTGAGTTGACCACCACGCACGAGCGTTGCGACCGTGCCCAGGCCCTGGAAGCCGACGGGAATCTGGCCTGCAGCAATGTCAGTTGCGGCTTGGGTGGCGCCCTTGTAGGGCACATGCGTCAGCGATATGCCGGCAGCCGACGCGAACATCGCCATCGCCAGATGCTGCGGGCTTCCCGGCCCGCCCGAGCCATAATCGACCTTGCCGGGCGCCGCCTTCGCGGCCGCGATCAGGTCCGCTGCGCTCTTGAAGCTGGCTTGATTGTTGGCAACCAGCCCCCACTCTACCGTCGCGACCAGCGACACCGGCTCGAAATCCCTGAGGATGTCCCAGCGCATCTTGGACTGCAGGTTCGGCACCATGGTCATGATGCTGTCGTTGAACCCGCCAATCGTGTAGCCGTCCGGTTCGGCGCGGGCGACGGCCTCGGCCCCCATCAGCCCCGACGCGCCCGGCTGGTTGAGAATCACGATCTGCTGACCCATATTGTCAGCCATCTTCTGGGTGACGATCCGCGCGGCGACATCGACCGCACTTGCCGCGGCCAGCGGCACGATCATCTTGATGGGCCGGTCCGGATAGTTCGCCTGGGCGATCGCCTGGTAGCTTGCGAGCAGCGCGAACACTGGAATCAGCAAATGGATCAGGCGCATTCGTGCTCCCCAAAACATATCAGCGACCAGTTTGCTTGATCGGAGCCGCTATTTCTTGGGGAAAGCTTGCGCTCGAACTCTCCACTTTGCAATCGGTCCCGGACCGTGAAACGGCCCGGCCGCGAATCCAGTATCGATCAGCAGGAGGCGGGCAGGCGGCTACAGCAGCTTTCCGTCCGGGCCAAAGAACGGATGCGGACCGTCGAAGGTGCCAATGGGGACTTGATGGGTAACGACGGTGCCGAACCCCTCGCCTGGAAACCACGTATGGAGATGGAAAGCCGGCGGCTCGACCTTGAAGGAGGGTTCGCGCAGCTCAGCAAGGTCGAGATCGACCGCATGATTCGGGGCCGGGCAGATCGTGGTCGGCACGCCCGCAAACATGGTCAGTGTCGCACGATGGACGTGCCCGGTTGCGATCAATTGCACGCGCGGATGATGGCGCACGATGGGCGCGAGTTCGTCTGCGTTGAGGAGATTCTGGCTGTCCATATGCCATATACCCGCCTTGAACGGGGGATGGTGCAGGAACAGAAGTGCCGGCCGGTCGGGCGGCGAAGCCAGGGTAGCGTCAAGCCATTGCAGCGTAGTCTCTCCGAGTTCGCCATGCGGCTTTCGAGGCACGCTTGAATCCAGCAACAGCAGATCGAGCCCGGCGATCTCGATCTTCTGATTGAGCGGTCCGGATACGAAGGCATACGAAGCGGAAGGAAACGCAGCCCGCATCAACTCGCGCGAATCGTGATTGCCGGGAACACCGGCGAATGGAAGTTTAAGCGGCGCCAGCAGCCGCTTGAGATATTGATATTCCTCAGCCGCCGGCGTGTCGGCGAGATCGCCTGAGATGACCACAAAATCGGGCGCCGGATCGAATTCGTTCAGCGCCGCGACGCAACGTTCGAGCGCCTTGGCGGTATCGACCCGGCCATAGGCCAGCGATCCCGGCGGCTTGATATGCAGGTCGGAAATCTGGGCGATATGAACCGGCTTTGACGACATTCACCTTCTCAGTTTTCAGGCGGCAACAAACGGACAGCGTCCCGCGAAATCGATAGCCCGATCCGTTCGCCGGCCTTGGCGTGAACGGTATTCGGCGCGTCGACGGTAAGCAATCTATTGGATGCGCCGCTGATGACCAACCGTTGCCGGTCGCCAATGAAGCTGACGCTGTCGATAATGCCCGAAAGCGACGCACTTTCGGCTGAAGTCACGCGAATAGTTTCGGGGCGGATCATCGCAACCGCCGCCGGCATGTCCACGTCGCAGTGAATCGGCTGCCGTCCGCCCGGTAACACGAGATGACCGCCCTCGATGGCCGCTTCGACAATATTCGCAGCGCCAATGAATTCCGCGACGAAGCGACTTCGCGGCGTGAAGTAGATTTCGCGCGGCGTGCCGATCTGGGCAATCGCCCCCTTCTGCATGACGACGACACGATCGCCGAGCTCCATGGCCTCGGATTGATCGTGGGTCACATAAATCGTGGTGATGCCCAGCGCACGCAGCAGGCGGTTCAATTCGCCGCGCAACCGGTCGCGCAACGCAGCATCCAGCGCCGTCAGCGGCTCGTCGAGCAACAGGATGCCCGGCCGGATCGCTACCGCGCGCGCCAGCGCGACGCGCTGACGCTGCCCGCCGGAAAGCTGGTCGATGCGGCGGTTCTCAAGCCCGGAGATATTGGTCAGCGCCACCAGTTCGGCGACGCGTGCCGCCCGCTCCTTGGCCGGTATCCCGCGGATCTTCAGGCCATAGCCGATATTGTCCGATACGGTCATGTTGGGAAAAAGTGCGTAGGACTGGAACACCATGCCGACATTGCGCCGTTCGATCGGCACCGCCGTCATGTCCTTGCCATCGAACATTACCCTGCCGCCGGAATCGGGTACTTCGAGACCCGCGATGATGCGCAGCATGGTGGTTTTGCCGCAGCCGGAGGGGCCGAGCAGCACCAGCGTTTCACCTCGGGCGATATCAAGCGTTGCAGGTTCGAGCGCGCGCGTACCGTCGGCAAAGGTCTTGCCGCAGGCCTCGATACGCGCCGAAGCGCCGTGTCCGGCCCGCGCACTCATCTCTTCGCTTCCTTCTCGGCAAACAATTGCATAGCCACCAGCAGCGGAATGATCATCACGAAGAAGATCAGCGTATAGGCCGAGGCCACTTCCAGCCGCATCGAGGCATAGCTGTCCGCTAGTCCGATCGGCAGCGTCTTGGTCAACGGCGTGTGCAGCATCCAGGTCAGGTTGAATTCACCGAGCGACAGCGTAACCACCATCAGGCTGCCCGCCAATATTCCCGGCACGGCGTTGGGCACGATCACGTCGCGGAAGCGCCGCCACGGCGGTGCGCCGAGCGACGCAGCCCCCTCGTCCAGCGTTTTGATGTCGACGGTCGCGAACACGGCCATGACCGATCGCACCATGAAGGGCATGGTGAAGATGACGTGGCCTGTCAGAATGAATAGCCAGGAGCGGCGAAAATCGCCGAAGCCTCCGTAGGTCAACAGCAGTGCCAGCGCGATAGCCAGGCCAGGGATCGCCAACGGCAGGGTGATGATCTCCTCGACGATCCGCGACAGGCGCCCTCCCCGCACATGCAGGGCATAGGCGGCTGGAACGCCAGCGGCGAGCGTTACCGCAAGTGTCGCAAATGCGACCACGAAGGACAGCAGGATGGTGCCGGCATAGAGCTCCCACACCTGCACGACCCATTGCAGGGTCACGCCGGACTGGATGCCGCGAAAGTAGCTCACCGTGACGCCGGCGGAGATCGACAGGATCGCGGGCACCACCAGGAATCCGGCCACCAGCAGGGTGAAGATGAACTGGCCGGTGAAGATCAGGCGATCGCGCATGGTCTCATCCAGCCGCCGCGACGGCACTTCCGCTGAAGGAGCGGGCAAGCGCGAGAATGAACCATGTGATGATGCCAAGCCCGACCGACAGCGCGGCCGACGTCGCGAAATTCGCGGCCAGCGTGAACTCGGTATAGATCAACATCGGCAGCACATCGATGTTCGTCGCCAACGTAAACGCGGTCCCGAACGCACCCATGGCAGTTGCAAAGGCAATCGCGCCGGAGGCAACGAAGGCCGGCGCCAGCGCCGGCAGGACGACGTCGCGCTGCACCGCCCAGGGGCCCGCGCCGAGCGAGCGCGCGGCTTCTTCCAAGCCGACATCGAGCTTCTGCACCGCAGCCATGATGGTGAGAATGACGCGTGGGATGGAGAAATAGAGGTATCCGAGAAACAGCCCGTAGATCGAATAGGCAAAGACCAGCTTCTCGCCAAACAGGCGGTTGGAGAAATCGCCGATCAGGCCCTGTCGTCCGGCGAGGAGAATGATCAAGAAGCCGACCACGACGCCGGGAAACGCCAGTGGAAAGGTCAGCATCGCAATCAAAACGGCGCGGCCGGGGAAACGATGCCGCTGCAGGAACATCCCGGCGATCGTCGCCACGACCAGGGTCACAATGGTGGTCGCGGCGGCAAGCAGGACGGTGTTGACAAGCGTCGCACGGTAACGCGGCTCGGTCAGGATTGCGAGATATCCCGCGAGCCCCTGCGGTCCGCCTGCCCCGGTTATAACGAGCCGCGCCATCGGCAACAGGAAAAATGCCGCGGTCACCGCCATAAGCGGCAGCAGGCACAACCAGACAAAAGACCTATGTGACATCAGAAGATAGCGCCCCGGCGAGAGGCGCCATATTGCCTCAGCGGACCTCGGCGAGATAGCGGTCGACAAAGCCTTTTTGCATGTTTTCCATCCGTCCCCAGTCAACGTTCTTGGCGCGGGCGTAATCGCCGTCAGGCAGGAACTTGTTCTTTACGGCTTCGGGAAGTTCGATCGGCCGTGCCGGGCGCAGATAGGCATTGGTCCAGATCGCCTGCCCTTTATCGGACAAGAGATAGTCCAGCACCTTCTTGGCTTTTTCCTTGTCGGGCGCGTTCTTGACGAGGCCGACGACGTAGGGAAACACCACCGATCCCTCGCAGGGGATCACGAATTCGAAATTGCCCTTTTCTGAATATTTCGCGCGATAGGCGTTAAAATCATAGTCGAACAGGATCGGCATTTCGCCGGAGACCACGCGGGCGTACGAAGTCTGCTTGGGAACGATCGGATCGTTCTTGCGTAGATCCTTGAAGAAATTGATCGCGGGATCGAAATTCGTCTCGGAGCCGCCAAGCGCCAGATTGATCGCGACCGCGCCGACATACCCGACCGCGGCCGATGACGGATCGAGATAGCCGACCATGCCCTTATAGCCGGGCTTCAGCAGATCCTTCCAGCAGGCCGGCACCGGCTTGCCGGCGAGCGCGTCCTTGTTCACGAACAGGCCAAGCGTGCCGGAGTGGATCGTGGTCCAGTATCCGTCGGCATCCTTCAGGCCGACAGGGACCTGGTCCCATTTCGCCGGCTTGTAAGGCTCGAGCGCATCCTGCGCCTTGGCCTTCATGCCGAAGGTCACGCCGAAATAACCGATGTCGCCGACAGGATTGTTTTTCTCGGCGAGAATCTGAGCCAGCGCCTGGCCGGAATTTTTGTTATCGTGCGGGATATCGTAGTTGAGGTCGGTCTTGATCGCCTTGAGCATCGAGGCCCAGTCCGCCCATTCCGGCGGGCAATTGTAGCAGATGACATCGGCCGCTTTGGCGGATTGCCAGGGCGCTATCGGTGACAGCGCGAGCAAGGCAAGAACAAAACGGACGGTCTTCATGGTTCACTCCGGTCAAGGGCGGCAATTGACGATCTCATCACCAACCCGTGTGCAAGTATAGGCCGCGTATGAAGGTTTTGCGACAGAGCGTTTTTGCTATGCAGCAAACTTGAGCGACGCCGACGACATCCGCAATTTCGCCGGCCGGCGATTTCCGGTAGCATCCGGCACGAGAGGAGACGCCCATGTACCAACCTTCAGGCGTGAAGACGTCGCCCGATCTTCCGATTCCTGACCGGATGAGAGCCTGGGTGCTCGGCGATCCAGATCAGCTCCTGCTGCGGGAGAAGCCGGTACCCGTACCTTCACGCGCCGAAGTCCTGATCCGGATCGATGCAGTCGCGATCTGCGCCACCGATCTCGAAATCATTCATTCGGGATCGCCGGCCAGCATTGAAGGCGGCCTGCCCTTCAACAGGAATTTCACACCGGGCCACGAGTATATGGGCACGGTCGCCGCGCTCGGGCCCGACGTCGACGAATTCGAGATCGGCGAGCGGATCAGCGTGGAGATCCACGCCGGCTGCGGCCAGTGCAAGCGCTGTCGTCAAGGCATGTATACGTCATGTCTGAATTACGGGAAGCCGGAGAAGGGCCATCGCGCGAACGGCTTCACCACGGACGGCGGCTTTGCCGAATACGCGGTCAATCACATCAACACACTAGCGCGGGTGCCCGACACCATGAGCGACGCCGAGGCGACGCTCGTCGTTACCGCGGGGACCTCGATGTATGGGCTGACGGAGTTGGGAGGGTTGGTAGCCGGCGAGAGCGTCGTGGTAATCGGCCCGGGTCCGATCGGGCTACTCGCGGTGGCCGTTGCCAAGGCGCTCGGCGCCAGCCCGGTGATCTTGACGGGAACGCGCAACAAGCGGCTTTCGATCGGCCGGGAGCTCGGTGCCGACCGTGTCGTCAATATTAACGACGAAGACGCGGTTGAAGTGGTTAGGCAACTCACCGGCGGCATCGGCGCCGACTATGTGGTTGAGTGTGCCGGCAGCGAGGCAACGATCAACCAGGCCATTCACATGACCAACCGCGGCGGGAAAATCTGCCTCGCTGCGTTTCCGCACGATCCAGTCACGATGGATCTCGCGCATCTCGTGAAGAACAATATCTATGCTTTCGGAATTCGCGGCGAAGGCCGTAGCGCCACCCACCGCGCCATGGCGCTGATGGCGGAAAAGCGATTTGATGCGACAAAGATTCACACCCACACGTTTTCTCTGGCCGACCTGCCGACTGCGCTGCGATACGCCCGCGAGCGCGTCGAAGATGCGATCAAGGTTGTCGTTACCAACCGGCAGGCGGGCGCGATTGCGAACGCGGCGGCCGAATAGCGCGAACGGCGGCAGCCACCGTCCTTCGAACTTCGTACTAGATACGTCCCAAGGCGGTCAGGACAACCTGAGGCGTCAGAGGAATTTCCGTGATGATTGCTCCAAACGGCCTGAGTGCGTCATTGACCGCGTTGGTTACCGCCGCTGCCGCACCCGCCGTGCCGGCCTCGCCCGCACCTTTCGCACCCAGTTCCGATTCCAAGGTAGGCGACACCACATGCCCGACATCGATGTCAGGCATTTCACCGGACATCGGAACCAGATAATCGGCCATGTTAGCGTTGGTGAGCTGGCCGCGTTCGTCATACACGCATTTCTCGAATAGCGCGGCGCCAAGACCCTGTACCACGCCTCCCCTGATCTGCTCATCGACCAGTTGTGGATTGATGATAGTGCCGCAATCCTCGACCACCCAATGCTTCAACAGCTTCACAAAGCCGGCATCGGTATCGACCTCCAGCCAGGAGGCCTGAACGCCATTGGTGAAAGCGAAGGGGTATTCGCGCGGGACAAAGTGCCTGGTAGCCATGAACTCGGGCTGAATGCCCGGCGGCAGCGTGTCGGGACGGAAATAGACAATGCGCGCGAGCTCGCTCAACTCAATCCGCGGGGCACCATCGACGGCGTTCACGACGCCATTGTTTACAATGTCGAGTTCCCCCGACGCCGATTGCAGAACGGCGGCCGCGACGTCGAGAATGTTCTTGCGCAGTATCTTGGTAGCTTGAAGCGCGGCCTCCCCACCGATACCAGCGCCGCGCGAGGCCCAGGTGCCTCCGCCATACGGCGTATTGTCGGTGTCGCCCAGGATCACGCGGACCCGATCCATCGAAACGCCAAGCACGCTTCCGACGATCTGTGCGGTAAGCGATTCCGATCCCTGTCCCTGCTCGGTGATACTTGTTTGACAGATCACAGACCCCTGCGCGTCGAGCCGCACCGCGACGCCATCCTGCGAGGATATCTTCGCACCGCCGACGCCATAAAATGCCGCGCTGGGATTGGTGACCTCGATGAAACTAGCGATGCCAACGCCGCGATGGATGTTCTTCGCTCGCAAGGCGGCCTGCTCGGCGCGCAGCGCGTCGTAGTCCATCATTTTGACGAGCTTGGCGAGCGCAGCATGGTGCGACAATTGCTCGAAGCGCAAACCTGACGGCGAAGCACAGGGATAAGCATCATCGGCGATCAGATTGCGACGGCGAATTTCGACCGGGTCCATACCGATCTTCATGGCCGCCAGGTCAACCAGGCCCTCCGTCACCGAGCAGGCGATCGGATGGCCAACGGCGCGGTACTGACACATCACGTTCTTGTTCTGGAACACGACGCGGGCCCGGGCGCGATAATGCCGGGTCGCATAGGGGCCGCCGACGAGATTGACGACCTGATTAGCCTCGATCGCACTGGTGCGCGGATACATCGAATAGGGCCCGATACCCGTCAAATCGTCGATCTCGAATGCAGTGATAGAGCCATCGCGCCTGACGCCGATCTTTGCCTTGCAGCGATGGTCGCGAGCATGAATATCGGTATTGAAGCTCTCGACCCGGTCGGCGACGAATTTGACCGGACGCCGCAGGAGTTTGGACAGTGCGTAAGTCGCCATCTCGTCAGCATAAATGTGAACCTTGACGCCAAAGGAGCCGCCGACATCCTTACAGACCACGCGGACCTGCGATTCCTTCAAACCGAGATGCAGCGCTGCAATATTTTGCACCATATGCGGCGCCTGCGTGCCTTGATAGATGGTCAGCCTCTCTTCTGCGACATTCCAGTCGGCTACTACCGCGCGCGGTTCGAGTGTCACGCCGGTGTGCCGTCCGAAAACGAACTCCGCCTCCACCACCTCGTCGGATTCGGCGAAGGCCTGATCGACGGCGCCCGCATCGTAATTGCGCTCAAAGGCCAGGTTGTCGCCGAGCGAGTCGTGGATCACAGCTGTGGCCGGATCAAGCGCGGTGCACATGTCCGTTACGGCCTCGAGTTCCTCATAATCGACCGAGACAAGCTCCGCTGCGTCCTCGGCCTGGGCGCGATTGCTGGCCACCACGGCTGCGACCGCTTCACCCTGCCAGCACACGCGATCAACCGCGATGGCGCTCTGCGGGGCGGATTTGAGGCCCTTCAAATGCGAGAGGACGCCGACCCACGGCGTGATGACGGCGGAGAGTTCCTTGCCTGAAACGACGGCGATCACTCCCGGCATCCGCCTGGCCACCGAGGCGTCGACGCCATTGATCTTCGCATGCGCATGCGGCGAGCGGACGAACGCGACATGCGCCATGCGCGGCAGCTCGATATCGCTGACATAGAGCCCGCGTCCCTGCATCAGCCGCTCGAGGTTCGGCCGCGGCACAGTCTTGCCGATATAAGAGTTCGGACGGTCCAGCGCAGAAAGCGTTTCAGGATTTGCCTGTTTCGAGGTCATGGCAAGCGTCCGGCGCGCACACGCGTTGTGGCCTCGATCGCGTCGACGATTGCCTGATAGCCTGTACAGCGGCAATAGTTGCCGGAAAGATGTGTGCGAATCTGTTCTCGGTCCGGACACGGCAATTGCTTCAGCAGATCCTGCGCCGCCATCAGCATTCCCGGCGTGCAGAAGCCGCATTGCAGTGCGTTACGTTCTCGGAATGCGGACTGCAAATCGGCAATCTCGCCGCTGTCGGAGACCCCCTCGATCGTCTCAACCGTCGCATTGTGCGCCTGCACTGCAAGCAGCAGGCAGGAACGGACGATATCGCCATTGACGCGGACTGTGCATGCTCCGCAGACCCCGTGTTCGCAACCGACATGCGTGCCGGTCAGCTTAAGATGCTCACGAAGAAAATCCGCCAAATTCAGGCGCGGCAGTACATTCGCTTCGAAATGCTCACCATTGACAACAAGCGAAATCGCAACGGCTGTCGTCACGCTAATGCTCCCGCGCGGAGACCAGGGCGATCAAGTAGCGAGGATACGCAACGCGCCATCAGGACCTTGGCCAGATGCCGACGCATATCGGCTGTCGCCTGTTGGTCCTCCAGCGGGTCGAGTTCTTGATCCAATGCGGAACACGCCTCCGACAGTACCGTAGACGTAATGGCGACATCGACCAGTTTGCCGGCAGATCTGGCTAACAACGGGCGATCACCGACGGCAAAGAAACCGAGGCGAAGATCAGCAATCTGCCCATCCTTGACGAGGGCTTGCGCTGCGAGGCCGACGATTGCGTAGTCGCCATGGCGACGGGCGAACTCATGAAAGAAATAAACCGATTTTTTGGGAGGCACGGGTAGTTCAACGGCGACTAGCAGTTCCTGCGGCTCAAGCGCCGTTTCGTAGATGCCGGCGAAGAATTCGCTTGCCGGAATCCGCCGCTCGCCACTCGGCCCGTGCGCAATGATGGTAGCGCCAAGCGTGAGCATGCAGGCCGGAAGTTCAGAAGCCGGGTCTGCGTGCGCAAGGCTTCCCCCGATGGTGCCGCGATTGCGGATCGCAGGATGAGCAACGTGGGCGACCGCATCCGTCAGCAAGGGAGCATGGGCTGCTATTTCCGGAGATCTCAAGAGATCGACGTGGCGTGTCAGCGCACCGATGGTGATGAGGCCACCCTTCACCACAACGCCACGTAACTCGGCCAACTCGCCGATATCGATAATGAGTTCGGGAGCGAGCAAGCGCAGATTCATCGCCGGCAGCAGGCTCTGGCCACCAGACAACACCTTGGCCTTTTCGCCATGCGCGGTCAGCAATTCCAGCGCATTCGCGACGCTGGTCGCGCGGGCGTAAGCGAAAGCCGGGGCTTTCATTTTCGGCGTGACCTCCCCGGCCAACACTATCGGTATTTTCGCGGGATTAGACGGCCGGGAACGCCAAAGGTCAAGTTGTTGTCGGAGTGATTATTTCGACTTTGAGCTTGTTTTCGAGCGGCGAACGACGCACGTTTTGTGCCAAACAAAAAGCCTGCCTTTACGTGGAAGAGCAGACCATGAAGCTTGGATTCTTTACGATGCCAATCCATCCTGTCGACAAGGATTGGCGGCTTTCGCTCAAGGAGGACCGCGAGGCTTTCCTGCTAGCCGATGAACTCGGCTTCAGCGAAGCCTATGTCGGCGAGCACGTCACCGACAGGGCCGAGAATATCACTTCTTGCGTCGCTTTCATCGCGTGGCTCGCGGCGGCGACCAGGCAGATCAAGCTTGGCACCGGCACCGTCAACATGCCTAACGCTCATCCGGCGGCGATTGCAGCCTCGATCGCGATGCTCGATCATATGCTCGACGGACGCCTGATCTTCGGCATCAGCCCCGGTGGCCTGCTGTCGGACGCGGAAGTGTTCGGCAATCTCGAGGCGGACAGGAATGCCATGTTCCTGGAAGCGATCAATCAGGTGCTTCAGATTTGGGCCAGCGAGCCGCCCTATAATCTGCAAGGCCAATTCTGGAACATATCGGTTCAGAAGACCCTGATCGAAGATGTCGGCCAGGGCTTCATTCCGCGCCCACTGCAACGGCCGCACCCGCCGATTGTGGTCACTGCGGTGGCGCCGTTCTCAAAGGGCGTGACGGAAGCCGCCGCACGCGGCTGGGAGCCGATCTCGGCAAACTTCCTGATGCCGGCCTGGGTGAAAAGCCACTGGCCGAAATATGTCGAGGGATGCGAACGCGCCGGCCGTCCTGCGGATACAGCAAATTGGCGCGTTGCCAAGAGCGTGTTCGTCGCCAAGGACGCGGCAACTGCGAAGGCCTACGCTACTGATCCAAACGGGCCCTATGTCTATTACTATCGCTCGCTGTTCACCAAGCTGAAGCGCGGTGGTCGCATCGAATTGTTCAAAACGCGCCGCGATCAGCCCGACGACGAGGTGACGCTGGAATCGATCTGCGACAAGCTGATCATTCATGGCACGCCGGAAAGCGTGGCGGATCAACTGCTAGCTTTTCAGGACGAGACCGGGCCTTTCGGCACGCTGCTCTATGCCGGCAAGGATTGGAAGGATCGCGAACTCGGGCGGCAGTCGATGATCCTGATGGCGGAAAAGGTCATGCCTCGGGTCAATGCAGGCGTATCCAGTACTTCCAAGGCTGCCGAATGACCCGTTTACTCGAGAAGAGCTTGCCGTGGCATTGAGCGATCGCATCCCCTATCAAGCACAAGTCGACCGACCGAAGCTGACGCTTCCCGGCGGCAAGAAGCTTGCGGTGTGGGTTATCCTCAATGTCGAAGAATGGCGGATCGAAAACGCCATGCCTCGCACGGTGCTGAGCCCGCCGATGGGGCAGCCGCTACTGCCCGACGTGCCGAACTGGTCATGGCATGAATATGGGATGCGCGCCGGCTTCTGGCGTCAGTTCAAGGCGCTGACCGATCGCAAAATGCCGGTGACGTTGGCGCTCAATGCCAATGTCTGCAACGCCTACCCGCGCGTCGCATCCGCCGCGCTCGAAGCCGGATTCGAATTCATGGGCCACGGCTTCGTGCAGGGCCCGATGCACAAGGTCGAGAACCAGGCGGAAGCCATCCAGCGCTCGGTCGAGACAATTGCGAAATTTGCAGGGAAGCCGCCACGGTCATGGGAAAGTCCCGGCCTCACGGAGACCGAAGAAACCCTTGATTTGCTCCGCCTCAACGGCATCGAGTTCCTCGCTGACTGGGTGATCGACGATCTGCCGCAGGACATCGCCACGCCTCACGGAACCATCACGACGATCCCCTATTCGGTCGAAACCAACGACATTGTCATCCATGCGTTGCAGCATCTACCTTCGGAGCAGTTTCTGAAACGCTGCACCGATCAGTTCGACCGACTATATCTCGAAGGCGCATCGAACGCGCGGATCATGGCAATCTCGATTCACCCCTACATCACGGGCGTGCCGCATCGCATCAAGTACCTGGAGGCACTGCTCGACTATGTGCTCGGTCACGACGGCGTTGCACTGATGACAGCCAGCGAGATTGGCGACTGGTATCGCGCGGAGATGGCAAGGAAATAAAACTGCAGGTCTGCCGCAGAACCGCGAGGGACCCGCTCACGAGGACGCGTTGCCATCTCCGGCAGTGAATCGGCCGAAGCCGCCGTGCGCAAACAGCAGCGGTTCCTGTCGATTGTAAGCGTAGGCTTCGACGGCGCCCAGGAAGATGATATGGTCGCCGCCGTAGTACCGATTGGCCGCACGGCATTGGAAATTGGCGACGCTGTCGGTCAACACCGGCGCGTTGCCAAGCCCCGGCTTCCAGTTCACGCCGGCGAACTTGTCGTCCGACGATCTTGCAAACTGCGACGCCAGTGCTTGCTGGGAAGCTCCGAGAACATTGACCGTGAAATGGCTGGCATTCTGGAAGATCGTGAGTCCCTGAGAAAACATCCCGAGACTCCACAAGACCAGCGGCGGATTGAGCGACACCGAGGCAAAGGAGTTGCAGGTCACGCCATACGGCCTTCCATCCGCCGCCATCGCCGTTACGATGGTGACGCCGGTGGCGAACGTGCCAAGTGCCTTGCGAAAATCTCGCGGATCGATCGCCGAATTGTCGCTGGCAAGTTCATTGGCCGGATCGGCCGGATGTTTGGGTGCGTCAGACATCCGCCAGGCCTCAGAGCGTCAGGTTTTCGGACGGCAGGCCAAGCGCCACGCGTCCATAATTGGTTCCCGCCGCATCAAAATTGAATGCGAGGTGCGAATTCACCGCGTGGGCGTCGCGGAACTGCCGCTGCAGCGCGCCTGAGGTGAACAGGCTGCGTGCACCGCTTGCCGCGAACAACAGTGACACGGCTTCGGTGCAGAGGTTCACCGAAAAAGCGCCGTCCCGCCGAAGTCGCGTCTTGCGCGCAAGATCCGGAATATGGCCACGCTTTGCATCATCCATCGCCTCGATACAGTTCGTGCGCATGACGAGGCGGGCCGCGTCGATCTTGGCGGAGGCCTCCGCGATCTTGATTTGGGTCGTCTGCAGGTCGCTGAGTTTGGCACGATTGTAGGTCGACGCGCGGTGCCGCGCGAATTCGACGTAATCATTCAGACAAGCTTGCGCATTACCCAGCCCGACCCCCGATAACACATAAGGAAAGAGAGTGAATACCGGCAGCGCGTACAGCGCGTTTGGGTTGATCATGCTTCCCGGCGTCGGTCCGCCGGTCAGCTCGCTGACCGCGACAGTCATTTTCTCCGCAACAAGGGTATCCTCGACCCATACGTCGTTCGATCCGGTGCCGCACAGTCCCGTCGCATTCCAGGTGTCGTTGATCCTGTACTCGCTTTTGTTGAGCAGGAATATCCGGTATTCGATGCCGTCAGCCTCGTCGTCCGATGACACCACACCGGCAAGCATGTTCCAGTCGCAGGACTCGACGCCCGAGGAGAACGGCCAGTGACCACGAAGGAGATATCCACCACCCACCTTTCTCGCGCGGCCGGCTGGAAAGATGAAGGACGACGCGATCAACGCATCGGCATTCCTGCTCCAGACGGCGTCCTGCGCCTGCCGGTCAAACATGCCCAGCATCCAGTGATGGCTGGCAAGATTGGCGAAGTTCCACGCCACGGAAGCATCCGCCTGCCCCAGCGCATCGGCGCAATCGACCAACGCGACATAGTCAAGCTCGGCGCCTCCAACGCGTTTGGGTTGCACGATCCGGAACAAGCCGGCATCATGCAAATCACGCTCAGTCTCCGGCGGCAATCGCCGAAGCTCTTCGGTCTTTGAAGCACGATCGCGCAATTGCGGAATCAGCGCCTTGGCACGCGCGACCATGGCTACATAGCTGTCCGCACCCGGCCCCGCGGACGAACCTGCATCCAGCTTTCCGTCGCCTCCAGCCATATGTTTCCTCGCCTGCTCCGTTGCTTGCGCCGCCCGAGCTTTGTCAGTCTACCGCCTGACCGCCAATGATCAAGGCGCATGGGAAGCATGGCTACTCCGCCACAGGACGCTGGTCCCAAAAAGGCAAAAAAGGCCGGTGGCCACCGAGACCACCGGCGAATGGAGCAATTTGAGGTACGCGACCGACGCGCGGTTATTTTATGTCCTTGCGCCATAAGGCGTATGCGGCCAGGCCCGGGGCTTCCTGGGGCTGAACAGACGATAGCTCGCGCGGATGAAGTTGTTGGCACCACCCATTCAGGCGCGCACGCGTCCGTAGCTCGCATCAGGCGCAACCGAAGCCGATGTCCGCAATGCCTTCCCAACACAACAAAAATAGCTCGCATTGAAAGTGTGAATTGACGGAATGATACCGGTGAAGGCGACCGGATCCGACACGTCAGCCGATCACTTTCCTAGCGACGCCTTGATGCCGAGCCACACGGCCACGACAAAGCCTGTTATCATCACCGTGATGACTGCCCTGAACATATAGCTCTGTACTTGCTCGACGCCTCTGCGCCAACGCCGCAAGTGCTGAAAATCGGCACGAAGCTCCTTGCGATCATCTTCGTCCATTCCGAAAGAAGTCAATGTCGTCGCGACGGCTTTGAGAACCATTGCATCGATATCGTCTCGACCAATCCTCTGTTGTTCGGCCAGAGTCTCGACGACGATGGCTCTGACATCCGCAGCCTGCATTCTGGTCATCGCTTGATATTCCACGCTAGGTTTTTCAAAACCTTGTTTGGCGCAGAGAACGACACCACGAGATTAGAGATCATCGCCGCGAAGCCGCGGCTGTATCGGTCCTACCGAGGCCAAGTGCTTGTCCTAGATCAACAACTGCTGCGCTCCGGAGGCCTGATCAGCCTCAGCTCAGATGAGTTGCGCACACCTTCCAGTTTGCGCCGTCCTTCTTGGGACTCGCGACACTCATATCGGGATCGGCGAGATGGCTGCCGCTAGAGCCGGCTTCGCGGCTGACATAGGCGGTCTCGCGGCACCGGGACCAGTCACGGGTAATACACTGCTTGCCTTCAGCGAATTCAAAGATTCCAAACAGAAAGCCCGCGACGGATTTCTCCGTGCGGGCTTTGCAATTTTCGCGATGATGGCGTTATGCCGGTGATTTGCCCGACATGTCAAATTGTTTTCGAGTGGTCAAAGAATTGCAGAAAATTCGACGAAGTGGTTTCGACAAATTGAAACCGACCTCCGATTGTTTTGTGAAATGAAAAGCCCGCCACCGTTTCCGGCGCGGGCTCTACAATATCGGTGATGGTGTCAATGTGCACCTGATTTGCCCGACGCGTCAAGTACCGGAGCAAACCAGATTCAGATTGAGCACTGCGACATCGAAACGAAATCGTTGGGCCATGGATGGCGCAACCCACGGCCCAACAGAGCGCAAGGAGGCTGTCGAATGTTTTTCGTTGCTGCCGTGCTCGCGATTCTGTCGGGCGTGTTCTATGCAGCGGGCCGTCACGAGATCGGCTCGCCGGGTGTAGCGATGTGCCAATATGGCAGCCCGTTTTGCGACAATCCTCTGCTCGTGCTGGTGGCTGCAGGGTTGGCTGCGTGCTGGGCTGCATTCGTCAGCGTGCGCTGACGCGCTCGTTCGAAGCCCGCGAATTTCTGTGATGATGCCGTTATGCCGGTGATTTGCCCGACGAGTCGAACGTGCGCTCTACGGCGGCGTAGGGTTAACCGGGTGAACGGGCTTTGGCACGGGTGGCTCCGGCTCCACCTGCAGCTTCTGTTCGGTCGGCATCACCTGTGCACCGGCTGCCCGGGCAGCCTCGCCCGTGGAGCTATAACTCGCCATAAAGGCCGGCTGTACCTTCGGCCTGTTCCATGGCCCATGGTCGACGATCAGCATACCGAGTACGCCGAGAACCGCGACCGCAATCGCAACCTTCAACGGCGCGCCACCACGTCGATTCAAACGATCTTCCGCCAAATGCCTCGCCATTTGAAAATCCGCAGTGATTTTCTCTGACGAAAATAAACCCCGACGACGACGAAAGTTCCCTCATCGATCCAACAGCGATGACTCGGGAACAGATGACTCCTGGAACAAATATCCTGCCTGCGTATTGTCAGGACATCAGCCGTTGCCGGCAAATGCCGAGCGACCGAGTAACAGAACGTGAACTTCGAACCATCAGAGCCATCACAGCCCGGTATGGCGGAACGCGCCATCGACACGGCAACCGATGTTTCGCGAACGCTGACGGAAGTGTCTGCCGCGCTGCAAATCGCGGTCGGTCGTCTCAGCGACGCGATTGCGGCGGCACGGCGGCCGGGAATGCCGCTCGCGACCATCAGCGCGATTACCCGCGAAGCGCCGCTGGCCAGCTTGTTCGTCGCCTTTCTGTTCGGTGTCGCGATCGCACGCCGCCGTTAGCGCGCGTCCTCAGAATTTGCCTTTCGTCGAATCTTTTGCGGCCGATATGACGCCGCCGGTGATCTGACGCATATGTTCGCCGGCGTTGGTGAACTGGCTGCGCAGGAATTCAGACTGGATCCGCATGGCTTCCTGAAGGTCAGTCGCGTGAACCAGCTTTCGAGCATGCTCGAACGCAGCCTTCATATTTTGCTCGGTAAACGATAGCGCCTGCTTGGAAATTTCCGTACCCGCGCCGGGCATCGACGTCATGGATTTGCCGGCGGCATCGAAGAACATGCCGAACGCTTTTTCCGCCTGATCGATGGTTTTCTCGGCCAGATCGCGCAGCTCGGCCGGGACTTCGAGTTTCGGTTCAGTCATGGTCGCTTCTCCAATGTCGACTTTGGCAGGTTAGCACAATTCCCGGCTGCGTCTGCGGCGTATTGGACCGAGGCCCGCCGGCGCATGGACCTCGTCGGCCATCGGCAGCCGGCCGGCCCAAAGCCCGACGAATGGCCTAAGGAATGATTTCCTTCCCCGCGGCCCGTAGCCCTACGGGTGCGGTGCCCGATTCCAATGGTGGCAACAGTGTGGCATAGTGATTCGGTCAGGTTCGACTGTCGGTGGCGTGGCGTCTCTGGTTTTAAGTCTCTCTTGGGACATGGGGATAAAATGCTGCAAACGTTTCGGCCGACGCCAACCTGCACGCGGTTTCAAACCAGCATAGAAATGCCTTGCATGAAATGCGGTGCGCAGATGCGGCTGGCGATGATCGAGCCGCGCGACCAGCATTACGACGTGTTGACCTACCGCTGCACACCTTGCGACTCCGGTGAGAGCTTCCTGAAGACGCGCTGATCACGACCCGTTCAGTACGGCCGTTCCGGCCGGCGTCAGCACGAGGCCTTCGTCGCGCACTTCGACCAGGCCGAGGCCTGTCAATGTCCTCAGATCTTCCTCGCTCACCGGCGACATTTTCAGCCGGCGAGCCTGAATATCCCGCAACGTCCAGCGAAGATCGATTGCTTTCTCGAGGCTGAATTGAGCGAAGGGATTTTCTGCCATTCGCCTGCGACTACTTGACCATGGAGATTAGACTCGTGTTTGGGCGGCGCCATCCTTGGCGCACCAGATAATGCGGAGATGCCCGTTCAGGTTCCCTGACGAGCGATTAACTCCGGAAATGACAGGGCTGGCTTCAGGCGAACGACCGGCGCGGCCGCCCCTTCTCAATAGCGATAGGGCTCGATATCCAGCAACGGAAAGGCGCTGAACACGCTCGGCGGATTCGTCGCGGTCGCCGCATGCAGGTAAGACTTGTCGAGTTCGGCAAGGCGGGTGACGCCGAGCAGCCCGAGACAGCGGATAACCTCATCTTCCAACAGTTCCAGCATCCGCGTGATGCCGGCTTCGCCTGCGGCCGCGAGTGCCCAGCATTGCAGGCGGCCGATGCCGACCAGATCGGCGCCCGAGGCAATCGCCTTCACGATGTCGGTGCCGCGACAGAACGAACCGTCGACCATGATCCTGGCACGGCCGGCAACGGCGTTGACGATTTCCGGCAAGACGTGCATCGCCCCTCGTCCATGGTCGAGTTGGCGGCCGCCATGGTTCGACACATAGATCCAATCCACGCCATGATCGAGCGCGATCGCTGCGTCTTCCGCCGTCGCAATCCCCTTGATCACCAGCGGAATTTTATACTTGTCCTTGATCAGCTTCACGGTCCGCCATTCCAGCCCCTTCTGGAAGTCGCCCCCGGTGGCCCGGATACGGCTTTCGCGGACATACCGCTTGGCGATATCACGCTCGCGCCGGCTGTAATGCGCGGTATCGACCGTCAGGCAGAAAGCGGCATAACCGTTGTCGACGGTGCGGCTGACAATATCTTCGACAAAGGCGTCGTCGCCACGGACATAGAGCTGGTAGATGCGCAACGCATCGGGTGCGGCCTTGGCGGTGCCCTCAAGCCCCGGCTCGGACACCGAACTCAACATGTGAGCGGCGCCGAACTGCCCCGCGCCGCGCGCGACAGCGGCGCCTGAATTTGGATCGAAAATCTCGAGCGCGCCAACCGGCGCAATCATGACAGGCAAACGCAGCCGGCGACCGAAGACCTCGGTAGAGGCGTCGACCTGGGCGACGTTCCTCAGCACACGGGGCCGGAATGCAATCTCGTCGAGCGCTATGCGGTTGCGACGCATGGTGGTCTCGGTCTCCGAGGCGCCAACGATATAGTCCCATGCATTCTGGTTGAGTCGGGAGCGGGCTTTTCGGATGAATTCGTGGAGATTCTGGAATTCTTCACCGCTGGCGCCGAGT
Organism: Bradyrhizobium sp. AZCC 2176; assembly: GCF_036924645.1. Classification (NCBI taxonomy): domain Bacteria; kingdom Pseudomonadati; phylum Pseudomonadota; class Alphaproteobacteria; order Hyphomicrobiales; family Nitrobacteraceae; genus Bradyrhizobium; species Bradyrhizobium sp. AZCC 2176. The sequence goes on along the minus strand of NZ_JAZHRX010000001.1, from coordinate 4,381,220 downwards.
TCGACATTCCTCGACGGCCGTATGGGGGTCCCCTCATTCATGCTGCTTCTCTCCCGTTTGGCGGCACATTAGCCGTAGATAAACGAGAAAAGCTACCGCTTTGAAACAGGTTAGGCCTCATGCAAACGCAGGGATGTTATTCGTTTGCAAGATGCATCTGGGTGGAGAATCCTGCGAAGCTACCAGAAACCCTATCATCGCGGCCGGCGCAAATCATCAAACCTGATCAGCGCCGCTCAGGCCGTATTGCCCGCCGTTCCCGAAAGCCCCCGCCTCGGCCAGCCCTGCGATACGCCGCTCATCATAGCCGAGGGTCTTTCGGAGCACTTCCCTAGTGTGCTCGCCGAGCAGCGGCGCCGCCACGGGATCGACGGTTGGCGTCAAGCTCATGTGCAGCGGCGTTTCAATATTGGGGACGGTGCCCGCAGTCGGATGCGGAATCCGGCTGAGACGATGGCGGTCGCGCACTTCCGGCGCGTTGAAACCTTCCTCTACGGTGCGCAGATAGCCGACCGGTATGTTGGCCTTCTTCATCTTTGCCATCCAGTGCTCAAGGCTGTCGCTGGCAAAGATACCGGCGATGATGGCGCGCAGCTTTTCCTTGTTGGCGGTTCGGTTTTTCCTGTGGGCGAACTCGGGATCGGTGACGAGGTCCGGCCGATCGAGCACGTCCACCACGAGTCGGCGGTACAGGCGGTCGTTGGCGCAGGCCATGTAAAGCGGCCCATCGGATGCCTGATAGACGCCGACCGTGGGCGAGCCGTTCGGCGAATTTCCGAAGCGGCCCGGATTCGCGCCGCTGATCAGGTAGGCCATGCCGTAGAACCCGGTCATCGACACGGCGGTGTCGATTAGCGCGACCTCGACCTGCTGGCCGCGGCCCAGCCGGTCGCGGGCGATCAGGGCCAACAGGATCGCGTTGCACGCCGACATGCCTGTCGCCATGTCGACGATCGGCGGACCGGTCCGCACCGGCTCGCCATCCGGAAAGCCGTTCAGCGACATGAAGCCGCTTTCGGCTTGCGTGATCGGATCGAAACCCGGACGCAAGGCGAACTCGCCGTTGCGGCCATAGGCCGAGATTGAGCAATAGATCAGCTTCGGATTGGTCGGCGCGACGGACGCATAGTCGAGCCCGAACTTCTTCATCACGCCGCCGGAGAAATTCTCCACGACGACATCCGCTTTCGCGATCAGTGCGCGCGCGACTTCGAGCGCCGCGGGATTGTTGAAATCGAGCGCAATGCCGCGCTTGTTGCGATTGAGGCTGAGGAAGGCCGCGCTCTCGCCGCCGATGTCCGCATGTTCATAATGGCGGGTATCGTCGCCCCCGTCGGGGTTTTCGATCTTGATCACTTCGGCGCCGAAATCGGCCAGCGTTTGCGTGCAGGCCGGGCCGGCAACGACCCGGGTGAAGTCAACGACCAGCAGGCCATTCAGCGCAGTCGGTTCACCCACTCCGCGCGGCGTTCGCTCCGGCAATTGCGGTCTGGCAGTCATCTCCGGCATTTCCTCTTGTTATTCTGCCTGGCGAAACGAAGGCTCTCGCCACGACAGGCAGCTTCAAGGCTTTTCTTACCGGAACCAGCCGGGCAACGCCAAACCCCGATTTTGCAGGGCGGGACCTGTCGCTGACATAGCTCTTAAGCACCGCACGCGGGGCTGCGGTATTACCCTCCGCGCTGCAGGCCCGGACACGACTGCACGGTCCCCCAAAAAGACGCCGCCCGCCCCCCGGTCTGGTCCGGCAGGCGAGCGGCGCCTTATCGCTGAACTGACACCACCAACGATGTTCGCTGCGCGTTGCGGCTGTAGAAGCCCTCTTTCCTACTCGGCGATCATCTCACCGGAGCCGCCAAGCTCGGCGGGGAAATCCTTCAGCTTGGGCAGCCCATCCCGCATCGGCAGCACCGTCTCGGCGTAATTGACGTGCACGCCGGGCGTGAAGGGGAGCGTCGGAAGGGTTGCGGCAAAGACATCGACCAGTCCGAGCGTCGGATGATTAGTCATCAGATGACCACCGCACTCCGCGCAGTACTTTCGCTGGCTCATCGGGGTCTTCTCGAACGTCGCGACATGTTGCGCCCCGGCCGTTATCCGCACCGCTTCCGGCTTCCAAAGGCTGAACGCGTTCACCGGCCCGCCGGACCACGAACGGCAGGAACGGCAATGGCAATAACCCATTCCTTCCGGCGCACCCGTGACCTGGACCTCGACCGCACCGCAAAAACAGCTTCCGGTATGCTTCATCATTTCTGCCTCCTTAATTGAGAAGTGATCAGGCCGGCCCGCGCCGGGGGAATAGCATGGAAACGCGCTTCCGATAACGGCGATATTCGTCGCCGAACATGCCGACGAGATCGCGCTCTTCGAGCGCTATACCGACGAAGATGTAGGCCGTGGTCACCGCCGCGAACAACAATGCCCGGCGCTCATCGTCGGAGCCGCCCAGAAGGCGATGATGAAGCCGAGATAGATCGGGTGCCGGACAAAACGGTAGAAGAGCGGCGTCCGGAAGACGGGCGCCGGCATCTCGCGGCCGACGAGATTGTTGGCGACCTGATGTAATCCGAACAGTTCGAAATGATTGATCAGGAAGGTGCTCGTGAACACGATCACCCAACCAATGAACGACAGTGTGGCGATCATCATGGCCATTTCCGGCTCCTGGACGTTCCAGAGACGGCCGGCATCGGCCGCCATTGCCAGAACAGCAACAGAAGCGTCAGGCTTGCGCACAGCACATAGGTGCTGCGCTCGACAGACCTTGGAATAAACTGCCTCCACCAGTGTTTGAATAATATACGCGCCATGACGCTATGTTGAATGGCAAACAACGACATCAGCGCGAGATTGACGGCAATTGCTTCGAACATCCCCGATTTCGCGCCGGTATCGATCGCCTTCAGCACGATGAGCCCCGATACGAAGCCGATAGCGTACAGAATCGTCAACAGAAATGTGAGATAGGCCACACCGCCGAACAGAAATGCAGTGAATCTTAGTATTGGATTGCCGGGCATCGCCCGGCCGATGGCTTGGGTTTCCGTCATGATATGACTCCGCTACGGGAAATAGGTTGCAACTCCCGATTTTGGCAGGATGCACGGAGAATGGCACCAGGACTTTGCCTGACGCTTGATCTCATCATGAGACGGACTTGATTGTTTCTTGAGAAAAAATGCGATGGGGCACGTGAAATTCAACTTCGACAATTACATCCTCGACACCGATCTTCGAGAGCTGCGCCGTGGCGGCGAGATGATTGCGATGCAGCCGCAAGTGTTCGACTTGCTGGTTCACCTGTTGAAATACCGCGACCGCGTCGTCAGCCGGGATGATCTCATTGCGCTGGTGTGGGGAGGACGGATCGTCTCGGACTCGACGCTGGACAGCCGGATCAACGCCGCTCGAAACGCGATCGGCGACAACGGCAAGGAACAGCGGCTCATTCGCACTATTCCACGCAAGGGGATTCGCTTCGTCGGCGCCGTGAACGGGCCATGCGATGCACAGGCTGCTTTGCAGGTGGAAACAGAACAACCGCGTCCGGGACTAACGCTGCCCGACCGGCCGGCGATAGCCGTATTGCCGTTCGACAATATGAGCGGCGACCGTGAGCAGGAGTATTTCTCCGACGGAATCAGCGAAGACATCATCACCGCGCTGTCGAAATTGCGCTGGTTCTTCGTGATCGCGCGCAACTCGTCGTTCACCTACAAGGGAAAGCCGGTCCAGATGAAGCAGATTGCCGCCGAGCTCGGCGTACGCTACGTGGTCGAAGGCAGTGTGAGAAGGAGTGGCCATCGCGTGCGCATCACGGCCCAGCTCAACGACACCGCAACGGGCAGTCATATCTGGGCGGAGCGTTACGACCGCGACCTGACCGACGTCTTTGCCGTGCAGGACGAGATCACCGACGCCATCGTCACCGCGATCGAGCCGCAGATCTACGCGGCGGAGAACTTTCGCAGCCGGCGCAAGCCGCCCAACAGCGTGGACGCGTGGGATCTGGTGATGCGCGCGTTGTCGCATCATTGGCGGGTGACAAAGCCTGACAGCCTCGCCGCGCAGGCGCTGCTGGAGCGCGCGATTGCGATCGATCCGGATTACGGCCAGGCGCTGGCCCTGTTCGCGACCAACCATATGTTCGGCGTGCATCTGGGCTGGACCGATCTTGCAACTGCAGCACCCGTCGCCGAGCAGGCGGCATTGGCGGCGATTACCGCCGACAGCGAGGATGCCTGGGCCCACACGGCGCTTGGCAGCGTGTATTTCTCCACACGCCGGCTCGACCGTTCCCTGGCCGAGTTCGAACTGGCGCTCCAGCTCAACCCGAACTTCTCGCTGGCGCAGGGATACTATGCCTTGGCGCTGTCCTATACCGGGCGGTGGACGGACGCCTATGCGGCGACGCAGCGCGCCATCCGCCAGAGCCCGCGCGATCCCTCTTCCGCGATCTATTACGGCGTTGCGGCCTACGCCCAGTTCGTCGGAAGAAACTATCAGGAAGCGATTGCACTGGCGCAGGAAGCGACTCGCCAGCGCGGCGACCTCACCGGCGCCTACCGGGTGCTGACGGTCGCGGCCGGCATGACCGGCCAGATCGAACTCGCCCGGACCGCGCTCCACGAGTTGCGGCGGACGCAGCCTGATATTTCGCTCGCCTGGATCGCGACGCAGTTACCGTGGAAGCTGGACGCTGATCGCGAACATTATCTCGAAGGCTTTCGCCGCGCCGGGCTGGAATGAGCCGCGGCGGTGGTTTGTCTATTACTGCTGCTTTTCCCAGAACGACAGCAATCCCTGCGAGGCCGAACCGCCGATCACGCAGGGAATGCCGACCGCGACCTGCCCTAACGCAGCCGCAGAGACACAACCGAGCGCCACCGCGCCCACCCCGACCTGGCCCCAGAAGCTGAGATCGCGGCGGCTATCGGAGCCCCTGGTCTTGAGTTCATCCACGGCGGCGAGCGCATCCTTGCGGAGCGCTGCAATCTGCACCGTGTCTGCCGCCTCAACCACCTCGGCGAGCGGTGCCTTGACCGCCACCGGCTGTCTGGCAAGTTCGCTGCGGAGATATTGGCGCAAGCTGGCATCGCGGATCGCATAGCTTGCCAATGTGTAGCGCGCCATGCTTCCGACCGTCAGCTTGTCGACCGTGTCGCGGCTCTTGCTCCACGGCAGCATCTGGATGATGCGCTGGATCGGCACATGCGAGCCGGTGGCAAAATAGTAGCCCCACAGGGTATCGAGCAAATCCTGGTTGCTCGCAAACGTCAGCGTCGTGTTCAGCTTGCGCTCGTCCTTGGCGAAGGGATTCTTGGTGAATGCCCCGCGCAGCTTGTCCATCATGCCGGGCTTTACTTCCTCCAGCGGGATGTCGGTCAAGGTCGGCAGCTTGCCCGCGAGGTAGGCGTCGATCATGACCCGCCGCCCCGGCATTCGTGGTGCCACCCGGCGCAGAACGTTTCTCCAGTCGGGCAGGCCCGAATAGGCGATGGCACGGACGATCACCCATTCGTCTTCCGGTCGGACCGGAAAGAAACTGGCAATGAGCTGCTCGGCCTTGGCCGGGTTCGAGCCAATCGCACCCGCGACAAAGCCGAGATAGATTCCGGCGTTCTCCGGCTCCTTGAATGTCTGCGCATGAAACAGCACGCGTACGGCCGCCGGGACATGCGCATAGTCCGGCTTGGCCCGGTAGTTATAAATCCATTGCTGGACGACGCCGAGCGAGGCGCGCGTATCGACTTCCGGCGTCTTCTCTGCCTGCGCCGGCTGGATCAGTATGAGCGCGGCGGCAACGAAAGCTGCATAACGCATGTGATGCTCCTGCAAGCTTAGACGCATGCGCTGTTCGGTGCGCGAGCGTCTTGAGCTCTCTTGATGGTGAAGCATGAAGCGTGCATTGCGACAATTCTGAGAAAATCCGCATTAAGAGAAGACGTCCAAATTGTGGCCCGTCGCGAGCACCTCGCCCGCAACTCACCTTATCCCAGACATTTTTTCGCCCCGCCCGCGCAATTCGATCTCAGGCGATCAACAGGAGCCCCGCCGGACGTGGGGATCAAAGAGATTAGACGCATCACGCAACACCGGCGATCGGCTTGCCGGCTTGCCGGCGCCCTCGGATTGGTTTTCGCGACACCTGTCGTCGCCGAAACCGCACCGCCGTCGCAAGGATCGGTCACCGTCGAGGGCAATCGCCGCGTCGACGCCGAGACGGTGCGCTCCTACTTTCATGCAGGCCCCGACGGACATTTCGACGACGCCGCGCGTGATGCGGCGTTGAAGGCGCTGATTGCAACGGGTCTGTTCGACAAGGTTTCCATCGAACGCGTCGGCGACCGGCTGGTGGTGCATCTGTCCGAAGCGCCTGTGCTCGACCGCGTCGCATTCGAAGGCAACAAGAAGGTCAAGGACACCGATCTTGCAGCCGCCGTCGAAGCAAAGCCGCGCGGGTCGCTGCAACGCACCACGGTGCAAGCCGACGTCGGCCGCATCATCGAGACATACCGGCGTGTCGGCCGCTCCGAAGTCCGCGTCGATCCGCAAATCATCGACCGTGGCAATGGCCGCGTCGATCTCGTCTACGCAGTCACAGAGGGAACCAAAACGCCGGTGCGGCAGATCGATTTCACCGGCAACAAGGCCTTCGGCAAACGGCAACTCAGCGCCGTGATCAAAACCTCCGCCACGCATATGCTGAGTTTTCTGACCGGCGGTGACGTCTACGATCCTGACCGCATCGCACAAGACCAGGAACAGCTTCGGCTTTACTACCGCAGCAAGGGTTATGCCGATGTCAACGTGTCATCGGCCAAGGCCGAGTACGATCCGGCGGCGAAGGGTTTTACGCTGAGCTTCGCAATTGACGAAGGCCCGCTCTATCAATTCCGGGAAGTCAGCGTCGCCTGCAATGTCGCGGGCATGGATTGCGACAAGCTTCGCGCCCTCCCTACCGCGCATCCGGGCGCGGTATTCGACGGTAACGCCCTGGACAAGACTACCGAGCTGCTGGCGATCGAAATGGCAAAGCTCGGCCATCCCTTTGCCCAGGCGACCCCTCACCTCACGCGCGATGCCGCCGCGCAACGTATCGACGTCGCCTTCGTGATCGAACAGGGACCCCGAACCTATGTGGAGCGGATCGAGATCCATGGCAACACACGCACTCGCGATTACGTGATCCGACGCGAATTCGACATCGCGGAAGGCGATGCCTACAACAAGACGCTGATCGACCGGGCCGAACGGCGCCTGAAGAATTTGAACTACTTCAAAACGGTGAAGATATCGAACAGGCCGGGCTCGGCCCCGGATCATGTCATCCTCGATGTCGAGGCAGTTGACCAGGCGACCGGCGATTTCAACGTCGCCGGCGGTTACTCGACCACTGATGGCGCACTCGTCGAGGTAAAGGTTGGCGACCGTAATCTCTATGGCACGGGCAAGAACGTCCAGGCGGCCTTCACCTACGGCCAATATGCGCGCGGGATCAACCTGGCCGCGTCCGAACCCTATTTTCTCGGTACCAAGGTCGCGGCGGGGATCGAACTGTTCGGCCGCCAAAGCGACGCCAACAGCTATCAATCCTACGGCACAACCACCTACGGTGCGAGGCTGCAGCTGGGCACGCCGATCAACGAGCAACTCGGCGTGCAGTGGCGCTACTCGATCTACAATCAGAACATCACGCTTTCGCCGAACAACTCGGGCCTGACACCTTCGCTGGCCGTCCGGCAGGCGGCGGCCGCCGGCCCGACCTGGGTCTCTGCCCCCGGCAGCACGACGACCTACAGCACGCTGGACAATACAAAGAGCCCGACCAGCGGGATCAGGTCGCAGCTCAGCCAGGATCTCGCGGGACTTGGCGGCGATGTGAAATTTCTGAAGACGACGGAAGACGTGCGCTACTACAGATCGATCAACAGCGACCTCGTTGGCATGGTTCGCGCCCAGGGCGGCTACGTCACCGGTTGGGGCGGCCAGCAGGTGCCGCTGATGAACAATTTCTTCGGCGGGCCGACCATGGTGCGTGGATTTGCCCCTAACGGATTCGGCCCGCGCGACCTGACGCCGGGCACCACGATGGATAATGTCGGCGGCAGCGCGTTTTGGGCAACGACCGCCGAACTGCAGAGCGCAATCCCGGGCGTACCCAACGAATACGGTCTCAGGGCCACGGCCTTCGTCGATGCCGGCAGCGTATTTCGCTACAGCGGATCGACGGCGTCGCTTCAGGTCGCCAACAGGAATGTCGTGCGCTCGTCGATCGGCGCAGGCCTGACCTGGGCCTCGCCGTTCGGCGCCTTGACCGTCGACTACGCGGTGCCGCTGAGCAAGGCTGCCTACGACGTAGTGCAGCCGCTGCGATTCAGCGCGGGAGGGTTTTGACGGGGACCGGGTGCTCCGTCGCGAACCCATACAACAGCGCCAGCCGGTCGAGGCATTCGCGGAATCGCCTTGAAAAATAGTCGCTCCAGCGTTTTGTACACAGGCCTCTCCGCTGGCCGACCTGCTCCATGGTCAGCCCCTGGACCAGTACGTCATGCACCAGCGCCGAGCCGTCCGCGCCGAGTTCGCGTTCGGCCCGGTTCAACCGCAGCACGGCCTTGCGTTGGCCCTCGGTGATCGGTTCGCGGCTCTGCCCGCCATCGACATACTCCCGGGTCGGATCGACCGCGCGCGGTCCGCGCTCGGCCTTCTCCCAATCACTCTGGAACGCGCGCCCGGCCTGATATTGCGCCTCGTCGATCTGGCGGTGGGAATGCAGGCGAGCGAGCGGATCGTTGCGGATCGAACGCAGGGCAACGATCTTATCGCCGGGCTCCAATGCCAAGGGATTGTCAACCTCGACGGTTGCGACTTCGGCATTGCGCAACAGATCGCGGGATCTTCGGTCATGTGCCATGGCGGGATTGTGCGGCTTTCGGCGTTTGGTTCTCGGCATCCGATGGACTCCTTGAAGCGGTGGAATTCGGTTGTGACGGCCAAATCTATTCGATTGATGCGCCCGACATCTCGTCACGCAGCAATTCGGATAATTCGTCCCGACAATCGCAGCCGTCTGGCTGAAGACCGATCAGCGCACGCAGATGGGCGATCCGATGGCGGCGCGGCAGCCGTTTCAGCATGTCGGCGACGCACGCGACAGCAACGTTCTTCATGCCGTCTCCACCACCGGTGCTCGCCGGACAATCGGCCATCTCGACCGGATTGCGGCTCAAATGAAAATGCGGCGTGCAGTAACTCGAACTCGGCCGGCGCGGATGACCGCAGAAGGTGATCGCCTCGCTCTCCTGGTCGCCGCCGTAGGGATAGCGGCAATCGCCGCGCTCCAGCTCGATCAGGGAGAGATGCCGCGGCTCGATCGCTGCGCAGCGCAGCTTGACCGGCCTGATCTCCTTGAACACCGGCGCCGTCGGCCAGGGGAGCGCAGACGCGCTGAAAGCGCTGACGCGAGCCTCGCCGATTTCGCGCAACTCTGCAGGCTCCGTGGGCATCGACGGCTTCCGGCGATCGTCCGCCGTCAGCCCCAGGCGCCGGGCGCGCCCGAGCGCAGCACTGCGGGAGTAGGACGTATTGAATCGTGAATTGATCGCTTGCGCGGCCTCCGAATAGGACAGGCCTTTGGCAACAAATTCCCGCAGTGCGTCCGAGTGCTCGGGCGCCCAGTTCGACAGTTCCATTTTGTTGTCCTTGCGGTTGTCAACGCCGCCCGACGTCGGCAATCAATTTCTGATATTCCGAAATAAAAGTCAAGCTTGATTTCGGATAATCGGAACTGCTATCGTTTCTGAAATTCGGAAAGGTCTGACCATGCTGGACATCAGGTTGATCGAACGCGGACTGGAGAAGCCGGGCAAGACCAAGGGTGGATTGGCCACCGCGATGGGCGTTCGCCCTGGCGCGGTTTCCGAGATCCTGTCCGGGATACGCCTGATCAAGGCGTCCGAAATCGCGCCGATCATCGAATATCTCGAGTTGAACTCGGTGCCGATCATGGGCCGCGTCGGCGCCGGCGCCTCGATCGAGCCGGAGCACGAACAGGTGCCGCCGGAAGGCCTCGGCGAAGTCGAACTGCCCTTCCCGATCGCCGAAGAAACCATCGCCTTCGAGGTTGCCGGCGATTCCATGCTGCCGAAGTACGAGAATGGCGACGTTATTGTAGTCTATCGCGAACAGCGTCATCCGCTGTCGAGCTTCTACGGCGAGGAAGCCGCTGTGCGCCTGAAGACCGGCGAGCGCTATCTGAAGACAATCGAGCGCGGAAAATCTCCGACCTCGGTCAACCTCACGAGCTTCAACGCCAAGCCGATCGCCGGCGTAAAGCTGGAATGGATCGGCGAGATCTGCGTCACCCTGCCCAGGGGCCAGATCGAGCGATTGCGTAACAAGGCGGCGGCCCGGGCACGCAAGGCGACAAGGGCGACGGGCGGACGCACGCCAGACAAATAGCAATCGCCGTTGCGATTACCGAATCAACTGATTCGGCATCTGCAACAGTCGCATCGTCATCACGGCACAACAACTTCCGTTTTTCCGAATTTTTACTTGACTGTTTTCCGATTTTCAGAAATACTGCCATCATCGATCCCGACGCACGGGAAGAGGTCAGATCGCCAGCATGCAGTATTTCGTCGTGATGATCGACTATGGCCGCCGCGGTCGCGAAGCTATCGTCGACCCGGAAATCACAAGGCGCGAGGTCATCTCCCGGGTCGCATCGGGTGAATACGGCAATATCAGTTTCATTCACGAAATTGCAGATTGCTCGGTCGAGGACATCACAGACGAGATTCTTAGCGAGGCGGCCCTGCCCGACATCGGCACGAGGGGCGCCGATCTGCAAGCCAACCAGTTCGATCACATCCGCGACTTGCGCAAACACGAGCGGGCGTAACCACGTTCGGCCGCGCCGCGCTATTCCCTCAAAACATTGTGATTGTTCAGCAGGCTTGAATCCCCGAGAGCTTGATTAATTATTCTTCACGCAAAGTCTATTCCGACGGTGCGGACAGTCGCGCTAGATTCGCGATTCGATTCCTCCGACTTGCAAAGTTCTTAACCCACAATGCATCCGTCAATGAAGGCTGAACTCGCTGCGCGCGAAGGCGATCTCCGACTCTGTCTGCTGCTTGGTGTCGCGGCCTGGTTTCTTTTTCTGGATCACGTCCCGCACAATGTGGTCAGCCTACTGACCATGCGCAACTTTGGATTCAGCGGCGCCACCGACCTGTTCGTGTTCGTCGGCGGCTATACTGCCGCCATCCTCTATGGAAGGATGATACTGGAGCGCGGTTTCGTCGTGACGGCAACGCGTATCTTCAGGCGGCTGTGGCAGCTTTACGCCGCCTATATCGTCCTATTCGTGATCTATATCGATCTGATCGGATATGTCGCGCGCCAATCCGCCGCGCCGGCACTTATCGGCGAGTTCAACGTCACGGGAATCGTCGACCATACGATCCGGACGCTGATTCACGGCCTCCTGCTGCAGGCCAAGCCGCTGAACCTCGATGTGCTGCAGCTTTTCATCGTGTTGATGGCGGTCTTCCCGCTCGTTCTGTATGGCATCGTCCGCCGGCCGAACGCCACGATGGCGGGTTCGATTGTTCTATACCTCGCAGCCTGTCAATTCGACTGGAATCTGTCTTCGTTTCCGGATGGACGCTGGAATCTCAACCCGTTCTGCTGGCAACTCCTGTTTGTGCTCGGCGCCTGGCTTGCCCTGAGCGGCGCTGATCAGATGCGCACCCTGCATACGCTTCAGAATCTCCCCGTCCTGCGCGCCGCAGCGTGGCTGTACCTGCTCCTTGCCCTGGCGGTGACGGTGGCAATGAAATTTCCCCAGACCGGTATCCTCCCGGATCTCCTGCACGGCGTCTTTGTTCCCAACGACAAGGAAAACCTTGCCCCTCATAGGGTGGTTCACTTTCTCGCGCTGGCTTTTCTGTTTAGCTACATGGTGCCGCGAGACTGGTCTGGCTTCCGGTGGCAAGTGTTGCAGCCGGTCATCACATGCGGCCAGGAGTGGCTGGCGGTCTTTTGCGCCGGGGTGTTTCTATCGTTTGCCGGACATCTGGTCCTGATCACGGGCCCGGATTCGCTCGCCATGCAGGTCCTGGTCAGCCTCGCCGGAATTTTGATCATGACGGGCGTGGCCTACTACGTATCGTGGTCCAAGCGACAAGATCACAAGCCCGCATTCCGGACCGAGACAATAACGAGGTTACCCGCACCCGCCCCTCAATCTGCGGGGAATGCACCTTTCAACCGCGCCTCGCTCGCGCCCAGCATGGCTGCGTCGAGCCTTCCCTCGGCCGACGCCACCACGGCGCACGTAAAGATGCGATAGAACTGCGCGCCGTCGAAGGCGACCAGCAGCAGATCGACGCCGGCATTGAGCGCCTCGACCACCGCCGTGCAGACATTGCGTTGATAGATCGCCCCCATCACGAGGTCGTCGGTCATGACGACGCCCTGATAGTTCCATTTCCTGCGAATGATGCCGTCGACAACCCGTTTGGAATGCGACGCCGCACGGGCCGGATCGACAGAAGTTAGCGTCACATGCCCGATCATCAGTTGCGCTTTCGAGCCAGCCAGCACCTTTCTGAAGGGAATCCAGTCCGATGCTTCGAGTTCGTCGAGCGACGTATCCAGTTCGGCGCTGAAATGATGGGTATCGGTCCGCACGCGTCCGAGCCCCGGAAAATGCTTGACCGCCGCGCCGACGCCTGACGCTTCCAGCCCGCTGACATAGGCTCGCGCTATATCGGCAACGACAGCCGGATCATCGGAAATCGCGCGATAGCGGATCAGCGTGTTGAAATCGAGCCGGTTGCGCTTCATCTCGGGGCGCAAATCCAGCACCGGCGCAAGGTTCAGGTTGACGCCAAGCGCCGCCAACTCCTGCCCGTGAACGCGCCCAAACGCCTCTGCCTTCTCGGCGCGAATATCCGGCGCAAGGCTCGCAAGCGTCGATAACGCCGGCAATCTGGTCAAGGGCGGCGCCAGATGCGATACGATGCCGCCTTCCTGATCGGCGGCTACGATCAGAGGCGGCAAGCCGGCCGCGCGCCGCTTTTCCTGCAGCGCCGCGATCTCGTTTTTCAGACGCGCCGCCGTCGATCCCGCGACATTGTGCCTGGTGATGTAGACGCCGGAGATCAGGCCCTTCTCGGCAAGAGCTGCCACCTCCGGGAATGACGAGTACCCAACGATAAAGTGCCGCCCAAGGCTGCGCGCCTGCGTAGCATCGGTCTGCAGGACGTTCCGCTTGCGCCATTCAAACGAAGTATGCGCGCCGAGCATCGCCAGCGACGGCAGGCACCACAGCAGAATGAGCAACCGTCCGGCGATGCCTCGCCTCCAATAGCCGCCGCGGATAAGGATAGCGATGGCGATGATGCTCGCCGCGGCCAGAACAATGTTTCCCGGCCCCCGCAGCGCAATCAGATAGGGATCGTTCTTGTTGACGGCTGCGAAAATGAAGACCGGTCCGGCGAGCCAGACGAGGATGATGCCGATACGCTTGAGGATTTGCATGAAGAGGTGGGGCTTGCGGATACGGACGAGACGATTGCCCGTATCAAACTTGTCCCACATGCGCGAGCGCATAAGCGCGTCTGCACGGAAACTGCATAAGAATCCTGAACTCTTGCAGAGGGTGCTCCACGCAATTGCACAACCGCGTCGGATAGTTCGGGCTGCAAACCAGGGGCGACTGATCGAATGCCTGTTCCCACACGACTAGCTAACGACGGTTGGTGGCTATGCCAGCCTGCCAGCACGAGGCTGGTTTGCAATTTTTCCGTTCAAACAGGTAGCGCAATAATGGCCGATTTCACCGCGCCGGCACCCAATGCCGATTCCGTTCAGGAAGGCATCTTTCCAGTCAAAGCCGCAATTGTTCTCGCGCTGGCTGTGCTGGCCGACTGGCTGTTCTACGGGCACGGCATTGGAATATCGGCCGCCATCTTTGCGGTCGCCTTGGCCTGCGGCTCGCTGCTGGCCAATCTCGCAACCCTGAACCGAATGCAGGTCTTGCTGGCAGGCGCTCTCCTGCTGGGAGCCCTTGTCCCTGCCGTGGAGGAATTCAACGCCGCGTCTCTGACCTTCATGGCGCTGGCGCTGGGCGTTGGCCTGCTGCTGACGACCAATCGCGATCGGCACGGTCTCGGCGAGCGAGCCGCGGCGTCATGCGATCTCTACCTGCTCGGCCCGTTCAGATTGTTCCGCGATGCCATCGCTGCGTTCAACCTGCCGGCACTGAAGACCGGGTTTGCCGTGTGGTTCATTCCGATCGTTCTCGGCGGCATCTTCGTATTTCTGCTGATATCGGCCAATCCATTGCTCGAGAAGTGGATCAGCCTGCTGAACCCGGGCAACACGGCCCCTTACGTCAGTCTCGGGCGCGTCCTGTTTTGGACTGTGACGCTGTCGGTCGTATGGCCCTTTATCCACGTCTGGTGGAGCGGTAAGCGGGAGGTGCCGGCAGGCTTGGCCGAAGCGGCTACACTGGCGCAGAGAATGTCATCGGGCCGAAACGACTTCTTCGGTGCTGCGACGATCTTGCGTTCGCTGATCCTGTTCAACTTGCTGTTCGCCGTTCAAACCGTTCTGGACGTCGCCTATCTCTGGGGCAATGCGACCTTGCCCGCCGATATCAGCTACGCTTCATATGCGCACCGGGGCGCCTATCCCCTCATTGTCACGGCGCTATTGGCGGCGGGCTTCGTTTTGGCCGCCATGCGGCCCGGTGGGCCGGCGGAGCAATCGAGGGTGATCCGGCCGCTGGTCTATCTATGGGTGGCGCAGAATGTCCTGCTGGTGCTGTCATCGATCTTGCGTCTCGATCTCTATGTTCAAATCTATCTGCTGACCTGGTGGCGCGTCGCGGCTTTCATCTGGATGGTACTGGTCGCGCTGGGGCTCGTGCTGATCGTCGCCCGCATCGTTCTGAACCGCTCGAATGACTGGCTGATCCGCGCCAACCTCATCACCCTGATGGCGACGCTCTACATCTGCTCGCTGGTCAATTTCGCGGCTGTCATCGCCGACTACAATGTCGGCCACAGCCGCGAAGCCGCTGGCAAGGGCGTGTGGATCGACATGAACTATCTGTTTTCCCTCGGACCGCAGGCATTGCCAGCCATCGACCGGGCCCGTGCCCTTCGCGGGTTCGATCCCACCCTTGTTTCCCGCCGTGGTTGCCTTGTAGAACAGCAACGGAAAGAGATGGCATCCTGGCGCTCCTGGGGCTTTCGGAGTTGGCGGCTCCAGCGCACCCTGGACGCCCAACCGAAGAGTTCGACCACAGGCTAGTTTGACCGCAGGATTGTGCCGGGAGAGACGTTTGACGCACCGCATTCTCATCGTTGACGACGACCTGCACATACGCGAGGTCATCCGTGTTGCACTGAAGAAGGCCGGAATGACCGTCTTCGAGGCGCGCGACGGCAAGGAAGCGTTGACCCGCTTTGCCGGCGACAGGCCGGATCTGATCATTCTGGATATCGGCATGCCGGAATTCGACGGCCTCGACGTCTGCCGCGAAATCAGAAGGTCCTCGGACGTTCCGATCCTTTTTCTCTCCGCCCGCGACGACGAGATCGATCGCGTGCTGGGTCTGGAGATCGGCGGTGACGATTATGTCACCAAGCCCTTCAGCCCGCGCGAACTGGTGGCAAGGGTGAACGTCATCCTGCGCCGCATCGCATCGCGCGGGCAGGATACGAAGGCGTCCGCGGCCGCGCTGTCGCAAGGCAGGCTGTCCGTCGACCCCGACCAGCATCTCGCGAAGTTTGCCGGCACCCCGCTTCGGTTGACGGCCATCGAATTCGGAATTCTCAGGGCATTTCTGACACGGCCGACGCTCGTCTTCAGCCGCGAGCAGATCATGAGCGCCGCCTATCAGCTCAACATCCAGGTGTCGGACCGCACCATCGACAGCCACATCCGCAATATCCGCGCCAAGCTGTCCGCCGTGAACTGCGACAACGTCATCGAAACCATTCACGGGGTCGGGTTCAAGCTCGGGCGATGCGAGCCGCAGGCATGATCCCGCGCGCACGCGATAAATGGCGGCCGTCATTGGGATTGGTCATTTTCGCCGTGCTCGCCTCCGTGGCGACGCTGCCTCTGGTCGGACTGTTTTTCTTCCGCCTCTACGACAACCAGCTCATCCATCAAACCCAGGCTGAGCTGATCGCTCAGAGCCGCGTGCTGGCGGCGGTCTATGCGCGCGAAGTTGAAGCTCGCCTCGCCGGTGGCATCGCGCTCGGCGCAGAAATTTCGTCCGAAGCCCGCCCTGACCGGGAAGACCAGCTAACGCCGATCCGCCCGGGGCTCGACCTCGCTGCCGGCGCCGACCTGCTGCGGCGACGGCCCAATGCGCTTCCGGCGAGCACGCCTGCGGCGACGGCGTATATAGAGATCGGCGCGCGGCTGATGCCGATCGTTCTGGAAACACAGAAGGTCACACTGGCCGGATTCCGGATCCTCGATCCTCGCGGCGTCGTGATCGCCGGCCGCGACGAGGTCGGCCAATCGCTCGCTCATATCGAAGAAGTGGCTGCGGCGATGCAGGGACAGTATCGAGCGGCCTTGCGAATTCGCAAACCCGACAAGCCGCCGCCGCCGATCTACTCGATCAGCCGCGGCGTCGGCGTGCACGTGTTTTCGGCGATGCCTGTGGTCGTCAACAACCACGTGGCGGGTGTCATCTATACGTCGAGAACGCCGAGCAATATCTTCGATCATTTCTACCAGGAGCGCCGCAAGTTCATTCTGGCAGGACTTACGGTCATTCTGGCGACCGTTCTGATCGGCCTGATCTTCTCCCGAACCATCACCCGTCCGATGCGCGAGCTGGTTGATCGCGCCGCGCGCATCAGTCGTGGCGATCGCGACGCATTTCAACCCCTCGCCCACTACGGCACGCGCGAGTTCGCCCAATTGTCGCACAGCTTCCTCGACATGGCCGAGCAACTGGCGCGACGGTCGGACTACATCGCGACCTTTTCGGCGCACCTCACCCATGAATTGAAGTCGCCGCTGACATCGATCAAGGGCGCCGCTGAATTGCTGCTGGATTCACTGCAAAGCCAATCCGACAATCTTACCCGGATGGAACAGAAGAATTTCATATCGAACATTCTGGGCGACACCGGGCGCCTGGAGGCCATGACTCAGCGGTTGCGCGAACTGGCCCGCGCCGAAACCGCGCCGCAGAACGAACACACCGAACTGTCGCAGGTGATCGGCGGATTGAAGAGCCGCTTTCCGACACGTACGATCGACGCAACCGGATGCCTCGACCGCTCGATCGGCATGTCCAGCGAAAAGGCCCTGATCGTGCTGTCGCACCTGACCGACAATGCCATCCGCCACAACGCAAAGAGCGTCCGGCTCGAAGCCGTCGCCGAAGAGGCTTTCGTCAAGATGACCGTCAGCAATGACGGCGAGCCGATATCCGAAGCAAACCGGGAAAAGATTTTCGATGCGTTCTTCACGACGCGCCGCGACACCGGCGGCACCGGAATGGGACTTTCGATCGTCCGGGCTGTGATGACCAGCCACGGCGGATCGATCCGGCTGTTGCCGTCGAACGAAGGCGTCACGTTCGAGTTGCAGTTTCCGGCTGCTTAGCCCCCTTCTGCCAGTACATCTCTCATGTTAGCCAATGCTGCGAAGACTCGATAAGACAACATCTTACGGCGTCGACTTTTTACTCGTTCGTCGCGTCACGCGGCGCAATCGGTAATCGGTAACTTACAGCGCTGATTTAGGCATCAGCCAAACAATTTTCTATCCCGAATCAACCACCTCACCGGACGCCTGGACGCTCCATGACCCCAAACAGATGGAGTCAACGTCAGCGAGGCCTTTCGCCGCCTAGCTCGTCAACCACTGGCCGACGATCGGGATCTCAAGCAACCAAACTGGGCGAGTCGGCCGGCGAACGACGAGACCCGCTCCTGCATCGAGACGAACCTTCGGTCCCGCTTTGCCGCCCACATCACGGCGCGTTCACCGCGCCGGCAAGGAAAGCGAATGGTGGAGAAACGCCGCTGAGCCAGTCGAATCGACATGCAACCTGTGGACCATAACGCACGCGACCGGAGCACCCGGATGGAGCAGCGCACCTGGGTAGTGCAGCTTGAAATAGTCGTTACCTCCCGTCCGAGCTTTAGGCTTCCTCCGCTGTCACATCCGGATTAGGTCCTAATCGTGTCATTAAGCGTGCAAGACGAAATCGCTGGCATGCACGCTGGCGGCTAACACGTTCTTCAGGAGCAACGTATCATGAGCGTCAAGGGTGATCAGCGTATCGCTACCCTGCTGCTGTATTGCCCCTGGAACTGACGCTGCTGAAAAGCCGCTGAATAGGCGCACGTCAAGATTGTCAAATCCAGCTTCAAAGTCGGTTATCGTGTGCTGCACCGTCGGCCCAGAAGAAGTCGGCGCGAAATGGAACTGATCCTCTCCGGCACCACCGGTCAGCACATCCTGGCTGCTGGTCGCAAAAATAATGTCCTTGCCGGAGGTGCCCTGCAGTGTGATGTTCGGGCCCGAGCCGGCCTGGTTGAAGACAAAATTCACGGTGTCGGTTGCACCAAAGCTGTCCATTACGGTGAGCATCACCTTGTCGGTCGCAGGCGGAGTGCTTCCAGGATGATACGTCACGCCCGACGCAAGGACGTTGTTGATGTCCACCAACGAGCCGGAGCTCAACGACGGCGTTATGCTGGTTCCTGATGCTGCAGCTCCGGTTGATGCAATAAGGTCCAAGGAAGCGGCAGCATCGGAATCCGTGACCTGCACACCTAACACCGTTGTCGTCAGGTCGGGATTAAAAACAATGGTCAAGTTATCGGTGATGATAGCGGGCGTCTGCTGGTTCCAAGTGATGTTAGTACCAGTGCCGCCGTCCGAAACGATCGAGAAGCTCGCAGGCTCGTAGTTGCCAATCAGGCTAAAGGAGCCTGTCCCGTAGCTGACATAGAGAGAGCCGGAGTTAGTAATGCTGACGTTGGCCGGCGCAATGTCCGCCAGGTAGATCGTATCGCCGAAGCTGAAGCCGGTGACTGTTCCGGTGAAGTGCGAGACGTCGTCGAGAACGAGCGTACCAATCGCTGCCGACGAGAACTGAACATTCGCATCGGACGCGCCACCAAACTCCATCGTTGCGCCATAGATCACGACCGTACCGGCGCCTGTCATCGGCGTCCCGAGGGTGAGGCTGCCCGACTGCACCTCGATCGTACCTGTATTCGTGATACTCGAGAGCCCGGAAATTGCGGACACACCATTGCTGTCGATCAGGCCGGAATTCACCAGCGTGCTGGTCCCGGAGAACACGCTTAATCCATTCAAGGACCAGCCACCACTAAGCTCGTTGGTGAAGGTTACGTTGTAGCCGGTCGCGTTGCCGATCAGATGTCCGAAATTGTCTATAACGGCTGTTCCGCTTAGCGTCGTCGTCGCATTGACCGCGTAAGTCGAAGCCGTGATCAATCCGTAATTCGTTATACTGACGTTGCCACCATTGTAACCAAGCGCGGCGACACCATAGCGTCCGCCCATCACAGCCGAGTCGGACTCGACGACTATCGTGATGTCGCCATCGCCGTAGTTGACGGCGCGAATGCCGTCGGTCCCGGCCGGTGCCAGGATTGTGGCGTGGCTGTCGACGAACACGTCACCATGGACGCCATTGTTGGGCACGCTCTGATTGTTCGGGTTGTAGCCGGCCAGGATGCCAGCCGCCGGATCGCCGGCGACCGTAGCGGTCGGGATGGTGCCGGAATGAATCGTGCCGGAGGCTCTCACAGAGATTTCGGATGTCGCAGGCACGACCACAGCAGGATTTGACGGATCGGCAGAAATCGCCTTGTTCACAGCAGCAATGCCCGAGCTGCCGGACGTAATGCTAGTGCTGGCCGAGGTCGTCACGTGAACGCTGCTGGGTCCGAAGGTCTGCGCGAGGATACCGATGCCACTACCGTTCGGCGGACTGGCACCTCCCAGTGCTGTGATGGTTCCTCCGAAATTGTTGACCGTAACGTTGCCAACGCCGAAGTTGTAGGCGCGGATGCCATCGCCCGAATCCGCAATGATGTTGGCGAAGTTGTTGACAACGACTTCGCCGTTGACGTTGTAGTTTGCGAGATTGTCGGGTGACGGGTTTGTTGTTCCGCCGAGATAGCCAGCGAGAATTCCGGCCGGGCGATTGCCGAACCCGGTCAGGCCAGAGCCAGAATGGATAGCGGCAGCATTCGTCACAACCACCGAGCTATTGACGGACGCCGCAATGCTCGTAGCCTGGTTGACGGCGTTGATGCCTGCGCCCCCCAGATGCGAATCGATCGTACCTCCCGCCGTCGTAATGATCGATATGCTGCCCGCATTGGTGCTGAAGGCTAGGATGCCGTAAGCCGTGCTGGAAGCCGTACCCGCAACGATGTTCACATTGGCGTAGACGTTGACGGCGATATCACCCGTTCCCGCGCCTTCGGCGTGGGCATAGATTCCATGGGAGGCCGCCGTCACATCGGCACCGATGGCATCGTTCACCGTGATGTTGCCGTTGCCGTAGTGATAGGCCTGGATGCCGAAGCCGGCATCGGCCGTGATGTCGGCTGCGTTGTTGATGAAGACGGCACCATTGACATTCAGGTTTGCGGCCGCACTGGAGCCCCCGAGGAAGCCGGCGGCGATGCCCGACGGGAGGCTACCGCCGTTGGTGTTCAGCGAACCCGAATGGATCGTGCCGGCCGTCGTTACCGCGATTACGGCGTTGGCCGCGGCAAGTATCGCGTTCGAGTCATTGACCGAGTTGATGCCCACGCTGGCGGAATTGATAGAACTCCCCCCTGACGTGGTGACGGTTATGCTGCCCGGACCATGGTTCGCTGTGGCAATGCCATAGGGTGCGTTACCCGCTGACGCGGTCGCTGCTGCGAGCGTCTGAATCGAAACACCGCTACCGACACTAACCGTGACATTGCCGACGCCATAATTGTACGCGTTGATACCCGCCCCCCTGGCCGCGAGGATGGTCGGGTTGGGATTACCTAAGGGGTTGCCATCGCTCGCCAAATTGACGATCACGTCGCCGAACACGTTGGCGTTGAACAAGCCAGCATTACCTGGGTTGTAGCCGGCCTGGATTGCGGAAGGCGCACTGCCCGAATTGTTGAGACTGCCGCCAGATGAGATGAAGCCTTGGCTGTAGACGGAGACCGTGCTGCCGCTGCCGGAGGCGATCGCGGTGGCCTGGTTGCCGGCGTTGATGCCGGTGCCGCCCGAGGTGATCGTGGTGCCCCAACCGGCATTCACCAGCGTGCTGCCCGCGCCATAGTTGAAAGCAAAAATGCCATACTGTGTGAGACCCTGGCTGATGGGGGTCGTTCCTGCGGCGGTCGCCGTGATTGACCAACCTGGTGCCAGTGTCACCGAGGTATTTCCGGAACCATAATTGAAGGCATAAAGGCCAGCGCCGTACTGCGCGGTGATGCTGCCGCGGCTTTCAATCGTGACGTCGCCAGTGATAACGGCGTTCGGCGTCGACGTATTGTTGTTGAGGATGCCCGCGCGGATGCCACCCGTCCCGGAATTGGCAACGTTGGCGGCGGCGCCATTGGTACCGCTCGTGATATTGGATGAGTTGTAGACCAGAACATCCGCGCCACTGGGCGAGGCTTGCAACGCGAGCGCAAGGATGCCGGTGATGCCACCGCTGATCGTGCCGCCCGACGTCGTGATGCTGACGCCGCCGCTGCCATTGGCTCTACCGAAAATTCCGTACGAATTTGTACCGGTCAGCGTAACGCCGGGCCCGGCGACAATGTTGACATTGCCGTTGAAGGTGTTGGCTGTAATGGCCGTCTGGCCGCCGCTGACATTGCCATAGTCAACGACGTCGGCAGAGCCGTTGCCGCTAAGGCCGGTGTCGATGCTGATGCCGGCGTTACCGGCAGACACCGTCGCGGCGTTAACGACCGCTGCGCTGGCGCCGGACGTCGCGACGCGCACACCGGCCCCCGCGCCCGTCACCGAGATGTCCGAACTCGCATTGACCACGACCGCATAGGTATTGGTGGCGACAGTGTCGCCGGTTGAGACGAGGAAGCCGGTCCCACTGCCCGTAATGTGGTCGTTGTCGAGAATGTAGACACTATAGGAGTTGACTGGTGCGGCTGGCGGAGCGACCGACGGCGTGTTCACGTTCGAGATAATCGTCGAGCCTGCCCCTGTCGTCGGCACCAGAACGATACGGTTCGGAGAAAGAACGTTGAACGTATTTCCGGATAGCCCCGATCCGGTCACCTGGAAGGAATAACTTTGCGCGCCGGTGACGGTCAGCGTCGCTCCACTGACATTCGCGGCCGTGATGCCGGCTCCCTGCAGTGTGATGACCGAGCCGACATTGCCGTTGGTACTGGACATGAAATTGATCGGCAGATTTGAGCCGGCCGACGCAGGGTTGTCGAACGTCAAAAGCCCCTTACCGGTCAAATTGACCGTCTGCGTGGCCGCAACCGAAAGACCGAACTCGAGGGCAGAGCGATCGAGCAGATTGACCGTACCCACACCGGTGACGTTGCCAAAGATCTGCGCCGAACTGTTTTCCAGGACGAAGATGTTGCTAGTGTTCATTAGCGCGATCGCGCTGATGGCCGACAAGCTGGCAACCCCGGACATATTGATAAATCCGGCATTGTTGATGACGCTCGTACCGTTGCCAAAGAAGTTCGAGCCGTTGAGACTCCAGAGTGCCCCACTCGCATTGGTGAAGCTGCCGTTGCCGGCAAATGAGACGTTACCGGTGATCGAGCCACTGTTGGTAACTGAGCCGTTGCCGGCGAAGAATGAGATAGCGACGTTGTTTGTCGTGCGGGGGAACAGGCTCGAGGCGATGGAATGGGGGAAGCTGTTGGAGACCATTGCGGTCTGGCTGCTGTTGCCATTGCCGATCGTCACAACGGGCATGAACGGCGCACCAGGCGCACTGACCGTCCCGGAGTTGATGACAGAGATTTGGCCGTTGGCACTGGATGGATTGCTTGCGCCGTTGCCTACATTGATGCCGATACCGCCCGCGATGATGGTGCCGCGATTGTCGACTGTAATGTTGCCGCCCCCGGCGGAAAACGCGTTCACGCCGGCCTGCGCAGACGAAACAAGAGACGTCGCTTGGAGCGTAGCCGATATGTTGCCGAGGCCGTTGTTGTAGAGATTGATGCCGGGCCCGGAGACCGCAGTGATAGTCGCCGAATTGTCGAGAACAACGTTGCCGTGGACGGCTGTATTTAACACCCCGTTCGTGCTGTAGCCGGCCGAAATGCCGGACGGCGTGCCGCCGCTCGTGAAGAAATTGTAGCCCGAACTGATCGTACCCTGCTGGGTCGTGATCGTGATCTGACTGGCGGCTGTTGTGCTGCCAGCCGGGATATTGGCATTGACGCCGGTTCCCCCGGAACGGACAACAACGCCCGAACCGGTTGAGATCGAGATATTCCCGCCGCTAGGATTGCCGGCGCTTATTCCGGCGACGCCATAAAGCGAACTGGCCGTAACCGTCGCATTGTCCTCGACATTGATAGTCATGTTAGAGGGCGTTGCCGTGCCCACAACCGCTGACGTAGCCAAGATGCCGTACAGTGCGCCCGAAACCGAGGTGCCGGTCCTGTCGACAATCGTTATGTTGCCGTAGCCGACATGGAAGGCGATGATGCCATATCCTGCTCCGGTCGAGATATTGGCTGCGTTGTCAACAGATACCGCCCCATTGATGTTCGGATTCGAAGCGCCATTGCTGCCGAAGTATCCAGCCGAAATGCCCGCCGGCTGCGCGCCCCCGGTCGACAGATGCACGCCCGAATTGATCGTACCGCTAGTTGTGACCGAAACAGTCGATCCGGCCGCGGCCGCTACGCTGGTTGCGCTATTTATGGCCAGGATGCCGTGCGAGCCTGAGGTGATGCTGGAGCCGGCAGTGGTCGTGATCGAGACATTGCCAACACCGTTGGTTGAACCATTGATGCCATAGACGTCCCGGGCAACGATGGTCGCACCATTATTGGTAATCGTGACGTTGCCGCCGCCGAAATTATAGCCGCGAATGCCGTCTCCTCCAGCCGCGTTGATCGTGGCAAAGTTGTCGATAACGACGTTGCCGAACACGTTTGGGTTCACGGTGTTAGTGGTGGGGCTACCCTTGTAGCCTGCAAGGATACCAGCCGGCCGGCTGCCCAGACCGGTGAGCGCGGTGCCTGAATTGATGATTCCGTTGGCGTTGACCGAAATCGAGCTGGTGATAACGCCGGCGTTCTTGGGCAGGGAAGTTGCTTCGTTGTAAGCAATGATGCCGGCTCCGCCGGAGGTGATAACCGTGCCTGCCGCTGTCGAGATCTGGATGTTTCCAGTGCCCCTGGATTGCGCCTCAATACCGTAGAGTGTCAGGCCGCTAATTTGGGCACCGTTTCCGGTGTTTACGATGATGTTGCCGTTGCCGTTGGTTTGGGCACGGATACCGTCATAGCCGCCCGTGATGTTTCCTGCCTGGCTTACCGTAACATTGGCATTATTCGATGAATTCAGGTTTTGGGCGACGATGCCGCTGAAGGCGGCACCCGTACCAGTCACGTTGCCCGAGCCGTTGATCAGGATCGCGCCCGTGCCGGTCGCTGTCTGCTGAGCGAAAACACCTCGACCGGCAAGGCCGGTCACAGGTCCCGTGGTCGTGACGGTGATCGAACCGGCCGCATTCTGCGTCACCGCAATGCCGGTTCCGGCTCCTGTGATCGTGCCATCCGGATTGACCACTAGATTGGCCGGGCTCGCTTGCGCAGCACCCGTCGCATATAGATTAATGGCGTCGCCAACCGTCGTCGTGACGTTGCCACTACCGCCTATCGTGACAGATCCACCGCTGGCGACCGATATCGCATTAATCGTTGCGGTACTTCCTGCCGCCCCTATTTGCAGGGTACCCCCTGTGCCGGTGAACTGAGCAATGGTTGGTGAAAAACCGCTAGCCGTGACGGTCGCGCCGTTACCGGCAACAAGGATCGCCTGGGTCGCCGTGGCGCCGATATTGCCCGCCGAGTCGAGGACACGCGTGAAATACGTGACGTTGGCACTGCGCGTCGTGGTGTCGATGAAACTCCACCCTGTCAGGCCGACCCGAATAACATCCGCCCAAGTGACGCCATCGGCGCTGATTTGAACTTTTTCACCTGTCGCAAGAATGCCGTTGGTGCCCAATATGGTTATCGCGGTGCTTGTAGGCGATGAACTGCCCGAGACCGTGGTGATCGCAACCGCTGCATTAGGCGCTGCCGTGTCGATGGTGACGTGGAACGCGCTCGAGGCCACGCCCTGGTTGCCGGCCGCGTCCGTCGCCCTGGCGGTCAGCGTGTGGCTGCCCTGGCTCAGCGCCGAGGTCGTGATCGAGTAGCTGCCGCCGCTCGCCACCCCGCTCCCCAGCACCGTCGTGCCGTCGGTGTCGTAGATCGTCACCGTGCTGCCGGCCTCCGCCGCGCCCGTAATCGTCAGCGTGGTGTCGTTCGAGACGCCGTTGTCCGCAACCGTCCCCGTTACCGGAGATACGTCGTCCGTCACCGTGCCGATCACGGGCGCGGAGGGCGCTGCCGTGTCGAGCGTGACGTGGAACGCGCTCGAGGCCACGCCCTGGTTGCCGGCCGCGTCCGTCGCCCTGGCGGTCAGCGTGTGGCTGCCCTGGCTCAGCGCCGAGGTCGTGATCGAGTAGCTGCCGCCGCTCGCCACCCCGCTCCCCAGCACCGTCGTGCCGTCGGTGTCGTAGATCGTCACCGTGCTGCCGGCCTCCGCCGCGCCCGTAATCGTCAGCGTGGTGTCGTTCGAGACGCCGTTGTCCGCAACCGTCCCCGTTACCGGCGCCACGTCGTCCGTCACCGTGCCGATCACGGGCGCGGAGGGCGCTGCCGTGTCGATGGTGACGTGGAACGCGCTCGAGGCCACGCCCTGGTTGCCGGCCGCGTCCGTCGCCCTGGCGGTCAGCGTGTGGCTGCCCTGGCTCAGCGCCGAGGTCGTGATCGAGTAGCTGCCGCCGCTCGCCACCCCGCTCCCCAGCACCGTCGTGCCGTCGGTGTCGTAGATCGTCACCGTGCTGCCGGCCTCCGCCGCGCCCGTAATCGTCAGCGTGGTGTCGTTCGAGACGCCGTTGTCCGCAACCGTCCCCGTTACCGGAGATACGTCGTCCGTCACCGTGCCGATCACGGGCGCGGAGGGCGCTGCCGTGTCTTCGCCGATGACGAACGAGCCGGACGCGGTGCTCTGGTTGCCGGCCTGGTCGGTGACCCGCGCCGTGATCGTGTAGGTCGTCCCGCTACTCAGCGCCCCGGTCTGGACGTCGGCAAAGCCGTTGCTGATGTCGCTGGCCGTCAGCGTGTAGCTCGCACCGAGCTGGCCGCCCGTGCCGGCCCCGTTGTAAAGCTGGATGCTGTCGCCGGCGACCGCGTTGGTCCCGCTCAGGCTGACCTTCACCGTCAGGTCGGTGTCGTTGGTCGAACCGCCGCTGCTCAGCGTCCCCGTCACTGGAGATACGTCATCCGTCACCGATGCAATCGACGGCGCGTTCGGTGCAGTACCGGTTTCCGTGATGACGAACGAGCCGGACGCGGTGCTCTGGTTGCCGGCCTGGTCGGTGACCCGCGCCGTGATCGTGTAGGTCGTCCCGCTGCTCAGCGCCCCGGTCTGGACGTCGGCAAAGCCGTTGCTGATGTCGCTGGCCGTCAGCGTGTAGCTCGCACCGAGCTGGCCGCCCGTGCCGGTGCCGTTGTAAAGCTGGACGCTGTCGCCGGCGACCGCGTTGGTCCCGCTCAGGCTGACCTTCACCGTCAGGTCGGTGTCGTTGGTCGAACCGCCGCTGCTCAGCGTCCCCGTCACCGGAGATACGTCATCCGTCACCGATGCAATCGACGGCGCAGCCGGCGCTGGGATGTCGATCGTCATCGACAATGCAGCCGAGGCCACGCTGGTATTGCCCGCCGCATCCGTCGCCTTCGCCGTGATGCTATGGGGGCCCTGGCTCAGCGCCGAACTCGTGATCGAGTAGCTGCCCGACCCGTCCGCCGTCGCGCTGCCAATCTGGCTCGCGCCGTCAAACAGCGTCACCGTCGCGCCCGCTTCCGCCGTGCCGGTGAATGTCGGCGTCGTCACATTGGTGATGTTATCGGTATTCGACGAGCCGGAATCGGAAGCCGCCGCAAGGTCGGGCGTCGACGGCGCAGCCGGCGCCGTCGTGTCTTCGCTGATGACGAACGAGCCGGACGCGGTGCTCTGGTTGCCGGCCTGGTCGGTGACCCGCGCCGTGATCGTGTAGGTCGCCCCGCTGCTCAGCGCCCCGGTCTGGACGTCGGCAAAGCCGTTGCTGATGTCGCTGGCCGTCAGCGTATAGCTCGCACCGAGCTGGCCGCCCGTGCCGGCCCCGTTGTAAAGCTGGACGCTGTCGCCGGCGACCGCGTTGGTCCCGCTCAGGCTGACCTTCACCGTCAGGTCGGTGTCGTTGGTCGAACCGCCGCTGCTCAGCGTCCCCGTCACCGGAGATACGTCATCCGTCACCGATGCAATCGACGGCGCGTTCGGTGCAGTACCGGTTTCCGTGATGACGAACGAGCCGGACGCGGTGCTCTGGTTGCCGGCCTGGTCGGTGACCCGCGCCGTGATCGTGTAGGTCGCCCCGCTGCTCAGCGCCCCGGTCTGGACGTCGGCAAAGCCGTTGCTGATGTCGCTGGCCGTCAGCGTATAGCTCGCACCGAGCTGGCCGCCCGTGCCGGCCCCGTTGTAGAGCTGGACGCTGTCGCCGGCGACCGCGTTGGTCCCGCTCAGGCTGACCTTCACCGTCAGGTCGGTGTCGTTGGTCGAACCGCCGCTGCTCAGCGTCCCCGTCACCGGAGATACGTCATCCGTCACCGATGCAATCGACGGCGCAGCCGGCGCTGGGATGTCGATCGTCATCGACAATGCAGCCGAGGCCACGCTGGTATTGCCCGCCGCATCCGTCGCCTTCGCCGTGATGCTATGGGGGCCCTGGCTCAGCGCCGAACTCGTGATCGAGTAGCTGCCCGACCCGTCCGCCGTCGCGCTGCCAATCTGGCTCGCGCCGTCAAACAGCGTCACCGTCGCGCCCGCTTCCGCCGTGCCGGTGAATGTCGGCGTCGTCACATTGGTGATGTTATCGGTATTCGACGAGCCGGAATCGGAAGCCGCCGCAAGGTCGGGCGTCGACGGCGCAGCCGGCGCCGTCGTGTCTTCGCTGATGACGAACGAGCCGGACGCGGTGCTCTGGTTGCCGGCCTGGTCGGTGACCCGCGCCGTGATCGTGTAGGTCGTCCCGCTGCTCAGCGCCCCGGTCTGGACGTCGGCAAAGCCGTTGCTGATGTCGCTGGCCGTCAGCGTGTAGCTCGCACCGAGCTGGCCGCCCGTGCCGGCCCCGTTGTAGAGCTGGATGCTGTCGCCGGCGACCGCGTTGGTCCCGCTCAGGCTGACCTTCACCGTCAGGTCGGTGTCGTTGGTCGAACCGCCGCTGCTCAGCGTCCCCGTCACCGGAGATACGTCATCCGTCACCGATGCAATCGACGGCGCAGCCGGCGCTGGGATGTCGATCGTCATCGACAATGCAGCCGAGGCCACGCTGGTATTGCCCGCCGCATCCGTCGCCTTCGCCGTGATGCTATGGGGGCCCTGGCTCAGCGCCGAACTCGTGATCGAGTAGCTGCCCGACCCGTCCGCCGTCGCGCTGCCAATCTGGCTCGCGCCGTCAAACAGCGTCACCGTCGCGCCCGCTTCCGCCGTGCCGGTGAATGTCGGCGTCGTCACATTGGTGATGTTATCGGTATTCGACGAGCCGGAATCGGAAGCCGCCGCAAGGTCGGGCGTCGACGGCGCAGCCGGCGCCGTCGTGTCTTCGCTGATGACGAACGAGCCGGACGCGGTGCTCTGGTTGCCGGCCTGGTCGGTGACCCGCGCCGTGATCGTGTAGGTCGTCCCGCTGCTCAGCGCCCCGGTCTGGACGTCGGCAAAGCCGTTGCTGATGTCGCTGGCCGTCAGCGTGTAGCTCGCACCGAGCTGGCCGCCCGTGCCGGTGCCGTTGTAAAGCTGGATGCTGTCGCCGGCGACCGCGTTGGTCCCGCTCAGGCTGACCTTCACCGTCAGGTCGGTGTCGTTGGTCGAACCGCCGCTGCTCAGCGTCCCCGTCACCGGCGCCACGTCATCCGTCACCGATGCAATCGACGGCGCGTTCGGTGCAGTACCGGTTTCCGTGATGACGAACGAGCCGGACGCGGTGCTCTGGTTGCCGGCCTGGTCGGTGACCCGCGCCGTGATCGTGTAGGTCGTCCCGCTGCTCAGCGCCCCGGTCTGGACGTCGGCAAAGCCGTTGCTGATGTCGCTGGCCGTCAGCGTGTAGCTCGCACCGAGCTGGCCGCCCGTGCCGGCCCCGTTGTAAAGCTGGACGCTGTCGCCGGCGACCGCGTTGGTCCCGCTCAGGCTGACCTTCACCGTCAGGTCGGTGTCGTTGGTCGAACCGCCGCTGCTCAGCGTCCCCGTCACCGGAGATACGTCATCCGTCACCGATGCAATCGACGGCGCAGCCGGCGCTGCCGTGTCCAGCGTAAAGTTCTGCGCCGAGCCCATTGAGCTGTTGCCAGCCGCATCGCTGAACTGCGCCGTCACTTGCTTGGTACCGTCGGCCCCGAGGTCGCCCGAGGTAACTGTCAGGCTCACGCTGCCTGCCATCACATCGGATGCCGTGATGACGTGCGTCACCGGATGCGCCAGCGGCGAGCCACCCAGTAGTAGCTGGACAGTGTCACCGGCGACCACCGAAGGGTTCAGTACCACAGTGAAGGTCGGGGCCGTCGCTGCCGTGATGTTGTCGGTGTCGAAGCTGCCCGTATCCGATCCCGCAACAAGGCTCGGCGTGCCGCCGCTCGGTGCCGTGGTATCCAGCGTGAAGCTCAGCGAGGCCGCGCCAGTGTTGCCGAAGGCATCGGTCTGGCTTGCTACAATGGTATGCGCACCATCGGCCAGGCCGCTCGGCTTGAATGACCATGTCCCCTGAGCGTCAGCCACCACGCTAGAAGCGATTGGACTACCATCGATCGTAAAATGCACCTCGGTATTGGGAAGGCCGGTCCCGTTCAGCTCACTGTTTGAGGTGATGTAGTCGCTTGAAGACGTCCCGGTTATGACCGTCAGGCTCGCCGTCACTGTCGGAGCCAACGTGTTCTGCAGCAAGGGCAGCGGGCTGTCGGTGGCGGTACTCGTGGCAATAATTGAAGTCGTTCCGACTGCAGGACTACTTGACGAGGTAGCAACGAGGCCAGTGGAAGGGACCGTATCTTCAGACTCACTCTGGGTTGTTAGACCAGCAAGCTGAACGTAGGGTTCCGTGCTCAGCGGGGCCGACGGTGTGGACCCGACACCTGCATATTTCGTCTGCTGCGGATTTGCGTTGTTGCCGCCCGTGTTTTCGGTGTGTTGCGGAAGATTTGGATTGATCTGCTTCTGGACGTTGTAGGTATCTATCGCCGCCTGATACGCGGCAGATTCCTGGGCAATCTGGGCGGGAGTCTTGTTGTTCTGCTGAACAATGACGTCATTCGTCGTCGGAGTAAGTGACATGGACGGTCCATTGCTGGTAACCGTTCCAATCAGAGCGCCGGTGCTGCATGTAGCTCCAGTTTGTGGGTCTCGCACTCCCGTCGGCACGCACCTAAACACCTCGACAGCGTGGACCTGCCCGTCCTGCTGGTCGATGACCGAAACGTCTACTTTTCCGTCGGTCGACGATATATCCAGCTTAACCGCCGTGCCCCTGATTCCGATAACTGCAGCCGGCGTTGCTACCTTCATGTCGCCGGTTTTGGCGACTTGGCCGGCGACGAAGTTAGCGGCTCCCTCCACAAGCGTAATGAACGATGAGTTCGACGTGCTGGTTGCATCGAAGGTAAGGTCGTTCAGCATCAACCGTGCATTTGCGCTTAGGTTGAATGCAGTGCCGTCAATAAGCACCAAGCCGATCGTGGAAGAACTGCCTGTTTGCAATAGGTCGCTCTGATAGACTGCATCGCCGACTTGAACGTCGATAGTCACGCCATTGCGAACGATACTGGCGCTGCCGGTCATCTTAGCGATATGCCCGACTACCTTGCCGGCGGGGTTGCCTCCTGCCTGCGCGTACTGAGTATGACCGGTCAGGGCATCGACAATGGTAGAGTCTAGCGGCGCTCCATCAGGAGAGACCAACGACAAGCGTTTGTCGCCCTGAAAGTAATTCGGCACGACGAGATGGTGCATCTGATCGGAAATAATCAGATCTCTGCCAGCCCTCTCGTAATTGCCGGAAAACAGGAGATGGGCATCGGAAACCGTGAAGGTACCGACATTTCCCTCATGTGTGGACGGACCGGTGTTCAAATAATCGATCGAACTTTGGTCGGCCCGGCTAGCCCCAAAAGTGCCGGCGTAATTCACTCGCCACCCAAAAAGTTAATAAAATGCTAAATAATGTCCATTGCCCATATCACACCTGAGGCAAACTAGGTACGCAAATGTGGCTAAGGTTAAAATGCCAGTGGCGGATTTTCAGTCCGCTGCTCGCACGTCGCCTCACCCAAATGGGGTATGAAAGGTATTTAACGGCCGTCGGCCGTTACGCGCTTACAGCTCTGAGATGTCGCACCGCTCGGTGCGTACTCAGCGCAACTAGCAGGAAGCCGTCATCGACCTTGCGCGGCATATAATCGAGCGTGATCCTGTGACGGCTTCGGTTGTCGAATTTGACTTCCGCGATCCTACCTGCGATTTCCGTAACTGCAGTTTGACGCATTACTGATTGATTTTCAGATTGGAGGTTCAATGAAGCAGAACCTTTTCATCGGCGATCGTATTCAAATAAGTGCGCTCGGCGCATCACGTTGTCCGCGACTTGCCGGCAAAACCGGCACAATCGTCGGGCTCAGTATTTATGCAAATAGCGTCAGTGTCCGGCTCGACGGCAACAAATCAAGGTCGACATTTCATCGAGACTATCTTCAGGTAATTCTCGCGGCGGCCGACCCGATTAGGTCCCCGTGCGCTCGCCGGCGTTAATTGGTTGGACGATTTCAGGCCAATGCTGGTGTTTTCCTTGAACTTGTTGCTTTGCTGCATTTGCCGCTGACCAAGCTGCAAAAACAATCTGATCAGCGAATTCGTTACCGCCCACGCAGCGCCAGAATTTTCTCCGCCGCGCGCAGATGCGGCTTGTCGATCATCTTGCCGTCGATCTTCACGACGCCGGACATCGGATTGTCGTTGAACGCCTTGACCACCTTCTCCGACCAGGCGATTTCTTCATCTGTCGGCATGAAGGCAGCATTGACGACGTCGACATGCTTGGGGTGGATCACCGCCTTGGCAAGAAAACCATCCTGGCGTGCAGCGATAGACTCTTCCCTGAGCGCGTCGAGGTCGTTGATGTCGGTGGCAATGGTGTCTATGGCGACCACGCCGGCCGCAGCCGCGCTGATCAGGCAGAGATCGCGCGCCAGCAGGAACGGGCCATGGAAACGACCAGCGGTTCGGTTTCGTGACGCGCCGATCGATGCGGCGAGGTCCTCGGCGCCCCACATCATGCCCCATAGCCGCGGGCTCATGTTCTCGAAATCGAGCAGCTTGAGGACGGCCCTCGCCGTCTCGGTCGCTACCGTCACGATTCTCGTCGTGCCATGCTCAATTCCGGCAGCGGCCTCGAAGGCGTCGAGGTACAGCGAGAGACGATTGACGTCAGCGGTGCCGGCACACTTCGGCAGCACAATACCATCGGGCCGGCCCGGCATGACGGCCGCGAGGTCGCCGAGTGTCATGCCGGTATCGAGCGCGTTGACGCGGATATAGGCCTTCTGGCTTGGATTCCGGGCATCGAGCATCTCACGCACCGTGCGCCGCGCACCGATCTTCTCCTCCGGCGCGATCGAATCCTCGAGATCGAGGATCAACGCATCGGCCGCGGTTTTCTTGGCGCTCTCGAATTTCCGCAGGCTATCGCCGGGAACGAACAGGAATGATCGCATCGGCTTACGCTTTCGGTTTACAGTGCATCAGGCCGGTGCGGCGACAACTTGCCACCACTTCGCCGCGCTGATTGGTCATGGTGTGCTCGAACTCGACAATGCCCTGGTTCGGCCGCGACTTGCTCTTGCGCTTGGAGATGATCTTGGTGTGGGCCCTGAGCGTATCGCCGTGAAACACGGGTTTTGGAAACTTGACGTCGGTCATGCCGAGGTTGCCGACCGTGGTGCCAAGCGTCGTGTCGTAGACGCTCATGCCGACCATGATGCCGAGCGTATAGAGGCTGTTGAACAGCCGCTGACCGAATTCGGTATTTTCGGCGAAATGCGCATCGATATGCAACGGCTGCGGGTTCATGGTCAGCAGGCTGAACAGCGTGTTGTCCATCTCGGTCACCGTCCTGGAGAATTCATGATGAAATTCCCGGCCGACCTCGAATTCCTCGAAATACAATCCCGCCATCAGCGCCCCCTGTAGTTTGGCGTGCGCTTCTCGACGAACGCATTCAAGCCTTCCTGACAGTCCTCGGTCGTTGCAACAAGGGCAAAGCTCTCGGCCGCGTTCTCGACCGAGCGGCGGAAATCGGCGTCAACCGCGCGCATGAAGGCATCGCGCCCGATTTTCATGACGATGGTAGATTTGGCGGCGAACTTGCGCGCGATCTCCCGCGCCCGGTCCAGCGCTGTGCCCTTTGGCACGACCTCGCTCAGGAGGCCCATGCGAAAGGCCGCCGCGGCATCGAAGGGTTCGCCGAGGAACAGCGGCCCGAAAGCCTGGTGCTTGCCAACCAGCCGCGGCAATTGCACGAAGTGAATGGCCGGGATCAGGCCGACGTCGATCTCGGGATAGCCGAAGGTGCAGGCGTCGCCGGCTATGACCATGTCGCAGGAGATCGCGATCGTCATGCCGCCGGCCCGCACGGCGCCATCGATGGCGGCGATGGTCGGCTTGCCCATGCGGTACTGGGTATCGTTGAGCGCAAAATACAGCCGTTCGAGGAATTTCTTGGTCTCGATTCCGGGTTTGCCGCGGACGATATCCAGATCAAGCCCGGCGCAAAACACCTTTTGTGCGCTGCCGATGACGACAGCGCGCACCGCTTCGTCATCCCTCGCCTTCGAAAGCGCCGCCAGCAGCGCATCGATCAGATCCATGCTGAGCGCATTGACCGGCGGGCGGTCCAGCATGATCTCGGCAACATTGCCCGAGACGGAATAACGAATGAGATCGGTACTCATGCCGTGCCTCCCTTGGCCTGACGCACCGCGCCGGCCTTGACCAGATCGTCGATGGCGCCACGCTCGAAACCCGCTTCCAGCCGAAGCATCGTAACTGTCCTGGCCTATATCAGGCGCGGAGCGCAAGTCATCCTCTGAGAAGGTCGCCGGCCGAAAGCTACAGCGCGAGGTAGCGCTGACGAATGCTATCGTTGGCTTTCAGCTCTTCGATCCCGGATGTGTAGACGATCTGGCCCTTGTCGATAACCGTCGCGTGGCTCGCAAGGCCAAGGCAAAAATGCATGTTCTGCTCGGCGATCAGCACCGTGGCGCCGGTGCCGCGGAGCTGCCGCAGCAATTCTCCGATCCGTTGCACGATGATCGGCGCCAGTCCTTCGCTCGGCTCGTCCAGCAGCAACAGCGCGGGATTGCCCATCAGCGTGCGTGCAATCGCCAGCATCTGCTGTTCGCCACCCGACAGCCGTCCTGCGATCCGGTGGCGCAGCGGCTCCAGCAGCGGAAACACGTCGTAAACGCGCCGGATCGACCACTCGTCCTCGCCATCAGGTCCCTTCTTGGCCCCGATGACCAGATTGTCTTCGACCGTGTGCTCCGGAAATATCTGGCGATCCTCCGGCACGAAGCCGAGACCGGCGCGCGCGATGTGGTGTGGCTTGAGCCCGGACACCACTTTGCCGCGCAAAGTGACTTTGCCGCGGCGTGCGGGAGCGAGCCCCATGATCGCCTTCATGGTGGTGGACTTGCCGGCGCCGTTGCGGCCAAGCAATGCCATGGTCTCGCCCTGCCGCACCGAAAGACCGACGCCGAACAGGATCTGGCTGGTGCCGTAATAGACGTCGAGATCCTCGACCTGCACGACCGGTTGAGCACTCATACCGCGGCCCCGGCGCGATGTTCGGTGCCGAGATAGGCCTCGATCACGGCCTCGTTGCGGCGGATCGCGTCCGGCGTCCCGGTTGCGAGAATGCGGCCGTAGCAGAGCACGACGATCTCGGGCGCGATCTTGAACACGATATCCATGTCGTGCTCGATGAACACCACCGTGATCTTCTGCTTCTCCCAGAGCTCCCTCACCTTGTCGATCATTCGCCAGCGCTCCTCGGTGCCCATGCCGGCGGTCGGCTCGTCGAGCAGCAGCACCCTGGGATCGAGCACCAGCGCGAGTGCGATATCGAGCAGCTTCTGATCGCCATGCGACAGCGTCGCCGCGGTGCGATTGCGCTTGCCGGCCAGCCCCAGCAATTCCATCGCATGCTCGGCGCGATCGCGGGTTTCAGCCAGCGGGAAACGACGGTGAATCACGCTGGCGCGGCGCTGATCGGCGCAGACGGCGGCGAGCATGGTCTCCTGCACCGTGAGCGAGGGAAAAATGCTCGCCACCTGGAACGCTCGACCGATTCCATAGCGCACGATCTCGGGCGGCGACCGCCCGGCCATGTCGACGCCATTGAGCAGGATCTGTCCGGAGTCGGGCCGCAGCGCGCCGGTGATCAGGTTGAAGAACGTGCTCTTGCCGGCGCCGTTGGGGCCGATCACGGCGGTGAGCGAACCGTCGGCGAAGTCAAGCGTGACATTGTCTGTCGCCTTGACGCCGCCGAACGATTTCGAAAGGGAACGGATCTCCAGCATGGTTACGTCCCTGAGCCGTCGCGGCGGCGCGCATACCACTCAACCGCAAAGTCCATCAGGCCCTTCCGCAGGCCGATGGCGAAGAACAGGATCACGATCCCGAGCACGATGCCGTGATAGTCGGTCCAACGGGTAACGGTATCGTTGAGGATCAGGAGCAGCACGGTGCCGACCATTGGTCCCAGGAATGTCGTCACGCCGCCGAGCATGTTGATGAAGATGCCCTCGCCTGAAATGGTCCAATAGGCGAATTCCGGATAGGCTCCGGAGACGAACAGCGCCATGATGATCCCGCCGGTCGAGGCGAATAGCGCCGCGAGCACAAAGATCGTCAACTTGGCGCGCCAGACGTCGATGCCGATGAAGCTCGCACGGGTCGCGTTGTCACGGATCATGCGCAGCGTGTAGCCGAACGGCGACTGCGCGATCTGATGCATCAGGAACAATCCGGTCACGAGCAGCGCGCAGCTAGCGACGTAGAGATGCAGATGGTTCGACAGATCGATACCCCAAAATGG
The DNA here is from genome assembly GCF_036924645.1 of Bradyrhizobium sp. AZCC 2176. Lineage (NCBI taxonomy): Bacteria > Pseudomonadati > Pseudomonadota > Alphaproteobacteria > Hyphomicrobiales > Nitrobacteraceae > Bradyrhizobium > Bradyrhizobium sp. AZCC 2176. The sequence goes on along the minus strand of NZ_JAZHRX010000001.1, from coordinate 4,344,721 downwards.
CGGCCGCGGAATGCCACCGCGCAATCCCTGATCGCCGCCGGTCAGCGATACCCAGGACAGGATGGTCGAGTGGATCAGCATCTGGAACGCCAGCGTCACGAACGCGAAATAGATTTCCTTCAGTCGCACGCAGATGGCGCCAATGACGAGGGCAATGACAAACGTGATCGCCAACGTTGCGACGAAAGCCACCGGGATGGGAACACCGGTCTTCTGCATCATCAACCCGAAGCCGTAGGCACCAAGGCCAAAGAACATGCCATGGCCGAACGAAATCAGGCCGGTGTAACCGACCAGAAGGTTGAGCGAAGTCGCGAACAGCCCATAGGCCGCGCAGCGGATCACGAAGTCGAGCAGCAATTTACTGCTGAAGACCATCGGCAACAGAGCAAGCACGATAAAGACCGCAAGCGCAATCAAAGCGTCCCGATTACGACGCGGCTTTGCCTCGGTGCGCGGGACATCGAGTGCCGGCGTGCCCTGCTCGGCCTGCAGCTCGGTCATGCGACCTCCTTGCCGAACAGGCCGGTGGGCCGGGACACCAGCACGATCACCATGAACAGATACATCAGGCCTTCCGTGAACAAGGGAAAGCCGAGCGATCCGAACGAGCGGATCATGCCGATCAGGATCGCACCGATCAGCGCCCCCAGAATCGAACCCATGCCGCCGATCACGGTAACGATGAAGGATTCGATCAGGATGGAAAATCCCATGCCCGGCGTCAACGAGCGCACGGGCGCGGCGAGCGCACCAGCAAGCCCCGCCAGCATGCCGCCGAGCGCAAACACCCCGCCATAGATCACGCCGGTGTTGATGCCGAGCGCGGACACCATGCCCGGATTATGCGCGGCCGCCCGGATCACCTTGCCGATTCTCGTCCGCGCCAGACCAAGTCCGAGGATTACGGCCGCCGCCAGCGCGACGCCGATCAGCAGCAGATAATACGGCGGCACCACGCCGCCTGCGATAAAGAGCGGCGCCACCTGGAAGGCCGCCGGCATGCCCATCGACTTGAATTCCGGTCCCCAGATCATTCGTACGACGTCATCGAAGATCAGCACGAAGGCATAGCAGACGAGCAACTGCATCAGCACGTCGGCGCCGTAGACGCGGCTCATGAACACCCGCTCGAAGATCAGGCCAAGCAAAGCCGTGCCGGCCGCGCCGCACAGCATCGCCAGCGCAAAGCTGCCCGTGAGCTGATAGGCCGACATCGCGAAATAGGCGCCGAACATATAGAAGGCGCCGTGGCTGAAATTGACGACCTTGAGCACGCCAAAAATCAGCGTCAGCCCGACAGCGACGAGGAACAGCAACATGCCGATGATGAAGCCGCTGGTGGTTTGCGTCACCAGGCAGGCAGAACTGGCGAGACAGCCGGTAAGCGCGTCGAGATCCAAGGGAATCATCCATTGCAGCGCGCCAGCATGCGCGGCGCGCGAGAAACATTCGGCGGCGAACGGAAGCAGCCTACGCTGCCTCCGCCTCACAGTCGATCAGGTGTAGCCCTTGCTTTTCTTCCACTCGGCTTCGAGCTCGAAGATCGTCTTCCAGTCGCCCGCCTGAACCTGCGGCACGTAGGGTTCCTGCGGGATCGTGGTGCCCCAGCCGATGGCATAGCCGACCAGCGTCTGGTCCTCGGCGCGCATCGTGACGGTGCCGTCGGCACCGAACGGCGACTTGATCTTCAGGCCGCGCAAGGCTTCCGCAATCTTCTTGCCGTCGGCTGAATTCGCCTTCTTCGACGCTTCCGCCAGCAGCGTGATCGCCGTCGCATTCTCCCACGACCAGTTGGTGGGATACTCGTTGTATTTCGCCTTGTAGGCGTCGCCCCACGCGGCGTTCTCCGGTGTTGCCGGATAAGTCTTGATGTAGCGGTTGCCGGAATGAATGCCCTTCGGCAGGTTCTTCACGACCGTCAGCGCGGTGTAGTCGGCCATGTTGACCGCAAACACCTCCATCTGGCTGAATAGCGCATAGATGTTGGCCTGATCGATATAGGACGTGAGGTCGCCGCCCCACAGGCAGGAATACAGCGCCTGCGGCTTGGCCTGCAGTATCTTTGTCACCACCTCGGTGTAGTCGGGCTGGAAAAGTTTTGGCCAGGACTCGCTGATGATTTCGGTGTCGGGCGCGAAGCGCTTCAGATACGTCACGTATTCGCCGGTGGTGTCGCGGCCATAGGCATAATCGGGTGAACAGGTCGCCCATTTCTTCAGGCCCTTGGCTTTCGCAATCGCCGCCGCATAGCTGCCGCCGACGATCGAGTCGTGCACGCCCTGGCGCGCGGTGCGGAACGCATTGGGAATGTGCTGCTTGGGATCGGCGGTCAGCGCCGAGGTTTCCGAGTTGGTGTGAAGGCAGAGCACGCCGAGATCACGCGCTACTTCATGCACCGCGAATGCACCCGATGATGCTTCCGCGTCGATCAATATTTCGCATCCATCGGTATTGACGAGTTCGCGGGCGACGCGGGCGGCTTCCTGCGGCTGTCCCTTGGAATCGCGGATCACCATTTCGATCTGACGGCCGGCCAGACCGCCGGCAGCATTGACCTTTTCGACTTCCAGCATCACCCCGTTGCGCGAAGACGTGCCGAGCTGCGCCACGCGCCCCGAGAGAATGGTCGGCATGCCGAACTTGATGGTCTTGGCCTGCGCGCGCGCCACCCAGGGCGTCGCAAATGTTACGGCCCCGGCGCCCATCATCGCCAACGTTGCACGCCGGCTTACGCCCGGTTTGCGGGTTCTCGTCATTGCTTCCTCCCTGTGGGGTTGGCGTTCCCAAATCTCTGGCGGAGATCGTATCGCCTCCGTACTCACAAGGATTTCAGAGCAAGGGGGGTGACGTCAAGCCAAAGATGAATTACGACTCATAATTCATCCAACGAGAAAAGGACCCGGAAACCGGGCTTTTGGCGGGATAATGATCAATCTATCCAGCTTCATCGCGTTTCACGCCCGGCGGACGCCGGGTCGCTGTGCGCTGAAATACCGCGGCGAGAATGTCTCCTACGCCGAATTCGATGCCCGCATCCGCCGGGTCGGCGGATGGCTGGCTGGGCGCGGGATCGGCCCGGGCGATGTCGTCGCGGTGCTGATGAAGAACAGCACCGCCTTTCTCGAACTGGTATTTGCGATCAGCCACATCGGCGCGGTGTTTCTGCCCATCAACTATCGGCTCTCCGCCGATGAGGTCGGCTACATCGTCGGTAATTCCGGCGCGCGCATCCTGATCGCGGATGAAGAACTCGCGGACACCGCTGCAGGCGGCGCGCCGGCGGTGCTGCTGGATGAAGCTGCGCAGTCCGACGCGACGCGCCTTGCGCCTGACATTGCCTCCGCCCCGATGCACGTCCGCCAGCCGCGCGACCTGATGCGGCTGATGTACACGTCAGGCACGACGGACCGCCCCAAGGGCGTGATGCTCACTTACGAGAACCTGTACTGGAAATCGGCCGACCAGACGCTCGTGCTCGGGTTGAACGCCGACACGCGATTGCTGGTGGTTGGTCCGCTCTACCATGTCGGCGCGCTCGATCTGCCAGGGATCGCGGTGCTCTGGCACGGTGGCCTGCTTTCCATCCACCGCAACTTCGAGCCCGAGCAGGCGCTCGCCGCCATCGACGCGGAGAGACTCAACGCCGCCTGGTTCGCACCCGTGATGACGACCGCGCTCCTCACCTGCCCGACCCGCGACCGTTACGACGTATCGAGTCTGCGATGGGCGATCGGCGGCGGCGAGAAAACGCCGGAAGCGCGCATCCGCGCCTTCTCCGACTACTTCAGAAACGCCCGCTACATCGATGCCTATGGGCTGACAGAGACCTGCGGCGGCGACACTTTCATGGAAGCCGGCCGCGAGATCGAGAAGATCGGTTCGACCGGCCGCAGCGTCGCCCATGTCGAAATCGAGATCCGCGACGATGCCGGCAACAGATTGCCGTCCGGCGAGAACGGCGAAATCTGCCTGCGCGGGCCCAAGGTGACGCAAGGCTACTGGAAGGATCCCGAGAAAACCGCGTCGGCGTTCTTCGGCGACTGGTTTCGTTCCGGGGACGTCGGCTATCTCGACAAAGACGGTTTTCTCTACCTGACCGATCGCAAGAAGGACATGATCGTTTCCGGCGGCGAGAACATCGCCTCCTCCGAAGTCGAGCGTGTCATTTACGAACTGCCGCACGTGCGCGAAGTCGCCGTCATCGGCCTGCCCGACGAGCGCTGGGGCGAAAAGCTGGTCGCAATCGTGGTGCTCGGGGATCGCGCCACGCTCGAACTGCGCGATCTTGCCGATCACTGCCGCGCGCGACTCGCCGGCTTCAAGGTACCAAAGCAACTCATCATCCGCGACAGCCTGCCCCGCAACCCCTCGGGCAAGATCCTCAAGCGCGTGCTGCGCTCCGAACTGGAATCCCACGCATGACGCAATCATCGCAAGCCGCATCCGGCAAAGCGACAAAACTCAACCGTGTCGAGCGCAACGCCTGGACCAAGCGCAGGATATTCGACGCCGCCACCAAGGTCGTCGGCAAGCACGGCTATGCCGAGGCTTCCGTCGCCCGCATCACCGAGGAAGCCGGCGTCGCCCAGGGCACGTTCTACAATCACTTCGAGAACCGCCAGGAATTGCTCGACCAATTGCTGCCGAAGATCGGCCTCGACATGGTTCATTTCATTCGCGAACGCACCGGGACTGCGCAGGCGGCCAGGCAGGAGATCGAGCGCTTCAGCGCCTTCTTCGATTTCATCCGCGAGGTGCCGGAGTTCCTGCGCATCCTCAACGAGGCCGAATACTTCGCCCCGATCGGCTACCAGAAGCACCTCGACAACATCGCCACCGCCTATGTCCGTATCCTCCGGCGCGCGCGTCAGACCGGCGCGATCGAGGATTACAGCGATGAGGAGTTCGAAGCCATCGTCCACATGCTGATGGGCGCGCGCGGTTACCTGAGCCGTCGCTACTCCTATGTCGGCGGCAACGTCACCGCAGCGCCTGAGCATGTCATCTCCGCCTACCGGAAGCTGGTCACTCGCGGGCTGTTTACTTCGAACAAAGGCAATAGCCATGACCGCTGAAGGCATCGTCCTCGTCACCGGCGGCAGCCGCGGCATTGGCGCGGCAACCGCCACGCTCCTGGCCGAACAAGGCCAAAAGGTCGTCATTGTCGATATCGCGCCGGAGCCGCTGGCAGGAACGCAAACGATCCTCTGGTCGGCACCGTTCGACGTCGCGAGCGAAAGCGCCGTCGTCAGCGGCATCGCCGGTATCGAGGCTGCGCATGGACCCATTACGGGACTGGTCAACGCCGCCGGCGTCTTCGGCAAGATGCACCGGATCGAGCGCGTGCGGATGGACCAATGGGATCACGAGGTCAACATTGATCTGCGCGGCACGTTTCTGGTCGCCCGCGCCGTCGGCGTGAAGATGGCCGAGCGCCGGCATGGCGCGATCGTCAACGTCGCCTCCGTTGCCGGCATGACGTCAGGCCCGATCCATGCCTACACCGCCGCAAAGGCCGGCGTCATTCAGATCACGCAGACGCTGGCCGCCGAATGGGGCCGCAGTGGCGTGCGCGTCAATGCGGTCTCGCCCGGCTTCACCCGCACCGTCGCACTGGAAGCCGGCATCGCCGCAGGTGCGCTGAACAAGAAATGGCTGGAAAGTCCGACCGCGATGAACCGGCTGGTCGAACCGGTCGAGGTCGCGCACGCCATCGCCTGGCTGCTTTCGCCGCTGAGCAGCGGCGTCACGGGAATCAACCTGCCCGTCGACGCCGGATATATCGCAGGTACCACCTGGGCCGCCTATGGCGGCCTGCCGGGAGCACCAGACGCGTAGATGAGGACACCAGCATGAATATCGAGTTGCCGCGCAAGAAACTCGATCTCGCATCGGCCATTGCCGAGGGCGACATCCGGGTGCTGCTGATGGTGCTGGTGCACATGACCGGCGATGAGCGTTGGCTGGAGCCGCCCTACAAGCCGAAGCGCGACGTCCGCCTGATCCCGGATCCACACGCCGGCATGCCTGAGGAAATCCAGGCCGAAATCCGCGCCGCCGTTCTGAAACTGTTCGCAAACGGCGAACCGAAGCCCATCATCACCGACCCCGGCAATGAGCTGATGCTGAAAATGATGCGCGCGACGCTCGGCGAAAACGTCGCACCGGAATATGCGCCGCTGATGCGCGAGGAAATGGGATTCATTCCGCGAGAGGCACGCTGGACCAAATCACCGTCCAGCGAAACGCTTGCGCAGCAGCACGTGCTGATCGTCGGCGCCGGCGTCTGCGCGATCGCGCTGGGCGTTGCCCTTGGCCGGCTTGGCATCCCCTACACCATCGTCGAGAAAAACGACGAACTCGGCGGCACCTGGTACGTCAATCGATATCCCGGCTGCGGCGTCGATACGCCGAACCATTCGTATTCGTTCTCATTCGGCAAGCGTAATCCGTGGACGCGCTATTTCGCCCAGCGCCAGGAGTTGCTTGACTATCTCAAGAAAGTCGCGCTCGAACATGACATTCGAAAGCATCTCCGCCTCAACACGGAGCTGAAATCGTCGCGTTGGGACGAGAGCAAGCGACGCTGGATATCGACGCTGAAGACCGCCAATGGCGAGGAGGTCTTTGAATCGACCACGCTGGTCAGCGCGATCGGCCAGCTCAACGACCCGTACCCTGCGCACTTCAACGGCGAGGAGGATTTCAAGGGTGAGACGCTGCACTCGGCCTTGTGGACCGACGACATCAAGCTGGACGGCAAACATGTCGCCGTCATCGGCACCGGCGCAACCGCGATGCAACTGGTGCCCTCGATCGCCGACCGCGTCGCGTCGGTCACCGTCTATCAACGCACCGCGCAATGGGCGCGTCCTGTGGCAGGCTATTCCGATCCCATCGGCGAAGGCGCACAGTGGCTGCTCGCATACCTGCCGTTTTACGTGCAGTGGTATCGCTTCAACATGTTCTGGCGATACGGCGACGGCCTGTTGCCTTTCCTGCGCAAGGATCCGAATTGGCCGCACCCGGAGCGCGCCGTCAACAAGGGCAACGACCGGCATCGCGAGGAATTGACGGATTTCATCCTGTCGGAACTGAAAGACCGTCCCGACCTGATCGAGAAATGCGTGCCGACCTATCCGCCTTACGGCAAGCGCATCCTGCTCGACAACAACTGGTTCAAGACGCTGACGAAGCCGAATGTCGAACTGGTCACCGACAAGATCGATCATTTCGCCCGCGACGGCATCGTCACCTCCGACGGCAAGTTGCGGCCTGCGGACGTCATCGTCATCTCGACGGGATTCAGGGTCACGGAGATGGCGGCGCGCCTCAATATCACCGGACGCGGCGGCAAGAATCTTAAGGTGGCCTGGGCCAACGACAACCCCACCGCCTATCTCGGACTCACCGTGCCGGACTTTCCGAATCTCTTTGTGATGCTCGGTCCGAATTCAGGCCCTGCGCACGGCGGCAGCGTGATTTTCCAGTCGGAATGCCAGAGTAGGTACATCTCCGCCTGCCTCGTTGAGATGATCGAGCAAGGCATCGCTGCGATCGACGTTCGCCCTGAGGCGCACGATCGATACATCAGGCAGGTTGATGCCGAGCATGAGCAGTTGATCTGGACCCACCCAGGCATGACTACGTATTACCGCAACAGCCAGGGTCGGGTGTTTTCGGCGATGCCGTGGCGGTTTGTGGATTACTGGGCGATGACCCACGACCCTGACCTACAGAACTACCGCCAGACAAAGCTCTGATCTTGTTCCCGGGAACCGCACTCGCAACGTGACTTTAGGACGGCTTGACACCGGCCGGCATCTGCCGCAGCATTTCGGTGCTGCACCTGTTGGAGTCACGGAGCGGGTGGCTCCCCACTTCACAGGCATTGGCGCCCCGGTGAGATGATCGAGACGACACGCAGCGGAAGCGGACGAAAGTCCGTCGGCCAACTCTTGAGGAGGAGCATGACGCCACCGGATCAGTCTGGTGACCTTGCTCATCGCAAGGTCCAGGTGCGGTCGAGGTCATAAGCAGCTGCTAGCCTCGTTGCGCCTTCAACAAATCGAACATATCCGCGGGACTGGAGTGCCAAGGCCACGCGCTGCCGGATCCTGAGATTACACTGGTGTCTACCAGAAATCCTTCGCCTAAAACGAAGATGTCGGGCCCCGCGATGCTCTCATGCACCGGGGCCCATTCGTTTTTGGAGCGGGCTTATTCGTTCGTTTCTGGAGTGGCAAACCGCGTGACATGGTTCCATGCTCTGCTCGGATCGCAGATACTGATCCCGACAAACGGGGGCAGCCATGGATAGACCGCGCGTACGAATCTACACGGATTACAAGAGCCCCTACGCCTTGGTCGCCAACAAGCGGCTGTTTGAGCTCGAAGAAACCTATGGCGTCGAATTGGAATGGCTGCCTTACACGCTGCGCATTCCTGAATTCATGGGAACGGTGGAGGAGCGCACGCCGCATTTCTGGCGCAAGGTGCGCTACGCGTATATGGACGCGCGCCGCTTTGCCAATGCACAAGGCCTCACCATGAAAGGTCCGCGGCGCATCTACGACGCTTTCTATGCGAGCGCGGGCATGCTGTTCGCACAGCGCCAAGGATTATTCCGTCCCTATCACGATATGGTATTCCGTCGCTTCTGGAGTCACGATCTCGAAATCGACGAGCTGTCGGCAATCTCAGGCGTGATCACCTCGATCGGCGGTTCAGCAGCAGAATTCGAAACGTACGCCCACGGCCCGGCGCGGGCAGAGCATGACCGCATCATCGATGAAGCGGAGGCACTCGGTGTGTTCGGCGTGCCCACCATGGTCTTCAACGGCGAATTGTTCTGGGGCGGCGATCGCATCGACATGTTGATCGAGCGCATCAGGAATCCGGAAACAATCGCAACGGCGCTGGGCAGCCGCCACCGGAAGTAAGGATTTTACGAAGGAGACAAACATGGCCAGCATCCGGTGCGTCCCAGTGCCGGCCGCAGCGCAGACCGGCTGTTCGCATCGAGGGCGGAAACTTGTCGTGAAGCTGCAGCAATCACTTCACCTGATATTTGAACGGCGCGAGCGTATGAGGCATGCAATAACGCCTGCGGTGCTTGCCTTGCAGCCTGCCGAAATTTATCGCTATCCTGATCGCCAATGATCCGGCCGGCCCGGCCAAATAATTCAACCGCGGTGAAACGCCATGAATCCTCCCGTCAGCTCGCCCGCCGTCAAGGTCGTGAAATCCGTCCGCGAACAGGTGAGCGCGGAGGAATGGCAGGCGCGGGTCGATCTCGCGGCCTGCTACCGTCTCACCGCGATGTACGGCATGACCGAGATGATCGCCAACCACATCTCCTGCCGCGTGCCGGGCACGACCGACCAGTTCCTGATTAACCCTTACGGGATGCTCTACGAAGAGATCGACGCTTCCAGCCTGATCAAGATCGATGTCGAGGGCAACACGCTGTTCAACGCCTCCGACTATGACGTCAACGTCGCCGGCTTCGTGATTCACAGCGCCATCCACATGGCCAAGCACGATATGGATTGCGTGGCGCATACGCACACGCCGGCCGGCATGGCCGTCTCGGCCATGGAATGCGGATTGCTGCCGCTGGCGCAGACTTCAATGCGGTTTCTCCACATCGCCTATCACGATTTCGAAGGCATCGCCGATAATGTCGACGAGCGCGAGCGGCTGGTGAGAGACCTCGGCGACCATGAAGCCATGATCCTGCGCAATCACGGCCTGCTCGTCGTCGGCCGGACCGTGCCGGCAGCCTTCAATGTGCTGTTCCGTCTCGAACGTGCCTGCCAGGTCCAGATCATGGCGCTGTCCTGCAACACCAAGCTGATCTATCCGCCGAAAGCTATACTCGAAGACACCTATGAGCGGATGCAGCCGAAACCCGGCCGCAGCACCCGCAACGGCAACCTTGCTTGGCCCGCCCTGCTGCGCAAGCTCGACCGCACCGATCCGTCTTATCGGAACTGAGCCGCTGCCGAGGGCGCTGGAACTCCGCACGATCTTTGGGCGGAGCCTGCCTGTAATTTGTTCGCACATACCGCCGCTAAATCGCCGATGCTGATATCGGCGTAGCGACAGGTGCGTCCCGATGAAGACATTCATACGCGTGGTTGAATTATGGGTGCCCGACCGCACCCGTACCCGGTTGGAGTTCGGCGGCTGCCTTTGCAGCCAAGAGTATTCGGAGTTCAAGGCCGTCAGCGAAAACGCGCTGTTCGCCTATGACGAAGGCCTGCCCGGCAAGGCCTGGGCCGTGGGCCACCCCGTCATCCTGACGGAGTTCGCAGACTCTTACTTCAAGCGCACGGATGAGGCGATCGAAGCGGGATTGACCTGCGGCGTGGCGCTGCCGGTTTTTGCCGGCGAATTCCTGATGGCGGTGATGGTGCTGTTCTGCGGCGACGACGAAAAGCACGTCGGCGCCATCGAACTCTGGCACAACGATCCCGAGAAGTCCCACGAGATGGGATTGGTCGACGGCTACTACGGCACCGCCGACATGTTCGAGTTCAATTCCCGGCACACAAAATTCCCGCGCGGCTTTGGCCTGCCCGGCCGTGCCTGGAAAGCCGGCATGCCGCTCATCATCAAGGACCTGCACAACGCCAAGAGCTTCCTGCGCTGGGAGGAAGCGAGCGAAATCGGGATCAATTGCGGCGTCGGTATTCCCTACGCGACGCCGCCGGATCACACCTGGGTCATGACCTTTCTGTCAGCGCAGGCAACGCCGATCGCCAGACGCTTTGAGATCTGGGTGCCGAACCCGTTGCGAACGGAACTGGTGTTTCAATCCGGCGACTGCAGCAAGAATGCCGATCTGGCCTCGCTTTATGCGACAAAGACGATCCGCAAGGGCGAAGGCAGCATCGGCGGCGCCTGGGCGACGGGCATGCCGGCCATCAACGAGCATCTGAAGGTCGATCAATCGATCGCAGCACGGCTCGCGCACGCGGCCGGCATGAACCAGATCGTCGTGCTGCCGGTGATCGAAAACGCCCTGCTGAAGGCCGTGCTCGCCTGGTATCTCTGAACAGCAGGCGCACCGATCACGCCGCGCGCCGGAACCTGACGGGCCAGGAAACAGATTACTTCCGTAACGTCCTGAAGAAATCCCGTACCTCCCGGACGAACAGATCAGGTTGCTCAAATGCCGCGAAGTGGCCACCCTTCGGCATTTCGCGCCAATGCTGGATATTGGTATAGTTAGCTTCCATCCATCTTCGTACCGGCGTGACGATCTCCTTGGGGAAGACGGCGACACCGGTCGGCACCGCAACCTTGTGAGCCGTCCGGCGCTTCGGACCGAAACTCTCCCAATAAAGACGCGCGGATGAGGCGGCGGTCGCTGTCACCCAATAGAGCATTACGTTGTCGAGAAGTTCGTCCCGGCCGAGGATGTTTTCGGGATGCCCGTCGCAATCGGTCCAGGCCCAGAATTTTTCCAGAATCCACGCCGCCTGCCCGCTCGGCGAATCCGTCAGGCCGTATCCGAGCGTCTGTGGCCGGGTCGACTGCTGTTTGGAATAGCCGGAATCCCAGTCGGCGTAATGTTCAATTCCCTTCAGCGCCCGCGCTTCCTCCGGCGTCGGCTGTCCCTGGACGTTGGGCCGCGTCGACATCGCCAGCGTGATGTGAATGCCGGCACAATGCGCGGAATCCTGTGCACCGATCGCGGTGGTGATCGCCGATCCCCAATCGCCGCCTTGCGCGCCGTACCGCCCATATCCAAGGCGATCCATCAGCACCGCCCAGCTCGATGCAATACGATCGATGCCCCAGCCGGTTGTCTTCGGCTTCTCGGAGAAGCCGAAGCCTGGCAGCGAGGGACAGACGACGTGAAATGCGTCGGCGGCGTTGCCGCCATGCGCGGTCGGATCGGTCAACGGCTCGATCACCTTGTGAAACTCGACCACCGAACCCGGCCAGCCATGCGTGATGACCAGCGGCATCGCTTCCGGGTGCGGCGAACGGACGTGCAGGAAATGAATGTCGAGCCCGTCGATTTCGGTGGTGAACTGCGCAAAGCGATTGAGCTGCGCCTCGCGCCCGCGCCAATCGTACCCTTCCGCCCAGTAGCGGCAGATGTCCTTGATCCATCTCAGCGGCGCGCCCTGGCTCCAGTCCTCGACCAGTTCGGCTTCCGGCCAGCGCGTGTTGCGCAGCCGCGATTTGAGATCGTCGAGGACATCGTCGCCGATCGAAATGCGATAGGGTTTGATATCAGCGCTCATGAAGGAGCCTTTTCAAAGCCCAGCTGGAGCTGCCGGGACGGATTCACTGGCGGAAATCATCGCCGCACGTGGGGCCGATATCAAGGGAGGTCAGCGAATCGAACGATTTCAACGTGTTACCGCAAAGTTTGGGGAAGCGTACCTCATGATCTTCATGGCGCTTCAGCGTGATCCCCAAACACGTGATAGTTCAGAACGACAAGGTGGTGTCCAACCGACCGGCCACGCTCCAAAGGGTCGCGCGGATAAGCGCCCATCTCAAATTTGTAAAGCGGGCAGTCGTCCAAAGAACGGGAAATCGGTTTCGAATTCATGGAGGAAAATGATCGGATAATCGCTGCCGTTCTCCCCAAAGTAGAGTCTTACTTTGCCCGAAACGATGAGCCCACCAAGGGATATCAGCGGCTTGTTCGGCATTATTTGGATCACCGCAACGAAAGCGCCCCGTCTATGCTTGCCGCATCTTAGCAACAGCCAGACCAGTTCGTCGCTCCTGACGACTTCGAGCAGCGCTTCACGCGTGCGCGGGCTGAAAGGGATCGGACGCGCCGATCATCCGCGAGTCAGGAGAACGAAAATGTTAGCCATCACCGCAATTGTCCGCGTCAAGAAGGGGTGCGAGACCGCTTTGCGGGATCCTCACCGCAGCCTGTCATTCAAATGCAGGAAAAGCTTGCAGCAGCAAAGAACGCTTATCAGCGCCGGCGGAAGCATGACCGTGGCAAGCAGCAAAGGCGACATGCTCGAAGGGCCGGCCCATCTTTCAAACGACCAACTCAAGGCAATATCGATGGAGACAACAAGCAAAGCGAGGGCAAACAGCGGCAAAAAGATCCCTGTAAACATCGAACGCCAGCTTGGTGCAGCTGCCGACCAATCGACGCCATCGAAATTCATTTTATTAGCCTTGATAATTTTATTAGCCACGATAATTGAACAAGGTGATTACCTTTAAAACCGTGCGCCTTGGTGAACATGGGCAGCGGCATTCTGCAAACGCTATAGCAGCGATTTGATACGGTTTATAGATCGAAGCAGACTTAATTTGGGTTCCACATGAATCCGTCTGTGGAGATAATAGCTGCAACCAATAGTAAAAACTTTCCGCCGGCCTTCCGCATTCTCTGATCCGATGGGTCCGGCTATTCGGCACGCGACGATGATTTAAGCCACTGTATTAATATGAATACCGAGACTGGTTTCGAGCGATCGCTTGGCATTGCGCACCTCACTTCCCCTTCGAGGAGTAAGGGCAACGCGAAGTTCCGAGGCAGCGCTCCGCGCGCCTCTACAATTCGCGCGCCTCTACAATATGATGAACGATTTCGAATCTGGTGCGCTATGTCCGACCAATCAGCCAGCCGCAGTCGGTCGGGTGCGCAAGGATGGTCATTCCTATCCTGTTCGTTTCATGGGCCGTTTTCCTGCTGGCATCGCAGCTCATTTGCGGCTGCGCCACATTCTTGCATTGGCTTTCGGCAGGCTAACGGGCCCACGCAGCAGCAATTTCTTCCGGCAGAAACGATGCCCGGCAGACAAGAACCGTCACCAGGGCCACCAACTGTAACGATATCGCGGATTGCCGTAGTTGCCAGGCCCCGCGTACGGTCCATAAAAATTCTTGTCGCCATAAACCCACCTGGCGACGGGCCGTCGCACATTCGGTCGATAGCAGTTTCCCGCCTCGTCGCAGACGACTTTCGCGGCCGTGATCAACGAATTCGGCGTAGGCTGACTATGGCTCAAAAGCGGCACCGCACCGGCATTGGCAGCAATCAAAAGGCCGCCCACCAGCACGGACGCAAAGATCGTTCGCATGTTTCTTCCCTCGCGCGAATGTACCAGCTGTTTTCGAAAATACAGATACTCGAAAATTCAAGACCGAAGGCTGACCGCCGGTGATGACCTCCACCTCGCCAGCTTGCCGCCGGCTCCATGTTTAGGACCCGCGTCCCCCACGCAATGCTCGGGAACAGCGTAGCCAGCCCATAGACGGCCAAACCAGAGCCTGCCCAATCGAGCCTACCCCGCTTAACCGGATGCTGACTAGGGCCTTCCACGCGTATTTTTCCGCGATTATTCGGGGGGCGCGCAACAATTTGCGTTCGCAAGTTCAGCCGCTATGCCGTCAATAGCCGGCAATAACATCGAGCTATCAAGCTTCCGGATAGTACCTCGTCACGGTGATTTTGACGGGTTGATTTCGAGCCATTCAAGGATGGGCAGCGCTTCGGGAGGCACGAGGAGCTCGATGCTTCGGGCGACACCGGGTCGACGTCGGATCAATCCATTTCGCTCGAGGGTGACGACCATCTGGTGGACCGAAGGTGGGCTGACGCTGAAGTGGCGCTGCATGTCGGTTTCGGCTGGCGGCCGGCGGAACATGTGCGAAAAAGAGTCATAATCACTGCGCAGAGCTACCAGTCCGATCCCTCTGTTTAAAACCGAGAGCAAGTCGAACCATCGCCGGCCATTTCCGCTAAACCGGATGTCGAATGCCTGCCTGAATAGACGTGTCGCGCAGCGACTGGAGCGTTCCTCTCGGGGAGCCGCACCGCCCACATTTCAGAATGGAACATGGATCCGGCCGGGCCTCAATCGGCAGTGCAACCGTCAGGCTGCCGCATTGTTCGCAGACCAGCTTGAATGTTTGGGCAACCATCAGGGTGACGCTCGTTTCAATACCCATATCAAATTAATCCATTCGGACTGCAGCAATCTGCCGTGATTTGCACGGTTAAAAAATGCAGAGTTGAAAACCTATCGAGAGCCGGCCCGTGCGCCGCTCACGGCTCAAAATCCCGATTCCCGACGCGTCCTGCAATGGCTGAGCGCATTTAACCCTAATGGGCCATCCATGCGACGAGACGTTTACTATCCGCCGGGTTCGTCGCCTCAGTAAATTTCCAAATCCTGTCCAGTTTGGCATGACATCTCATTACGGCGCGGCGTTCTCCGACAGATCGAGCATGGTGTCGAGCAGGCGGAAAGCCCTTATTTCGGAGCATTTGAATTGCCCTGCCGGTCCAAACCGCCCTACGTGCAACTCTCATTGCAATGCCATCGAGCGCCGATCCACTCAGCCGGGCGCGCATGTCAAGGTCATCGCGATCGCCGGAGCCACACGGATACTCGCTCAATGATGGAAATTCCTGCCCGTTCGGAAGGCGATTCGGACAGGCGATCTTGCATGATAAGATCTGGCGGAAGACGCAAATAACAAAAAGCCGCCTTGGGGGGCGGCTTTTCTCCGTTGCGAAACCGATCGGCCTTCAAACGATGCGCAACGCACGCCCCGACAGCTTCCGCCGGTAGCCGATGAACCCGAGGCCGAAAAAGCCCAGGATCATCATCGCCCAGGTGGACGGCTCCGGAACAGCGGAAACGCTCACATTGTCGAGCAGGTTGCCGACGTTGTTGTTTCCGCCCGAGAGATCCGTGAAGCTCAGTTTTCCCGGAGCGGAGGTGGTGAAGGTGAACGAATAGGTCATCAGGGGCGAGAGCGGATTCAACGTGAGTGATTGCGTCGCGCCGCCGATCGAAAAAGCGACCTGGGTCGTCTTGCTGATCGGATCGACGAAGCCGGCACCACCCTGGCTGCCGGCGAGGTCAAACGACACGACATAGGTGCCTGCGCCAAACGTCATCTTGGTCGTGAGCTGGCCCGGCTGACCGGTCGAACCGTTCAGATCGACATAGTTGCCATTGCCGACCGGCAGGAACGCGTAAGATCCACCATCGCCGATCACGTCAACCGCGCCCGACGTAACGGTCCAATTCGTAAAGACCGTCTGATTGAGCTGCTGAGCTGTTGTCGCGTTGAAATTGTCGGAGAAAATCACCGCCGCTTGCGAGGCCTGCGCCCAAATCAAGCCAAGGGTGACTGCGCCGCCTGCAATCAAAGCTTTTTTCATCGAATTTCCCGCTGCAAATTTAATTTCATTTAATTAACTGTTTTCAGAGTCGTTTGCGGAAGTCAAACCGCAATTGCACCGCTGCAAGAATAATTTCGCCCTGCGGCCTGGCCGCGAACTCTATCGGCCAGGTCTGCCGGCGGTGCCTGGATTAGGTACCCTCGTGAACTCGTTGGTCACCCCGTCCGGCGCGGGTCCACGAAAAACGAAAAAGCCCCGGTCGGTAACGACGATGTCCCCTTTCTGGAGCAGGCTGTCGTTCATGGCCATTTCCGACGCGATCCGGTCGGCTTCGGCGGCCGAGGGCGGCGGCCGTCTGATACGGCCGCTCTCCTGTGCCTGCGCCGCAGCGCTCAACGCCAAGACGATCGGCAAGGCAAAGGCTTTCCACATGGCTTTCTGACAGACGTGCGATCCTTATCAATATAACAAAAAAATCGCCTGAGCGGTGGTACCTTGAACATCAGTGTCGGATCGAGCGGCGGTCGACCGTTGTCCGGGTAATCAATAAAGCCCGGCAACCCGGTCATGGATAAAGGAAAAATCGATCACTGCACCGACCTTGCGAAGCAGAATCCTTCGGAAACAGACCGTCGAGACTTACCATCTCCAGCGCGGCCTGTTGCGGCGAGGGTTTGCGAAGCATGCACCGCTGAATCAAAAGTCCCCGCCAAAGGCGAGGACTTTGTCATCAGTCTAAGACCGCCTGTCAGCGGTCCTTCTCGAGCTTGGCTCGATTTTCCGGCCTGGCTTCGTATGATCAAGCCATGCGGAACGCAGAGGCGGAAACCTTGGACGACGACTTTCTATATCCGAGGAAACCGAGACCCAAGAACCCAAGGATCATCATCGCCCAGGTAGATGCTTCAGGCACCGCAGAAATATTCGTGATTTCGAACGAGTTTGACGACGAAGAGATGGTGAACCCAGTGAGGTTTGCACCGGTCGCGTCGGTGAAGGTAACATAACGGTTACAGTTCGTTAGCAGCTGGCAACCATTCGACTGTCCACCAAACATCGCAGCGATCTGCGTACCCGTGTAGCTTGTTCCGTCAGACAATGTGATGGTGTTGTAATCGTCAATCGAGCCCCAGAAGAACGAGAAGGAGCTGCGTGCCGAGAACGTAATCGTCTCGACGCCGCTACCCAAAACGCTTAAATAGTTGCCGGTCGTTTGATACGGTTGAGCGCCGGTGCCGCTGGACAAAATATTGATTTGGGAGTTCGGCCCAGCGTTAAAGTTCCAGTCCCCGATTGAGAACGAAGAACCAATCGGTCCCAAAGGCTGAGAGTTAAAGTTCTGCCCTGTGGCAATCCCGACGCTCGGGCCAGCCACTGTTACGTTGATCACATCAGCCTTTGCAGCCGACATAGCCGAGAAGCTCGCAATAACTGCCGCAACCGCTATCTTAGATTTGCTCACAGCCGACTCCCCAATATCTGCAATGCTGCCCGTTAATGAATTAACGCTTTTTTAACTGACCGAGGGCGAAGAGTCAACGACCTCATCGAGATTAATCTACAGCTGCTGCTCAGAATTAATCTCATTCCATTTAATTCTCTCGAAGAGCAAAGCTTTAGCGGCGGAGCTTTGCTTCCAGCCCGCAGTGCAGCCCCCGGTTCAATGCCGCATGCGATGAAACCCGCCTCAGGAGCGTGGATGACTTTTAGCACACACCCGAAATTATTTAATTTTATCCCCTCTTTTTCAAGGAACAATGGTTGACGAATCCCTAACAGCTTGGTCAAAGGAACTCGGCGTTTAAATGTTTCGTCATTGGAATCGGAGAGTTTGATGAGAATAGTTTCCGCTATAGGAGCCGCAGCGCTGGCTTTGACCTTTGCGTCCGCGCCCGCTTCGGCTGCTGTGCTTTTTGCCGGAAGCACGCAAGGCTGTTTCGGCCTCGGCTGCAGTTCATTTTCCACCGTGGTAAATGACGTACCAAACCTGTATTTTACCGGCACCAACTTTAGCAACTCAACGGATGACACGCTCTCACTTACCTTGGGAACGTTCAACCTTCAGACTGGTACTCACAATTACACTGGAGACCCGTTCTCGCTGAAGATCTTGTTCACCAATCCCGGCGGCGTGTCACCGAACGCAATCTTTACTGCCACTGTTAATGGGCAGGTAAAGCAGGGACAGAACGGCGCACTTTCGATCGACTTCAATAACACAGTGCAGAACTTTACGTGGGCGGGCGGATCCTTTTCGCTGATGATTGAGGACGTGAGCTCGTTTGCAGTTGGCGCTTCCAACACTGTTACCGGCAACCTCACCCTCACCTCGGTCGCTCCCGTTCCGGAGCCGGCAACCTGGGCCATGATGCTGCTCGGGTTTGCGGGCGTTGGCTTCGTGGCTTACCGGCGCAAGAGGCAGAGCCCGGCTCTCCGTCTGGTCTAATAGCGCTCCGACATCACTTCCTGAGGTCGCCGGCAACGGCGATCTCGGAGAGGGTCAACAAAGTCCTCGCCTTCGGCGGGGACTTTTTGATTCGGGAATGCAGTTCTCAGAAATTCCCCAACATCCACATGGGGCCGCAGCTCTCAACAAATCCGGTTCTGACGGTCACCTCTGCTTTACGACGTCAGTGATCGGTTTCCCCCATCCGAGCGCGGAAAACATTGCTCGCCCGCAGATTTAGATCGGTCCTTGCCGGGCCTTGACGGCTCAAGAGGCAGCCTGGACCGAGCAGCCGTCCTCCCGAGAAGATGCACCGGCTGCAGCTAGTCCTGGAACCGGCTTTGCTCAGGCTACCGCGCAAGAGACCGAATATGATCAGGCTTGGCGCTGAACCCCGCCAATAGCGGACATCCGTGAGCGCTGGCTAAGCTCCCAAAAGCCATCCCACGCCGGCAAATAGCGCCCACAGCCACCCAACCATGGCCACCCCGGTCGCCGTCAAATAGAGCCGCTGAGCCAATCCCTTACGGAACTTCTTCACTGTGAAGTTCGCAAAGCTTCCGCCTCGGACAAGCGCTCACGAAGGCGTCGCAATTCCAGGTACCGCTCCGTAATGCTGACAGCCGTGGGCTTTTTCGAAGCCTTCTTCGTCTTCTTTGACTTCGGCAGCATATCGATTGTCGTGCGGCTGTGCGCTTTCATAGGTAGCCCCCTCCTACTGCCTGAAAACTCAAGCAAACGATGTACCAGGGCGATGCGACCGGAACACCAGACTAACCTTTGTCTGGCGCGTTCTTATTGGAGTTCGATAACGGTTGCGTGACCCATTTGGGGGACGTCGCGGAAAAACTCGCGGCGTGTTGCTAGTTGGGAGTCGATCGGTCGGTCCGTATCCATTGGGACGCAGTGCCGCCTATCAACATCCGGCCGTAGAGCCGGATTTTTTTTAATGCAAAAGAGCCGAACGATAATGCCTCATGCGCAGGAAAAACCTGGCGTCCAAATTTAAGCCAAGCCAAAACAACACATAAAATAAATCCAACGAGATTGCCGCCCGCGATCGCGGTGGGCAGCCACGGCCCTCCCAGCAGCGTAACGGACGAAGTCAGGACCATCGCCGCGACGATCAATAGTGCAAGGAGAGAGAGCGGCGGCACCAAAAGATCGAGCGCCAGTGCGAGCACATTTAAGTCGCCGCGCATTAGACCGACAGCGAGAAGTCGCGGGACGAATTTCCCGATGGCGGCGAGATGACCCTGCACCCAACGCTGACGCTGACTGTCGGTCCCCTTGGCACTTGTCGGAAATACACTGGTAACTTTCACAAACGGGAAGAAATATGGAGCCTTGCCTGCTTCCGCCAGATCGAGCCCCAGCTTCAAATCCTCCACCAGATGGTCGCTCGCCAGCGGCGCGGAGCTGATCACACGCCACGGAAACATCATTCCTGTTCCCATCAGTTGAACAGGGCCATGAAGGTTTCTTAGCCCAAGGGGGCGAATCCAGTTTCTGAGAATCCAGCCGAACTCCGCGAAGCCGTGATTGATGGGCGAACTTTCAGCGCTTCGCATCATGAACAGCGCCTGTACCGGCCGCTGGACCTGCTGACAGGTTCGCTTTAGACCTTCGATCAGGTCGGCCTGGAGCCGGCAATCGGCATCGACAAAGAGAACAAAATCGGGCGGAGCATAGCTAAGATGGGTTACGCCCCACCCCATCGCGAATCCCTTGCCAACTCTGTCGGGGTCACTGCGAACAATCACCTCGGCACCCGCTGCGGCCGCGACTGCTGCGGTGTCATCGGTGCAGTTATCGGCGACGACGATAAGCCGATCTCCAACGCCCAGCTGCGCATTGATATCCTGCAGTGTTGGAACAAGTCCCGAGCTCTCGTTGTGTGCAGGAACGATTACAGCAACGCGCTTTTCAATATTTAATTCGTTGACTTCGAAAGGCTCCAGCTTGGGCACCTTGAGAGCTGCAATGACTTCAACCAGCAGGACAGCGACGGGAACGCTGAGCAATCCAGCCATAGCGGCCAAGATCAACATTTCACAAGTACCGATCTCGAAACGTTTGACTTAACGTTTTTTGCAAAAAAGTGAGTATGGAAGCCGGGTATAAATATCCTGTTTCCCCTTTGATTACTACTATATTTCCCAAAGAGATAAATAAATAGGACGCCGGCCGAATGAGCATGTTTTATCTAGCCTACTCTCGGATAAGTCAGGCAGAGCACCCTCTATGAAGATCGCCTATCTGGTTAACCATTATCCGGCCATCAGCCACAGTTTTATTCGGCGCGAAATCCTCGCGCTCGAGCGCCTCGGCCACAAAGTCCTGCGAATATCGATCCGAGGCTGGGCCGACGTGCAACGCGGCGCCGAGGATCAACTGGAGCAGGCTCGCACGCGTTACGTGCTGCGCGGCGGCGCCGTGCCGCTGCTGGTTTCATTCTTGCGCATTCTGGTAACCAACCCCGTCGGCCTGCTTCGCGCGATCGTGCTGACATTGAAGGTCGGACTGCGGGCGGAGCGTCCCCTTCCCGTTCATCTGATTTATCTGTTCGAAGCGTGTCAGGTGGCCCTGTGGCTGCGCAGCGAAAAGGCGCAGCACCTGCACGTTCATTTCGGAACCAATTCTGCCGAAGTCGCGATGCTGGTCCGCGAACTGGGAGGGCCGCCCTGGAGCTTTACCGCCCACGGCCCCGAAGAATTCGACAAGCCGAAGTTCATCGCGCTTCCTGAGAAAATCCGGCGGGCTCGCTTTGTCGTCGCGGTCAGTTCATTCGGACGGAGCCAGCTCTTTCGCAACGTCCCCCATTCCTATTGGCCCAAGATAAAAGTGGTTCATTGCGGACTTGAACCGGCCTTCTATCAAACCGATGCCACCACCGCGGCGGGCGGCGAACGGCGATTGGTTTGCGTGGGGCGCCTGTGTGAACAGAAGGGACAGTTGCTCCTGATCGAGGCGGCGCGGCTGCTGGCGGAGCGCGGGACGAAGTTCGAACTGGTGCTCGCCGGCGATGGCGAGATGCGCGGCGAGATCGAGGCGCTCGTCGCAAAATATCGGCTGACGGATACCGTGCGAATAACAGGCTGGATCAGCAGCGACGAGGTTCGCTCCGAAATTCTCGCAGCCCGGGCGCTGGTGTTGCCGAGCTTCGCCGAAGGCCTGCCGGTCGTCATCATGGAAGCCATGGCGTTGCGCAGACCGGTCATTACGACATTCGTCGCGGGCATCCCCGAACTGATTAAACATGGCGAGCACGGCTGGCTGGTTCCTGCCGCCGACCTCGAGAGTCTAGCCGCGGCAATGGAGGAATGTCTCGACACCGCACCGGAAGCGATCACGCGAATGGGGGAAGGTGCCCGTCAACGGGTCCTGCAACGCCATGATGTGGACAAGGAAGCGGCTAAGCTGGCTGAACTGATTAAAGCCTAGACTAGGCAGTTGAACCGGCAAATTGTCGCTGGCGCCGGTTGCGCAACACCTCATGCTTCCGGGAAGTGCGATGAGGACTTTAATTTCTCTGTTGACGGTTGTGACTGTCATCGGCGCGATGCAGCCGGCCGTTGGTCAGGTCAACATGCAGTACAGCGGCCGATATGGCGGACAGTACGGCGGCCAGTATGGCGGGCAATTTAGCGGACAATACAGCGGACAGTATTACGGGCGCGGAAGCAGCGACCAGACCGCCTCGCCAAATGCGCTGGACAGAAAGCTCGGTATTCTTGGTGCTCCGGTCAATTCCGGCGCGTGCGGGCAACTTCACTATCCGTCGCCCGGAACGGATTATGTGCTCCATGACAGCCAGGGACGGCGGTGCTTCTAGCGCAATGTGCCGGCGTTCCTCGCCTTTGGCAGATAGCAAAAGACCGCCCGTAGGCGGTCCTGGCGTCAGCAATTTCAGGCGCGTTCAGGCCGTCGCAGCGCTATTTCGCCGCCGACGATAGGCCAGCACGCCGATGCCGGCAAAGCCCAAAATCATCATCGCCCAGGTCGAAGCCTCAGGTACGGCAGGGGTGGCTTGCGTGGCATCGAAGCTTATCGACGAGAAATGTCCCTTGTCGTCGACCAGAAGCAGCGTCACGAGGCTCGCCAGCTCCGACGTTCCGAAAAAGAAATTGCTCGAACTCTCGTCCGGACCGATGGTCAGGGAACTGACGTGGAAAACCGGACCTCTCCACGAAAATGTCCAATATCCCGGGGCGGTCGCATAGCCGAAGCCGGTCTTGGGATAACCAAGCACGGGCGTCTTGCCTGCGATCCAGCCTAACTCCGTCGTCCAGCTGTTGACGCTCGAGGCAAGCGGGTTGGTGACCGAAAATCCGAAGATATATTCGGAAACCGAATTGTTTATGACGGTGTAATAGCCCGTGTTGCCCGGACCGGCGGTCTCGACAACTTCAAAATCCGCCGCCGAAACGACAACCGCCTTTGCCGGGTTGAACGAACCGAGGCCGATCATCAATCCGGCCGCAAGCACCCAAGCCGCGAAAGTGTTCGCTCTTAACGAAACCATTTAAATGCCCTTCCGCCGTTTCGCGCCTGAACTGGTTCGTCCAGACGGGAAACTCACATTAAATAGATCGATTGATACCGGCTGGCGTCAACCTCACCGCGGTCACAATCCCCGATTTTGTAGCGACCCAGCTCGCTTTAAGACTGCGCCCTGTCGATCAGCACCGCTGCTGGTGCACGGCGCGCAGGCCGCCGGGCGGCATAAAGACCGATCCCGACGAAGCCAAGCAGCAGCATGACCCAGGTCGCGGGCTCTGGGATGGGAGCGACCGCCGCGCCGAGTTTAAGCGCATTGAGATTCAACACAGGGTCTGACGATGTCAGCAAAATCGTGTTGAACGGGTTGTTGTCGACCACGCCAAAGAAGCCCTGCAGATCGTACGCATTTCCCTCGCTACCGAGTGTCAGCGTCTCGCCATTGGAGAGCGTGAACGTCACGTCGGCTCCGAAGAACGTATCGAAATTCAACGCGAACGCCTTTACCGGGGCGGCCAAGGTAATCAGGATATTTGCAACACCAAAATCCTGTTGCTGCGAGGATAGTACGGGTGAGTTGCCGTTAAACGCTGGTTTACCCGGCACGATTTCAAAGCCTGGCCCGATGTTAAAGAAGTGACCATTGCCCAACAGACCGGAGGTCGAAAATGTCACCCCGCTGTAGCTGACCGAGGCGGTCCCCGTTCCAAAATATTGACTTGCGGGCAGGTCGTCAGCCGCCGGAGCCGGATCTGGAATCGGAAGGGCCGTGTAGCCGGGTATTGCCGCGCTCCACAAACCGAAATCAGCATAGCCGACCGCGGTAGCGGCCGCGTTCACTGTGCCCGCAAACAGGAGTGCCGCCGCCAAGGCAGCCGAGTTCATCTTCATGAACATTTCCGAATTTTTGTGTGAAAACGAACGCGGCACTGATTCGCTTCCCGATGTTAGCGGAAACGCGCGATCCCCGAAAAGGAATTAAACCTTAATTGGGATTAGAGCGGCCGCTGCCGCAGGTATTAATTTCCCGCCTGATCCGATCGCCCGCAAGACTGGCGGAGCCGGGAAATGTACGACCTGCCGCTTGGCGGATCGGCCCGAAGCGCCCCCGCCCGGCGATGGACCCGTTCTACATTTCGTGACCGAACACTTCCATGTACTCGGAGGCCCCGCCAGGCCGGCCATCCTCAAATACCCCGATAATCAGCCGCCCCGTCTTCCAGGCCAGCCCGTCCAGATTGGTCTTGTGCTTGCCTGCAATCGGCGCCTGCGCATTGGCATGATGACCGTGAACCACATGGCGATGCCCATGACCGACGTCGGCGCCGGCTGGATAACGCTTCCACAGCAACGTTTCCTCGTTCTGCCGCTCAAGCGGAATTTTCGGATCGACCGCCGCATGGACAAATACCCTGTGCCGATCGACATGCATCAGCGGGAGATTGACGATCCAGTCCAGATGGTCGGCCGGGATTGCGCATAAATCGGGGAGCGCTGGACTCTGGTCATACGATGCCAGCGTCTCGCCTCCCCCATTCCTGATCCACCAGTCGAGTTCGGCCCTGTTCTCACAGACCGCGCCCATCATGGCTTCGTGGTTGCCCTTCAGATTGACGACCTTCGATCCATCAGGCCTCCAGTTCATGAGGCGCTCGATGACCTGTCTGCTCTGCAGCCCGCGGTCGACATAGTCGCCCAGGGTTACGATCGTCGAGGCCGCTCCCTGTGCATGCCGGACAACCGCGCCAATGGCGCGATCCAGCAGGTCCAGCCGGCCATGAAGGTCGGGGATGGCGTAGGTTCGGCTCACGGCAACCTTCGTCAAGACGGGTGTTGAAAACGCGTCAAACAAGAATCTAGAGCTGCGGTTCTGATTAATCAGAACCGACAATGCTCTAGGCGGGCGTCGGCGGCGCGGCGCGGTTGCGGACGCGGCGCACGAGCGCAAAACAAAGGCCCAGAAAGGCATCGAACAGGAACATCAGAAAAACCGCCACGACGAAAAGGCTGATGCCGGTGAGATCGTGCAGAATTCCCTCGAGCATGTCAGGCCCGAGGTAATAAGCGATCAGGACCAACGCGAAAACGCGAAAGAAATTTGCAATGATGGTGATGGGTATGATCGCCGCGAGAAGGAACAGGCTGCGAATTTTCTCCTGCCAGCGAAACGCATAGGCGTAGAAAACGCCGATCGCGGACAATGCAAAAATCGAATTCATTCCGGAACAGGCGTCTTTTACCAGGAGCTGATAGGTCCCGATCATGATCATCACGCCGTTCTGGGCAACCGGGAAACCCGTCGCATAAAGCACGTTGGTGACGACGTTCGAAATAAAGACCTTCAGCGGAACCGTGGCGGCATCGACCAGCCAGTCGGGCATCGGCACCGCAAAGATCAGGAAGCCGATCGGAAACGCGAGGACGCGCAACGCCGGCCATCCGGCCGAAATCAGGACGCACCCGACGATGACAGGGATCACGGAAAACGTTTCGAAAGTGACCAGCCCTTGCTGGATTCTGGCCAGGTAGAGGATGACCAGGCCGCCGAGGAGAGCGATCCAGCCCATGAAGGGAGCCGGAGAAATTTCAACGGCCCGCAATTTTTCGCGCGATTGCCAGACCAGCCAGAGCGAGGCCGCAATGATGAGCGGACCATGTCCTTCCTGTTCGGTCTGCCAAGGCCCATCGATCAAACCGAGAATGGTCTGGGCATAGGCAGCGATCACCGAGGCGCCAAGCAGCGCCGGCCACAGAAGAGGGCCGAGAAAACCTGCCTTTGCCGATGGTATTACTTGCGAATATGTCATTCCATTATACCAACAGGTTGCAAAATTTAGTGTACTGATAGCATTAAATGGAACAAGCCCGCTTATCTCCGGACTATCAAAACCGCGTAACCGGCGCCAGCGAGAATCAAAATCAGCGCAAGATAAAATGAACCGGCATTTCCGACCTGGTTGGCGACGGCGAATACGATGCCGGCCAGCATGAAGTGCAACAAGGTTCGGTTGTCCCGCGCGGTGAACTGGAAGAACGCTATCACCAGCGCCACGAAACACGTAACGGTCAACACATCAAAAAACGTTGTCATTTCACGTCGATATCGCCTTGAGGAACATTTTTACGGCGCGATTACATCTTGCGCTCAGTTCTTCTTTCCATCTCCCGGCTGCATGATTTTTGCGTAATCACCTTCATATTTCGCTTCGAGATTCGCAGAGTAGGCCGCAATCCCCAGTTCGGCCTTGACCGCATCCGCGCGCATCAGTTGCCGCGCCAGATTGGCTGCGGGCTCTCCTTCGAGCGGGCGAGGCTCCTCGCCCTTGATTTTGAAGAACATCCCGTTCTGGCCGGCGCGAACAAAGAACACGTCGTCCGACTTCTTGGCCTCGATCAAACCGTAAAACTCCGGTGGGAGATCGCCGCTGTTCAGCGCGCCCATTTGTCGGCCGTGAGGGATGCCGGCCGCGGTAAGCTTCGCGTCGATTTCGTCGAGTGATTTGGCATCCTTGTTCGCTTCGACGAAGGACTGGGTGGTTGGCCCTATTGGAAATGCGATTTGTTCAACGCTGAGCAGTTTTCTGCCGGCGAACTTCGCCGGGTTATTGGCCATGTACTTGTCGACATCTGCCTTGCCCGGCGCCTTCGCCGCCGCCGTTCGCTGCAGATACGCATTCTCGAGGATCTGTTCGCGCGATCTCAGGAGATCCAGCAGCACGCCCGGCTCACGATCGAGCTTCGCCGCCATGGCTTGGCGGAGCAGATATTTGCGTACGACCAGATCACCCAGCACGCGCTTGACGATCTCGGGCTCCTTCTGCTTGTCCGGCGTCACGTTCGCCCAGCGGAACTCGTTCTCGAGATCCTGGACCGTCACGACTTCGTCGCCGACACGCGCAACGACCTGTCCTTTGGAAGCCGCCGGCTGATCTTTCTTGCCGCAACCTGCCAAGGCGACCGCGCTACAGGCCAGTAAAACGGCAAGCCGGGCGATCTTGATGGACATACCCTTCATCCAGAAACTCCGTGCATCCAATGGGCCGAGAGACATGTACAACAGGCTGACCGTGCTCTGATCCTGATTTGACTAGCCAGCCGGCCGTGGCGGGTCGACCCTATAACGCTTTTTCACTGCAATTTCCGTTGTTTATGTTAATTTCGTTAAAGGCGCCGATTATCTCTTTCTTTTGACTGCAAACAGGCCGGTTGACGTATATCCTGCTCCGAAACGGCAGATCCAATTAACTCTCGAAGATTGCACGTGACCTCAATGAAATATCCTCGAATTCAGATCATAGTGGCATGTATCGCAATCGTTGGGTGCGCCGTGCTTGCGACCGTGCTGGCGCCCCGCCAACTGATGGCCCGCACATCGGCCTCCCCCAGCCTTGAAACCGTCATCCCCCGCCAGTTCGGAACCTGGACGCTGGTTCCCGAAATCAGCCCGGTCCGTCCGGCGGATCCGGACGCGTACGTTCAGCCCGACCCGCTGGTGGGAAAGATCTACACCCAGGAAGTCGGTCGAGGCTATAGCGACGGACATGGCAACATCGTCATGCTGATGGTCGCATACGGTCCGGTGCAGAACTATCGGCTGAAGTCCCACCGCCCGGAGATTTGCTACACAGCCAACGGCTTCCGGATCTCGGACAAAGCCAACGCCGCGATCAGCTATCGCAACGGCGCCCAACCAATCAAGATGACCAGATTGATTGCGGCAAGGGAGTCGCGCTTCGAGCCGGTCACTTACTGGCTCCGGATCGGTAATGACATCGCCAATGGCGTGGTCGATCATCAACTCAGCCGATTGAAATATGGCCTGCGCGGGATCATTCCCGACGGCGCCCTGATCAGGGTCTCCACGATCGGTCTGCCGAAGGACGTATCATTCAAGCTGCAGGACCAATTCATCCGCGATCTGCTTGCCGCCATTCCGCCGCAGGAACTCAAATTCTTTACCGGCGCAAGCTGAAAATTGCTAACAAACGAGCGTGCAAACCTGGCAGGTCATTTTGGCGCTCGCTCGATTCACCGCGAAGTTGCTGCGCGCGCCGTTTCTGCAAGGCGCACTTGTTCTGGCGGTCATGTGGCAGCCGGCCTGCGCGCAAGGCGCTGACGACACGCTGCTGCCGTATGCGGTGAACATCCATCAAACGCCGATGCAGAGCTGGGGACCGGGATCCGGCATCTATCTCGGAAAAGGCGTGTTCATCACGGCAGCGCATGTCGCAGGCCGGACCTGGCTGACGCGGCCCAAGATCGCAATTGCCGGCTCGGAATATCCGACGCGCGTCGTCAAGGAAGGCAGCCTCGAGGGAACGGATCTGACGCTGCTATCGGTCGAGGAGGAGCTTCTTCCGGGGCGCTTGCGACTTCGGCGAAACGCGATCTGCACCGATCCCCCCAAACCAGGACAAGAGGTCGTGACGATCGTACCGGGATCTGCCGTGCGCTCCCACATCCTCGCGCCCGATCGGCTACCGGTGGGTACCCGCAGCCGGTTCAGCACGGTCATCGCCGACGTAGCTCGCACCGGCAATTCCGGATCAGGGGTGTTCGACGTCAAGCGCAAATGCCTGCTCGGAATAATGAGCCGGAAAATATCGCAGTCGCAAACGCGCGCCGATACCGGAAAATCGGAAACCCGCGACATCGCCAAGTACTTCGTACCGGCTGAGCAAATTGCTGCGTTCCTGCCGGCAGACCTGCGCCTGTAGAAGTCGCTAGTAATTACCGTAGTAGGATCCGACAGTCTCGATCGCCTTGTTAACGACGACGCGGACAACCGGACTGCGCTGGAGATGCTTCTGGCATTCCTTGATGTCGGAAAGGGATGTGCTGCCGACGCCCGCGACGAGCAAAGTCGCGTCCATTCGAGGCAGGATTGAAATCACATCGTCGCCAAGCAGCATCGGCGGAAGATCGAAGATGACAATGCGCGACCGGAAGTCTCGCTTGATGGTCTGGAGCAGCGCCCCCATCGTCTGCGAGGCCATCCATTCCGAAGAATTCGACGAGACCGATCCGGGCAGCACCAGCATGCCATTCGGACCGATGCTTGCCTGCAGGACCGCCGACGAAAGCGGCGCGCGTCCTTCGAGTACGCTGAGAACGCCGCCATTGCCGCCGAGACCCAGATAATTTCCAACCGCCGGCCGGCGCAAATCAAGATCGACCAGCAGCACCGACCGCTCCGGCAGGCGGGAAATACTCAGCGCAAGATTGCAGGCTGTAACCGTTTTTCCGCAACCCGCCGTAGGCGACGTCACGGCCAGAAACTGCCAGCTTTTTTTGTCCATCTCCTGCAGCACCTGCGTGCGCAGCATGTCGTAGTAGCGGCCGTTCGGACTAGATGTGCCATGAGCCACTATTCGATGGGCTTCGAGATGATCGGCGCTGAGGCGCACTTCTTTGAACGGCGACTCGCCAGAGCGCTTCTGCGGCCTGTCGGCAGCGAGGGGAGATCCGCCCAACGCCGCCGGACGGTGTACCGCCTCCGCAGCTCGCGCGAGTTCGACGGCCTGCTTTATTGAATCCACTGCGTGACTCCGCGAATCATCGAAACAGCCCGACCCTGGCCTTGGCAATCATCAGGTCAAGCGGTGGAAGGAAAAGGTAGGCAACGACCAGCAGTCCGATCATAACCAGCGCGAACGCCCCCAGAAAAACAAATGTCCGTCGTCGCCTCGCACGCAATTCGGCTGCCGTGGTGATGTAGGGTATTGAAACGATCAACTGGCCATCTACAACAGACAGAAGGTCATTGCTTCTGCGGATTCCCTTGTCCAGGATTTCCATCAGGACTGTCAGCCCTGCGCCGCCAAAGAGCGCGGCCGCGAAAGCCATGGCCAGGACTTTCAGCCGGTTGGGCTTGACCGGCTCTTGCGGAACCGTGGGTTGCTCGATGATTTCGAGCTTCTCGGACTGCTGGTCCTTTTCGAGGTTTTCGCCGAGCCGTGCAGCCGACAGTTTTGCCGAGGCGGCATCGAGGTTCTTTTGCAGGCTCTCCTGCTGGGCAACCATCACCTCGAGACTGGCAGCCGTTGCCGCGTCATTGGTGGGCGCCGGCGCGGCGGCCACCTTTTCCAGTGCGTCGATCTGCTTCTTCAGGGACTGGATCACAGGGTGCCGCTCCGAGTACAGCGCCCCCTTCTGGATCAGTTCGGACTTGAGCTGTATAAGCGTCGCCGTCGGCTGATCGGAGCCGCTGCTGGACGACGCGGGCTTGCCTTGCGTGAGCCGCAACTGAGCGATCCTGGCATCGAGCGCCGTGTTCTCTGCCTGGAGTCTCTGGACCTCCCGCGCCAGGAATTTTGTCGTGTCCGTGGCGCGGCTGGTTCGATCCCGCAAATCCTCGTTCAGGATGCGCGTCATCAACTCGTTGGCGACCTGCGCAGCCACCCCAGCATTGCTGTATTCGAACCCGACCGAGAAAACGATCGTGGGGTTTTCCATCGCAGCGCGCGTCCGCTGCTTGAAATCCAACTGAAGGTCGACCGGAGCGATCTTTGTGTGCTTCTTGACCTCCGCGACGAGCTCGGTCGGCGACATCAGCGTGCGTTTGTCCGGGAACAGTTTGAATTTGTCGGCGATCGCGATGAGATTATCTCGCGTCATCGTCCGTTGCTGGATGACCTGAATACGCTCCTGGGCAGCGCTGGTAACCGTGGGCCGGACCAGTTCGGACGGAATCTGCTGCGACTGAACGAGGATCCGTCCTTCGGAGAGATAGGTCGGCGGCCACAGCAAAGCTACCGCGACACCCGCGGCCACGATCGTGACGAACGGCAGTACGAAATAGGCCCAGCGCCGCTTGAACAGTTCCCAATAGAACGCGGGCCGCAACAGATGGCTACGGTCCTCTTGCAGCGGCTGGAAATCGTCCTCAAATTCAACTTTTTGCAGCATATATCGTCCGAGCGTCTGTTTGCGAGGCAGCTAGGGCAAATAGTACCGCGAAATGGTGTCGGTGGGTGCGTCGCTCCGAGCCGCAATACTAGCATCGATCTTGCAGAGATTTAATGAATAGTTGCTCAGTTCCACGAGTTTCAAATTTCAATCTTAATGGTGGTTCCATCGGCCGCCGCTTTGGCAAATTTACGTAGATCAGCGAAATGGGTTTGAGGGAGGCAGGGTAATCCACCGAAGTACGCTATAAGCGTCTATGGCCGGCCTAAGGAAGTTCAATGTACGAGGCATTTTATCAGCTCCAGGAGAAGCCTTTTTCAATTCTCCCCGACCCCGACCTGATTTATTGGGGCAAAATGCATTCAATGGCGTTCACGATGCTGGAGTTCGGCGTCATGAACAACGCCGGCTTCACCGTCATTACAGGTGAAATAGGTTCCGGCAAGACAACCCTGGTCCGGCATTTGCTCAAGAAGGTCAGCCCGGCGATCACGATCGGCCTGATCTCGAACTCCCCGCAGGGCCGGCAGGAATTGCTGCAGTGGATCCTGATGTCGCTCGGGCAGTCGTTCGATGGAGATTATCCAAATCTTTTCAAGAAATTGCAGGATTTTCTTTATGGCCAGTTTGCCAACGGAAGACGGACCATATTGATCATCGACGAGGCGCAGAATCTCGAGCCGGAGGCGCTTGAGCATTTGCGCATGATTTCCAACATCAATGCGGACAAGTTTCAGATCCTGCAGTTAATCCTGGTCGGCCAGCCCCAGCTGCGCGACCTGCTGCTGGCGCCAAAGCTGCATCAGTTCGCCCAGCGGATTTCCTCCGACTTCCACCTTCGGCCCCTCGATGACCGGGAGGTGGCCAATTATATCGCGTTTCGGCTCCAGGCAGTGGGTGCCCGCCGCCCCCTGTTCACCCAGGAGGCGTGCTCGCTGATCGCCTCCGCGAGCGGCGGGATACCCCGCATGATTAATGTCTTGTGTGACACGGCGCTGGTTTATGGCTTTGCCAACGACCAACGGGTGATTTCGGAGAATATTGTTCGGGACGTTATTGCGGATAAGCAACAGTATAGCATTTTTCCGGTAAAAAAGTTCTCCCGGGTTCCCTAAGTCTTTGTGTTCTATTAGCTTCCCCCATGGTTAAATAATGGCTGCATGCTTGGGAAAAAATCCCCACATGTCGGCCCAAATGTCTTTTGTTTGCGGGCTTTTTGCTGATGTTTAGGGGAACTGACATGCGAATCTTGCTGGCACTGCTATGCGTTGCCTTCCTGACCCCGGGGGCGGCAAAAGCGCAAACCCTGAAATCGGGCGACAGCCTGAGCATTTCGGTCCTGCAAGACCCGAAGCTCGACCGGAACGTGGTCGTCGACCCCTCCGGTGAAATAGCATTTCCCCTCGCCGGCCATGTCCGGGCGCGCGGGCTGACGCCATTGGCGCTCGAAAACGTTCTCAAGAACAAGCTGAAGAATAACTATAAGGACGAGAATCTGGACGTTACGGTTGCTGTTATTAATGCTCCCAAGGAGATCCCCGAGGACGACCTGAAGCCCAAGATTTTCATTACCGGCGAGATCGTAAAGCCGGGCTCCTATGTTGTCAGACAGAAAACGACCTTGATGCAGGCTATCGCCCTTGCCGGCGGCGTCGGCCCCTTCGCCGCAAAGAATCGTATTCAGGTGAGGCGCAAGGGCCCCGGCGGCGATGAAACAATTTTCATGTTCAACTACCGCGCTTACGAAGCCGGTAACGACCTGGAAGGTAACATCACCTTGCGGGCCGGCGACGTCATCATGGTTCCAGAACGACGTTTGTTTGAGTGAGGTCTGACGATCGGCGGGGGCGAGAAGCAACGTGAAGAGAGCTGCCATAGCAGTCTCGATGTGCTTTGGCATGGCGCCGTCCGTGGCATTTGCGTTCGACTGGTCGATAAAGGCCAGCGAGAGTGAAACCGTCGAGCTGAACAGCAACCAGTTCTTGCGCACCTCACCGGCGGGATCTTTGGGTTCCTACACCACGCTCAATGCTGACGCACAAGCGCGTACCCCGACATCCCTGTTCAATTTCACCGGCGACGGCACTTACAAGAAGTACTGGGGTCCGGGCGCCGCCGGCACTGCATCGGAATTCCTGAACTACGGATTCAAGGCGCGCTACGAGCTCAAGGAAAAGAACAGATTCGACCGGGAGTACGTCGAGACAAGCTGGAGACAGCAAAGTACCGCTCTTGCGATCCTGAACGATCTCGGCGTTTCCACGCCGACTTCAGGCTTCATCGATCGGCTCACAGCAACGGGTGGAATCGACCGTTCGATCACCGCAATTGACACAGTGTCTCTGTTCGCCACGTCCTCTCACACGAGTTACGAGCCGTCCAGTGGTGGCACGCCATTTACGGATACACTTGCGCGTGGCAGTTGGCGTCGCTCGCTAAGTTCGGTCACGGCGATCAATCTGTCCTCCGAATATGAACTTCTCGAATATGGCAACGCATTCAACACCCAGGTCCAGATTTTTCGTGAGCAGGCTGGGTTCGACGCCACTCTATCGGCGGTGCTTTCCTTTCGCGCAAATGCCGGCGTCGCCTATCTTGTGACGGATCGAGGGGTTTCGAGTTCTGCATTCGGAGGTACCACGTCGGCCACACCCGTATCGGGCACGGTGCACGACTGGATCGGAGATGCTGTCCTCACCTATCGAATGCTCAAGAGCACGACCTTGTCCGTCATCGCCAGCCAGTCGGTTGGACCGAGCGTCGTCGGTTCGCTGTTCAAGCGCGATTCGATCACGGCATCGCTGAGCCACAGCATCGATTCACGATCCACCCTGTCGTTTTCTGCGAGCGGCAACCGGCAGATCTCGACCACGACGACGGATTTCGCTTCGGCGTCGGCGACCTACAGCTACAATCTGACCCGCGAATGGCTGACGTCGCTCACCTACCGGTACCTGCATCGCTTCGCCAGCACCGGCGGCGCCACCATTTTCGATCCGATTACCGGCACGCCAACCGTTTCCGGCACCGGACCTGCGGACTCCCACAGCTTGATGTTCGTCGTCACGCATAACTGGACCGTGCTGCCGTCGGGCAATTAGCCAGAGCGCGACGATCTTTCCTTCATCGCGCTCGCGGTCTTTGAGCAAATCCTCCGGATAAACGCGTCGCACTTGCCTGAAGGAAAGCCGTTATCCACTTTTCCTGGTGCTGCAGCCGACGTTCATAAGCCGGCATTCATTTCATCGCGGCGCGGATGCTGTCCTTGAGCGGTGTCCCGTCCGGCTCCAGCGACAATGCGGTCTTGAACCGCTCCGCCGCCTTTTCGGTTTGCCCGTCAGCCGCGTAACTCATGCCAAGATGGTAGTGGAGCGCTGCAAGATTAGACACTGCCGCAACAGCCGGTTCGAGCGTGGCGATGGCGCCCTTGACGTCACCGCGCTTGAACTGAGCCCATCCCCACGTATCCTGAAACTGCGGCACGTTCGAGCTCTTGAGCTTTTCCGCCAGCTGGAAAGCGCGTTCCAGGTTTGGCTTGTCGCTCCGATTATCCAATAGCAGGCTGACGAGATTGTTGATCGCAACCAGGGAGTTCGGCTGGTCCTGCAGAATCGCCTCGTACTGGGATATTGCGGCGTCATTATTTCCCCGAATGATTTGCAAGCCAGCCAGGGAGAGACGGAAAGCGACATTGCCCGGCAACTCCGCAAGTCCAGCCTTGAGTACCTTGTCAGCCGCATCGTAGTCCTTGCTTTGCATGTAGAGCTCGTTCAGCGCAGCGTATCCCGCGGGCTCCTTCGGCTGCTGCTCGACGGCCTTCGTGAAGCTTTGCAGCGCCTCATCGTTCTTCTTTTCCGCCAGTTTGGCCTGCCCCAGAAACACGAGAAGCTGGGCATTGGCCGGGAACTTGTTGCTCATCGCCTGCAGCAGCGTTGAAGCCTTGTCTGGCTTGCCCTGTTTCACATAAGCCGAGGCAAGTGCAAGCGCCGGCTGTGGTGCGTCCGGTCCCGCTTTGTGCGCCGCCTCCAGCGCTGCGACGCTTTCGTCGATCTTGTTCTGGCCCGCGAGCGCTGCCGCGCGGATCTGATCAGCAACGACACGCCCCTGATCGACGCGCCCGATGGTGTCCGCAATCGCCAAGGCTCCCGCCCAATTCTGCCGGCCCAATTTGACCTGCGCGAGCGACGACCAGATCTGGAGATTGCCGGAATTGCGATTGGCAGCGTCCGTCAGTATCTCTTCGGCCCGAGCCGCATCGCCCTTGCGCTGCAGGAACGCGACGTATCGAAGAAGGACATCGGGATTGGCGTTGGATGATTTCAGCGCATCGGCATATTGACGATCGGCCAATTCGCCCTTCCCGCTGCGTTCATACGCCACCGCCATCAGCGACAGCAATTCAACCGACTTCGGCTGATCGTTGAGCGCCTCGCGCAAATCGGAAATGGCGCTGTCGAACTGGCCCTTGTCGATGCTCAGGGCTGCGCGCAGCCGCAGCGCGCCGCTGTTTCGGCGATCCTTCGAGAGGATATCTGTGATCAACGGCTCGGCAGCCGCCCTGTCGTTCTTGGCAATATGAAGCTCCGCAAGCTTGACCTGGGCGGCGAGCTTCTTGTCGGGGGTAGCTGCCGTGTTGGCCAGCTTCTGCATAGCCTGCACGGCATCGGCCGTTCGGTTCTGCCCCTGATTCAGTTCGGCCAATGCGATCTGGTAATCAAAATCGTCGCCACCTGCCTTGATCCGCGCTTCCAGCTCTGCTCTGGCAACATCCGCGCCCTTGGTGGCAGCCAAAAAGCGAACAAGATCGAGCCCGATCTTGCTGTCAGTCGGGTTGGCTTCGGCCCTCGCCCGAAATTCCTTCTCGGCCTCGACGAACTTCCGCTGTGCGAGGAGAAGCTGCAGAAGCTGGGCGCGGTATGCTCCCTCCTGAGGATTCTGCTCGATCAGCTTGCGCAACAGCTCTTCCGCCTTCGCCAAATCTTTCTTGCGTGCATACGCATCGATCTTCTGCAGCGTGATGCGCGTTTCGTCCTTGGAGGCGGCTGGAACCGAATCCAGAAGCTTCAGTGCGCCATCCAGATCGCGATCGGCGACCTTTTTCGACGCAAGCAACGAGATCGCGTCAACATTGGCCGGATCGATCTCATAGGCGCGCTGCGCTTCGCGGATCGCAGCGGCATTATCGTTGGTGCGCAGAAGAATGATTGCCCGCAGCGCATGGAGTTCCGCATTAGGCTTGTCGCCCTCGTTGGCTGCATCGACGACCCGCAGCGCGGCTTCGGCGGCCCCGCCGCCCACCATAATTCGCGCAAGCCTCAATCGCGCATTCAGATCGTTCGGATCCAATTCGACGATACGGCGTAAGTCCAGGAAGAGCGAAGTCGCCTTTGTGCGTTCATCAATGCCTGCGAGCGCCCGCCAGACTTCAACCTTGTCGCTCTTGTACTTGACGGCCTTCAGAAGTTCCTTGCGCGCCTCGAGGTCGTCCTTCTTTTCGATAAGAGCCATTCCGCTCTCATAATAGCTCTGTGCGCGTTCTTCGGGCGATCCGCAGCCCGCGACGAACATCACGAGCAGGAGCGCAAGTCCGCGGCGAACTTGAAAAATCTGACCGGCTGGCTGCTTCATCTTTGGCCCTGAATAAATGTCGCGCGGCCGAAATAGGCCGGATAATCGTCTGTGGCCTCCGCTATCACACTTCCTGTGACAGGAGGAATTCGAATCTGTTCAGGCGGAATATTCGTCGCAGGCCGGCGGACGCGCCCGTAAACAGCAGCTTCTGTCCCCGACTAGCCAATTGCTTTCGAACGATCAGGAACAGTCCGAAGAACCTTGCGTCGACATACTGCGTATTGGAGACGTCGACGGTCAACCGTTTGCCGCTGTCGAGTGCCTCACGAAGTTGTTCGATCGCACCGTCGACATGTGCGGCCACAGCCGCCCCGGACAAGGCAATCGTCACGGAACCGAGATCTTCGCGCCTTACGATCGAGAGTTCGTTCAGGTTTCGCAGACGCCGCTCACTCAGCATCAACGGCAGCACGGAGATGACCAGCATCGCGAGCAAGGCCTTGCCGTCGTTCCAGTATCGTCGCCAAAGATACGGCTCTTCCTTGATGCGCCACAACCACTCAAAGCCGGTGCTGCGCAGCATCGGCGGCGCCCGCCGAACGGTTCCGGCTTCGAAATTGATCGTGGCCCCGAACTGGGCGCGAACCGGCGGGCACAGCCGCCAGTGGTTATGCAGCAGCCAGGCCTGGGCCTTTTCGGCGCCGAAAAATACTGCAATTAAATCCGCGCCGCTGGCATTTATTTCATCGATTATATTCGGCGAGCTCATCTCTTCGATGGTACCAAAACCTGGGTTGAGCACGCCGACGCATTCCAGCCCGCTCCGTTCAGCGTTCAGCCTGGCGCCAACTGCGGCCGCCAGCCCCTCGGCGCCGCCCAGCAGGAAGACCCGCAGACGCCGGCCTGTCGCGCCGGCCGATTTGAGCCGGCCGAACAGGTCGCTGCCGGCAATTCTCTCATGGATCGGAATACGCAGCAGCTTGGCGATCCAGATCAGCGGCATGCCGTCGGCAAGACACAGATCGCTCAGCAGCATGGACTCCCGGAACGCGCCGTTGATCTGGCTCTTGACGAGAAAATTGACGTTGGGGGTCGAAATCAGGAATGGCGCGCCAGCATTCGTTGCAAGCGCCATCGACCGCAGCAGCGAGGGGAAATCGAGCGCGTCCACGGGAATGCCGAGGAGGCCGTATACGTTGCGGGAAAGGTCGTCCGGGGAGGCGCATGCCGATCGCGGCTCGGCGAAGTCGGACGAGGCCGGCGGGACGCGCAATGTCTTCAACATGAAAGCTCCACGAACTTCAAAGTTCCGCCCGGCGCACCGCGGGATCCCGCCATATGATTAACGAATGGTAAGCGATCTACTACGAAATTGTTGCTCGGTGAAATCGATTTAATATATGTGATTAATACCGCATCCTGAATGGAACGCCAACTCCAGGGAGAACGGGGTACGCCGCGGGTGCGAAACCGCCGCCAAATTGGCGACGGTTGCCGGCCTCGATCTCCCGAGTTCATGGCTAATCTTAACTACCCTCTTAAGTTCTATCCAAAATGGCAGCCGTCGGAGCCTCATCGCAACCAGAACGCTTCCTGTTCAATCCGCCCCGGTGCTACAGCATGTCGCGAGAATATATGATCCTTGGAACCGGGAAGCCCACCGTCGGCACACTTTTGCAATGTTTGAAAATATTCGAGCCGATTTTAACGCCCATGGCCGTGACGCGGGGGCCCAGGGCTTTTGGGTCATGGTGATCTATCGATTCGGCCGATGGCGATACGGCGTGCGGCCGGCATTGCTGCGCAAGCTGTGTTCGTTCATCTACAAGGTGCTCTACAAGATCATTCAAATCGTGACCGGGATAGAATTGCCCTGCGAAGCCACCGTGGGCCGCAACTTCGTCATCGATCATTTTGGCGGCATTATTGTCAGTGGCTATGCGCGTTTCGGGGACAATTGCCGCATCCGCAACGGCGTGGTTGTCGGCCTGCGACGTGTCGAGGAGCCGGTTGCGCCCATCATCGGAAACAATGTCGACATTGGTGCCGGAGCCAAAGTGCTGGGTCCGATCAGGGTTGGCGACAATTCGATTATCGGAGCCAATGCTGTCGTGATCGAGGATGTTCCGGAAAACAGCATAGCTATCGGCGTACCCGCCATCGTCAAGCCGCGTCGTCAGCAATCGGAAGCAGGCCCCGCCCGTGACGCCGGCTGAAAAGTCATCCCGCTACGGCGTCGTTGCGATCGGCCGCAACGAAGGCGAGCGCCTCAAGCAATGCCTGACGTCCGCGCAAGGCGCCGACGCCATCGTTTACGTCGACTCCGGCTCGACCGACGGCTCGGTCGCCTGGGCGAAAAGCCGCGGCGTCGAAGTCATCGAACTGGACATGAAGACAGGCTTCACCGCCGCGCGGGCGCGCAATGCCGGCTTTCGCCGGCTGATGGAGCTGCGGACTGATCTGGAGTTCGTGCAGTTCATTGACGGCGATTGCGAACTCCGCGAGGCTTGGCCGGAGCAAGCCCTGGCATTCTTGTCAACGACTCCCGGAGCCTGCGCGGTCTTTGGCCGCCGCCGCGAGCGCCATCCCGAGCGCTCGATCTACAACCGGATCTGCGATGCGGAATGGAATGTACCGCCCGGAGAGGTACGTTACTGCGGCGGCGACGTGATGATGCGGACCGCCGCGCTGCAAGGCGTCGGCGGCTACCGCGAGAACTTCATCGCCGGCGAGGAGCCCGAACTCTGCGTGCGGCTGCGCGCGGACGGATGGTCGATCTGGCGGATCGATGAGGAGATGACGCTGCATG
Source organism: Bradyrhizobium sp. AZCC 2176 (assembly GCF_036924645.1). Classification (NCBI taxonomy): domain Bacteria; kingdom Pseudomonadati; phylum Pseudomonadota; class Alphaproteobacteria; order Hyphomicrobiales; family Nitrobacteraceae; genus Bradyrhizobium; species Bradyrhizobium sp. AZCC 2176. Next base: position 4,305,346 of record NZ_JAZHRX010000001.1, on the reverse strand, counting down.
ACGCCGCCATGACACGGTTCGACCAATGGTGGCGCCGCAACGTCCGCAGCGGCTACGCCTTTGCGATGGGCCGCCACGTGCATGGCGCATCACCCGAACGGCTGTGGGTTTGGGAGAGCCGGCGGGCACTGATCTGGGGTATTGGAATTCCCCTGGTCATCCTCGCCGGCACTGTGCTGCTGGGTCCGCCCGGTCTTGCAGCACTACTAATCTATCCAATGCAGCTCCTGCGACGTATCCCGCGCCAGCCGGGCCCGGGAAGCGACCAGGTGAAGTTCGCTTTCTTCGAGGTGATGGGGCGGTTTGCTGAGAGCGTCGGACAACTCAGGTTTTTGTTGGATAGGCTGTTGGAACGGCGTGGTCAGATTGTCGAATACAAGTAAATTTCTTTATCTGCTTTCCTCTTAAGGATAGAAAAACGGCCTGACAAAAGTCTAGAAATTTAAAGCTCAAGAATGATCAAAGCTCTGAGAATATTTTATGCAGCCGGACCCGGAAATGTCATTGGGGTTCACGAGCATTGGAAGGCAAACGCTGACGACCCGGGTCAGATGTCTCTCACATACTCTGGACAGTTTGAGGATCTGTGCCGAGAACTGAACGCCGATGCCTATATCGTTTCGTACAATTCAGAGAGAAAGCACGTCCACGATGGACGAACGATTCTGGAACACCGACCGAAACGTGTAGGAAAGTCTGGAATATCCTACCATCTCTCAGAAATAGCGTATGGAATAAGCCTACTTAAAACAGCTAAATTGTTTCGGGCTGATTTAGCGCTGATTTCCTCGGGCTCAACGTACTACTTCGTTCTGTCGCTATTTCGCCTGTTCGGCATCAAAGTCGTTCCCGTGCTTCACAACACCCTTTGGCCGGCCGGATCGCCTCCGAAAGGTTTCGTTCAGAGAGTGATACTCCGCCTTGATGCAATTTTCTTTCGATGGCTGTGCACTGCATCCGTAAGCATCTCGCCAGAATGCGCGAGACAAATATCGGAAATATCCGGCAGTACGCGCCGACTTCATCTCATGTATCCACAGTTTCGACGGGAAGTTTACGACGGAGTTCCTCCACCACGAATTGAAGTGAGTCCGTTCAAGATCGTATTTGCGGGCCGAATTGAAGCCAATAAGGGGGTGTTTGATCTGCTTGAGATGGCGCGCAGCATCGAGAACAAAACGCCGGGCAAGGTGCAATGGGATGTCTGCGGATCGGGAGGTGAGTTAGACGAGCTCAAACGCAGACAAAAATTGCTAGGTCTGGAGGACATCGTTTCAATCCACGGCCACACTTCACCGCAAGACCTGCGGGAAATTCTCGGTAGAAGTCATCTGTCGATTGTTCCCACCCGGACCGACTTCGCTGAGGGTATCAGTAAAAGCGCGATCGAAGGAATTTTGGTTGGACGACCGGTGATAACGAGTGCGGTAACTCCGGCTCTTGATGTTCTGCGACCTGCATGTGTTGAGGCCGAAACCAACAACGTGCTGAGCTACGTGGACGGGATCCTCACTTTGATCGATGATCGAGATCGCTATCGTCGGCTAGCCGCATCGTGCCGAGATCTCCAAGCGCTATTCTATGACAGAGAGCATGGATTCGCCGCTGCGCTAAAGCGCCTGATTAAAGATTGCCAAATTGAGCCTTCGGGCTCGACTGCATCAAAATGCTTTTGATTAGAGGATGTATTTTTCGATGACTCCGTCCATCAGTTTTGTATGCGCTGTAGAATCGGGCCCGCTTGAAGTTCAAACAGTTCGGTTGGCCGAAAGCTTAAGACGTTGGGGTGGAGTCTTTTCTGGCGCCCCCATCTTTGCAATTACTCCGCGGGCCGGTCCAAAACTTTCATCAGATACGCTAGCGGCTTTTGACAGACTCGCCGTAACCTACATTCGCGACTGCCGGCCCCAACGATATCTTTGGTTCAAATTTCTCAACAAGCCGCTCGCGTTAGTCGCCGCTGAAGAACACATAAATACTGACACGATCGCCTGGTTAGACAGTGACATTTTGATTGTTAACGAGCCCAGTCTTTTTCACCTCAAGGACGGTGAAGATTTTGCTGCCTGCGCGTCTACAAAAGAAATGGGAACCTCGGGCGAAGGAGATGAATTCGATGCTCTCTGGCAGACCAACTGTCGAGCGGTTGGCATCGATGTCGATCACTTGCCTTGGATTACAACCGAACGAGAAAGAATCAGAATACGACTTTATTGGAATGGTGGTGTGATTGTCTACCGACGGGCAACAGGCTTCAGTAAACGTTACTTGGAAATGTGCAATCGACTCATGGATGCACGTAACAAAACAAATGCGAGCGGCTTCTCGATTGGAATCAACGAAATGAGCGCGATCGGCCTGGCTATGCACGAAATGGGGCTAAGATGGCGTGCGCTCCCGTATTCGCACAACTACAATATTGGCAGCAGGACTTATCCAACGTGGTATTCCGAAGAAGAGCTTCGAGATGCGCGAGTCGTCCATTACCACGATTCAATGTGGCCATGGTTTTGGGATACTTTTGTCGACCTCCTCAAAGCGACGCATCCTGCCGTCGCGGTCTGGTTAAGTAGCCTTGGACCTATGCGAAATGATTCATCCGTTGCAAGCCGCATTCGACGCAAACTGCACAGGTTGTATTGTGATCATAAGGAGCAAAAGTATATCAGAAGCTGCAGTACGGTCTGAAAATGCTACGTCTGGTAGCCCCAGTATTTCGCTACATAATCATTCGCCACACAAGTCAGCGCTTCGACGCTTAACTAATAACCAGCGCCCAATCTTGAACGAATTTGAGCCTGACGCCAATCGGCGCCCCTCCGATCACCCGGCTCTGGAAACAGCCAGTCCGTTCTTGTCACGGACCAGCAAGAGCCTTCGGAAAACCTGTCCTGCTCTCTCTCCATGCACGGCCGAGAGCGTCCTCAAAGAGATCAGTGCTGGCCTCCCAGGAAGACGTTTCCACCGTTGCCAATGCATTATCCGAAAGACGGCGCCACTCATCCTCGGTCCGCAGAAGGATCCATTCAACACCTCGGGCGAGTTCGGCCACGTCATCTACATCGGCGAGCCACCCGTTCCACCCCGGCCTGATCGCCTCTTCCGGCCATCCGGCGCGGGTTGAAACGACAGGAGTTCGACAGGCCATGGCTTCCATGGCTGGCAGGTTGAATCCCTCGGATCTGCTAGCCGTAAGCCAAACATCACAGCTGGCATAGATTTCGCGAATTTGATCCTGTGGCGGTGAACGCAGATACTCCGTACCGGCGGGAAGGGCGAGATGAGCCGACGCATCCCGGCTGCCAAAAGACATGATCCGGAGCTCTGGGATATTCGTCCGAACCAATTCGAGGGCGGCCAGAGCTATGTCCAGCCCCTTGAACTCGGAAGCTGCATAGAGCAGGCCAACAGTCGGCCGCCGTTGCTTGGGTCTCCTTTGGGCAAAGAACTGACTCCGATCAACGCTGTTCGGCACTAGGTCTACGTTTGCATCTCCATATTCACGCTCCATCAGATCCTTGAGCCATCTTGCGACAACGATCTTATGGAGGGGGAACTGGTAGGTCGCGCGGCACCGCTCCACCGGAAGATACGGAAAGACTTCATGATGCTGCACGAAATAGACCTTCGCTCCCTTTCTGGCACTGAAGAAACGAATCCATTCGGCGGTTTCCCACCAGGTTGCAATTACTATGTCAGCATCAGGAACGTCTTGCTCCTCGACCGGGCGCCAGCGATCGAGAAGCGTGACGTTCGTAGACCTTCCGTCGAAATGCGACGGTCCGCGACTGCAATATCGCGTCCACCCTTTACCGGCAAAATAGTCTCGCACCCGTTGAAAGCCGGGAACCGGTCGAGTTGGCGGAGCAACGACGAAAACCTCGTGACCTCTTCGCGATAGTTCGTCCGCATAGATGGCTACGACCCGGGTACCCCCACTCATATTCAGTCCAGGTAGTACAAAGGTAACACGCACTTAAGTACCCTTCGGAATTGGAGGCGAGATCGCTGCCCTGCCAGCTGCGTCGCTACAGTCCTAGTCATCAACCATTCGCACAAACTACTGGTTTACTGCCCATACAGCTATAGCTTGTCTGCACCATCCTCTCCTTAGGATTTTGATCGATTAACGCGGTTAAGAGTGCCGTTATCGCGTGCCTCGACCGAGTTTTGTCAGCATTTGCGCATAGATAACGATAACCTCATTGCCACCTGTCATCGTCACAGTCGGCATTACAAAAGTGATGCGCATAGTCTGTCGACCTCAGAAGAGAGCGGCCGTCTAGTTGATAACTATTGGCTCTTCCAATCCGAGTTTCGCTATGAGAGTTTGGTTGTCGCGAGGAATGAAAATGCATTCATCGCATTCGATCATATCGTTCTCGTTGGTGAGCGGCTTCACGCAACTACGGCCAATTTTCCAGCCCCGATAATCCATACCGTGTAGCAGTCGCCGAACATCGCGCGACGACGATCCGCAGCTACGTAACGCTGGCTCATTGAGTTCAATCAAAATCGCAGGTCGCGCTGTTCGGATGATTCTTTCTGCCCCTAACAGCGCGTTATACTCGGACCCCTCAATGTCCATCTTTATTAGGTCAATCGAACGAACTCCATACTCCTCCAACAACTCATCGATGGTTCTAACCGTGACGACGGTAGCTTCCACGTCTCCATTTGCACCGAGACTAAACATTCCGAGATTATCTTTGCTCAAACGCGCAAGCGTAGCTTCTCCACGCGATCTCCCGACCGCCGTCTCAATGACGGAAACATTTGTCAATCCGTTCAGTTCTATATTGTGGCTTAAGGCCTTTGCATGGAGCGGGGCGGCCTCAATCGATATGACGCGACCGGTTGCCCCCACCGCAGCAGCTCCCTCAAGCGTGTAAACACCGATGTTCGCTCCAACGTCGACGATCGTTCCCCCCGGCGAAACACATCCTCTCACAAAGGGCATGCAATAAGGCTCAAAAGTTCCAAGGTAGTAGATCAGCAGCTGCAAATGATCAGCATGAGTCGTCTCGATGAGTGATCCAGATCGAAGTCGCGATAAGCGGGGCGCAGGCTGAAACCGATACCCCCACCAAAGAGCGATCGCTTCAATCCGCTTGGTGGGAGGCAGCTTGCGCAAGCAGTAACGCAGCAAATTATCGATTGCTCGGTAAACCAGTATCTCGTTCTTAGGACGCACGCGGGTCGGCGTAGTCAACGTCATTTCACATACCCTGCCAAGAGTGAGAGAGCAGTTCCGGCGGTCAGCCCGATCGGGACAAACGCCAGCAAGTAGATCTCTCTTCGAAAATCAAACAAGTCATGCTTCAAATTATACGAGATAATCAATGGGAGATACGAAAAATGGCTTAGCACGATGCCCCACACAGAACCAACTAGGCCAAAAAAATAGAAGCCGGCTAAGGTTAAGATTACCAGGAAGATTAATCGCAGCAGCACAATATTCGATTGAAACTTCGGCACTCCGAGCGCCAGGAAGGATTGAGTGGAGAGTCTAAATGGCACCGTAAATAGAGTGAATGCGAGGATTTTCAAAATTGATCCGGAATATTCATAGCGATCGTCGTAGAGCAAACTGACCAATGCCTGCCCAAAGGTGATAAGGAGTCCCGCCAAGGAGTATGCCGCTGCGGCTATGAGGCTATGAAATCTATAGTAAGTTTGCTTCAGGTCCGCCCTTCGCTCACGGACGACCTCACTGAAGGCAGGAAACGAGACGTCACTCATGATCCTCGTTAGAATGCCGTCGACCGTACTGACGTAAAGGTTGGCAATTACGTACAGACCCAAGACGTTCGGATTCACTAAACCACCCAACAACAGCTGGTCTCCGCTGTTGACAAGAAATCCCAGGATGGAAGCCAAAAAAATCCATTTGCCAAAGTGAAGAATATCGCGAGCAGCCGACTTGTCCCACTCCCATCGATTGCTGAGGCCCGGCAGCCAGACATGGCTCAGCCAGGTTCTTACCGCAGCGCTAGTGATGCTTCCCGCGACGAGAGACCAGATCGATCGGTCAATCGCAGCCCAGCCGACCACGCAAACCAGGCCGACAATCTGGGCAACGATTTCAATACGCGTGAGGGACCCGAGTGCAAGCCCGCGGCTTGCTTCCAGCAATCTAGTCGACGTAAATCCTGAAATAACCGTCGAAAAACAAAGCGCGACAATGATCCACGGCAGTATGGATGAGCCGTAGACACCTGCCTCGGACGTCACCCCAGCATGTCCGAGAATCGCTAGAAAGCCGCTCAAGGCAATAGCAGCGCCCCACAACAATACACCTCTGACAATTTGTATCGTCCAGGCCGTATTCAAATAGGACGGGTCGCTTCCTCGTTTGCTTTGAACGACAAACTGCTTGAGCCCGAGGTCCGAAAACATGGCAAGCCCAATCATGACCGTCGAAGCGATCGCCATCACTCCGAATGTTTCTGGCATCAGCAACCGCGTCATGAGCAAATTGCTTCCGAAACGGATGATCATGCTCAATGCGTAACCGGCTAGGCTCCACAGCCCCGCCTTAACTACCCGTTGCCTTAGCGTGACTCGATCAGCCGCGCTCATTTACGACACATCCGCGAGTACCGGGCAGCGTCTGTTCAAAGCATCACTCACAATCAGCGACCATTGTTGGCTAGCAGGTTTGAACGGGCGCTCTCGCCAAGCCGGCGTTCGGGTCGGACGTGCCAATTCATTTTGAATCGTTCCGGGCTTCTGGTTCGAGACCGCGTTAAACTGATCTCCTCTACGCGTCCTAACAAGGCTCCAACCAAGAGCCAGCTCCATGCCGTAATCGACGCATTCGGCAATTGCTCAACGGCGGTAATAGCCACAATGATCGCAAGTGCCGCTATGAATATCTTTTCGCGGGCCGATCCAATCTGCTTCAGCACCCTTGCAGCACGAAATACAGGGATCGTCAGCAGACCAAACTGGGCGATGAAACCGGCAAACCCAAATTGGCCCAGCGTCAGGATCCACAATCCATCGGTTATGCTGACATCTGTTCCGGATTCTTCGTAAACGCGGTTGCGCCCATAGCGGCCCCAGCCAAACATGAATCGCTCAGAAGCATGTGCAAGTAATGTCCGCTCCTGGTCGAATCGAAACTTAAGAGAATCCGCACGTTCCTGATTAATCGTGGCCGACAGCTCGACCAATTGCTTGTCGGGAAACAGGTCAGCCATCCGAAGGACTGGATATAGGACAGCAATACTCACAAGCAAAACTGCGACGCGAACCTGTACGATCGGCTTTATCCAACGAAGCAGAAAGCCTAACGCTACCGCATAGACCAATGCACCGGCTGATTTACACAGAACAAGAACTGCGCCCAGGTAAACTGACACAGGTGTCGCGGGCAAACCGTTGATCGGGCTCTTGACGCGCGACAAGACGACCGCAGCCAAAAAGGATGTCGATAAGAAGAAGGCGGCGCTGATACCGTTGCTCATGAACACGACCGGTCGAAATCCCCCGTATCGCATCTCGCCTGCATACGACGAAGGAAAATAGCCGTAGATCCACGTTGACAACTGCGGGCTCATCCGGACCTCGAACAGCATTGGGAGAGAATAGATCAGTCCCGCCAGCGCGAGAGCGAAGAAGATTGCCTCAATATCCTTGGCTTCACGAAGAAAGCGGCGAGCGATGAAAAAGGGAAGCAGCAATATCAACTGACTGAGCAAGGCGGAAATGCCGTCATACAATCCAACGCCGGGCAGCAGCCGGCCACCGATGATCACAGTGTCATTATTGAGGGCGGAAGTGGCTACGGGAGCCAGGATGTAGATCACGGCCAGCAGTCCGGCCAACCCAACGCTGACGCCAACTCGCTTCGTACGAGGAGCTAGCAACAAACATGCAGCCAACGCGGAAAGATTCGCGACTGAATTCTTGTCGATCGCCGGTACCATTTGTAATTTGATCGATACTTGGGAAGGCAACAGCAGGAGCGCCCCCAAAATGGTCCATACCGTGGCCTCGGAAAATGACCGGGTTCGATAGAGAAACAGGGCTACCGCTGGCCATGCCAGCAGGGCGATACTCGCAAGCCAGTTTGCTGTCGCCGAGGCTCCTTCCTCCATCTTGATATATTCCTAGCAAACCTGCAGGATGAAGCTGCACATAATTGATAATGCTTTTGTTATTGTACTAAAGCCAGACAATCTCAAGCCCCGGAAACCATTAGTTTTATGAATTCACGACTGGCAGAACTCGATGGCCTGAGAGGGACCGCTGTAATATTTGTCGTATTGTTTCACTTCGGCCCGTTTCCGGCGGGATGGGTTGGCGTTCAATTGTTTTTCGTCCTGTCAGGATATCTGATCTCCGACATCCTTCTATCCGAAAAAGAAAAGCCGTTTCCATCTTATCTCGGCCGCTTCTATTGGCGCCGAACGTTGCGGATATTTCCGCTCTATTTCTTTTATCTGATCGTCATGGCGGTTCTTTCTGCGTCTACCGGAAGGCCGGGGGCGCTCGAGGCGGATTGGCCGTACCTGCTAACATATACGACGAACATCGGACGTCTGCGGCCCTCCGACATCGGGGAACCTTTTACACACCTATGGTCTCTCGCCGTCGAAGAGCAGTTTTACCTACTCTGGCCTCTCGTGGTCTACTTCTGCTCCCTCACGAACCTGAAGCGGATTATTGTCGGCGTTATTCTATCAGGCCCCGCAGTCCGGGCATTGCTCTATCTGACGCTTCGAGGTTTTGGCTATGATGACGAACTTCTGGGACGCACGATCTACGTCCTGCCGTTTTCGCAATTTGATGCATTCGCGTTTGGAGCTGCGATCGCAGTATGGAAGCTGCAAGATCTCAAGAATGCGGGAAGGTTGATCGCGACGGTGGGGCTGCTCACAGCTGCGCTGGGTGCAGCGGTGATTTTGCACCAGCACTTTGCATACAAAGCCGCCTTCAAGGGTAGCCTCGGGTACCAGATGTATCTGCTTGCCGGAGCCGGATTCATCTGGGCTTATTCGTTGCTTGATCTGCTTTCGGCTGCAGTGATGATCGGCGCCCTCCAAAAAATTCCTTTACTCAGGCTTCTCCGAAACAAGGCGCTTTGCCGTATCGGCGTGATTTCCTACGGCATATACGTGTATCACGTGCCAGTGCTATTCGGTCTGAAGCAGTTTTTCGGCGGTTTCGCAGCGAGTTATAGCTTCGTTACCTTTATTGCCTATGCCGGAATCGTTCTCATCATCTCAGAACTGAGCTTCAGGCTTCTCGAGAAACCTATCCTCTCGCTAAGAAATTTGGGAAAGGAATCGGAAGCCGTCGCTCCGATCGGACAAGGCAGCCTCGCAGCCAAGACGGACTCGGCATAGCTCTCGTCAGGACCGCGACCAAACGCTCGCGATCCTGGGTGACACAGCCACGAATCAGCTCTCAAGCAATCTGCGCGACAAGACTCGCCTAGCGATTGAATGCAGCGATCGCATTCCACTGCGGCGGATTAGGCGTCTGATAAATGTCGTCAAGAACGGACCATGCGTTATTTATTGGCATGGGTCCTGAAAGCTGGAAGCACGATGGAAACTCAGCCGTAAAACCGCCGTCCGATAGACCAACGAAATTGTTGTAGTTGATGGTCGTCAAATTATACAGCACGGAAGCCTGTTTGGAGGCGGCACGCAAAGCTTTCACTTGAGCTGTTCCATTGAGATCGGGCGAATAACCGCCTTCATACCCGCACATTTTCGTTATGCCGAGGCTCAAGGCCCACGCCTTCCAGTTCGCGTAGAAGGTGGCGCATTTGGCGATCGTATAGTTTCCGGCTCCGCTGTTTGCCGTGCTCGCATAGGCAGCCACGATCGACTGCTGCAGCGCCGTATCTCCAGCCGTGACTGCAGCGGCGTAATTTGCGGCTATGACTGCCTCCTGGGCGGTCCCATAATCAGACGGAGCATAGTATTGAGCGCAACAAACATGAGTTACCCAGTTCGAGGCTGGGGTCTTGGTGTAGGGCGCCTGAGCTGGAGCCGACTGCGCGAGATATTTAGTAGACGCGAGCCTTGCGTTGCTTCCGGTGGTGCCGGCGGTGCTGCTGCCAACCGCTGTCTGCACCCCGCACAACACCTGATACTTGGTACGATCGCCTGAGTAGGAAAGGCTTATGGCCTGTCCCAGGACGGACATTGCCTTGCCGTACCAATTAGTAAAATCCGGTCCCCATCCATAGGCTACCGCCTTGGCATTGGCGTAGCCCGTTTGATAAAATCCCGGTCCAGCATTCCAAAGCTCATTGGGCCCCTCAAAACGCGGGATCATCCAGGACGGCGCGTTGGCGCGGCAATATTTCGCAAGATTGGGCATGTAGTCGGTTGCCGGATCGATCGCCAGCGCCGGCGTGACGAAGTGAGGATGTGCGCCGATTTCCGAACACAGCCGAAGCATCAGCTCGGGAGGGCAGCCATTGACAAGGCCCGCACTTCCCATCGCGATATCGCCGCCGAACTTGATCCAGGATTTCAAGGTTGCGTCGAACACCAGCGTCGCCAGACTTTGCCAGGTGCCACCCACCGGATAGGAGTTGGTGCCCGAAGAGAGAGGCCCGGAATACTCGTTCAAAATATTGAACGCACCGGTTCCGTTCACATTCAGCGTTGAGGCGCTGTTATTGCTCGCATTGAACTTCACAATAACGGTTGCTTTGTCGGCCAGTTGGAATCCTGGAAGCGACGCAGAATAGTCGGCACCGACATTGGTCGTGAGGCCGGCATAGAGACTGCTGCGAAACTCCTGTCCCGAATAGAAGACATAACTCATGGGTTTTCGCGTTGCCCATGTCGTGACATTGGTGTTGTTGCCACACTGCCAATTGAGGAAGCGAACGACGCCGAAATTCGCTTCGGCCAGGCGCTGCTTGAACTTGTCGCTAAAGACCTGTCCGGCATTGAGCGCCGCTTCGTCATTGACGTGGAACACCTGCAAATTGGTAATGTAAGGCGTTCCGATGGCCTTTATGCCGATGACGAAGCGCGTATCGGTCGTCGAGAACACATATCGTCCGCTGCCATTTGTGCTGGTCTTGCTGCCGCTTACGGCAGTATTGCTCATTCCACAAAAGATGGTTCCGTTGCCGCTCCAGGTAATCACGTAATTTCCCGGACGCTGGGCTTGCGACGGCACAAAGAACACCGAGTAAACGCCACCGTGCACGATGGATGTAGGATAGCCTTCGCTATCTAGGATGCTCGGCTCCGGCGGCCCGCTATTGTCGATATGTCCCCATGCCTGCGCCGTCTTCATGCAGTTCAGGAACGGATAGTCCCCACCACCTTGAAGGAAGTTCAAATTCACTTGCGAGCGGCCGCCATTGAATTTGGGAGCTGACCATAAAGGCGCCTTCACCGGCGCCGCCAGCGGCACCGGCCCGGCCATCGCGGCGGCCGGCAGCATCGACGTCAGGGAAGCGACGCTCACGCCTTGCAGGAATGTTCTACGGTCCATTCTCGACGTCATCAGTCAGGGTCCAATCATCGGTTGGATTTAAATTTGAACATGATTGATTACGCGACCGCCGTCATTTTACCGCAGGCCGCGTCATCCGCGCTAGTCCGTGACTTCCGGGAAACCATTTAATTCCGCCGTTAACCGCCGGGGAATGCCGGCGCTGCGCCGGCGCTGGCGGATTTGGCCTTGCCGGTGGGGCCGAGCGAATAGACCTCGTACTGGCCCTCGGAGATGGCGTATTGATACGGCCGGCCCCAGGGATCGAGCAGGTTCTTCGCCTTCTTTAAGTAAGGGCCGTTCCAGCGCGGCGCCTCGGGGGGCGCTTCCACCAGGGCCTTCAGCCCGGCGCCGGGGCTCGGATAGGCGCCGTTCTCCATGTAATAAAGCTCGAGCGCGGTGCCGATATTCTCGATCTGCAGCTGCACCGACTGGGTCTTGGCCTTGCCGAAATATCCCATCAGCTGCGGCGTCGCGATCGCGGTCAGAACCGCCAGAATGCCCATCACCACCAGCAGCTCGAGCAGCGTATAGCCCGCATTTTTGCGGTGGCGGGACCGCGAGGCGCGGCCCGGGGACCGCAAGGCCCGGCCCGGGTCCGGCGTTCCGGCGCGCTGCCGCGCGCGGTCGAGGGGGTTGTGCAGGTTCGCGGCCGACATGATGGTCCCTGAATTCATCGGGTGAATTTACCGGAACGATACTGTTGTCCAGCGGTGTCCAAAGGGTTTACGACTGGAAGGCGCTCGCAAGACGGTCAACGTCCAGTAACGGATTTCGAAAAGCTTAGGTATATTTCGGGCAGGATTTATTCGCAGGTGGCCGCCGCCTGGTAAATGGCGGCTTAAACCGGCGCGGCCGCGGGGCGGGTTCGAACGGGTTTTTAAAGGATACGACCACTGTATTCGGCGCGCGCCAACGCCGCGCCATGGACGGGATTGCGCATGGCCTCGATTTCCGAGCCGTTCATCCGCCGGCCGGTCGGCACCACGCTGCTGGCGATCGGGCTGTTTCTCGCCGGCATGGTCGCCTACGCCTTCCTGCCGGTGTCCGCCGTGCCCAATGTCGACTTCCCGATGATCCGGGTGTTCGCGGGCCGCCCCGGCGCGGATCCCGCCGTGATGGCGGCAACGGTCGCAGCACCGCTGGAGCGGCGGCTCGGCCAGATCGCGGGCATCGAGCAGATCACTTCGACCAGTTCGCTGGGCGCGACCAGCATCCAGCTGCAGTTTGCGATCGGCCGCAACATCGACCGCGCCGCGCGCGACGTGCAGGCGGCGATCAATGCCTCGCTGGCGGACCTGCCGAGCGACCTGCCGTCGCTGCCGCGATTCCGTAAAGCCAATCCCGCCGCAACACCCGTGTTCGTGCTGGCACTGACGTCGAAGACGCTGACCACCAGCGCGATGTACGACGTCGCCGACACCGTGATCGCGCAGCGGATCTCGCAGGTGCCGGGCGTCGGCGAGGTTTCCGTGAGCGGCGCCGACCAGCCCGCGGTGCGGATCGCGCTCAATCCGGTGGCGCTGTCGAATGCGGGGATTGCGACCGACGACGTGCGGCTCGCCATCATCAACGCCAATCCGCTGGGGCCGGTCGGCATCTTCGACGGCGGCCGCCAGAGCGAGACGATTTCGACCAACAAGCAGATGCGCACCGCGGCGGAATTCCGCGACATCATCATCAAGAGCGCGGGGCGCAGTTTCGTCCGCCTGGACGACGTCGCCGAGGTCGAGGATTCCGTCCGCAACAGCCGCTCGATCGCCTGGTTCAACAAGCAGCCGGCGGTCCTGATCCAGATCACCAAGCAGGGCGACGCCAACGTGATCGACACCGTCGATCGGGTGAAGGCCTTGCTGCCGGAGCTCCAGCGCTGGCTACCCGCCGGCCTCGAGATTTCGACGCTGGTCGACCGCACCGGAACCATCCGCGCCAGCGTGGCCGACATGCAGTATACGCTGCTGGCGACCGCGTTCCTGGTCATGCTGGTGGTGTTCGCTTTCCTGCGCCGGTTGACGCCGACCATTGCGGCGGGCGTTTCGGTGCCGCTGGCGCTGGCCGGCACCTGCGCCGGCATGTGGCTCGCCGGCTTCTCGATCGACAATCTGTCGCTGATGGCGCTCGCGATCTCGGTCGGCTTCGTGGTCGACGACGCCATCGTCATGATCGAGAACATGCACCGCAACCTCGAACACGGTATGGCGCCTTACCCCGCCGCGCTGGAAGGTGCCAGGCAGATCGGCTTTACCGTGCTGTCGATCAGCCTGTCGCTTGTCGCCGCTTTCACGCCGCTGATCTTCATGGACGGGATCGCCGGCCGGCTGTTGCGCGAATTTTCGCTGACACTGACCTTCGCCATCGTGGTGTCGACCGTGGTCTCGCTCACGGTCACGCCGATGATCTGCGCCCACTACATCAAGCAGGCGACGCCGGACCGCGCGACCTGGTTCGACCGCGGGGTCGAGGGCACGCTGTCGCGCATCGTTGCCTTCTACACCTGGACGCTGCGGGCGGTGCTGGGATTCCCGTTTCTCACGCTGATCGTGTTTTTTGCGACCATCGCGCTGACGGTGGTGCTCTACATCAAGATCCCGAAAGGCTATTTCCCGATCGATGACAGCGGCCTCATCGTCGGTGCCTCGCAAAGTTCTTCGGACACTTCGTTCCAGTCGATGACCAGATTTCAGCAACAGCTCGAGGAGACAATCGAATCCGATGAAGCCGTCGCCGGGATCGGATCGATCCTCGGCAGCATGACCGCAAACCGGGGGCTGTTCTTCATCAGCCTCAAGCCGCCGCAGGAAAGAGCCGGCCTGAGCACCCAACTCGTGATCGACCGGCTGCGCAAGAAGCTGGAAACGATGCCGGGCGTGCGACTCTACATGTTTGCCGCTCAGGATGTTCGTACCGGCGGGCGTCAAAGCAACTCCAATTACCAGTATACGGTGTCAAGTGTCGACGTCGACCTGCTCAAGAAATGGGCCCCCCTGATTGCCAAGCGCATGGAAACGGTCGAAGGCATCACCGACATTTCCACCGACCGCGATGCCGCCGGGCTGCAGCTCACGTTGACGATCGACCGCAACGCCGCCGCCGCGCTCGGCGTCCGCGTCAAGGACATCGACGACGCTTTGAACAACGCCTTTGCGCAGCGGCAGATTTCGATCATCTATACCCAGCGCAACCAGTACATGGTGGTGCTGGAAATCGACCCGAAATTCCAGAGCGATCCCTCCAACCTGGAACGCATCTTCGTGGCCGGCGCCAACGATGCGCAGGTGCCGCTGTCCGCCGTCGTTCGCTATGACCGCGGTTTGGCATCGCTGGCGATCAATCACACCCAGTCGATGCCATCGGCAACGGTGTCGTTCAACGTCATTTCCAATGTGCCGCTGGAGGTCGCGACCTCGAACATCCAGCGCGCGGTCGAGGAACTGCACATGCCGGAAGGCATCCGCGGCAGTTTCGACGGCAATGCCGGTGATTTCAACAAGACCAGCGGCCGACAGCCGCTATTGATCCTGGGCGCGCTGGTGGCGATGTATATCGTGCTCGGCGTGCTCTATGAGAGCCTGGCCCATCCGATCACGATCATCTCGACCTTGCCGTCCGCCGGCCTCGGCGCGCTGCTGGCGCTGCAGGTGACCAACACGCCGCTGACGGTGATCGCCTTTGTCGGCATCATCCTGTTGATCGGCATCGTCAAGAAGAACGGCATCATGATGGTCGATTTCGCGCTCGACGCCGAGCGCCACCGCGGCCTGTCGTCGGCGGACGCGATCTTCGAGGCGTGCCGCGCCCGGTTCCGGCCGATCCTGATGACGACGATGGCGGCGCTGTTTGCCGGCATCCCGCTGGTCATTGCCACCGGCCCCGGCACCGAGCTGCGGAGACCACTTGGCATCACCATCATCGGTGGATTGTTCGTGTCGCAGATCCTGACGCTCTATACGACGCCGGTGATTTACCTCCTGATCGACCGGCTGCGCCAAATGCAAAAAACACCATCAACCATCAATCTGAGATCCGTTAATTAACCATATTACGTGCTTGACGGGCGAATACGCATTGCATTAAATTTGCTTTAATATTTTGGTTAAACAGCAATAATTGCCCGCTGGGCTACAGGAACGGCATTCATGGTCAGTCAATACAGATTGTTTCGACGGCTTGGCCTCGCCGTGATGGTGACGGTCGGCCTCATCGGACAAGTCAACGCGTCCACCGTCACGGCGATTGGCGGCAGCACTGGCACTGAGGCTACAGGCGCCGCCGGGAACGATGTTATCGGAAGCGTATTCGGCTATTTCGGCGCGCAACTGTTCGCCAATGGTCCGTTGAAGGTCGAATACACTTACCTCGGCAAGGAAGCTGGTGATACCAACGCATTCCTTGTTCTCGGCAATCTGCAGTTCTCTACCGCAGTTAGTTCCTACGGGGATACAGTCAGCGACACCCTTTCGCTGGCAGGCCTCCTCAATTTTGCGTTCGGCGCCAATCAGAACACTCCGTCGGTGACCAATGGATTCAATCCACCCGCACCGGCCAACGCGCCAAACTTCTTCATTTCGTTCTACGACAAGTTCGGTAATCTGGGCGCTCTGAGCGGCAGCTCCGGCATAATTGCTTTCGACGACGGGGGCCGCCCGGCAGACGCTGATTACGACGACCTCGTCGTGAGATTTAACGTCAGCGCGGTTCCGGAACCCACGACTTGGGCGATGATGTTGCTCGGCTTTGCCGGAATCGGTTTGTTGGCCTATCGCCGCAGGTCGAAGCTCGCCTTTCGTTAGGCTAACGCTCCAAGTCAACCGTAACTGAAAGGCCGCCTCGGGCGGCCTTTCCTTTTCTCCTTGGCAATAATAAAGCTTGCCAATTGCCCCAAAGGAACCTTGGTCCAGCCGCGTGAAATTGCTCGTCGTCATCGTCAACTATCGCGTCACCCAGCTGGCGATTGACTGCCTGCATTCAATCGCAGAGGAGATTGCCAGCGTTCCCGGCACGCATGTCGCGATCTGCGAGAACGGATCGGGAAATGGATCCGCCGAACTGATCCAGCGTGCAATCGACGACAACGGCTGGTCACGCTGGTGCACGCTGACGGCACTCGACGTAAACCTAGGGTTTACCGGCGGCAACAATGCGATCCTGCGTCCCGTTCTGGAATCGGCAAACAAGCCCGAATATTTTCTGTTGCTCAATTCCGATACGATCGTTCGGCCGAACGCATTCAAGACGCTCGTCGACTTCATGGACAATAATCCGGAAGTCGGCATCGGCGGCAGCCGGCTCGAAGATCCCGACGGCACGCCGCAACGATCCGCGTTCCGCTTTCAGTCGCCGCTGGGGGAATTCGAGAGCAGCCTGAAACTTGGATTGGTCAGCAAGCTCTTGGGCCGCTGGGTGGTGGCCCCGCCCGTCGCCGACCATGCCTTCGAGACGGATTGGGTTTCCGGCGCCAGCATGATCATCCGGCGCGAGACGATGGAAGCGACGGGGTTGCTCGACGAAGGCTTTTTCACCTATTTCGACGACATCGACTATTGCTTCAATGCCAAAAAGCGGGGATGGCCGACCTGGTACGTTCCGGCAAGCCGCGTGGTCCACCTCGTCGGTCAGTCGACCGGTGTGAACAGCAAGCCCAAGCGATTGCCGCCCTATCTGCTGGAAGCGCGCAGACGCCACTTCCTGAAGAACTACGGCGCGCTCTACGCCGCGATGGTCGACATTTGCAGAATCGCGGGCCTGTCGCTCTGGCGATTGCGGGTTCTCCTTACCGGAACGGAAGACACCACACCTCCGCAGCACCTTTCGGATTCAATCCGGCACAGCGTATTTTTCAAAGGTTTCAAGGTAACCGACGTCAAGAATCCAGCCTTGACCTCCTGATTACAAAGCCGACCCCAGGATTATTTATGTCCACCGACGATGAGATGCATCGAAGCCTGGTAGAATTTGCGCAGAAGATCGCGGCGATACCCAAAAGAATTGCTGACGAGGACCGTTCTGCCGAACCCTCTGCAGAGGCTGCCCGCGCGGTTTTACCTGCCGCACTCGAGATCGGCAGCCAGAGCCTGCCTCCCTCGCTTCCCGCCGACAAGCAGCCCGATCGGGACATTCAACCCGCCTCGCCTATCCGCTCGGGCGGCAAGCAGGCGCGTAACGCCGATGAACTTGCAGGCCTCATCATGAAGTCGCTGCGCGCGATCGACGGTTGCCCCCATGGCGGATTTGTCGTTACGGTCTATGGGTCAAACCCGTGGAACGCCATGCTGACAATACGACCGGAAGCCGACCCCCGCATCGATCGGGAGCTCTGGCGTTCCCGGGTGCACGACATCGGCGTGCAGCTCAGGAATGACTTCGACGTGGCCAATACATCCAGTGGCTCGACGTAGCCGCTCTATTGCGCGACACAGTGACGACCAGGTCGGTATTCCGGATATGGCAGTCAAATCAGCCAGCAGCATCTCGCCTTCCGGATCTGATCCGTCAGCCGAGCCATTCCGCTTCCTGGGACTCGATCCTGACGCAACGGCCTCCGAGATCGAGGCCGCTCTGGCGCGGGCACGACAGGCGCATATCGCGCCGGAGACACGCCTGACGGAGGCCTATGCGACCCTCCTGGACCCGGTCCGGCGCCTGCCGAGCGAACTCTCGTATCCCTTCGACAGCACGCCCGACCGCATCGATCTGTTCTACGCCGAGCTGCCTGCCGACGCTTCCGACCAGGATCTACTGCAAGCGTCGGCTCAGTTTGCACCGATCTCGAGGGCCAATTTCATTGCACGCTACACGGCTCGCCGCGGCGCGTCGAGCGAACTGCTCCTTGCCTTGATGGGCGCGCACAATTCCATCGACGTCATGGAAATTTATCAGGCCCTGCAGGCGCTCCGGCATCGCGCCGGCTGGCCTCCGCCCTCGCTGGAGAGCGTAAGGGACGGCCTGGACGATTTGCTCGACGCCCAATGCGTGGCCGCGATCGAAGCCTACGATCCGGTTGAAAGCGCCGCGGAGCCGTTGCTTCACGCCACCCGCCAAATCCTCGCTACGCGTGACCAGCCGCTGATCCAGACGCATTCCTTCCTGCTGGCGGCCTACCGGCGCGCCATTGGGGAGATGCGATCCAAAGCCGATCGACAGGTCGACGATGCCTGCCAATCGCTGCAACAACGACCGGACGATGCGTCCACGATGGAGGGGCTGGCCGACGCGCTGGATTGCTGGGCCTTGCTCTGCGAGCCCCTGCTGTTGCTCGACGCGCATGAGGGGTTCAGCGATCCCGAGATGACCCGCACCCCCGATCGGATATTCGGCCTGCTTGGCGATCTCTGCAACCACCACCATTACCTTCGGGCGCAGCAGGTTCTGGATCACGCGCTCGACGCTTTCGGATCAATTCCGGATACGGCCGCGCGGCTCGCCGAAGCCGGCGAAATATTGCGCGATATGCAGCGCGCCGCTTTGAACGGTATCGAACCAGATCGGGATCCGGCGGTGCCTGCAGAAGGCCGCGGCTTCCGTCACGTCAAGAAAGCCATGCTCGCGGCTGCGGCGCTGCTGGCGGTGCTTGGAATTCTGGCTGCGTACTGGACTTTCGACCCTGGAGCGGCATCCGTCGCCTCGGCACCGAACCCGCCTCAACCGAAGGCGGAGCCCGAGCTGCTTCCCCCGGTCGGCAAAGGCCAACGCCTTTCGCGAGAATATGTTCGCTACTGTCATTTTCAGGAAGAACGGCTGCGTGTGATCAAGCAACAGGTCCGGGGGCCCGAAGACATTCGCGCCTATAACGCGCTTGCAAATGACTACAATTCACGCTGCGCCGATTTCTTCTATCAGGACGAAGACCTTCGGCTTGTGAAGGAAGAAGTCATCGCTAAACGAAAGCTTCTCGAAGCCGACGCCGAGCGCATCCTTTCGACCTGGCCATGGCGCACGAAAGTGGGCGGGGCACCGGCGGCGTCCAGATAGGTCGGTTTCGGTACGTGTCACTTGTCAGGGTTGATCGTTCAGCATCCGTTCAGCGATCGTACTGCCTTCTGCGCGACGGCGGCGATGGTTCGAGTATCGGGGATCGACGGAACGTCACGCAAGCGCCGTAGCGAGGTTCCCGATTTAATGTTTTGCGCGGGTATCAAGCTTAACGCGCGAGTTGCGTTGTGAACGACGCGCAGGAAACTATGGTTGCTTTTGAGTTGACGTATTCGGCCAAATTGATTGTATGAACTCGCGGAGTGTTTCGTGAAGCGACAGCGTTTGAGCAAACCAAAAAATATCCGGGAATTGCCGGCCGAGAAGTCGCTGAGCGATAGCTACGCAGAAGTGGTGAGGTTGCGCCAGGCCGTGTTCCGGACCGAAGCCGCGCTACGGGCGCCGGTCGATGTCAACAGGGTTGTCTCGAAGTAGCGTCATGCGTTCAAGCGCTACCCGGTTCGCCTACCTGTCTGCCATCGCCGCAGCCATGATCGGCTGGTCGTGGCTGCTTCTGCATAGCCTCGCCTGGGCATTTGACTTCTAGGCGCGTGCGCCGTCGGGCGGAATCGCGCCGGATCGAACCTTGCGCCTAATCGCAGACTCTCACCGCTCTTTGCCGCCAGCCCCTGACGGTCCATACCCGACGCAACGCATAGCAGGCACCATCACCGCGGTAGGTCCATGGACCGTACTCGGCATACTCGCCATAGCCGAACGGATAGTCGTAGCCGTCGTCAAATGGATGTCCGTAGAGGCGCGCGTAGCCGTACCCGCCCGGATAGCCAATCCCGCGAAATCCCGGGACGACGACAAACGCGCCGCCTGCGGCCGCGATCTCAGGGAGCATCACAACCGCCAGGGAAAGCGCAAACAGCGCTGAACGTGCCTTACGCATATTCCGGTGTCCTAGCACTACCCCGCGGTGCCGAATGTTGCGACGGCGCCGTGGCCAGATGGTCGATAAACTGGGCGCCAAATTCGCATCCGATTCGCCAAGCCAGCCGGCACAGGCGCGGGCGGCCGGTTGAAAGGATCAGCGTGAACTCCGCGGGCACGTCGAGATTTTGGGCGACAATCCGCACGCCGCCGTCAGATATGTCAGTGATGGTGCAATCGCGCGGCAATGAGCCGACCCCGAATTGAATCTTTGCCGCCCCCTGACAAGAGCGACGTTCGCTCTTTCGACGATCCGTAAACACCCGACCCACCCGAATTTGTTGATTTTGTCTTTCAGCAATCTTATCGAAAATCTGTTGGACTTCGCCTAAGCGGCCGCCTCGCAATCGATCGTTTCCCTTATCGGAAAGTTTACTGCTGCCGCTGGCGGGAAAGGCTCGCAAAATCCTCCTGACCCGTCCGTCCAAGGTAAGGTTAAGGATCCTATTAGCTCGAAAGAAGTTGTGGCCCGGTGCAAAACGCCAACATGAAGAGACGTATTGCCCGGCTTGCCATGGCAGCGGCATGGATCGCGGTCATCGCGATCGCCTATGCCACGCTGACGCATGTCGGATTTGTCTATGCCATCTATTTCAAGCTCTCGCCGTTCTTGATGCGGCCTGCGATGCAAACCTACGCGCATTTCGAGCACGTTATCGCGTTTGCTATCCTCGGCGCCCTCTTCGGCTTCGCCTATCCTCGGCGCCTGATTCTTGTTTGCTGCATCGTGTTCGGCGCCGCGGCGCTGCTGGAGACTTTGCAGACCGTGACGCCGGACCGGCACGGCACATTGATCGATGCGCTGGAGAAAATAGCGGGCGGCGCGGCCGGCATCATATTTGCGAGAATCGCCCGGCGGCTATGGTCTGCCAAGGACAAGCCATCGTGAGATTAACGGACTGTCCCGATTTAATCTTGCTGGCTCAACGTTGAAAATGCGTGATTTCGCAGCGCGCGAACTGCCAGCGACTCATTTCACGTGCAACGAAGAGTTATCCCCACCGGAGATTGACTTTAATTAGATGAACGTGTTTAAGAAAAATACAACCAATAATAAATGGGGGAAATTATGCGGTTTTCGTCGCTGGGTTTGATCGCTCTCGGAACCGCGCTTGCGCTGACCTCTTTTGTCAGCGGCGCCTCGGCCGTCGTCACGTTTAATCAGGATCTTGCGTCGGGCTGGACCCAGGGGAGCGGTACCAGCAACGGCCATTTCACGGTCGACGCGGAGGATAATGGGGTCGAACTCGGATTGCGTGCCTCCATTCGATTTGTTGGCCCGATCACGCCGACAGGAAATCTTTATATTGCTCCGGTGGGCAGCACCCCGCCTGGCAGGGCATTGTGGAATTTCGAGTTTTCGGTCAACCCGGGTTCGCTGCTGGGCACCCATTCATTGCTGACTATTACCGGTCCCGGAGGGATATCGACGATCAATCCGCAGACAATATTTGGAGACAATACGCCGATCGGTGGCCCGCTCTATCAGAACAGCGAGAATCTGGGCTTCGGTTTTCTGGGAGGCCCGATCAATTTCAATCCCAATGCCTCCGGCATCTACACCTTCGACCTCAAGCTCTTCAGCGCGGACAACCAGCAACTGGGCGACGTGTCGATTCAGGTCAATGCCGTTCCGGAGCCCTCGACCTGGGCGATGTTGATCCTTGGCTTCGCCGGCATCGGCTTCATGGCCTATCGGCGCAAACCTCGGCCAGCCGCGCTGGCTGCCTGACTCCATCTTCACCAATGAGCGAAAGGCCGCCTTCGGGCGGCTTTTCTGTTGCGCGGCTTTAAACCGGCTGCGGCCCTAGAACCCACATCCACCAAAGCCCGATCGCAAGGTGAGGCCCAAACGAGATCGCCTGCTTGCCGTGGAGGTCATGTCCTTGCGCTCTCAGGATCAGCAGACTGACCAGGGCGGACGCCACCGCGATCAGCAGCAGGCCGGGAATTCCTTCCGCGCCGATCCAAAGGGTGCCCGCCGCGACGAACTTGACGTCGCCGAAGCCCAGACCGTCATGGCCCCGCAGCCAACGATAGCCGGCGCGGAACAAGGACGCGGCAGCAAAAACCATTACAGCCTCAAATCCACGCCACCAGAAGTCCGCCGGGCCCCACAGATAGGCCTGTAGCGCGCCGCCGGCGGCCAGCGCCAGAACCATGCTGTCCGGAATGATCCCGTAGCGGCCGTCAATAGCGCAAACAGCGGCCAGCAGGACGACGAGGTAGCAGCCCGCGATAGCGGGCAGTGCCCAGGCGGGATCGCCGGCAAGGCCGATGGCGAACCAGACCGTGCCGGCTATCAAGGCCCACGCCACGACAACGTGTGGCCGCCCTGCCGAGCGCCATGCCAGCGCTTCGCCGAAGAAACGGCTGGTACGGTCGCCGGTCTTGCGGAGCGAGCGCATCATCTCCCGCTCGTATGAAGGGGCACCGTCAGCTTCTCGCTCTGCCCTTCCAACACGACGTGCTCGGGCGTCACCGCGGCGACGCGCCAGCCGTCGATTTGCCCATTGAGCCGGACCCATACGCCCAGCGGACTTTGCGTCGTGATCAGGAAAGCCTTCGCCACACCGTCACTCATGAACACCCCTTTCAGGGTCATTCCGGAGTCCAATGTTGCCATCGGCGGCGGTGGTGCGGCGGCCGGTTCGGCCGCGACAAAACCCTGCCGATTCCGTGAGAACAGCGGGCGCTGCACGATATTCTCAAAGCCTGCGGCGGCGCGCGCGTCCGACACCTTGGCGACCGGGCTGCGGCTGCCAAACCAGGTCGGGGCCGTGACCGTCGACAGCTCAAGCGAAATCACCGCGCTTAGCGTCGTCACGCCAACCAGTCCGATCCAGGCCGCAAAACCCAGGATGAGAACGCGCGTTGCAGGCCGCAGCGCCGTCAATTCGCTCCGGCTGGGCAAATCGGTCCGCCCGAGCATGGCGGCGAGCCTGGAGGCCACGAATTGCCGCGGAGAGCCGGTCATGCCTGACAGCCGAAGCTGGACCATTTGCGCCAATGACGTCACGGCATCCGCTCCGCCGTAGCCGATGCGGAGCCGGCTTGCCCGCCGCCCGTGGCCTGCTCGCGTCCTGAAGGCTGCGACCCGTTGCGGATAGCTCCCTGAACCCTGAGCTCGGCCCTGATCGGACCGTCCTCCCCGTCCGCCAGGCTGCGGAACGAGGCCGTGGAGACAAACAACAGCGGCGTCTGATTCTCGATCGTGAAGATCATGTCTCTGATAGTCTTCAGCGGGCCTTCGAGCTCGACGCTGACCGCAATCATGTGCAACGGCTGGGAGCGCCCGCTCGGCAACCCGCGGATCGCGAGCAGATTGACGCCGGCATTCGCCGCCATCGACTTCAGGCTGGCCTGCAGATCGGCGCTGGCGACGCGCTCTTCGCTGCCGGGAAGGAAAGGGTCGCCCGACCGCCCGACGCTGCCCGCCGACTTCTTTGCGGTGCGCATCACATTCTGGAAATGCGCAAGCTGCGCTGCGTGATCCGAAATGTCTTCGCCCCTCGCGGCAAAGTGCGCCAGGATCGGTGCAAGGAAGAAGATGGTGACAAAGAGTATGGCGGCAGCGTTGAAGGCCAGGAACGGCGTCCCGCGCGCCAATTTCAGATTCTGGATCATGGCGCGGGCCGGGATCTTGCGGTCGCCGTGCGCGCGCCACGCAGCTTGAAGACGATGCTGAAGCGATCCTTGCGCTCGTTCGCATCCGGCGTAATCGCCGAAGTAAGGGTCGCGCCCGAAAACAGCGGTGACTGGTCGATGATGCGAACCAGACGCGCCGCATCCGCCGAAAACCCTGATACCGTCACCGTGCCGTCGGCGATGCGGGTTTCGGTCAGAAAAGTATGATCGGGCAGAATTCGCGACAGCTCATCCCACACGGCAAGGATGCCGGTCTCGGCCTTCATCGCGAACAAACGCGCCGCGGGATCCAGGCCGTCCCGACCGATTTTGAGCGGACTGCCGGGCCTCAGCAACTGCCGTCTCCAGCACGGCGGCGACGCTGGCCTGGCGCCATTCGAACACGGCCAGTCCGAATAAGACGGCGCCGAGCGCGGCGACTGCCAGCAGCCGAACTGCCCGGAGCGCCCAAGCCGGATCATCATCGCTGACGGCGCGGAACGCGATCACGCGCACGGCCTCGCCGCCCGCGTCTGCCACCGCCAGACAGTCGACATCCCGCGATGCCAGACCGAGCTCCGATAAAGCCGCCTCGGCGCGATCACGCCTGATAATCCAGTGACACATCGGCACGACGCCGTCCGATTCCTGCCCGACGGCGGTTGCGGCATGCCAGATATCCGAAAGCTGGAATGGCGTTCGCCGCAATATGTCCTGGTCAAGGATTTTGGGCAGGGCACCAAAAGCCGCCTTGGGCACGCTCAACTCACGCAGGAAAAAAAGCTCGCGCGAAATGACCGGCGCCACGGTTGTCGCTTCCCGCGACACGCCCTGCTCGGCAAGCCACTGCTCAAGCGCGGCCGCGTTGAACAGCGGCAATGGAATCCGGATTTCCGCTGGACCCGTGGCAGACATCAGGCGGCAGGTGACGCTGTCGCCATCCCGGCAAAGCGTGACCTGCGGCCTCGCCTCGCCCTCGGCCCATTCGCGCCAGCGCGCCGGAACTGCCTCGCGCAAGCCCGACAGCCACCAGTACGCAAAGTCCGTGCCCCACGCCGTCAAGACGCGGAGGCCACCGGCTCGGACTACGGGCAGATCGGCGACAGGCATGATCGTCACTTGCGGATCGAGGCATTCGATTCGAATGAACGAAGCTTATTTACTAATTCTTTACGAAGAGTAACGAGCGGCCTTTTCCCCGGCGGGTGGATCCAGCGCAAGACTAAATCGAGGCTATGCAATGGTTTCCCGGCATCAAGCACTAAGGAGTTAATTGCGAGGACGGCGGCTTCTAGGTGATCAAGATTCACGGCCAGGAACCCTTGGTTAACGCTCGTGACTGGATATTGCCCGAGCCAGCCTCGACACTTCTGCCCGCGGAAGCCGGCCTCTTCGCGGCAATTGGTCGGGTCACCCAAACTTCATGTAGTTGCTCACCCTTCAGCCAAGTCCCGCCGCCACTCTGGATTGACTCAACACCCCGGCCTCCGGGGTGGACGCAACGCAGATTGCGAAGGCGTCGGCGTGGCGGCAATCGACGGGCTCGCGACTGAATGGACGTGACCAATATCGCGCCCGTATGCCTCAATCTGCCGTTCTATTTCAGAGATCACTGATCTGATGATCCCGGCTGGCGTCGAGTAGAACGGAGGCAGAACGCGATGACATACGCAGCGCCACGTTGAATAGGCCAACTGCGAAGACGTGCTGATTTAATGAATTATTTGAGAAGCCGCTTTGGTGGATTATATAGTAATTATAGGCGGCGTTGGGACATTCTCGGCGGCGGCAATGATGGTTAGAGCGAGCGTCGGGTAAGCTTATTTCTCCGGCGGGGCGGGTACACGTATTTCAATGAGTTCTGAAAAGTATATTTCAAGCATTGACGGGATGCGCGCGGTTGCCATCTTGCTCGTTCTATTCTCGCATTTGTTGAAAGATGGTGTCGTCCCGGGCGGCCTCGGCGTCACGTTCTTCTTTTTCATTAGCGGATTTTTGATCACTGGACTGCTTATCGACGAACTGGATCGATCTAGTTCGATCGATATCAAGGGATTCTATATCCGCCGGTTCATGCGGCTGGCTCCGGCGCTGCTGACCATGGTCGCCGTCGTGAGTTTGACCTATTTCCTTGCCTTTGGCGTTTCTTCAGCCAATGAAGTCATCGCGGCCGTCTTTTACTTCATGAATTTCTACGTGATATCGAAAGGAGCTATGGCGCTGCCGCTGGGCCCTCTATGGTCGCTCGCCATTGAAGAACACTTTTATCTCGTCTTTCCAATTCTGGTTGCGAACCTTTGGAAGTTCGGAGAGCGGTTTCTGATCGGCCTCGCTGTCGTGTGTTGCGCCGTCCTGGTTTGGCGCATTTTCCTCGTGTCGAGTGGAATGCCAGAAATTCGCACCTATGTAGGCACCGACACGAGGATCGATTCAATCCTCTTTGGTGCGCTGCTGGCGATAGGCATCAGGTTGAAGCTCAATCTGGATTGGCTAGCCAGCAGAATGGCCGTTACCGTCAGCCTTATTCTGCTCCTCGCCACGCTGGTCATCCGCAACCCGACCTTTCGAGAGACGGCACGCTATTCAATCCAGGGACTTGCCTTCTTCCCGTTGTTTTACTTCATACTCTATCGTCAATCCGTTTTCAGGACCCTGCTTGAGACCCCGGCAGCGACATGGATCGGAAAAATCAGCTATTCACTTTACCTTTGGCACTTCCCCATTCTCGCCTTCGTGACACCCAAACTAGCCCCGCACACGAACCCTGTGATAACCGGGTCGGCGGTCTTGGGCATCTCGTTTTTCTTGGCGTCGTTGTCCTACTATTTTGTGGAAACACCACTTCGGCGTTTGGCACCTGCTCGGCCTCATCCGGCAGCCGTTACTGGTTGAACGCTTGACCGTCCCCATCACAATGAATCAGGTGTAATGAAATATCAGGATTGAAGACGACCAACTCGGGCGATGTTCCTGCGCTGGTTTTGGCGGCAATTGAGCCACCACCCGCGAGCGCGTGAAGTCGGAAGGCTTTAGCCCTGACGCAGCGCCACGATGGTGGCAGGCTCGTTACGCCGCTCGTCCTCAAATTCGATCCGGATCGAAACCAGATCGGGCAGCCGCTCGGCGCGAATCCAATCGGAGCGCCAAGCCGGCTTGACCTTGGGGTCGACGGTACCAAAATACCCAATACGGATTTCACGCACGCCGCTGAGCACCACGACCCGGGCCGGTGCCGGCTCAAGGCTATCCTTCGAACGCGCCCCGGTAAGCGGTACGAAGTCCGCGACGATATCCCCTCCACTCCGCCGCAAGACGATCTTGTGCGGCCCGCCGCGCAGTGACCGTCCCTCGCTCAAGCCTACGAAGACGATCGCCTCGCCGCGACCGTCGAACCCGATGGCGTCTTTTGTGCCTGCCCCGTCAAACCGGACCGGGAGCGCCGCCCCCACGAGCGCAGCTATGGTCTGGATCGCAGCACTGGTCTCGCTTCCGATCTCGCTGGCACGGTCGACGGCAAATGCCCGCCGGCCCATCGACAAGCCGCCGGCCAGAAAGCCCGTCAGGATCGCCAGAATGGCGAGCGACAACAGCAACTCGATCAGCGTCAACCCCTGCTCGCCGCTCCGGCGGGCGCCAACCCGGGCAATTAACCGGTTGCGGACCACGCGCGTCATTGCTTCGTCCCTGACGCAAGCTTCAACGCTGCGAGCCTGGTGGCGGTGCCGTCCGGCGCCTCAACGGCTATTTCGACCCAGAAGGACCTCAATGCGCCATTTGCGGGCGCCGGCCGCGCGCCTTGCTCCGGGCGCGTGTCGCTGGCGGGACGAAGTTCGGTGACGGTCTGCCGCCACCGGAATCTGTTCGCGATCACGCCTTCGCGGTAGCCCGTCGCAAGCACCTCGGAAATGCCGGCGGCTTCGAGACGGGACTGCGCAACGCGCAGCGCGGCGCGATTGGCCTGCGTGCGTGCATCGGAACGCATCGCCACCGCCACGCCGGTCGATATGGCACCGAGCCCCAGCGCCAGGATGACGAAGGCAACGAGGATCTCGATGAGCGCAAATCCGCGTTCGCCGCTGCGCCTGACAAACACTCGCCTGGAACGCGCGCGCATCATTGGATCAACCGTGGTTCGCCGGTCAGCCAGTTGACGGCGATGCGCGCCGATCGCCCCTCCAGCATCAGCGCGATCTCGCCGCCGGAAGACTGGCCGTCCGGGTAAAATCTGATACCGCCAAGCTCGCCTGAGCGCTCCGTCTCGGCAACTACCACCGCGGCAATCATTCCGCGCGGCATACTGTGCATGGAATTCGGCAAGCCGAAGCGGCCTTTCTCCACGTCGAGCCGGAACAGCGTTTCGGCATTGCTCGACATCGCCTGCGCACGAGCAAGCTGAAGCGTCGCCGTAACAGAGCGGGCAGTAACGGCGACACGCGTGGCCACGGCCTTCGGTTTGGCGGACAGCGTGCCGGCAAGGACGAGCGCGATGATCCCGATGACCACCAGCAATTCGGCCAGCGTGAACCCGGCTGACGATCGTGCGGGGCGTTTCATTGGAATGCGAGATTGTTGATCGACAGCACGGCGCTCATCACATGCATGATGAGCCCACCGATGCTTCCGCCGATGAGAAGCGTCAAAGCCGGCGTCAGCAGGCCGACCATGCGTTCGATGCGGCGCTGCAGGTCGGCCTCGATCACGCTGGCCACCTGAATGAGCATGAGGCCGAGCTGACCGGACTCCTCTCCGACGGCCACGAGACGAAGCGATGCGGGCGGCAACAGACCGTCCCCCTCGAAGGCGCGGTGCAGCGGCGTGCCTTCCGGAACACGCTTGATGGCGGCCTCGTAGAGCGCATTCAGGTGCCGGTTGGTAACCAGCGCCCGCGCGGTTTGCATCGCGGACATCAACGGCACCCTTGCGACGAGCAGCGTGCCGAGCGCCCGCGCAAAGCCTCCGGCCTCGCGGTTTCGAATCAGCGCACCAATCACCGGCAGCGAGCATTTCAAACGATCGGCGCCGAGCATGACTTCCGGATTTTGCTTCGCCTTGCCCCACAATACGAAACCGGCTGCGCCGCAAAGAGCAATCGCCAGCAGGACCATCAGCCAGTTATCCTGAATCTCCTCGAAGAAATGCAGGATACCGGGAAGCGGCAGGCCCGCATCGACGAAGATGGGCGAGATGCTGGGTATCAGCACGAACACGATGACCACGACCGATACCAGCGACATCAGGATCAGGATCATGGGATAGACGAGCGCCGACGCAATCTTGTTGCGGATCTCGAGCCGGCGCGCCAGCAATTCGGCGATCTGCTTGAGGACCTGCCCGGTAACCCCTCCGGCTTCGCCGGCGGCCAGAATGGCCCGATAGTCCGATGGAAACACATCCGGCCGTTGCGCCATCGCTTCCGAAAGTTGCAATCCGGCCAGCACGTCCTTGAGAAGCCCGTTGGCAAGACGGGCGGTTTTCGGCGCAGCGCCCGGCCCTGCGATGATCCGGAATGCGGCATCGAGCGTCAGCCCGGAATTGGTTAGCGAAGCCAGTTCAACTGTAAACGCTGTCAGCTCCTTCAGGCTGAAGCGGTTTGACTGAACGAGTTCGCGTTTCCAGATCGACGTTTCGGCGTCTCGCGACGAAATCGATGAAAGGTTCGGTCGTTCCGCCGTCCGGTCGGCCACGCCGTAGGTTTCGAACGGCGTCAGCCCCGAGCCATAGAGCGCGTCGACGGCCGCATCGAGCCCTTCGGCAACAATCGTCCCTGCCGTGACCGCGCCTCGTTCCGTGTACGCCTTGTAGTGAAAAGTTGCCAAGGGCTCGGTGCTCCCTTTAGGACGCGCGGGTGACGCGAAGAACTTCTTCGAGCGAAGTCTCGCCGGCCCCGACCTTCAGCAGGCCATCCTCGTAGAGCGTGTGAAAGCCTGCTTCGCGCGCCAACTGCTCGACCGCGCGCTGGTCCTGGCTTCTGCGTCCGATCGCCTCGCGGACGCTGTCATCGATGACCAGCAGCTCCGATATCGTGGTGCGGCCGCTATAACCGGTGTTGCCGCACGCATCGCAGCCGACCGGCTCCCGGCTGTGCGACCAATCTATTCGCGGATTGCCTGCTATCGCCATCTTGAGCTTGCCATGCGCCCGCTCGCTGTTGCTATGCGATCGCGCGCAGACGGGACAAAGCTTCCTGACCAGACGCTGCGCCATCACGCCCGCAATCGTCGAGGCGAGCAAATAACGTTCCAGTCCGATATCGATCAGGCGCGTTATCGCGGCAATCGCGCTGTTGGTGTGCAGGGTCGAGAACACCAGATGGCCGGTCAGCGCCGCCTGGATGGCGATGCGCGCGGTTTCGAGGTCGCGGATTTCGCCGATCATAACGATGTCCGGATCCTGGCGCAGGATCGAGCGAAGCGCCGTTGGGAAGTCGAGACCGATCTGCGGCTGAACCTGGATCTGGTTGATTCCGGAGAGCTGATATTCGATCGGATCTTCCACGGTGAACAGTTTTAGCTCGGGGCGGTTGAGATCCTTCAGGGCGGTGTAGAGCGTCGTCGTCTTTCCGCTGCCGGTTGGGCCGGTGACGAGGATGATGCCGTTCGGAAGCGCCATCAGGCGCTGAAGGCATTCCTGCGTCCTGCCGTCTAGCCCGAGCTTGGTGAAGTCGAGCTCCACCCGGGTTCGGTCGAGAATTCTCATCACGACGCTTTCACCGAATACCGTCGGCAAGGTCGAGACACGGATGTCGATCTCGACGCCGCGCACCACGGTCTTGATGCGGCCATCCTGCGGCAGCCGCCGCTCGGCAATATCAAGCTTGGCCATGATCTTCATGCGCGTCGTCAGCGCGGCCCGCAGCGTCGCCGGCACGAGGCGCTCCTGCTGCAGGAAGCCGTCGATGCGGTAGCGAACGGCGACAGCATCGCGTCCGGGTTCAATGTGCACGTCGGACGCGCCGCGCTCGACGGCTCGCGCGATGATCTGGTTGACCAGCCGGATGACCGGCGCTTCGTTGGCGATATCGCGCAGGCGCTCGACGTCGAATTCGCTGCCGTCGTTGCCGGCAATCGCGATGCCGTCAGTCTCCTCGGCGTGCGTCTCGGACGCTGCGTCCTGATACAGCGTCCGCAAGGCGCGCTCGATTTCCGCCGGCGCGATCACGGCGAGATCGACGGGCACGTCGAGCATGTAGCTGATGGCCTGTACGGACTCATCGACAAAGGGATCGGCGGTTGCGATCAACAGGCGCCGGCCGTCGAACGAGATCGGCAGGATCCGGTTGGTCTTGAGGAAAGAGAATTGCAAGCGGTCCGCCAGGACGGGCTTGGCCGGGAGATCCACAGGTTCGATCAGTGGCAGACCGCAATAGGTGGCATAGGCCAGACAGAGGTCGGCCTCGGAAATCAGGCCCAGTTTGACCAGCACAAGATCGAAACGCTCGGAAGCAGCTTCTGCGGCCCGCCGGGCCCGGCCGATCGCGGCGGGATCGACCATGTCCTTGCCGACCAGAAGGTCGGAGAACGCCTGCGCGAAGCCGGCGTCCCGTGGCCTCGGCAATTCCGTTCCCCGGCTCGAAGGCGCGGCCGGGCGCAACAATTGCTGGATATCGAATGACATTCGCGCGCTCGGCGGTCTCGCGGGGCTTCTCCGTCGGCGCGATTCTAGGGGGTTTTGATTAACACAAGCTGTTTGACGCTTTGTTTGCCATTCCTGCGTAAATATCGGCTGATGACGCGAGGTCAGGCCGCCTGGCCGTCCCAGCAAGGCTTATCGACGTGGCAAACCGGCGAAAGGCTCGAACGAACCGATTTGCCGTCCCTGGCCGGCCGGAATGCCCTTCTTTGCCCCGCGCTAGGGCCAGACAATCGGGCTTCGCACTGGTTGCCGTGATCTGGACATTGGGCCTGATTACGCTGCTTGGAATGGCGGTCATCGTCGGCGCGCGTTACCGCACCAAGACATCGTCGAACTACGCCTCGGTCGCGGCAGCCGAGATGGCGGCAGAGAGCGCCGTCAACCTGGCAATCGCCGCGGCGCTGGCCACAACACCCGAACAAGCCGTCAATTTTCCGTTGCGGTGCCAATTGCCCGGCGGCGAACGCGCCACGATCACGGTCGAGGAAGAGACCGGAAAAATCGACCTGAACACGGCGAGCCCGGCCGCCTTGACCCGCCTCTTCACCGCGCTCACCGGCGATCAGTCGAGGGGCATGCGCATCGCCGCGCAGATCACCGAATTCCGCATACCGAAGGCGCAGGGCACGCCGAGCGCAGCGCCTGCCGAGGCACGCTTCACCACCGTGATGCAACTGGATCAGCTCGACGGCATGTCGCCCCGATTGTTTCGGGCAGCGCTTCGCCACGTCACCGTTCGCTCCGGGCGGCCGGAGCCGGACATGGAAGCCGCCTCCCCCGCCTTGCTGAGACTGCTCAACGTCGAACTGAAGCAGACGAACGCCAAACGAGGGCTGCCCTTGGGCGGCAGCATGACCATCCGCGCGGATATCAGCGCCTTGGACGGCACGCGCTTCATCCGGGAGGCATTGGTCTCGCTGGAGGGCGGAAACGGTCGCCCCTACGTCATTCGCGAATGGCGGCGCGGGGATATCGATCCATCAAGCTCGCGGCCGGAACGCCCGCAAGACACGTCGCGCGCGTGCCTGCGCGTTCGCGAAGCAGCCGCAAGCTGAGCTTCCGCATCGACAGTAGGGCGCCACGGCCGACGAAGATGGGCACTACTGCTTCGCCGTGGCGCTATGAAGTCGCAACCTATCTCATGCCGTAACCCGAGAATATTCGACTGCCTACGATTTGGCACTGCGCTCAAAGGAGCTGTTTCCGATGTCGCGGGCGTCTCGATGTGCTTCCATGGACATGGCACCGAACCACCCTGGGTATCGGTGCCATGTGCGTTCCAGGGGGCGACCCGGAAGTTGAAGGCAAGGTGCCAAAATGACGCGTTTGACCCACAAGAGACATTCTGACCGCGATGCTTGACGGCTATACGTTGACCTGAAACGTTGGCGCGTCCGGGGTGCCCGTTTGACGCGGGCTGAGATCACACCCGTTGAACCTGTCTGGGTAATGCCAGCGAAGGGAGCAGACCATGACCGTACTTGCCAATCAGGCATTGCAGGACTTCCTTGATGCTCTTCACGCGAAGAGCGACGAGCAGGCCGCACTGATCCAGGCATTCGAGGCAAAACGGGACAGCAGCGAGCTTTCTCCAAGCGCAGAAGAAATTAGGGCCTTTCGGAGCGACAAGCTCGTTGCACTTGATCGCGACAAGGCGGAGTTCTGTTACCAGCTATGCCGCGCGAAAAAAGTCTCCAAGATCATCGAGGTTGGCACGTCGTACGGTGTGTCGACCATCTACCTCGCTGCAGCCGTGCGCGACAATGTTAATGCATTCGGTGGCAACGGAGTGGTCATTGGGACCGAATATGAGCCAAGCAAAGCGGCGGCTGCACGGGCACATTTCGCGCAAGCCGGATTGAGTAGTTTTATCGAACTGCGAGTAGGCGATCTTCGCGAAACCCTAAAGCAGATCGATGGGCCAATCGACTTCGTCCTAATGGATGTTTGGATCGCGATGGCGCGACCTGCATTAGAATTGATTTCGCCACATCTTTCACAAGGCGCGGTTGTGGTGTGCGACAACACCAAACAACATCGGGGGTTTTATGCTGACTATTTCGCGTTTCTACATGATCCAGCCAACAGCTTCACCACAATGACACTGCCCTTCCAAGGTGGCTTGGAAATATCAGTTCGGTGTTAGACGTGGCGCTAGCCGATCGTTGACACTCACGGAGCGAGTTTCTACACTGGGCGTAGATCATTAGAGATATTTGAGATGACGATCGCAACCGTCGTAGTAGGGCGCTGGCGCATGGACCGGTAACGGCATCCATGCCGGTACCCCGTGCGCCCCCGACAAGTTCGGGGGCTTTTTTTTGAGCAAGTTTCTGTCCGGCTTGTCAGATTGAGAAGAGGAAACCCATGCCAGGGAAAGCCGCAGACCCGCCGGCCCTGATGACCTTGATCGCGCTGAGCGGTCTGTCGGTGGTATCTCTCAACATGTTCCTGCCCTCATTGGCAAACATCGCCCATGAGTTTCAGGCGGACTATGCGCTCGTCAATCTATGCATCGCCGTATACGCGGCCGTGAGCGCCTTGCTGCAGCTCGTGATGGGGCCGTTGTCGGATCGCTTCGGCAGGCGACCTGTGATCCTTGCCGCCCTGCTGCTTTTCCTCGTCGCCTCGCTGGGCTGCCTGTTGGCGGCCAACGTCTGGGTGTTTCTCGCCTTCCGCATGATGCAGGCGGTCATCGCCCCTGCTTACGCCGTTTCGGTCGCCATTATTCGGGATTTCTCCGCAGGCAACAAAGCTGCAAGCTCCATCGGCTACGTGGCAATGGCCTCGGCCGTCGCTCCCATGCTGGCCCCGATGCTGGGTGGTACACTCGATGAGCTGTACGGATGGCGGGCCAGTTTCTGGGCCTTTCTCGTCATGGGCGGCGCGACCCTCGCGCTGTGCTGGCTCGATCTGCGGGAAACCAACAAAACACCCGCGGCTACGTTTGCGCGGCAATTTCGATCATATGCGAAGCTCGTGGGATCTGGGCGTTTTTGGGGTTACGCGCTGTGCATGACGTTTTCCCGGGGGGCGTTCTTCATCTTCATTGGCGGAGCGTCGCTTGTCGCTGTCTCCACGTTCCGGATTTCCACCGCGGAGCTCGGTTTCTATATGGGAACCATCACGGTCGGTTTTGTTCTCGGCAGCTTTCTGTGCGGCCGCTTCTCCGAACGTTATGGGCTCACGACGATGATGCTGATGGGCGGATTGGTGGCGTGTGTGGGCCTGGTTTTGGGAATCCTGCTTTGCTTCTATGACGCGGTGAATTTGCCGATGTATTTCGGCGCCTGTGCCTGCGTTGGTCTCGGCAACGGATTGGCGATCCCGAGCAGCAATGCCGGTGTCGTCTCTGTTCGGTCAGAACTTGCAGGCAGCGCGTCGGGGCTGTCGGCTGCGCTGACGATGGGCGGCGGGGCACTCCTGTCGGCAATCACGGGCGCGGTTCTGACCGAAGCGAATGCGGCCCCAACCCTGTTAGCAATGATGCTCCTGTCCTCGGGAATGGCCTTGCTTGCAACGCTGTACGTAATGCGGCTCGACGTGCAAGAGAACCCGCTGGAGCGAGAGCTCGATGCTTGAACGAATTTTTGCCTATTGCGGGCTCGTCCGGGATTTTCTGACATGGGTCGGCGGCGCCCGTGCGTTTTGTCTGATCGCATTTTGGGGAAGATTCGCGTGGGGTCGGCGAGGACGAGACCGTCGACCGACCGAGGGCAAGATAAAAGCGACGGTGTCGCTCCGTGCCGTCGAGGGTCGTAAGTGTTTGTCTGCACATTGTTTTGGATGGCACTGCGGCGCCACTTCGGTACAAAACTAGGCACTCCAAACGGACGCTCTGTAAGTGCATCACGCTCCGAAGTGGGTCAGTGGCGTTGTCGATTGAGTGAGGCCAGGAATTTGTCGGCGATCGGTCGCCACCGATCAGCAAAAAGCCTCAGCAAGTGGCCGTCGCCCGGAACGCCGTGGATAAGCTCGAAGCGCACGCTGCCGCCGGCTGCGACGAATGCTTGATAGTATTCGCGGATCAGGGCTTCGTCGTAGAGACGGTCGTTGTCTGCATACAACCAGAGTTGCGGGACCTTGTCAGCCGCGCCGCGGCCAGCATTCGCATAGTACGGCGTGGTAACCGGTCCGTAGGGGTACCAGCCGCCGGAGAAATTCACCACGCCCATCACTTCGCCGGGCTTGAGGCCGGCATAGTGCATGGCGAGAAACCCGCCGCGTGACTGGCCAGCGAGTAGAACGGGCCCCGGCCACACGCCAGGCAGTTTGCGGCCATAGGCAATCGCCGATTCGAAGTCTTCGACTGCTTGTGCGACGCCTGCCGAAACATCAATGAGGCTGCCGTCGTGACCACGCCCAAAGTCTTCCTCGCCATTGATTCCCTCGGACCTGCCGCGTCCACGACGCATCAGCGCCATTACAGCAAAACCGTTGTCGCGAAGCCAATGCGCCTCGGTCGAGAACGACCAGGTCCTCAGTTGATTCCGGCCGACGTCGGATCCGTGGGTATAGATCGCGAGCGGCGCCGGCCTAGGGCCGACCGGCGGATAGAACGTCGCTTCGAGCTTGATCGGCCGTGCGCCATCGGGAGTCCGAACCGCAAGGTGCGGAATCGATACGCGCTCGCCGGGCCACGGCCACTCGATCGGTCGATCACCCGCCGCAAGGCGTATCGCATCGGTGCGGACCAACGTTCCGGAGGTGACGCCGCCGTTTTTGAGGGTCGCGGTCATGTACAACCGGTCCGGACCATCGAAGGCGTATCGGAAGGTGCGAAATCCCGTCATGGTAAGCACGCCGTCGGCGATAGTTGCTTTGTCCCGCCACCATTCTCGATTCATGCCGTAAAACGCCGAGTCTGATTGTGCGAAAACCACGTTCGCATGCCCGTCGGGCGTGACGCGCTCGACTACGAGGATATGTCTGTCGTCATGCCAGGTTCCGATCCACGCGCCCTGAAAGCGAGCAATCTCGGGCGGCACGTCAGGCGCCGGCATCTCCATATCGAACTTGTCCGGCAGCGGGACTATGGACTCCGGATCGACAATTAGCGGCTGGGCCTGAGCGTTTTGCATGAAAATCGAGAATAGCGTCGAAAATACAATCAAGAGTCTGCGCATTCTGTCCAAAGCCCAGTCGAAATCCCGCTGCGCGACGGCGCCGTGAACCTCGGGTGCACCGAGGTCAACACTAGGCGAAACGTGCCCCGTCCGCCAGCGCGCGATGCCGCGATATCCGGCGTTTCCGTTGCCACTTTCCGTTGTT
Source organism: Bradyrhizobium sp. AZCC 2176 (assembly GCF_036924645.1). Lineage (NCBI taxonomy): Bacteria > Pseudomonadati > Pseudomonadota > Alphaproteobacteria > Hyphomicrobiales > Nitrobacteraceae > Bradyrhizobium > Bradyrhizobium sp. AZCC 2176. Next base: position 4,268,428 of record NZ_JAZHRX010000001.1, on the reverse strand, counting down.
CAGACTGCCCTCGTGCGCCATCGACCGCCCGGGCCACAGGAGGAGCGAACCTGTGTTCTCTGAGGTCTCTGCGAACGTGGCAGCGCTCGCGGCCACTCAGGCGAACGGCGTGCGGTGCCAGCGTAGAGCGGAATGCCACATCATAGCGCTATGCCGAGACAATTGTGCCCATCTTCCTCGGCCGGGCGCCGCAACTAGCCTTTTGAATTGAGCACGACCGGGGGCGGCAGAGGTGGTGCCGGCGGACGGACCGAGCCTTCGAGCTTCAAACGTTCCTCGACAACGGCAGGCCCCGGCTCCATCACGGTGCAACCCTTGTAGCGCTGCAGATCCGCCAGTGCGTCGAGCCGCCTGCGTTCATCGATGAGCTGCTTGGGCGCATCCAGCGGGTATCGTTCATAGCCGTAGCCCGCCAGCGGCCCCACCGCCAGCCAATACTCCAGCCGGGCGGCACGCCGCGCCGCGTAACGGAAAGAAGCGGCGATGCCGTTGCAACTCATCGATTCATCGACCGGCAAGACCGCATAGGGCGGCGGCGGTTCGATCGGATAGGCATAGGTCACACAGCCCGCCAGCGAGCACGCCATGCTCGACATCAGCCAGAAATTTCTTATGGCCGCTCGGCGCTTCACTGTGAAATCATCCGCTGCATCGTATTGGCCGGCGAACGCTCGCGCGAGGTCGTGTGCGGCATGTAGACATGCATCTTGCGCCGGTATTCTTCCGTCACGAGACGGCTTTCCGTGCCGTCGCGGACGACCTTGGGCGTGATCAGGATGACGAGCTCGGTCTTCTGGACCTGGTCGCCCCGGTTGGAGAACGCAGCGCCAAGCCCGGGTATGTCGCCGAGCAGCGGGATCTGGTTACTGGTCTTGTTGGCCTGTTCCTGGATCATGCCGCCAAGCGCCAGCACCTCGCCGTCGTTGACGACGACGGTGGTCTTCACACGCCGCTGCTGAATGGTCGGCGAGTCGATCCCGGATGACGTGGTTTTCACCACGGCGCTGACTTCCTGCTCGATCTCGAGCTGCACCCTGCCGCTTTCATTGATGCGCGGCGTCACTGACAGGATCACGCCGGTGTCCTGCATGGTGATTGAATTGACGATCGCCGTCTGGGCCGTCACCGTGCTGGTGGCGGTCTGCGTGGTGATCGGCACCTGATCGCCGATCTGCAGCCTCGCCGTCTTGTTGTCCAGCACCATCAGCGACGGCGTCGAAATGACGTTGACGCGTGTCAGCGCGTTCAGCGCGCTGAGCGTCGACGCGATGCTCGCGGCGTTGACGGCATAGTTGAAACCGGGAAACACCGAAGCCACGCCGCCGGTCAGCGCGTTTGAGAACGAAGCGGTCGGCGTTCCCTTTTTCGACAGTTGCCATTGCACGCCATATTGCAGCTTGTCGTTAAGCACCACTTCCGCGATGACAGCCTCGATCAACACCTGGCTTGCGACGACATCGAGCCCCTGAATGACGCGAAGCACGCGCTGGTAGTCCCGGTCATTGGCCATGATGAGGAGCGAGTTTTTCGTTTCATCCGCCACGATCTTGAGCGGCGGCTCGCCGACCGCCCCGTTGGATGACGAAGGCGACGAAGACGGCTCCATCGAATCCGGCGTCAATGCATCCGGCTCGTTGTTCAGCGCACGCTGCAGGCTTTGCAGATCGTTGCCGGGACTTACACCGCGAAGCCCGATAGCCGCGCCTTGATCGATATCCGGAGTCGCGCCGCCCGTTCCGGGCGATCTTGCCGAGCTTCCGGAAAAGCTCGCCTGCTTCGACCGCGGGGAAACGCTGCGCGTCGGCGGCTTCACTACTTTCATTTCATTCGCAAACATCGACTGCAGGACGCTTGCGAGCTCCGCCACGGGCCGGTTCTGGACCTGATAGACGTGAAGCTGACGCTCGGAGCCGGCCGCCTTGGCGTCGAGCCGCCTGATCCAGGTCTGCGCCCTCGGCAGATAGCTCGGCTGCGAGGTCACAACCAGGATGGCACCAAGCCGCGTGTTTGCGATGAACCTGACGCGGCCCTTGAGCGGCCCCTCTTTCTCGGCCGCGAATATCGCCTTCAGTTCGTCGACCATTTTTTCCGGCTGGGGCGTTTTCACCGGAACGACGGCAAACGACATGCCCTTCATGACATCGACATCGAATACCGAAATCGAGTCGAGCATGCTTTCGATTTCCGCCGGCGAGCCCTTGAGCGCGAGAATGTTGCGCGCGTCGTCGGCCTGGACGATGGCGCCCTTCGGCACCATTGGCTCCAGCACGCGGGCGACTTCGGTGGCGGAAACATATTTCAGGGAAACGACGCGAATGCCGTTGCCGGCAATGGCGCTCTCGGCCGGACCATCGCCGGTCGCGATCACGCCCGTGGCCGCCTGGTCGGCCGGCGCGATCCGGTAGGTGCCGCGGCTTTGCACCAGCACCGCGCCGATCGGCACCAGCGCGGTCTGGAACATCTCCATCGCTTCGGCCTTGCTGACCGGACGCGTCGTTTGCACGGAAATGACTCCGTCGACGCGCGGGTCGACGACGTAGTTCACGCCGATCATGTCGCCGAGAACGGTCTTGGCGGCTTGCTGAAGCGGAACGCTCGCCAGATTGAGAACCACGTTCCCGTCGGTGCCGGCGGACTTCCGCTTCGAATATGTCCCGCCGATCATGCTGCCATTGCCGCCATCCATGACGGCAACTGCCGGTGACGAGGGGGACGGAAGCGGCACGGCGCCGGTGGGGCCGCCGTCATACGCGTAGGTCTGTTCGAGGGAGACCGGCTGTCCCGCCGTCAATCTGGGTTGCGACACCGTCGTTAAAGGCGTCGTGGTGGAGGTGGTGCAGCCCGACACAACGAGTATTGCCGCCCAACTGGCGGCTAATCTCGTCGCAAGGCTGCGAGAAAGTAACAAATAAAATCCCCAAACAGCTTCGCACCGTGGGCAATTTTTGGCGCGTAAATATTTGGTAAAACATCATAGTTAATCGACAGTAAATCGGCCGGAACCCGGCAGGCGCGCGGACTGACGGCCCGGGAAAAACTGGTGCCGAAAATAGCCGAAGGGACGATAGGTCCGTTTCGGGCCATTTAATATACCTGCGACGAGCGGATGAGCCTCGGATCTGACTGCAACGCGCTGCTGCTGCTGGCTGGATCTGGAAAGGGCTGCTATATTTAATTCCGGCCCTATGCCCTCGGACCTGAATGTCAGGATGACGGTATGACGAACCTTGTCGCAGCTCCCGCGAGCGAGACCTTCTCGATCGTTGGAACGTGCATTAATTGCACCGCTTCGGCCAGCCTGCTGGCAACGATGACCCTCATCGCCATCGGCGTTGCGCTGGCCTTTCGCTCAGAACGCCGCAACGGCGCGTCGCGCAACGCCTGAGCGAAGCGGTCTATCTATCAGACGAGATCGTCGGGTTCGTATTCGACGAACTTTTTGTAGATCCAGCGCCTGCCATCGTGCCGGCGCCACACCTTGCCCCACAACAGCCGGCCGGTGATCGAGCGCCTCGGCATCATGACCGTCCAGAGATGCCAGGTGTCCGCCCACGCCCGTTCCGGGCTGAGCGATGTGACTTGAAACAGGTTGTAACGGCTCATCGGATCGAACTCCGGCATTGAAGGCAAATCCGCCGAAATAAATGTCGGCGGATTCACACCTCAATGTTGTCTGGACGAAGGGAAGCCACCGCGGCTGTAACGCATTCGAGCTTGCGCCGGAGCTCGCACACTTCCCTATATCTCCGCGCGAGATCTACCGGTCTGGCCCGCGATTTGCGCTTTGTGACAACCTTCCGACGCTGGCGATTTTGTTTCATGCTGCATTTTAGCTTGACTCGCGAACCGCTCAATCAAAGCCGTGCATTAAGCTAACCCGTCAACCTTACTCGGCGGCACTCAACCTCAACGCGCGCGGGCATGGCCGCGGGAATCGATTTTAGGGACCATTGCTGCAGGGGAACCCGTAAATCGGCGGGCGAAATCAAATAAACCATTCGTCACGAAATGACGGCGCGGCCTCGCGCGGCTTGGCCATTTCATGTAGTGATTACCGGTAAACCTATTAATCTCAACGTATTGAGTGGCAAGTTAATGCGCGCAGTATTGCTGGCGGGTGGCCTGGGAACCCGGTTTGCCGAGGAAACCGATGTTCGTCCCAAACCGATGATCGAGATCGGCGGCAAGCCCATCCTGTGGCACATCATGAAGATCTACTCTAGCCACGGCATCAACGACTTCATCATCTGCCTTGGCTACAAGGGCTACGTGATCAAGGAATATTTTTCCAACTACTTCCTGCATCAATCGAACGTCACTTTCGACCTTCGCGAAAACAGGATGGAGGTTCTGCAGAAGCACGCCGAGCCGTGGCGGGTGACGCTGATCGACACCGGCGAAGAGACCATGATCGGCGGGCGCATCAAGCGAATCCTCCCCTATATCGGCGATGACGACGCCTTCTGCCTGACCTATGGCGACGGCGTGGCCGATATCGACATCACCGAAAGCATCGCCTTCCATCGCCGCGAGGGCCGCCTGGCGACCGTGACCGGCACGCAGCCGCCCGGCCGCTTCGGCGCCATCAACCATCAGGGCAGCCGCGTCACCGGCTTTCAGGAAAAGCCGCGCGGCGACGGCAACTGGATCAATGGCGGCTTCTTCGTGCTTTCACCCAAGGTCGGCGACTACATCGAAGGCGATGCGACCGTCTGGGAAAAAGAACCGATGACGAATCTGGCGAATGATGGCCAGCTCAGCGTGTTCCTCCACGACGGATTCTGGCACCCGATGGATACGTTGCGGGACAAGCGATATTTGGAAGATCTTTGGTCAAGCAATAAGGCTCCCTGGAAAAAATGGTAAAGAAGAAAGATTCCATGCGTATCCTTATTACCGGTTCGATGGGCTATGTCGGCCCGATTCTTACGCGTCACCTCCGGCAGAAATTTCCAGACGCCGAATTGATCGGCTTCGATACCGCATTCTTTGCCCACAATCTTACTGGCGCGACCAAATTGCCCGAGTCGCTGCTGGATCGCGCGCATTTCGGCGATATCAGAAACTTTCCGCCGGAACTGCTCGATGGCGTCGATGTCGTCGTCCATCTCGCGGCGATCTCCAACGACCCGATGGGCAAGGAATTCGAAGGCGTCACCGAAGCGATCAACGAAAAGGCCAGCGTTGCACTTGCGCAGATGGCGGAGCAGCGCGGTGTCGGCCGCTTCGTATTCGCTTCGAGTTGCAGCATTTACGGCGCCGCGGAAGGTCGCCCCAAGCGCGAAAGCGATTCGCTCAATCCCCTCACCGCCTATGCCCGGTCCAAAGTCGCGATGGAAAACGCGCTTCGCGCCAGCAACGCGGGCGAAATGACGGTCACTTGCCTGAGATTTGCGACGGCTTGCGGCATGTCGGATCGCCTGCGGCTCGACCTGGTCTTGAACGACTTTGTCGCGAGCGCGCTGGCCACAGGCGAAATCACCGTGCTCAGCGACGGAACGCCGTGGCGACCGCTGATCGACGTGGCCGATATGGCGCGGGCCGTTGAATGGGCCATCGGACGTGATGCCGACCGTGGCGGACGGGTTCTTGTGGTGAATGCCGGCAGCAACACGGGAAATTATCAGGTCCGCGATCTGGCTGAGGTTGTGGCCGCTGAACTGCCGGGAACCCGGGTCAGCATCAATACGGCGGCGCCGCCGGACCTGCGCTCTTATCAGGTTGATTTCTCGCTTTTTGCCGAATTGGCGCCTGCGCATCTCCCTGCGGTCCCGCTCGTCCAGTCCGTCCGAAACCTCTCAGCCGGGCTGAACGGAATGGGATTCTCGGACAAGGAATTTCGTACATCCTCGCTGATGCGATTGAAGACGCTCAAGGACCACATTGCGGTGGGTCGCCTGTCTGCCGACCTCCGCTGGCAATAATCGTTGAAGGGCTTACATCGTGAAGTTTCATCCTACGCCGCTTCATGGCGCCTACACCATCGAACTCGAAAAGCGCGGCGATGACCGGGGGTTTTTCGCACGCTTCTTCTGTCAGAAGGAGTTCGAGGCGGCCGGTGTGCCGATGTCGATCGTTCAGATCAACAATTCCCTGAGTGCAAAAGCCGGCACCCTGCGCGGGATGCATTATCAATTGGTGCCCGCCGCAGAAATCAAGGTGGTGCGCTGCATCCGCGGCGCCCTTTATGACGCCATCGTCGATCTGCGACCGGACTCCCCGACCTTCGGCAAATGGTTCGGCGTTGAACTCACCGCAGAAAACCGAACGATGATTTTCGTTCCGCAGGGTTTTGCGCACGGCATCATGACGCTCACCGACGATACCGAAGCGTTCTATCTGGTGAATGCGTTCTACGCCCCCGAGCAGGAGCGCGGCTTGCGCTTCGACGATCCGCGATTTGGCATCGAGTGGCCGCGACAGCCCGTCGAAGTTTCGCCCAAGGACAGCAGTTGGCCGGACTTCGATCCTGTCTTCCATGGCATCGAATCCCTGCGGGGCCTGACGTGAGAATCCTTCTGACCGGAGGCAGTTCGTTTACCGGTCTGTGGTTTGCGCGCGGCCTCGCCGCGAGAGGCCATACCGTCGTTGCCCCCCTCAGGGGCAGCGATTATTCGGGCTTGCGCGGCAGCCGCGTGGCCGAGCTTCGCCGTGTTGCTGAAGTCGTCGAGGACTGCCCGTTCGGCTCGGCTCGCTTTCTCGATCTCGCCGGCACGGGCTCTTGGGATCTGCTGTGCCAGCATGCGGCCCAAACCGGCGATTACCGCAATCCGGACTTCGACGTCATTGGCGCCGTCGCCGACAATACGAAGAATCTTGTCGCCGTCCTGAAGAAGATGATGGACCGCGGCCTGAAGGGCGTCGTGCTCACCGGCTCGGTATTCGAGCAGGACGAAGGCGCAGGCGATGCGCCGCTCAGGGCTTTTTCACCCTACGGACTGTCGAAAGGCCTCGCCTGGCAATATTATCGTTTCCTGAGCGAGACCCTGCATTTCAATCTCGGGAAGTTCGTGATCGCGAATCCTATTGGACCATTCGAGGAGCCGCGGTTTTGCAACTATCTGATACGTTCCTGGTTCAAGGGTGAAGTTCCGGCGGTACGGACACCGCTCTACGTGCGGGACAACATTCATGTTGATCTCTTGGCCGCAGCCTATGCAACTTTTGCCGAGCGAGTGCCTTCGCAGCGCGGCGTAACGAAGCTCAATCCGAGCTTCTATGTCGAGAGCCAGGGCGCCTTTGCTCAACGCTTCGCCGTTGAAATGTCATCCCGCGTTGGCGTTGCCTGCCCCGTCACGTTGCTGCAGCAGGAGGACTTCACCGAACCGATGGTCCGGATCAACACCGACCGAATTGACGGGGCGGAATTGGGCTGGAGCGAGCCATCGGCCTGGGACTCAGAAGCTGAATTTTATCGGCAGGCCGCAAAGTAACTATGGAGGTCGCATCCGTCCAAGCGATGGGCGTCGCGACCGCAAACCGCTATCTGGTCTGACAGCTTTGCCTGCAGGTTTGGGCCTGGCTGTCGCATGCGCTCTGGCAGGGAGCGCCGAGCGTGGTGGGACACACGCGCTTGCAAGCATCGTTCTGGCTGGCGCAGTTGGCAAAACAGGCATCGGTAGCGGCATCGGCCAGGCGCAATTTGCCGATCGACACGTTGTTTTGGCCTGCAGCGGCGGTTCCGATCAGCAGCAGGGACAATGCTGCACTGAGCGCGAGCCTCATGGAGAACCTCCGGTTACACCGCCGTCGCGGCTGCCAAGACCCTATGCGCGGCGGCGGCGGGTACTTTCGCTGGCTTCCTGCTTGCCAATCACGAACTCCTCGATCTTGTGACCGGTCTTTAGCGCGGCCGTGAGCCAACGCGGCTGCTTGCCACGACCCGACCAGGTTTCGGAAGGCTCCTCGGGGTTTCGATATTTCGGGAATACGCGCGGGTACTTCCGGCGCTCACGCGGCGCACTTCGGGCTTCCGCGGTCTCCGATTGGCGCATCTCTTTCTCACGCCGAAGTTGCGCCAACCGCTTCTCAAGCTCACGCTTTTCCGACGTCAATCGAACCGACAAGACCTGACTGAGCTCCTCATGGAGCTGCCATAACTCGTCTACTGACATTCCGTCGAAATTTGGCTTCTTGTTCATCCCGCCTGTGACCATCACGATTCGTAACAAACTATAAGTCCAGCGGCGGCCCTTTCCAGCAAAATTGTAGATTTGGCAACAAATCTCCGCAAAAACCCGGGGTCTGCATAGCATCGAAGCTAAGTGGTTCAAATATCGATCAAATTTCGATCAGCTTCGAACCCTTCCGGGCGGCCTGCTCGAGACTGCGCGAACCAACAAGTGTCACTACACCGCCGATGGCAAGGTTCCCCACACCCACGGGTTGAGAGAAGCCGACAGCCGGCAGATCACGAGCGCCGCAACGTCCACAGCTGGATCAGTAAGCGTTGCGCTTACGCAGAACCTCGAAAAAGGTCTTGATCAATATCTGGATGTCCAACCACAGGCTCCAGTTGTTGATGTACCAGAGATCAAGTTTTACGCGTTCGGAGATGTGCTCAATCGTGGGTGTGCCGCCGCGCGCGCCGTTGCATTGCGCCCAACCGGTCATGCCGGGCTTGACGTGATGCCGGAACGCATACTCGCTCAACACCGTCTCGAAATAATTGTCGTGGGCCAGCGCATGCGGGCGCGGACCGATCAGCGACATATCTCCCCTGAAAACATTCAGCAACTGCGGCAATTCATCGATGCTTGCCGATCGCAACAGACGGCCGATGGACGTGACCCGCGGATCGTCGCGCGTCGCCTGCACCACGGCGGGCCCGTTTTCCTGCACGGTCATGGTGCGGAATTTGAACATCATGAACTGCTTGCCATTAAATCCCTTGCGGAACTGCCGGAAAATAACCGGCCCGGGACTGTCAAGCTTGATGGCGATAGCCGTGAGCGCCATGATCGGCAGAAAGAACACCAGCGCCAGGGCCGCAATGACAACGTCCATCACGCGCTTGACGAAGCGTTCCGCAGCACTGAGAGGCGCACGTTGAATTTCGATGGCGAGAACGCGCTGACGCGCCGATGACGCATAATTCGACAACGTCCGGACCCGCATGTCTGGCAAAAGCCGCACCGCTACCGGCAGCGTCTTGACGTGCTCGCGGATGAACTCCAGCCGGGGCGCATCTTCCCACGGCATCGCAAGCAAGACTTCCCGGCAATTGTTCCGCCTGACAAAGTTTGCCGCTGAGTTGATGACGCTGACGTCGGTCGAGTCGCGCTTCACGGGATCGTCTTCCGAACTGAGCGTGAAGCGGCTGACTTCGGAAGTGCCGAAGAAGACCAGGAGATCCCGGGGCTCGAGCGCGGCGATCTCGTGGAAATCGCCGATCAGCACGATGTCCCGCCGGCCGATCACGCCGCGCGAAACGGCAGTCGCCAGGGCCACTTTGGTACCCTTCCTGACGGCGAGCAGTCCCACCGGCGCAACAAAATAAAACATCACAAAGGCGCCGCGCGAATAATCGACGCCGATCTTGAGCAGAAACGCGAAGAAGGCGAGCAGCAACCCTGTCGTAAACCAGCAGATCAGTATTTCGCCGATCTCGACGCGCGGTTTGGCGCTGTCGGGAAAATCGTAATAACCGCTGCCGCTCATCCGCAGGATGTGAATGAAGCTTGCCAACAAGCCGACCGCGCAATGCGGGAGAATGTTGTGCATGGCAGCGCCAATGGATAGCTGATATCCGATTCCCCCCGCCACACTGGACAGCAGGATCACGAAGGCATCTGCGGTCGATAGGAGATAGGGGACTGCGTTGCTGGAGAAACGAGCGGGAGAACCGCCAGCGGATTGGTCGAGTTGGCCTACCTTGTTGCCAATATCCGCTCCGATCGACATAAGAAAAATGCCCGCGCAGTATCGCTGATACGAACTGTCTGATTATTGGCCCAGAGAGCCATAAATCCGACAGACCTTCAAAGGCCTAAGTAACTCTTCGTTAATACCGGTGACCATACACTCGGCCGGAGTGCGACGCAATATTTAATCAGTTTGATTGCGCTTTTAACCGTATTATGGAGCGAGCTGACGCATGCTGCCCATCCTCGCCTGCGGTGCCGGCATCTATGTGGGCCTCCATTTTAATATTTTGGCGTTGCTCCCGCTTTCAGTGCTGGGCGTCGGCGCGTACCTTGTCTCGGCCTGGGCCAACGGCCAGGGATTGCTGGACGGCCTGGCCGTCGTGGCCCTTCCAATCATTACCGTTCAGGTAGGCTATTTCCTGGGGCTGACGACCCGGCCGGCTTATTTGCACTTGCGATCCCGGCTCAATGTTCGGCACTCAGAGCCGGTATAATCCCGATTTAAACGCGGATTATCCACCATTTCCGCGGCTGATGGTTCCTACCGCACCTTGTCGGCGAAATACCGGCCGAAGACTTCCTGAATTGCATCCAGACCGCCAAGCTGACGCTCGAGCTCCTGTATGCGTTTTTCGCCGCTTGCCATTTGCTGCTCGTATTCCTTGATCCTGGCCGCATCCTTGGCGTCGCGCGTCAGATATTCATCATAATCAGTGCCGGTGGCAAAGGCAGCCTGATCGCGCGCCGCATCGACCCGCGCGCGCAGAGCGTCCCTTTCTTTCTGGATCGACACGACGGCGGCCTCGACGGCGGCCGAAATGGAGCCGAGCCGTTCGCTGTCGGTCTGAGCATCGCGCTCCGCGGAACGAACCTTGAAAGCCCGTGCCATATCGAGTCTCCTTGGGGTAGCGGTCTTCCTGGGTACCTGTCTTCGCTGCACTGCTTCGCTGGACCGGCAGACCACCGTTGGAAAAGCAAGTTTTGTAAAGCCTATCGAACCGCTGCCCGATCAACAACGTTGCATTTTTTTGAAAAAACGAAAGGCTGGATTACCGGATGATTCGGATTTTCCGCCATAGCAACGTCCGTGCAAGCGTAAAGGTTTTCCAAGCATAGCCCGAGGTGGCGACCGGACAGAAGCAAGATGAGATTTCGAGATACCTTGAAATTTGTTCTTGAGCTGTTTGTGCCTGAAAAGCTTATGCCCCCAGGCGGGAGTCCTGTGTCCGATCCAAAGCCCGAAACTTCCCAGAACGGCACGACAAGTCTCGAGTCTGAGAAAGCAGCACAGGGCGGAAAGGCCCGCCGGATTATCGAGGAGTTGGACCATGCCCAATTTGGCGGTCCCTCGTTCGGTCCGCAAACGATCGAGTTGATGTCAAAGGCCCTGGAAGCTGCCGAAGCCTACTTGCCCGGGCCGGCATCGGACCAGCAGCTTCGATTGATCGCCGCGACTATTTTGAAGGTGGCTGGCGACGGCGAGCGCGATCCGATCCGCCTGAAGGCCGCGGCGATATCGGCCCTCGGGCCCGTTGTCGACAATGCGGACGGAAAGCCGCCATCGGCCTGACGGCAGTCGCCGCCAAAGAGAGTGGGCCACCGAGGTTACGGGCCGTGCATGCGCCTGATCGAGCGACGGCTGCGCTGGCACCGCAGCGCTTCAGCTGCCACAGAATGCAATGAACGAGCGCCAAAAATACCGGCCAGAAAATTTTAAATCTGCCGCCTGCATTCAGGAATGCCCTTAACCTTGCGAGGAAGGGTCAAAACTGCGGACAGTCCAAAGTGACAAGACCTTTGCGCGACGGCCGTGCTGCGCGAGCAGAGGACCTGCTTGCCTGAGAGATGGCATGGCGATCAACGCAGTAGAGTATCATTCGCACGTCATACTACCACGTTAGATAATTTGGAGCTGGCGAACTTTAAATAAACACCTGGGCCAGCCTTGGGATGCAGTCATCGAGCGAGCCTGGCGGGGAACATTCAGTGTTTCGGCGCTGGTTCTCAACGGAGCACAATTAAATGGTTGGTACTATCGCTAAACTGTCTTGCGCTGTTCTTCTTGTGTCCGCTGTGCCGGCCAAAGCTGTCGAGGTGATCACGAACGGCGACTTTCAATCGGGTCTGACGGGGTGGACCTCGTACACTACCGCGAACGGAACCATCGCGGCCACTCCGAGCTTGCCAGGTGCTCCGCAGCCACAGAACGCTTCGGTCGTTTCTTTCAACGTGACGGGTTCCGGCACCTCGAACGCGTTGTTCCTGAACGCGGGCAAGATCAATCCGATCTATGGTTCCGCCCCCGGGGAAGGTGGTGGCGTCTTGCAGATGTTCACGACGACGGGTGGTCTGGCGACGTTCTCGGCCGATATTGCGGGATTTACCCGCGTGAACGGTCTCACGGCGTTCGGATTGATGAGTGTCCTGCTGGATGGCGTCGTGTTGGATAGCTTTGACTTCGTCGGCCCTGGCACGTCGACGACACTGCGCGACACGCTGGATTTCACTACCAGCCTTACGGCGGGCCAGCATACCATCCAGCTACAGGCCACGCGCATTTTCGCACCCGGTGGTGGCGTTACCTCGCAATACTTCGACAACGTATCGCTCAATGTGGTAGCCGCCGTTCCGGAGCCCTCAACCTGGGCGATGTTGATCCTCGGCTTTGCGGGTGTAGGCTTTATGGCTTATCGCCGTCGCAACGGCGCAACGCTCGCGGCCTGATCAGCGCTCCGATTGGATTCCGAAGCCGCCTGCAAGGCGGCTTCTTTTTTAGCCGGGCAAGTACGCCGCTCGGCAAGCAAAGCAGGCATCAACCTCGGTGCGTCACGCTATCGGGCCCATCAGGACGCCGGGGCGGGGCTCATCATGCCAAAGAGCAGGCGAACGGTCGTCTTCGAGGAAGCGGGTGAACGCGCTCCAGCGCTTAAGCGCGAATATCGGCCGGCGAGTATCCACCGTAAACATGGACGGTATGTCGCAACAAAACAGCGATGGCGACGGCCACGATCGCAAACGCGACAACGTAACGGAAGCGAGCATTGAGCGCTTCTTGAAGATTAAACCCTCATATCCAATTAATATCTCGTGCTTTTTGTCATTCGGATGGCCAGATATTTCGATATTTGCTGGCACGAAGCTCTTTGATCCGACTTGCCTTCGCACATGCCGCACTGCACAATTTGACGAATTACGCCTTGCCCAGAACGGCGAACGCGTCCTGCTTCCCTCGCCTCGCGAGGTTTGCAGCGGGTTGTGAACCTCCCGAACGAATGATAATGATTTATTTTTTAGGGACGTTCCATGCCGGATCCGAGAGATTTTCGGCTACGAAGTGTGCTATGGGTGGTCTTGGCCACAATTTCAGTTGCGGCCGTGCTTCGTTATGTCCTTCACGACTATGGCGGTCTATTGGGCGAAGACATCCGCACAAATGCACTATTGGGTGCGGCGGTGTTGAGTGCAGTCGTGATGGCTACTTTTTTTTTCTATCGCCTCCACCGCTGAATTAAATCGCTGGAAATCAAGTCAATCGCGGACGATAGGCATATTCCAGTTCGATCGAGACTTGCGGAACACTCTTTCCGCCAATTCGAGCAAGCAGGCTTTGTTCGGCTTTTGCTGGATACTCTCGAAGTAGCTCGAAATCGGGGTGCTCGGAGAGCCACCTGTCCCGTTCTGCTGCAAGATGTCCCTGATCTCGACCTAAAATGATATGTCGCCGTGTCATATTGAATTGCCCTACCCAGCTCAAATCCATCAAAGCAAGCGGGATGCCAATAGCGCCTCTCGCTACTTAGTCGCAGCATGGGTGGCCCGGAGATCAACATAGGGCGTCACTATGTCGTGAACGGAAACGGGCGCCTCCGGCGCGAATATAAACTTCCGTGGTCGCGCCCCCATGGGGCCCAAAGTGGCTGGGAACGGCGATTGCGAGGGAACAGGGATTGGGCCGCGAGAACTTGTTGCTGCCGCCCGACCCTGCATGCGTCCCGACTTGAGGTGATGAAGAAAGAGATACCGTTCCAATACACGGGCAGTAAGCACTTCGTTGCTTCCCTATTAATATCTAAGCACCGCTAACTTCGCTTTTGCTCATCCGATAGCGTGTATTCAAGTTGCTTTTCATGAAGGGACATGCCTAACGCTGCTTCGCACCGGTCTCGATCGGCCCTTCCGTACCTCACACCTTTAACTGCCCAATTTGCACCGACCGACGTTTCCGGAACCACGCGTTCAATAATGACCCCTATAAAGGCCTGGCACTCAGGGGCGACAGCACGAACCGCATCCGCCAGCGATTGCTCAAGAGCCGCGCGGATGATCGGCTTTCGAATGGGCTTGTCCGGCTTTTCGTCAGCCACATCTGTATTTTGCACGGCCTGAAAACCGAGTGAGACTCCGTTGCCCTCTTTGGAGCCCGCTTTGTTTGCCAAGCGCAGACTAGTCGCAAACGGTCTACCCAGATCATTCGCCTTATCAAAGCTCACCCTCTGGCCTTTTCGCAGGTGCTTGATACCAGCTGCTTCGAGCGCCCTGCGATGAACGAAAATGTCTTCGCCGCCCGTTTCAGGACGAATGAAGCCATACCCTCTGGAACGATGAAACACCTTAACGATGCCGGTCGGCATGCCCATTCCTTCTCGAAGGACCTCCAGTCACCCTGCTCTACCCTTTTTGGGTCGACTTGACGAGCCGATCTGCCGTCGCGAATTTGTCGCGCTCCGACTGCCTTGGCGATGAGCATGAACGACCGGCTTCCGTGCAGCCTTGTGTCAGCAGCCACTCAGTTCAGCGGCCAAGCGTGCCCAAGCTTGTAATTCGAGACGGTCGCGCTCGAACATCGCGAGCAAGCTCAGGGCACGAAAAAGAAATTATTGATGTAGGGCAGTCCGGATTTTCCCGACTGCAGTTCAGCATGGCGGAATTGATCGATTGAGCGCATTTCAGCGCCATCGAAGTACTGTCCCTTGTAGCCTCTGCGTTCGAACCAAGCAGCGGTACGCTCGATTGCGCCGGGGTTATGCCGCTCCTCAATCTCGATCATGAGGTTTGGGCGATCCCTCTCAAGAATCCCCTCGGCGCCGCGGAGTACCGACTCTTCATGGCCCTCGACGTCGATCTTAATGAAACCGATCTGAGGTAGATCGAAGTCGTCCAACCTCTTTTTTGGGACAACAACCTCCGTAAATTCATGCCCTTCAAGCCGGTTTGCGTCGGAGATCGTGCCCAATGCCGCAACGTCTCCCACCCTGACGGGTATTCGCAATGTCGCAGAGCCGCCATCGGACGAGACCGCGCTCCATTCTATTCGAACGGATTTTCCAAAAACACTTTGAGCAAATTTTGCGCTGGCTGGATTAGCTTCGAATCCAATCACCGACTTCGCAAACCTTGTGAAGTGCCGCGTGTAAAACCCAAGGTGAACACCGATGTCGACCGCGGCTCGATCTGCACTGATGTATCTCTCAACGAAATGTATCTCGCGCTCAGAGTCATTCGACAACATATATTGCTTGTACTTCAGGTACTGCCACAGCGAAGGAGAAATGCTGCGGAGACTCGCCGATAGCTTATTCATTGACAACAACTCGAGGGCTGAGCGGGCAACGATCGAAATGAGCTTAATATCATCAAGTGCATCGGTAGAGTTGGCCTGACCGCCCGCGGCCCGCGCATTCAGCCACCGGCTGACCGCAGGACAGCAACCTCGCGCAGTCTCGCTGTCCATGCCAACCGACCAGCAGTCATACACAAAATCCTTGGTTAATGCAGCGATGTTGCCGGAGACCGTACCGCTCACCACTATTAACGCTAACGAGTCACGTTTAATCCAACAAGGCCTCGACAGTCGCTTGCGAAAGCGAAGTCAGCGCCATCTTCCCTTCGCGACCTTAACCTTCGAAAGAACTAGACCGGTCGAAAACGATATTTCAGTTGGCGCCGGGCTTCCGCCACTTGAGATAAATGCTATCACTTGCCCTGCCTTGATGCGCTCCGGGCCGCGCACTATCACTTCGGATAGAAAGTAAAATGGTATGCCAATATCGGACACGAGTAAACTGGGAACCAACGTCACGATTTATCATCCAGATCAAGTGAACCTTTACGGTTGCACCATTGGGGATGACAGCCGCGTAGGGTCCTTTGTGGAAATCCAGAAAAATGCTGCGATCGGCGCCCGTTGTAAAATCTCCTCCCATAGCTTTATTTGCGAGGGAGTCGTTATTGAAGACGAAGTCTTCATTGGCCATGGCGTGATGTTTACCAACGATCGATTGCCACGGGCGACCAATCCCGACGGCTCTCCCATGACTGAGGAAGACTGGAAGCTCGAATTCACCCGAGTGAAGCGCCGAGCCTCGATTGGATCGAATGTTACCATTTTGCCAGGCGTCACGGTCGGAGAATCTGCATTAGTTGGCGCGGGTGCTGTGGTGACGAAGAATGTGCCCGATTTCGCAATCGTGGCCGGAGTACCCGCAAAAATCGTCGGGGACACGAGGCACGGATCAAAATCTGCCGTTGCGAACGCTTCTTAACGTAGAACGACAACTTTCCTGTCTGGAAATCTTGTCAATGGTGCCACTCCATCGACGCAACGATGTTTAAATCAGCTCAGCTATGAAAGGCTTTGAAGCTAGTGATCAACATAGGCGTAATCGGTTACGGATACTGGGGCCCCAACCTCGTTAGAAATCTCGCGGAGGTGACGCGCGTCACGCTCACCGCTGTTGTGGACTCCAATCCCGAAAAGCTCGCGCTCGTCCAGCGCCGCTATCCCGCGGTCAAGACTACAGCCGACTTTCAGGATCTCATACGCGATCCTACGATCGATGCGATAGCTATCGCCACACCAGTCAACACTCACTTTGAACTCGGCATGGCCGTCCTCAAGGCCGGCAAGCATCTTTGGCTTGAAAAGCCTATGACAGAAACGTCATTGCAAGCACGTCAGCTCCTGGACGAGGCGGAAAAGCGCAACCTGATCCTTTTCGTAGATCATACTTTTGTTTACACGGGTGCGGTTCGCAAAATGCAGGAAATTGTAGCCAGCGGCGAACTTGGAAAACTTCTATACTACGACAGTAGCCGGGTGAATCTTGGTCTGTTTCAGCATGACGTTAATGTCATTTCAGATTTGGGAGTCCATGACTTCTCGATTCTAGATCATCTGTTGAAGGAACATCCCAACGCCGTGTCTGCGGCTGGCATCAATCACTTCCCGGGAACGCCGGAGAACCTGGCCTATATAACGATGTTCTATGACAGTGGGACTATTGCTCACATAAACGTAAGTTGGCTTGCGCCAGTAAAGGTCCGGCAAATTTTGCTGGGCGGAAGCAACAAGATGATCACGTACGACGACCTTGAGCCCAGCGAAAAGATCAAAGTTTACGACAAGGGGGTTAGCTTCACTGACGACCCCAAGAAGATCTACGAAATGCGGGTCGGCTATCGCACTGGTGATATGTGGGCGCCAAAGCTCAATGAAGGTGAAGCGCTGCGCGTCGCAGTCGAGCATTTCGTCGACTGCATCGAGAAGTCACAGCCACCCGTGACCGATGGCAGAATGGGACTTCGCATCGTCGAACTGGTGGAAGCCGCCACCAGTTCAATGCGAGGCCGCGGCGAAACCGTTCACGTCCAGCGTAAGGGAAGCTTCCGGTGATTCCGTTCGTCGATCTCAAGGCGCAGTACACCAGCATAAAGGACGAGGTTGCCGTCGCTATTCAAGGCGTCCTCGATAGCTGTCAGTTCACATTGGGAAGCGAGGTTGTCGCTCTCGAGAAGGAATTTGCCGCGTACTGTGGTGCTGGAGATGCCGTAGGCGTCAACTCGGGTACCAGCGCCTTGCATCTGGCCCTGCTAGCGGCGGGCATCGGTCCGGGTGATGAAGTCATCACCGTCCCGTTCACGTTCGTGGCGACAGCGGCGGCGATCCATTATACCGGCGCCACACCGGTTTACGTGGACATCGACCCGAAGACATTCACGATGGACCCAACAAAGCTCGAGGCGGCGATCACCGCAAGAACGCGAGCCGTGATTCCAGTTCATCTGTACGGCCTGCCGGCAGACATGGATGCAATCGTCGAGGTTGCGCGGCGACACAAACTGATCGTGATTGAAGACGCGGCCCAAGCGCATGGCGCAGAGTACAACAAACGTCGCGTTGGCAGCCTCGGTGACATGGCCTGCTTTAGTTTCTATCCCGGTAAAAATCTGGGAGCGTATGGCGAAGCCGGCATGGTGACGACCGACAATCCTGGCTACTCAAAACAGATCAGGATGTTGCGGGATTGGGGCGCAGAGCAGAAATATCATCACGTGCTCAAGGGCTATAACTTCCGCATGGAAGGTATCCAGGGCGCTGTCCTGCGTGTGAAGATGCGTTATATCGAGAAGTGGACGGAGGCCCGTCGGGCCGCGGCCCGCTATTACGACCAAGCCTTTGCTGGCAGCGGGATTGAAACACCCCAATGGTCCGACGCTAGCCGCCATGTTTATCATGTCTATGCGATCCGCAGCTCGGAACGGTCAAAATGGCAGCAGGAGCTGACAGGGAAAGGCGTCCAGACAGGAATTCACTACCCGATACCTGTTCACCTTCAGCCCGCTTATGAGGACGCAAGGTGGCGTCGGGGAGATTTCCCTCATTCGGAAAGGGCTGCTGACGAAGTTCTTTCATTGCCGATGTATCCCGAACTCACCAGGGTTCAGCAAGATGAAGTCGTCGCAGCTGTTCTGCATACAGCAAAGCAATTAGTTCCAATTCGTTAACTGAGAGGACAAACGGATCATGAAAATCCGTGGCTCGAAAATACTGGTGACCGGCGGATGCGGTCTGATTGGGTCGACGACCATTGACCTTCTGCTCCGCGATCACGACCCTGCCAAGATCACCATCTTCGACAATCTCGTTCGTGGTTCGACCGCGAACGTGGAAGCGGCATTGCGCGACCCGAGGGTCGAACTCGTGCAGGGAGACATCCGGGACATCGATCGCCTCAATGAAGTGACACAGGGCATGGATGCCGTGATCCATATGGCCACGCTGCGCATCACCGCTTGCGCCGCGGAGCCTCGTGAAGCGCTCGAAGTGATGTGCGTCGGCAGCTACAACGTCCTCGAGGCTGCTCAGGCTGCCAATGTCAAAAAAGTTGTAACTGCATCCTCCGCCTCGATTTACGGCCTGGCGGATGTTTTCCCGACGGCAGAACATCACCATCCATACAATAACCGGACCTGGTACGGCGCCAGCAAGGTGATGCTTGAAGGCCTGCTGCGTTCCTTCAACGACATGTACGGCCTGCCGTATGTCGCGCTGCGGTACTTCAACGTGTACGGCCCTCGCATGGACCTCCACGGAAAATACACCGAAGTCTTAATCCGATGGATGGATCGGATCGCTTCAGGCGAACCGCCACTAATTTTAGGTGACGGCAGCACGACGATGGATTTTGTCTACATTGATGACATTGCCCGCGCCAATATCCTGGCACTCCAATCCGACATCAGCGACGAGGTGTTCAATGTGGCGAGCGGCACTGAGACAAGCCTCAATGAACTTGCCACGGCATTGCTTCGCGTGATGGGGTCCAACCTTGCACCGGAATACGGCCCCGAACGCAAGGTCAATCCAGTTTCGCGTCGACTTGCAGATATCGCCAAAGCCGAGGACATGCTGGGTTTCAAGGCAACTGTAGGATTGCAGGAAGGATTGCAGCGTTTGGTCGCTTGGTGGCACGAGAACAGGCACAATATCCAATGATTCCCATCATCAAACCTGTGATGGACAACCGTGAGGCGGACGCGGCTGCCCGAGTCATTCTCAGCGGATGGATCACGCAGGGTCCGGAAGTCGCGGCTTTCGAGCGGGAGTTTGCAGACTTTGTCGGCGCCACGCATGCCTGCGCTGTTTCAAATTGCACTACTGCCCTCCATCTTGCGCTGCTGGCGATAGGCATCAAGCCGGAAGATGAAGTAATCACGGTCAGTCATTCTTATATCGCCACCGCGAATGTGATCAGGTATTGCAATGCGACGCCCGTATTCGTCGACGTTGATCCGGCGACCTACAACATCGACCCATCCGCGATTGAGTCCGCAATAACCCCTCGCACGCGAGCGATCTTGTGCGTCCATCAAATGGGCATGCCGTGCGACATGAAGACTGTCATGGAGATCGCACGACGGCACGGTCTTCCTGTTGTCGAGGACGCAGCCTGCGCAATAGGCAGTGAAATACACATTGATCGTCAATGGCAGAAAATCGGTCAGCCTATTGGCGATATCGTCTGTTTCTCGTTTCATCCCAGGAAAGTGATGAGCACTGGTGATGGTGGCATGCTCACGACCCGCAATCCGGCTTGGGATGCGCGATTCCGACGATTGCGGCAGCATGGAATGAGCGTTCCAGACACAGTCCGACATACCTCACCCCAAGTTATCTTCGAGAGCCATCCTGAAGTTGGCTACAATTATCGCATGACCGACATTCAGGCGGCTGTGGGACGCGCACAGCTGAAGAGAATGCCGGAAATCATTGCAGCCCGCCGGCGCCTGGCGGCCCGCTACACCCAACTACTCCAGGATAACCTTGGGATCGGCACTCCGTACGAACCAGACTGGGCGCGCAGCAACTTCCAAAGCTATTGCATACGGCTGCCTGATCGCGTTGATCAGAGAACCACGATGCAGGCCATGCTGGATGCAGGAGTTTCCACCCGCCGCGGAATCATGTGCGCGCATCGCGAAGCTTGCTATGAGGGGACTGGACACGCATCGCTGGTTCATTCGGAGGCCGCTCAGGATCACTGCATTATCCTGCCTCTATATCCCCAGATGAGTGAGGAAGAGCAGAACACCGTGGTGAACGAGCTCAAGTCTGCCATTCTCGCACAAGTGAGCGTTGTTCCGGCCCAATAGCTGAATAGGCGATCGATGACGATCGATACAACGGTTCTTCGACCTGAAGCGAACGGCGCAGCAAGTTCGCAATCTGCCTCAGAGCGGATACTTTCAAACTTTGCCCGCTTCGACGCTGAGGTTAAGCTGGCGGAGAGCGCCTACGCGGAGGGCGAGCTGGAAATGGCGGCATTCTATGCCGCCACCGCTGCAACCATTGCGACACACACTCATTGCGGAATATTCAACAGCCCCCGGCTCGAGGCAATTCTAAACGCGATAGGCCGACAGATCGCGCCGGGCAGCAATGGCGTAAAGCCGAGGGAAAGGGGCGAGTTCAAGCGAGTCCTTCATGTCGGAAGTGAGCTCTCGTCAGTCGGCGGCCTGACACGGATGATCGGCCGCTGGATCAATGCCGACAGCGATCGAATGAGTTCCGTGGTACTCACGCAGCACCGCGGTGAAATTCCCGAACATCTGACGGAGTCGGTACGGCGTAGCGGCGGTGAGTTAGTCAGGCTGAATCAATCCATCGGTAGCCGATTTGACTGGGTTCGCGCGCTCCGCCGGATTGCGAGTGCGTACGATGTGATTATTCTGCACATTCACTGCGAAGATGTAATCCCGGTTCTGGCTTTTGCCGACGAGAACGGACTGCCGCCAGTTCTGTTTTTAAATCATGCCGATCACTTGTTCTGGCTGGGAACAAGCGTTGCCGACCTTGTTCTCAACCTCCGGGACGCCGCCACTGACATCTCGATTTCTCGTCGCGGCGTGGAAGCCGATCGCAATTTTCTGCTGCCGACCATCGTTGATTCAACGACACGACTACAATCTCGCAATGATGCAAAGTCGAGCCTTGGGTTGCACCCGGACACGGTTCTGCTTCTCTCTGTGGCTCGAAGGCCGAAATACCGGTCGATTGACGGCATGAGCTTCGCCGACCGGCACATCAAGTTGCTCGAGAAGCATCCTCAAGCTCACTTGGTCGTCGTCGGTTCTGGCGAGCCCGACGATTGGCAGGCAGCCAAGACGCGAGTCGGTGGTCGCATAACAGGTCTGTCTGAGGTGCCTGATCCCAAACGCTATTTTGAAGCTGCAGATGTCTACGTCGACTCATATCCGTTCGTATCGTCCACTTCCATGATGGAAGCTGCGGGATACGGCTTGCCGGCTGTCACCATTTTCACGTTGCCTGATGAAGCCAGGATTTTCGGCATCAACCACGTGGGTCTGGTTGGAACGTGCCTCGTCGCCAGGACGACTGAAGAGTACGAGGCCATGCTCGACCGGCTCGTCGTCGATGCTCCCTTTCGCATTGAGAAGGGCGAGGCTGCGCGCCGGGCAATCGAGCGGTTCCACGTTTCCTCGGGCTGGCGCTCTCACCTCGAAGCTGCCTTCCAATGTGTCAGAAGTCTTCCCGCGCGCGTGAATAGCGCGGTCACGAACGATATCGTAGAACGTCCCTACATGGGCCCGCCCGACGACATGCATCAGGATATTGTCGGAGCGGAGCCTCTGTTGCCGGAAGTTAAAATGATCTACATGGGCGCCCTGCCCCTTCGCCAGCGCATTGCGCTGTGGTCCAGGATGCGCAGACAGGGAGAGATTTCCGGGCCGGCAAAAATGCTTCGACTTCTGCTGCCTGAATGGCTAAAGCGCACCATCAAACCGTGACAGGCGCGAACAAACCTTTACCTGCCGCCTCACCAATTCCAGCTCGCGGCTCACACGCACCGCCAACCTCACCTTTTCACACGCCGCTCGAAGGGCGGATCATTTTTTTGTAGATTGCAGACGAGCAAGGTAGGGTATCGCTCTTACCCTCACCTCTTCGGCAAGACCGCGCGACAGGGTCACAACGCGGGTACGGAGTTCTCGATAGATATTCGCCCTTATGATCACGCAACTTGCGAGCAGGAGGAAGACGCCGCCCGAAACTGATGCTCCCAGCAACAACTGCACAAGGTTATGATGGCTGCGATCCGAAATTGATACTCCGGCCAGGGCAGCAACCACCCCGCACCCGGCCAGCGGCAGGATTACCTTTATGGTGTCGGAGAAGCTCACGGGGCTCCCTCTGCATGCAAATGCAAAGCAAGGAAGCAACAGCAGGTTCATGGTAATGGCATAGGAGGCTGCTATCCCGACTGCGCCATACGGAATGGCCAGCAAAAAGCCGAGACCGATGATGGGCACAAAGATCAGACTCCAAACGAACATTCGGCGGGTCTTACCCAAGGAAATATAGATCCATCCGGACGCATTCATTGGGATCCCGGCGAAAAGAGACACCGCCAGCCACCGGAAGATGGTTGCTGATTTCTCCCAGCCCGGTCCGTAAATAATGGCGATCAGAGGATCAGAAACCGCAATTAAGCAAGCGGCCGTTCCAGCTCCGAGGAACATGAGCAGTCCCAAGGCATCCAAAAACGCCTGACGCCAACGGTCCGGCTCGTGCTGCAATCGGCTCAACGACGGTTCGATCGCCGCACTAAGGGGGCCATTGAAGAGATTGAGCGGCAACAACATCAACTGATAGCCGCGCGAGTAGAATCCCAGTTCGGTAGCTCCGAAGCGCCAGCCGACGATGATGTTGTCCAATTGTCGGTGGAAGAAATTGACGATACTGAAGCCCGCCAAATATGCGCCGAAGTGGAGACTGCTACGAGCTCCGCGCCAGTCGACAACCAGACTTGGCCGCCAGGGACATACCGTCCATATCAATGACAATGTGACGATTTGTGCAACGAGAGTTGTAACCGCGAGCGACCAATAGCCAAGATCGGTCTTCCACGCCACCAGGATCCCTGCCAATCCACCCACCGCATGTCCCACCAGACCTGTCCATTGCAGGACCATCCAGCGCATCGAGCGGAGCAACAGTGCAGTATGTTGCGAACCGAGGGCGGCCAGTGGAAAGGAGAGAGACATCAAGATGATCAGGCCAGAAACGCGCGGATCGTTAAAGAACCAGGCAGCGATTGGAGCGACGGCACAAACAATCGGCACCAGAACAATGCTTACTCCGAAACCAATGAAGAACAGCCCGCTCACCATATCCTGGTCGATCTGATGACGCTGAACCGTTGCGGACGTCAGGCCCAACTCGGAGAACAGCGCTACAAATCCTGTCACCGCAGCCGCCATCGCCACAAGGCCGAAAGCGTCCGGCTCGAGCAGGCGCGCCAGCACGGCGGTAATAAAAAACTGAATGAACATGCGGATCGGCTGCGCAGCGATCGCAATAATTCCTCCCCGCGCAGCATGCCGGCCAATATCTCTGTTGAGATGATCGGTGTTCAGAACTCGGCGATTACGTTCCTGGCTGTTCATTTTGACTGTCAGCCGGACGACCTGCCGGCCCTCGCGCTGCGCAAAGTCATCATCAAAGCTTCCCTCAACGAGCTGTCCGAGAGCAGCTTCCGCAACGCGCGCGACGGAAACATCGTGAACGCCCGCCAGATTGCACAAATCGCAAGCCAGCGTTCGCCTTTATTGGCGTGATCAAGTGCGGTCTCTGCAAAATAGAAGAAATAGTGATCCGTTACCTCAAAGTACGATCTCGCAAATGCGATTGGCGAGGCCCACACGCGCCATTCAGGAATTGCATTTCTCAGAAAGATTCGTCTGGTGAACTTGGCGCGCCGTAACTGCAGGCTATCGTAGGTACCGGTTTCCCTTTGAGAAAACAGGACACACGGTTGCCTGACGAAACCAACACCGTGCTGGCGGGCGATCCTCAACTGCCAGTCCCAATCCTGACCGCCGATGAAACTCTCGTCGAAAAACCCGACCGTTTCACGCACCCGAGCTCGCACGACCGTCGCTCCGATCTGCGGGAAGTACCCATTCAACATGAATTTCAGAAGGTCTCGTCGCTCATCCGGCAATTGTTCCGGCCAGGGACCGTAGATTGGACGCCGTTCGGGATCAGTGTTTATGATCTGACCGAACACCATATCCAGACGCGGATTGGCGGCCAGCAAGGCCAAGTGGCCATGGATATGATTTGAAGTCCAAACATCATCATCGTCCAAGAAAGCGATATAATCAGCTGTCGCGGCACGCATCGCAATATTGCGGGCGGCTGCCGCTCCGAACGTGGATGTATGCAGGTAAATTGCGTCGAATGCCTCCGCGACCTTTTGCGTGTCTGACGATGTTCCGTTGTCTCCGACAATAATCTCGAAGCGCACGCCATCACTCTCGAGAGCACGGATGCTCTGGAGGGCTTCCCGCAGCAATTCCGGGCGGTCCCGAGTGGGGACCACCACCGAAACCAGTTTTGCCTCTGTCATAATCCCTTAATACCACTCCTCCCAATTATCGAAAGCCCCGTTTAATAATGCGGTAAAGATCCGCTCGTCGTCCATCCAGGTAACGAACGTCCGGGGAATGGTGCCCGGCGGCCTGGTATTTTCCGCCTGAGCATAGACGAACCTGTAACCGGCTTCACTGGCAGCTTCGTGAGCGACGGAAGTCCAGTTCCTGGACTGCCCAAATGGAATTGCAAAGCAATCAGGGTTAATGCCAAGCCGCGATTTCAGCGCCTCTCGCGACCTGTTCAGCTCATCGACGGCCCTAGGCTTGTCAATTACCCCAAAATCCGGATGCGTGACGGAATGGCTGCCAATCTCAACGCCCATCTTGTGAAGTTGAGCGAGTTCTCCCCAGTCGAGCATGCGTGGCCGATGCCACGTTGAAGAACTTTCGATCAAGCCTGTTGTAGCGAACAAAGTGGATGGAATTTTGTACTCGCCAAGGAGCGGTGCGGCCACGGTAAGAACGCTCTTCCAACCGTCGTCGAAAGTAATCGCAAGATCGCGGGACGTTCCGATACCGCTCGCAATCTGGGCGGCAGGCACAAATCGAAATCCCAGTTGCCTTGCCAGATCAATGTGTCGCCGAAACCGCGACGGTGAGCAATCGTTCACGCCGAGATCTGGCTGCCCGACCGAGTGATAGCAAAGCAAACGGCCATGCGACTTCGCATGGTGAGGACCGAAGGACGCAATTGCCTGCCTCTCGCAGTACATTCGCGCCTTCGCGAGGCGTTCACGCAGCCTCAGTCTATCTACAAATCCCATTGTCCTTAACCAACTGTCAAGTCTTGGCCTACGACTGATCATAGTCGTGGTAATCGACGAAAACGATAAGTGAACTATGTTTCAGACGAGAAAAGCGCTCAGATATTTCGCCGCCCCGTCAACCGCCGCGTATTAAGCCTAACGTTCTCAAACATGTTGAACAGCACAAAAAACCCGATCCCTGCGCAGCAAATTCGCGCCCTGCGGGCCGACTTGCGGGCACTGAGTTCTTGCGCCGAGCCAAATTTATCATTTCGCCCACGATCGTGCGCTTCAAGAGTCTACCATCACCCTTGCACTAGCCTCGCCCATATCCGGGCGGTATCATGAAGATGAGCTTTCGGGCTTGGCAGCTGGCGAGATAAATGGCCTGCATGCGGCAACGAAAGGTTGAGCATGTTGCGCCTGTGGAGACGAATTGCCCACCGGGCACACCGGATGTCAATCGTTGGGCTCGCGCTTGCGGAAGATCATAAGGGAATTCTGGTTGCTTACGGCAATATTGACGCCATCTGAGGGTACCAACGCAACAGCCGACGACGTCGGCTCTCGGCATGACTTGGCCGATGGGCCGTTCATCATTGGACTGCTGACAGTATTCTTGGTCGGATGCATCGCACGCTTCTATCAATTGGATCACACCCCGATCTGGATGGATGAGGCTTACTCTTACTTTGTATCGACGCAACCCCTCGGCCATATCGCATTCAACAAGATCGATAATCACCCTCCGCTGTTTTACGTTCTGCAGCATTTCTGGAACGAACTGAATTCGAATGCAGAACTAATTCGCTTTCCGGCCGCAGCAATCGGCAGCCTTACCGTCCTGGTCGTCGCGCTTGCAACCAGCGATCTGCTCAATCGCGTTTCTGGCTTGGCTGCAGGGGCGCTGTTCGCACTTTCAACCGGCCACGTCTATTTCAGCCAAGAAGCAAGAATGTATACGCTTCTTTGTTTCGGCTTGGCCATCGCCACATGGGGCCTTCTCGGGCTCATGGACCGGGACAGGAAGAGACTCTATGCTGCAGTTTACCTGGTCGGAGCCAGTATTTCAGTCTATTCTCAGGCAGTCGCCCTGATTTACCTCGCAATACTGAATGGACTTGCGCTCGCCTGCTGCTGCCTAATGCCCAAGCAGAGAGCCAACTTTCTCCGCAACTGGCTGGTAGCCAACCTGCTGCTATTCGTCATCAGCCTGCCGTGGCTCGTCTCGCTCTACGAAGCGACTCAGAGCTTTCAAGGCCTACCCACCGACAGCTCGCTTCTGGTGCAATGGTTCTTTCGTAACATTGTGGGATTTCCCGGCCTGCCCTTTCCGATCAAGCAATTGGCCGACACGCTGCTACTGCTTGCCTATGCGCTGGGCGCCGTACTCCTCTGGAATAGCGGCCGAAGAGCGTTTGCAACTCTGAGCGCGGGCGCCCTCCTCATTTACCCGGCAGCAATTGCCCTCCTTAACCTCAACACTCCAATCCTTGCGAACCGCATCTTCATTCCCAACCTGGTTCCCGCGGCCATGCTGTTCGGTTGCTGTGTAGCGATGCTTAAACAGCCACTGACCCGAACCGCGCTACTCTCGGCCACACTGTTGCTCGCCGCCTGGTCGGCAATTGAGGCCAAACACTTGCAGGTGAAGACAGAAGATACGCCGCAAGCGCTCGCCCTCATAGACGCACATGGCTTCGGAAAGGCACCCATCCTTTGCAGCAACTTCTGGACGGCCGGGACAGCCTATTTTTATGCGCCGAACAGGGAAATCCTGTTTCCTGGCGTGGATCGTGAACTAATTCGATTCAACGACAGAATGTTGGCTGCCTATTCACTGTCAGCTGCCGAACGCGTCCATATCGAAGACGGTCAGATGCGACGCATGTTGATTGACAATGGATTGGTCGTCGATCCAGAGAAAGATTGGACTTCGGTCCAGCAGGTTGCCCTGATCAGCGCGAGCAAGGATTTGCGTGAGAAGCGGTTACTAGCGTCGCTCGGATTCACCGAAGTCGATACGCCACCACTCACGAGCCCCCGACAGCTTATCTTTCAACCGCTCTCGACCAATATTTCTCTCTGGAAGCGCCCTAGCAAGCAATGATACCGAGCCGGCATCATTGATCTCGTCTCGGACATGAGAGTTAACGACTTTTTACGATCTGCTCGCGATATCGTTAATGCGGGGTTCTGACACTTAACTCTGAAATCATTCGAGGCTGGCTTGCCAGGCGGCTCTCGCATATTCTCCATCCCATGAACAAGCATACTATTTCAGTTCTCGAAAACGACCTTGAGACGTCTGCTGAGGCTGCGCAGTACATTCCTCGGCTTTCGGTCATAGTGCCCACGTTCAACGAGCGTGTGAACGTAACGAAGTTGTTCGAAAAGCTTCAGACCGCACTGACCGGCATCGATTGGGAAGTCATATTCGTTGACGATAATTCTCCGGATGGAACCTCGGATGTTGTGCGCCGTCTCGCCGGACAGGATGCTCGTGTCCGCTGTCTCAGGCGAATTGGACGCCGTGGACTTTCCGGGGCGTGCATTGAAGGCATTTTGGCATCGAGCGCCCCCTTCGTGGCCGTGATGGATGCCGACCTGCAGCACGATGAAACACAGCTCCCGAAGATGCTTGCCTTGCTGCAGGATGGGCAAACAGAGCTCGCTGTTGGCAGCCGCTATGTCGAGGGTGGCAACGCGGACAGTTTCAACAAGCAGCGGGCCGGCGCCAGCGCCCTTGCAACCGAAATCTCCAAGCGCCTGCTGCGCGTTAGCATCTCCGATCCCATGAGCGGCTTCTTTATGATCCGCCGGGATCGCTTCGAGCAGCTGGCTCCCCAGCTCTCCACACAAGGCTTCAAGATCCTGCTCGACATCGTCGCCACCGCTCAAGGAAATCTTCGCACCGTAGAAATCCCATACAGTTTCGGTTCGCGCTTGCATGGCGAGAGCAAGCTCGATTCCATGGTGGCTCTCGACTTTCTCGGACTCGTGCTAGCGAAGCTGACAAACGACGCGGTATCGCTGCGCTTTCTCTTGTTTGCGCTGGTAGGTTCGACCGGCCTCGTCGTGCACCTTGCCACGCTATTTATCGCGCTCAAGCTATTCAACTTGCCGTTTGCGGAAGCGCAAGGCTGTGGTGCGCTCGTCGCAATGACCACAAATTTCATCCTGAACAATTTTCTCACCTATCGCGACCAGCGACTGAAAGGATTTGCCATTCTTCGCGGGCTTCTAGCTTTCTATTTCGTGTGCAGCGTCGGCCTGCTTGCCAATGTAGGCGTCGCGTTCTCAATCTATGACCATGAGCCGATTTGGTGGGTCGCGGGAGCCGCCGGCGCACTGATGGGCGTCGTTTGGAATTACGCGATGTCTGGCCTTTTCGTCTGGCGCAAGCGGTGATGGAACCCGATCGACGACACATCGGATGGAAGTTGTGCCGCTTGAAACTTTGCGCGCGAGATTTGAGGGTTCGGCAGGTCAGCCGGCGTTATGCCGGCGACGCTGCATCCGCGGCTTTCCTCTCTTGACGGTCCCCAATGAAAAATGGAGGATTGGCGGCATCCCGGCCGAGAACGACCGGTCAAGGACCTGATCCGGAAGCGCGGGCTTGCGATCCGTCCTCGCCCGGACATTTTTCGACATGACCTGCCAAGCACCGAAGCCGTTCGCTATGACGAAATGACCAGGGTCAGCGGGCCATGATCTCTGCCACCATTGGCTCCAGTTCACACGAAGCTAGCTGGGTACACGGCGCAACATGGCTGTTATGGCTGTGCTGTGCGGTTTCACTCGCGTTCATTCAGTCCGTACCAACGATACCTGCGATTACTTTCTTGGGAGCTGCTTTAGCTTACTGCGCCCTCTTCCCGCGTCGCGCCTACTTAGCGGCTACCTGGAATTTTGTTCCGTGGGCAATTGTGGCGTACGGAATGCTTTCCGTTCTCTGGTCCATGGAGCCAATGCAATCAGCCCGCGCGGCACCGCAAATCGGGATTACGGTACTCGCAGCGATCATGTTCGCGCAGGGATTGCCTGCCCGAGCCTTCATAGCGGCGCTGATGTATGCTCAAATTTCTTCGATAGTCGCGAGCTTCTTCATACCCGGCATATTTGGCGCAAAGAATAGCCTCGGGCTTCAACTTGCCCTGACGTTGCTGTCCAGTGTGTGGGTCCTGCTCGACGGAAATCAGCCGAAATACGCAAGAGCAATCGCGCTCTCAGCCTTGCTCGGTGCTCCCTACATGCTGCTTTCCGCAGGTTCAGAAGGAGCCCTGCTGACTGGCACGATGGCGATCGTGGGATCCGTAGCGATCTTTCTGTTGCGCCGGCTGCATACCGAGGCGCGAATATTTCTGTTTTGGCTCGGCATTATTGTCTCTCTCATCGCGCTAGGTATTGCGTTCCTGTCAATTGACAATTTGTTCGACATGTTTCTGATGTCAATCGGCAAGGATACCAGCCTCACCGGGCGCACGGTTCTATGGTCGCGCGCCGCCAGCATCGTTGCAGATCACCCTTGGGGGGGTGTCGGACTTCAAGCGTTCTGGGTCGAGAGTAACGCGGAAGCGACACGCTTTTGGGAGATGTTCTACATCTATGGCCACGCCGGATTTCATTTTCATGATCTCTGGCTGGAAATCGGAGTCGAACTGGGACTTATCGGAATATTTATCGCTGCCGCAACAACGATCATTGTGGTCTTCAGCGTTTGGAGATGGGCACTTCGCGACCCGGGACCGGAAAGCTGCTTTTTTGTCGGATTCGTCACGCTTATCACGCTGAGAACCGTCGGTGAGGTCGAATTATTTACTCAATTCAACCTGACATCACTCATCTTTATGTCTGCTTATTGCTATGCCGATGGCGCACGAACCAACCCGCATGTTCAGGGGGATTCCTTCCCTCAAACACGTTGAGCGAACAACACCATCGAGGGAAGTTTCATTCAGTGCGACTAACTGCCGACCAGCCCCAGCGATTTCTTGCTTCGCAGAACGACTTGCTCCCAAAGTCGGCCTGCAAGATAGATAGACGTCGTCCTCCGAACAAAGAAGGGCGGCAGAAAGGCCGCTATGCTCCGGCATTTGACCGCATCGATGACGTTGAGCCACTGAATACGTGCGTCGATTGCTTCATAGTGCATTCGAAGCAACACCCTCTCCCGGTCTGTGAGACGCGGCAGCTGTCCTAAAGATCTGCTGCTATCACGCAGGCGCTCCAGATCCACTTTCGTGTGATGACCGCTGATTGAACCCGATCGAACAATGGAAGCATATGTCCGGGCGGGAACAATCCTGAAGATCGCGCCCGCGGCCAGCGCCCTGGTATAAAGCGCAAAGTCTTCGCCCAAGCGCAATTGTTCATCATAGCGCAATTGATGCGAATCCAGGAACGACCTTCGCATGATAGGCTTGAGAAAACCAAATTCCTTTCGCAACCGCGGCCCATTGCTTAGATTCTCGGTCACAAACGTCGCCAAGTCGATTGTCATCGTGGCACTGTGTCCGATCAAGAATTCAGCATTCCCCCCTTCCTCCTTGATTTGAACCTGATCGTCGGCGATGAAGTCGGCTCCTTCTGAAGCATCCAGCAGCGCTTTCATTCGGTTCGGCAAGAAATAGTCGTCGCCATCGAGGATTGCGACCCAGGGCGCCGTGGATAATTCGAGGCCGTGGTTACGCGCCACTGCAGGCCCGCCATTTCGCTCCACTCGGCGGAGGATCAGTCGGTCTCCAGCTTGATCCTTCAACGAACTTACAACTGAGGCCGTGTCATCCGTAGATCCGTCGTCGATCACGATAACATTGTTGACGTGGGCGTCGGATAACGCCGAACGTGCCGCCCTTTCGATCGTGCCTGCGTTGTTCCAGACAGCGATAAGCACATCCACACAGGCTTTACTTCGCATCTCTTCGTGCATATGCCCGAACCCAATCGATGGTGTACTTGGCTGGAAATTGCGTTGTCTTGTCCGGTGCGCCGGGCCACCCGCCTCCGACTGCGAGGTTGATCAGCATGTACATCGGCAGATGAAAGTCCGCTGGAGTAGGCCTACTCGCGATCTGCACATCATCGAAGAACCACATAAGCGTATCCTTCTCCCACACCACAGAATATGTATGGAAGTCTGCGGACGTATCGGGGACTTCGATCGCCTTTGAATCCGCCGTGTGCTTTCCGCCCACATTACTATGCCAGGAGACATACAGCTTCCTTGTATTATCTCCGAGAATCTCCAGAACGTCGAGTTCTGGCGGCCAGGCTCGGTTCACCGGTAACAACCAGAACGCAGGCCATAAACCTTTGCCCTTGGGCATTCTTGCTCTGATCTCGAACAACCCGTAGATCTGCGAAAACGATGCTTTGCTGGTCAGTAAGCCTGAAGAATACGAGCGCCCCCAGGTAAACTGACGCAAATCATCGTTCAGCGGCTCCGCCACGATTTCGAGCTTGCCATCAGCGATCCTGAACGGATCCAGCTTCAGGCTCGTCGCGCCTGTTCCGGAAAAGAGGTGATCCGTATAGACCTGCAGCTCGCCATTATTGACTAACGTTCTGCTGTGAACGCCTCCGTACCCAAAACTGGTTCGCCACACTCCCTTCGATTGACCGTCTTCAAGATCCAGACTGAGTGCATCGAATTCATCGGTAAATGTCAGCGAGTATTGCGACCGGTCGAGCTGTATCTGGATCGCGGAGACAACATCAGCGTTGGCACCGGCGATCCGAAGTTGCTGTCGACTGCCTAGATCCAGCAACGTGTCGCCTGCGTCCACTCTCAGTTCTGCTCGAAGTTGGTCCAGGCTCATTGATCCGAATCCGACGAGTCGAATTTTTTGGCCGGCACGCGCGTCGAAACCCTTGATGACCTTGCTGCCTTGCCCCTTGCGCACCTCAAAGACGAAATCCTTCTGCTGGCTGAAGAGCGTCTCCACCGCAGCGTCTTCAGCACGGGCGCCATAAGGACCTGGCATCTGCAGGGATGCTGTGGCCAAGGCCAAGAGCGTGAGCGCCCGGACTGCCTTTCGCATTAACTTGCTCCTCCATCAGGACGGAACCATGCCCGCTCGCTTCATACCTGGGAAGCGTGGAAAACCTCAATCCCCGCCCCGGCGGCGGCTACAATTCCGCCATACGCGCGGTCTGGCGCAAAATGCGCTGAGATGACTGAAAGTCCTTTGGCCCCCAGTTCCACACGCATTCCGTCGTCTGCCAGCAACTCGACGACCTTTGTGGCGAAGTCCGGTGCACTATCGCTGATCACTGCGCAGCCGTCCATGATATCTGAGACGCCTTGCAACGTCGTCGTAGTTGCGACGACGGCCTTCCCCTTTGACAGGGCTTCGATGAACTTGATCTTTAGTCCGGATCCAGCACGCAGCGGTGAAATGACAACCGAAGCCTCCGCATACAGATCGTCCAGATTTTCTACGACGTTCAGCAGCCTCGTCCCGGGAGGTACTCGCGCCAGCCCGCTGCAAACGCTGCCGGCAATGTGGAGCACCGCATTAGGCCGGCGCTGCCGGATTGTCGACCAGCAAAAGTCGATGAACCACTTTATCCCGTCGACATTTGGAGCAGCTGAACTGCCAACAAACAAGACAATATCAGCGTTCCCTGGCTGAGCTTTGTTCACCGGCAGCGCCGCGATCGGAGCAACCAGTATTTCGTGCCTTGGCAGTTTTTGCTGAAGCACCGCCGCCTCATCGCGCTGTATGGCCACGATGGTATCGGCTGCAGACAGCATTTGCACCTCCTCGGCCAGAGAAACGGATGCAACAGAGTCCGACGCATTCAGGCGGTCAAACTGGGACGAGCGGCTGGAAAACAGGTCATGCATGATCACCAGGCGCCGCGCGTCCGACCTCAGAGCGTAAGGATACGCGTCAGTCAGAAAGCAGTAGTCCGCGATCAGAACGTCGCCGACGGATGGCGCTACCTGCGCGATGAACAGCTGGTCTTTTCGAGCCAACGGCTGCGCGATCGCATACGGAGCCGGGCTAAAAATTAGGCGGGCAGTCAGCCCTCTGCGATACAAAAATCGGTCCACAACCCCCATCACGCTTTTTACTGCGATCCGAGGATCGCACGCGACAATGTAGCGGCCGATACGGACTGTGCCACGGAACCTTATGGACTTGAAGATCGCCATATCATCGGAAAGCCTTAGGAATGGCAATCGTCCCATGGTGATTGGCGACGGAACGACAAGGTGCACATCGGCTCCTTGCTCCATCAGATAAGCGGCAATATCCAACAAGTACCGAGAGCTTCCGTTGGTTCGTCCACTGATGCGCTGACGCGTGAGTATACAGATCTGACGACGCCGTTCGTTGGAATTGTTCTCGTGCGTTCGAACAAGTCTTTTGATGAACTGCCAGGCAGGCAGATACAGCAGGAACGCTGCTGCAGGGTCGGTCATTGCCTTCCGCACCGCAGTCACCATCTGACCCGACTTGATGTATTGGACCAGCTTGTCGAACGAGATGGCACGCCTGATGGAGCGCTCCCGAGCACGAAGTGCGCTTTGCAACAAAGGCTGCGGACATCGCTTCGGCCACCCCCTTTCAGCGTCCACAATCCGCTGCAGGGCGTCGGAGCTCAGACGATGAGATATCGACCCGCTGTGCCTGCGATAGAAATAACCGATTTGCGGAAGCGTACGAAACTTTGCGCCGGCTATTAGCAGCCGGAAAACGAAGTCATAGTCCTCCGCGATGGTCAATCGCTCGTCATAGCGGACCTTGTGTTGCGAAATTGTAGAGCTTCGGATGACCGGTTTGAGATAACCCAGCGCCGGCCCTCTGCCGTATGGATTGTTGGTGAGCACGTATTCTTCGGGTGATACCCATTGCGGACTTTTGGCCCACCGATTTGAGAATAACGTCTGTGGAGATATCTGCCTGCTTGCGTCGAACAGCAGCAGATCGTCGGCTACGATATCAGCCTGGCTCTTTATGGCCTCCTCGATTATCGATTGGAGCCGCCCTGGGTGCATAAGGTCGTCACTGTCGAGTACGCTGATCCATTCACCTCTGGCAATACCGAGTGCTCGATTGCGCGCCGCTGCCGGTCCGCCGTTTACATCCGACCCAATGAGACGAATGCGATCATCTTCAGCGATCAAGCTTTCGACGATTCTAACGCTCGAGTCCGTCGATGCGTCATCTGAAACGATGATCTCGATGTTGCGAAGAGTTTGGCGACATGCAGAGCGAATCGCGTCGGCAATAAACTTCTCGCCGTTATGATTTGCGATAATCACACTAGCTTCGACTACCGCCTGTCCGCCGTTTTGCACCTCGGCCATGCCGCTTCCAGCTCAGCCCATGTCCACATGCGCGCGGCACCGTGCCGCAGGCTTGCCGAGAACTTTTCGGGTCACAAGGTGAGAAATAAAGCCAACCGAAAACCCTAGATGCATGGCCATCGCGGCAACCCCTGAGCCGCATGCACAACCATTCCTGCTGCGGACGCCCAGAAAGACCCCATAGAACAAACTGGCCGCAGCCCAAAGTGCGGCTGGTATCGAAAGCGGGGGTGCGACGGCCCCCAAAGCCGAAAGCGCAACGGCAGGACCAATCATAACGGGGATCGTCTGTCGCAACTTCGGCTTCATTCGATGCTTCAGAATGGTCATGGCTCGTCCCCTGCCAAAATTTCGATATTGGCGGAAGAGCGAAGTAAGGCTCGTCCTCGGGTAATAGGTGATGTCGGCGCCTGGACACAAATAGATGCGATATCCGGCCGCGATCAGCCGGAAGTCGAGTTCGGCGTCCTCGTTGTGCGAGAAAGTTTCGTCGTATCCTCCGACAGAGCGAAAGGCATTTATGTTCATTAAGGCGTGATGGCCATGATCCACAAATCGTCCCTCTGCCAACCTGCGATGGGCCGCCCCTCCGTTGCCCAGCTTGGAATTCTGTGCCGCAGCCGCTGCTTTCTGGAAACATGTCACGCCCCCTGCGGTCATGCTTACAACGACCGACTCGGCGCCTGTCTTTTCCTGCGCAGCAAGCAATGTTCCACAAAAGCCGGCAGGATAATCGGCATGCGCATCGACCCGGATTATGAAGGGAGCCAGATCACCATATTGCTGAACGGCCCTGTTGATCCCGCTGCTCTGTATCCGTCGAGTGTTGTTGAGAAGAACAATTCGGCCATCGCGGCGAGAACACTCCTCAACTATTTTTATCGTTCGATCGGTACTCCCACCATCCGCAACGACGATCTTTCGAACCGTACGCGGACACTCCGCCGCGAAATGATCTATGACTCTTTGAATGTAGCCTTCCTCGTTCAGACAAGGAATGACGACGACGGCAGACGATGGCAAGCTCGCAAGCTCAGCTGAAGCGATCGGCATGTATCACTGCCTCTGTCGGCTGGAGGTGTTGAGTGCCGCGAGATCCCCGATCAACTGGCGACAACTGTCCACGGTGTCGGCCAGCTCTGGCGTCGGGATCCTCTTCAGCGCGTCGGACAACTCTTGATAATGTCCATCGGTCATGGCCATCACAATGGTGATGAGCGCTGCTTCGGGCTCGCCGTTCAAGGCGAGTCCAATATGCTTTTCCGCCAGCCAGCGAGCTGTTTCGACGCCTTCGACCGCAATTGGGACAGCACCAAAAAACGCGCTCTCGTAGATCCGATTGGGCAGCAACCACGAGGAGTTCAGGCCTTTCTCGAAATAGTCCACGGCCCAGCAAAAATCCACGCTGTCATAAAGAGCAGGCAACTCATCAAAACGATACGATCCGGTGAACGTGACGTGAGGCGACCGGGCTACGAGCCCCTCGAAGTCAGGAAACTCTTTTACGGACGGACGACCAGCGATCACAACCTGCAAGTCGCCGCCGCAGCTGCGGGCCACAGAGCTCAAGATATCAAAGCTTCGCCGGCATCTTATCATTCCGAACCAGCCGATTTTCCAGGGCGGGCCGTTGCGACACCTCGGACGATCGGGACGGACGCTCCCATAGTCCGGAAGCAGAACCTTGTTCTCGATAATTTTGATCGGCGCAGTCAAGTTGCGAGGCTTGAAATATTCAGAAATGAAACGAGGTGAACTCGTCATGATCAAATCGGCGCCCCCGACGAGCCTGCTTTCCGTCTTGCGCAAAAGTCGACCCAGATATGTGTCACGCAGAAGCAGACGATGAATGTCAAGACACTCGAACACCAGTGCCGCATCCGCGGCGTGTCGTCTC
Source organism: Bradyrhizobium sp. AZCC 2176 (assembly GCF_036924645.1). NCBI lineage: Bacteria > Pseudomonadati > Pseudomonadota > Alphaproteobacteria > Hyphomicrobiales > Nitrobacteraceae > Bradyrhizobium > Bradyrhizobium sp. AZCC 2176. Next base: position 4,231,360 of record NZ_JAZHRX010000001.1, on the reverse strand, counting down.
CGCGCCGCGCTAGCCAGAAACAGCATTTCAAGATTTCTTGCCAGCACCAGTTGGCAACCGCCTAGAATCTCTTTTAGGCGCTCCAGCCGCAGGACCGCCACCGCTACCGAACCGATCCGCTCCAGGAGATGTCCATCCTTGGTCAGACCAAGACTTATGGCTTCGCATCCTTCAATGTGTTTCGGTGGCGCGGTTACCCGGGTGAATCCGGCAACCTTGATCTGACCGGAGCCGGCCTTCAGCATCCTGACGCGTCGGTGAACGGCAGGATCCGAAAGATCGTGAACGAGGTAGGCGATCTTCAGAATCTGCTCCATTTGAAATGCGCTGCGGATCGCCGTACGTGCCGGGCGAGGCCGCCCAAAATAGAATAAATGCCGCAACTGTTCGACCCTTATAATTTCTTAACACTAATAGATGTGCCACGCATAAGACTTGCGGTCGGAATAAGCCGCGCACAGTTCTCCGCGAATTCAGCGAAGACGAAACTCGGCTATTCGCCAACGAAACTTTCTGAACAGAAGGCCCCGGATCCGGTCACGAAGCTGATCGCGATCGCACGCCCGGCAATCCCACATGGCGGCCGTACCCAAATCAATGGATCTGAGCGTCCGATGAGCTCAAGGCTGCGGCGTATTCATGTACGACAGGGACGAGCCCTCTATCACCAGACACGTCAATCTGCCTGTTGCATAGGCGCCAGTATCGATATTGATGCGGTTCCGTCTCACCTCGATTTCGTGGCAAGGCGTGTGACCATGTATGATTGTCTTGCCGAAATCCTCGTTTGAATCGAGAAATTCCTCGCGAATCCAGAGCAGGTCTTTTTCCGCTTGGCGCGCCAGCGGCGTGCGCGGCTTTACTCCGGCATGGGCGAAAAAAAAGTCGCCGCATGCGAATGACGACTGCAAGCCTCGGAAAAACTTAATGTGTGTCTTTGGCAATGCTCGATGAAAGGCTGCTTGCAATTCGGCAATCTTGATTTTGCTGCCCAAGTCGACCCCATATGAAGCCAGCGTTTCTGCCCCCCCAAGACGCAGCCATCGATCAAATAAGCCAGGATCGCTCAAACATCTCAGCGCGAGTTGCTCATGGTTTCCTTTCAGGAATACATGTTCGCTCATTTCGCGGCGCGCGATCAATCGATCGATCGTCTCGCGCGAGCGATTTCCGCGATCGATGTAGTCGCCAAGAAACACGAAAAGTGCCCGGTCCGCTGGACGCCCGGCCAGGTCCGCATCGACCTCGCTCAAAAGTTCATCGAGGAGGTCGAGCCGCCCATGAACGTCACCGATCGCGTAGATCCGTATCCCTGCTGGCAACGAAGGACGGCGCCCCTGCACCACGAGTTGCTCGGCACCCGCTAAGGAGGCTCGCATACTTAACGTACTCTCGTAACGACAAAAGGGGAAATTGCTGCGCACATATACTACCTTAGCCACGTTCTGCATTGGGACCTGTGCCAGCCGATCACATTTCAGGTGACGATAACAACCAAGCCGGCAGATATTTAATGGTGGACTGGAAATCGCAACATTTTCAATCTATTAACCTTATTGCCATGGCCCGGATAGGCACTTAACCGTCAACCATACCAACCCTGTTCGGTTGATACCGTCATAAGCATACGATACCGTAAGGGGTGGATTTTTCTCGAATTTTAAAGGCCGTTCAGGTCGGAGTGTAAAATGCGTTATGGTTGTGTAACAAGGCTCTTGTTCGCACAGATTGTTTTGGCATCTTGGGCGGGTATGGCGTGGGCCGCGCCCTGCGTTGCTCCACCGGCTTCCCCTGATTCGATTGCAGAATTTAAATTAAATCCGGACGCCCTTGTCGCACCCAACGCCGATACCCGCTCGATCGAGGCCCGCGTGCGCGAACTTGCAGGAACGTCTGCGAGCCTTGCGCCCGACTTGGTAAATCTAGCCCAGGGGGCGACGCCCCGACATCGCACGGCGATTGCTGCTGGTCTCGCTCAAGCGGCCGTGGCTTGCAGTAACGTTGACCAGCAGGCTGCGCTTCAAATTCAGCAAGCCGTGGCGAGCTTTGAGAATGGGCAATTCCAGGCTTCTTTTGCTGCTGTGGCAGGCGACCTATCGACTTCGGCAACCGCCGCGGCTGCCTATTCGGCTTCAGGCAATGCGGGCAGCGTTGTTATCGTAAATCCGAACAGATCCACCAGGTTGACATCGAATCCGGGAGGCGGTGGCGGCAGGTCGGCAGTGGTCCAGATCACGTCGGGCACTATCGTCATCAACGCGGCGGGTACCCCCGACGCCGGCACCACAACTGCGGCCGATCCGGTCAGCCCGACACGCTAGATGTCGCGGATCGAGTTCGAGGACTATCGATGAACGTGTCAGGGCAATTTCCGCGTTATGCCGCCTCGATCACCGCGCCGCATGCCGGGGGGCTTTCGCTTCTGCAGATTCGCGATTTTGTCACCAGGCAATGGCGGCTCGTCGCGCTGGTCACGGCTTTAGCCATCATCGTGGGAATCGCCTATCTGGCGCTCACTCCGCGCAAGTATACGGCTCAGGCCGATATGATCATAGACACCAAGCGGGTGAGCTTCTCGCAGTCGGAACTTGCGACGGAGAACCGCATAGTCGAGGACGCATCGGTCGAAAGTGAAATCGAAACCACCAAGTCCGAAAAGGTCGCGAGCGTTGTCGCCAAGCGGCTGCAACTTGCCACAGATCCTGAATTTGTGGGCTCCGGCGAAAGCCTCAAGCAGCGCATCTTTTCGTTGATTTGGTCAACCGCTCCAGCACCAGAACCCTCGAGCGAGGAAATCCTCCGCGGTGTGATTGGCCAGCTCAGGGGTAACCTGAGGGTTAGCCGTCTTGGGCGCAGTTACATCGAGCAGATTTCCTACACTTCTCTTGATCCGAACAAGGCCGCGAGAATCGCCAACGCTTTCGCCGATGCCTACATCGAGGATCAGCTGGAGGCGAAGTTCGAAGCCACCCGGCGCGCCAGCATTTGGCTTGAGCAGCGGATCGGTGAGCTGCGCAAACAGGCTAGCGACGCGTTCAAGGAAGTGCAGGACTTCAAATCGCAGCACGGCATTATCATTGGCGTCGACGGCAAGTTGGCCAGTGACGTGGAGTTGGATCAGCTTGGGGTAGCATTGGCGAAGGCGCGAGCGGAAACAAGCCAGGCGAAGGCAAAATTGGATCGTATCCAACACGTGCTCACATTGCGACCGGATCCGAGCCAGGAAAGCCTCCACATACCTGACCCCATCGTCACCGACGCACTGAGTAATCCGGTAATTACCAAGCTTCGACAGCAATTCCTTGATGACCAGAACAAGGAATCGGAATGGCGCGCCCGTTACGGGGTAGACCACCAGGCTGCCCGGAACCTTAGAGCAGAAATGGCCGCCTTGCAGCGTGCGATCTGGGACGAAATTTCCCGCATCGCCGAAAGCTACAAAAGCGAGGTCCAGATTGCGAGGGCTCAAGAAGACTCCATCGAACGGCGCATGAATGAAGTCTTCCAACAGTCCGGTTCACTGCGGCAGTCGCAGGTGCGGTTGCGGGAACTCGAAACGGCGTCAAACACCTACCGCAACATCTATGAGACCTTCCTGTCGCGATTTACCCAATCAGTCCAGCAGCAATCGTTCCCTTCTACCGAAGCGCGTGTAGTTACTTATGCCTCGGCGCCTGCAGGGCCTAGTGCGCCCAAGAAGAGCTTGACCCTTGCACTGGCCACGCTCTGCGGTCTGAGCCTTGGGACGGCAATGGCAGTAGCTCGTGAACGGATGAGTCGCCAGGTTCATACTCGTGCACAGCTGGAAGAGCTGCTTGGAACCAGTTGCCTGGCCGTTTTTCCGGCACTTGCCAAGAAACGGTCGCCTGCCGGAAAGGCCGCATCTGCGGTGAGCTCTGCAGCATTCCAACAGATCACGAGCGTTGCCCCCTTCTCTGCGACCGCCGAAGCATTGCGCTACTTGAAGGTTGCTATCGACTTGCATCCCAAGGGGGGCAAGGTCGTTGGAATGATCTCGGCTCTTCCTGGTGAAGGAAAGACTACTGTTGCCGCGAGCCTCGCCGATTTTCTGGCAAAGAGCGGCAATCGCACGCTGTTGATCGACGCAGACTTGCGAAACCCGTCTTTGAGCAAAATGCTCGGTTATGCGGATGCGCCGGGTCTTCTCGATGTGGTCGCAAATCAAACGTCTTTTGACGATCTTGTCATCACTGACTCGAAACACAAGTTCGACTTCCTGCCATCCGCAACGCGCATCAAGCCATCCAACAGCTCGGATATCCTGAGTTCGCCTGCGATGAAGCAGCTGCTGAAGTCGGTAAAAAGCAACTATGACTATGTACTGATCGATCTGCCGCCTATTCTGCCGGTCGTGGACGTTAAGGCCACCGCGCACCTTTTCGAAGCATTCCTGTTGATTGTCGAATGGGGAGCAACTTCCACAGACGAAGTGATCAAGGCCGTGGGCACTTCCTCGATCGTGTCGGAGCGTTTGTTAGGCGCGGTTCTAAACAAGGCAGACGAAGCCGTTATGCGACGTTTCGAGGGTTATTCGGATCGAAGCTACGGTTACTACAGCGATGAGAAGCCACACAGCGAAACGGTCTGATCTGGTCTGCCATGCCGGGCTCGAGACCTTGCGTCGCAACACTCTCGAAGCCCGAGCCTCTTATCGGCAGGCTGGCCCGCACCAGTCTGATCCTTGTCGTTGTCTGCGCGGGCCTGGCTTGGGGAGCACTGAATGCGAAGCGCGGCGCGGCCTCCGACGTCTTTCTGGATATCGAGACTCACCTCCTGAAGTTCGAAACGTTCAGCCCGGCGACCGCGGCCGCCACGCTGGACGGTGCCGCGGCGCAGAAGCTGAGCGCCTGTGACGCTCATGCCCAGCGCGCGCTCCTGCTGCTGGAAATTCCGCTTGCGTACGCCGCTCTGCAATCGGGTGCCGTTCAGGAATTTGACCGGCGTAGCCGCTCGCTCGAAGCACGCGCTCGGCAGACGCTGGGCTGCAGCCCACGCGATTCATTTGTTTGGCTGGTGCTGTTTGGTCTACATACAGGTCGTGGGCAGGTCGACGAGAGCTCATTCGATCTGCTGAGGATGTCCTATGAGACCTCGCCGTACGAAGCATGGATTGCCGTCCGCCGCGTGACTGTCGCGGTACCGGTCATCCTGTCCGCACCCGAAACGCTTCGAGAGCGAATTCTGGCGGAGTTTCAATATCTGATACAAAAGCGTTTTATTGAAATGCCGGTGCGCGCCTATCTCAACTCGCCGCCAGCTGTGCGTTCCTTGCTACAGGCCAGCATCGATCAACTTGGTGCCAAGGACAAGGAAGCCTTCGCAGCCGCGTTGAAGAGACTCTCTTAACTGTCCCTGTCTTGCCTCGTCAATCCAGCGCGTCTATTGCTAGCCCAGCTAGGCGACTTGACCTGTCATGGCAGTGGAAGATGAATGCTCCTGTCGCAGCTCTGCTTCTCGTTTGCTTCCTCGCAGCTTCTGCCCGTTGCCTGGGGCAAGAGTCGGCGGATTCTGCTGGCGCGAACCTGTCGCGAGAAGAGTGGCGCCAACGGGTAAACGAAGCGCGTCGTCGGAGCGATGACTTCATCGCAAATGCGCGCAGCCGGAAGGGGGACCCTTTCTCGGCGAGCGATCGGAAAAAGGAGGCGATAGAGCGTGCCACGCGCGACCCCACCTTGCGACAAGGGGATATCGTGGCTACCGATAGGGGCTTCGAAATGTTTGTAGGTAACTCAGAGAGCCGTCAGCCGGGCGATTTTGTCCCGGTACCAAGCTCGAAATAGAACGCCGCGTATCGGAATATGACGCACCTGGCTCACAGGTCGAGCCCGGCGTACTCGTTTAAACTTCAATATATTAAATAGATTAGTCGGATTTTCTGGCTCCATACCTTGCGCGTATACGGCCGCCAGCAGCGGTAACCTTAACGGCGCGCGAATCTTTCCAAAATAATACAAAAGCCGTCTCGCCGCGCGAAATTCAGCTTAACGAGCGGTTTTCAATACACTGCGCTTGCCTTGATCGCAGCTCCTCCATAAAGTGGGTTAAAGAACAATAAAGAACCGACCGGAATATAAAAGAAAAAGTGGTAGATATTTTAAATGTATGTTTTTCGGAGTGCCGAAATGGACGGCTTGGCTGACCTCAATAGCGAACTAAAAATTGCTCAAAGTGATCTGTCAGCGCCTATCGGAGCCCTGCCTAAGCGGATAATCGACATCGCGTTGGCCCTGTCGGGAATCATCCTCCTCGCGCCCTTGCTGGTGATATGTTACCTCCTGACGATTACGACGTCGCCGGGGCCCGCACTGTTTCGTCATCGCAGGGTCGGCTTTAACAACAAGCATTTCGATTGCTTGAAATTCCGCACGATGTTGGTCGATGCGCCAGAGCGCCTCCATCATCTGCTTGAGTCCGATCCCACAGCGGCGAGAGAGTGGGCAGAGACCCGGAAATTGCGGCGAGACCCCCGCGTAACCGCAATTGGTGCTATTCTTCGCAAGTCTAGCCTGGACGAACTGCCGCAGTTGTTCAATGTCCTCAAGGGCGACATGAGCATCGTAGGACCGCGGCCGATAACCGACGAAGAACTGGGGCTGTATACGGCCTCCGTGGGCGCTTATCTTGCGTGCCGGCCCGGAATCACGGGCTTGTGGCAGGTCAGCGGCCGAAGCACGACGACGTATGACAAGCGTGTGGCATGCGATGCGTTTTACGCGCAGAATTGGTCGATTGCTCTCGACGTCAAGATCTTGATCGTGACGTTCCCCTCGTTGTTGTCCGAGACGGCATTCTAGCCTGCGCACGATGCCTCGGGGCCGGGTCCAGCAGGCCGAAATATGAACGGCGACTGAATTAACCTCGTCAAGCAAGTGCTGAATTGTTTGTAAAGCGACAGATGTCCTTTACGTTAATTTGGGCTTGAGATTGCTTGGCTAATTGATGGCAGCTAGTCATAGGCTTACCGACCAGGTGAGCCAATGAACGGTCATCAACAAGCAGAGCCGCACAAGCAAGCGAAGGCGCGCTACTCGCTCACTGACACAAGACGCGGGCTGGCTATTGCGCTCCTTGCAGCATTTATTGTGTCCGTAATGACCGCATGGTTCGGCTTCCTTGGATGGGGATTGATCGAACTCCTGCTGTCGCTGGTCGGCTTCGTCAGACATCTTTGGTCGATAATTTAGGCCACTTCGCAGCGGCTTTGGCGGCAACGACAATCTCTTGCGCATCGCTGCATCGCTCGGCTCCGTTCGCGACCAAACCGCTCTGATCCCCGATCTATTGGAAAGCATACCCATTGGCTGCAGGCGTGAGATCACCCTCTGTGGACCCATGGTCTATTCACGCAAGAACATAAATACCTGTTAACTTTGAGTGAGAATGAAGACTTAACCTCGTGATGACACACTTCACCGGTCGATGGGGCGTCGTGCAGCCCCATCATTCCCTTGGGGTGGCTGTGTTATGGCGCGAAGCGCTTCTGCAATTTCGCTTTCCTCGATGGTCCTCCTCATTTTGCTTGCTCCGGCGCAAGGTCGTTCGTTGAACGAAACTAGCGTCGTAATGCCAATTACCGAAGCATCACCGACGCTTTCTCCGTTTCAGCACGTTCGTTTCTGTTTGCGTTATCCAGCCGACTGCAAGTCCGACCCGACAGAGACCGCGACGGTTGAACTCACTGCAGAGACACTCGAAACGATGCATCGCGTCAATCGCGACGTTAACGCATCGATTATGCCCGTAGCCAGGAGCAACGCGATTGCCGATGGCGGGTGGACAATTTCTCCTGCCTCTGGGGACTGCAATGATTACGCAGTTACCAAGCGTCACGAACTCGTGCAGAACGGGTTTCCTGCAAAAGCGGTGCGGCTAGCCGTTGTGAAGACTCCATCAGGCATCGGCCACCTCGTTCTGGTAGTCTCCACGAATAAGGGCAATCTGGTGCTCGACAATCTCTCTGAGACAATTCTGCCTTGGCAGCTCACCAAATATCATTGGGTGAAAATACAGTCGAGCAGCGACGCCCGATATTGGTTTGAGATCAAGCCGCCTGGATTGGTGCTGTCGCAGATCGATCGAAAGATCGGGATCGGCTGATAGATAACGGTTTGGCGCGTTAGCTTGCTTACGCGTGCTCAGCCCGCCTCCCCTGCCTTCTCGGCGGACGTTGACCCGTTGTCGCGCGTTACTCCAGATGGCTTCCTCCTGCGGCTGGATCGATCGGCCGTGGCGCCTGCCAAACCACAGCCAATGAGAATGCCAAAGGGAATAGAGTAGCCCGGTATCTGGAGGGAAAAGTCGATCAATGAATGAAGGTAAGTCATCACGGCGACGCCAACGATCGCGGCAAGGGATACCCGATAGCGCTGATCCGCCTTAAGCGCGCGCCGCACCAAAAGGAAAATCGAAGCGAGCGCGGCCAGCGTAACCATTCCGGCAACCGGGAGACCCATCTCGAAGGCTATCTCCAAAATCGTGGAATGTGCGTAATCCCAAACTCCCCAGTTGCTGAGATCCGTCGTCCGCAGGGACGGAAACAGGATTTCGAAGCTTCCTGCCCCCGCGCCAAGCAAGGGTCGGCGCCCAATTGCTTCTGCCGCAAGACTGTAAACATGCCATCTTCCGTCATCGATGACACCTTCGCTTGCAATCCGACCCATTTGCGTGAGCCAGGCGGCAAGAGCAATCAGCGCGCATATGCTCAAAGCAATCGCATAGCCAGTTCGGCGCTTGAATCTGTCGATCTCCAGAACGCCTAGAGCAACGAGCAAACCAACTGACGATGAGATCAAGCCTCCGCGCGAGTTGGTCAGCAGCAAAGCAAAGAAACAGGTAAGCGCGGCCGACGCCCGGAGTATGAGGCTAATCGCGACCCGCTCATTGAGCGAGTTGAGCAGCAATACCCGAAGCGAAGACTTCTCGATCGATTGCACGGCAAAATATGTCCAGCACGACCAAAGAATCGCCCCGCAGCCAAAGAAGGCTGCAGCGGTATTCTTATTGACAAAGGTCGCCGTGAGGCTGCCGCGATACGCGACTTTGGGGACCCACAATAGCAGGTTCGGCGTGACAGCCAGCGCCACCAATCCGTAGACTGCGTAAATCAGTATGGCAGTTCTGGCCATGAAAATGATGCGGCTGACGCCGCGCTTGGAGGTACCGGCAAAGAAGCCACTCAAGAAAGCTGTTACGATTAGCAGAAAGTGCCCGATTGCCAGGGGCGGGATTTCAGCGGTGCTGGAGATTCGGGGCTCGACACGTGTGCCAAGGACGTCATTTGCCCGCTGCCAGATTGAATCGTCCAGACTTGTAAGCAACTGCGGAGCGACCTGGATCACCGCAACGATTGCGTAGATCAAGCATACACTCAAAAAGGCCCAAACGACCCGGACCTGAACAATGTTGAGGGGGACGGACACACCGAGAATCGTCGTGATCGACAGGACGACGATCCAAACGGCAATCCAAAATTGGTCGACTGACCCAAAAAACAACGGCGCCAAAACCAGCACGAAGGCGGTTGCCCACAGCTGGATCGATCTGAGTTTCTCAGTCGCCCCCGCAAATCGCAGGATGCGCGTCATCGCGCCGCTTGCGCGGTAGGGTCGGCACCTACCACCTGGTCTTGACGGCAGTGTTCACGGTGGTGACCGTAGCGGCAGTGTTACCGACCGTTGACGCGGTATTGTTGATCAGCGTCAGAAGCTTGTAGTAGTCGACCACCTTGGCGTTGGCCACAAACATAACGTCTTTGGTCTGCATCTGGAAGCCAGCGGCCAGCAGGTAGCCTGAGGGATCGCGCAGATTGACATGATAGATGGTTGGTATCCGGTCGTATACAAACCTGGTCGTGTCGACGCCCATCTTCTGCAGAAGCTCTCTGCTCTGATAACGATAGACAAACACCTCGGCCGGATCGGACTGGTTATCGTTTAGTCCGCCTGCCTTTCCGATGGCCTGCGCCAGTGTCAATGTCTCTGTGTCGAATGGGATTTCGGAGTTGAAGCCGAAGACATTCTGATTCAGCGCCCCAAGCGCCGTAAATGATGGCGATTCACGGGTGATGAAAATGACGTCATTCGGTCGGATGAAAATATTCTCTCGCGGATCGTGCACAACGCGAGACAGCAGCACCTTCACTTTTCTGCCATCGCGTTGCAGCGTCACGTAGCTTTCGATCGCTTCGTATTTTGGACCACCGGCCCGCGCAATGAGCGCAAGCAACCGCTCGCCGACGCTGTTGAGAGCAAGCACACCTGGCGTGTTTACATCGCCTAGGACGCTGACCACGCTGGAGTGTTGCTGGTTCAGGCTGACAACGACTTGAGGCTCGATGGCGCGATTACGCAGCCTGGCCACAATAGCCTGCTGGATGTCTGGCAATGTACGACCAGCGGAAGGAATCTCGCCGGCATAGGGAACATATATGTTGCCCTTTTGATCGATAGCCTGCGCTGGCAGATCCACAAAGTTGCCGGGGCGAGCACCTGCAGCGGTTGCCGGCGTGAAGAGGCCACCGGGGGCCGCTTCGAAGATTGATACGTTCAAGACGTCGCCAACACCGGCGACTTGCTCCGGCTTAGGCCGCTTGTCGTGAAACTGGCCCTGGAAGGTGATCAGGTTTGGCTGGGACAGAAAGCCGATCGTATCCGCGCTGACATCGACCAGCGCATAAGGCAACGCATTGTTTGACTTCAAACCCGCAGTTGCGGCCGCTTGAATGGCCTCGCTTTTGGGCCCGGTGGCCGGCAACGCAGCGCAGGCTGACAAGAATGCTCCGGCCACCACAACGGCAAAGCCAGATCGTAGTCCGCCGAACGAAGCACGTTTGGATAGCGGCGTCATAACGGACCGCCCACGAACTGTGAACCGGACCAGCGCTTCGACAAATTCCGCGGGAGTCATTATGCTCAAGTCCGGCCTTTTGTTGCGCAAGTTTCGAGCCACCTTTGGTGACTTTCCCGACATCAATCGGCCAGAAACAGTAGTTGCAACCCCATCCACATCGGAACCCTATAGGGCGGCACTCCCGCGTCAAAGAGGTCAACGACCTACTAACAGGCGTTTTGCGGCCTCCGTTGCAATTGCGCCACAGTGGGTCGAGGGACAAAATTCAGCCCAATGACCTTACTTTGTTTTAAGACAAACCAGCGTTCGCCCCTGAGCAAACGCACATTCCCCGAGGGTGTGGCCGGCAAGTTACGCTTCGCAAACATGCCGGGTCAGAACTCCGTTGCCGGCTGAGTCAGGGATCGAGCAGGCCGGAGAACCCCACTGAAGCAAGATGGCCACTAAGTTTGCAAACGTGGCATGATCTGCTTGCTACCTGCTGATTCGTTGTGTTGTTGGGTCTTCGTTGAAGCGCAAAGGCGAGCAGAGAGTTGCGCGGAATTATTGCATTGGAGTTTCTTCCGCGTGGCGACCCGGGAATAGCGAACTATCGAGCAGAGGGCACCGGCATGATTGGATATACCGCCGTCGGTCTCAGCGTGGTCGGATTTGTGGTCGGGCTCACGCTCCGCCTGAGGACGCTTCTGTTATTCGTGGGATTGGTCTTGATCGCGTCAATCGTCTATTCGATTGATGCGGGCCTTGGCTTTTTCAGCACGTTCCTGAACATAATAACTGCAGAGGCCATCCTGCAGGGCAGCTACTTTGTGGGATTGGTGGTGCGTAATTTTTTTTCAGGAAATGGATTGCGGTACACGCTCTGACGCGGTGAGAGATCAGGGCTTTTGGCACTCTGAGTAGAACGAGCCGTTCATCGCATCCGTCCGCTCAAGACATTGAGCGGCGTCCGTTATTTTCCCGGCCACCATGAAATCATAAGGCTGCTCTTTCAACACGAGAACGTAGCGCCCCGGAGAAAGTTCGAAATCAGGCTTCTCAGACTGTACGAGCAGCATTTCAGGATTGTCAGAAATGGGGCGCACCCTCAACTCGTATGAGATGTTACGAATATTCCATGAGTCTGACACCGATGTGAAGTTCGGCTTGCCTTTCGAATCGAATTTCAAGGCGCGGACGACGCGGGCGACGACCCGGACGTCGATACGTTCGGGTGCATTGCCGACAAGGTCACGCCTGAACAGAATAAATCTGACCTTTCCGTCGGCGACGTTGGTGCGACTCGGTTCGTTGATGGGCGTCGACATCGCAATCCGCTTATCCGGTGCTCGCTCCAACACTATCGAAAGCTCACTTAACGTGTCGCCATTGAGTGCGTAGACACCGTAGTTGGTTGGCTTCGGAAAACCGGGTTCCTTGGGTGCTGCGGAGGCAGGAGCTTCGCTCGCTGTGGGCGGCGCAACATCTCGCACCTCGCCGGGCTTCCAGGAAAGTCCGATCTGACTAGACAGCCGAGAGAGTCGCTCGTGGTAATAGCCCAGGCCAAGCATGGCGCCCGTGAGCACGAGAGCGAAGGCGGACAAAATCAGCGGCAACCGAGAGGCGCTACGAACCTCCACAACCTGAATCTCGGAGGTTGGATACGCCTCGTTCGGAACGAGAATATCTCGCGATTTGGAATCGATCGGTTCGACGCGAGTCACGGCTGTAGAAGCGTGACGCAGCTGCCCTATTTTGGACTCTGCGGAGGGTGGGGAAAGCCGTTCGATGTCGTCGCGGCGCTGCGAGAAGTTCTCGACACCCTGTATGGCCGTTTCAAGTGAACTCAGAAGGCGCTCCCGTTCGGCTCCCTCGAGCCGCGCAGTATCGGTCTTCATGCGAGCGCGAGCGAGACCGTAAATCGCCATCCGCATCTGGGCGGGATCTTGACTTACCGCATTGATCATTCGCTGCAGCGTCAGGGCGTATTCGATCTCCTGCGCATACGGCGCAGTCGTTTGGTCCTGTTCGATTTTCGGGAGCTCGCCCGTCATAACCGCATCAATCCGCCCTTGACGCAAAACGATCAACAAATGCAATCACTTGAGCAACAGAGCCATTCTTGAAATTGCTCGCCGCTTGTTGACTGATTCAGGCAAGACGCGGGAGGCCAGGCCCTTTGTCGGGGAGCTTTTCCAATCGGTCGCCTCAACCGCTTGGCGAGAACTTCAGTTACAGTCTATTGTGTTCGCCATTAGAATAGTCATCGTTTTTGGAGAAGGACAAGGGTATGCCGCACGCTACGAAGATCGCGCTTGCCGGAATCGTCATAATGCTTGCGGGCGCATTTACCCCCGCCTCGGCCCATAGTCGGCTATACCCGCTCACACGTTGCGGTCCGGATCTCGCTTATCTATGCCCTTTGCGTGGTCATTTTGCCGATACTCCGTTTCATTATAACCTAGCTATCTACCCCGGCTGTATCAAAACAGTCGTTGTCGACACTCCACGCGGCCCGAAACGTCGCAAAACCATCGTCTGTGGAGCGCCCGACAGAGAGATGATCTGGTGGTGGTGAGACGTCATCGCAGCGGCTCATCGACCAACGACGATGCTATCGGCTCTGCGCTCTAATTCTGCCGACGTTTGCGGTCGCAGGTTGCGTCGGCATGCTTCTAACCGGACCATTGTTTTGTGGTCCTTGATTGACACCGCGAGGCGAATAGTTGCTACCGTCGCGGACCAGATTGCCGTACATGTCTCGCTGATTGGAAACGCCCGTTTGGCCTAGCGCCGAGCCAGCGCCGACCAGCAGGAACACAATAGTGACAGTTGTTTTCATAATAGCCTCAGGGTCAGGTTCAGAAGAATAGCAGGATCGCGAGGCCGACGCGACCAGTTCCTGTCGAACTTTCAGTCCGAGTGACGCGCCTCTCTGCCTTGCGGCTAGTGCCAGATATGGAGTTCTGAATGGAGTGGGTTCTCTTCGTTTCGTTGCAATGGGTGGTGTTCGGAAGTCCAACTCCGCCCAACACGCTGCTCATCGAGCCGTTTGCATCAGAGGAGCTTTGCAAAAGGGCAGCTGATGCCATCAGAACCGAAATCGACGTTCCGTTTCCCGGACAGCAACGCGTAGCCACGATGGGACGCGTGACATGCCTGCTACGGAAGGAAAAGTAGCCGCGGTCGGGGTCGCGAAAGTTATCCTGGCCCACTACGCCAGAATGCCTTCAAGAGCCGCTGGACGCGCTATCAGCGCAACCTTCGGCCAGGTAGACGTTCCGCCTACGAAGTCCAATCCTTTATGCTTTTACGCATGCCTTGAACAATATGCACCGCAAACCTGTTTTCAATCTCGGCTTCGGACCGTTCGTCTTCGCGCCGGCTCGGGCGGGGCTGCGCGATCCGCTCATTGCTTGACGTCTGCTCCTCTGCGTCTGAAATACCGCCGCCTACTTCGGACTGATGATCGTCAAAAGACGATTCAGCGGGACCGATCTTTCCTGTGGCCAGAAGACGTTCCAATGTCGCAAAGTTCTCGAGCGGACGGCTGTCTTGAGCCTCAAATGCATTGAGCAGTTCAAGCAACTCTCCGAGTTCTGGACTAACTGAAACTTCTGACCGCGATGCCATCAACGACCTCGGCGCTTGCAAAGTCCGAAAAACTCAAACGGTTCTCCGAAGCGAACACTGGAATTAAATCAACAAAAATCGTAGCGCACACGCTTGACGTGATCAAGGAACCGGAAGGTCGCCCGCGCGGCTTAGGGTTAATCGGCAAAAACCAACGCGTAGGCGGCAAGTGCCAGAGAAGCCAAGTAAAAATCAGTTGTTGGCTAGAACGGGCATGCGGCCGAGCTACTACATTATAAAGGTATTATTATACTACCTTCGGATGTCATCTCGCGCGCCACAAACAGAGCCTCGCGATCCTTGGGCGGCAGCCTTCCCGGGCGGGTGCCCAACTGCCAGCAAGACCGTATCCACGGCGTTCCCAAGCCACTTTAGCGGCATTTGGGCAACAGGGGTGTGCTAGCCGAGGACCCAATCACACCTGAGGCCCGTTTGCCCCTACCCTGCCCGCTGACGAAATTCACGCGGTGCGACGCCGCGCCCAGAGCCTTGCTGGGTTTGCCGGCTCGCGGACCTATAAAGGAAAGCACTCGAAACGATGGCACAAACCATGGCAACCGTTCCGTTTTGAATTCCCGCCAAATGCGAAATGC
The DNA here is from genome assembly GCF_036924645.1 of Bradyrhizobium sp. AZCC 2176. Lineage (NCBI taxonomy): Bacteria > Pseudomonadati > Pseudomonadota > Alphaproteobacteria > Hyphomicrobiales > Nitrobacteraceae > Bradyrhizobium > Bradyrhizobium sp. AZCC 2176. The sequence continues at coordinate 4,216,286 of NZ_JAZHRX010000001.1, read as the reverse complement.
CGTGTAGCTGTGACCAGCGGTATGTGTCTGTCAGACGGATGCTGATCGGGAGAGCCAACGAATAAAGTGCCACGCACCAGATGGCGGTCACAACAAGCCATCCAGTTCGATCCTGCCCGTCCGACGCGATGAAGTACGCTCCCAAAGCCCCGGGAAGAAGTAGATAGATATAATCGCCGTAGTACGTCGGACCACACGACATGATCGCGGCTATAACGACGCCCGCTGCCAGCAGTTCATGTATCGGCTTGAGGCAATTTTCACGCGACAGGACCATCATTGATCGAGCAGTGAGAACAAGCGCGACAGATGCCGCGGCAATAACCGGGATCATGAGGAACGGCACTGCGCTTTGGCAATTGGCGAGAGGAACTCCGTAATCGGTCGCGTTACAAATTCGCGAAAAAAACGCATAGAATGACTGATTGTCGAACCGCGCAATCTCCGGGACTGATGTGTACCATGCAGCGCTCGCGCGCCATTTCAGGAATGCATTTATCGCATCGGCACCGAATGCAGCGAAACTAAGGGCGAAGATCGATCCGCTCGCGATTAAGGTATAGACCGCTTCCTTGTATCTGCGTGTAATTAGTTGGTGGACGACCACGATCCCCAGGAAGGGTTTGATATTGATCATGATCGACCACGCGACAGCGGTAGCGAATGGCCGCTGCAATGTGGAAAAGCGCAGGCCAAGAACGAGAAGAAGCAGGATAGTAAAGTCAGCCTGCCCATGAAACACCTCGCTCCGCGTGAGATGACTTAGCGAGATCACGCCGCAAATCAGCGCGACAGCACCCCAGGACAGCTTCTCTCCGAAGCCTCGCATCATGATGATGAGGGCTGCGATGAGTTGAATAAACGTGAGTGATGACCACACCGCCCACAGTTTTCCGTCAGAGAAGAACGGAAACAACAGTGAAAGAAACTCCGCAAACAACGGTGGATAAGCGAACGGATGCGCATGCACATCACCGTATGGATTCAATCCAGCCGCGATATTCCTGACTGCCGAAAGGTACACAGAGATGTCGGTCCCTGCCGGCCAGGTCGGGTCCAGATAGATTTTTCTACCCATCAGGACAATTCCGACCGAAATCAGCGCAAGGCCAATCGCCAGCCACCATCCATCCCTCAAACCCGACAGCGACGCCGTGCGCGCGCCTGTGCTTTTTGCTACCAATCGAAACTCCCACACATTTCCCTGTAGGCGCAAAGGGCGAGCGCTGACACCAGGATTATCAAAGCCTGACCTTCGATGCTGGCTCGAGACACCTCAGCAGCCCTGGCTCGATCGATTGGCAGGCAAGCCATTCAAGATCACTCGAAATCGTTGCTTGACCTTCCCGCGCTGGGCTTCGGTGCAAACTGAAAGCAAATAGCTACCAAAATATATCGCCGGCAGCGCAATGACGCAGAATGCCAGCGAGCGCTGATCTGACAGCACAATTGCACCCAGAAGATACAACAACGGCATGTGCAGCAAGTAAAGCGAATAAGACATGCCAGCCATTTCGTCTGCCCATCGCGACACAATGGCCGGGAAATTCTGCTTGATGCTGCACACACCCCAAATATGCACCGCGAACGCGCCTGCTACAAACCAGTTCCTGATGAAGCCTTCGGGAAACAGGCCTCTTAGAGTCGCGTCGCCTTCGAACAACAAGTAGTCATTCAGATGATTGGAAGCATCCTTCAGGCCAAACCGGAATCCGGCAAACAGGACGATCGGTGCCAGGATGGCCCATGCCCATCCATTGGTGGAGGCGCCGCGATACTTGTAAGCCACAGCGCCCGCGATCCAGCAGGGAAACCGAAGCAGGATCTTGGGACCGGCAATCAGAAAAATGACGGCCAGCAGCACCCACCGGCGCCACCCGCTGGCATAGGTGAAGCTCGCAAAGATGAAGTAATAGAACACTTCGAAAGGAAGCGACCAATACGGGCCATCCACGAAGGGTAAGACGTGCAGCCACCAGGATTGGCTAAGGAAAAACAGATTGAGAAAAAACGTAGCGGCAGGGTGTTGGAGCGCAAACCCATATTCATCGGTGGTGGAAATTGAAGGTGCGACAGCTGAAAGAACGCTTGTAAATAACAGGATGGGAAGCGCGACGATGTAAATTCGTATCACGCGATCGAGAGCAAATTCCCCGAGGCTCTTTTGTTCGGCCAGCATGGTCACGAAGAAGCCGCTGAGGACGAAGAACACGATGACGAAAGACTGCCCCTGAGAAGGGAAAAAGCCGGTCAACCACGCGGGGCCAAAATCCTTGTCACGAAAATGAAAGAGGACGACGCCAGTTGCGGTCAGGAACCGCAGAATGTTCAGATAGGTTGAGGTCGTTTCAGAAATCCTGCGCAATGTATTCTTCCCCGGCATGATCACTGCCGACATGCAGCTGACAATATCGACAATATCTAGCGGAGCTTCCAATCAGCCAGTTCTAGCGGGCCGACACCTGTGTGCAATAGGAGGATCCGAACGCGGTTAAAATGGAGCCGTTAGCCCGCGGAATTACGCCCGAGGATGCGTCGTCGAGGAGCACGAACTCAAGGGCAGCCGTTTACCAAGCCGACCATCATACCATCAGAAAAGCCATCCTCTGACCTGACATCTGATTAAGGACTGTCCGTTCACAGCCACCACGCAGTCACGCTGACATTGCAAGCAGCTCCCTCCGGGCGCGCGATGCAAAGCACCGCGTAGAAAACAGATTGCAGGGGGAAGCTACGAGCCGATAGCCGACGCCAATCGCCCGCTCCGTTCCGAACAAGTAGCCGAAATGGTTAACGTCCCGCCTTTGGCTGCCGCGCCTCGGTTCCACGTCCGCCACGGCAATTTTCGTTCAGAAGAGGCAAACCGATCTAGGATATGGCAAAAACTGCTTGCGCGCGCGATCGGGTTGCGGAAGCATCTGTCATTGGCAATAGTGTTTTCACCTGCGGTGGATGCAATGCTAGTCTGGATTTTGATTTCAGCGTGTTGGGCCGGGTTGCTTTTGCTCATTTTACATGACGCAACCAGGGATGCCGATGGTGGCAGTGCTGTTTCCGTTGCATCACGAAACGCGCTGTTTACTGCCGCAAAAGGATGGAGAAGGCTGCGCAAACTTAGGCGTTACGCGACCTCGCCCAAGGCTGGCCCGTCCGAAGCTCCCGCTCAAACGAGTCTAGCAACTATCCAGTCGCAGGCGACAGAGCCTTCCAAAAAAACGTGGTGGCGCAGGGACCGACGAGCGCAGATTACCCCTGCAGAACTTGAATTGACGATCGCCGAGGCGATTAGAAAAAGTGCGCCGGGATGCAAGAACTTTGTCGGAGTAATCGTTCATCACAAGAAGCCGAGGCAATATCGCGATCCGAATTGGGGCATTCGCGGAGTAAAGTTCGGAAAGGCCGACAGACGGATCGTCGACGAGACTCTCGCCCGTATCGTTGAACAGCTGCAGAAGGAGTTTCTCCTGGTAGATCCTCAATTGCGGAATTAAGCAGTTTTCTGATAAAGTAACTCGGCACGCGTTCTCACCAAGGACTGTCGGCGCCGCCATCACGTCGTCCTGACCGCTGTCAGGTTCGACTTTTCGAGAAGTGCAGCTCTGTATGCGATGAAAAGCTCTCGCATCCGCGGTTTTGATGGCCTTAGGGCGCTGTCGTTTTTGCTCGTATTCATCAGTCACAAGGCGCCCTCGCCCGTCAGCGATCGATACGGAACGGCCGGCGTTTGGGTCTTCTTCGTGCTCAGCGGATTCCTGATCGTACGGATATTGGCTGAGACGCGCGGAAGAATCGACGTCGGACGAAGCAATTTCCGCTCCAGCCTTTCTCGGTTTTACGTCAGGCGAACCGCGCGAATTTTTCCGGTATATTATGTGCTCCTCGCCGTTGTAACGGTGGCGAGCCTGTGGGGTTTGGTGGAAGTTGGCAGTCCTGCGCGCCAGTTGTCTAATTGGTTCTATCTGTCGAATATCTACATCGGGCTGAATGGCTGGGAGACACGGCTGGGACACTTGTGGAGTCTGGCCGTCGAGGAGCAATTCTACCTTCTGTTTGCACCGCTCGCGCTCGCCTGCCCGTCGCGTCAATTGCATGTTGCCTGCTTCTCGATCCTTGGCGCCAGCTTTGCGGCGCATGCTTACTTTCTTTTCACGGGCGCCTCAGATGCGAAGTTCGACACGGACTCTTTTGTCAACTTCGGATTGATGGCCATTGGCGGTCTGGCGGGGCTCTCGGCCGACAGACCGCTGCCCCGGCTCCTGAGAGGAGACGGACCGCTGGCACTCACGCTTGCGCTTATCCTCGCGATGCCCGTCTTGTTCAGCTCGACCGCGGCCTGGATACATTTTGGGCGCTTGAGTTGTGTCCTCAACGGACTGCTGCTGGTGCAAATCTACCAACGGCAGAACGGACATATCACGAGGATTCTTGATCTATATCCAATCCAGCAATTGGGCATCATCAGCTACGCCGCATACTTGTTTCATCCGTTGATCAATCTGTCTGAATTGGCAGATTATCTTGGCTACCACGTCGATATTCGCCGCTCATTGACCATGTTGGCCGACCTGGCTGCGACCGTCATGCTGGCTTTCGCCTCGTGGCGAACTCTCGAGCAACCCGTGCGAAGATGGCTGGTTGCCCAGTCTGAACAAAGGGACCGCGGCATGTCGGGGGCCATTGAAAAGGGATAAATGCGTATTCGTGGCTCATAACGAGGCCGCAAGTTCGAGCCTAGGCCGGCCAGACGACGCCGGACGATTGCACCTTTCGCTGGAAATTCTGCGCGGTCCTCGGACCCGATCCATTCTGCAATTCGATGGCGCACAGCTCATCACCGCCGTCAGGCGGTCTCGTCCTATCCCATCATTGGCGACATCGCACATTTCTTGGACAACCAATCGCATGCAAGCGAAACGCACGTGGTTCGTATCTTCTATGAGAAGGAAGGCTGGAAGCGCGACTCCGATGGCGTCTTTGGCGACCACTCGGGCGTTCGTAGACACGCAGGAAGTGCCGTTTTCTTTTTCCCGTAAATGTATCCGCAGGCATGTTCGCTGGGCGACGCGGCTCCAACGCCGAGCCATTTTCCGCATTCGTTGCAGTGGTTCGAGACGCAGGACTGGCCCTCCGCTATCAGATCGAGCCGTTTCCGCGTGATCGGCAACACCTTCATGCGTTCCTGTGTTAGCGATGGTTGGACCGGGAAGCTGTTCCTTGAAGGCGTGTTCGCGCTGCAGCAGATCGCGCCCTCCTACTGGGGCCGGTACGGGCAGATGCCGGCAATCATTCTGCAAAAGGACCACGCGGCTGTCCGCGAAGCAGAATGAGCCTTCCCGTGGCGATACGCAGCTCAGTGAGGCTCCCGCGCATCATGCGAGCCGATGCGCAGAGAAACTTGCAACAGCTTGTACGGCAGAACTCAGCGAGCCCGCCCGACAGTCGTGTCCGAGGGCAAGCCGGGCCGACGGGTACGATACACCGGACCGCTGATACCAACGCACGTCGTCGTCCCGTCCGTCTCACGAGCTGCAGTGCTACATGGGACGGCTGGTACCATCTTGGTTGAGCCGTCAGCGGCTTCTTTTGCCAGACCCCCGTCCGATTGCGGGTTTAATGGACTGCCGGGCTCAGGTGCTGTTCCAGCGGCAGAAACCCTCGGATCGGGCGAAGGCGTTGTCGACGTTTGCGCCGAGGCATTTGAGATCAGAAGCAGGCCCAGCAATGCTGCAGTTGTCACGATACGCATGAGTAGAGCTCTCCTTGGGCGGATTACCAAGAACGGTTCGCGAATAAATAGGTTCCGCTCTGAAAAGATGGATCGTGTCCCTGGGCTGCTGTAGCGGGCGGGGTCACCGCGTTCATCCGCCAGGGCCGGGCAGGTCGGCTGGCGATCGCCGGAAGGCTGACGGGCGGTCGGAATAAACTGTCGAGAGTGGAGCAAACCTTCGGCGGCACGTTCCGCTTTTTCAGAAGCTTGAGGGAGGGTATCCATGCCCGCGGTTTGTTGCTTTATCCATTGTCTTTTTGACAGTCCTTAATCAGTTCATGCACGAGTTGATCGATCGTTGCGATCGTATCGGCTGGCTCGGCCACATCGATATCGTCGACATGCCAATATGACGTTCGGTTCTCCCACCCTGGAAATCTCTTCTCAAGAATGAGGCGATGCTCCGCCTCTTTTAATGCGATTACGCGATCAGCCGATTCTAAATCGTCGATCATACAAACGACCGGAAACCGTTCGGCTGGTGAGATACTGCGATCGTTCAGTGCTTGGAGCGCGAACATTGAGATCGCACCGACGTTTTCAGGCGACGGCTCGAGGGCGAGACCCCGTGAAGACGCCCGCCAGTTCAGGCCAGTTCTGCGCGCTTCGTGATTGAACATCTCTTCTGCGAAGCGGCTTCGATAGTAATTTCCTGTACATAAAAAGAGAACCTGGCGAAGCTTCATGCACGATCTCGTTAAGCGGCCGGACGCCCGGTGGGTCCGGGACGGCAGGCATCGGGCCCTACCGCAGCGAATACCTTTATCAAGCGAAAACCCTCGACCCTGGGATGGCATCGAAGACTCGCGTATCATTGCTTATACTCTTTTTGGTGCAGCCGCGCAAAGGCGATCACACGCTGGCGAAACTACCGCAATCGTGAGGGAAGCGTTTACAAGAGCGGGCGGGCGGCACATCGCCAAAAGGTTCACAGATGTTTCAATCCAAGACGGTAGAAATCTAGCCGATGGATGAGTTTGCATCAGTAATGGCGCTCTTCCCGTCGGTCAGCACCAGCAGCAGCTTCTTGCGCTGCGGCTGACTGGCGAGTTGGGCAGCGGCATGGCGCACCGCCGCGCCGATGCGCGTGTAGTAGCCCGGCTTGAGCGCGCCGATGCGTCGCTCGACGGCAACTCCCATCGGCTCCTCGAACGACTTGACGGTCTCGACGCGTACCCAGGAGCGCCGTCGCGAGGTAAAAGTCAGGATGCTGTGATGGTCCCTGCAGGCGGAAAGCCCACGGGCGAGGACGAGCAGCGCTTCCTTCTCTACGTCGAGCATGCGATGGCCGGCTACACGGCCGCGACCTTCGATCCGCGATCGTCGATCGGCGACGGATCGAGAGCCTCATCGCCGACGGCGCCGTGACGATGATCGATGACTGGCTTTCGATCAGCGATGGCGCGGAATTTCTGGTACGCAGTGTCGCGTCGGCGTTCGACGCCCATCTTGCGCATTCCGCCGCAACGCATAGCCGCGCGGTGTGAACCCGCGGCGATTACTTCGCCGCGAGGGACGGAGCATGAACCGCCTCCAAATATCCGTTGCGGGTCTGCGGGATTTTGGTGTCGAGAATCCTTGACGCCACCAATGTCCTCAGCACCTGCGCCGTGCCGCCGGCAATCGTGAACATGCGGGCATCCCGAACCATGCGTTCGAGCGGATAATCCCGCGAGTAGCCCCTGGCGCCGAAGAGCTGCAGTGCCTGGTTCGTAACCGCGTTGGCCGTCTCGGATGCGATGATCTTCGCCTGCGCCGCGAGCAGAGGATCCGGGAACGGATCGGCGCTAAGCGCAGCCTGGTGAAGCGACAGCCTCGCGGCATTGAGCGCTACCGCCATGTCGGCCAGCATCCACTGCAGGCCCTGAAATTCGGCGATCGGCCGTCCGAACTGCTTGCGCTCCTTCACGAAGGTCATGGCCTTCTCGAACGCCCCCTGTGCGAGCCCGAGCGCGACCGTTCCGGCGCCCACCCGCTGGCTGTTATAAGCGTCGATGAGGTCCGCAAATCCGCGCCGAAGCCCGCGCGGCGGCAGCACCAGCATATCCTCAGGGATTTCCAGGTCTTCGAAAATGATCTCTGTCTCGGGGATGCCGCGAAGGCCCATTGCGGGCTCGCGCTTGCCGATGATCAGGCCGGGCGCCCCCTTGAGGGCGAGGAAGCCGCCGATCCCCTGCTCTTCGCCCCGCTCGTCGAATACCCGGGCGAAAATCAGATGCAGCCTGGAGACCCCGCCCCCCGTGATCCAGTGCTTCTTGCCTCGGATCACGTAGGTGTTGCCATGCTTGTCTGCGCGCGTCGTCATCTCGGTCGCCGCCGATCCGGCTTCCGGCTCGGTGATGCAAATCGCCGGCTTGTCGCCGGAAAGAACGAGATCGGCTCCCAGCCGCTTCTGCTTCTCGGTGCCATACTGCATGACCGCAGAGATGGCGCCCATGTTGGCCTCGACCGTAATGCGGCCTGTCGCCCCGCATACCCGCGCCATTTCTTCGATGATCAGGGCGGCCTCGAAGTAACTGCCGCCCCGGCCGCCATAGGATTCCGGAATTGTGTAGCCCATGAAGCCCGCGGCCTTCAGAGCGGCCACGTTGTCGAAAGGGTAGGCTTCGGTTCGATCGACCTCCGCCGCCTTCGGCGCGAATTCGGATTCGGCCAATTCACGCGCCGCGCTGCGGAGCTTCATTTGCTCGGGCGACAGTTTCATATCCATCGGAACCTTCTCCCCGGGAACGGTATCGCTTTTCGATCATTCGGCTCCGAAGCAGTACAAAAGGCAAACGAATAATTTGTGTCTCGTCTTGACGCCGGCCGGGTTCGGCACTCCTCCCAGCCTTGCCTATCGCGTGCGGACCTGACGTTATTGCGCGGCACCCGTGGAGACCTTCGAGATGTCCAATTCGAGAACCCCGCTTGTCGATCGCTTCGGTCCTGATGCTGCGGACGTGGAATTCGCCGGCGACGCCCCGTCCCTCCTCAATCAGTTGGCCGCTCGCGGCTCGGTACGAAAATTCCGATCCGACACCATTCCGTACCTGACCTTGCGGCGGCTATGCGCCCTGGCACTATGCGCGCCGACCAAAAGCGATCTCCAGCAGCGCGACATTATCATCATCGACGCACCATCCCTAAAATCACAGATCGGCGCGCTGCTGGCAGACGGGCCGCTGGGCCAGAAATGGCTCGCGAACGTTCCTAACCTTCTCATCTTCTGCGGCAATAATCGGCGGCAGCGTCGAATCCACAGCTTGCGCGACCGGCATTTTGCCAATGATCACCTTGACGCGTTCTTCAATGCCGCCGTCGATGCGGCGATCGCCCTGTCCGCGTTCGTAATCGCGGCCGAGGCTGAAGGCCTGGGTGTCTGCCCGATCAGCGCGGTCCGCAATCACTCCGACGCGCTGTCAAAACTCCTGAAACTTCCCGACCATGTTTTCCCGGTAGCGGGCCTAGCCGTGGGATATCCTGCCGAGGCGCCGCAGCTCAGCATGCGGCTTCCGCTGTCCGTGACCGTGCACCACAACACGTTTCTGGAAGACGGGCTCGATGATGCCATCGAGGCCTACGATCGACGCCGCGCGGCAGCCCAGCCCTATGCGGCTCAGCGCTATGCCAGCGAGTTCGGATCGGCCGAAACCTATGGCTGGTCGGAGGACAAGGCGCGGCAATATGCGCGCCCCGAGCGCGCGGACTTCGGCGCCTATGTGAGACGCATCGGTTTCAGACTGGACTGATCAGCTCGACCGATGCCGTGCAGGCTTTAGTTGAACATATGAATCAGGCCGATGCTGATCGCGAGCAGGAGCATGAGCGACAATGTCACGGCCGCTGTCACCCTGCCGCCGACGGTGGCGAGAACGCGAACGTCGACGCCAAGGCCGAGTGCCGCCATCGACACGACGGTGAGGAAGCCAGTGACCGCCGTCAGCGGACCGATCACCGTTGCGGGTACGATATCGAGCGAGCGCAAAACGGAAAGTGCGAGAAAACCGAGAATGAACCAGGGCACGAGCCGGAAGAAGCCGACCGTCGTCCTGCCGTGCCCTCCGCCATGCAGACGCGGGGCGAGCAGCGAAAGTCCCACCACGATCGGCCCCAGCATTAATACGCGCACCAACTTCACCAGCGTGCCGACCTGCGTGCTGACGAGGCCTGCAGGCACGGTTGCGGCAAGCACTTGCGGGACGGCGTAGACCGTGAGGCCGGCGAGAATTCCATATTGCGTTGCGGACAAGTGCAAGAGCGGAATGAGCAGCGGCAGCCCCAGCACCATCATCACGCCGAGTATCGCGGTGAAGGAGATCGAGGACGCGATATCGTCGCCATCGGCGCCGATGACCGGCGCAACTGCGGCAATCGCCGAATTACCGCAGATCGAGTTGCCGCAGGCGATCAGGATCGAAAGCCGCGTCGACAGTCCGAGCATGCGGCCGACGCCGAAGCTGAGGCCGAGCGTCACGACGACAGTCGCGGCAATCGCGCCAAGCAAGGCAGCGCCGGACGCCGCGATCGCGGCAAAGCTGATGGATGCGCCGAGCAGCATCACGGCTACCTCGAGCAGCTGCTTGGCGCTGAAGGCGATGCCAGCCTGCCAGCGCTCGGACGGATTCCAGAAGCTGCGCACGGCCATGCCGAGCAGGATCGCCAGGACCAGCGCCTCCACATAGGGGTGCGCAAACAGGCGCCGTTCCGCGGCTTCGAGGGTAGCCGAGATGCCGGCGACCACGATGCAAAGGAGAACGCCGGGAATGAGCGCTGCAACACGGCTGATGCTAGCCGGCCCATTTCCTGGGGCGGAAAATTCCTCGTCCTGCGGCACTAATTTCTCCCGGGGAGAAAAATCTATGCGCCAGATCGCGATAGTTGGGTAATATATTTTCGATCTGACCCGATAAAGGGAAGTTATGTCCTTAAACCTGCATTTGCTGCGCCTGTTCACCACAGTGGTGAGAACCGGAAGCTTCTCGCGCGCGGCCGACGCCCTCCATATCAGCCAGCCCGCGATCTCAAAGGGGGTGCGGGATTTCGAGCTTCAGGTCGGCTGCCGCCTGCTCGACCGGACGCCGAAAGGTGTGCGGCCGACACGGGAGGGACTGGCGCTGGCGCGGCATGCGGAGGCGCTGTTTGCGGCCGAGCGCGCGGCGGAGGACGAATTGTTGTCGCTGCGCAATCTCGACAGCGGATCGCTGCGCATCGGCGCGTCCACCACGATCGCGACTTACATGATATCGAACTATCTCGGAACGTTTCACCAGACATATCCCGGGATCGACCTGCATCTCGTGATCGCGAATACCAGGGACATCGCCGATCTCATGCTGGCGCATGATATCGAGATCGCGCTGGTGGAGGGTCCGGTCGAAGATGATGAGCTCGAGAGCCATGCCTGGCACACCGACGTGATGAGCTTGATCGTCGATCCGCAGCACCGTTTCGCGGCGGCCGAGCGCACCATCGACGGCGCGGCGCTTTGCGATGAAGTGCTGATCGTGCGCGAGCCCGGTTCCGGATCGCGCGAGGTGGTGGCGCAGGCGCTGGCTGCTGGGGGCATTGAACCCAGGCGCACGCTGGAGATCGGCAGCACCGAGGCGATCAAGCAGGCGGTAACCGCCGGCCTCGGCGTCGCCATCGTCTCCAGCGCGACGATTACCGATCAGGTCACGCTGGGCCGGCTCAAGGTCGTGCCAATGCGCGACCTGCAGATCGAGCGCACGCTGTGGCAACTGAGGGTGCCCGGGCGAATAGAAATTCCTGCGGCGACCGCGTTCGAGCGGATCATCTGGCAGGACAGGCCGGTTGCGGAGGTGGCTTAGAAGATCAGGGCCTTTTAGAAGATCAGGTCCTTTTAGAAGATCAGGTCCTTGGCGAGCGCCGCAACGCGGCTGAATTCGTCAAAGACGCCCGGCTCGAAGAAGACGGCGCGGGCGATCACGATGGCCGCAACCAGCGACCAGAACAGGCCTGTGCCCGTCCACAACAGATATTTGGACGCGCGTGAGCGCGGCCCTGCTTCCCCTTCGGGCGCCAGGCGTTCGCCAAACGGCTCGTATCTCAAGCGTTCCATTGCGCGGCCAATCTGTTGATCTGCAAAGCAAATGTCGTCGTTTCCGGCCGATGGGGCAATGGAAGCGATTTGCCTTTTCGAACCGTGGAATGGAAGCGTATTTCCGTGCGAACCGGTTGCGGAATGGCTTTTTTCTTTACCGGCCTGGCTGCCCGGCTGCCGAGGTCCGGGGCCGCACGCGCAGCAAGACTGTTCGCGGAATGTTGCCAACGCAACTTGCCCGTCGGCGAAACCAGCCTATGGTCACAGCAAGAATGACGTCAGGGAGGCGACAGGTGGCAAAGCGTTTGATCGCAGCGGCTGCTCTTCTGGCAACGATCGGAATGAACGACGCAACTGCCCAGGATTATCCGGCTAGACCCGTCACGATCATCGTTCCCTTTGCAGCCGGCGGGCCGGCCGATATCACGGCCAGGATCGTCGCTGATATCTTTACCCGTCATCTCAATCAGAAATTTGTGGTGGAAAATGTCGGCGGTGCCGGCGGCACCATCGGCGCGCTTCGCGCCGCTCGCGCTGCGGCCGACGGTTACACCATTCTTTCCGGGCATCTCGGCACCAATGCGCTGGCGCCGGCGTTTTACCCAAATCTGGGTTATGATCCGCAAAAGGATTTCGAGCCGATCGGCCTAAGCGCCGAGTACCCCGAATTGCTGGTCGTCCGCAAAGACTTTCCCGCCAATAATCTGAGCGAATTTGTCGCCTATGCGAAATCCAACGTGGGCAAGCTCAATGCCGGGCACGCAGGGCTTGGCTCTGTGTCCTACATCGGCTGCCTCCTTCTCAATACGGCGATCGGCATCAAGCCGACCATGGTCCCCTTTACCGGCACCGCGCCGGTGTTGACTGCAATGCTGGCAGGCGAGATCGACTATGAATGCGATCCCGTACTCGGAACGTTGAGCCAGGTACGGGCTGGCGCCGTCAAGGCCCTGGCAATCGCCGCCAGGAAACGCAGTCCAATGCTGCCGGATGTGCCGACGTCTCACGAACAGGGCCTGCCCGAATTCGACTGCGCGCCGTTTTACGGGGTGTTCGTGCCAAGCGGCACGCCGCAACCGGTCATCGAGAAACTCGCGGACGCCTTGAACAAAGGTCTCAGCGAAGAGCCGGTGCAAAAGCGGCTGGCAGATCTCGGCGCCGATATCGTGGAGCCGGGCCGCCGCGGACCGAAGCCCCTCGCCGACCTGATCAGAAGCGAGTCCGCGAGGCTGATGCCGATCCTAAGAGCTGCGATGGAGAAATAGGTGCGGCGAATGGATCGGTCATTCGAATCCGTTGGCTTCCAACGGGATCGGTTAGTGCCCCGACGCATAGTCAGCGCGAACCGGCGCGGCGCCCGATGGCGGCACGTCGAGGCGCACGGCAATGCCCTCCAGCTCCTGATCAGGCGCCGGATAAAGCTTCATGACCAGCGGATCATGCCCCGGGACGATATGGCTCTCATCCGGCGCCAACGCCCGCAGCCGATCGAACCCCTCAAGCATTTCGCCGATATGAAGCGCGGTGGTGAACGGACGTTCGCTCGCCATGTTCTCGTAAAAATGGCTGACATCGGAGGCGAGCACGACAAATCCCCGGCGGGTCCTGACGCGAACGAATTGAAGCCCGGCCGAATGGCCGCCTGCCGCATGCACCGAAAGGCCGGGAGCAAGCTCCGCGTCGCCGTCGTAGAACAAGACACGGCGCGCGTAGTTGAGCCGTACAATCCCGCAGACGTCCTCGACCTCGAATGAATGCGACAGCCGCGGATACCGCATGAAGCGCCCCGTGGCATAGGCAAGCTCGCGCTCCTGGAGATGGAAACGCGCGTTTGGAAACCGGTCGAAATTGCCCACATGGTCGTAATGCAGGTGGGTGAGGATGACATCCTCGACCGCGCCCGCATCGATGCCGAACGCACCGAGCGTCTCCACCGGACAGCGCAGGAACGTCCGCTTCCGCTTGTGTGCTACTTCCGCGTTGAACCCGGTGTCGATGACGAAGGTGCGGCCTCCTCCTCTTGCCAGCCACATGAAATAGTCCATCGGCATCGGGCCGTCGTGCGGGTCGCCGCCAATGAAATGATCGCTCCGCCGCGCATCGCGCGTAGCGTAGCGGATGGCGAACAGTTCGTATTCCGGCTCGGCCATGCGATCCCCCGACAGGCTAACGGTTCACGGCTTGGTTTCGACCTCGTTGAACGCCTCGCGCGCGTTGCGGAATGCGTCGATCCCCGACGGCACGCCGCAGTATACGGCGACCTGAAGCAGGATCTCCTTGATCTCGTCCTTGGTGAGACCGTTTTTGAGCGCACCCTTGACATGCAGCTTCAACTCATGGGGCCGGTTGAGCGCGCCAAGCATCGCAAGATTGACGATGCTCCGCGTCCGGCGATCAAGCCCCGGCCGGGCCCACAATGCCCCCCAGCAAAATTCGGTCGACCATTCTGCCATCGTCCGGGTGAATTCGTCGGCGCCTGCGATGGATTTATTGACGTAGTCCTCACCGAGCACTTCCTTGCGGATCTTCAATCCCTTGTCGAACAACTCGCTCATCGTCGTTTCCTTTCGCTCGTTTGAGTTCTGCCTGATCGGGCGCGGCGCTACGCCCGCATCAAGCTTGAGACGTCGTCCAGCGTATCGATACGCCAGACATGGTCAATGATGCGATCGATATCCCAATCGCTTTCGTCCAGTCGTGCACAATCACGCAGCTTGGCTTCGATGGCACGGTCCGACAGCGGATCGGCAACGCTGCCCTTTGCAGCCATTACGATTTCCTCGAACGTCTCTCCCGACGTCAATTGAATCACGACGCGCGCGGCGCCGTCCGGAAGTGAGCCATCAAGCTCCGCCCTCACCTTCTGGCGCAAGGACACTATGTCCGGCCGAAATACGGCGGCCTCGGAGAATTCCGCCACACCGGCCTTGCCCAGCAGCAAGGCGCAGGCGGCGCAGTGGTGAATAGAGACCCTTGCGTCGCGTTCGTTGCGCACCGGCCGATCGCCGCGCGCCAGCAGAAGCGCCGAACCCTGCACCGTGATCGCCGCGATACCTGCGATGCGCGGGCCCAGCCTTTCCCGTAACGCGAAACAGGCGTCGATCACCGCGTGAAACACGATGCCCGCCGGATAGGGCTTGTAGGTGTTCCTGGCGATCTCCCAGGTCTTGCCGAGATCTCCCGTCAGCCGCGCAAGATCGGGCTCATCTCCCATGGCGCGCGCCCAGCCGAGCGGGCCTTCAATCGCGCGGGGCGACGCGGAATAGCCTTCAGCCGCAAGCAGTGCCGCAAACAGGCCGTTGCGCGCCGCATTGCCGACGCTGACGTTCTTGGCGGCGCTCGGGAGATTTTCGACGATGCCTGCCGATTGGCTTGCCGCGATTCCAATCGCATTGGAAATCCGGTCCGCCGGAAGGCCGAGCAATTTGGCGCAGGCCGCGGCGGCGCCGAACACCCCGCAGGTCGAGGTGATATGCCAGCCGCGCGCATAGTGTCCGGGAGATACCGCGTTGCCGACGCGGCATTCGATCTCCACGCCGAGAATGAATGCGGTGAGAACGTCGCGCCCCGAAAATCCGCGCGCCTGCGCCAATGCCAGGACCGGCGCCGCAACCGGAGCGGCCGGATGAATGATCGTATCCAGGTGGGTATCGTCGAAATCGAGCAGGTTGGCCGAAACCGCGTTGACGAACGCCGCGCCCATCGCATCGAGCCGTTCGGAGCGGCCGATGATCGCCGATGTCGCAGCGCCGCTGAACGGCAACAGCACGCGCAAGGCAGCGCCAACCGCGGGGTCGTGGGCTGAACCCAGGGCGGTCGCAAAGAAGTTCAGAATCGAGCGCTTCGCTTCGTCGCTCTGCCCCGCGACATCTGCCCACATCGTACCGGCAACGAAATCGGCGAGCGTTATGCCGACGCCTTGCGCTTCATCTTGCCGCACTGAGCGAATTCCCCGGAGGCTGTTTTTCCAATCCTATTCCGGTGCGTCGAGCCCTGTCGACAGGAATCTTATGCTTGACAGATTAACTGACAATCTGGAGATTTGAGCAGACGCGGCCGGAACCCGGCGGCGCCGAGAACAAGACTAAGAACAAGAAAGCGCTTGCGCGCGTCAGGGAGCGAACCATGGCAGCAGAAACAATCGGCTTTGTCGGAACGGGCCGCATGGGCGGACCGATGGCCGGGCGCCTGCTCGACGCCGGCTATTCGCTATGCGTCTACGATTCGCAAGCCGAGGCGACCAAGGCGCTGGTTGCGCGCGGCGCACGGCTGGCGAAGTCGCCCGCCGAAGTCGCATCGAGCGCAGATATCGTGCTGGCCAGCCTGCCGACTCCCGACATCGTCAAGGCCGTGGCGCTGGGCCCTGATGGAATCGTTGCCGGAAACCGCGCCACCATCCTGATCGACCTGTCCACCACCGGGCCCGGCGCCGCCAAGGCGATCGCCAAGGGATTCGAAGCCAGAAACATCACGCTGGTCGATGCCCCCGTCAGCGGCGGCATCAAGGGTGCGGTGAACGGTACGCTCGCCGTGATGGTCTCCTGCCCGCAGGCGACCTATGACAGGGTCCACCCCATCCTGAAGCATTTTGGCAAGCTGTTCTACACCGGCGACAAGCCGGGCACGGCGCAGACCGCAAAGCTCGCCAATAATCTGATGGCGGCGGCGGCACTGGTCATCACCTCCGAAGCGGTGGCAATGGGCGTCAAGGGCGGCGTCGATGCCAAGGTGCTGATCGACATCATCAACGCCAGCAGCGGCCGCAACAGCGCCTCGGAAGACAAGTTTCCCCGCGCGGTGCTTCCCGGCACGTTCGATTTCGGCTTCACCACCGGCCTCTCCTACAAGGACGTGCGGCTCTGCGTCGACGAAGCCGAAGCCATGGGCGTTCCGATGGTTTGCGGCTCCGTGGTGCGGCAGATGCTGGCGATCACTAATGCCAAATATGGCGCGTCATCCGACTTCACGTCGATTGCGAAAGTGCTGGAGGAGTGGGCCGGCGTGGAAATGCGCGGCTAGACCTGGACCCACCCCGCGCGCGAGGGCGATTGCCATGACAATCGGATCGACCGGATCAAGCGAGGTGTCGTTGGCGCGGGCGCTGGCACGCACCGCGCTTACTGTCGATCCCGGCCGTTTCGATGGAAACGTCGTTGCCAAGGCAAAGATCTGCCTGCTGGATTTTCTTTCCTGTGCCTTCGAGGCGAGGAACCATCCGTGGAGCCGCCAGGCAATCGGCATCGCGCGCGAGGTCGGAAACGGCGCCACCGTCATCGGCGCCCGCACCCTTGCCGCGCCGGGCGACGCCGCCTTCGCCAACGCGACCATGGGCCACGGCCTGGTACGCGAAGACATGCATGCTGCCAGCGTCTCGCACCACGGCGTGGTGATCTGGCCGACCCTGCTCGCGCTGTCGGAGCGGACACCGCTGTCCGGCGCGACATTGCTTGGCGCCGCGGTCATCGGCTATGAGGCCGGCGCGCAGATCGGCCGCGCGCTCGTTACCGCCGACCTCGCCCGCCTCTACCGGCCAACCGGTCTCGTGGCTCCGCTCGGCGCAGCATTGGCGGCAAGCTACGCCCTCGGTCTCACCGAAGATGCCGCAACCAGCGCAATTGCCATCGCCGCCAACACGTCGTCCGGCCTGAACGAATGGCCGCGTGCCGGCGGTTCCGAAATGTATTTCCATCCAGGCTTTGCGGCGCGCAACGCAATTGCCGCGGTCGAACTGGCCGAAGCCGGCGCGTGCGCCTCCGAAACGATCCTTGAGGGTGAGGCCGGATTGTTCGCCGCCTTCCGCCGCCAGCCCGCCCCTGCCGAGATCCGATTGTTTGCCGGCGCAGAACCGGAAATCATGGCCGTCTACAACAAGCCCGCTCCCGCCTGCAATTTCGCGCAAACCGCGGCACAGGCAGCGTTGCCGATCGCGCGCGAACTCGGGACATCGGAGGACATCGCGACGGTTTCGATCCGAGTCCCGGCGGCTGCGGCCCGCTACCCCGGCTGCGATTCCAAAGGGCCTTTCCGCAATGCGTTGCAGGCGAAGATGAGCATTCCGTTCAGCGTCGCTGCCGTACTCGCACGCGGCGCGCTCGAAGAAGACAATTACGCTGACATCGACGATATCAGGATTCTCCGCCTCGTCGAGCGCACCACCCTTCAGAGCGAGCCGCACCTCACCGCCGCGTTCCCGACCAAGCAGGGCGCCGAGATACACATTACCTTGCGCGACGGAAACGCCGTCGATCAGCGCCTCGACAATGTCATTGCCGCAACGCCTGAGGAAATCCGCACGCGCTTTCGCACGGCCGCGACCGATGTCATCGGCAGCAAGCGCGCGCTGCTTCTCGAAGAACTTGTCGACAAATGCATGTCACTTCCGGACAGCCGTGTCATCGCCGCCTGCTGCCGGCTCGAGCCGACCGAACGGCTGTTACGGCCGGCGTCATGATCCATACGAGAAAGCAAAAAAATGCGGGGCGGAATGTTCAAACCTGAGACGGCCTCGACGCCAGCGAACGAACCGAAGTTGAATACGAGCTCCGCACGAGGTCATCGGTGACACAGGCGCTGGAAGGTTTCTTGCAAGCATTGTCCGCCGGCCTCCTGATCGGTGCGGTCTACGGCCTGATGTGCGTCGGGCTCGGGCTGATCTTCGGCGTCATGCGGGTGATCAACTTCGCGCAGGGCGATTTCATGATGCTCGGCATGTATGCGGCGTTTTATTTCTTCACCGCGCTCGGCGTTCAGGCCATTTTCGGCAACACTTTCGGGCCATTCGTCGCGATCCTGCTGGCCGGTCCGGTGCTGGCTGTCTTCGGTTACTTCGTCCACCTCACCTTGATCTCGCGTGTATCGGGCACGCGCACCTCCTCGCTCGAGGGCGAAGGCCACTATGCCCAGCTCATTCTGACGCTGGGGATCGCGCTGATCCTGCAGAATGGCGGACTGCTCGTGTTCGGTTCGGTATTGGCCTCGATCCGGACGCCGCTATCGAGCTCAGCCTGGGAGCTTGGACCACTGTTCAATGACATCAGCGTCTTCATCAACAAGGCGCGCGGGATAGATGCCATAGTTTCGTTGGCAACGATGATACTGTTGACGCTCTTGATCACGCGCTCGCGGCTCGGAAAATCGCTGCGGGCCGCCGCCGATAACCCTACCGCGGCGACCTATATGGGTATCGACGTCGACCGCGCGCACCGCATTGCCTTCGCGCTCGGTAGCGGTATCACCGCGATCGCCGGCGGGCTGCTCGCCACCAACTATCCATTTCATCCCTTCGTCGGCGTCGAATACGTCATCGTCATGTATGCCGGCGTCGTGCTCGGCGGCATGGGCAGCATCATCGGCGCATTCTGGGGCGGCATGACGATCGGCCTGGTCCAGCAGATGTCGACGCTGATCCTGCCGACACAATTGCAGAACGCCGCGATCTTCGTCGTGTTTCTCCTGATCATCTTTTTCCGTCCGCAAGGTTTCTTCGGGCGCATGGTCGAGAGGACATGACCATGCGTCGATGGCGATCGCTGCTGCCTATCCTCGTCTTCACCGCGCTCTATGCGGCGGTGTCGCTGAGCGTGACCAATTCCTATTATCAGCTCGTCATGACGCTGGTCCCGGTCTGGGCGATATTCGGCCTGTCGTGGAATCTTCTGAGCGGATACACCGGATTGATCTCGTTTGGCCACGCCGCCTTCTTCGGCGTCGGGGCCTATGCCGTCGTGCTCGGCCAGATCCATTTCGATCTGTCGCCGTGGATCATGATTCCGATTGCAGCGATACTTGGCGGCATCGCCGGATTGCTGATCGGCTTTCCGACTTTCCGCCTGCAGGGCCACTACTTCGCGCTCGCGATGCTCGCCTACCCGCTTGCCATTCTCTACGTATTCGAATGGCTCGGCCTTCAGGAAGTCACGCTGCCGATCAAGCGCGACAATCCGATCGCCTACATGCAATTTGCCGATCACCGTCTCTACACGCTGCTGGCGCTGGCGATGATGCTCGCCACGATCCTGCTGACGCGGGCGATCGAACGGTCGCGCTTCGGCATGGCGCTGCTTGCGATCAAACAGAACGAAGCCGCCGCGGAAGCCGCGGGGATCGACACGCTGGCCTGGAAGCTCCGTGCCGTCACGCTCAGCGGCGCCATCGCGGGAGCGGTCGGCGGATTTTACGCTGTCGTGCTGCTGGTGGTGACCCCGCAATCCGTCTTCGGCATGCTGGTATCGGCGCAGGCGTTGACGGTCGCCATGTTCGGCGGTGTCGGAACGGTCTGGGGTCCGGTGATCGGATCGGTGATCCTGATCCCATTGGCCGAGACGCTCAACGCCGAAGCAGGCTCGCGCTTTCCCGGCATTCAGGGGGTGATCTACGGCCTCGCCATCATTTGCGTCATCCTTCTCGCGCCTGAGGGCCTATTCTGGAAGGTGCGCGATTTCCTGCGCAAGCGGTGGGTATGTCAGGTCGCGACAACACCGAGCGGTCCGGATATCGTGGTCGCCGCCGTCGCCTCCGCACCTGTGGCATCGCGTCCGGAACGGTCGCGCGGAACGGGCGAAGTGGTCCTCGAAGTGCGCAACCTGTCGCGCTCCTTCGGTGGATTGAAGGCCGTCCAGGGTGTCAGCTTCAAGCTGCGACAAAACGAGATCCTCGGGATCATCGGTCCCAACGGCGCCGGCAAGACCACCCTGTTCAACCTGCTGAACGGATTCCTGCGGCCTGGTACCGGCGAGATCCTGCTCGACGGACGCGAGATGTCCGGCCGCAAGCCGCATGAACTATGCGAGGCCGGCATCGGCCGAACCTTCCAGATCATGCGCCCGTTCCTGCGCATGTCGATCTCGGACAACGTCGTGGTCGGGGCCTATGTCCGAGCCAAGACCGATGCCGAGGCAAGGCAACTGGCAACTGATGCGATTGCCCGTGTCGGCCTGTCCGGGATCGCCAACCGCATCGCCGGCGAGCTCACGACCAAGGAATTGCGGCTCATGGAGCTCGCCCGCGCGTTGGCCGGACAGCCGCGCATCCTGTTGCTCGACGAGACGCTCGCGGGCCTCGGCCATGACGAGGCAAACGAGGTCGTAGCCGCAATCCAGCGGCTGGCCCGCGACGGCATGACGATCGCCATCATAGAGCACACCATGCAGGCCATGGTTCGCCTGGTCGACAGTTTCCTCGTGCTCGACCATGGCGCGGTTATCGTCGAGGGCGAACCGGAAGCGGTCACCCGCGACCGTCGCGTCATCGAAGCCTATCTCGGCAAGAAATGGATGGCCCATGCTCCACATTGAAGGGCTGACATCAGGCTATTCCGCGATCCCGGTCTTGAACGGCGTCTCGATCAAGGTCGAAGAAGGCCAGTTCGTCGCCATCGTCGGACCGAATGGCGCCGGCAAGACCACCCTGTTCAAGACGATTTCCGGCATCGTGCGTCCAAGTACCGGCACTATCAGGTTCGCCAATCAAGACCTGCTGTCGATCCGGCCCGCGCAGCGCGCGCATCTCGGCATAGCCCATGTCCCGGAAGGCCGCCAGGTTTTCCCTTCCCTCACGGTGATGGAAAATCTCGAAATGGGCGCGATGACCGAGGCCGGCCAACGCGACTGGAAGCACAACATCGAGCGCATCTTCGAATGGCTGCCGATTTTGGCCGAGCGCCGCGGCCAGTTCGCGGGCACACTGTCCGGCGGACAGCAGCAGATGCTGGCGATCGGCCGCGGGCTCGCCTCCTCGCCGAAACTCCTGATGCTGGATGAGCCTTCGATGGGCCTGGCGCCCACCACCGCGGATTTCATCTTCGAACGACTGATCGAGATCCGGCGACAATCGAACTTGACCATCCTGCTGGTCGAACAGCGCGTCGCGGAGGCGCTGGAATCGGCCGACCACGGCTACGTTCTCGAAGCAGGCCGCGTCGCACTCGAAGGCAACAATCAAACCCTGCGGGCGGACGACCGCATCCGCAAGGCCTATCTCGGCATGTAACCGACAACGATCAACAACACCACTGGGAGAGAACGAAAATGGGCCAGAACAAAAACGCGAAGACCTCGTTGACGCGGCGAACCGTGCTCTCCGGTGCCGCCGCCATGGGACTGTCGACGATGGCGCGCGCGCAGCAACCTGCCGAAGTCAAGGTCGGCTTGATCGTGCCGCTATCGGGCATCTACACCCGGCCGGGCCAGGTGATGCGCATGGGCGCAGAGATGGGCATCGAGCACATCAACGCGCAGGGCGGCATCAAGTCGCTCGGCGGCGCCAAGCTCAAGCTGGTCGTGATCGATTGCGGCGATACCACCGAAAAGGCCAAGAACGCGGCGCAGCGCATGGTGGCGCAGGAGCCTGATCTGGTTGCGGCGAGCGGCTCGTATCTCAGCTCCTTCACGCTGGCGGTGACCGAGGTGACCGAACGCGCCGAGCTGCCGATGCTCACCCTGTCCTATTCGGACCTGCTGACCGAGCGCGGCTTCAAATTCATCTTCCAGACCGCAGCGCCCGCGAGCCGGCAGTCGGAACTCGGCTTGCCTGAACTGATGAAGCTTGCCGAAGCCGCGTCCGGCAAACGACCGAAGACGGTTGCGATGCTGATGGACAATACGGCGACGTCAGTTGCGACAGCCAAGGCGCTGAAGGAGAAGATCCTCGCGCAGGAAGGCCTTCAGCTCGTCGTGGAAGAGGTTTGGACGCCGCCGCTTTCCGACGCGACGCCGCTGATCCAGAAGGTCAGGTCGGCGCGTCCGGATCTGCTGCTGTTCATGCCCAATGCCATTTCCGACGCCAAGCTCGGCCTGGAGAAGATCAACGAGTTCGGGCTTGGCCAAGGCAAGATTCCGACCGTCTCCTTCAGCATCACGATCGCCGAGCCCGACATGCTGCAAAGCGTCAGCACGGAAGCCGTTCAGGGCATCATGACGGTGGTCGCCAACTGGGGTTCGAAGGGCCACGAAGCCGTGATCGCCGAGTTGAAGGCAAAATACAAGGAGCCCTGGATGACGCAGAACGTCATCTCGACCTATGGCGATATGTGGCTGATGAAGACGGCGCTCGAACAGGCCGGAAAAGCCGACCGCCTTGCCGTGGCGCAGGCATTCCGGACCATGGATGGCGGTCCATCGAAACATTACCCGGGCGGCCAGCTCAAGTTCGACGAGAAGGGCCGCCGTGTCGGCGCTGGCGTGGTGATCGTGCAGTGGCAGTCCGGCGTGCCCGTCACCGTCTACCCGTCCGATCTCGCATTGGCTGCGCCATTCTGGCCGAAGAAATCCTGACCGCAACACGCTCAAAAATTCAGGGAGGAATTGAGATGACAAGAGCTACCCGGGCCGCATTGACGCGGCGCAGCCTGCTCGCCGGCGCATCCGCCGGCTTGATCTGTTCACGCGCGTGGGCGCAGCAGCCTTCCGAGGTCAAGGTCGGATTGCTGGTCCCGGTTTCCGGCCTCTATGCCCGCCCCGGTACGGTCATGCGGCAAGGTGCCGAGATGGCGGTGGACCACATCAACGCGCAAGGCGGCATCAAGTCGCTCGGTGGCGCCAGGCTAAAACTGGTCGTGCTCGATTCCGGCGACACGACGGAGAAAGCCAAGAACGCGGCGCAACGGATGGTCGCCCAGGAGCCCGACCTTGTGGCGGCGAGCGGTTCCTACCTCAGTTCATTCACGCTTGCCGTCACTGAGGTGACCGAGCGCGCCAACCTGCCGGTCCTCACCCTCTCCTATTCCGATCTGATTACCGATCGGGGCTTCAAATATGTCTTCCAGACGTCGGCAACGGCAGGCTCGCAGGCAAAGCAGGCCTTGCCGCAGATCGTGAAGCTTGCGGAGACGGCATCCGGGAAGAAGCCAAAGACGGTTGCGATCGTCACGGACAACACGGCGGCATCGGTGTCCTCGGCAAAGGCGATGCGGGACGGCCTGCTTGCCGAAAACGGGCTCCAACTGATCGTCGACGAAACCTTTACCCCGCCACTCGCCGACGCCACCTCGCTGGTTCAGAAAGTCCGCTCGGCCAGACCGGACCTGCTGTTCTTCCTGCCGACCGTCATTTCCGACGCCAAGCTACTGCTCGAGAAGATGAACGAGTTCGGTTTGGGGCAAGGCAAGATTCCAACGATCTCATTCGGCATCGCCATCGCGGAGCCCGACATGCTGCAGACCGTCAGCCCCGAATTGCTGCAGGGCCTGCTCACCTGTGTCGCAAGCTGGGGCGCCAAGGGTCACGAGGCGCTCATTGCCGAGCTCAAAACTCGCTACAAGGAGCCCTGGATGACGCAGAATGCGATCTCCACCTACGGCGACATGTGGGTGATCAAGGACGCGCTCGAAAAGGCCGGCAAGGCTGACCGCGTCGCGGTGGCCGACGCCCTGCGCGCCATGGATGGCGGTCCCTCCAAATACTACCCGCTCGGCGAAATCAAGTTCGATGAAAAGGGCCGCCGCGTCGGCGCGGGCATGACCATCGTGCAGTGGCAATCCGGTGTGCCTGTCACAGTGTTTCCTCCGCAACTGGCGCTGGCCCAACCGTTCTGGCCCAAGAGCTAGCGCAATAACCACAACACATTGGATACCGATATGGACAAGACGACATACGATCGAGGCCTCAAGATCCGCAAGAGCGTCCTGGGCGATGAATTCGTCGACAAAGCAATCGCTTCGGCCGACGACTTCAACCGGCCGATGCAGGACCTCACGACGGAATATTGCTGGGGTTATGTGTGGGGCCGCGATGGCCTCACCCATAAGACTCGCAGCTTTCTCAATTTGGCGATGCTGTGCGCGCTGAACCGGCCGCATGAACTCAAGACCCACGTTCGCGGCGCCCTCACCAACGGCGCCACGCGCGAGGAAATACGCGAGGTGTTCATGCAGGTCGCCATCTATTGCGGCGTGCCGGCCGGCGTCGATGCCTTCCGCAATGCGCGGGAAGTATTCGCCGAGCTGGACCAGAAGAAATAGCCGGGGAGTCCGATCCGATGCTGCAGGGCAAGTGGGCACTCGTCACCGGCGCAACGGCTGGCCTTGGGCTGGCCGTGGCGGAAAGCCTGGCCGGCGCGGGTGCCAATATTGTCCTGCACGATCTGATTGAGCCCCGGGAGGCCAGGGATCGCCTTCGTTCCCGTTTCGGTGTCGATGCCGTGAGCGCGGCCGCCGACCTGTCGCAACGTTCATCGATCGAAGCCATGATGGGCGAACTGCTCGGCCGCCTCGAAGCCATCGATATCCTGGTGAACAACGCGGTGGTCCGGCATTTCTCGCCGGTCGAGACATTTGCATCGGAACATTGGGAAGAGGCGCTGGCCGTCAACCTGTCGGCGCCCTTTCATCTGATCCGCCTCGCCTTGCCCGCCATGAAGAAGCGCGGCTGGGGCCGCATCATCAACATGGCCTCGATCTATTCGAGCCGCGCCGTTGCGGACCGTATCGATTACGTGACCACGAAAACCGCCATCCTCGGCATGACCCGGGCGGTCGCGATCGAGACGACAAGCGACGGCATCACCTGCAACGCACTGTGCCCAGGCGTCCTGCCGACACCGGCCATCCAGGGCAAGATTGCATCGATCGCGGCGAGCGAGGGCCGCGCCGTCGACGAGGCGACGCGCGACTACCTGATGGCGCGGCAGCCGACCGGGCGCTTTGTCGCCATGGAAAGCGTTGGCGCCATGGTTGTCTTCCTGTCCAGCCAGGCGGGACAGGACATCACGGGCGCAACGCTGCCTATCGACGGAGGCTGGTCCATCGCATGAGCGCCCGCGCGCCATACTGGCGATACGACCCGATCGACCGTGTTTGCCCTGGCTCGGGCAGCTCATGTTCAGATTGCGGAAACGATGATTCTGCCCGTAAATCGCTACTGAATCGGTGCTCCGATACGAAGGCGGTAGGCAATGGACAAGCGCGCTGAACTGCAATCCACGCTGCGAATCGAGGACGTTCCCACCGTCCGCTCGATGGTTGCGCAAAAGCTGCGGCAGGCCATCATGTCCGGACGATTCAAGCCGGGCGAGCGCCTGATCGAGCGAGAGCTTTGCGAAATGACCGGTGTCAGCCGGCCGTCCATCCGCGAGGCGCTTCGGGCACTGGAAGCCGACGGGCTCGTCACGACTGTTCCGCATCGCGGTCCCCTGGTCAGCACCATCAGCCTCGAGGAAGCCAAGCAGCTATACGCCGCCCGTGCCGTTCTGGAGGGGTTTGCCGGCCGAGAATGCGCCCGCCTGCGTGACCCCGCCGTTGTGCGAAGAATCGGCGACGCTCTGACCAAGCTGAAGGCCGCGTTCGCCGAATCCGACCTGATGACGGCGCTCGAGGCCAAGACGGAGTTCTACGCGGCGCTGATCGGCGGCTGCCAGAACGCCTTCATCGAACGCATGCTTCGGCCGCTGCATGACCGCATCACGCTGTTGCGGATTACCTCGATGTCGCAGCCGAAGCGGATCAACAAGAGCCTGCGCGAGGTCACGGCGATCTGGCGCGCCATCCAGAGCGGCGACCCAGACCTCGCCGAGCAGTGCTGCGTCGATCACGTGAAGGCGGCGGCAGTCGCCGCCCTCAGCATGATCGAGCGGGCATCCGCACCGGACGAAAAAAATGAACGAATGAGCGAACCTCATCCCCACAGGAAACTGCCATGAAATTTATGAAACGCGTTTTGTTGTTGCTGTTGCTTTCGCAGGTCACCCCGGCATTTGCGCAGGATTATCCGAACCGGCCGATCACCCTCGTCGTTCCGTTCTCCGCCGGTGGGCCAGGCGACGTGATCGCGCGGCTGCTCGGAACGTCGATGAGCGCGACGTTGAAGCAGGCCATCGTCATCGAAAACGTCGTCGGCGCCGGCGGCACGCTCGGCACCAACAGGGTCGCCAAGGCTCCACCCGACGGCTACACATTGCTGTTGATGCATGTCGGGCAGGCCACGGCGCCCGCGCTCTATGCAAAATTGCCGTTCGATCCGATCGGCGATTTCGCGCCGATCGGCCTCGTCACCGATGTTCCGATGATCCTCGTGGCGCGTCCGAACTTTCCCGCCAAGGACCTCAAGGAGCTGGTCGCTCATGTTCGCGCCCAGGGCGACAAGGTCACCTACGGCAATGTCGGCCTTGGCTCTGCCTCGCATCTCTGCGGACTGATGTTCATGAGTGCCGTCGAAGCCAAGCTCACGCCGGTCTATTACAAGGGTGGCGGACCGGCGCTGAACGATATCATCGCAGGCCACATCGACGTCTATTGCGATCCTGCGACCGGACCCACGCCCTATATTCAGGCCGGCACCATTCCGGGTTATGCCATTACGAGCAGGAAGCGGGTGTCGACGCTGCCGAACCTGCCGACCGCGGCAGAAGCCGGCGCGCCGGCGTTCGACGTGACGACCTGGTACGGCCTGTATGCGCCGCGCAACACGCCGAAGCCGATCGTCGATGCGCTGGTGAATGCACTGCAAAAGGCGCTCAAGGATCCGCCATTGGTCAACCGTTTCGCCGAACTCAGCATGGCGCCGGTCGAGGAGCAACGCGCCACGCCGGCGGCGCTCGATGCCTTCCTCAGAGCCGAGACCGACAAATGGTCACGCATCATCAAGCAAGCCGGAATCGCCCCGCAATGAAACCAGGCTCGCTCACAACGGCCTGGCCGCCGCGATTACAGGCTGGTCGTGATGCCGCCGCCGACGTGAACGTACCTATGCCGTCGACATCGAGCCGTACGGCGCGGTAGCCGTCGATTTCGGTTGCCGCAGGATGGTGATTGAGGACAGCAGTAAAGCCGCGCGAGGCGCCATCAATCTCAAGCTGGCCCGCCACGGTGGCAACACCCAGGTCCTCCCTGAACTTCACCTTGAATTTGGCGTCGTTCGAGCACGGCAGGAACGCGACGTTGCGCGGCCGCAGGGAGTGACGCAGCGCGAGCTGGGCAAAGATGCACGCCGTCATCTCGATGTGGGGCATGACGCGCGCAAGCTCCTGCTCGGTGTAATTGGGCGCCTTTTGCAGTTCGCCTACCGGCGCAACCAATTCGAACTGCGAGTCGTCGCGAACAGACATGCCCCGAGCGACAAACGCCACCAGCAGTGCTGTCGCCACGGCCACCAAAAAGCCGAGCGGCGGCCATGGGCTTCGATGCACAAAATCATCGCCAGAGATGTACTGCGCCAGCCAGGTGAAAAACATGCACAGAAGATGGCAGGCGAACGCCAGCAGATAGACGGGAAAGGCCACCGCACGCCTTAGCCCTGATACCATCGCTGATGCCATCATGGCGGCTCCCGCCCCGGCTGCACTTTCCCTAAATATACATCCCGAGGTGGTCGGTCGTAAAGATGGCACCGATCAACCAGAGACGGAATCCACACTCGGTGCCGTCACGCGACGTCGCACGCCGTGCGACAAAAACCGCGTCGCACGATGCCACGTTCTCGTTCTGGTCAGCGTGATCTTTGGAAAAGGTACTGTATTCTCAACGAGATGGCTTGGTGGGCGCACCAGGGCTCGAACCTGGGACCCGCTGATTAAGAGTCAGCTGCTCTACCAACTGAGCTATGCGCCCGGATGCTTAGGTCCGGCAAGCTCTCGAGAGAGGGCGTCGTTTAGCAAAGCGACCCGGGGATGTCCAGCAAGCTAAGTTGAGTTTTCCCGGGCTTTGGCTGACCGCGGGAACGGCAAAAAGCTGCTGGAATTCAGCGGCTTCTACTGGTGTGCGGGTCGGGCCCCGATGGGCGGACGGATCAGAGCCGTTCCGGACCGCCCCGGTCTGGCCCACCGTCCCGGTCATAACGGTCGCGGCCGCCGCGCCGGTCAGGGTCGCGGTCCATTTCGCCGCGCTCGAACCGGCGGTGGCCCCAGCCTTCCCAGCCCCCGAACCGGCCCAAACGGGTCAGGACGGCGAGCCGGCGCTTCTGGCCGTCATCCAGCGTCTTGTAGAGCGGGTCGGCAGCCTCTGCGATCTTCTTCATGGCGGCTGCGGTGGCCGCCATGTTGTCGGCGTGGTCACGCAGCCGCGCCACCGGATCATCCGGCTTCTGCTGGCTGGAATCATCCCGCGGCGGGTTCATCCGCGCATTGGCGCGATCGATTCTGAGCTTGGCGAACTCCCGCACGGCGGCCTCGACCGGCGGCCACAGCTTTTCCTGGTCGGCGGTCAGTTTGAGGCCGGCATGCACGGCCGCGATCCTCGCATCGGCGTAAGCCGACCTGTCCTCCGGACTCATCCGCGAAAAGCCGTGGCCCCAATGGCGGTGCTGGGCATAGACGGCGGTCGAAGCGGCGATGGCAAGAACCGCAACCGCTGCGATGGCGAACTTCCTCATGCGAACCTCCTATCGAAAGGTTGCCAGAAGATGGGCTAGCCTCAGCCGGCCTTCAACTTAAAGGTTGGCAAAGGAAGCTTCCCTTACCAAGATGTAATGTGATCCCGTTTGACCCACCGCAATGCACGGGCAGCTACAGCATGCCGAGTGCACGCGGCAGCCACAGCGACAGCTCCGGCACGTAGGTGACGATGCCGAGGAAGATCAGCATGGTCAACAACCACGGCCACACCGCGATCGTCAGCTCCGTGATGCCCATCTTGGCGATGCCGGACGCCACGTAGAGGTTCAGCCCGACCGGAGGATGGCACATGCCGACCTCCATGTTGACGACCATCAGGATGCCGAGATGCACCGGATGGATGCCCAGCTTGACCGCCACCGGAAACAGGATCGGCGCCATGATCAGGACGATCGAAGACGGCTCCATTACGTTGCCCGCGATCAGCAGCAGCACGTTCACGATCAACAGGAAGATGATCCAGTCGACGCCAACAGAGGTGATCCAGGCTGCGATCTGCTGCGGAATATTCTCGTTCGCCATCAGGAACGAGAACAGCACCGCGTTGGTGATGATGTAGAGGATCATCGCGCTCATGTTGGCGGAGCCGAGCAGCACCTTCGGCACATCCCTCAGCGACATGTCGCGATACACGAAGACGGCGATGACGAAGGCATAGACCGCGCTGATGGCGGCGGCTTCCGTCGGCGTGAATAGCCCTGCATAGATGCCGCCGAGCACGATCAGGATCAGCAGCAATCCCCACATGCACTTGCGGAACGCCACGAAACGTTCGGTCCAGCTCGCCTTCGGCAGCCGCGGATAATCATACTTGTACGCGCGATAGAAGGTCGTGACCCCCAATAGCGTCGCCAGCATGATGCCCGGGATGACGCCCGCCATGAACATCTGGCCGACGGAGGCCGACGAAACGCGATGCCCGGCGGGATCGAGCGCGATGCTGCCGCCGGTCGCGACGCAATAGATCACCATCACGATCGAAGGCGGGATCAGGATCCCGAGCGCGCCCGAGGTGGTGATGACGCCGGCCCCAAAGCGCTTGGGAAATCCTTGGCGTACCATCGCCGGCAGCATGATGGCGCCGATCGCGATCACGGTCGCCGGCGACGAGCCGGACACCGCGGCAAACAGCGCGCAAGCCATCACGCCGGCCGGCAAGCCCGAGGCCGCCGTACCAGTGCCCGACCATCGAGGTCGCGAAATTGATCATGCGGCGCGCGACGCCGCCATGGGTCAGGAAGTTACCGGCGAGAATGAAGAACGGGATCGCCATGATCTCGAAATTATCGATGCCGGTGAACAGCTTCAGCGCCACCGACTCGGTCGGCACGTTGGTCATCGTGAAGATGAAGGTCAAAACTGTCATGCCGAGCGCAATCGAGATCGGCATGCCGGTCAGCATCAACGCGATCAGCAGGGTGAAAATGATCAGCGCACTCATCGGGTGACTCCCGCCGCCCCGATGCCGGGCTCTTCGACTTCGACACCTTCGACATGGGCGTGGTCATGGTGCGGCAGCTCGCCGGTGCGCCAATAGCCATAGGCGACCTGCAGGAAGCGGAAGCACATCAGGTACGAGCCCAGGGGAATGCAGAGATAGACAAACCAGCTCGGGATCTCCAGGTCAGGCGAGACCTGGTCGGTGTGCATCAGGCCATAGACGAATTTCGCGCCCATCGTCCCGATCACGGCAGTGAAAAACGCCCCGCAGAACAGCCCGAACAGCACCACCGCATTGCGCCAGGGCGACCTGAGCTGGTTCACCACGACGTCGACGCCGACATGGATGCCGGTGCGCACGCCATAGGCGGCGCCGAACTTGGCGACCCACACGAACATGTAGATGCACAGTTCCTGCGCCCAGGACAGGTTGATCGGAAACAGAATGGGATAGAGGAATGGAAGGCCGATAAGATAGCGGTGCATCACCGCGATAAAGATGATCGTCGTCGCCAACGCCATCAGCGTCGCGATCAATATCTCCTCAAGCCGATCGAGGATCCGAAGCAGCATCAATGTCCCCCTGGAGGATCGGCCTTTTTTGTCCCGGCCTGATCCTGCGCTATTCCCGCGGCGTCCATTAGAGCCGCAGTCCCCACTGCACGCATAGCATATATCGGACAACAATAGGGGCTTCCGCGCCACAACACGGAAGCCCCCCTCAACACCATTCTAGTTGGTCGCGCCCCTCGTCTCCTTGAGGAATTCGTCGATCAGGGGCTGACCGACGCGCTTGGCCACATCCTGGTAAACCGGTTCGAGCGCCTTGCGCATCGCTGAGTCCTGCTCCGGCGTCAGCGATACGATTTCGCTCTTGCCGGTCTTCTTGATCTCGCCGAGCGCGTCGTCGTTTTCCTTCGCCGACTGGCCGTTGCCGTACTCGGTCGCTTCCTTCATGGCCTTTTCGCAGGCCGCGCGTACATCCGCCGGCAGGCCATCCCAGAACTTCTTGTTGGTGACGACGACGTAGCCGATGTAGCCGTGATTGGTGTTGGTGATGTACTTCTGCACTTCATGCATTTTCTGGGTGTAGATGTTCGACCAGGTATTTTCCTGGCCGTCGACCACGCCGGTCTGCAGCGCCTGATAGACTTCGGAGAACGCCATCACCTGCGGAATCACGCCGAGCGAACGGAACTGGGCTTCCAGCACCTTGGAAGACTGGATGCGGAACTTGAGGCCCTTGTAGTCGGCAGGCGTCACCAGCTTCTTGTTGGCGCTCATCTGCTTGAAGCCGTTATCCCAATAGGCAAGGCCGGTCATGCCCTTGGCATCGAGCAATTTCAGAAGCTTCGCGCCGAGCGGACCATCGGTCACTTTGCGCAGCGTCTTCAGATCGGGAAGGATGTAGGGCAGATCGAACACCTCGAACTCCTTGACCCCGATCGGGCCGAATTTCGAGTTCGACGGCGCCAGCATCTGCACCGCGCCGAGCTGCAGCGCTTCCAGCTCTTCCTTGTCCTTGTAGAGCTGCGAGTTCGGATAGACTTCGACCTTGACCTTGCCCTCGGTGTATTTCTCGGCCAGCTCCTTGAACTTCTCGGCCGCCAGTCCCTTCGGCGTGTTGGTCGCCACCACGTGGCTGAACTTGATCACGATCGGCGATTGCGCCGCGGCGGGTCCGACCAGGGTCAGCGCCGCGATCGATGCCGCGGCCAAAATCAGCTTGCGCATGTATCCTCCCGTTATTTCCCCGGAGCGCACGAACGCGTGTTCCGAAGCTTGCATGCCAGTTGCACCAATACAGACAAGCCAGCCGAATTGCCATTGCCCGTTAGAAGGGGCCCCTCCCGAAGCTTTGCTGCACCGCAAAATCCGATATTCCGTGCGCCAAGCCCAAGGATGGGCGATCCAGTACGCTGCGGCCTTTCAGCGTCATTGCGAGCGCAGCGAGCAATCCATGCCGCCGCAAGTGGAGGGGTAGATTGCTTCGCTTCGCTCGCAATGACGTTGATACAGATTCGCCTTCTCGCGGCGCGTTGCGTCCGAGGTTTGCCTGAAAACTTCCGGCCCTCGTTGTCAGAGGGCGCAGGGAAGACCGGGTGCTTGCTGCACCCGCGGTCTCGCGTGCGATTTGCGCAAACAAAACTGCACACGAGCATACAGGGCAGCGGGAGCATTCCGGCCTTCCCTGCGCAATGGCTTTACGGCTTACTTCGTGCTCTTCCCGGAGAACGGCTCTGTTGCCTCCGTCGCTGCGCAAACAGTTTCACGCAACTTAGCGCCAGCACCGCGGCGCCCGAACCACACGACTTCACCGTACGCGTCCGGCGCGTACGTCTAGCGCGCCATCTGCGTCCATCGCATCTCACCGCGCGTTCGTGACGATCGCGAGCGCCCCTCATCTGCGGTGAGACGGGCGGAGTTATGCCGGTGATTTGGGTGAGAACGAAAGCAGAATATTTTTGCCAACAGGGCTGGACAGGTTTTGACTGATTTGCCCGTCATGCCAGTTTGTCGCGGTTGTGCATCAAGATTGCGCTTGCGCGCAAAGCAAATCAGTCCGCAGTCCGTGGGTGGGAAAATTCTCTCGTCGTCCCTACCAACGCAGGGACCCATACCGCGTGATCCATCAATGAAGCGCGGTGGCAGACGCCCTGCGTTAGCCAACTGCCGCAGTCGCTTGCTGAAGCAAGCCATCTCCCCTTCTGCCCCATTACACCGGCCGCGGCGTATGGGTCCCTGCGTTCGCATGCGTTCGCAGGGACGACGATGGATCGTCATTCCGGGGCGATGCAAGTGCCCAGGTAAAAGGAAGAGAATGGCCGCCAAGAAAAACGCGGCGCCAAGGCGCCGCGTTCACAGGTTGGCTCGTCACGCGCCGCGATCAGCCCGCCGCCTGTGCCGGCATGTCGCGCTGGTGCTTCATGACGATCTTGTTGAGCGCGCCGAGATAGGCTTTGGCCGAAGCCACCAGCGTATCCGGATCGGCTCCCTTCGCCGTCATCGAGCGGCCTTCATGGGCGAGCCGCACCGACACTTCGGCTTGCGCGTCGGTGCCTTCGGTGACGGCGTGGACCTGATAGAGCTCCAGCCTGGCCTCGTGCGGCACCAGCGCCTTGATGCAGTTGAAGACAGCGTCGACCGGGCCGTTGCCTTCGGCCTCCTCGATTTTCATCTGGCCTGCGATGTCGAGCTTCATGGTCGCGCGCTGCGGGCCGTGGGTGCCGGCGATCACCGTCAGCGAGACCAGCTTGATGCGGTCATGCGAGGCCGCGATCTCCTGATCGACCAGCGCCTCGATGTCCTCGTCGTAGATGTCCTTCTTGCGGTCGGCCAGCGCCTTCATCCTTACGAAGGCATCTTCGAGCTGGTTGTCGCCGAGCTTGTAGCCCATCTCCTCCAGCTTGTGCACGAAGGCATGGCGGCCGGAATGCTTGCCCAGCACCAGCGACGACTTCTTCAGGCCGATCATCTCGGGCCGCATGATCTCATAGGTCGAGGCATCCTTCAGCACGCCGTCCTGATGGATGCCGCTTTCATGGGCGAAGGCGTTGCGGCCGACGATCGCCTTGTTGTACTGCACCGGGAACGAGGTCGCCGCCGATACCAGTTTCGAGGCCCGCGTCAGCATGGTGGTGTCGATTTTGTTCCACCACGGAAACACGTCGTTGCGGACGTTGATCGCCATCACGACTTCTTCCAACGCGGCATTGCCTGCCCGCTCGCCGATGCCGTTGACGGTGCATTCGATCTGCCGCGCACCGCCGGCGATGCCGGCCAGCGAATTCGCCACCGCCATGCCGAGATCGTTATGGCAATGCACGGAGAAGATCGCCTTGTCGGAGTTCGGCACGCGCTCGATCAGCGTGCGCATGAACCTGGTGTATTCCTCCGGCACGGTGTAGCCGACGGTATCCGGGATGTTGACCGTGGTGGCGCCGGCCTTGATGACGGCCTCGACGATGCGGCACAGGAAATCCATCTCGCTGCGGGTGCCGTCTTCGGCCGACCATTCGACGTCGTCGATCTGGTTGCGGGCGCGGGTGACGTTGGCGATCGAGAGTTCGACCACCTGCTCCGGCGTCATGTTGAGCTTGACGCGCATGTGCAGCGGCGAGGTCGCGATCACGGTGTGGACGCGGCCGCGCCTGGCAAACTTCACCGCTTCGGCGCAGCGGTCGATGTCCTTCGGGTGCGCGCGCGACAAGCCCGCGATGACGGAATTTTTGGAGCGGCGGGCGATCTCGCTGACCGCCTGGAAGTCACCTTCCGAAGTGATCGGAAAACCGGCCTCGATGACGTCGACGCCCATGTCGTCGAGCATTTCGGCGATCTCGAGCTTTTCCTCAAAGGTCATGGTCGCGCCCGGGCACTGCTCGCCGTCGCGCAGGGTGGTGTCGAATACGATGACGCGGTCCTTCTCGGACTTGTTGGCGGTGGTCATATCCTGAATTCCTTTTGGGTATTGCGCCGGTTCAAGTGGCGCCGAAGGGTCTGGTGATCTCGCGCGAACCCCTGAGTGCCCAGGCGCAAACCGCCCAGACGGCCCTCAGGGGCCGATAAGAAGCAGAAGCCCGCCAAGAAGCAGGGTGGGCGCGGACGCAGCCGGACGCGCGGGGGCAGCCTTGGCCGCTCCACCCCGAACTCCGTACTTTTCGCTGCGAATCAGCATTGCCAGACCCTTTGGACGCGAAATCCTCAGCGAAAACCATTGACGGTTCGTTGCCAAGAGTGCGTTCCGGGCCTGTTCTAGACGAGAATTATGGGTCGCCGCAATGCCAAAAGATGGTCAGGAAGGGTGACCTAATGGCCCGGCAAGTTGGAAAAGGGCTTCGCGGGCACCGTAGACATCTTCCCGGCGTTACCAACCCGTAGCTTCACGTGGGCATCAAAATGGGCGTTGAGACCGAAATCAAGTTTCGCATGCCGAAGCGCAATCTTGGCGCATCTTCCAGATTGGCGGTGCCCGGCTGCAAGATTGGCAAGCGCTCGGAGAGCGATCTCGTGTCGACCTATTTCGACACCCGGAAACACAAGCTGAAGCGGCGTGGACTTCTGCTCCGGGTGAGGCAGATGGACGGCAAGCACGTACAAACGATCAAGCAGACGTCCGGCGCGCAGCTCGGCCGCGGCGAGTGGGAAACCGAAATAGGGCGTCGCACCCCCGATCTCGACGGGGCGAACGGCACGCCGCTTCAGCGATTGGCCTCGAACAAGCTGCGGCGCAAGTTGAAGCCGATCTTCGAGACCTCGGTACATCGCATCACCGTGCCGCTCCGCACCAAACGCAGCGAACTGGAACTTGCCATTGATCACGGCAGGATCGTCGCGGCCGGGCACACAAGCCGCATCGAGGAGGTTGAAGTCGAATTGAAAAGCGGTCCAGCGAGCGATCTGTTCGCGTCGCGAAGGCGCTGGAGCGAAAGCTCGCGGCCGAGCTTTGTTTGAAAGCGAAGGCAGACCTTGGCTACGATCTCGTCAACGGCAAGCGCGCTCAAGCTGTGTTTGCCGAGCCAATCGCGCTTGGGAAGCGAATGACCGCCATCGAAGGCTTCCGGATCATCGCCCGTTCCGCCCTTCGCCATTTTTCCGGAAACGCCGACGCCGTCCGCAACCTTGATCCGGAAGGCGTGCATCAGATGCGCGTAGGCCTACGCCGTTTGCGCGCCGCCATCTCGTTGTTTTCGAAGGCATTGGCGACTGCGAAGACTGAGGAGATCAAGACAGAACTCAGATGGCTGACAAACGAACTGGCGCCCGCGCGCGAGCTCCACGTCTTCCTGGAGGAGAAGATTGGTCCTGTCGCCCGCGAAATAACGCCGCGGCGGGGCGGCAAAGCCATCGCGAAGCAATTTGCCGAGAAACGTGCTGAGGCGCTCGCCGAGGCCAGAAGGGCTGTCGATTCGCCGCGATGCCGCGCGCTGCTCGTCGATGTGCTCGCGTGGATCGAGGCGCAGCACGGCCGGACCGATGTCGCAAACAGTAAACTTGCCGAGTTCGCCGCAGAGCTGCTGGATCGGCGGCTGAGGAAGGCACACAAGGACGCTGCGAAGCTGCAAGAGATGACGGCACCCGAGCGGCACAAATTCCGGATCAGGATGAAAAAGCTCAGATACGCGGCCCAGTTCTTTGAAAGCCTTTTCCGCAGCAAACGCGAGCGAAAGGCGCTCGCACGTCTATCGAAACACGCGAAGAAGATTCAGGACGCGCTGGGTTCGCTCAACGACTTCATTGCAGACCGAAAGATGGCGGCAGAGGCCGCGCTCCACGCGCCGCCGCAAGACCGGCGCGCCCGCGCCTTTGCTTCGGGCATTATCGTCGGCCGCGAGGATCAGCAGACAAGGCCGCTCATGAAAGCGGCGGCAAAGGACTGCGTGCGCTTCGCCGTGTTTCCGGACTTGGCTGATGCTTTCGGCACAAAGGCATTCGAGCTGACGCCGCTCACAATCCCCTCGTCAATTCCGCCGCGCCAGCGATGTCGCGCGAAGGCTCGATGGCGAGCGGCCGCGGCATGATGGATCCTATGACGGACGCAGCCCGTAGGGCGGGCAAGGCGCAGCGTGCCCACCATTCCGCGCGGATGGCGCCAATGGTGGGCACGGCGCAAATGCGCCTTTGCCCACCCTACATTTTTGCCTTCCCGTCACCCTTCTCCTCCGCCAACAGCGCCTCGCGGACCTGCTTGAATTCGCTGCGGTCGGCCTTGTCGACTTTGGGGAAATGCAGGTCGAGCTCGTCCAGCGCCGCCACGATGGCCGAGCCGATCACCACGCGGGCGAACCATTTGTGGTCGGCCGGCACGACATACCACGGCGCAGCGTTCGCCGCGGTGTGGCGGATCATGTCCTGATAGGCGGCCTGATACTTCGCCCACAGCTTGCGCTCGCCGATGTCGGCCAGCGAAAACTTCCAGTTCTTGGCGGGGTCCTCCAGCCGCTCCAGGAAGCGCTCGCGCTGCTCCTCCCTGGAGACGTTGAGAAAGAATTTCAGGATCACGGTGCCGTTGCGCGCGAGGTGGCGCTCCATGGCGGAGATATCCTCGAAGCGTTCCTTCCAGATGTCCTTGGCTACCAATTGCGGCGGTAACTTCTGCCTGGCGAGAATTTCCGGGTGCACGCGCACCACAAGGCATTCCTCGTAATAGGAGCGATTGAAGATGCCGATGCGACCGCGCTCCGGCAGCGCGATCATGCTGCGCCACAGGAAATCGTGGTCGAGCTCCTTCGTCGAAGGCTGCTTGAACGACGTGACCTCGCAGCCTTGCGGATTGACGCCCTCGAACACGCTCTTGATCGCGGAATCCTTGCCGGCGGCGTCCATGCCCTGAAAGATCAGCAGCAGCGACCAGCGATCCTGCGCGTAGAGCTTCTCCTGGAAATCGTTGAGCCGCTCGCGGTTGGCCTCGATGATCCTTGTCGCGCTCTCCTTGTCGAGGCCGCCCTTCGCGCCTGTCTTGTGCGACTTCAGGTGAAACTCGCCCGAGCCGTCGTAGCGGAACGGGGCGAGATAGGGCTTCAGCTCGTTCGCCAGCGACTGCGAGGATTTTTTGCTCATTTCGTTCCGGAGGGCTTGGGTTGCGTTTTCAATCGGTCGAGAACGCTACCAAGAATGCCCTTGGGAAGGAATATGATGAAGGTGACGAGCAGCAGGCCGTAGACGAGGTTGTCCCAGCCGACCGCCTTGGTACCGAAGCCGATGCGCAGCACTTCGGCGAGCAGGATGGTGATGATGGCGCCGACAGTGGGCCCGAGCGAGACGTAAAGGCCGCCGACGATGACGGCAAATACCATCTGCAGCGACACCGCAATGCCGCTGACGGTGTCGGGCGAGATGAACATCTGGTACTGGCAGTACAGCGCACCGGCAAGCGCGGTCATCAAGGCCGAGATCAGCGTGATCTTGAGTTTTTCGGCCGTGACGTTGACGCCGGCCGCCGCGGCGGCGTCCTCGTCCTCCGATATCGCCTCCATGGCGTAGCGGCTCATGCTGCGATCGACCCAGCGCCAGATCAATAGCCCCACCACCCAGACGAACAGCGCGATCAGGTACCACGTCGTCTTGTCGTCGAATTGCAGTGCCATCAGGCCTGAGCCGCTGCGGGCGCGGTCCGGCGTGTAGCCGAGCGAGCCGCCGGTATAGTCGCGCGTCGCGGTGATGACCTGCAGCACGATGCCTGACAGCGCCAGCGTCACCAGCACGAAGTAATGCCCGGTGATGCGAAAGCGGAAACAGGGATAGGCAACGATAAGCGCCAGTATCCCCGCCGCCACCATGCTGATGGGAATGCCGATCCACGGCGAGACGCCGAGATGGTTCCACAACAGCGCGGTGACATAGGCGCCGACGCCCATGAAGCCGCCATGGCCGAGCGACACCAGCCCGAAGCGGCCCATGATCGACCACGCGGTGTAGGCGAACGACCAGATCAGGATCAGCACCAGGATGTGCAGGTGATAGGGCTCGCGATAGACAAAGGGCAGCGCGACCAGCGCGGCGAGGCCAACGCCCCAGGCGATGTAGCGGGAATTCACGAGCGCCTCGCAAAAAGGCCCGCGGGCCGGATGAACATCATGACGATGAAGAAGGCGAACGCCAGCACGTAGCCCCATTCGAGATCGGAGAACAGGCCGCCCAGCGAAATGATCTCGGCGAACACGAAGGCGGCGATGAAGCCGCCGACGAAATTGCCGAGGCCCCCGAGCACGCAGATCAGGAAGGTGATCGGCCCGAACGACAGTCCGACAAAGGGATGCACGTCGTATTGCAGCACCAGCAGGCAGGCGGCGAGGCCGGCGAGCGCTCCGCCGAGCGCCGAGGTGATGAGATAGATGCGCTTGGTATCGACGCCCATCAGCGACATGATCTGGCGGTCCTGCGAGATGGCGCGGATCGCGGTACCCGTATAGGTGCGGGTCATGAAGAAGTAGACCACCAACATGCCGACCAAGGCGGCGACGAAGGCGAGCAGCCGTGAATAGCTGAAATGCATCTCGCCGATCGCCAGCACCGGCAGGCGGATGCCGAGGTTGCGGAAGTCGATGCCGAAGGCGACGGTGGCAAAGCTCTGCAGGATGAACAGCACGCCGCCGGTCGCCAGCAACTGGTTGATCGGCGGCGCGGTGAGCAGCGGCGCGATGACGATGTAATGCAGTGCGGCCCCAAGGGCTGCGACCAGCAGGATCGCGAACGGCGCGGCAACCCAGTACGGCAATCCGAACACCTGGACCATGTAATACATGCCGTACATGCCGATCATGACCAGCTCGGCGTAGCAGATCCAAGTGACGTCGATGACGCCGAAGATCAAATTGAGCCCGAGCGCCAGCAGCGCCAGCACGCCGCCGAGCAGGATACCGTTGACCACGGCTTCCAGCAGATAGATGTCGAAGATGTCGAGAAATCCCTGCATCTGTGCCCTGCCCTAAACGCCCAAATATGCCTGCTTGATCGTGTCGGTCGACAACATCTCTTCCGACGTGCCGGACGCGCGGATGCTGCCGGCCTCGAGCAGATAGGCGCGGTCGACCACCTTCAGCACCTGCTGCACGTTCTGTTCGACGATCAGAACCGTGAGCCCGCTGGCGCGGATACGCTTCACCAGTTCGAACACCTGCTGCACCACGACCGGCGCCAGCCCCGCCGACGGCTCGTCGAGCAGCAGCAATTTCGGGTCCGACATCAGCGCGCGGCCGATCGCGCACATCTGCTGCTCGCCGCCCGACATGGTGCCGGCCATCTGGCTGCGCCGTTCCTTCATGCGCGGGAACAGGTCGAACACGAATTCCAGCCGCTCGGCGTATTTGGCGCGCGCGCCGGGCATGTAGGCGCCCATCTTCAGATTGTCGTCGACGGTGAGCCGCGGAAACAGCCGGCGGTTTTCCGGCACATGCGCGATGCCGAGATCGACGATGCGATGCGCCGGCGTCGCCAGCACGTCGTGGCCTTCCATCGTGATGGTGCCTTTGGTGGGCCGGATCAGCCCTGAGATCACGCGCATCAGCGTGGTCTTGCCAGCGCCGTTGGGACCGATCACGCCGACCGCCTCGCCTGCCTTGACGTCCAGATTGACGCCGAACAGCGCCTGGAAGGTGCCGTAGCCCGCGTCGACCGATTTCAATTCGAGCATGCGCTAGACTCCCGCCTTGCGGCGCGCTTCCGCCGCCGCAGCCTGGCTCGAATCCGCGTCCGTGCCGAGATAGACCTCGATCACCCTGGGATCGCCGGCCACCGCGCTCGGCAGACCTTCCGAAATCTTCTCGCCGTGATCGAGCACCATCACGCGGTCGACCACCCGCATCAACACGCCCATGATGTGCTCGACCCAGATGATGGTGATGCCGAGCTCGTCGCGGATCTTGCGCAGCATGTCGGCCGCCTGATCCATCTCGTGCTCGTCGAGCCCGCCGAGGCTTTCGTCGGCGAGCAGAAGTTTCGGCCCCGTCGCGAGCGCTTTTGCAAGTTCGAGCTTTTTCAGGCCGGCGGCGCCGAGACCGTCGACGCTGGCGTGGCGATCGGTCGGCAGGCCGACCATGCCAAGCGCGCGCTCCG
Organism: Bradyrhizobium sp. AZCC 2176; assembly: GCF_036924645.1. Lineage (NCBI taxonomy): Bacteria > Pseudomonadati > Pseudomonadota > Alphaproteobacteria > Hyphomicrobiales > Nitrobacteraceae > Bradyrhizobium > Bradyrhizobium sp. AZCC 2176. Next base: position 4,175,166 of record NZ_JAZHRX010000001.1, on the reverse strand, counting down.
CCGCCTCATCCGCCCTGGCGCGGCTGTGGCGGCCCTGGCCGTAATAGCCGGCCAGCGCGACGTTCTCGAACATGCTGAGCCGATGAAACGGCCGCGGGATCTGGAAGGTGCGGCCGATGCCGCTATTGATGATGCGGTGCGGGGCCACGCCCGCGATCTCCGCGCCGTCGAACAGGATCGATCCCGCCGTCGGCACCAGCGTGCCCGACAGCATGTTGAAGATCGTGCTCTTGCCGGAACCGTTGGGGCCGATCAGGCCGAGAATCTCGCCCTGCTCGACCCGGAACGACACGTTGTTGACAGCGGTGAAGCCGCCAAAACGCTTCACCAAGCCTTCTACCGTCAGCACCCCAGAACCTCCGCTGGCTTTTTCGTTGGAGCATGATCCGCCTCGCAAAAGCCGGATCATGCTCTTGCCCGTCTGTGCCGGCCTACTGGTTGCTGAACGTTGTTCCCTTCGGCAGCGGCAGCACGGCCTCGCGCTGCGCCTGGCTCTTCGGCCACACCACGTAGGACTTGTCGTCGATGTACTGGATGACCACCGGGAACGAGCGCTCGTTCTGGCCGGCCATCTGCGTACCCTCGCCGTGGAACTTGACACCGAAGCCGAGCATGGTGCCGCCTTCGGGAATGTCGACTTCGAGCGCCGCCTTGCGCAGCGCGTCGGGATCGACGCCGCCATATTTCTTGATCGCGCGCGGCAGCACGTCGGTCAGGAAGAGGTAGGTGTTCGACGCCGCCATGCCGACATGGGCGGAACGGATCGCTACCCCAGGCTTGGCCTTGTCGAACTCCTCGCCGACCATCTTGATGACGGGCGGCAGCTTCGGATCCATCGATTTCTGGTTGGCGAGCCAGATCGAGATCGGATCGGTGTTGAAGACGTAATTGACGTCGCCGCCCAAGCCTTCCTTCAGCTTCTCGTAGACGCCATAGCCCGCGCCGTGGCCGACCAGCGCGGCGAATTTCAGGCCCTGCTCGCGCGCCTGCCGGCCGAACAAAGTGATGTCCGGGTTGTAGCCGGTGTGGAAGATCACATCGGGCCGCGCGCGCTTCAGCTTGGTGACCAGCGCGGAAAGATCCGGCGCGGTGGCGGAATAGCCTTCCTTCATCACGATGTTGAAGCCGGCCTTCTTGGCGCCGGCCTCGTTGCCCTTGGAGACGTCGACGCCATAGGCGCCGTCCTCATGGATGATGGCGACGCGCAAATCCTTCGGCTCCTTGCCGAGCTTTTCCTTGGAATTCTGCGCGATGAAATCCATCGTCATCATGCCGAACTGGTCGCCCGAGGCCTGCGGTCGGAACACGTATTTGAAGTTCTTGTCGGCCAGCACCGCCGAGGAGATGCAGGTGGTGATCCACATGAAATTCTTCAGCTGCTCGACGCGCGCGGCCACCGGCACGCATTGCGCCGAGGAGAAGAAGCCGAGCAGCATGTTGACCTTTTCCTGCTCGATCAGCCGGACCGCCTCGTTGATCGCTACATCAGGCTTGCTCTGGGCGTCGGCATAGACGGCTTCGACCTTGTAACCCTCGACCCCGGTCTTGGCGTACTGGTCGAGCATGATCTTGGCGCCGATGTATTGTAGTTCCGAACCGCCGCCTGCGAGCGGCCCGGTGAGGTCATAAACCACGCCGATCTTGATTTTTTTCTCCTGAGCATCGGCGCTAACCGCCATCCCCAGCACCGCGATTGCGGCAGACAGCCCAACGAGAAGGCGTGCAGCTTTGCGCCCCGGCATGGAATCCTCCCTGGATTATTTTTTGTGCACTGCATTTTCTTGTTCTTGTTGGCGCCTATCACATTGGTAGCGCGACCAGATGTCAAGCGCATTGCGGCGTCAGGGCTCGGAAGCGAGCTGCGCCTCGATGAACGCCGTGACAAAACGCGGCATTGCGGAGGTGAGATCATGCGCGCTGCGCACGAGGTGGATGGCGGACAATTCCGGCTGATGCTGCGCGGTGAGTTTGCGCTCGATCCGCTCGCGCACGGCGTCGCCTGGCATGTCGACCCGCAGCATGCGGATCATCGCGAGCGCGTGTCCGGTGTAGATGCAGTGCCAATGCAGGTCGCTGTCGTATTCGCCGGGCGCCAGTCCGGTTTCCTCCTCGAGCTCGCGCGCGACGCTGCCAGATATGTCGACCGTGCCGTCCCTGATGTCGTCGAGGTCGGGTGTGCCTGAAGGAAAATAGATGCGCCCGGCGTTTGACGTGTGCTGGCCCATCTCGCCGAGCACGAAGGCGCCATCGGCGCAGCGCAGCGCGCCCATGCCGAAACCGTTGAACACGCTCGCGTCGGGACAGCCCCAGTCGCGCCATGCCAGAAAACTCGCGAAATCGGTTTCGAAATAGCTGGCGCTCAGGCGATCGCCGGCAAACACCGGATTGCGCCCGAGCAGGACGCGGCCGTTCCACAGCGCGGGCTTCTCGCGCTGCTTGTCGGCGAAATGCGCCGCAATCTCCGCGCGGCGTGCCTCGGCAAACGGCCACTGCCACGCTTCGACAACGAGGTCGAGCGCGCTGACGCGGTGAATGACCAGAGCTTTCGCGTCAGTCATCGCCTGACTTCGCCTGATATCACGCCGATCCCGCCCAGCCCTTACTTCGCGCTCGTGCCGGTGGTCTTCTTGACCTGCTCGACGTACTTGTTGGTCCAGGTCTTGGTCACGTCGATATTGGCTTTCGCGACCTCGGGCGAACCTTCGCTGAATACGGCGAGCACCGCGTCGGCGCCCTTGGGATCCATCTTGCCGGTCTCCGAATACATCGGGATCGTGTTCTTCAACGCGGCGAGATAGAGCTCCTTGTTCTTGCCGACAATTTCATCGGGCATCTTCGCCATGATCTCTTCCGGCGAGTGCGCGTGGATCCAGGCCAGCGTGTTGACGATCGCCGTGGTCAGCGCCTGCACTTCCTTTTCGTGCGATTTGATCCATGCCGTGGTGGTGTAGAGCGCGCCGCCCGGATATTCGCCGCCGAACAAAGCGAGCGTGTCCTTTTGCGTGCGGGTGTCGGCGAGTATCTTCAAATCCGGATAGCTGCCCTGCAGAACGGTGACGGAGGGATCGAGCATCACTGCTGCGTCGATCTGTCCCTGCTGCATCGCCGCCACGGCGGTGGCCCCCAGGCCAACGCCGATCACCGCGGCGCTGGTCGGGTCAAGGCCGTTCTTCTTCAACAGATATTTCAGGAAGAAATCGGTCGAGGAGCCCGGCGCGCTGACGCCGACCTTCTTGCCCGCCAGATCCTTGACCGATTTGATCTCATTGGTGTGTGCGGGCGACACCACAAGCACCAGGCCGGGATAGCGGTCATAGATCACGAAGGACTGCAATTCCTGCTTCTTGGCGGCCAGATTGACGCAATGGTCGAAATAGCCCGACACGACGTCGGCGCTGCCGCCGAGCACAGCCTTGAGCGCGTCCGAGCCGCCCTTGAGATCGACCAGTTCGACCGCCAGCCCCGCCTTCTCGTATTCGCCGAGCTGTTTCGCCAGCACGGTCGGCAGATAGCACAGGCAAGAGCCGCCCCCGACCGCGACGGTGACCTTGCTTTGCGCTGCGGCAAATCCCGAGGTCAGCGCGAGTGCCAGCAGCGAAGCGGCCAGCCGACCGAACAGTTTCTTCATGGGTTCCTCCGTTTGTTGGCCGGCAAGATAGAGCAGCGCGCCGACGTTGAGAAGGCGACTTTCCGCCCGCTGGTCAGGGCGGGCGGCATAGCATCGCCCTTACAATAATCAGCACAGGGGGAGACTGCTCATGGATCGCCTGGCCATCACGCTATCGCTCGCCACCGCCTTCGCCCCGGTTGCGGCGTCACGCATCTGCTGCGCCCGGCGCTTGCCGCCGAGAGCATCACGGCACAGGTCATTCATACTACGAAGATGTAGAACTGAGGCTGCACGTCGCAGCTTCGTCGGGTGGGCAAAGGCACGCAGTGCCGTGCTTACATTCTGTGGAGGATCACATGGCAACAAGCAAAACATACAAGTCCTTTCAGTACAGGAACAACCTGGTCTGGGACACCGCTCGCCGCGGCCGAACCTCCGCCCCCGGCAAACCCGACATCGAAATCGGCAGTCCTCCGGAATTCAAGGGAGAGGCGGGCGTCTGGGCTCCCGAAGAAATGTTGGTCGCCGCGCTGAATGCTTGCATGATGTTGACGTTTGTATCGTTCGCTCAGAATAAGCGGTTGGAGTTTGTCGGCTATGAAAGCGCCGCAGACGGGTTGCTGGCAAACGTCGACGGCAAATATCGGATTGTTGAAGTCAGCATTCGGCCAACCCTGGTCTTGAAAAGCGAGGCCGATATAGAAGCCGCCCGAACGATCATGGCCGAGGTGAAAGCAAACTGCTTCATTTCCAACTCGATCACCGCTGACGTGAAACTGGTTCCCCAATTTCGAACGACATCAGACGTCGTCACCTAGTGTTGCCTTCGGCAGAGCCGCAGGGTGGAAGGCGCATCGCGTCGTGCACACCATCGATCCACATCGCCGTCTCTGCAGATGGTAGGGACGCGGAGCCTGTCATCGGGCGCGCGTTCGCGCGACCCGGTGGCTTTGCCCACTCTCCAATTCCTATGGCGGATAAGAAACGTAAGGTAGCCAGAGGCACGCAATGCCCGTGCCCACCAGCCTCATCATAATCGTTTGCAATTGGTCTGCGCCGGCTAGCGTCGATCCGCGGATAAGCGATGGTCATTCCGTTTCGATGGAGGTTCGGGCAGGCCGGTTGGTATGGCCAACGGCGCCAGCGCATCCGCAAGGTCTGCTTGCGTGATCTGCTCAAACGGCTTGTCGATCGTGACGGCCTCGGTTGGCCGTCCGGGGTGCATGATGAGCACGATGGTTCGGGCGCCGCCGCAACCAGGATCGGCGCGTTCGCTTACGGTGATTATTGTTTCATCATCGGCGTTGATGGCAGTCCGGGCATGCTCCTTCAATTCACGCACGACGTTCCATTGGTGGCGCGGCGACCTTGGAAAGAAAACAACAGTCATTGCGTAATGTTATAACATTACGCGCCTATGTCAAACAGCTTGTAATGCACTCTGGGGATCGGCTGATTCCGCAGGGAAACGGCGGCTCGAACCGCCTGGCTTGGTCGATTTCCGAAGTTGGGTCGCGGAAGTAAACTCAGAGCATCAGTTCGTGCACGGGGCATGTGGCTTGATGGCCGCCGCCAGGACGTGATTCAAGCTCCGCACCGGGCATCAAATCATGCGCTACGAACTCAGTGGTTATGCTTGCCTCTCACAATGACGGCAGAGAACTCTACCCCCTGCCCTCCGCTGCCGCCGGCCGCCAGACCAAAAGCCTGCGCTCCGCCAGCGTCACGCCCATGTCGATCAGGATGACGAAAGCCGACAGTACGAACATGCCGGCGAACACAGCGGCGACGTCGAACACGCCTTCGGCCTGCTGGATCAGGTAGCCGAGGCCGGCCGCCGATCCCAGATATTCGCCGACCACCGCACCGACCACGGCGAAGCCGACCGAGGTGTGCAGCGAGGAGAACATCCACGACAGCGCCGACGGCCAGTACACATGCCGCGTCAATTGCCGCTCGCTCATGCCGAGCATGCGGCCGTTGTCCAGCACGGTTTGGCTGACCTCCTTGACGCCCTGATAGACGTTGAAGAACACGATGAAGAACACCAGCGTCACGCCGAGCGCGACCTTGGACCAGATGCCCAAGCCCAGCCACAGCGTGAAGATCGGCGCCAGCACCACGCGCGGCAATGCGTTGACCATCTTGACGTAGGGATCGAACACCGCGGCAACGCGCGGCTGGCGCGCGAACCAGAAGCCGACCAGCACGCCGCCGACCGAGCCGATCACGAAAGCCAGCACCGACTCCCACAGCGTAATCATCAGATGCTTCCAGATCACCCCGGACGAGAACCATTTGACGATCTGGCTGCCGACATCGACCGGGTTGGAGAAGAAGAACGGCGGCAGCAGGATGCGGCCGAACACCGGCACGGTGGCGAGGAGCTGCCACAGCGAGAGTGCGACCACGGCGACTAGAAGCTGGCAGCTAAGAAGCATTAATCGAGACATGAGCGATAACTATCTCCACGTCGTCCGTGCGAAAGCAGGGACCCATAGTCACTGATGTTCATTGTTGCAGAAGGTCGCTACCCTATTGCCCAAACGATGGGACACGGCGTATGGGTCCCGGCGCCCGTGCGCAATTGCGCACTAGGCCGGGACGACGAGGGAAGCGTGACATCAGCCGACCTCCGCACTTAGCGTCGACTGGGCATAACCCTTCATCACTTCGTCCTTCAGCACGCTCCAGATTTCGCGGTGCAGTTCGTGGAATTGCTTTTCCATCCGCACTTCCGAGATGTCGCGCGGGCGCGGCAGCCTCACCCGCCAGTCGCCGATGATGCGCGCCGACGGCCCCGCCGACATGATCACGACCCGATCGGCCAGCGCGATCGCCTCCTCGAGATCGTGGGTGACGAACAGCACGGCCTTGCGGTCGGCGTTCCACAGCTCCAGCAGCAGATTGCCCATGATCTGCCGGGTCTGCGCGTCGAGCGGACCGAACGGCTCGTCCATCAGCAAGATCTTGGGATCGCGGATCAAGACCTGCGCCAGCCCGACACGCTTGCGCTGCCCGCCGGACAGCATGTGCGGATAGCGGTTGGCGAACGCGCCGAGGCCGACGGATGCGAGCCAGCCCTGCGCGCGCTGCAGCGCCTGCTCGCGCGGCGCGCCCTTGATGTCGAGGCCAATGGCGACATTGTCGATCGCGGTCTTCCAGGGAAACAGCGCATCGGCCTGAAACAGATAGCCGGCATCCCGGTTCAGCCCGGTCAGTGGCTGACCGAAAATCTTCACCGATCCCGCGGCGGGCTTCAAAAGCCCGGCCGCCACGTTGAGCAGCGTCGATTTCCCGCAGCCGGTCGGGCCCACAATGGCGACGAACTCGCCATGGGCGACGGACAGGCTGGCCCGCTCCACGGCTGTGTAGACACGATCCCCGGCCACGCGAAACGCCACCGTCGCGTCGTCAAGGGCGACCGCCACGGGCTCTGCGGTATCCGCCATGTTTTCTCCCCAAGGTTTGGAGGGATGCCTTAGCGGGTACAAAGGAGAAGTTCAACGAAGGCCTGCGACGTCACCCCCCACCGCGCCGCTACGCGGCGACCCTCCCCCTCCAGGGCCCCTCCAGGGGAGGGTGACAAGAATTCGAGATCGCATGGCAGCTCCTCTGATCGCCTATGGCGCCACGGGACAGGTCAGGGGTCCTACGCATCAACAGATAACAAAGCCGGAACTCGCGTGCCCAGGACAGGTTTATCCGTACTGTCCAAAACGCAATCCGGAGGGAAGCCATGGAGCATCTCCGCTATCCGAACGAAAGCGCCGAGTATCGTGCCGCAAGAAACGCGCTTCTGAACGACGAGATCGCACTGCGTGCCCAGATCGAAGCTGTTGCAGCCAAACGCCGCACCCTGCCGCCAGGTGGCAAGGTGCCGGAGGACTATGTATTCGAACGGATCGGCAAGAATGCAGCGCCGGAGAAGGTGAAGATGTCCGAGCTGTTTGGCCCGCACCACACGCTCATTCTGTACAGCTTCATGTATGGACCCGAACGCGAGTTGCCGTGTCCGGGCTGCACGCACTTGCTTGATGGGATCGACGGCGCGGCAAGGCATACCGGCCAGCGAGCGGCACTTTACATTGTCGCGAAGTCCCCAATCGCACGTCTTGCCGCGTGGGCCCATGAACGCGGATGGGATCATCTCTCGCTCGTGTCGACCGCCGGCAATAGCTACGATGCGGATTATTTTGGCGACACGTCGAAATTTCCCAAGGGATTGCGTAGACAGCATCGCGTTCCAGACGGCGAGAACTGGGACGAAACGATATTCAACGTCTTCAGGAAACATAACGGAGCAATCCATCACTTCTGGGGCTCGGAGATGAGCTTCGCACCAACAGAGCCGAATCAACACCATCGCGCCGGTGACCTGGTCGACCCTCTATGGGGTCTGCTCGATATGATACCCGAAGGGCGTGGCGACTTTTTCCCCAAGGTGAACTACGAATAAGCACAGGCGGATCGATCGGGCTGGCGCGAAATAATGAAGTCCTGCATTCGCGGCCAGCCATTTATCGGCTATCAGTGTCTCTGTGAGGAATAGCCAAGGGTTGGGACCGCACCGAATGCCGACCATGCCACTCATCGCTTACGCGAATGTCGGCAAGACCTTTGACGGCGGTCGCGTGGTGGCCGTCGAAGACGTCTCGCTCGACGTCGCCGAGGGCGAATTCCTGGCCATCGTCGGCGGCTCCGGCTCGGGCAAGACCACGCTGCTGCGGCTCGCCAACCGGCTGATCGAGACGGATTCCGGGTCGATCACGGTCGAAGGCGAGGACGTTCAGAATGTCGATCCGATCCTGCTGCGGCGCCGGATCGGCTATGTCTTTCAAAGCGGCGGACTGTTTCCGCATCTGACCGTCGCCGACAATATCGGTATCACGCCGAAGCTAACGGGCACTCCGCCCGCCGAGATTTCCGCGCGGGTGGACGAACTGCTCGACCTTGTCAGGCTCGACCGGGCGCAATACCGCGACCGGCTGCCGCACGAGCTCTCCGGCGGCCAGCGCCAGCGCGTCGGCGTGGCGCGCGCGCTTGCCGCAAAGCCGCGCATCGTGCTGATGGACGAGCCGTTCGGCGCGCTTGACCCCTTAACCCGCGATGCGCTCGGCGACGATTTTCGCGAGCTGCATCGCAAGCTCGGCCTGACCACGGTCATGATCACCCATGACATGACGGAGGCTATCCTGCTCGCCGACCGGATCGCGGTGATGGGCGGCGGCCGGCTGCTGGCGCAGGGCACGCCGTCAAAACTTTCCGAAAGCGGCAACGCTTACGTCGGCGAACTGCTGCGCACCCCGCGGCGGCAGGCCGAACGGCTCGGCGCGCTGCTGCCGCGGGACGGTACGGCATGAGCATCTTCGCCGATCCGCGCTGGGCGGAAGCGCTGGGCCACCTGCCCGATTATCTCGGCAGCCATGTCCGCGTCAGCGTCACCGCGCTGGCGCTGGGACTTCTGGTCAGCCTGCCGCTTGCCATCCTCTCACGCCACCGGCCGGTGCCGCGCAGCGCGCTACTCGGCCTCGCCAGCATCGTGCAGACGGTGCCGGGACTGGCGCTGCTCGCACTGTTCTATCCGCTGCTGCTGGCGCTGGCGGCGCTCTCGCTGTCGTGGTTCGGCGTCAGTTTTTCCGCGTTCGGATTCCTGCCGGCGGTGCTGGCGCTGGCGCTCTATTCGATGCTGCCGGTGCTGCGCAATACCATTACCGGCCTGCAGGGCGTCGAGCCTGCGATCCTGGAAGCGGCGCAAGGCGTCGGCATGACGCCGCGGCAGTCGCTGTTCACGGTGGAATTGCCGCTGGCACTGCCGGTCATGATGGCGGGCATCCGCACCGCGGCGGTCTGGGTGATCGGCACCGCGACGCTATCGACGCCGATCGGCCAGACCAGCCTCGGCAATTACATCTTTGCCGGGCTGCAGACCCAGAACTGGGTGTTCGTGCTGTTCGGCTGTCTCGCCGCCGCGGTGCTGGCGCTGGCCGTCGATCAATTGCTGGCGCTGATCGAAAGCGGCCTGCGCGACCGCAGCCGCCTGCGCGCAGGCGTCGGCGGCGCCGGCATCGCGGCGCTGGTCGCGGCCACGCTGGTGCCGACGATGATGCGCGCGCAGACGAACTACGTCATCGGCGCAAAAACCTTTACCGAACAATATGTGCTGTCGGCCTTGATGGCGCAGCGGCTCAAAGCCGCCTCGCTCCCTGCGACGACGCGCGAAGGCCTCGGCTCCAACGTGATCTTCGAGGCGCTGGCAGCCAACGATATCGACGTCTATGTCGACTATTCCGGCACGCTGTGGGCCAACCAGTTTCACCGCACCGACATCAAGCAGCGCCAGGAGTTGGTGACCGAATTGAAGACGATGCTGGCAAACCAGAACATCACGCTGCTCGGCGAACTCGGCTTCGAGAACGCCTATGCGCTGGTGATGCCGCGCAAGCGCGCCGAGCAATTGGGCATCCGCACCGTCGCCGACCTCGCCTCGCGCGCGCCGAACATGTCGATCGCCGGCGACTATGAATTCTTCTCGCGCCCCGAATGGACCGCGCTGCGCAGGGCCTACGGCCTGTCGTTCCGCGCCCAGCGGCAGATGCAGCCGGACTTCATGTATGCAGCGGTCGCCTCCGGCGAAGTCGACGTCATCGCCGGCTACACCAGCGACGGGCTGATCGCCAAATACGATCTGGTTGTTCTCGGCGACATCAGGCGCGCGATCCCGCCCTACGACGCGATGGTGCTGCTCGCGCCGAAGCGCGCCAGCGACGAGGGCTTGCGCAAGGCGCTGGCGCCGCTGCTCGGCAAAATCGACATCGCCACGATGCGCGAGGCCAATCTGCGCGCCGCCGGCAATGATGCCACGAGCTCGCCGGACGCGGTGGCGCAGTGGCTGTGGGAGAAGGTGGGGAAGAGGTAGGAGAGGCCGTCGTTTGCGAGAATATCTCGTAGGGTGGGCAAAGCGAAGCGTGCCCACCATCTTTCAAGCTACGTAAGGTTGTGATATCACAAATTATGCCGCGATATGTTCGTGCCAAAGGCAGCATTTTCTTTTTCACCGTCGTCCTCGCACAGCGGTCCAACAGGCTCTTGATCGACGAAATCGATCGTCTCCGGCACATCTACAAAATCGTTCAGCAGCGGCATCCTTTTGAGACCGTCGCGATCTGCATTTTGCCTGACCATATTCATGCCCTTTGGGCATTGCCGGAAGGCGATGCAAACTTCGCCACTCGCTGGAGTTCGATCAAGAGCGGCTTTTCAAGAGGCCTCGATGCGCAGACACGTTCGGCAAGCAAAGTCAGCAAGCGAGAAAAAGGCATCTGGCAGCGACGCTATTGGGAACATGCCATTAGAGATGAGGCAGATTTCGAACGCCATATCGACTATATTCATTTCAATCCAGTGAAGCATGGATACGTCACGCGTGTAGCCGACTGGCCGCACAGCAGTTTCCACCGTTATGTAGAGCGCGGAATTCTCGCTCCGGACTGGGGAGGCGATTTGCGTAACATTCAGGGTTCATTCGGCGAATAGATGGTGGGCACGCTTCGCTTTGCCCACCCTACGAGATCTCGCAGGATCACAGCCCCTTGATCATCCCGGCATCTATCAGCAGGCGGTTGAACCGGCGCGCCTCCGCGCCTTTCTTGCAGGCGTAGAACGTGCCCTTGCAGCGGACCATGATGCTCTTCTGTTCTGCAAACGACGGATCGAGCGGGAGGCCGGCGGCTTCCTGGAGCACGAGCGGGATGTACGCTGCATCGAGCGTTTCAAGCGCGGACGACAAATTGCGTGGCTGATAGTTGATGCCGTCGATTGCATAATAGGTCGAGTAATAGCGCGGATCGGTCGCCATCAGGCGCTTCGCCAGCAGTTTCTGATCGATCCCTGGTTCCAGCAGCTTTTGCGAAATGGCCGGCTGGTGATCGCCAAAACGCAGCACAAGGAACGACTCGTTCGGATAGTCGCGCTTCAGCCGCTCGGTGAATTCGCGATAGTCGCTGGCCGTCATGGCCTGGCGGCGGATGTACTCGTCGACCTCGGCGGTGTTGCCCGGCGGCGTCCAGTCCGCAGGGGTCAGATCGGGCCGGTAGACGTTCCACCAGGGAAAATGGTTGGCGGTGAGATATACGAACATGAAGATCGGCGATTGCTGCGGCTGCTCGCGCGCAAACACCTTCAAGGCCTGATCGAAATAGAACTTGTCGGGCTGCATGTCCTCGTTCACGCCCATATCTGCCATGTCGATGAACCGGTCGACGCCTGTGCCCTTCTGGAAGGCGCGCGCGCTGAGGAAGTCGCCATAGGTCGGATAGAGCGAGACGGTCTTGTACCCGCAATTCTGCAACGCCTGCGGCAGTCCGCGCGTGACGCGGCCGGCGGTGATGCGCGTGACGTAGAACTTCAAATCGCCGAACGAGCGCGCCGACAGGCCGGTCAGCACGTTGAACTCGGTGTACCAGGTCGGGCCGCCGGTCGACTCCGCGATCATGGTCCGCTGCTTGCCGTCGCTCGACTTGAAATAATCGGTGTATCCGGCCGGAACCTTGATGCCGGGCGCCGAGGTGACGTCGAAGCTCGACTCATCGAGCAGCAGGATGATGTGCGGCCGCTTGGCCGTAGCATTGCAGGCCCCGCCTGACGGCAGCGCAGGCAGGCCGGCGGCGTGGGCGTCGCGCGCGAGGCTGAGCGGGCCGTTCGCCGGCGGATCGGCCTCAATCCATCCCGTCGACGCCAGCCGCGACACCGCCACCACACCTGAGCGCGCCAGATTGGAAATGTGATTGACGCCCTGGAACGGTTCCCATGCCAGTTCGGGCGATGCGACCGACATCACCGCGATCAGCAGCGTCGTCGCCGCCACGCCCGTCAACGCAAAGCGGCGGCGTACGCGGAACGGATCGAAACGCCAGATCAGCCACAACAGCGGAACAGCAACGAGACCTGCCGCGATCAACTGCATCTGCAATCGCGGAAACACCGAGAACAGAAACGAAAACGTATCGCGGTCGATGATCAGGAAGTCGAGGAACGTCAGCGTCAACTGCAGAACCCCGAACTTGAAGTGCGACAGCGCGATCAGAACCACGATGAGGGCCAGCGCCAGCGCGGCGCAGACGCCGGGCCGCTGCAGCACGACCAGCAGCAGGCAGTTGACCAAGACCCACGCCAGCACGGACAGCGTGATCGCAAACGGCCCGTATTCGGTGGTCAGCAGGACCACCAGCCCCGCCAGATGCACGGCAGCGATCAGGCCAGCCAGCGCAAAGAACCGGACGCCGCGCGATTCCGCGCGGAGGCTTTCGCCCATTCCGGGTCCCGCAACAACTGACATGCTCTAAAGCCCCTTGATGAAACCTGCCTCGATCAATAACCGGTTGAACCTGCGCGCCTCGGCGCCATCCTTGCAGGCGTAGAATACACCCTTGCAGCGGAGCATGATGTTCTTTTGCTCCTCGAAGGACGGGTCGAGCGGGATGCCGGCGGCTTCCTGGACCACCAGCGGCAGATAGGGCGCGTCGATCCTGTCCATGACCGCGGAACTCTTCACCGGCTCGAAATTGATGGCGTCGATCGCGTAATAGGTGGTGAAGTAGCGCGGGTCGTAGGTGTCGAACTTGCGGGCGAGCCTGGCTTCGTCCAGGCCGGGATCCAGCAGGTTCGACGAGAACTCCGGCTGGTGATCGCCGTAGCGAACGATCAGGAACGGCTGCGCCGGGAACTTCTTCTTCAGGCTGGCGACGAACGCCGCGTAATCGCCGGCGCTCATGGTCTGGCGGCGCAGGTATTCGTCGACCACCGGCTCGTTGCCGGGCTTGCGCCAGGACGGCAGCAGGTCCGGGCGGAATTTGGTTTCCCAGGGGAAATGGTTGGCGGCGAGATAGACGAAGGTGAACAGCGGCGTGTTGGCCGGCTGCTCGGCGATCAGCCCCACGGCCTTGTCGTAGAAGAAGCTGTCCGGCTCGATGCCCTTCGCGCCGAGAGCGCGCGCGTCATAGAAATGCTGGATGCCGGTGGAAGTCTGGAAGCCGCGCGCGCCCATGAAGGCGCCGTAGGCCGGATAGAGCGAGATCGTGGTGTAACCGCAGCGGCGCAGCGCCAGCGGCAGCCCGCGCTCGACCCGCCCGGACGCGATGCGGGTGACGAAATAGGAAAAGCGGCCGAACGAACGCGACGACAGGCCGGCCAGCACGTTGTACTCGGCCATCCAGCTTGCGCCGCCGCTGCTCTCGGCCATGAACTTGCGCTCGCGGCCATCAAACGACTTGAAATGGCTGCCATAGCCCGGCGGCACCTTGACGCCGTTGGCCTGACGGATGTCGAAGCTCGACTCGTCATGGATCATGATGATGTGCGGGCGGCGGCCGGCGACATGACAGGAATCGACCAGCGGCATCTTCAGCCGCTCGGCCGTGACGGCCTCCGATTCCATGAAGCCGTAATTGACGAAGTCGGAAACCGCCGTGACGCCGGAACGGGCGAATTTGGAGAGATAGCCGTCATCGTAATAGCCGCGCCAGGCTTCGTCCGGCCAGGCCATCGCCTGCCCGGTCAGCACGGCGAGACAGGCCAAGAGGCCGGCGGCCGCCGGCAGGCGGCGGATGCGGAACGGATCGAGCCACCACAGCGCGTACATCAGCGGCAGGATGCCGAGCGCTGCGCCGACCACGCTCCAGCGCAGGTTCGGAAAGATCGTGAACAGGTAGGCCGCGGTGTCGCGGTCGATCACCATCAGGTCGACGAAGTTCGCGGTCATCTGCACGACGTCGTGCTTGAGCCGCGACAGCAGCACCAGCAGCACGACCAGCGTCAGCGACAGCGCGCCCGACAAGGCCGGACGCCGCAGGAGCGCGATAAAGGCGAAGTTCAGGATGCCCCAGGCCAGCACAAAACCCATGCGGCCGCCGAAATCGGCTTCGGTCTGCAGCATGATGGCCAGCGCGGCCATGTGCGGTGCAGCGACGGCCGAAAGCCGCCAGAACCCAATGGCGGCTAAGCCGGCAACAAGGGTGGCAGTGGAGGGCCCTGGATTTGGCGCGGGCGCCATGGGAGGCAACGCAACATGACCCGGCGCAATACAAAGCCTTGGCTGGCAACAGACCAGGAGACGCACGACCAGCCGGAACCTGTGCCGTGTCATAAAAACGTAGTGGAATCATCATGAACGCGCAATGAATTTGCCGCTGCGGGGGCGCTTACGGGGTAGTCATTCCGGGGCGATGCGAAGCATCGAACCCGGAATCTCGAGATTCCGGGTTCGCTTCGCGCCCCGGAATGACGGCATCAGGGCTTGGCAATGCCCTCGATGAAGAGGTCGAGGATCGCCTCGGCGGTCTGCTCGGCCTCGGAGCCGGCGACGCCCCAGCGCGGAAAATGGCCGTCGATATTCATCCGGGCAAAGCCATAGACCAGCGCCCGGCCGGCGATCTGAACCTGCTTGAGGTCCGCCGGCCGAAGCTGGCCCGCCGCAAAGGCCTCCGCCAGCGTCCGCTCGGTCAGTGCGATCAGTTCGGCATTGTCGCGGCTGATGGCGGCCGCCCGGTCGTGATCGAACAAGCGGCGGCTGGAAATGATTTCGAAATGGGTCGGGTTGCGCATCGCCCAGCGCAGGTAGGCGAGCCCGAGGCAGCGAAAGCGGCCGAGCGGATCGCCGGGAGGCGCCTCGGCCGACGCCGCCTCGATCTCGGCGCGGAACCGCCGCTGCGCCTCCTCCGCCACCGCCTGCATCAGGGCGTCGCGGCTGGGAAAATGCCGGAACGGTGCCCCCGGTGAGACGCCAGCCCGGCGCGCGGCCTCCCGGACACTGACCGCCGCCGCCCCACCCTCGCCGACCAGTTGCAGCGCGGCGTCGATCAGGACGCGCCGGAGGTCGCCGTGGTGATACGGCTTTGCCGCAGGCGCGCGCGAAACGCGGCGGCGCGGTTCGGCCGGGGGCGATTTCGCGGCAGGAGATTTGGCGGCTGGGCGCATGCCCTCTCCTAGCATCACCGCCTTGTGAATGTAAGCACCGATTACACGGATTGACCATTCGGCATGGGCATATGTAACTGGCGATTACATTGCGCATCCGCGTCATTGCAATCGATGGGGGAAACGAACATGCCGACACGTCAAAACTGGTTCGATGGCTGGCGGCTGTTCGCGCTACTCGCGCTGACCCTGCTGGTCCTCAGCATCTGGATCGCCGGCATGCGCTCGTTCGAGGTCGACGGCGTGCGGATGGTGATCCGCTTCACCGCGCGGACCTCGCTGGTGCTGTTCTGCCTCGCCTTTTCGGCCGCCGCGCTGGCCCACCTGTGGCCGAATGCGTCGACGCGATGGCTGCGCCGCAACCGCCGCTATCTCGGCGTCAGCTTCGCGGCCTCGCACGCGATCCACGCGGTCGCCATCGCCGCCTTCGCCGTGATGGATCCCGCAGGCTATGCGGCGGCGACCTCGACCGCCTCCTACATTTTCGGCGGCATCGGCTACGCCTTCATCATCGCGATGACCGCCACCTCGTTCGACCGCACCGCAGCCGCGATCGGCGCACGCGCCTGGCGCCGGCTGCATCTCGTCGGCGGCTATTACCTGCTGTTCCAATTCATGGTGTCGTTCGGCAAGCGAATTCCCGACATGCCGCTCTATGCGTTGTTCCTCGTTCCGCTGATCGCCGTGTTCGCGCTGCGGATGATCGCGATGGCGCCGCGCGCGCAGGCGACCGTGCGGACGGGGTGAGTTAGCCACCCCTCAAACTGCGACATTTGGTACCTGTCTCAAGAATCTCGCGCAGCAGGAGAGCCTCGATACCGACGCGCCTGCGATTAGTCCAAAAACTGGACTACCTTGCTGACCCCCGTGATGCTAAAATTCTCGCATGAAAGGCTATGGATCATTTTGCCCCGTAGCCAAAGCTGCGGAAATTCTCACTGAGCGGTGGACTCCGCTCGTGCTCCGCGAGCTGTTGCTAGGGTCCCGCCACTTCAACCAGCTTCGCCGCGGCATCCCCCAGATGTCGCCGACCCTCCTCTCTAAGCGCCTGCAAACGCTAGAAGAAGCCGGGCTAATCTCACGCCAATCAGGTGATAATGGGCATTCGGAGTACCACCCAACCCAAGCGGCCAGAGAAGCGCGGCCAATTATCGATGCCTTGGGCTATTGGGGCCACAGGTGGGCGCGCAGCCAGCTCACGCCCGACGAACTCCACGCGGGCCGGCTCATGTGGAATATGCGCCGTTCGTTCGATCTAAAGCACATTCCATGCGACTTCGTGCTGTACATCGAGATTGCGGACGCTCGGCCGAAGCGCTGGTGGTTTGTTGTGAAGAAGGAGGATGCCGATCTCTGCTGGAACGATCCCGGCTTCGAGGTCGATATCAGCCTCTATTCGAGCCTGCTGACACTTGTGCAGATTTTCATGGGCGACCAACCGCTGCTACGGGCGTGTGAGCTCGGTAAGATTGAGATCGACGGTCCTAACCATCTTGTGAAGAGCATGCCGGCTTGGTTCCCACGCAGCAAGTATGCCATGAGGCGCCTGCGGGCCGCAGATCAAACCTTAGCCAGTTAAGAACACCCTCTTCAGTCCAGTTTTTGGACTAGCGCTTCCCCCAGTAGTAGCTGCGAATGCGCTCACGCGAAAAGCATCTCAGCTAAAAGGAGGCAAAGATGACTCGCATTTCGCTTATTTCATTCGCCCTTCTTCTGATTGTCAGCCACGCCAGTCAAGTATTGGCGGATCCGCTCGCAGATAAGGTGGCGTCGATGAACGCCCAATGGGATGCCGCCATTAACAACGCAGACTTCGATGCCCTATTACCATTGTACACCGCTGACGGCAGATTGATGCCGCCTGGCGCGCAGCCCGTCACCGGCCCTTTGGCAATCCGTGATTTCTTTGCTGGGCGGGGAAGAAGCGTCAGAAATCACAAGCTTGAGCTGGTGGATGTGCTACCCATCGGGAACTACGCCTATACCACGTCTCATTTCACGGCCACGTTAATGGTGAATGAGAAGGCGGCGTCAATTTCCGGCAGCACTGTGAGACTCCTTGAACGCCAACCCGACGGACAGTGGAAGATAAAGTCTCATATCTTTGTTAGAGAATAAATTCGTGGCTGCCACAGCCATCCGGTCAGGCACTTACAAACCTGACACGGGTCGCAGGTGATAGATGGTCATGCGCCTATTGTGGAAAAGCGCCATTTCGCTGCCGCGCAGCAACCACGCCGCTTTAGCCGCAAAGTGGACCTGACCGAAATTTGTGAGTACGCGCCCTAGCTAGTCATCCCCGAGCAGATGGTATTTCCGTCCCAGCCGGCGGTGCACGGTGATGACGGCCCGGTCGACGTCGCTGATCAGGCTGTCGCCAAGCACCACGTTGGGGATTTCCCAATTCCGGCCCTCGCGGATGTTGGGAAGCCCGCGCACGGCGGGGACCGATGCCGTTTCGCATCCCGGCTGGCTGCGAAGCGCGTCGTCGGCGATTTGCGTCAGCTCCGCTCTGCTCTTTCCCGTCGTCACTGGCGGACGAGGCCTTCGCGTTCTTTGGCGCGCGCTTGCGTCATACTCATCCCTGCGGCGTCAATCCGAGGCGCTTGGCGATGATCCTGTCGAGGGTACGCTTGGGCAGCACCGCCGCCATCAACTGGCGCATCGGATCCGGCGCGATCACGTAGCGCACCTTGGGGTTCGGCAGCGTCAATGCCCCGAACACCTTCTCGGCAATCGTCGCCGCCGGCAATCCGGTCGCGCCAAGGCCCAGCATGAAGGCGCGGATTTTCTCCAGCGCCGGAAAATACGGCGAGTTCTTGTAGGCGGAGATGTCGACTTCCTCGGCCTTGCTCCAGATCGGCGTCTTTACCGCGCCCGGCGCAATGATGATGACGTCGATCCCGAACAGCATCAGTTCGCGGCGCAGGCTCTCCGACAGTCCCTCGATCGCATGCTTGGAGGCGGAATAGGCCGAGGTCATCGGGTTGCCGTTCTTGCCGGCGACCGAGGAGATCATCACGATCCGCCCCTTCGGTCCCTTCAGGGCCGGATCGGAGCCGAGCAGCGGCCCGAACGCCTGGGTCGCAATGATGGGCCCGATGAAATTGACCTCCATCTGGCGGCGGAATTCGTCGGCGGCGAGTTCGAGCACGGGACCTGAGACTGCGATGCCGGCATTGTTGACGAGGCCGGCGAGCGTTTCGCCGTTGAGGGCGCTACGGACCTCGCGCGCGGCGGACAGCACGGCGGCTTCATCGGTGACGTCGAAGATCAGCGGCGAAAAATTCGCCCCGAACTCGCTCCTCAGGCGGTCGGCGTCGGCCTGCTTGCGCACGCTGCCGAACACGCGGAAGCCGCGATCGAGCAGCAGTTTCGCGCTGGCCCAGCCGATACCGGTGGACGCGCCGGTGATGACAACAGATCTCATGACCCAAGCCCTTGTGAGAGGTTTAATGAAGTTCGTCGTGAAGGAATGCTTAAGCGCTGGCTGCGTGAGCTTCCTCCGCGGGTGCGGCCAGCCTTGACGGTGTCTTGTTCGGCAAGTTGCTATTCGATTTATCCCGGGAACGGTTTAGAGAGGATAGCAGCCGGACCGGGATACCGGAAGCGGTGGCGCATGCATGATGCGGTTCGACATCGGCGAATTATCGCGTGAAATCGCCGCATACGTCCCGATCGCATTGGTAAAGCAATTCGGAACGCGGCGTTTGCAATGCGCGGCGTGCTTCAACGCCGGTATGTCTGCCACGACCGTAGCCGGTCGCTTGCCTGTTTCACGTGCAGTCGATCTGTATTCTACCGGTTCTGGCCTTTAACGCGAGCGTAAGGCTCGGCTCGTCATTGTGCACGCCAACCCTTCAACAACCAGACAGGCTGCCCACAATGGTGCAACAGCCGGCGCACTCGATCATTGCCGAACTCGAAGATGCCGTCAGAGGCGGCTCGTCTGCCAAGCGGGTGGAAACCCTGCGGCAGGTCACCGACCTCTTCCTCCATGATGGAGACCGTCTCAGCGACGACCAGGTCAAGGTCTTCGACGACGTGCTCTGCCTCCTGATCGCGCGCGTCGAAACGCGCGCCAAGGCCGAACTCTCGAAGCGGCTGGCGCCGCTCGACTACGCCCCGTTCGAGGTCATCCAGCATCTTGCCTGGGACGACGAGATCGAAGTCGCCGGCACCGTGCTTGCCAATTCCAGCCGGCTCGGGACCGACGTGCTGGTCGAGATCGCCAGCAGCAAAGGGCAGGATCACCTGCTCGCCATTTCCGGCCGTGCCGAACTGCCCGCCGCCGTCACCGACGTCATCGTCGACCGCGGCGAAGGCCAGGTGATCCGAAAACTCGCCAACAACGCCAGCGCCAAGTTCTCCGACCAGGGCTTTTCCACGATCGTCGCCCGCGCCGGCGCGGACGACGAACTGGTGGAAATCCTCAGCCTGCGCGCCGATTTTCCGGCAAAGTTCATTGCTGACCTGTTGCGCCGCGCCAAGGATGCGGTTCGCGCCCGGCTTTTAGCGATCGCGCCGCCCACCGTCCAGGAAGAGATCAAGCGGGTCTTGAACGAGATCGCCCGCGAGGCTCCGCCCCCGAGCCGCAGCTTCGGCGTTGCCGAGGAGCTCGTGAAGCTGATGAAGGGGCTGAACGAGCTGGACGACGCGGCGGTCTACAAATTCGCCGAGTCGAACAAGTTCGACGAGGTCACCGTGGCGCTTGCGGTTCTCAACGAAATGCCGGTCGAAATGACGGCCCGGCTGATGGAAGGGCCGCGGGCCGACCTGATCCTGATTCCCTGCCGCTCCGCACGCCTGAACTGGCCGACGGTCGAGTCCATCCTGCGCAACCGGCCGGTCAAGCCTGCGATCAGCGAACAGACGCTGGAGATCGCGCAACGTGATTTCCGCAAACTGTCGATGGAAACGGCCCAGCGCACCGTCCGCTTCTGGCAGTTGCACAACAAGATCGAGAAAGAACCGATCATCCGGACGAATTGAGCGGACGAATTGAGTCTTGCCTGCGCGCCGTGGTCACGGCGCGCGCAAAGTCCGAACCGGTCACAGACCATCCAGCGCGCGATCCAGCCACGGGAAGCGCGCCGGCGGAAACGGCCAGCGCCTGCCGGTCTGCCGCCAGCTCCGATTGCCGATGGCCGCGTGCCGATCCAACACGTGAGACGTTCGGAATGAAGAAACCGATACCAGCCTGGTGTTCAGTGCGCCGTCGAACTCGTTTCACGAATGAGAGCGCAGATTAAGCAACCGCGCTTTGGCTCAGTAAACGCTGACTTTTCCGTCGCTAATGTATTTGTTGAATTGCTTCGCACCAAGAATGTGCATGAAGCGTCAGCTCTTCGTTTCGGCTCGGGCGGCGCACCCGGCGCGGCGCGTTGAAGAATCTGGTTGAGCCATCAATTCTTCGAAGAAACTGCGAGACCGCGTTTGCGATCGCGCCGGATAATGCCGATCAACGCTTAAGATTTCGTGTTGCAGCGCGAGCGAGCTTTGTAGGGTGGGCAAAGGCGCTCTTTGCGCCGTGCCCACCATCTATCCACTTGGTCATCCTGCACGGTGGGCACGCGGAGCCTGTTATCGGGCGCGCATTCGCGCGACCCGTTGGCTTTGCCCACCCTACCGGATCCGACCACCCTCAGTTCTTGGTCTTGTCGACCAGCGCGCCCTTTTTGATCCACGGCATCATGTCGCGGAGTTTGGCGCCGACTTCCTCGATCGGGTGCTCGGCGAGCTTGGCGCGGGTCGCCTTGAACGAGGTCTGGTTGACCTTGTTCTCCAGCATCCAGTCACGGGCGAACTTGCCGCCCTGGATGTCGGCGAGAACGCGCTTCATCTCGGCCTTGGTCTCTGATGTGACGATGCGCGGGCCGGTTACGTATTCGCCGTACTCGGCGGTGTTGGAGATCGAGTAGTTCATGTTGGCAATGCCGCCTTCATAGATCAGGTCGACGATCAGCTTCACCTCGTGCAGGCACTCGAAATAGGCCATCTCGGGGGCGTAGCCCGCTTCGACCAGCGTCTCGTAGCCGCCCTTGATCAGCTCGACCAGGCCGCCGCAGAGCACCACCTGCTCGCCGAACAGGTCGGTCTCGCACTCTTCCTTGAAGGTGGTCTCGATGATGCCGGCGCGGCCGCCGCCGATCGCCGAGGCGTAGCTGAGGCCGAGGTCATGGGCGTTGCCCGAGACGTCCTTGGCGATCGCGATCAGGCAGGGCACGCCGCCGCCGCGCTGGTATTCCGAGCGAACGGTGTGGCCAGGGCCCTTCGGCGCGATCATCAGCACGTCGAGATCGGCGCGCGGGTCGAGCAGGTTGAAATGGACGTTGAGGCCGTGCGCGAAAACCAGCGCCGCGCCCTTCTTCATGTTGTCGTGCAGGTGCTCGCGGTAGATGTCGCCCTGCAGCTCGTCCGGGGTCAGCATCATCACGAGGTCGGCCCATTTGGCGGCCTCGGCGACTTCCATCACCTTGAAGCCGGCGGCTTCCGCCTTCTTGGCCGAGGCCGAACCCTTGCGGAGCGCAATGGCGACTTCCTTGACGCCGGAATCCTTCAGGTTCAGCGCATGGGCGTGGCCCTGGCTGCCATAGCCGACGATGACGACCTTCTTGCCCTTGATCAGGTTCAGGTCGGCATCACGATCGTAATAAACTCGCATGGTCGTTTCCTCAATCGATGGCCAAAACGGCCGGTTAATCAGGCATTTGGGGGAATAGGACCGCCGGGCGCCCGCGAATTTCCGGCGTTGTCTAGAGCATTTTCCGCGTCAAAGGAAACCCGTTTATGCATGGCCCGGTGCGGCATCATGCGTCCATGAAGACCGGATAGAGCGAGGCCAGGAGCAGCACCGCCATGACGATGTTGAAGGCCCGCACCGCCCGCCGGGAGGTCAGGACCGGCCGCAGCGCGCTGCCGAACAGGGCCCAGGCGGTGCAGGACAGGATGCCCAGGAGCAGGCTTAAGCCGACCTGGATCGCGATGTTCCAGGGATAGACGGCGATCGCCGCATAGGCGGTGATAGTGCCGATCACCATCACCCAGCCCTTGGCATTGACCCACTGGAACATGGCCGCGCCCCAGAACGTCATCGGGCGGGCACCGTGGCGTTTGTCCGGATCCGCCGAGGGCGGCTCGGACATTGCGATATGGGCGGCCAGATAGATCAGGTAGGCCACCCCGGCATATTTCAGGATGGTCTGCAAAATCGGATAGGCGATGAAGATGGTCCCGAGCCCGAGACCGACCGCGCCGACCATGAAGGCGAAGCCCACCGTGATGCCCATGATGTGCGGGATGGTCGGGCGGAAGCCGTAGGTCAGCCCCGACGACAGCAACATGATGTTGTTCGGCCCCGGCGTGAAGAACATCACGGTGGCGAACATGACGAAGGCGATCAGGAGCGAATGCGACATGGGGCCTCACGCGATCTTTGGCAGAGCTTGTTTTTCTGAAGCCGAATCTTCTGAAATCTTGGTACGCATCGACAGCAGCATGATGGCAATGCCGCTCACCACCGTGACCATCCCGGCCAGCCGAAGCGGCCCGAACGTCTCGCCGAACACCACGCTGGAGGCGGCGGAACCGACGAACGGCACCAGCAGCGCGAACGGCACCACCTGCGCGGCGGGGTGATCCCGGAGCGGCCCTGCCCCACAGCCAGCAGGCGATGCTGGAAAAAACCCGTTTATGCATGGCGCGGTGCGGCATCACGCATCCATCAAGACTGGATAGAGCGAGGCCAGCAGCAGCAGGGCCATCAGGATATTGAAAGCCCTGACGGCCCCGGGCGACGGCAGGATCCGCCGCAGCGAACTGCCGAAAACTGCCCACACAAGCGAGGATAACCCTCCCATGACGAACATCAGGGCGGCCTGCATCGCGATATTCCAGGGAAAGCTGGCAATCGCGGAATAGGCGGTAATGATGCCAATCGCCATCACCCAGCCCTTGACGTTGACCCATTGGAATAGCGCCGCAGTCCAGAACGTCATGGGGCCGCGCTGGCTGTCCTGACCTCGCGCAACGGACGCAGACATCGCGATACCAAAGGCCAGGTAGATCAGATAGGCGATGCCGGCGTATTTCAGAACGGTCTGCAAAACCGGATAGGCGATGAAGATCGTCCCCAGGCCGAGGCCCATGGCCGCCACCATAAATGAAACTCCGATCGCGATGCCTGCGATGTGCGGAAGGGTGCGCCGGAAGCCGTAAGTGAGTCCCGACGACAGCACCAAGACGTTGTTGGGCCCTGGCGTGAACGCCATGACTGCGGCAAAAACAACCAAGGCGATAAAGAGCGGCTGCGACATTAGGTGCTCACGCGATTTTCGGCAGGACTTGTGGCCTCGACAGCAACATCACGGCGATGCCACCGACCACCGTGACCATCCCGGCCAGCCGAAGCGGCCCGAAGGTTTCGCCGAACACCACGCTGGAGGCGGCGGAACCGACGAACGGCACCAGCAGCGCGAACGGCACTACCTGCGCGGCGGGGTGATCCCGGAGCAGCCTGCCCCACAGCCAGTAAGCGATGCTGGTGGAGACGCCGCCGAGACCGATCATGCACATCAGACCGGTCAGCGACATATGGGTCAGCGCATGCCAGGTCGGCTGCGGACCGTTGCTGACCAGCGTCAGCGCCAACAGCGGAATTGCCGCGACCAGGCACAGCCACGCGAACAGGTCGAACATCGGCACGCCCTGCGCGCGCCGCAGCAGCAGATTGCCGGCCGCGAAGCTGAGCGGCGAGATCATCAAGATCGCAAACGCACTGATGCTGAAATCGTAACCGACGGTGCCGCAGATCATCAGCAGGCCCGCCGTGGCAACTCCGATGCCGACGGCCTGCCACACGCCCGGCCGCTCGCGGAACAACAGCGCGGCAAAGCCGATGGTGAACAGCGCCTGGCTCTGCACGATCACGCTGGAAAGGCCGACGGGAACGCCGTGCGCAATGGCAAAGGCTTGCGCCAGAAACTGGCCGAGGAACAAAGTGAAGCTGATCGAGGCCAGCACCGTCCATGAAACCTTCGGCCGCGCCACGAACAGGCAGGGCAAGGCGGCGATGGAAAAGCGCAGCGTCGTCATCAATTCCGGCGAAAACTCGTTCAGCGCGATGCGGCTCGCGACAAAGGCAAGGCCCCAGATCACCGCGACCAGCACGGCGATGCAGACATCAGCCGGTTTCATTTTTTTCTAGCTCTGTTGATCCGGCTTCGGTTTGCGCAGGAGATAGGTACCATGCAGCGGGGCGTGATAGTCGACCGATTCCAGCACAAAACCGATATCGGTCAGCATGCGCTCGATCACCCAGCCGAAGGTCGAGTATTCGTCGCGCATATGGGTGACGACGCCCTCGCGCTGGAAATCGTGGTTCTTGATGGTGAAATCCGCCCATTGCTCGACATCGCGCTCAGCGCCGTCGGGCATGCTGACGAACACGATGTCGCGCAGGTAGAAATTCGCACCGGGCTTCAGCGCGGTATAGATCCGCGCCAGCGCCACCGCCTTCCAGAAATCCGGCAGATGATGCAGCGTGAATTCGCTGACGATCAGATCATACGAATTCGGCTGATAGGTAAAGCTGAGGAGGCCCGCCGGCTGGGTG
The DNA here is from genome assembly GCF_036924645.1 of Bradyrhizobium sp. AZCC 2176. NCBI lineage: Bacteria > Pseudomonadati > Pseudomonadota > Alphaproteobacteria > Hyphomicrobiales > Nitrobacteraceae > Bradyrhizobium > Bradyrhizobium sp. AZCC 2176. Next base: position 4,149,970 of record NZ_JAZHRX010000001.1, on the reverse strand, counting down.
CGGATCGCGACCTTGCGGTCACGGGCCTGGATATTGGCGAGCGCCAGCATCGCCGGGGAAATGTCGATGGCATCGACTTCGGCGCCCATCAGCGCCGCCTCGCAGGCCAGTACGCCGTTGCCGCAACCGATATCCGCCACCCGCCAGCCGCGCTGCACGCCGAGCATGGCCAGCGCAGCGCGCGCCCGATCGTCGCTATCGTCGTGCCGGTCGTAGATCGAGGCAACCGCGGAATCGAGCCCGAGCTGCCGTCTTTGAGTGTAATACCAGTCACGCGCCAGCATGTTCACATCCCCTCGGGCCCGCGCCCGATCGCCGCAACCCCTGTGCGCGACACCTCGACCAGGCCGAGCGGGCGCATCAGATCGATGAATTGATTGATTTTGGACGAATTGCCTGTGATCTCGAACACAAAACTTTCGGTCGTTGCGTCGATCACGCGGGCGCGGAACGCATCCGCCAGCCGCAGCGCCTCGACGCGGTGGTCGCCGCCGCCGCGCACCTTCACCATCGCGAGTTCCCGCTCGATCGAGCGGCCGGTGATCGTCATGTCGACGACACGGTAGACCGGCACCATGCGGTCGAGCTGATGCTTGATCTGTTCGATCACCATCGGTGTGCCCGTGGTGACAATGGTGATGCGCGAGAGATGTTTCTGGCTCTCGGTTTCAGAAACCGTGAGGCTCTCGATGTTGTAGCCGCGGCCGGAAAACAGACCGATCACGCGCGCGAGCACGCCGGGCTCGTTCTGCACCAAGACCGAGAGCGTGTGCGACTCGTTGGGATCGTGGCGCTCTTCCAGGAAGTAGGCGGATGCGGGCTGGTTCATGGTCGTCCCTATCAATCTCTCACTCGTCATGCCCGGGCTTGTCCCGGGCATCCACGTCTAAAATTTTCGCAAGAGAGAAGTCGTGGATGGCCGGGCCAAGCCCGGCCATGACGGCTTCTCTCTCACTCTCAATCATCACGTCAACGCTCGTGCTTCGGCCGCAACCGCTACCGGCGCGACCCATTTCCGAAACAGATCGAAATCGATATTGCCGCCTGACAGGATCAGGCCGACGCGCTTGCCGGCGAGCTTCGTCTTCTCCTGCAGCGCGGCGGCGAGCGCAGCCGCGCCCGCGCCTTCGGCAAGATTGTGCGTGTCGGTCCAGTAAGCGCGCACCGCCACGGCGACCTCGTCGTCCGTGACCTGCAGGATGCGCGCGGCGCCCTTGCGGATGACCGCAAGCGCCTCCGCGATGGGAACGCGGGTGGCCATGCCGTCGGCCAGCGTGTTGCTGGACTCAGTAGTCACGACCGTGCCGGCCGCAAACGACAGCGCGTAGGACGGCGCTTCGGTCGACTGCACGCCGACGATCTCGGTTTTGCGCCCGAGCAGATCGCGCGCCATGATGCAGCCGCAGATGCCAGAACCCTGCCCGATCGGCACATAGAGCACGTCGAGATCTGGCGTCGCGCGCAGCAATTCGAGCGCGTAGGTCGCGACGCCGAGCACGAGGTCGGGATGAAACGACGGCACCATGTGGAGGCCATCGAACTGGGCGCGGCGCTGGGCTTCTTCGGCTGCCGCCTGAAAGTCCGCACCATGCTCGACCAGCTCGGCGCCGAACGCCCGCATGGCGCGGTTCTTCTCGACCGAATTGCCTGACGGCACATAAATGACGGCACGAACGCCGTGGCGGCCGGCTGCGAAAGCAAGGCTCTGCCCGTGATTACCGCGGGTGGCGGAAATGATTCCGGGTGTGTTCGGCGATTCCCGCTTCAGGCGATCGAGATAGACCAGCCCGCCACGCACCTTGAAGGCGCCGATCGGCGTGTGGTTCTCATGCTTGACAACAACATCAGCGCCGAGCCGGTCGCTGAGCAGCGGCCACGCATGCGCCGCCGTCGGCGGCACCGCCTGCCCCACGATCTCGTGCGCGCGTTCGAGCTCCCTGAGATCAAACATGTGAATGCATCACCTCACACTAGCGCCTTGCCGCCGGCAAACGCCGCGGCGGTGGCTTCGTCGGTTGCTTCCACCGGCAGCAGCATTTCGTTGTGCGCCTTGCCGGACGGAATCATCGGGAAGCAGTTTTCCAGCGCGGCGACGCGGCAATCGAACAGCACCGGGCGCTTGACCTTGATCATCTCCTTCAGCGCGCCGTCGAGATCGCCGGGCTTGATCGCCTGCAGGCCGACGCAGCCGAAGGCGTCCGCCAGCTTGACGAAATCTGGCAGCGCTTCGGAGTAGGAATGCGACAGCCGGTTGCCATGCAGAAGCTGCTGCCACTGCCGCACCATGCCCATGTACTGGTTGTTCAGGATGAAGATCTTGATCGGCAGTTCAAACTGAACCGCCGTCGACATCTCCTGCATCGTCATCTGCACCGAGGCATCGCCGGCGATGTCGATCACGAGGCTGTCGCGATGCGCGACCTGCACGCCGAGCGCGGCCGGCAGGCCGTAACCCATGGTGCCGAGGCCGCCTGACGTCATCCAGCGGTTCGGCTCCTCAAACCCGAAGAACTGCGCCGCCCACATCTGGTGCTGGCCGACTTCGGTCGTGATGTAGGTATCGTGCCCGCGCGTCGCCTCGAACAGCTTCTGGATGGCGTGCTGCGGCAGGATGACGTCATTGCTCTTCTTGTAGGCGAGCGAATTGCGCGCGCGCCAGGTGGCGATCTCCTGCCACCAGCTCTTGATGTCGGGCTTTTTCGCTTCCGCCTTGAATACCTGCAGCAGGTCGCCGAGCACGTTCGCAGCGTCGCCGATGATCGGCACGTCGACATGGATGTTCTTGTTGATCGAAGACGGATCGATATCGATGTGGATCTTCTTCGAGCCCGGCGAGAACGCATCGACACGGCCGGTGATGCGGTCGTCGAAGCGCGCGCCGACGCACAGCATGACGTCGCAACCATGCATCGTCATGTTGGCCTCGTAGGTGCCGTGCATGCCCAGCATGCCCAGCCAGTTCTTCCCCGTGGCCGGATAGGCGCCGAGGCCCATCAGGGTCGAGGTGATCGGGAATCCCGTGACCTCGACCAGCTCACGCAACAGTTTTGACGCCTCGGGTCCGGCATTGATGACGCCGCCGCCGGAATAGATCACCGGGCGCTTGGCCGAAGCCAGCAGCGCCACGGCTTTCCGGATCTGCGTCGCATCGCCCTTCACGCGCGGCGTGTAGGAAACGTGCACGTCGTCCTTGCGCGGCGGATGATAGGTGCCGACCGCGAACTGCACGTCCTTGGGGACGTCGACCAGCACGGGTCCGGGGCGGCCGGTGGTCGCGACATAGAACGCCTCGTGCAGCACCTTGGCGAGATCGTTGACGTCGCGCACCAGCCAGTTGTGCTTGGTACAGGGACGGGTGATGCCGACGGTGTCGCATTCCTGGAATGCGTCATTGCCGATCAGATGCGTCGGCACCTGCCCGGTGATGCAGACCAGCGGAATCGAATCCATCAGCGCATCCGTCAGCGGCGTCACCATGTTGGTGGCGCCGGGGCCCGACGTCACCAGCACCACGCCCGGCTTGCCGGTCGAGCGCGCATAACCCTCCGCCGCGTGGCCAGCGCCCTGCTCGTGGCGCACCAGGATGTGCTCGACCTCGCTCTGCTGGAAAATCTCGTCATAGATCGGAAGCACCGCACCGCCGGGATAGCCGAAGATGTGCTGGACACCATGATCGACGAGCGCGCGCACGATCATCGCGGCACCGGTCATCTGATTGGGGTCGTGGCTCTTGTCGGTCATGGTCTGCTCCGGATGCGCTGTTGCCAGCGGCTTGCTTCGGTTTTGAGTTCCAGAGTGGATGACGTTTCTTCGAAGCGTCATCCCGCTCTGTCTTTTTGTTTGAGCATGATCTTTTCGGAAAACCGGCTCCCACTTTTCCGGATCATGCTCTAGGGAATAAAAAAAGGGCCCGAGAGGCCCCATGCACACCGCCTGAATTTGGATGGCCTTCAGCCACCCCCGGCGGTGCGCGTGGGTACGACTACGATAAGGAGTTTGGTAATAATATTACGCATTCGGCGGCTCGGACTTCCCAAAGGTTGCGCGGGTTATACCGTCCGGCCCCCGAAAGTCAAGGGAAGGACGCCTTTAGCGCGATTTGGCAAGTGTAACCGTGTTCCGACGGTTCGGCGAGGGGGAATTTTCGGTTCCAGCCACCCACCGCCTCGCCGCGTCCGGCGTCAGCCACTCAAATTCCGGCAATTGATGCCGGAACCAGGTGAACTGCCGTTTGGCGTAATGGCGGGTGTCGGCGCGGCCGATTTCGGCGGCCTCTTCGCGCGTGATCTCTCCGGCGAGATAGCGGATCAACGCCGGCACGCCATGGGCCTTCATGGCCGGCAGCAGGGGATCGAGTTTTCGCGCGGCCAGCGCGGCGACTTCCTCCAGCGCGCCGGCATCCAGCATCGCGCCGAACCGCGCATCGATCCGCGCGTAGAGTTGCTCGCGTTCGGGCGCCAGAAACAGTGCACCGAATTCACCCGGTGGCAGCAGCGGCGGCAGGCCTTCGCGATGCCAGTCGGGCAGCGTACGGCCGGTGGCTTCGACGACCTCCAGCGCGCGGGCAACGCGGGTGCGGTCGCGCGGCTTCAGCCGTTCGGCGGACACCGGATCGCGCCGCGCCAGTTCGGCATGCAGCGCCTCGACGCCCTCGCGGTCCAGCCGGGCGCGAACGGCGTCGCGTATCTCGGGTGGAATCGGCGGCACCGCGGAAAGGCCGCGCGTCAACGCCTTGAAGTACAGGCCGGAGCCGCCGATGAAGATCGGCAGGCGTTGTTCCGCCCGCGCCTCCGCCAATACCTTTGCGGCGTCCGCCACCCAGGCGCCGGCCGAAAAATTCACCGCGGCGTCAACATGGCCATAAAGCCGGTGCGGCGCGCTGGCCTCCTCCTCCGCCGACGGCCGCGCCGTGATGATGCGGAGATCGCGATAGACCTGCATGGAGTCGGTATTGATGACGATTCCGCCGGCCTTTTGCGCCAGTTCGAGCGCCAGGGCCGACTTGCCGCTGGCGGTCGGCCCTGCGATAAGCACGGCCTTGCTCAAATCTAGCTGATACGCCTGCATGTCCCTTGTCGCCACCCTCATCTGCAACCCGGCCAATCCGGCGCTCGACACCACCATCGTCGACGGCGCGCTGGCCGTTCTTCCCTCGCCGGGCACGGCGCAATGGCTGTTCGACGAGGTCGCGGTCGACATTCGCTTCGACCAACAGGTCAAGAGCCCTGATGACATCAAGGCGATCGAAACCCGCCTGCAACAGGCGCGCGGCGACTTGCCGATCGACATTGTCGTGCAGCCAGTCGCGGCCAGGCGCAAGAAGCTTTTTCTGGCGGACATGGATTCTACCATGATCGGTCAGGAATGCATCGACGAGCTGGCCGATTTCGCCGGGCTGAAGGCACATGTCGCAGCCATCACGGAGCGGGCAATGCGCGGCGAGATCGAATTCGAGCCGGCGCTGCGCGAGCGCGTTGCGCTCTTGAAGGATCTGCCGGCCGGCGTGGTCGACGAGGTGCTGGCAAAGCGCATCACCCCGACGCCGGGAGGCCGGGAGCTGGTCATGACCATGCGCGCCAACGGCGCTTATACCTGCCTGATCTCGGGCGGCTTCACGCTGTTCACCAACGCGGTCGCCGCGAAAATCGGCTTCCAGGAGAACCGCGCCAACGAGCTGAAGGTTCGCGACGGCAAGTTCACCGGCGAAGTGGCCGAGCCGATCCTCGGCCGCGCCGCCAAGCTGGCCACGCTGATCGAGCTTCGCGAATCCTTCGACCTCGACGAAATCGACACGCTGGTGGCCGGCGACGGCGCCAACGATCTCGGCATGGTCCAGGCGGCCGGCCTCGGCGTCGCCTATCACGCCAAGCCGGCGGTTGCGGCTGCCGCCGCCGCGCGGATCGACTACGGCGACCTCACCGCGCTGTTGTACGCGCAGGGCTATCGGCGCGAGGAGTTTGTGGAGGGATAATATTCTGCGTCGTCCCTGCGAACGCAGCGACCCATACCGCGTTGTCCTATCGGCAAAAGCAGATGGCTGACGTCTTCCAAAACAATTGCCGCCGCGGCGTATGGGTCCCTGCTTTCGCATGCTTTCGCAGGGACGACATCGTCATCTGGAGCAGCCAGCACAGCCACGTCGATCTTGACGTCCTACTGCACGCCCAGCGCGACGAAGCGCAATTCGCCCTCGCCGTTCGACACCAGCAGCAGCACCGACTTCTTGCCGTCCTTCTTGAGCTGATCGACGCGCTTCTTGATGTCGGCCGCGTTGGCGACGGCTTCCTGCGCCACCTCGACGATGACGTCGCCGGCGGAGAGCCGCTTTTCAGCGGCGTCGGAGTTGCCATCGACACCGGTGACGATCACGCCCTTGACGCTGTCCTTGATCTTGTACTTGGTGCGCAGGTCCTTGCTCAGCGCGGCGAGATCGAGGCCGAGCGCCTTTTGCGTCACCGGCTTTTCGACGGGGTCTTCCTTGCTCTTGACGGCGGCCTGCTGCACCTTTTCGGTATCCTCGAGGCGGCCGAGCGTGACCTTGCGGCTTTCCTCTTTGCCCTTGCGGATGATGACCACGTCGACTTCCTTGCCGACCGCGGTATCGGCGACGACGCGCGAGAGATCCTTCGGATCCTTGACGTCCTTGCCGTCGAACTTGACGACGACGTCGCCGGGCTCGATGCCGGCGGGCTTGGCCGGCCCCTTGTCGTCGACGCCGGCCACCAGCGCGCCGCGGGCAGGCTTGATGTTGAGGCTTTCGCCGATCTCGTCGGTGACCTGCTGGATCCGCACGCCGAGCCAGCCGCGGCGCAGTTCGCCGAACTGCCGGAGCTGATCGACCACGCCGGCCACTGTCTTCGACGGCACCGCAAAGCCGAGGCCGATCGAACCACCGGTCGGCGAGATGATCAGCGTGTTGACGCCGACCACCTCGCCTTCGAGGTTGAACAGCGGTCCGCCGGAATTGCCGCGGTTGATGGAGGCATCGGTCTGGATGTAGTTGTCGTACGGTCCCTGGCTGATGTCGCGGTTGCGCGCCGACACGATGCCGGCCGTAACCGAGCCGCCGAGGCTGAACGGGTTGCCGATCGCGATCACCCATTCGCCGAGCCGCAGCTTGTCCGAATCGCCGAACTTGACGGCGACCAGCGGCTTCACCGGCTTGAACTTCAGAACCGCAATGTCGGTCTTCTTGTCGACGCCGACCAGCTCGGCCTTGATCTTGGTGCCGTCGTTCATGATCACGTTGATCTCGTCGGCATCCGCGATGACGTGGTTGTTGGTGACGACGACGCCTGATGCATCGATGATGAAACCGGAACCGAGCGAGTTGGTCTTGCGCGGCGGCTGCATCTCGCCCCGCTCGCCGCCCTTGGGCGCACCGCCACGGCGGTTCTTGAAGAAGTCGTCGAAGAATTCCTCGAACGGCGAGCCCGGCGGCAATTGCGGCATCGCCTCCTTGCCGCCCGCCCTTGGCCTCCACGCTTTGCGAGGTCGAGATATTGACGACAGAATCAATCACCTTCTCGGCGATGTCGGCGATGCCGTCCGGCCCGCGCGCGCCGGCCGGCACCGGGGCCAGCAAGCTGGCGGCGCTGAGCGAGATCGCAATCCCCATCAGGCACAGGCGGCGGCTCAAGGCGGGTCCGGTCATGTCGGCTTGTCTCCAAAGAGAGAAATTTGGTCCACAGTGCGCCCGAACGGGTCCGAGGCGCAAGCATCTGCACCTGATATTCGGGCGAAAAACCGGCCCCGGGCGGCTCACGATTGCGTTGACGCCACAGCTACTTGCACCCGCTTATTGCGGTTATTCCGGGGCGCATTCGAAGGTGAAAGCCTACCGCCGCACGAACCAGATCAGGAGCAGACCCACAACCGCCGAGACGATGCCGACGATCCGCAGGATATTGTCCGGCGTTGCCAGCGCGCTCTTCATCGCCCGGCGCATCCAGGCCGGGCTGGCGGCGAACATCAGACCTTCGAGCACAAACAGGATGCCCACACCGATGAGGAAGTCGGCAAACGCTATGGACCTCATCGGATGGCAACCCCCCGCTATTTGAGCGCTCTTTTGCTTTTATGCCGGCGAAGAGGGTCCCCGCTTCGCCGTAACGCGTGTAATCCCGGCCGGGCGTTTAAGGCTTCTACGGCTTCGGTGTCGCAGCCGCCGGCGGATGGCCGGACGGATTGGCAAAGAAGCGGAAGAACTCGGAGTCGGGCCGCAGCAGGAAGCGGGTGTCGTTGGAGCGGAGCCCGGTTTCATAAGCCGACATCGAACGGTAGAAGGCGAAGAACTCCGGATCCCTGCCATAGGCCTCGGCGAACAGGCGGTTGCGTTCGGCGTCGCCCACGCCGCGCGTCTGCTCGGCGGTCGAATTGGCCTCCGCAACGATGACGGTCGCCTCGCGATCGGCCTTGGAGCGGATCTCCTGCGACTTCTGGCCGCCCTGGGCGCGGAACTCCGCCGCTTCGCGCTGTCGTTCGGTCTGCATGCGCTGATAGACCGCCTGGCTGTTGGCCTCCGGCAGATCGGCGCGGCGGATACGCACGTCGACCACCTGAATACCGTACTGATCGGCCTCCCGGTCGAGATGGTCGCGGATGCGCGTCATCAGGCTCTCGCGTTCGTCGCGCACCACATTGATGAAGGCGACTTCGCCCAGCACGCGGCGCAGCGCCGCGTTCAACAGCGTGGTGAGCTGGATGTTGGCCGCCTGGATCGAACCGATGCTCTGATAAAAGCGCAGCGGGTTCTTGATCCGGTAGCGCGCGAAGGCATCGACGACGAGCCGCTTCTGGTCGGAAGCGATAACTTCCTGCGACGGGTTTTCCAGATCGAGGATGCGCTTGTCGATGCTGATGACGGTGTCGATGAACGGCGCCTTGAAGTTCAGGCCCGGCACGGAGATGACGTCGACCGGCCGGCCAAGCCGGACCACGAGCGCCTGTTCGGTCTGCTGCACCGTGAAGATCGAGCTGTAGCCCACGATCACCACGATGAATAGCAGGACCAGGGTGACAATACCTGCAACCGGAGACCTCATCGCGCGCCTCCGCTCTGCTGCTGACCTGCCGTCGGCGGCGGGCGCCGCGGCGTCAACTCACTGAGCGGCAGATACGGCACGATGCTCTGTGCCGAGTTGCCGCCGTCATAGACCAGCTTTTCGGACCCGCCGAGAATCCGCTCCATCGTCTCCAGGTAAATTCGCTGCCGCGTCACGTCGGGCGCCTTCTTGTATTCATCGTAGACCTTCTGGAAGCGCGAGCTCTGGCCCTTGGCCTCGGCGACCGCCTGTTCCTTGTAACCTTCGGCGACCTGCAGGATCTGCGCGGCGCGACCACGCGCGTCGGGCACGACGCGGTTGGCATAGGTCTGCGCCTCGTTCTGCAGCCGTTCGAAGTCGGCGCGCGCGGCCTGCACGTCGCGGAACGCGTCGATCACCTGCGCCGGCGGATCGACCTTCTGCATCTGCACCTGCGTGATCTGGACGCCTGAGCCGTAATTATCCAGCGTCTTCTGCATCAGCTCATGCACGGCCTGCTCGGTCAGGTTGCGGGCGCCGGTAAGAATTGGCTGGATCTGCGAACGCCCGATTACCTCGCGCATCGCGCTTTCGGCCACCGCCTTCACCGTGCCTTCGGGATTCTGGATGTTGAAGAGGAAATCGCCGACGCCGTTCGGCTTGATCCGCCACAGCACCGTGAAGTCGACGTCGACTATGTTTTCGTCGCCGGTCAGCATCAGGCTTTCTTCCGGCACGTCGCGCATGGTGCGGCCGCGCCGCGCCGGATCGTCGATCAGCGTCATGCCGACCGAGATCGTGGACACGCGCAGCGCCTTCGCGAGCTGCACGGTTTCGATCGGATAGGGCAGATGATAGTTCAGGCCGGGATCCACCGTGCGCACGTGCTTGCCGAAGCGCAGCACGGCGCCGAGCTCTTCCGACTGCACGCGGAAGAATCCGGACAATCCCCAGATCGCCAGCGCGCCGACCAGCACCAGCGCGATGCCCATGCCGCTGAAATGGCCGCCCGGCAGAAGCTGCTGCAGCTTGTCCTGGCCGCGTCGCAGAAGGTCCTCCAGGTCAGGTGGCCTTGGCCCGACCGATTGCGGACCGCCGCCCCATGGTCCCTTGGGGCCCTGGCCCCATGGGCCTCCGCCTTGATTCTTCCACGGCATATAAACTCTCCTCTGCGGGGGACCCGGGTCCGCCTGTTGGGCAGGATGCCTTAAGCCTCGCATATCCGCCCGGCTTTATAGGGGACCGCTAGGTCCCTTACAACGCAAGCTTACTGCTCGAAGCAGCTATGCCTGACGCCACAATTGTCAATGCGAACATTGGTTAGCGAGGTTAACGCTGCCTGCGCCGACGAAATGTCACATAGGAGAAGTCGGCGCTGTCGCGGGGACCGGCCGGATTCCGCACGCGCGCCACCTCTTCCCAGGCGGTTGGATCGACGGGTGGGAAACGCGTGTCGCCGTCGGGCCGGGCGTGCACCTCGGTAATCTCGAGGCGATCGGCGCCCTCCATCCATTGGGCATAGATTTCCGCGCCGCCGATCACGGCGATCTCAGTGGCGAAACGCCGCAGCGCATCACCGGTGGCGATCGCCTTCGCATCGGTGAAAGAATGGGTGACCACCACGCCATCGGCGCGAAAGCTCAGGTCGCGGGTGACGACGATGTTGGTCCGTCCGGGAAGCGGCCGGCCGATCGAGGCGAAGGTTCTGCGCCCCATCACCACGGGCTTTCCAATGGTCAGCGCCTTGAAGCGCGCCATGTCGGATTTCAGCCGCCACGGAATGGCGCCACCTGCCCCGATGACGGCGTTCTCCGCGACCGCAACGATGAGAACGATTTCCATTATTGCGTCCCTTGCGCAAGCGTCGTCAGCGCCGGACCGCCGACCCGGCAAATCGTCCACTCGTCCATCAGTTCCGCGCCGAGCGATTTGTAGAACTCGATCGACGGCGTGTTCCAGTCGAGCACCGACCATTGCAAACGCGACCAGCCGTTTGCCACGCATTCCCTGGCGAGATGCACCAGGAGCGCCTTGCCGATGCCCTTGCCGCGCAACGCAGGTCGAACGAACAGATCTTCCAGATAGATCCCGGAGCGGCCGCTGAAGGTCGAGAAGTTGACGAACCAAACCGCGAAGCCGGCAGGGCTTCCGTCCCATTCGGCAATCTCGCAGAACAATCGTGGATTGGCGCCGAACAGAGCTGCGTCGATATCGGCCTCCGTCGCCTCCATTTCGTGCAGCAGCTTTTCGTATTCGGCGAGCTCGCGCACGAAGGACAGGACAAGTCCAGCTTCGCCCGGCCGCGCGCGGCGGATCGTAAGGGACATCAGATGCTCACACCGCTGCTCATACGGCCACTTCGGCCTTGATGTGCGGGTGCGGATCGTAACCTTCGAGCGCAAAATCCTCGTAACGGAACGCGAAGATATCCTTCACGTCCGGATTGATCTTCATGACCGGCAATTGACGCGTCGGCCGTGTCAGTTGCAGCCGCGCCTGTTCGAGGTGGTTGGAATACAGATGCGCGTCGCCGAGCGAGTGCACGAAATCGCCAGGCTTCAATCCCGTCACCTGCGCGACCATCATGGTCAATAACGAATAGGAAGCGATGTTGAAGGGCACGCCGAGGAACACGTCGGCGGAACGCTGATAGAGCTGACAGGACAGCTTGCCGTTCGCGACATAGAACTGAAACAGGCAGTGACAGGGCGGCAGCGCCATCTTGTCGACGTCGGCCGGATTCCAGGCGCTGACGATCAGCCGCCGCGAATCCGGGTTGCGCCTGATCATGTCGATAACGTTGGAAATCTGGTCGATGCTGCGCCCATCCGGCGCCGGCCAGGAGCGCCATTGCGATCCGTAGACCGGGCCCAGATCGCCGTTGGCGTCGGCCCATTCATCCCAGATCGAAACGCCATTGTCCTTGAGATATTTGATGTTGGTGTCGCCGGCGAGAAACCACAACAACTCGTGCACGATCGCCTTGAGCGGCAACCGCTTGGTGGTCAGCATCGGAAACCCGGCCGACAGGTTGAACCGCATCTGGTGACCGAAGATCGACAGCGTGCCGGTGCCGGTGCGGTCGCACTTCTCCGCGCCGTCAGAGAGGATCCGTTCGAGCAGGTCGTGGTACTGGTTCATGGCTGGTGCTTCAGGCCTTTATCAGAACGGCGAATTTAGCGGCCGGGACATCCGATCGACACGCCGATTCGGCTTCGCACACCGATTATACCCGGAAAAATGACCATCCCCTGCGCAAACGACAAGGGGCGGAACCTGCGTCCCGCCCCTCGCCTATCCGCCTGATTATGTGGATCAATTCACCGGCTTGAGCACCGGTGTCCACTTCACGATTTCGTTCTTCACCAGGGTTCCCAACGCGGCCGGGGTGCGATCCGCGGCAGCCGGGATGACACTGCCGAGATCGAGCAGGCGCTTGCGCACGCCCTCATCATCGAGCGCCTTGACCACCGCGGCGTTCAGCTTGGCGACGACGTCCGGTGGCGTTCCCTTGGGCGCGAAGATCGCGTTCCATGCCTGGGCCTGGAAGGCCGGCAGGCCAGCCTCGGTCGTGGTGGGAACATTGGGCAAGGACGGATTGCGCTCGGGCGTCGCCACGGCATAGGCCTTGATGGTGCCGCCGTTGATCTGCGGCACGGCGTTGACGATCTGGTCGCACATGTAATCGACCTGTCCGGCCACCAGCGCGTTCATCGCAGGTCCCGTGCCGTTGAAGGGAACGCCGATCGGCTTGACGCCGAGGACCGAGTTCAGCAGCTCGCACGATACATTCGAGACCGAGCCGACCCCGGCATGCGCCGCGTTGACCTTGGTTTCATTCGCTTTGACGTAGGCGATGAATTCGTTGAGGTCCTTTGGCGCCAGATCCTTGCGCGCCAGGATCAGGATCGGCGTGCCGGCGAGCAGTCCGACCGGCTCGAAATCCTTCTCCGGATGATAGGCCAGCTTGGGGTAAAGCGGCACCGAGGCCGCATGCGTGCCCATATGCCCGGTGATCAGCGTATAGCCGTCATTGGCGGCGCGCGACGCGCGGGCGGTGGCGGTGGTGCCGCCGGCACCGACCACGTTCTCGATGATGATGGTCTGACCGAGGGTCTGCGCCATATGGCCGGTGACGATGCGCGCGATGACATCGGTCGGACCGCCTGCCGCGAACGGCACGATCATGGTGATGCTGCGCGTCGGATAGGCCTGCGCCAGCGCCTGCGTCGTCATCAACGCAAGTCCGGCAAGCGCCGCGAGGCAACCGCTCGCAAGCGAGCGTCCATACCAGTTCATGTTGAAATCCTTCAGCCCTTAAACAAATGCCGGCTCTCCCAAGCCGGCATTTGCTCTTTAGCATTTCACCCGGGGTCGAACAGACCTCGGCCTGCGGCGCACCGCCGCAGGTTAGTTCCAGGTCAATTCTCCGACTCGACGAACACCTCGTCGCGCTTCTTGCGCAGCGTTGGCAGAACGGCCAGCACCAGCAGGGCAGCGGCAATCGCCATCAGCACCGCCGATAACGGGCGCGTCAGGAACACTGACCAGTCGCCGCGCGAGATCAGAAGCGCCCGCCGCAGGTTCTCTTCCATCAACGGCCCGAGCACCATGCCGAGCAGCAACGGCGCGGGCTCGAAATCGTGCTTGATCAGCCAGTAGCCGACTAGCCCGAACGCACCGGCAAGAATGACGTCAACCGGGGCGTTGTTCACCGAATAGATGCCGATGGAACAGAAGATCACGATGGACGGGAACATCAGGCGATACGGCACCCGCAGCAGCCGCACCCAGATGCCGACCAGCGGCAGGTTGATGACGAGCAGCATTAGGTTGCCGACCCACATCGAGGCAATCATGCCCCAGACGAGCTCCGGCTGCTTCTGCATCACCTGAGGACCGGGCACGATGCCGTGAATGGTCATCGCGCCGACCATCAGCGCCATCACCGCGTTCGGCGGAATGCCGAGCGTCAGGAGCGGGATGAACGAGGTCTGGGCAGCGGCATTGTTGGCGCTTTCGGGCGCCGCAACGCCCTGGATCGCGCCGCGGCCGAACTTCTGCGGCGTTTTCGAAATCTTCTTTTCGAGCGTGTAGGCCGCGAACGATGCGATGACGGCGCCGCCGCCCGGCAGAATGCCGAGGATCGATCCAAGCACGGTGCCGCGCCCGATCGCGGGAGCCGAATCCTTCAGATCCTTCATCGTCGGCATCAGGCCCGAGACCTTTTGCTGAACCAATTGGCGATCGCTTTCGCCGCCGGTATCGAGATTGCGGATGATCTCCGCAAAACCGAATAGCCCCATCGCCACCGTGGCGAAACCGAGACCGTCAGCCAGTTCGGGAATGTTGAAGGCCATGCGCGATGCGCCGGTTTCGATGTCGGATCCCACCATCGACAGCAGCAATCCCAACACGATCATCGCGATTGCCTTCAGCACCGAGCCCTTTGCGAGCACGACCGCGAAGATCAGGCCGAGCACCATCAGCGAGAAATATTCGGCGGGTCCGAATGCCAGCGCGAGCTTGGTGAGCGGCGCACCCAGCACGGCGATCAGAACGGTCGCGACGCAGCCGGCGAAGAACGATCCGATCGCAGCGATCGCCAGCGCCGGACCGGCGCGGCCTTGCTTGGCCATCTGGAAGCCATCGAGCGCGGTGACCACAGACCCGGCCTCACCGGGAATATTGACCAGGATCGACGTGGTCGAGCCGCCATACTGCGCACCGTAATAGATGCCGGCCAGCATGATCAGCGCGCCCACCGGCGGCAGGCCGAACGTGATCGGAAGCAGCATGGCCACGGTGGCGATAGTGCCGATGCCCGGCAGCACGCCCACCAGCGTGCCGACCAGCGCGCCGATCAGGCACAGCAGAATGTTGACGGGGATTGGAATGGAGGTCCCGCCAAGAAAGGCCGGCGTCCACTGCACGAGGTTGAAAACGACGCCGAAGCCGAGGCCAAGGTTTGAGAAAATATCACCCATCACGCCCTCACCGGATCATGAACGTCGGCAGGAGCTGCAAAGGCAGGCCGAGCGCATAAGGAAACAAAAGGGCGCAGAACGCCGTCAGGCAGGCGCCGACGATCAGCATTTCCGTCCACCGTGTCTCCGATGTTCCGCATGCCGAGATGACGAAGCTTGTCATGGCCGCGAAGATCATTCCCATCGGACGGATCGTGAAGGCAAACGACAGGATCGCCAGCGACACAAACAGAGGACCCCGCCAGTGGTATTTCGCGAGGTGCGCGCCTTCGGTCAAAACACCGACAGCGGTGACGGCAGCGCCCAGGCCCAGCAGCAGAAATCCGAACATCCGGGGCGCCGTGCCGGCGCCGAACGAAAATCCGCGCATGCCCTGCAGGTCGCTGGACGCCCAAAGGGCGAACAGCGCGATACCCATCAGCGCAAGGCCGCCGATAAAATCCTGCGGGCCGCGGACCCATTTCGGCATGATGGATTCAACCGGCGTATGGCCCGGCGTGTCGTTCATGGATACTCCTCCCCCAAAGCGGGCTTCGAGCCCGTTGCTTGGATAACCTGGATGCTTGTCCCGGAAACTGCCTAGCGAGTTTCACCAGACAACGCCAGCAAAACCAAAAACGCTTCCGAGCCGGATGGCAAATGAAGTCTCAAAGCCTCAGATCGCAACTTTTTCGATTGGCGCACCGCAGCACCCTCGAACAGATGGCAGATCCGCACCATGACCCGCATGTTTGCGTGGTCAAAATTCATGCAGCCCGGGACACCACCGCAAACGTCCATTTCGGGAATGGTCGATTCCGTGGCGAAACCGCAACTGAGCGACATCAAACCGAAAGTCCGGGCCCGCGTTCCCTACCCGTTCAGCGCCTTCGCCCCCTGTTTTTCTCCAAACTTGCACCCTATATTGGGGGTGCCGGTTCGCCGGCTATGGAAATAAATGACCGTCGCAATAAACCATTCGGACCCGGGGGCAGTACCCGGCGCCTCCACCCAAGCCCACGCCTTCGAGGCGGGTTTCGGCGGGGGCGAACCAGGATCGACGAGGGCGTAAAGGGCGAGTTTTTTCCCGGTATGGTTCCGCCGTTATCGGGCTATGCAATAGTTGCAAACGACAACTATGCTCCGGTTGCTCAGGCTGCGTAACGCAGTTTGAAAGACCAAGTCTAAAGTCCTAGTGGGTTAAGCTCCGCTAGGCGGGGTTCGGAGGCACCTGGCAACAGAAGCCTCCACTTTATTCTCTTCATTTCCGGCCGACGGTGCCATTCTGCCGCAAATTCGCTCCGTCGCGGCTGCTGACCTGCGGCTCCCATCGGGGTAGCATAGAGGCAAGGGGCGAGTCGGGCGACCGGCGGCCATCCAACGTAACAGGACGACCATGGCGACCGATCATATCCGTTATGACGTGCTGGCGCGCGACGCGCTGCGCGGGGTGCTGCGCCGCGTGCTGACCGACGCCGCCGAACACGGCCTGCCCGGCGAGCATCATTTCTTCATCACGTTCCTGTCCACCGCCGATGGCGTGAAGCTGTCGCCGCGGCTTCTGGCGCAATACCCGGAAGAGATGACGATCATCCTGCAGCATCAGTTCTGGGATCTGGTGGTGACGGAGGATCGTTTCGAGGTCGGCCTGTCGTTCGGCGGCATCCCCGAGCGGCTGGTGGTTCCGTTCGCGGCGATCAAGAGTTTTCTCGATCCTTCGGTGCAGTTCGGACTGCAGTTCGAGCCGTCGGAAACCGCGACAGAGGCATCCGCAGCGAAGCTGCCGGCCGTTCCGGCTCAATCTGCCCTGCCCGTCACCGCGCCTGAGCCGGCCGAGGAAAGCAAGGATGAGCCGGCGAAGACGGGCGAAGGTGCGGAAGTGGTTCGGCTGGATCGTTTCCGCAAGAAATAATCCAAGCGCGGGAATATCGGCTACGCTGTAATGTACACGTTCCGCCATTTCACGGCGCAACGGACATGACGCATGGCTCGATCAGAAACTTCTGGAAACAAATCCACCCGCAGCGAGACCGACAGCTTCGGTCCGATCGACGTTGCCGCCGACCGCTATTGGGGCGCGCAGACCGAGCGTTCGCGGCAGAATTTCAAGATCGGTCAGGACCGCATGCCGATCGCGATCATCCATGCGCTCGGCATCGTCAAGCTCGCCTCCGCACAAGCCAACCGCGAGCTCGGACTGCTCGATGCGCGGCGCGCCGGCGCCATCATCCGCGCCGCACGCGAGGTGATCGAAGGCAAGCTCGACGATCACTTTCCCCTGGTCGTCTGGCAGACCGGCTCCGGCACCCAGACCAACATGAACCTCAACGAGGTGATCGCCAACCGCGCCAACCAGATGCTCGGTGGCGAACTCGGCGCCAAGAAACCGGTCCATCCCAACGACCACGTCAACATGAGTCAGTCGTCGAACGATTCATTTCCGACGGCGATGCACATCGCCGCTGCGGGGCGCATCATCGCCGACCTGATTCCGGCCTTGAGCGAACTGCATCGCGAACTGCGCAAGAAGGAAAAGGCATTCGCAAAGATCGTCAAGATCGGGCGAACCCACACCCAGGACGCCACGCCATTGACGCTGGGGCAGGAATTTTCAGGCTACGCCGCGCAGCTCGAAAGCGGGATCGCGCGGCTGCGAAGCGCGGTGAAAGAGCTGTTTCCGCTGGCGCAGGGCGGAACTGCCGTCGGCACCGGCCTCAACTCAAAACCGAGATTTGCAAAGCTGTTCGCCAGGCACGTCGCGAAAATCACAAAACTGCCCTTCAGCAGCGCGCCCAACAAATTCGAGGCGCTGGCTTCCAACGACGCCTATGTCATGGTGCATGGCGCGATCAATTCAGTGGCGACCGGCCTGTTCAAGATCGCCAATGACATTCGCTTGCTGGGCTCGGGCCCGCGTTCCGGTCTCGGCGAATTGATCCTGCCGGAAAACGAGCCGGGTTCGTCGATCATGCCGGGCAAGGTCAACCCGACCCAGTGCGAAGCGATGACCATGGTCTGCTGTCAGGTGTTCGGTAACCAGACAACAGTCACCGTTGCCGGCAGCCAGGGACATTTCGAATTGAATGTTTACAAACCCGTATTGGCATATTGTATGATGAATTCCATCCAACTGCTGTCCGACGCGGCGCGTTCGTTCACCGAACATTGCGTGGTGGGCATACGCGCCGACGAAAAGCGAATTCGCGAATTGATGGAGCGCTCGCTGATGCTGGTCACCGCGCTGGCTCCCAGGATTGGATACGACAACGCGGCAAAGGTCGCCAAATCGGCGCACGCGCGCGGAACAACATTGAAGGAAGAGGCTGTGCGCCTCGGTTTTGTGAACGCCGCTGAATTCGAACGACTGGTGCAGCCGGACAAAATGACACACCCGGGCTGATCGCCGGCTGCCCCCGGGAAACTACGGGGTGAGAGATATAAATTATGGATCATGCCTAGAGAATGAGGTTGATCATCTATCGCGATTGCGTCGACGCATGGTAGGAGCAGGAATTATTCGGTTTTCGCAGGGCGAAATTTATTTTTTGATGTTATCACAGAGGACCACACGGGGATTCTGAATGACCACCGAGTTTGCTGGCGCGTTGCCCGAAGACCTTTGCATAAGTCATCAATTATCATGCCTTCGAGTCGCCGGATGATGGAGGCGAACATGGCAGACGTGATCAATCTGAAGCGATTCAAGAAGCGCAGCGAGAAGGAACAATCGGCAAAGCAGGCCGATGCCAATCGTGCGCGGTTCGGCCGGACCAAGGCCGAACGCGCGCTCGATGAACGTCGTAAGGATCGCGCCGGCGATCTTTTGGACCAGCACAAGCTCAATGATGGAGACGCGTCATGAAGTCTCCCGTCGTCAAGCGCTCCATCGTGGTTGCCGGCCACAAGACTAGTGTCAGCCTCGAAGAGGCTTTCTGGAACGGCATGAAGGAAATCTCGGGCCTGCGGAACATGACGCTGTCTGAGCTGGTCGGCGAGATCGACAGCAATCGCCAGCAGGGCAATCTGTCCTCGGCAATCCGTCTCTTCGTGCTCGACTACTTCCGCACTCGCGCCATGCCGGCCGCCGCGCCGGACGCGCCGCGGCCGCAAGCGTAAGGCGCCTTCCCGTTCAGGCGAACGCGCCGCAAAGCGCGCCCGCCTTGTCAGATCGCAACCTCAATAAACCAGTCCGGTGCCGGGCGGCTTTTCGAGCGCCGCGGCCAACGAGCGATACTCCTCGCAGCCCGTGCCGCAAATCGCCGCGATGCGGCTCAGATGATACGACGCCTGGTCGCGATTGCCCTGCTCGATCTGCCACAGGCCGTAATACTGCCAGGTCAGCACGTGGTTTGGATCTGCCTTCAGCGCGCGCTCGTACCAGGCTTGCGACAGCTTGTAATCGCCGAGCTTGCGATAGGAATAGCCGATCAGATTGGCGACGCCGGCGTTGTCATCGCGGCCGAGCGCCTTTAGCTGCCCGATGGCGGCGGCATAATCGTTGCGCTCATAGATCGTCGCATGCGCGGCACGGTATCCCTGCCGGAACGCCGCATCGTCGGCGCTCGACTGTTTGGTGGGCTTCTTCTTGGATTTGGAGCTCGACCTGGGAGCGGGTCTGGTGTCCGGCGGCGGCGGGTTGGCCGAAGGTGGATCACCGCCGCCGCCCGCTGCAAAGGCCGGAACGAATGGCGGCGAAGCGATCAAAGCCACTGAAAACAGTGCCAGCATTGCGAGCTTGATTGCTGATTTCATCATGCGAATCTCCGGCTTTCCTGCGTGAGCGAATCCATGGTCCAGCCGCAGCTACAGACCCCGCCGGGCAACAAGTATTCCCGCGGGACCGGCGCAAACGTTGTGCCTTGCGGCAGGCTGGACGAATGACGGCAATGCGTATCTAATTGATGGGCGTTGCGGTTCCCCGCAAGAGCGGCGCGCGGAACCCGACGAAGGCACTGAGAAGCCCCCACACAGAAGCCCTACAGCGCAATCCTGGAGAGAGAAATGGACATCGCAAAGCTGACCGCGCCTCGCGATCTCAGTCCATTTTCGGAAGCTCTCCATGCCTGCCTTTCTCGTTCTGGATTCCATCTCCCTCGCCACGCCTGACGGACGCCCGCTGTTCGATCGATTGACGCTCGCCCTGGGGCGTGAGCGCACCGGCCTTGTCGGCCGCAACGGCTGCGGCAAATCCACCTTGCTTCGCCTGATCGCGGGCGGGATCGAACCAGCAGGCGGATCGCTGCAACGCATCGGTTCGATCGGCATGCTCGCGCAACTGACCGATGAACGGCTGACGGTCGACGAAGCACTCGGCGTCGCCGCCGGCCTTGCCCGCCTGCGCCGGCTCGAGCGCGGCGAAGGCTCGCTCGATGACGCGGCGGAGGCGGACTGGACACTGGAAGCGAGGATACAGGCGGCGCTGGCCGAAGCCGGACTGCCGTCGTTGCCGCTGCACCGCCCGATCGTCTCGTTGAGCGGGCGGCGAGCGAACCCGGGTCGCGCTGGCGCGCCTCCTGATCGAGGCGCCCGACCTGCTGCTGCTGGACGAGCCCACCAACAATCTCGACACCTGTGGCCGGCAGGCCGTGGCGCAGTTGCTCGAACGCTGGCAGGGCGGCGTCCTCGTCGCCAGCCACGACCGCGCGCTCTTGGAACGCGTCGACCGCATCGTCGAGCTGACGCCGGTCGGCATCAGCATATTCGGCGGCGCGTGGTCGGCCTTTGCCGAGGCGCGCGAGGCGGCCCGGGCCCGCGCCGCCGAGGACCTCGAGCGCGCTTCGGACGCCCTACGCAATACCGAACGCGCCTTGCAGAAGGCGCGGGAAAAGAAGGCGCGACGCGACAAGGCCGGCCGCGCCTGGCGCGCCAAGGGCATCGAAGACAAGATGTTCATGGACCGCGAGAAGGAGCGCGCCGAGAACAGCGCCGCACGCCAGAGCCAGCTCGCGGGCCGCCTGATCGGCGAGCGCACCGAGGCGCTGGAGATGGCCAAAGCGCAGGTCGAGATCCTGACGCCGCTTTCGATCGATCTGCCGCGCACCGATCTGCCCGGCGGGCGCGAACTCATCGCCTTCAGGGATGTGGCGATGGCCTTCGGGGAGCGCCATCTATTCGGACCGCTGTCATTTTGGGTTCGCGGGCCCGATCGGATCGCCGTCCGCGGCGCCAACGGAAGTGGCAAGACCACCTTGTTCCGCTTGATCACCGGCGAGCTGAAACCCGCGAGCGGCGACATCAACTGCCTCACCGACCGCATTGCCGTGCTCGATCAGCACATCGGCCTGCTCGATCCCAGGCTGAGCATTCTCGACAATCTGCGTCGCCTGAATCCGGAGCTCTCGGCCAACGAGGCGCACGCCGCGCTGGCGCGGTTTGCGTTCCGTAACCGGGCGGCACTGCAGATCGCGGCAACGCTCTCAGGCGGCGAGCGGCTGCGCGCGGGCCTCGCCTGCGTCTTCGCACGCCCGCAGCCGCCGTTCCTCCTGCTGCTGGACGAGCCGACCAACCATCTCGATCTTACCTCGATCGAGGAACTGGAAAATGCGCTGAAAGGATTCGACGGCGCGCTGATCGTGGTCAGCCACGACGAGACATTTCTCCAGGCGATCGGAATCGGGCGGGAGCTTGCGCTCGGCCAGAGTCTTTCCGTTTCGACGTAATCGAAACGGAAAAGGCGCTAGATTCCTGATTGACGCGTTTTCTTCACGCGAACCGGCTCCCACTTCGCTTGAAAACGCTTTAGTTGGAACGCGGCGGCGGATTGGCGACCTGCGGCGTCAGCGCAAGCGGCGGACGTGGCTTCGGCCTGGCGGCGCCCGGCGCGGGCCTCACATCGATCGGCGGCGGCAACGGCGCGACCTGCGGTTGGCCCGCGACGGGCGCAGGCGGCGCATTGACGACGGGCGGACGCGGCGCCGTCGTCTTCTTCGCCGGAGGCCGCCGTGGGTCGCGACCCTTTGGGGTCACCGGCGCGGGCGGCGGCGCCGCCTCCGGTATCGGCAATTGTCCATCCGCAGGCAGCACGATTGGCGGTGGTGCCGGCGGCGGCGGCTCGCCACGTTCGATGGCATCGAGCCTTCGGGTTTCGTGGTCGATCGCGCGCACCGCCAGCCACGAAGACAAAGGCGCAACGTCGACGCTACGGCTCAGCGCGTCGGGCGTGCCGACGGCAAGCAGTTGAATCTCCGGACGCCCGGTCGTCATCGTCAGGGAAAGCGCGGCGCGGATATCGGCCTGATCGGCGGCGATATCGTATCCGCCGGAGACGGTGGCCCGCACACCATTGCCGTCCAGCGTCGTGGCGCCCACGCGAAACCGGCCGTCCCTGACGGTGAACGGGATTTGCGCAGAAGGAACCGCAAACGCGCCGGCCGGAAGAGCGGATTCGACGATCTGCTTCAGCCGGACGTCGTCCTTGGCCTGCCCGCTGTCATTGGCGCGGACCGCTACTTCGAAAGCGCGCGGATCGAGGCCTGAAATCCTGGCCGCCTCCAGCGTCAGCGTTCCGCTGCCGGACAGCGCGCCTGCCAGCGCCGAGGCGCTGCGGCCCTGGCTCGTCAGCGTCATCTGCATCGATGCGCGGCCGGCGGGCATCGCGAGGTTGCGATAGCGCAGCGCCGTGCCGTCGACATCGGAGAACTGGAGGCTCGCGTTCAACACGATTCCGTTCGCGCCTGGCTTGACATCCATGCTGGCGGTGACATCGCCGCCGCCGATCTTGCCTTTGATGGCATCGAAGGTCAGCGACTGGCCGTCGCTCTTGATCACCCCGCTCACCGGGCGCAATTCGCTTCCACCCGGAAGCACGCCGCGCAACGCCTGAAACGCGATCCGGCCGCGCCAGCCCTTCGCCAGTCCAGCGCCGAGCGGCTCGGCAGCATCGTGTCCGGCAGCACCGAGTGCCAGGGCAAAGGCCGGCGCCAGCGCGAGCTGCTCGGCGCCGATTTCACCCTCGATATCCTTCTCGCCGAGCGTCACCGCGACGCGGCCGCGCAGGCGCGAACCACTGATGCTGCTGTCGAGATCGTCGAAGGTCAGCCGGTTGCCGGTGAGCTGCACGCGTGACGACAGGCCGATGTTCTGCGCCAACGTATCCGCCGGCTTGAGATCGAGCAGCGGCCCGAAATCGGCGCTGCGAACTTTTAAGGAGAGACTGGCCTTGGCCTCCTGCGCCCAAGGTTCGGCGGAGCCTTCCGCTTCGGCATCGAGTCCCGTTCCCGAGATCTTTGCCTTGAGCCGCAACGGCGCACCCCACGCGCCGGTCGCGGTAGTCTCGAATTGCGCCGGTCCATCGCCTGCGGTGACGGCGCGATCGAGGCCGAGCAATGCCAACAAGGCACGGCCTTGCTGGGACGACCATTTCGCCTCGATTCCGACTTCACTGTGCCGGAGTGCGGCGAAATCGGTGCCCTGAAGCGCCGCGACGGCCGGCTGAGCGGTGATCGTGGTGACGCCCTTGAGCGTCGTGGAATCCAGATCGGCGACGGCGCGTGCCTGGACCCGATCCGACTGCCCGGCATTCTTGGTGAGGTCGAGCGCCAGTTTCAGGCGCGCCGGGCCCGGGCTGGTCCCCATGGCATTGAGGCGCGCCGCCAGTGCCGGAGAAAATGGAACGATCAGGCTGGTCAACCGATCGAGCGAGGCTGCACTCGAATTGAGCGCGAACCACCCGGTCGCATTGGCCCGGTCGAAATTGCCGGCGCCATCCAGCGTCACGCTCTCAAACCGGCCGATCTTCAACTGCTCAAGCGCCAACTTCGCCGGCGAGTAGGCCAATCTGGCGAGCAGCGGACTAAGCTCCTGGCCGGCCGAGGTGGCCTGGCCGATGTCAAGGGAAAGCCTTCCCTCGTCCGGCCACTCGCCCTGCGGTCCCGCCAGCGACCGCGCAAAGGCGGTGGCGGCATCGAGATCGAGACGCTCCGCCTTCAGTTCCGCATCGATCCGGGAGCCGCGATCGGTTTGCCGGTGCGACACCATCACCCGCCCCTCCACCGTGCCGCCTTCGATGTCAGCCTTCATGGTGTCGATGGCAACACCTTCGGGCGCCACGGTCACGTCGCCGCGCAGCCGAAGCGGCTTCTGGCTGCGATAGGCGATCTCGCCGCGGCCCTGCAGCCAGGTCAGCAGCGCCTCGGGATCGGAGGATTCGACGCTGAGCGCGGCCTTGAACCGGTCCGGCGCAACGCTCTTCGCACCGGCCTCGCTGAGCGAAACCCTGGTTGCGCCGGGCGCGCGGAACTCCAGCCTGTGGATGCGCCAGGATTTGGCGTCGCCTTCCAGCTCGGCAGCGATGTCCTGCAATGGGCGTCCGCCCAGCATGACCTGCTCGGACGCGAGTTCGATCTGCGCGGGGATCGGCAGATGCGGAGTAACCGAAGCGATCGCCCGCAGCGCCGGTAACGCGCGGGCTGGTTCGGCGGCATTGTCCTTGGTGACGAATCTGTCGGCATCGAGCTGGCGCGCCGAAAGCGCCGCACGCAACAGCGGCGATGCGCCGAAGCGAATGTCGCCGTTGCCGGAGAGTTTTAGCGCGCGCTCCTCGGCGCCGTAGGTCACCTCGACTTGTTCGAGCCTGGCCGCCGAGTAATCGGTTTTGACTTTCGCCGCGATACGCCACGGTGGATCGTTGCCCTTGCCCTTCTGTCCGGGAGGAGCGACGAGCGTCATCGCGCCCTCGAAGCGCGGGGCGCGGGTATCGAAATTCAGGATACCGTCGAGATCGATGGCGAGCGGGCGCTGCCCCGGATCGATATTGAGATGAACGCGGGTGCCGTTGCCGTCCGGCCCCTGCCCCGAAGAGACCCGAAACGGGTAGCGCGTGCCCGACAGCATGAAATTGCCGTCGCCGCGGATCGAGCCGGCCAGCGAGCGCACGTCGCCGCCAAAGGCGATGTCGTTGAGTTCAAGCGTGCTGCGGCTGTTCGCATCGTGCAAGGCGATGCGGCCAGTGAGATTGAGCCGATCGATCGCCAGCGACCCCAGATTGACCGTCCCGGTCGTCGCCGGCCAGTCGATCCGCCCCTTGGCGTCGAGCCCGAGATCGAGCGACATGCCGTTGATCGTCAATTCGGTCGCGCGCACCTCACCGCGCATCAGCGAGCCCAGGCTGAATTCCACGTCGAGCTTGTCGGCGCGAACCTTGCCGAGATCGTTGGCGCCGCCGACCGCGACCGAGTGCAGTTGCAGCGACGGCGCGGGCAATAGCCGTGCGTCGAGCTTGCCGCCGACACGGACCGGCGCGCCGATGATCCGCGTCGCCTCAGCCTCGAATTGCGGCCGGAACTGGCTCCAGTCAATAAAATACGGCCCGACAAGCGCGGCAATCAACGCAATGATGAAGGCGATTGCCAGGCCGAGCAGCGTCGTCTGCACGGTATCTCCCCTTGAACCGCCCCGGCGCGCAGGGCGCGCTACGCCGAACCCGGCCCCGGAGCAGCCCGGAATATAGAGAGAAGTGCGGCGAAGTCACAGCGTCATACTGACAGGCGCCCCACCCGGCTCTCCAACTAGAGCCCCGGTTCTGATTAAATCAGAACCGGGCTCTAGGTTTTTGTTTTGACGCGTTTTCTTTACGCGAACCAGGATCCACCCCGGATCAGGTCCGGGGCAGGGTTTCGCTGGAAAACGCTATGGCCGCCGCCGGGGCTAAAAACCGCCGCGAGGCGGCTACCAGCTCGCCGGCAGCCGCTTCAGGCCGCGCAGCACGAAGGTCGGCCGCCATTCCGGATTGAGCGCGTCATCGAGCCGCAGGTCCGGGATCCGCCGAAGCAGGGTCGAAATCGCCACTTCTGCCTCGATCCGCGCCAACTGGGCGCCGAGGCAGAAGTGGATGCCGCCGCCAAAGGACAGCGGCTTCACATTGGGCCGGGTGATGTCCAGCCGCTCCGGGTGGTCCGGATAGACCGCGGGGTCGTGGTTGGCCGAGCCGAGCAGGCACAGCACGCTCTCGCCCTTCGGGATGCGTTTACCGCCGAGATCGTCGATATCCTCGAGCGCCACCCGGCCGGTCAACTGCACCGAGGAGTCGTATCGCAGGAATTCCTCGATGGCGTTGGTGATGAGCTCGGGCCTGGCCTTGAGCAGCGCGAGCTGGTCGGGATTGCGATGCAGCGCCAGCAGGCCGTTGCCGATCAGGTTGACGGTGGTCTCGTGGCCGGCACCGAACAGCAGAATGATATTGGCGGTCAGTTCCTCGTTGGAGAGCTTGCTGCCGTCTTCCTCCGCCTGCACCAGTTGCGTGATCAGGTCGTCGCCGGGAGTCTTCCGTCGCAGCTCGAACATCTGCTGGAAATACATCGCCGCCATCGCATTGCCGGCGTTGCCCTGCTTGATCTCCTCCGGCGTCAGCGGCACTGGATCGAGCAGGCGCCCGCCATCGCGGGAACTCGTATAAAATACCTCGCGATGCTCCTCGGGGATTCCGAGCATGTCGCAGATGATGGTGACCGGCAGGCGGAACGCGAAATCCTCGATCAGGTCCATTTTGCCCTGCGGGATAATGCGGTCGAGCGTCTCATCGACGATCTGCTGGATGCGCGGGCGCATATCCTCGACCCGGCGCGCGGTGAAGGCCTTCACCACCAGCCCGCGCAGGCGGGTGTGGTCCGGCGGATCCTGCTGCAGCATCCAGTGGCTCATGCTGCGGAACACCGGCTCGTCCATGATCTTCGGACCGTAGCGGCGGATGGTGCGCTCGACATAGTCCTTGCCGAACCGTTTGTCGCGGACCACGAGGCTGGCCTCGGCGTGGCGGCTGCAGACATACACGCCGAGCGGCGTCAGGTGCACCGGATCGGTGGCGCGCATCCGCTCGTAATGCGGATAGGGATCGCGAATGAAATCGGGGGACAGCGGATTGAACAACGGCGCGCTACTGGCAGTCTGAACATGCTCGTTCATGGTGACCTCAACTGGTTGCTGGCGCAGTTCAGCGCGTTCCCCCGGTCGACTGAAACTCGATACATTATTGTATTGAGTTGCATTCTCGCCTAAACTGGGCGGATGTCAAGAGTGCGAACGAGACCCACACGGGACGATACCCGCGAAAAGCTGTTCGAGGCGGCGGCGCGTGTGTTCGAGGAACAGGGAATCGGCGGCGCCAGCATCGAGGCGATCGCGGCGGCGGCCGGCTTCACGCGCGGGGCGTTCTATTCGAACTTCAAGAGCAAGGACGAACTGATCATCGCCATGCTCGAGGATCACGTCGAGCAATCCATCGGGCGCATCCGCGATCTGCTCGAGAAGCACAAGAACCTTGCGGATTTCATCGATGCGCTGAAGACCATGGACCGCAGCCAGCAGGATCCGCTCGGCCGCTCGCCCCTCTTGCACATGGAAATGATCCTGTTCGTGGCGCGCGCCGAAAAACGCCGGCCCGAACTCGCCAAGCGGCTGCGCGCCCGGCGAAAACTGGTCACCGACATCATCGAGACCACGGCGAGAAACAGCGGCAGGACGACAATCCTCAATCCGACATGGGCCGGCGCGCTGGTGCTGGCGCTGGAGGACGGTTTCCGTCTGCACCGCCTGATCGATCCCGAGACCACGTCACCCGACAGCTTTTTTCGCGCCATCGGCGACCTGCAGCGGGCGATGGGAATTTCAGCGGCGTGAGGCGTGCTGCGGAAACCGCTCTGCATTGAAGCGGGCCCTCGATGGGCAGCGATCGAGCGCCTTGCAATTACGGCAGCTAGCCCGCGCCGCTCTTGATATGTGCCTTGTGCATTTGTCCCGCGACCGCCCTCACCTTGCCCGGCGACGCGCGCCAGATCGCAACCGCCGACAGGATGCTGATGGCGATGCCGATCGCGAACGCCAGCGTATAGCTGCCTGAAAGATCGTACAGCAGCCCGGTCGCCCACGGGCCTGCCGCGCCGCCGGCCAGCGCCGCCAGCATGATGGTGCCAAAGATGCTGCCGTATTGCTTGCCCTGAAAGATTTCGAGCACCACCGCGCCCATGACCGAGGTCAGCCCGTAGCCGAGCACGCCTTGGGTGAAGATCATGAGATAGACCAGCGGCAATGCGGCTGCGAATTTCAAGGCGATCAGCGCGGCGAAGCAGATCGCAAAGCCGGCGCAGCTGATGGCCCAGATCCATTCGCGCCCGATCCGGTCGGAAAGATGCCCGAGCCAGATCTGGCCGGGTATGCCGAGCAGGCTGACGACACCGAGCGCCCACACCGCGACGTTGGCGCTGAAGCCGATGTCGAGCAGGAATTTGGTCTGGTGCACCTGCACCGCGTACCAGACGTACAGGCCACAGAAGTAACCGAACGAAATCCACCAGAATCGCGCGGTGCGCAGCGCGCGGCGCAGCGTCCAGTCGGTATTGGCCCACACGGGATCGACGACGTTCGAGCGAGGTGCGGCCGATGTCGCCGATGGCGCCGCATCGCCATCCGGTCGCAGCCCGATATCCTCCGGGCGCTTGCGCAGCACGAGGTTGATCGGCGCGAGCACGGCGAGCACCAGGATGCCCATCGCGGTGCAGGCGGTGCGCCAGCCGGTCTGTTCGATCAGATGCTGCACCCACGGCAGCAAGGTCACCGATCCGATGCCGACGCCGGCAAAGGCGAGCCCCATGGCGAGCCCGCGGCGGCGAATGAACCAGTTCGGCAGAAACAGCGATTGGCCGGAATAGCCGAGGCACACGCTCCCCGCGCCGACCAGCACGCCGATCGTGAGATAGAGATGCCAGGGCTGCGTCGTCAGCGGTGCAAGCAACAGCCCGCCGCCCATCAGCGCGGCGCCGAGCTCCATCACCGCGCGCGGCCCGAAGCGATCCATCATGCGCCCGATCAGCGGACTGACGGCACCCGACACCACGAAGCCGAAGGAGAAGGCGCCGGCCGTGACGCCGCGCTCCCATCCGAACTCGGAGATGATCGGCGGAAAGAACAGCGAGAACGCCGTCCGCGCATTGACGCCGATCGCCATGGTGACAAACGTCACCGCAACGATCAGCCAGCCGTAGAAGAAGGGGAGATGCATCGGGAGATTTTTTGTGTGGAGTTGCTTCGGTGTCTCGGCAATTCGATGTTTTTAGCAATAGTCTGATCAGCCATCACCTTCGCCTCCGCGGCTCAGGATAAGAGCAATTTCTCTTCTCGGGACCGTACCGATATGTGAGTTCGATGTACAACCTTATCCAGCGCGGCACCGCTTGATCGCTTTAGAATTGCGACGCGCCCTCGATCGGTTTTGCTCGCCAAGGCCCCGCCGTGGCCGGCAGCTCTTGATTCCGAGTGCTTTCGCGCGGCTCTTGCGTGGGGTTTCATACCATCTAAGATGGAGGACCAGGATCACGAAATTGGTTCAACATGAACGATGAGGCGGTGGACAAAGGCGAAGAACAAGCCGCCACGACCGGGCGATTTGTTGTTCCTGGGGCAGGCGTCGCACTCGTGCGCCAAGAAACCGTCGTGCTGCTGGTTGATCTCGTGGAATCGGTGCGGCTCATGCGAGAGCACGAAGCTTTCACCGTTCGCCGATGGGCAGATTTTGTCGGTGTCGTCACTACTGAGATACTGCCGCGCTATCACGGTATCCTGGTGAAGAGTCTGGGTGACGGCCTTCTGGCGCGTTTCGAGACGGTGCCTGACGCCGCTGATGCCGCCGCGGCGATGCACCGAACACTTGCCGCGCAGAACGCCAGCCTGCCCGAAGACCAGCATTTCGACCTGCGCGCCGGAATCAATGCCGCGATGGCGTGGAGCGACGGGATCGATATCTACGGGACCGGAGTAAACCTGGCGGCGCGGCTGGCGACGCTGGCCGGCCCGGGCGAGACGATTGCCAGCGCGTCGGCCCACGAGCAACTGGCGGCGGCCCTGGCCACTCTGGCGAATCCCGGAGAGACCATCGGCAGCGCCGCGGCGCGCGACGAACTAACGCACGGGGTCGATGCGTCGTGCGAAGACCTTGGCGAATGCATTCTCAAGCATTTTGACAAGCCGGTTCGGGCATATCGCGTTGGCCCGGCTAGTCCGCATCCAAGCCTTACTCGGCGGCACGACTATGGAACGGCCATGCAGCCGACCATTGCTGTGATCCCCTTCTCTGCGAGGAGCGACAGCCCAGCACTTTTCGATATCGGCAACCTGATTGCCGACAGCGTGATCTGGCGACTGTCGAAGGCGGCGGACCTGAAGGTGATTTCACGCCTGTCGACGGCCGTGTTCCGCGGCCGCGCGGACGATGTCGGAGAGGTGTCGGCGCATCTTGGCGCCACTTATGTCCTCAGCGGCGCCTATGTTGCGGATGCAGGCAAGATCATGGTGACCGCCGAACTCTCCGAAGCGCGCAACAACCAAGTGGTCTGGACTGATCGATTGAACGGCGAAATCGGCGATCTGCTGAGGCCGGAAAGCGAACTGGCGGATCGTATCGCCCAAGCAGTGCATTTGTCCGTACTCGATGCCGAGGTCGAGCATATTCTGACCCAGCCGTTGCCAACTCTCGAGAGCTACTCGCTGCTGCTTGGCAGCATCAAGTTGATGCACCGCTCCAGCAAGGAGGAGTTTCTTCAGACGCGCAAAATTCTTGACGAACTGATTAACCGGCATAGTCGGATCGCGGCCCCGCGCGCGTGGCTCGGCAACTGGTACATTCTGCAGGTGACGCGCGGCTGGTCTGGGGACCGCAAGCGCGAGGCGGTCGAAGCCTTGAGCACAACCCACGCCGCCCTCGATCGGGATCCGTCGGATGCGCTTGCGCTGGCGACCGAGGGGTTTGTCTACTGCCACTTGTTGAAGGACTTGGAGACCGCTCGCAAGCGCTGCAACGGGGCTGTTAATGCCAACCCCAGCCACGCCCTCGGCTGGCTCTACCTCGGTACAGTCAACGCGTTCATGGGGGAAGGGAAAGCGGCTGTGGACGCGACACGCCGCGCGATGGAGCTCTCTCCGCTCGATCCGCAACGCTACTATTTCGAGTCCCTTGGCGCGACAGCAGAGCTTGCCGCGCATCAATACGAGAATGCCGAAAGACTTGCGCGCTCATCGCTTGTGCACCACCGCATGCACCCTTCCACGTGGCGGGCTCTGACGATCTCGCTTGTCGCGCAGCAGCGAATGGATGAAGCGCGCGAGGCGCTCGCCAGGATGCGACAGCTCGAGCCGCAGTTGACGGTGGAGCGATATCTTGCGCGCATACCGAATGCTGAGCTCGAAACCGGCCGGCAATGGGCGCGCTGCCTGGCCATGGCGGGGTTGCCGTCGGGAAACGGCAACTCGAACCGGCATTGATCCTGGAGAAAAATATCTCGCGCGTGTGAAGAAACACACATTCGGAACGAGCACGACCGCGCAAATTGCAATGACGCGCTTACTGGCGGAAAGCTGACTTACTCACAGAGGAGGCAGGAATGACTCAACTGGGCGGAGCGGGCGGAGCAGGTGGTGCGGGCGGAGCCGGTGGTGCCGGTGGTGCCGGTGGTGCGGGCGGGGCGGGTGGGGCCGGCGGCGCCGGTGGAGCGGGCGGCGCGCTGCTTGGCACAATGGCCGACGCCTACGCCAATCCGATCATGGTGGATGCGCTGATCCTTGGGCGCGAAGGAACGATCGTTATTCCCGAGAATTCGACGCCCGCACAGTTCACGTACTACGCGCCGGCATTGCCACCGAACATCGACCATCCGCCGCAAATGGAACGCTGGGAGCCGTGGGTGCGCGCCTACACGGCGGTCGGTGAGATGTTGCAGG
The DNA here is from genome assembly GCF_036924645.1 of Bradyrhizobium sp. AZCC 2176. Lineage (NCBI taxonomy): Bacteria > Pseudomonadati > Pseudomonadota > Alphaproteobacteria > Hyphomicrobiales > Nitrobacteraceae > Bradyrhizobium > Bradyrhizobium sp. AZCC 2176. The sequence continues at coordinate 4,118,280 of NZ_JAZHRX010000001.1, read as the reverse complement.
GGATCAGTTTTCAGAAGACGACGACGTCGGGTGTGGAAGATGGATTACGGGTCCTGTCATCCACCTCCGGATCGGCATCCTTGATTGCGGAAATCAGACGTCCGGTGCAGAACACATTCGAGGACCAGATTCCGATGGTACTCAGCTGGGCCGAGTTGCGTGACGAACGCGCCACGGAGATCATGGCGCAGATCGATCCCACGTACGCTTTCTGGTCGTCGATCGTCTACCTGCATCCCGACCGGACCAGGCGCACATTCGAACTCATCAACATGGTGCTGCAGTTCTGCGTGTACGTGGAAATGCGTTTCAAGCATGCGCTCGCGTGCTGGCGCCCGGTCGAATACAATGCCCAGGTGCAGCCGATGATCACGACACCGGGGCATGGAAGCTTCCCGAGTGGACATGCGACGCAGACTTATGCGGTAGCGCATGTGCTGAAAGCGCTCTTGAACCTTGATCCGAATCCGACTGCGCCTCCACCGAGATACCCGACGGTGATCGAGCAACTCGAGCGCCAGGCGGCGCGCATCGCGACCAACCGGGTCGTGGCGGGAGTCCACTTCCCGGTCGACAGCATGGCAGGACGCATGTTGGGCGTCGCCCTGGGCGAGTATTTCGTCGGGCGTTGTCTGGGGAGCACATCAACGATGAGTCGCACATTCAACGCCGGCTACGTCAATAGCCATTCCAACACGGACTTCAATCCGTTCAGCCCTAACCAGACGCTCTCCGCGGGCACGTTCTACTCCGAATCTCCGGGAGCGACCGTCACACAGTCCCTCTTGATGTATCAATTGTGGCAGGCGGCGCGGCAGGAGTGGTCAGGCAGATTCCTCTAGGCAAAGCCTCATTCTGCAACCCGAAGCGGAGAACGTTCCATGGCCGAAATGGAATTCCCGAACTGCTTTGAACCGTACCTCCGGTACGCGATCGCGACGGACTTCAAGTACTTCGAGTCTTTCGACGATGACGATTTCAGGCTGTTTCTGCTCGTGGAGTTCAAAGACGCCAGGCACGCAGCGCAATTCGAAAAAGAAATGACAGCAATGGACGATAACCATGATGGAAAACCAGGTATCGAATTCGGTCCTGCCCATCGGAAATCTCGATACGCCACGATCCGCTGCTTCAAGGCGGCGGTCGGGCCGCCGACATTTGGCAGCTGGAACGACCATGTTTCACGGGTCGAACTGTCGCTCCCGGTAAGGCCGACCGCTCCGCAACTGATCAGGAGAGCTGTTCTGCGCGACCGTACGGCGAGCGTGTATCGGCCGACAGATCTCCTAATCGGCGTCATCGACGATGGCTGTCCCTTCGCCGCTGCGCATTTTGTCAAATCCATTTTGGGCGTGGCGGCGGGCACGCGGGTGCGGGGCATCTGGGACCAGAACCCCGACAGGAATCCGATCCGGGTAGACAGCAACACCGAGTTTGGCGAACTCCTGTCGTCGGACTTCAACTATGGCCTCGAGTTCCTGCGCGATTCCGAGCCGCCGAGCCCGGGTGTGCGAAAGATCGGGCTTAACGAGTGGATCAATCTGCATTCGACGGCGGGCAGCGTCAACGAGGATGGCTGTTACGCCGAGGCAGGATTCAAGACCCTCAAGCGCCAACGCTCGCATGGCGCGCATGTGATGGATGTGCTTGCAGGGCGCGTTCCGATCTCGTCGCGCATCGGCCGGCGCGATCCGCCAAGCTGGCAATCAGCCACTGATCCTGCCGCCAGCGCCGACGTGGTGTTCGTTCAATTTTCGGAGGACTGCATCCGTGACGCGACGGGGGTATGGCTCAAATCGTATGTCGTGCATGGCATCTACTACATCCTGTCATTTGTCGACCCGACCATAACAAGGAACGTGCTCATCAATGTCAGCTATGGGCCGACGACCGGACCGCACGACGGCACGGCGGAACTGGAGAGCGCGCTGACGGAGCTTGTCACGATTTTCGACGGCTCTCCTGGAAAGCCCAAGCTCGAGATCTTCCTGCCGGCCGGCAATGCCTACCTTAGTGAAGGTCACGTCGTTTTCGAGAGGACTTCAACGCTGCCCGACCACGTCGATTGGACGTGGCGCATTCCACCCGACAATTCGGTGCTCTGTTTTGCGGAGGTTTGGATGAGAAAGAACGACGCGAGCGGTGTGATCGTCACGCTTACGTCGCCCGGCGGCCTCACTTCATCATCTACCACCGGTCCCATTCCCCCGCCCGACGGCATCCCCTTTCCGTCCTTCACCGGCGTGTACGCCCCGCGCGAATGGGGTGACAACACGGTGTGGCTGCTTGCGGTCGAGCCCACCATCGCTCATTCCGGTTTCGTGCCCGAGCATGGGCATTGGACGATCCGGGTCGATGGCGTTGGCGTAAACGCTAAGGTCCATGCCTATGTGGCCCGCAGCGACCCGAATTTGGACGTGCGCTCGGGCGCCAGGCGCTCCTATTTTGTCGACGCCGAGTGGGAGCGAACCCGGTCTGCCGAGGCCAGATGCAAGTACGGCAATGGGGAGTTCGACAAGGCCGGATCGCTAATCCATCGCAATGGCAACCTCAACGGGATTGCCACCGCCAGCGTTCCTAGCGTGCACGTTGCCGGTGGCTACATCCTTTCGAACGGACGCAAGTCGCCTTATGCGTCGGCCGGCCCTGCGCGCGGAGGTCCCCGCGTCGGTCCGGACTACGTGCTGCCCTGCGACGAGTCCTACGCTCTCGGCGGCATACGTGCCGGGGGCAACAGGAGCGGCGCCGTGTTTCGGCTAGCGGGCACCAGTACCGCGCGGCACCGCAGCTGGCGCGGCAGGTAGCCAAGCCGGCAAGTGGATTGCCCTTCCCGCCGCCGACCAACGTTCCATCTTCGACCGACATCGTAGAAATTGAGAAGCGCGGTGGCGGCAATATAGAGCCCCCGTGATGTCAGGGCCGACGCGTCCAGCTGTCGCCGTTGACAGCACCAAGAGGCACCTCGCCGGCGATAATGGCCTCCACCTGCCGCACCGTTTCCAACGCCTGGCTCTCGATCGCCGGCGGCGTCAGGCCGCCGATATGAGGCGTCGCGATGACGTTCGGCAATCTCGCCAGCTCCGGCGACGGCATCTGGTCCGGCGCGCGGCCGACATCCATCGCGGCGCCGGCGATGCGGTTTTCGCGCAACGCTACAGATAGCGCCGCCTCGTCGACGAGATTGCCGCGCGACAGGTTGATGAAGAAGGCGTGCCTCTGCATGCGCGCCAGCGCCGCCGGCCCGATCAGGTTTTCGGTTTGCTCGTTGGCAACCGCGAGACAGACCACATAGTCGGCGCGCGCCAATAGATCATCGAGCGGTACATGCTGGAGACCCTGTTCGCTGACGGTCGCAAAGGGATCGGCAATCAGAACTTCCATGCCCAACACCATGGCGATCTGGGCCAGATAACGGCCGATGCTGCCATAGCCGATGATGCCGAGGCGGCTGCCGGCGAGTTGCCGGCCCATGATGATCTCGGGGTTGCGCGCCGCATGATAATCGGCGGTCGCGCGGGACACGCCGCGCGACAGATCGACCAGGAAGCCGAGCGCCAGTTCGGCGACCGCCTGGACGAAGCCCGGCCCGGCTCGCGTGACCAGGACGCCGACCGCGGACGCCGCATCGACATCGATGTTGCGGATATCGACCGCACAGCGAACGAAGGCGCGCAATTTCGGCAGCGCCGGAAATATCTCGCCCGGTCCCGCCGTGAGCCGGTCGGCCACGATGATGTCGACATCGCCTGCGGCCTTGATCAGGCCGGCGGCGTCGAGCGCATCGTCCGATTCATGCAGCTTCACCTGCGCGATGGCCTGCAGCCCGTTGAGGCTGCGCGCGCCATAATACTGGGCGCGAGACTGCGGCGTGTGGGTCAACAGGACTTTCAACGCAGGACAGCTTCCCTACCGATCGCCAAGGCATGCAACATACTGGCTGGTACATCTATGGCCAAACCGCCACGTCGCGCAAGGCGACAGGCGTCGGCCTACTTGGTCCGGGCGACCGTGGTGCCGTCCCAATCTTCGCCGGCAGGATTTTCGAGTTGCTGCCGGCAGCGCTCGATCATCGCCGATGATGCTGCATCGTTACGGATTTTCAGCACGTTCTCGAACGCCGTGATCGCGGCCTTGAAATCACGCGCGCGGAAGGCGGCCAGGCCGGATTCATACGAGGCCACCCAATCGGGAGCGCCGTCGCGCTCGCCGGCCATATCGAGCAATTCGTAAATCTGCAGCCCTCCAGCGCGGCCATAGACCGCCAGCCGGTCGAGTTCGCGAACGACGATGCCTTTCCCCGCCAGCCGGCGTGTTTCGGGGCCGATGATGATCGTGGAGCCGTAGGCCTTGTTGGTGCTCTCCAGCCGGCTCGCAATATTCACGGCGTCGCCGATCACGGTGTAGTTCAGCCGCACTTCCGATCCGATATTGCCGACCAGCATGTCGCCGGAATTGATGCCGATGCGAATCCTGACGCGCTCGCCGTGGTCGTCGACGAGGCCGGCCTCCTCCACCGCACGCCGGCACGCCAGGGCCGCCCGGCAGCAGTCGATCGCATGATCCGGATTGGGCGATGGCGCGCCCCAGAACGCCATCACGGCATCGCCGATGAATTTGTCGATCGTGCCGTTGTGGTTTTGAATCTGCACCGAGACGCTGTCGAAATAGCGCGACAGCAGCGGAATGATGCGGTCGCCGAGCCGCTCCGACATCCCGGTAAACCCGGCGAGATCGATGAACATCACGCTCATCGGCCGTACCGCGCCGCCAAGGCGCGCGCCGTTGCCGTCGCTGATCAGCCGCTTGACGAGGTCGGCCGGAATGTATTTCCGAAACGCGGCAAGCCCCTGCGCCATGTCGCCGATCGCGCCGGAAAGATTCCCGATCTCGGTCAATCGCGACGGATGCCGCTGCACCTTGTCGAGGTCAAAACGCTCGACATGCCTGATCTCGTTGACCACCTTGATCAGCGGCGCGGCGATCAGGCGCTGGGCGAGCCATGCCGACAAAAGCCCGGCGAAAACGATCAGGACCGCCAGCCCAATCAGCAAATTCCGGATCGTCATCTGCACCGGACCGAGAAATTCCGATTCCGGCACCACCGTCACCAGCGACCAGCCCGGAAATGAAATCGGAGTCAGCACCGCCTGATAGGCCTTGCCGTCCCGCGTCACCGTGGTGTTGAACGGTTGCCCTTCGCCGGGCTCGTAGGCGCTGGCATTCTGGATCGCTTCGACCGCGATCGGAAACAGCGGATGATCGGTTTTCAGCGCCACCGCCTCGTTGGCGTTCGGATCGGGGGCGGCGACCACCTTTCCGTTCCGCTCGAGGATGAAGGCGCCGGCCGATTTTCCGACGGTGAGCTGCGACAGGAAGTTCGACACCCGCGTCAGTTCGATGATGATGGCGATGACGCCGGCAGGCTTCCCGTCGATATCGATCGGCGCTGCGAAGGCCGCCGCCAGCCGCTCGCCCTTGGGATGCGTCGTGAAGGTCGCCCAGAGTTCGTCGTTGGTCTCGATGGCGGTACGAAACCATTCCTGGTCGGTGACGGCGTATGTGGTGTCCTCGACATGGCTGTTCTTGAGCTGAAGATCGTTGCCGGCGAATTCGTACCGGTTGGTCCGCAGCTTGCGATCCGGGGTGATCTCCAGCATTTCGATCACGCCATCGCCGGCCTTGTGTCCCGCAAAGAACGAGCCATCCGGCCATCCGAACGTCACCCAGGAGATGGTCGGCTGCGACAGCAATTGCGACCGGAAAACGACTTCGCGTTTTCGGGCGTCGCGCGGCTCGAACACTTTTTCGGCCAGCAGCGTTCGCACCGCCAGCATCGACGACCGCGCCTCCGTCGTGACCGATTGCAGTTCGTCGCCCACTGCCGACACGATCTGGTCGTTGATGGTGTTGGCCAGGGTCTGGCTGACCTGCTGCGCGGTGCGCCACCACAACAGATGCACGCCCACGGCGCTGACGACGATGGACGTCAGCACGAGGGCGGAAATGGCGGTGCGGATGCCGAGGCGCATGCAGGGGTCCTGTTTTGCGGGGGCGCTGATGGGCTTTACGTGACCATAGCAGCGTCTGTTTCAGCCGCGAGGCCATTTCGGCGCCCCGGACACGGCTCTGTGACCGCAGTTGAGCCGTAATGGCGACGAAACTATCGATTGGCTGTTCCGTACAAGCCAGGACGGCGCTATGCCTTGTGGCAATTCTCGAAGGTCTCGCAATGCACGATGTTTCCATCCCGGCTGCCCTGATTGCCGGTCTCGTCAGCTTCCTGTCCCCCTGCGTGCTGCCGCTGGTGCCGCCCTATCTGATCTATCTCACCGGCGCGACCATCGAGCATGTCGCCAATGACGGACCGACGCAGGCCTCCAAGCGCGCGGTGATGGCTTCGGCGCTGATGTTCGTGCTGGGTTTCTCCACCGTCTTCGTGGCGCTCGGCGCCAGCGCCTCCCTGATCGGCGGCCTGATCCGCGCCTGGTCGGCAGAGCTCTCGATCCTGGCCGGCATCGTGATCATCGTCATGGGCCTGCATTTCCTCGGCCTGACCCGGATCGGCCTGTTGATGCGCGAGGGAAGGATGACGATGCCGAAGCCGGTCGGGTTGTGGGGCGCCTACGCCATGGGGCTCGCCTTCGCCTTCGGCTGGACCCCCTGCATCGGCCCCATTCTGGCGGCGATCCTGTCGATCGCAGCGGCCGAGGCCACCGTCACCAAGGGCGCCGGGCTGCTCGCGGTCTATTCCGCCGGGCTCGGAATCCCGTTCCTGCTGGCGGCCTTCATGATCGAGCAGTTCTCCTCGCTGTTTGCGCGGATGAAGCGGCACCTCGGCAAAGTCGAGCATGCCATGGGCATCCTGATGGTGATTACCGGCATCGGCTTCCTGACTGGCTCCGTGACCAGCATCAGCATCTGGCTGCTGGAGACTTTCCCCGCACTGCAAAATTTTGGTTAGACGCCGTAACAAGCGGCCGGGCCATACGAAATTCCTGTCAGGACCAGATCGCGGCCCGCGGCTTTTTGCGCGCGCCACGTCGCCAAATATTTTGAAGGGGGTTCGCATGTATTTCATTGTCCATCTGCTCATCCTGCTGCCCGCGCAAATCGCATCGTATTTTTCCTGGGCCGGGCCGCTGATCATGCGGTTGATCGTCGGTTACACCTTCATGCTGGCCGGCTGGGGCAAGCTGACCCATCTTGAGCAGGTGACCGAGAACTTTGTCGGCTGGGGCATCCCGTTCCCGAAAATCCTCACCCCCTTTGTCGCCAGCGTCGAGTGCTTCGGCGGTGCCATGCTGATCCTCGGCCTGTTCACGCGAATCCCGGCCGCCATGCTGGCGGTGGTCATGGTCGTCGCCATCAGGTCGGCAAAATGGGGCGACGTCGATTCACTGGAGACCCTGCTCGGCTTCGAGGAAGCGGCCTACTTCGCCGGCTTCATGTGGCTCGCCATCGCAGGCCCCGGCGCGGCCTCGCTGGACCGGCTGCTGGCGAGCACGGCCGGCCACAACGAGAAATCGACCTGAACTCACAATCCTGTGACAGCGCTGAAAAGCTGAGCCCGGATTTCGCCTACCGCGTAGCTGGCGAAACGCCAGCGTTTCCGGGAGCCGCCATGAAACTCGTCCGCATCGTCGCCTTCGCCCTCGCCGCGCTTGCAGCATCTCCGTCGTTTGCGTCGGACGGGCCCAAATGGAGTGAATGGAGCGACGATCTGTTCGCCCGCGCGCAGGCCGAGCAGCGCTTTGTTATCCTCGATCTCGAGGCGGTGTGGTGCCACTGGTGCCACGTCATGGAGAAGACGACCTATGCCAATCCCGAGGTCAGGGCATTGCTGGCCGCGAAATATCTGCCGGTGCGGGTCGATCAGGACGCCAACCCCGATCTGTCGAGCCGCTATGGCGACTGGGGCTGGCCGGCGACCATCGTGTTCGGCCCCGACGGCACCGAGATCGCCAAGATCAGGGGATATATCGAGCCGGAACGGATGCAGGCGCTGCTCAAGGCGATCATCGACGATCCCTCACCCGGACCGTCGGTCGGCGAAGCCTTTGAGGTGAAGCCGTCGAACTCGGCCTTCCTCGACAAGGAGCAGCGTGCCGCGTTGACGAAGAATGTCGACGAATCCTACGAGGAAAAGCTCGGCGGCTGGGGCGAGAACCAGAAATTCATCGACGCCGACAGCATGGACCTTGCGATCACCCGCGCCGAGGCCGGCGACGCCACCGCGATCACGCGCGCAAAGCAGACGCTGGATGCAGCTATTGCGCTGATCGATCCGGTCTGGGGCGGCGTGTACCAATATTCCGAAGGCGGCTCCTGGACCCGCGCGCATTTCGAAAAGATCATGTCGTTCCAGGCGCAGTATCTTCGGCAGTACAGCCAGGCCTATGCGCTGTGGAAGGATCCGAAATATCTCGCCGCCGCACGCAACATCGAACGCTATCTCGAAAGCTTCCTCACCAGCCCCGACGGCGCGTTCTATGTCAGCCAGGATGCCGATCTCGATCACGATACCGACGGGCAAACATACTACGCGTTGTCCGACGGCGAGCGCCGCAAGCTGGGCATGCCGCGCATCGACAAGAACCTGTATGCGCGCGAAAATGGCTGGGCCATTTCAGGACTTGCCACGTACTACAACGTTACCAACGAACCCAAGGTGCTGGCGATCGCGGAACGCGCCGCGAAATGGGTGATCGACAACCGCGCGCTGCCGGATGGCGGCTTCCGTCATGGCGGGAAGGATCGCGGCGGGCCATTTCTCGGCGATACGCTCGCGATGGGTCAGGCCTTCCTCGATCTCTATGCCGCCACCGGAAATCGCGACTGGCTCACCTCGGCTGCGAAGGCCGGCGATTTCGTCGCGACCTTCCGGGATGAGGCCGGCGGCTTCGCGACCTCGAAGACCGCGGAAGGCAAGACCGGCGCGCTCGCAAAACCCGCCAAGCTGATCGACGACCAGGTGCAGGTCGCAAGGTTCATGAACTTGCTCAACCGCTACTTCGGCAGCGAGAGCTCTCGCGAGCACGCCGCGCACGCGATGCGCTATCTCGCCAGCGCCTCAGCCGGGATGATGCGCCCCGTACCCGGGGTCCTGCTCGCCGACGAAGAACTCGCGGTCGAGCCCACCCACATGACAATCGTCGGGCACAAGGACGACGCCCGCGCCAAAACCTTGCACGCGCTCGCCCGCGCGCTGCCGGCCCGTTACAAGCGCCTGGAGTGGCTCGATCTGCGCGAGGGCAAGCTGCCCAACCCCGACGTTGAGTATCCTGATCTCGGCGAACCCGCAGCGTTCGCCTGCAGCAATCGCATCTGTTCGTTTCCCTCCTTCAATGCCGAGGAGTTGCGGGCCACGGTTGCGCAGATGGCCAGGCTGAAGAAACCAGCGCGTGGATAACTCAGTCGAGCATTGTGCAACGCAACCAAACGCCATCCCGGCTAATCCGTTGAAGCGCTGCGCTTTCTGTGCCGCGCGCGGCCGCGCAGGTCGCGGCTATGCGCAACGAAATACTCTGGAGCCGCTGGGGTTAGACATGGACGGGATGTCCAAATGCAAAAAAGAAAATTTTCTTTTGAAACTCTGTAACCAAATCGCCTGATGCCCCGTAGCTGGGTCTGGATGAACACTCTGTCACAGAGACTTGACGTTTCCGGCAAGTCTTCGTGACCCGATTGCCATCCGTCACATCGCTTGCGTTGTGGGGTCCGTGATCGAGAGATCAGCGGGTGCGCACGGCGTATTGTCTTCAAACAATCATCGAGGAGATCGTCATGAAGTTGAATTCCAAATCCGGTGCGACGCTCGCCGCTGCCGCCGCCACCCTGTTCCTCGCCGGTTCGGTGGTGTCGACGGTGTCGACGCCCGCGAACGCTGCCCAGGGCAAGTGCATGGCCGGCAACGCCTGCAAGGGCCAGAGCGCCTGCAAGGGCTCGGCCAATGCCTGCAAGGGCCAGAACGCCTGCAAGGGCACCGGCTTCTCGATGACTGGCGAAAAGCAGTGCGCCGCCATGGGCGCAAAGTTCGTCAAGGGCTGATCGGCGGATCACGTGCGAGAGGGCCCGGCGGTGCCGGGCCCTCGTTGTTTCGACCCGGCGGCCAAAATAAAGTCGGTCCGCCGTGTAACTAAGTCCGGCCCTATCCCGTAGCTAAAGCTGGGTGCAGTTTGTCGGCCGGAACTGTCGCGGCCAGCGGGCGATGCGCCCTCACACTTCTATTGGAGGATACCCATGAAGATGACTTCCAAATCCGGCGCGACCATTGCCGCCGCTGCAGCCACGCTGTTCCTGGCCGGCGCCGTCATGTCGAGCCCGACCTACGCCGCCGGCGAAGGCAAGTGCGTCGGCGCCAACGCCTGCAAGGGCCAGAGCGCCTGCAAGGGTGCGTCCAATGCCTGCAAGGGTCAGAACGCCTGCAAGGGCCAGGGTTTCTCGGAGATGACCAAGGAAAAGTGCGCCGCCGCCAAGGGCAAGTTCACGCCGTCCTAGCTACGGTTGATCGGGGTCCGGTGTGTAGGCCGGGCCTCGTTTCCATGATAGTTTCGCGACGTGGTTTTGGGAAACGGCCTCGTTCGGCGGCGCCAGCGGAGATGACATGAACGTCGCAAGCAGATTGCCAGGCACCTCGGCGGCCGCGCTTGCAGACCGTCCGGCGACATCGGCCAAGCCGCCGTTCCTCGGCTTCGGTCTCGGCCTGCGCCACCAGCATTACGACGAAATTCTTAGCGGCAATCCGCCGATCGACTGGTTCGAGGTGATCAGCGAAAACTACATGGTGCCCGGCGGCCAACCGCTGCGCACGCTCGACCGCATTTGCGAACGCTATCCCGTGGTGATGCACGGCGTGTCGATGTCGATCGCCTCCACCGCGCCGCCGAATTTCGAATATCTGCAAGCCTTGAAGGACCTCGCCCAACGCGTCGAGCCGAAATGGGTGTCGGATCATCTGTGCTGGACCGGCGTCCACGGCAAGAACCTGCATGATCTGTTGCCGATTCCCTACACCAGGGAAGCGCTCGATCACGTCGTCAGCCGGGTGCAACTGGTGCAGGACTTCCTCGGCCGCGCCATCGTGCTCGAAAACGTCTCGACCTATGTCCAGTTCAACAATTCGGAAATGACGGAATGGGAATTCCTGGCCGAGTTGTCGCGCCGCTCCGGATGCTGGCTGCTGTTCGACGTCAATAACGTCTATGTCAGCGCCTTCAACCACGGCTACGATCCCTTGACCTTCCTCAACGGAATTCCGGCGGATCGCGTGGTGCAGTTTCACATGGCCGGCCACAGCCACATGGGCACCCATATCATCGACACCCACGACCATCCGGTGTGCGAGGATGTCTGGGATCTCTATGCCGCGGCGTTGAAACGCTTCGGCCGGGTCTCGACCATGATCGAGCGCGATGACAACATTCCACCGCTCGACGAATTGCTGATCGAGGTGGCCCGGACCTGCGAGATGGCCGAGAAAATTTTGCCGCAGGCAAGCAGACGGAATGAGTGACTTCGCGCGACAGCAGGCCGAGTTTCAGCGCGGCATTCTTGATGGCGACGATACAGTGCTGGCTGAAATCCTCGATAGCCCGCAAGAGAAGCGCGAGGTGTTGTTCGGCGTCTATCGCTATGCCTATGGTTCGCGGCTGGTCGAAGCCATGCGCAACGACCATGAGCTGCTGCATCTTTATCTCGGCGACGAGATGTTCGACGAGATGGGCCACGCCTACGTCAAGGCGCGCCCGTCCAGCCATCCGAACCTGCGCTGGTTCTCGCAAGGCCTGCCGGAGTTCCTGAAATCGACCGCCCCCTACCGCGAGCATCCCGAGCTGTCCGATCTCGCCGCCCTCGAAAAGGCGCTCAACGACGCCTTCGACGCCGCGGAAGGCAAGGTCGTCGAGCTGACCGAGATGGCGGGCTTTGCGCCCGACGCCTGGTCGGGCCTCCGATTCCGGCCGCATCCCAGTGCATCCAGGCTTGAGCTTGCGACCAATGCGGCGGCGATCTGGCTTGCGCTCAAGAACGATGAAGCGCCGCCGGATGCGACCGGGCTGGAGCAGCCCGCGCATCTGCTGATCTGGCGCCAGGACGTCACGCCGATGTTCCGCGAGCTTCCGGCGGAGGAAGCGATGATGTGGGACGAGGCCGCGAACGGCATTCCGTTCGGCGTGCTCTGCGAAATGCTGGCTACCTATGACGACCCCGACAGCGCGGCGGGCCGCGGTGCGGGTTATCTGCACGGCTGGATCACCGCAGGACTTTTGACGGATGTTTCCGTCGGCTCATAATGAGGGGCGCCCGGGGAATGGAAACCGACACCGATCGCCATTTCATCGAGCGCATGCATTGGGACGAAGTCGCGCGGCGGATCGGTGATGGCGCGGTGGCAATATTGCCGATCGGCGCCGCGGCCAAGCAGCACGGCTTCCACCTCCCCCTCAATACCGACCGCATTCAGGCCGAATGGCTGGCCGGCCGGATGGCGGAAAAAATCGACGCGCTAATCTGGCCGACGCTGACCTACGGCCACTACCCCGCCTTCGTCGAGTATGCCGGCAGCAGCAGCCTGTCGATTTCGACCTTCGAGGCGCTCGTGCGCGAGGTTGCGGGACAAATTCTCGCCAGCGGATGCCTAAAGCTGCTCGTGCTCAATACCGGGATCAGCACGTTGGCGCCGGTCGACCGCGCCCTGACGCGCCTCGCGAGCGAGCGGGTCAAGCATTTGTGGATCCACGAAGGTCCGCGCTATCCCCGCGTGGCCAGGCAATTGGCCGAGCAGAGCCATGGCAGCCATGCCGACGAACTGGAAACGTCGCTGATGCTGGCGCTGGCGCCGCATCTGGTCGACATGGCGCGCGCCGAAGCCAGCCCCGACCTGAAACAGGCGATGCCGGGCGCGTTGACGCCGTCGGATCCGAATTCGCCGAATTACAGCCGCTCCGGTAGCTATGGCGATCCGACACGGGCGACAGCGGCCAAGGGCGAAGCCTTGCTCGCCGCCATGCTTGACGACCTCCACGAACAGGCCGCCGCGTTCATCTCGCAAGGCCCTGGCGAGCACCGGTCGGCCGCGGTCCAAGGCGTGCTGCGATGAAAGCCGCCGGCGCCTTTCGCTGGACCGTTACCGTAGCCGTCGTCGCCGCGATGCTGGCAAGCGCGCTATCGTTCCGCGCCGACGCGCAATCGGACTATATGCGCGGCAACCGCATGCCCTACGATGCGTTCGACCGGCTGCCCAGGACCGACCTTGAAGTGCCCGGCGGCACCATCCACGTCGCGTTCGCGCCGGGCGAGATCACGCTGCCAAAAGAAAAACTGCTCGACTGGATCAGGATGTGCGCCCGGGCCATCACGACCTATTACGGGCGGTTTCCCGTCACCTCGCTGCGGCTCTTGCTGGTGCCCGTCGATGGCGCGCGCATTCGCGGCGGCACGACGTGGGGCTATCGCGGCGCCGCCATTCGCATTCCGCTCGGCCGCGATTCCACCGAGGATGTTTTGCGGCGCGACTGGGTGATGGTGCACGAGATGGTGCATACTGCCCTGCCCGATATGCCCGATCGCTACGCGTGGCTGTCGGAGGGACTGGCCGTCTATGTCGAGCCGGTCGCGCGGGTGCAGGCCGGAGACCTCCCGGCGCGGGAAATCTGGCAGGCGATGATGCGCGACATGCCGAAAGGTCTGCCGCAGGCCGGCGACCAGGGCCTCGACAACACGCCCACCTGGGGTCGCAAATACTGGGGCGGCGCAATGTTCTGCCTGCTGGCCGATATCGAAATCCGCAAAGCCACCAATAATCGCCTCGGCTTGCAGGACGCGATGCGCGGCGTGCTCGCCGCCGGCGGCAGTCATGAGCAGGACTGGTCGATCGAGCGCATTCTCGCAACCGCCGACAAGGCCGTCGGCGTCGATGTGCTGACCCGTCTCCACAATGAAATGGGACCGAGGCCGGTGATACCGGATCTTGCTGCGCTGTGGCGCGATCTCGGATTGAAGCGGGTTGGCGAAGATATCGAATTCGACGACACCGCGCCGCTCGCGGCGATCCGCAAGGCGATCACCGCGCCGCATTCCTCCTAAGGCGCCTGAGAAGCATGATCCGGCAGCCAATCGCCGCCGGACCATCCCGAACGAAGTAATCCCGAACGAAGTTTCAGAACCGGTAGCTGGCGCCCACGCGCACAAGATGCATCTCGTTGCGGAATTCAGTCCGGATGCGGTCCCGGCTGGATAGCGTAACGCTGCCATAGTTAGCGTAGAGATATTCACCGCGCCCGACGAAATGCTTGGTGAAAGCATACTCGACGCCGCCGCCCGCTATCAGCCCGGCCTTGACCTGTCCGTCCCAGACAACCTGCTCCACGGTGTCACAACCCTTCTGAACCGTATAGCGATAGCCGTTGCTGATGCTGGCCACGCCGACACCGACCGCACCAAACGCCAGCAGGCGGTCGAACGCATAGCCTGCGCGCAGGCGGGCGGAGCCGAATGCGCCGAACTTCGACAGCAACGCGCCGTCGCCAAAGACATGCTCGTCCTGTGACGAGGTGGACTTGCCCCAATCGAATTCGCCACCGATCACAAAGCGGTTGGCGAACTGATAGTTGTAGCCGCCATAGACGCCGGCGGCGAAGCCGCCCGCCTGCCCCTCCGTATGACGGCAAGCACCATTTCGGCAGTAATCGGCGGCCCACGCCGCATACGCTCCGCCGCCGTAAACGCCCGCATAGAATCCGGTCCAGTTATAGTGAGGCGAAGGCAAGTCCGGAATACGGATTTCGGCGGCCTTCGCCGCCGGTCCTGCCAGTAAAAAGCCACAAGCGGCAACAATCCCCCAAAGAACAAAACGCATCAACGCACCTCATCACGCACGTACACGCAACACATGTTGCGGGAACAAGCAGAAGAGGGCAGTTCGGGCGCGACAATGTTTAACTCTGGCGGCGTCGTGTTGAAACAGGGCTATGTTTGGAACCAAACTGCGACGGCCGCCACAATATACAACCCTTGAGCGAACAACGTCGTTGCAGGTCCGCGCCCACCACCAGCGGTTTCAGCGCGAAGGTGGCAGGCGCTGGGCGTCTAGTTCACCGGCACGATCTTGCCAGGGTTGAAAATGTTCTGCGGATCGAGCGCCTGCTTCAGCGCGCGCATGGCGTCGATCGCCTCGGGGCCGAGTTCGGCCTCGAGGTATTTCTGCTTGCCCTGCCCGATGCCGTGCTCGCCGGTGCAGGTGCCGCCCATCGCCTGAGCCCGCTCGACGAGGCGGTGCATGAAGTCCTCGCCGCGCGCCATTTCTTCGGTATTGTCGACGTCGCAGACCAGCGAACAGTGGAAGTTGCCGTCGCCGACATGGCCGACGATCGGCGACAGCAAATTGAGCCGTTTCAGATCGTCCTCGGTCTCGGTGACGCAATCGGCCAGCCGTGAGATCGGCACGCAGACATCGGTCGCCACCACGCCTGCGCCGGGACGCAGCGCCTTCACCGACCAATAGGCGTCATGCCGCGCCTGCCACAGCTTGGTGCGGTCCTCCGGCTTGGTGGTCCAGGTGAAATCGCCGCCGCCGCATTCCCTGGCAATCTCGCTGAAATTCCTCGACTGCTCGGCCACTTCGACCTCGCTGCCATGAAATTCCAGAAGCAGCAGCGGCGTCTCCGGCAAGGTCAGCTTCGAATAGGCATTGCAGGCGCGAACCTGCTCGGCGTTGAGCAGTTCGATCCGCGCGAGCGGAATGCCGGTCTGAATGGCAAGGATCGTCGCCTGACAGGCGCCGCGCACAGTTTCGAACGAACAGGCGGCGGCCGCGATCGTCTCGGGGATACCGCGCAGCTTGATGGTGAGTTCGGAGATGATGCCCAGCGTGCCTTCGGCGCCGACGAACAGATGCGTCAGATCGTAGCCGGCCGCGGATTTCTTCGCCCGCGTGCCGGTTGTGATGATGTCGCCGTCGCCGCGCACCACTTTGAGCGCCAGCACGTTGTCGCGCATGGTGCCGTAGCGCACCGCATTGGTCCCGGAGGCGCGCGTCGAAGCCATGCCGCCCAGCGACGCGTCGGCACCGGGATCGATCGGGAAGAACAATCCCTGGTCGCGCAGATGCTCGTTCAGCGCCTTGCGGGTGACGCCGGGCTGGATCACGCAATCCAGATCCTCGGCATGGACTTCGAGGATCCGGTTCATGTCGCGCAGGTCGATGCACACGCCGCCGGCCGGCGCGTTGACCTGGCCCTCGAGCGACGTGCCGGTGCCGAAGGCAATCACGGGAACGCTGTGTTTGGCGCAGATCCGTACCACGTCCTGGATGTCCTGGGCTTCCTGCGCCATCACCACCGCGTCGGGCGGCTGCGTCGGCAGCCAAGTGGTGGTATGGGCGTGCTGCTCGCGCACCGCCTGCGAGGTGATCAGCCGGTTGCCGAATCGCGCCGCGAGCGCCTCGACCGCGCTTGCCAGCCCCTGCGGCTCCGGCCGCTTCACACTACCTGATATCGTCGTCGCCACGCTAAATTCCTCCCGGATTTGAGCGGACCGTGGCAAAGGATATAAGGGGGGTCAAGAGACCCGCAAAAACAAAGGGATGGATGATGACGACCGCTGCCGCCGCCGGCGACCGCCTGAAGACGATGCGCCTGCCGCCCGCCCCGTTCCTATCGTCGGTGATGCAGATCGAGCCGCAATGGATCGACTATAACGGCCACCTCAACATGGCCTATTACAACGTCATGATGGACCGCGCGATCGACGAAATGTGGCTGCAGCTCGGGATCGGGCCGGCCTACATGAAGGAACGCCACTGCTCGACCTTCACCGCCGAATGCCATGTACGCTACATACGCGAGATTCACCTCGGCGATCCCGTTCAGATTTCGGTTTATTTGTTAGGTCATGACGAGAAGCGGCTGCATACGTTCGAGGAACTGCGGCACGCGACCGAAGGCTGGCTCTCCGCCACCTCGGAAAACATGACGCTCCACATGGACATGAAGGCGCGGAAGGTTGCGCCCTTCCCGCCGGACATTCGCGCCCGCATCCAGGCGGTGGTGGACAAGCATGCCGCCGTGCCGCGGCCCGAAGGCATCGGCCGCAAGGTGGCGATGCCTTCGGGATAGCCATTCCGGTCGCTAGACGTTGCTGCGTCCGCGCACCAGTCCAACTACGGCCGAGATCAGAAACAGAATCACGGCAATAAAGAAGATCGCTTTGGCGATTTCGACAGACGCACCGGCGATGCCGCCAAAGCCCAGAACACCCGCGATCAACGCAATGATCAGAAACGTAACGACCCAGCTCAGCATGACACGACCTCGATTGGCTGTTGCTCTCGCGATGGCGGCGGCTGACGCATCGCCCATCGCCTGCAGGACCAATCCGGCCCGGGAATGATGGTTCCGGGCCGCAAAATCGCGAAATTTGACGATTGCGGCGGAACAAAATCGCAGCGGGGTCCTGATATCCGGCCCGCAAAAGCGATCGCAGAAAACCTGTCAAAACGGCCGGCGAGGCCCTATATGGCCCTCAATCCCTGCTAAGAAGGCTCCCCTTTACCGCCTCACAGTGCCATCGTGGGGCCAACACGATTCGAGCATGACCGAGCCGAGCAAACTGCCCCATCACGGCGTCCCCGAGCACCAGCCTGCGGCTGGCGGCATCGCTGCGCGTGCGCGGGCCGCGGCCGGTCCGCAATATCTGAACGGCCTCAATCCGGAGCAGCGCGAAGCCGTCGTGACGCTGGATGGGCCGGTCCTGGTGCTGGCCGGCGCCGGCACCGGCAAGACGCGGGTGCTGACCACGCGCATCGCCCACATCCTGAGCCAGGGCCGCGCGCGGCCGCACGAAATCCTCTCGGTGACCTTCACCAACAAGGCCGCGCGCGAGATGAAGCTGCGGCTCGGCCAGATGCTCGGCCAGGCCGTGGAGGGCATGCCGTGGCTCGGTACCTTCCACTCGATCGGCGGGCGTATCCTGCGCATTCATGCCGAACTGGTGCAGCTCAAATCCAATTTCACCGTGCTCGACGTCGACGACCAGGTGCGGCTCTTGAAGCAATTGCTGCAGGCCGAGAACATCGACGACAAGCGCTGGCCCGCGCGCATGCTGGCCGGATTGATCGACGGCTGGAAGAACCGCGGGCTGGCGCCCGGCCAGGTGCCATCAGGCGAAGCCGCGATGTTCGGCAACGGCAAGGGCGGCAAGCTCTACGCCAGCTATCAGGAGCGGCTGAAGATTCTCAACGCCGCCGATTTCGGCGATCTCTTGCTGGAGAACATCCGGCTGTTCCGCGAAAACCCCGATGTGCTGCGGCAGTACCAGAGCCGGTTCAAGTTCATTCTGGTCGACGAATATCAGGACACCAACGTCGCGCAGTATCTCTGGCTGCGGCTGCTGTCGCAGGCGCCGTCGCGGCCGGGAGTGCCGCTTTCGGCGATCATTCCGGGGCGCATCGATACCCCCGTCATTCCAGGGCGCACCGACTCCCCCGTCATTCCGGGGCACGCCGAAGGCGTGAACCCGGAATCTGGAGATAAAGAGGACTCAGCTCGAGATTCCGGGTCTGCGCTTTCAGCGCATCCCGGAATGACGGCGGCTGCGTCTCCCTCCTCGCCCCCCAAAAACATCTGCTGCGTCGGCGACGACGACCAGTCGATCTATGGCTGGCGCGGCGCGGAGGTCGACAACATCCTGCGCTTCGAGCACGATTTTCCCGGCGCAAAGGTCATCCGCCTCGAACGCAATTACCGCTCTACCGGACACATTCTCGCCGCCGCCTCGCATCTGATTGCGCATAACGAAGGCCGCCTCGGCAAGACATTGCGCACCGAGGACGTCGACGGCGAGAAGGTCACGGTGACCGGCTCCTGGGATTCGGAAGAGGAAGCCCGCGCCATCGGCGAGGAGATCGAGGAGCTGCAGCGCGCGGGTGAAAACCTCAACGAGGTCGCGATCCTGGTGCGCGCCTCGTTCCAGATGCGCGAGTTCGAAGATCGTTTTGTCACGCTCGGCCTGCCCTATCGCGTGATCGGCGGCCCCAGGTTCTATGAGCGCGCCGAAATCCGCGACGCGTTGGCGTATCTGCGCACGATCAATTCGCCGGCCGACGATCTCGCCTTCGAGCGCATCATCAACGTACCGAAGCGCGGACTCGGCGACGCCACCGTGCAGATGCTGCACGACCACGCCCGCAAGCGTCGTATTCCCCTGTTCGAAGCGGCGCGCGCCGTGGTCGAAACCGACGAGTTGAAGCCGAAGGCGCGCGGGTCCTTGCGCGACCTCGTCGCGCAATTCGACCGCTGGCGCGCGCAGCGCGAGGTGACCGCGCATACGGAATTGGCCGAAATCGTGCTCGACGAAAGCGGCTATACCGAGATGTGGCAGAAGGACCGCTCGGCCGACGCCGCGGGCCGGCTGGACAACTTGAAGGAACTGGTGCGCTCGATGGAAGAGTTCGAGAACCTGCAAGGCTTCCTCGAACACATCTCGCTGGTGATGGACCGCGACGGCGGCGCCGAGGAAGAAGCCGTCTCGCTTATGACGCTGCATTCGGCCAAGGGGCTCGAATTCGACAATGTGTTCCTGCCCGGCTGGGAAGAAGGCCTGTTCCCGAGCCAACGCACGCTCGACGAACAGGGCCGCGCCGGCCTCGAAGAAGAGCGCCGCCTCGCCCATGTCGGCCTGACCCGCGCGCGCCGCCGCGCCAAACTCTATTTCGCCACCAACCGCCGCATCCACGGCACGTGGTCGACCACGATCCCCTCGCGCTTCCTCGACGAATTGCCGGCAGCCAATGTCGAGATCACCGAGTCCAAGGGCGGCTCCGGCTGGGGCGGCAGCGGCGGCTACGGCCCCTCGCGCTTCGACAACGTCGAATCCTTCGGCTCCAGCTACAGCACGCCGGGCTGGCAGCGCGCGCAGGCCAATCGCAACCGCGGCCAGGGCAACCGCAACGGACAGGCCCGCGGCGGCTTTGAGGAAAGCCAGTCCTCATTTTCAGGCTCGCGCGGCGATGCCTTCTCAGGCGGCGGCTTCTCACGCAACAAGCGCGGCCCGATGGTGATCGAGGGCGAACTGGTCGCGAAATCCACCGGCACCATTTCCGAATTCTCGCTCGACGACCGCGTGTTTCACCAGAAATTCGGCTACGGCAACGTGGTGAAGATCGACGGCAACAAGCTGACGATCGCATTCGAAAAGGCCGGCGAAAAGAAGGTGGTCGATAGTTTCGTGGAGCGGGTTTAAGGGCGATAATTTTTCTCCACGCGATTGCATAAGCGGCATAGCGTTCCTATCTCCCGGTTCCCACCCCTTCCCCGCGTCGATTCCGGCCGAAGTGCCGCTGTGTCGTTCGCCCATTTTCCGTTTCAGACTGCCATGCTCGCGATGCCCCCTATCATATCCGTCTCAAATCTCTCAAAAACCTACGGCTCCGGCTTCAAGGCGCTGAACAAAATCAATCTGGACATCAAGCGCGGCGAGATATTTGCGCTGCTCGGTCCGAACGGCGCCGGCAAGACCACGCTGATCAGCATCGTCTGCGGCATCGCCAATCTGAGCGAGGGCAGCGTTACGGTGGGCGGGCATGACATCAACCGGGATTATCGCGCCGCGCGCTCGCTTATCGGGCTGGTGCCGCAGGAGCTGCACACCGACTCCTTTGAAACCGTGTGGGCGACCGTCAGCTTCAGCCGCGGCCTGTTCGGCAAGCCGAAGAACCCGGCCCATATCGAAAAGGTGCTGAAGGACCTGTCGCTATGGGACAAGAAAGATTCCAAGATCATCACGCTCTCCGGCGGCATGAAGCGCCGCGTGATGATCGCGAAGGCGCTGTCGCATGAGCCGCAGATCCTGTTCCTGGACGAACCCACCGCAGGTGTCGACGTCGAGTTGCGCAAAGGTATGTGGGATGTGGTACGCGCGCTCCGGGCCTCGGGCGTCACCATCATCCTGACCACGCACTACATCCAGGAAGCCGAGGAGATGGCCGACCGCATCGGCGTCATCAACAAGGGCGAGATCATCCTGGTCGAGGACAAGGCCGGGCTGATGCAGAAGCTCGGCAAGAAGGAACTGAAGGTGCATCTGCAAGGCAAGATCGATGCGATCCCCGCCTCGCTCGCGGCCTACAATCTGGAACTGTGCGACGACGGCCACGCGGTCATCTATGACTACGACACCAAGGGCGACCGCACCGGCATCACCAGCCTGCTCGGCGATCTCCGCAGCGCGGGGATCCGTATCTCGGACCTCGATACCCGCCAGTCGTCGCTGGAAGACATCTTCGTCAGCCTGGTGAGGGCGCCATGAATTACCGTGCGATCCGCGCCATCTATCTGTTCGAAATGGCCCGTACCTGGCGCACGCTGCTGCAGAGCATCGTCTCGCCGGTGGTCTCCACCTCGCTCTATTTCGTGGTGTTCGGCGCCGCGATCGGCTCGCGCATCACCGAGGTCGAGGGCGTCAGCTACGGCACCTTCATCGTGCCCGGGCTGGTGATGCTGTCGGTGCTGACGCAGAGCATCGCCAACGCCTCGTTCGGCATCTATTTTCCTAAATTCGTCGGCACCATCTATGAAATATTGTCGGCGCCGATTTCCTATTTCGAGATCGTGATCGGCTATGTCGGCGCGGCGGCGACCAAATCGATCATTCTCGGCCTGATCATCCTCGCCACCGCCGCGCTGTTCGTACCGCTGCATATCCATCATCCCGTGTGGATGCTGACCTTCCTGGTGCTGACGGCGGTGACGTTCAGCCTGTTCGGCTTCATCATCGGCATCTGGGCCGACGGGTTCGAGAAGCTGCAGATGATCCCGATGCTGGTGGTGACGCCGCTGACCTTCCTCGGCGGCAGCTTTTACTCCGTGAACATGCTGCCCTCGGGCTGGCGCACCATCACGCTGCTCAATCCCGTGGTCTATCTGATCTCGGGCTTCCGCTGGAGTTTTTACGAGATCGCCGATGTCAGCGTGGGCTTAAGCCTCGGCATGACGCTCGGCTTCCTCGCCATCTGCATGGCCCTGGTGTGGTGGATTTTCCGGACCGGATACCGACTGAAGAACTGACACCTGCCTCGTAGCCCGGCCCCCATCCTCCGCTCGCGAAAAAGTCAGCGTCGCAGCAGGCCTGCGCCGTCCTGCCGCCTTGTTTGCGCCGCGGGCGGCGTTAACGATTGCAGGCGCAGGCTACTGGAACCAGTACCGGTTTCCGGGCATATTGATGCCCGGGGGGACGGAGAGCCGGCGGTTTTTAGTACAGGGGCCTGGAGGCCAACGGTAACATGCGTTCCTTCCTCATTGCCGTCACCGCGCTGACGCTGTTTGCCGCGGGCGCAGCCCAAGCCAAAGTAGCCATCACCGTCGATAAGGATAACCAGCAGATGACCGTCGCTGTCGACGGCGTCGAGCGCTACCGGTGGCCGGTGTCGTCAGGTCTTCCTTCCTACGAGACGCCGAGCGGCAGCTTCCGCGCCTTCCGGATGGAAGAAGACCACTACTCCAAGGAATTCGACGACGCGCCGATGCCGCATTCGATCTTCTTCACCAAGATCGGCCACGCCATTCACGGCACCGATTCCGTCAACCGTCTCGGCAGCCCTGCCTCGCACGGCTGCGTGCGACTGTCGCGCGAGAATGCCTTAAAGCTCTGGGATCTGGTGAAGCAGGAAGGTGTGCTCAACACCACAGTGACGCTGACCGGCTCCTCCCAGGTCGCGCTGGCGCGCAATCCGCGGCCACGCGGCAACACCGCCGTCGCGCGCCGCGCGCCGCTGCCGCAATATGAGCAGCAATACGACGCCGTCGGCGATCCCGTCGTGATCACACCGCAGCAGCAGCGCGTGGCGCCGCAGGCCCGGGCCGACGACGGCTATATCTATCCCGCCGATGGTTCTTCGAACGAAGCGCGCTATCCCGCGCCGCCCAGCCGCCGCGTCTACGACACCCAGGCCTATCAGCAGCAGCAGCAATATTACGGCAACCGCGGCTATGCACCGGCGCCGCAAGGCTACTACTATCAGCCGCGGCAGACTTATCAGCCGCGCGGGCTGTTCACCTACCAGGACTGACCGGGCGAATTTTTTGCGGCCGCGATCCTAACCGTCAGTCGCGCTCGCCAGCATGCGGTCGCGTTGCGCCGTCAGCCGCGACTGTTGCCAGGCGTCGTGCGCCATCATCCCGGCCGCCATCGCCACGACGAAAACGATGATTCCGGGCGATAGCGTCGCAAGGCTTTCCAGCGCCGGTCCCGGGCACAGGCCTACAAGGCCCCACCCTACTCCGAACATCGCCGCACCCGCCAGCAGCGGCAGATCGATTCCCGATTTGCCCGGCCGGAAATACTCTCCGGCAAACCAGGGCCGCGCACCGCGATCGGCGAGCCTGAAGCCGGGCACCGACACTGCGAGCGCCGCAGCCATCACCACCGCGAGACTCGGATCCCACGCGCCGAAGATATCCAGAAAACCCAAAACCTTCGCCGGCTGCACCATGCCCGAAATCAACAAGCCAGCGCCGAAGATCAGGCCGCAAATCAAGGGAGCGATGATCCACATGGCTCAACCTCTCAACACGTGGTGGGTGATCGCCACCGTGATGACCGCCGTCACCATGAAGACGATCGTGGCGGCGATCGAACGCGGCGACAACCGAGCTATTCCGCAGATGCCGTGACCGGAGGTGCAGCCGCCGCCAAGCCGGGTGCCGAACCCGACCAGCAGTCCTGCCGCGACAATGACGGCCCAGTTCGATGGCAGCTTGGGCGGCGCCATTCCGTAACCGATCAGGCCGGCGAGGATTGGCACGAGAATGAGTCCGGCGATGAAAGCGATGCGCCAGCCCTTGTCCTCGCCGCGCACATTCAACAGGCCACTGAAGATGCCGCTGATCCCGGCGATCCGGCCGGTCGACAACATCAGCAGGACGGCGGAAAGCCCGATCAGCACGCCGCCGATCGCGGCGGATACGGGAGTGAAATTGGCCATGGCGGACTTCCGTTCATTGGAGCACGCCCGATCATAGGCGCGGCTTGCCCGATCGCAACCCGTCTATTCCTCGCCCTTTCTCAGCCGCCGCCATACCGCACCCAGCACGTTGGAATAATCGTCGGTCCAGACCCGCTGGTTGTCTTCGGCTTCAGTCAGCGCCCATTGATCCGACGACGCCAGCTTGCCGACGTCGGCCTCTTCCCGCGCCGAGACCACGACCGAGGTCGAGAAGATGTATTCATTGTCGCGGCCGGAATCCTCGCTGTAGACCCAGCTCTTCAGGTCGTTGGCGTCGGCGATGCCGACGACCACGCTCGACAATTCCAGATGCCGGTTGGAGACGTGCATCACCACCGCCCCCTGCGGCGCGAGCTTGGACTTGTAGATTTCCATCGCCTCTTCGGTCGCCAGATGAATCGGGATCGCATCCGAGGAATAGGCATCGACGATGATCAGGTCGTAGACGCCGTCGGGCTCGCGCGCGAAGGTCAGCCGCGCATCGCCGATCACGGGCTCCAGATTCGGTTCGCAGACATGGATGTAGGTGAAATATTTCGGGTCGCGCGCGGTATCGACCATCGACTGGTCGATCTCGAAGAATTTCCAGTCCTCGCCGGGCTCGGAGGCGCAGACCAGCGTGCCGGAGCCGAGCCCGATCACGGCCACACGCAACGGCGCGCCCTTGCGCTCGCGGATCGCCGTAATCGCCTGACCGATGCCGCCGTCCTTGTGGTAGTAGGTGATCGGCTCCGGCTGGCCGGTGACCGGCGTGCCGTCGTCGTTCTTGAACTTC
Organism: Bradyrhizobium sp. AZCC 2176; assembly: GCF_036924645.1. Classification (NCBI taxonomy): domain Bacteria; kingdom Pseudomonadati; phylum Pseudomonadota; class Alphaproteobacteria; order Hyphomicrobiales; family Nitrobacteraceae; genus Bradyrhizobium; species Bradyrhizobium sp. AZCC 2176. The sequence goes on along the minus strand of NZ_JAZHRX010000001.1, from coordinate 4,093,510 downwards.
TCGGCGCCGTGGATCGTGGTGCCGTGCATCAGCACGTGATACTGGCCGTTCGACGTCACCACGATCTTGTGGACGCCGAAGAAGCTGCGCACCGTCTCGACCCGTCCGTCGTCGGAGGGATACGCGCGCAGCAGCACCAGCGCCACCACGACGGTGGCAAAGATCTTCCAGCGGCTGGCGTTAAGCGCAAGCGCCAGCAGCGCCGCCAGCACACCGACCGCGCCGATCACCCAGACGCGATGATCTTCGAACCAGTTGAACCATTTTCCAGTCGACCAGGCGGGCGCGATCAATGCCACCGCCAGCACCGCGAGGAACGGCCAGTACCACGCGCTCCATCGCGGCAGGCGTTCGCCGCCCGGCGGCCGGCATAGCGCTGCCAGCGCCAACAGGATCGGATACTCTGCAACCCATGAGAAGGTGAACGGCGCAATCAGGCCGGCAAAGAGGCCGCCGACCATGCCGCCGAAAGAGAGCGCAACGTAAAAGCCGGTGAGATATTTCGCCGCCGGGCGCGTCCGCGCCAGTTCGCCGTGGCAGGCCATCGCGATCACGAAGAAGCAGAGCTGATGCCCGCCGAGCGTCAGCAGCAAATTCTGTTCGCCACCGACCGCCAGCAGCACCACGACGCCGGCAATCGCCAAAGGCTGCGCCAGCAGCATCCATTTGTGAGGGAGCAATGGCCGTGACTGGAACACCAGCACCCAGGTCAGGAGATAGAGCGACAGCGGCAGCACCCACAGCAAGGGCGCCGCCGCGACATCGGTGGAAATATGCGCGGTCACCGCGATCAGCAGCCCCGACGGGACGGCGGCAAGGAGGATCCAGCGGGCGCGTAAAATCCATGACGGCGCCGGCGCGGCGCTATCGTCGGCCGGCATGTTCAGTTCCGCCGCCTTCGCCGGCGAGCGCAGCAGCAACACGCCGCAGGTTGCGATCAGCACGATGAGCAGGCCATAGCCGCCGGTCCAGATCAGGTTTTGCATGCGCAGCGTGAACATCGGCTCCAGCAGCACCGGATAGGACAACAGCGCCAGGAAGCTGCCGATATTCGAGGAAGCGTAGAGGAAGTACGGGTCGGGACCGTTGGGGTGGCCGGTGCGGACGAACCAGGCCTGCAGCAGCGGATTGTTGGCGGCGAGCGCGAAGAACGGCAGCCCGATCGACACCGCAAACAGGCCGAGCAGCCAGAGCGCATAGCCTGACGTCGGCGGATCGCCCCACCCGCTCAAAATCGACAGCGGCAGCGTCAACATCGCCACCACGAGCAGCACCAGATGGACCGCGACGGGAACGGTGCGGTTGCGGAGCTGCATCAGGAAATGCGCATAGGCATAGCCGCCGAGCAGCAGCGACTGGAAGAACACCATCGCCACCGACCACACCGCCGGCGAGCCGCCGAGCCGCGGCAGCACCATCTTGGTGAACAAGGGTTGCACCGAAAACAGCAGCAGCGCGCTGACGAAAATCGCAGCGGTGTAAACGACCAGGACCAGCCGGTTCCGACTTTCGGAAGGCTGGTCCGCTGAAACGGACAGATCGGGAGAAGTCATCAAAACTCCGGCTGGAAACCGGCGGGCGCCGGTGGCGGGATGCCCGGCAGGGCCTCCGGAGGAGCGCAATGGAGCACAGGGCGACACGGCGAGCAATGCAGGATAAGAAAGCACGGATACGGCGCGCCGCGCCTATCCCGATCAAACCTTCTTGAAGCTGAAGCTGGCATGAACGAGACGGACGTTGTCATCATTGGGGCGGGGCATAACGGCCTCACCTGTGCCGCCTATCTCGCGATGGCCGGCCTGCGCGTAAAAGTGGTCGAACGCCGCAAGGCGATCGGCGGCGCCGCGGTGACCGAGGAATTCCATCCCGGTTTCCGCAATTCGGTGGCCGCCTACACGGTCAGCCTGCTCAATCCACAGATTGCTGCCGACCTGAGACTCGCCGAACGCGGCCTGCGTATCGTCGAGCGCCGCGCGCAGAATTTCCTCCCCGCGCCCGACGGCAGCTATCTTCTGACCGGCGAGGGCCGCACAAGACAGTCGGTGGAAAAACTCAACCCGCGCGACGCCGCACGTATCGACGCTTTCTCGCGCGAGCTGGAGGCCATCGCCGACGTGCTGCGGCAATTCGTGCTGCGCGCGCCGCCGAACATCGTCGAGGGCTTTGGGATCGGCGCGATCCGCGAAGCCTTCAACGCGGTGGGCACGGCCGGCATCCTGCGCAAGCTTTCGCTCGAACAGCAGCGCAACCTGCTCGACCTGTTCACGCGCCCGGCCGGCGAGATGCTGGACGAGCGTTTCGAGCACGACCTGGTGAAGGCGCTGTTCGGTTTCGACGCCATCGTCGGCAATTACGCCAGCCCCTACGCGGCGGGCTCCGCCTATGTGATGCTGCATCACGCGTTCGGCGAGGTGAACGGCAAGAAGGGCGTATGGGGCCACGCGATCGGCGGCATGGGCGCGATTACGCAAGCCATGGCGCGCGCGGCGCGCGGGCACGGCGCCGAGATCGAAACGGAAGCGGGTGTGCGCGAAGTGATCGTCGAGGGCGGTCGCGCCGCGGGCGTGATCCTCGACAATGGCGAGACCATCCGCGCGAAATACATCGTCTCCGGCGTCAATCCGAAACTGCTGTATACGCGGCTCGTGCCGTCGGGCGCGCTGACGCCGGAATTCCTCGAACGCATCTCGCGCTGGCGCAATGGCTCCGGCACGTTTCGGATGAATGTCGCGCTGAACGCCCTGCCCTCCTTCACCGCATTGCCCGGCATGGGCGACCATCTCACCGCCGGCATCATCCTCGCGCCCAGCCTCGGCTACATGGATCGCGCCTGGCAGGACGCGCGCAGCCATGGCTGGAGCCGCGAGCCGGTGGTGGAGGTGCTGATCCCCTCGACGCTCGACGATTCGCTCGCCCCGAAAGGCCAGCACGTCGCTAGCCTGTTCTGCCAGCACGTCGCGCCGGAATTGCCGGATGGAAAGTCGTGGGACGATCATCGCGAGGAGGTCGCCGATCTCATGATCGCGACGGTGGACAAATTCGCGCCGGGCTTTGCGGCCAGCGTGATCGGCCGTCAGGTGCTGTCGCCGCTCGATCTCGAGCGGCAGTTCGGCCTGCTCGGCGGCGACATTTTTCACGGCGCCTTGACGCTCAACCAATTGTTCTCGGCGCGGCCGATGCTGGGTCATGCCGATTATCGCGGGCCGCTGAAGGGGCTCTACCATTGCGGCTCCGGCGCCCATCCCGGCGGCGGCGTCACTGGCGCCCCCGGCCACAACGCCGCGCGGACCATCCTGCGCGATCATCGCGCGCTGTTCGGATAATCATGCGGCGGGTGGGGACAATGTGTATAAAGTCGGTGGGTAACGGCAGGAAAAGCCTGTGGATTGGTTGTCGAAAACTTGCCGTGGCGGCTGTGGAAACCTCGCCGCAGCGCCTGTGGATGATTCGCGCATAGCGGGTTGGCAAATGCCCAGCTCGGCTGTGGATAGTCGGTGGAGATTGCGTGCGCAAATCCCGGCCTAAGAATTGACGGGGCCGGCGCTTGGCGCACCGGTCCCGAAAATCCCACTTCAGCGAGTTCGAGATTCGTAACGAAGTTCGTCGACAACTCCCCGATCCACCTCTTTCTACTTTTTTCCAGGTCCTTCAATGACTTCCATAGCCCCTACACACCGCGTCAGCTTTGCAATCGGTGACGAGCACATAGCCAAAGGCGTTGTCGATGTCCTGACCGAAGTTTTTTTTGAGGGCCAGGCCGCGATCGCCGCGTTCGAACGGCCGGATGGCCGCTGGGACGTTACCATGCACTTCGCCGACGCGCCCGATCAGGCGCTGGTGCGCGAACTTGTCACCAATGCTGCAGGTAGCGATATCGGCGCAGGCATCGCCTTCGACACGGTCGAGGCCAAGGATTGGGTCAAGGCCAGCCTCGAAGACCTCGTTCCCGTCCCCGCCGGGCGCTTCGTCGTGCACGGCCAGCATGACCGCGACCGTGTCGCGCCCAACAAGCTCGGCATCGAGATCGAGGCGGCGCTGGCATTCGGCACCGGCCATCACGGCACCACGCGCGGCTGCCTGCTGCTGCTCGATCATGTCCTGAAAGCCTGGCGGCCGCGCCGCGTGCTCGATCTCGGCACCGGCACCGGGGTGCTGGCGATTGCGGCCGCCAAGGCGCTGCATGAAAAGGTGCTGGCAAGCGACATCGATCCGCCCTCGGTGCAGGTCGCTCGCGAGAACGCGCGGCTGAACGTGGCGGGCCATCTGGTACAGGCGATCCGTGCCACCGGCTTTTCCGCGCCGCAATTCGTGGCTGCTGCGCCGTTCGATCTGGTGCTCGCGAATATCCTCGCCAATCCGTTGCGGCAACTGGCAGCGCCGATGGCGCGGCATCTGGCGCCATCGGCGCTGGTCATTCTGTCGGGCCTGCTGACGCCTCAAGCGCCCGGCGTCATCGCCGCCTATCGCGCCCGTGGCCTGGTGCCGGTGCGGCACCTTCGCATCGAAGGCTGGAGCAGTCTCCTGCTGCGCAAGGTGAACTGAAATTTCTACGCGGGCGGTCTGCGCCGATTGCGGGCGGTCACGCCCTTTTCTTCTTTCAACGATCGTTTGACGCGCGCTTCCACGAACCGGTCGAGGATCTGGACGATGACGCCGCGTTGTTTCTTGTTGGCGACCGGCGGGATCGGGCCGCGGTTGGCCGGCGGCGAAATTTTCTCAAACGTGAAAGCAGGCATGGTGTATCCCCTCTTCGTTGAGATGAAACACTCCTGGGGCCTCCCGGCATCTTGAGCTGAACAGCCTGCACCGCAAAACCGTTCATCCGACTAACGCGGACGGATATAGTGAAGCACGGATTATGCCAAATTGTGGCCAACTCGGCCGCATTGCGGACCGCTCCACCGAACTCTAAAGTGACAAGGCGATGTTCGAAGCCCATTTCCAGACATTCGAAGAACCCGAAGGCGGCGTGGCGCTGACCGCGCGGCTCGCCCGCTTCCGCGAGGAACTGGCGCGGCGGAAGCTGACCGGCTTCGTGGTTCCCCGCGCCGATCAGCAGCAAAACGAGTACGTCGCGGCCTCCGAAGAGCGGCTGGCCTGGCTCAGCGGCTTCACCGGCTCGGCCGGCATGGCGATCGTCCTGACGCGCGAGGCTGCCGTTTTCGTCGATGGCCGCTATACGCTGCAGGCCGCCAAGCAGGTCGACCGCAAGGCCTGGCATATCGAGCCGCTGGCCGATCCGCCGCCGGAACACTGGCTGACCAAGCATCTTTCGGCCGGCGACCGCCTCGGTTTTGACCCGTGGCTGCACACTTCTGCGGCAGCCGAGCGCCTGGCCGCCGCCTGCACCAACGCCGGCGCGGAACTGATCGCGGTCGACAGCAACCCGCTGGACCAGGTGTGGACCGAGCGCCCGGCCCCGCCGCTCGGCCCCGTTTCCCTTCATGGCGTGCAGTTTTCCGGCGAGATCGAAGCCGAAAAACTCAAGCGGATCCGGCTCGAGATCGCCAAGCTCGGGGTCGAGGCGCTGGTACTGTCGGATAGCCACGCGGTGGCCTGGACCTTCAACATCCGCGGCGCCGACGTCTCGCACACGCCGCTGCCTTTGTCCTACGCGCTGGTGCCGAAGGACGGCCGCCCTACCATCTTCATCGATCATCGCAAGCTTTCGAACCTGACGCGCGACCATCTCGAACAAGCAGCCGATGTCCGGGAGCCCGACGCGCTGGCGCCTGATCTGACCGAGCTCGCGCGCAGCGGCGCCGCGATCGCCCTCGACAGCGCGACCGCCGCAGATGCGCTGAGCCGGCTGATCGCAGGCGCCGGGGGCAAACCGGTGCGTGGCAACGATCCGGTGAGCCTGCTGAAGGCGGTGAAGAATCTCACCGAGATCGAAGGCACGCGAACCGCGCACCAGCGTGACGCGGTGGCGCTGACGCGCTTCCTCGCCTGGATCGACCGCGAAGCGCCGTCAGGCGCGCTGACGGAGATCGACACCGTCGAGGCGCTGGAAACCTTCCGCCGCCAAACCTGCGCGCTGAAGGATGTTTCGTTTCCGACCATCGCCGGGACCGGGCCGCACGGCGCGATCGTGCATTACCGTGTCACCCGCAAGAGCAACCGGCGGATTTCGCCCGGCGATCTCCTGCTGATCGATTCCGGCGCGCAATATGAAGACGGCACCACCGACGTCACCCGCACGATCGCGATCGGCAACCCCACCGACGAAATGCGCGACCGCTTCACCCGCGTGTTGCGCGGGCACATCGCGATTGCGCGCGCGATCTTTCCCGACGGCACCACCGGCGCGCAGCTTGATTCCTTTGCGCGGCAATATCTCTGGCAGGCCGGCCTCGATTTCGAGCACGGCACCGGCCACGGCGTCGGCAGCTATCTCTCGGTGCATGAGGGCCCGGCGCGCATCTCAAAACTCGGCACCACGCCGCTGAAGCGCGGCATGATCCTTTCCAACGAGCCCGGCTATTACAAGACCGACGCCTATGGCATCCGGATCGAGAACCTCGAGCTCGTCATCGGCACCGACGTGCCAGGCGCGGAGAAGCCGGTGAATGCCTTCGAGACGCTGACGCTGGCGCCGATCGACCGCCGCCTGATCGACGTGAATATGCTGAGCGCGACAGAGCTGAAATGGCTGAACGATTACCATGAGCGGGTCAACCGCGCCGTGCGCCCCCACCTCGACGACAGCGCCACAAAGCTGTGGCTGGATGAGGCGACGGCAGCGATGCTGCCGCTTTGATCACTCACGCGCAGTCGTCGTCCCCCGCCACCGGGTCGGCGCGATGCGCCGCCCGATGACAGGCTCCGGCGGGGGACCCAGTACGCCGCGGCTCATCGATTCATCACTGACGTCTCTGGAATACTGGATCACCCGCTTTCGCGGGTGATGACAGCGAATTTGTTGCGCGTGACGAAATTCGCCGGCCCGCCCGCTACAGAGATACGGCGCGGGCGCCGGACACAAAACCGCGAAAACAACCCCATGCAAAGTAGAATCCAGCGGCCCGGCCTCGTACCCGCCTCCCCAATTCAGCATGGCCGCATGCTGAAACGTCCCTATTCGCGCTGAGCCGTCCCGCTACAGTCCGATTCAACCAAGAACAGGGATTTGAACTGAATGCACGGCGTCGCGGGCAAACCGCCCGGCGCGGCGGCGAACAATAACGCCGTCGCGACATCGAAAACCATGCTGCTGATGCTGGTCGCGATGACCGGCGTCGCGCCGATCTCGCTTTACATGCTGGTGCCGGCTTTGCCCGTGCTGGCAACGACGTTCGGCCGCGACATCGGGGTCGCGCAGATGACGGTGTCGCTGTTCATGGTCGGCATCGCCTGCTCGCAGCTCATCATGGGACCGCTGTCGGACAAGTTCGGCCGCCGTCCGGTGCTGCTCGCGGGCCTCGCCCTGATGGTGGCCGCCAGCATCGGCTGCTCGCTGGCGCAGACGCTGCCGCAGTTGATCGCCGCGCGGTTCCTGCAGGCGCTCGGCGGCGCCACCGGCATGGTGGTGAGCCGCGCCATCATCCGTGATCTCTATAGCCGCGACCGCATCAGTTCGATGATCAGCCTCGTGATCGCCGTCATGATGGTGGCGCAGATGTTGAGCGCGCTCGTCGGCGGCCTGCTGGAAACCGCGTTCGGCTGGCGCGCGATCTTCTATTTCATCACGGCCGCTTCGCTCGGCACCGCCGTGCTGATCGCCATCGCGCTACCCGAGACGCGCGGCGACCGCATCGCGGGTGGCGGCTTCCGCGGCGATGTCGGCAAGCTGATCCGCAACCGCGCCTTCATCGGCTATATGCTGTGCCAGGTGCTGGCTTCGCAGATCATCTTCACCTTTGCTGGCGGCGGGCCCTACATTGTGGTGACGCAGATGGGGCGGACCACCGCCGAATATGGCGCCTGGTTCGCGACAACCGGATTTGCGTATCTGGTCGGCAACCTGTTCTGCGTCCGCTTCGCGCCGCGCCATTCGCTGGAGAAGCTGATCTGGTTCGGGCTGGCGCTGCAATTCACCGGTGCGCTGCTGAATCTGATCTTCAGCATCGGCGGCATCAACCAGGCGCCGCTCTGGCTGTTCGGCACCCAGATGATCGTGATGGTCGCCAACGCCTTCGTGATGAACAACGCCGCGGCCGGCGCCATCAGCGTGCGGCCCGAGGCCGCCGGCACCGCCGCAGGCGCGATGGGGTTTCTGCAGCAAGGCATCGGCGCGCTGGTCTCGCAGTTCGGCGCCTATCTCGGCGGCCACTCCACGACCACGCTGCCGTTGACGGCGGCGATCTTCGCCCTGTCGATCGCGTGTGCGTTGGCGATGTTCTTTCTCGTGCCGCGGCCAACGGTCGTGGTCAGCGAGGAACTGATCAAGAAGGCCGAGGAGGAAGAGTCGGGGATGTTGTAAGCTCGTCATTCCCCGATCAGCTTTAGCCACTCGTCCTCGGTCAGCACGGCAACGCCGTGCTTCTTGGCTTCCGCAAGCTTTGAACCGGCACCGGGCCCCGCGACGACGTAGTCCGTCTTCTTCGACACCGAACCGGCCGCCTTGGCGCCCAACCTCTCGGCCGTGGCCTTGGCTTCATCGCGGGTCATTTTCTCAAGCGAGCCGGTAAATACCACCGTCTTGCCCGCTACCGCCGAATTGCTTTTCGGCCTTTCAGCGTCGACAATCGTGACTTCCTTCGTCAGCCGCTCGACGACGCCGCGATTGTGGCTTTCGCCGAAATAGGCGGCGACACTCTTGATGACGGTGTCGCCGATCTGGTCGAGCGCATCCATCTCGGCGATGGTTTCCTCGTCCCCGTTGGCGACCTTGAGGCAGGCATCGTGGAAGGCGTCCCAGGAACCGTAGCCGCGCGCCAGCGCCAGCGCGGTGGTCTCGCCGACATGGCGCATGCCGAGCGCATAGATGAAGCGCTCCAGCGCGATACGGCGGCGGCTCTCGACCGCGGCAAACAGATTGCGCACCGAGGTTTCGCCGTAGCCCTCGATCTCCTCGAGCTTCAGCTTGCTGTTGCGCTTTTGCAGCGTGAAGATATCCGCAGGCTCCCTCACCCATCCCTCGTCGAAGAAGTACTGAAGCTGCTTCTCGCCGAGACCATCGATATCGAAGGCGCGGCGCGACACGAACAGCTTCAAGTGCTCGATCTTCTGGAACGGACAGGCCAACTCGCCGGTGCAGCGGGCGCGCGACCCCTCCTCCCCGGTTGCCGTTTCTTCACGCACGACGTCGGTGTGCAGCGGGCACGGGCATTTCTTCGGGAAGTGAAACTCCTTCGCGCCCTTCGGCCGCTTGTCGATCACGACATCGACGACCTGCGGAATCACGTCGCCGGCGCGCTGGATCACGACGGTATCGCCGAGCCTGATGTCGCGGCCCTCGCGCAATTGCTCGCCCTTGTTGCCGATGCCCTTGATGTAATCCTCATTGTGCAGCGTGACGTTCTGCACGATGACGCCGCCGACGCCCACCGGCTCCAGCTTGCCGACCGGCGTGAACGATCCGGTGCGGCCGACCTGGATCTCGATGTCGCGCAGCACCGTCATGGCGCGCTCGGCGGGGAATTTGTGCGCAATGGCCCAGCGCGGCGTGCGCGAGACGAAGCCGAGCCGCTCCTGCCAGTCGATCCGGTCGATCTTGTAGACGACGCCGTCGATGTCGTAATCGAGCTCGGCGCGCTGCTCCTCGATCTTGCGATGGAACGCGATCAGATGCTCGACCGAGTGACAGAGCTTTGTCAGTGGGTTGGTCTTGAAGCCGCATCGCTCGAACCAGTGGATCATGCCGGTCTGCGTGTTTTCCGGCATCGCGCTCATCTGCCCCCAGGAATAGGCGAAGAAGCCGAGCGGCCGCGAAGCGGTAATCGAAGGATCCTTCTGGCGCAGCGAACCGGCTGCGGAATTTCGCGGATTGGCGAAGATGGTGTCGCCCGCGGCTTTCTGGCGTTCGTTCAGCGCCAGAAAAGCGTGCTTGGTCATGTAGACTTCGCCGCGCACCTCGCAGACATCAGGCACGTTGCGGCCCTTCAGCTTTTGCGGCACGTCCTCCAGCGTCCGGATGTTTGCGGTGACATCCTCGCCTACGGCGCCGTCGCCGCGGGTGGCGGCAGTGACAAGTTCGCCACCCTCATAGCGCAGCGACATCGACAGCCCGTCGATTTTCGGCTCGGCCGAGAAATTGATCTTGTCGTCACTGAGCTTGAGAAAACGCTCGATACGGCCGACGAAGTCGAGCACGTCCTGTTCGGCGAACGCGTTGTCGAGCGACAGCATCGGCACCGCGTGCCGGACCTTCCTGAATCGCCCCGACGGCGCCGCGCCGACCTTTTGCGACGGCGATTCCGCCGTGACGAATTCGGGAAACCGCTTCTCGATCGCGTTATAGCGCTGCCGCAGGGCGTCATATTCCGCGTCGCTGACGGTAGGAGCGTCTTCCTGATAATAGCGCTTGTCGTGGCCCTCGAGCTCCAGCGCCAGCCGCATGTGCTCGACCTTGGCCTGCGCCTTGGTCAGTTTTGCGACGTCGGTCAGGGTTTTTGTTTTAGATTTTGCTATCATGCTGGAAACTAAGTCCCCGTCATTCCGGGGCGCGCGAAGCGCGAACCCGGAAGCTCGAGATTCCGGGTTCGATGCTGCGCATCGCCCCGGAATGACTGGTTGATAACAGGCAATTTGCGACAATCATGAGCTACTACGTTTATATCATCGCGAGCCGCAGGGACGGAGCAATCTATATCGGCGTAACCAACGATCTCGTACGCCGAGTTTACGAGCATCGATCAAAAGCAGTCCCCGGCTTCGCCTCCAAATACAATATTACACAGCTTGTTTGGTTCGAAGTCTACGCTGATCCTGTTTCCGCAATTACGCGCGAGAAAGAACTCAAGAAGTGGAAAAGGAGCTGGAAGATACAGTTGATTGAAGCGGAGAACCCGCAGTGGAATGACTTATACGAATCGATCTGCTCCTGAGTTCGTCATTCCGGGATGGTCCGAAGGACCAGACCCGGAATCTCGAGATTCCGGGTTCGATGCTTCGCATCGCCCCGGAATGACGGCTAGCTAGCTCGCCGCGCGCAACAGCCGCTCCGCCGCTGCCCGCGCCTCGGCGGTGATCTCGGCGCCGGCAAGCATGCGGGCGATTTCCTCGCGGCGGAGGTCGGCGGCGAGCGCGTTCACGCGGGTGGCGACGCGCTTGCCCTTGTCGAGCGCGTCCTTGGAAATCAGGAGATGCTGGTTGGCGCGGGCGGCGACCTGCGGCGCGTGCGTCACCGCCATCACCTGGACCTGGCCGGCCAGCCGCGACAGCCGCGCGCCGATCGCATCCGCCACCGCGCCGCCGACGCCGGTATCGATTTCGTCGAACACCAGCGTGGGCGCCGAACCGCGGTCCGACAGTACCACCTTGAGCGCCAGCAGGAACCGCGACAGCTCACCGCCGGAAGCAACCTTCATCAGCGGGCCCGGCTTGGTGCCGGGATTGGTCTGCACCCAGAACTCGACGCGGTCGATGCCCTGCGGCCCCGGCGACTTCGCGTCGCTCTCGACCTGCGTCATGAACTTTGCGCGTTCGAGTTTTAGCGGCGCCAGTTCGGCGTTGACAGCCTTGTTGAGCTTCTCGGCGGATTTGGTCCGCGCCGCGGAAAGCTTCTCTGCAGCCGCGCCGTAGCGTCTATCGGCTTCATCGGCGGCGGCTTCCAGCTTCTTCAACTGATCGGCGCCGGCATCGATCAGCGCCACGTCGGCGACGAATTTGGCGGCGAGCGCCGCCAGCCCGTCAACCGGCGTCGAATATTTGCGCGAGGCGGCGCGCAGCGCAAACAGCCGCTCCTCGATGCGCTCCAGCTCGGCCGGATCGAAATCAGCCGCGACCAGGGCTGCGCTGAGATGCTGGTCGGCCTCTTCCAGCGCGTTGATCGCAATATCAATTGCCTTCACCGCCGGCTCGACCAACGCGGGCGAATTAGCGGCGCGGCGTTCGAGGCGGCGCACGGCGGCAGCCAGCGCCGGCACCGGCGAATGGGGGCCGCCGACCGCCTCCTGCGCCTCGCGCAGATCGCTTGCGATCTTCTCGCCCTGCATCATGATGGTGCGCCGTTCGGCGAGCGCCGTCTCCTCGCCGTCCTTCGGCTTCAGCGCTTTGAGTTCGTCGGCAGCGTGGCGCAGATAGTCCGCCTCGCGCGCGGCCCGTTCCATGCTGGCGCGATGCGCGTCGAGCGCGGTGTTGGCGGTGCGCCGCGCTTCCCAGAGCGTCTCCAGCGCGGCGACCTCTTTCTCGAGCCCGGCAAAGGCGTCGAGCAGTTGCCGGTGCGTCGAGGCGTCGACCAGCGCGCGCTCGTCATGCTGGCCGTGTATCTCGACCAGCGCTGCGCCCACGGCCTTGAGGGTCTGCACACTGATCGACTGATCGTTGATGAAGGCGCGGGTGCGGCCGTCGGCGAGCTGCACGCGGCGCAGAATCATTTCCCCGGTATCGTCGAGGCCGTTCTCGGACAGGATCCTTGCCGCCGGATGCGCCTTGGGGACGTCGAAGGTGGCTGTCACTTGGCCCTGCTCCGCGCCATGGCGGACCAGGCCCGAATCGCCGCGGCCGCCGAGCGCCAGCGCGAAGGCATCGAGCAGGATGGATTTGCCCGCGCCGGTTTCGCCGGTCAGCACCGCGAGGCCACGGGAGAATTCGATATCGAGCCGTTCGATCAGGACGATGTCACGGATCGACAGACGCGCCAGCATGCGAAGTCAATTCCTAGCCGAGACCCAATTTCTTGAAGGCCCTGGAAATATAGGAACCCTTGTTCTCGCTCGGCTCGAGACCGCCCGACTTTACAAGATTATAGGCGTCCTTGTACCAGCGGCTGTCAGGAAAATTGTGTCCAAGTACGGCCGCCGCCGTCTGCGCCTCGCCGACGATGCCGATCGCCATATAGGCCTCGGTGAGGCGGTAGAGCGCTTCCTCGACGTGGCGGGTGGTCTGATAGCGCGTGACCACGGTCTTGAAACGGTTGATCGCCGGGGTGAAGTCGCGCTTATCCAGATAATAGCGGCCGACATCCAATTCCTTGCCGGCGAGCTGGTCGCGCGCACCCTCGAGCTTGGCCTTGGCGGAGTTGGCATATTCCGAGGTCGGATATTTGCGAATCACCTCTTCCAGCGCGGCGATCGCCTTTTCCGTGCGCCCCTGGTCACGGGAGATGTCCGGGATCTGGTCGTAATGCGAGGCCGCGATCAGATATTGAGCGTAAGCCGCATCGGGGCTGCCGGGATGCAGCGTGACGTAACGGGTCGCCGCGCCGATGCAGCTATCGTAGTCGCCGGAATTGTAGAAGGAATAGGCCGACATCAGCAGCGATTTGCGTGCCCAGTCGGAATAAGGATGCTGGCGGTCGACTTCCTCGAATTTCTTCGACGCCGCCTTGTTATCCTTGCGCTGGTTCATCAAATACAAGCCCTCATTGTAGAGCTTGTCCGCAGGTTCCTCGTTGAAGGTGTCGTCCTTGGCGGCGAACTTGTCCCAGAGCGCGCCGGTGCCGCATCCGCTCAAGGGAATGGCAAGCGCGATCAGGCCCGCCGCCAGCCGCAACGACCGTCCGGCCCGCGCGAGGCTGGAAGACCCAAGTGATTTGCGTGGATCGAGCGTCATACGCTGTGCCGACATGGAATCTGTGACCTGACGCCTTTGATGCGGTTGATGACTGAGCCCGCCCGTCCATGAACCGCGGTCATGGAAGCCATATTCCCCGTGCCCACTTCTTTAAGAGCCCTTGGCGCTTATCGTGCAACCGCGGGCCTCTGTAGCCGAAAAATGGTCCTCAACCAACCGAATACGCAGCCAATTCGCCCGGATTAAGGCGGCTGGACGGCAGCGTTACCGATTGTGGTTATTACGGAAAACGCGCCTGTACGACACAAAAGCCCGGCCTTCACAGCCGAACTCGGTGCATTTCGCAAGCGAAGCGAAAGTCAGGACATTTCACAAAGCGAAAGTCAGGAAACATCCGGACCATAGGCCGGGGCGATCAAGCCGCCCACCATGCCCGCGCCTGCCTCGACATATCCGCGGGGACGGCGTGCCGGTTCGGCCTCGACCACCCGCCAGGCGCTGCGATCGGCCAGCAGGGCCGTCAGTACGGCGTGGTTCAGCTTGTGGCCGCCGCGCACCGAGCGGTAAGCGCCAAGCAGCGGCAAACCGGCCAGGGTAAGATCGCCAACCGCGTCCAGCGCCTTGTGACGGGCGCACTCGTCGCTGAAGCGCAGCCCTTCGGTGTTGAGCAGACGAGCGTCGTCGAGCACCACCGTATTCTCAAAAGAAGCGCCGCGCGCAAAGCCGGCGCTCCAGAGCCGCGCGACGTCGTTCATGAAGCCAAAGGTCCGGGCGCGAGAAACCTCGCGGCGGAAGCTTTCGGGGTTGAGATCGAGCGAAAAACTCTGGCGGCCGATCACGGGATTGGCGAAGTCGATCTCGACCTCGACACGGAACCCGCCAGCATGCGGGCGCAATTCGCCGAAGCTGTCGCCGATCGCAACCTGCACCGGCTTCAAGATCTGAATGAAGCGGCGAGAGGCCGACTGGGTGACGATGCCGGCCTGATCGATCGCGGCAACGAAGGCAGCGGCGCTGCCGTCCATGATCGGAACTTCGGGACCGTCGACTTCGATGATGGCATTGTCGACGCCCATGCCGCGCAAGGCTGCGAGCACATGTTCGGCGGTGGAGACCAGCGGGCCTTCGCGGTCGCCGAGAACGGTCGCAAGATCGGTGGCGGTTACGGATTCCGCGATGGCGGGAACTTCGCGATCAGCCTCATCAAGGCCGGTGCGGACAAAAATAAAACCTGCGTCCACAGGTGCAGGTCCGAGCGTAAGGCTGACAGGTAAACCGGAATGGACGCCAACACCCGTTACGGTGGCTTGCGACCGAAGCGTGGTTTGACGGCTGAACTTCATCGATAACTGCCCACTACCCGACTTAACCTAAAGACGGGAACCGCGCGTGACCGCCGATTCGCGTTCTAGGCATCCCCAAGTCACGGCAGACCATAGTCATTTCCCAAAGCACGCCAACTCACGCTTCTTTACGGATTGTTACCCTATCTCTGCCGCAATCGCGCCAAGGGTTAACCAAATTCCGGCACCGCCGGACGCCGTTTCAGCCGTCATATCTGATCACGCAATGAATAATTAATCATTTGAAATCAGTTGGTTGAGCGGTCGGCCGAGGCTCGGCCCTACGCATAAGAGAAGGGCTCCGGCTGGTCAGCCGGAGCCCCTTGGGCTGCCGCAATTGTTACAAAACCTCAGTTGGCCTGGCGTCGGAGGAAGGCCGGGATATCAAGATGGTCGTCACCCTGTGGCGCCGGCGCAACAGGTGCCGGGCGGCCATGGGCGTCCAAGCCTTGCGGTGCCGAGCGTTTTGCGTACTCCGATACCGGTTCGTGATTCGCCGCCATCTGCTGGGTGACGGTCCGCTGCGGCTTGCGCTCGGGCAGCGGCGCCATCGAAGGGCCGGAGGCACGCGCTGCGATCGGCGGCTCGGTCTCTTCGTCGCGGCGTCCGAGGCCGACATTGGCGAGCCGCTGCAGCAGCGACAGTCGGGTCTTCTGCGGATGTTCCTCCTCGGGCTCGCCGCGGGCCTGCCGGATTTCGGCCTGCGCCGGCATCGGAAGATCCTCGAACTTGGGCATCCGCGGCGTGCGGGCCGGCGGACGTTCGGCCGCCTGCGGGATGAAGGTCTCGGGCGTCGCCGGCTGCTCGGGCTCGATTCGGGCGGCCTCCTTGTGATCCGGGAACAGCGTCGGCTTCTGCGCGATCGGGCGGACGGTGACGTCGCCATATGACGCCGGCTGGATCGGCGCCTGTTGCGGCGTGTCAACCGCTGCTGCGATCGCGGCGAGTGCGGCACGCTCGACATTGTTGGACGAGCGTTGCGCGGGCGCTGGGGCTGGCGCAGAAGCAACCGCCTGCGTCCCGGGCGCCGGCTCGAGCTTCTGGGCGCGTTCAGCCAGGCGCGCATTGTCGGCGCGCAGGCGAGCGGTCAGTTCGGCCAGCCTGGAGTCCGGCGAAGCCGGGGCGGCAGTGGCCGGGGCGGCGACGGCGGGAGTGCCGGCGTTGCGCGCGATCTGCGACTGGTCGATACCGGTCGCGACGACGGAAACGCGGATGATGCCGTCGAGCGTCTCGTCGAAGGTGGCGCCGACGATGATGTTGGCGTCCTGATCGACTTCCTCGCGAATCCGGGTGGCGGCTTCGTCGACTTCGAACAGGGTCAGGTCCTTGCCGCCGGTAATCGAGATCAGCAGGCCGCGCGCCCCCTTCATCGATGAGTCGTCGATCAGCGGATTGGCGATCGCAGCTTCGGCTGCGGTCAGCGCACGCTTCTCGCCGGTCGCCTCGCCGGTACCCATCATCGCCTTGCCCATCTCGCGCATCACGGCGCGGACGTCGGCGAAGTCGAGGTTGATCAGGCCTTCCTTCACCATCAGATCGGTGATGCAGGCGACGCCCGAATAGAGCACCTGGTCGGCCATCGCAAAGGCGTCGGCAAAGGTGGTCTTTTCGTTGGCGACCCGGAACAGGTTCTGGTTCGGGATGATCAGCAGCGTATCGACCACCTTGTGGAGTTCGGCAATGCCGGACTCGGCGGTGCGCATGCGCCGCGCGCCCTCAAAATGGAATGGCTTGGTCACCACGCCGACGGTGAGGATGCCCATGTCGCGCGCGGTCTTGGCAATGACAGGGGCTGCGCCGGTGCCGGTGCCGCCGCCCATGCCGGCGGTGACGAACACCATGTTGGCGCCCGAGAGATGATCGCGAAGCTCGTCGATAACTTCCTGGGCCGCCGCCGCGCCGACATCAGGCTGGGACCCCGCGCCGAGGCCCTGTGTCACCTGGGTGCCCATCTGCACGATGCGCTGGGCCTTCGACATGGTCAGCGCCTGCGCGTCGGTGTTGGCGACGACGAAATCGACGCCCTGCAACCCGGCGGTGATCATGTTATTGACGGCATTGCCGCCTGCTCCACCGACGCCGAAGACGGTAATCCGCGGTTTCAGCTCGCTGATGTCAGGGGGGGTCAGATTGAGTGCCATGGTTGCCTCTCCTACGACGCGCGCGTTGGTTCGCCCCGGCCGGCGGCCGCGGGATTTGGTGAAATTCGTTTGGTTACAGGACCGGTCATCAGAAGCCCTCGCGAAGCCATCGTCCGACCTTTCCAAAATAGCCGTCAGTCCCTGTCCTGAGCTGCCGCGTATGCCGCGGTTCGACGTGTTCAAGATGAGCGTATTGCGGGTAGACCAGGAGGCCGGTCGGAACCGCGAACGAAGCGCTCTTGGCCTCGTTGGGCAGCCGGCCGAAACCGAGCGGCCGGCCGATCCGGACCGGCCGGTTGAGAATGCGGGTGGCGAGTTCCACGGTGCCGGTGAGCTGCGAAGCCCCGCCACTCAGGACGACCCGCGCCCGCGGCTCTGCCGCAAAGGGGGAATCCGCGAGCCGGTCCCGGACCATTTCAAAAATCTCCTCGGCGCGATGCCGAACGATGTTCGCGATCGTGGCGCGCGAGACAATCTGCGGAGCGTCGTGTTCCTCACCCGCGGTGGGCACGGACATCAACTCACGCGCGTCAGACCCGCCGGTCAGCACGGTCCCGTATAAAGTCTTGATTCGCTCGGCATCCGCAATGCATGCGCCGACGCCGCGTGCAAGATCCATCGTGACGTGCTGGCCGCCGAGCGCAAAACCCGAGGCGTGGACGAAACGGCCGGCGGAATAGGTCGCAATCGTGGTCGATCCGGCGCCCATTTCGACCACGGCGGCGCCGAGATCGGCTTCGTCATCGGTCAATACGGACAGGCCTGCGACATAAGGACTCGCCGCCATGGCCTCGACATTGAGGTGGCAGCGCTCGACCACCAGCATCAGATTGCGGGCGACCGTCGCATCCGCCGTCACCACATTCATGTCGACGCCAAACTGCCGCGCAACCATGCCGCGGGGGTCGCGGATACCCTTGACCCCATCCAGCGCGTAACCGACCGGCAGCGCGTGCAGCACCGTGCGCCCCTCCCCGGTCGCGTGGCGCATGCCGGTGGAGGTCACCCGGGTGACGTCATCTGATGTGACCGAGCCGCCTCTGATATCGGCGGCGGCTTCGACAAGCTGCCCCTGCAGCCGGCCGCCAGAAACCGACAGCAATATTGACTCAACGCGGACCTTGGCCATGCGCTCGGCCAGCGCCACCGTCTGCCGCACTGCCTGCTCGCATTCGGCAAGATCGACCACCGCGCCGGCCTTGACGCCGCGCGACTGGATCTGGCTGTAGCCGATCAATTCCACCGCATGGGTGCGGCCGCGCAGCGCCTCACTCGGCGGCGACGGCTTCAGCCGCGCGATCATGCAGGCGACCTTGCTGGTGCCGATATCAAGCGACGCCACCAGCGCCGTGCGCTTGTGGTCGACGGGGCGCGTCTTCGGGGTCTGATTGCGATCGAGGCCGGTCATGCGTCACCGGCCTTTTTCTTGGGTTTCTTGTCCTTGAACAGTTCTTCGCGGGCCTTGGCCGCATCTTCAGACAATTGCACCGTCAAGCGGTCCGGCAGGCGCATGTCGACCGCGACGATGTCGCGCGAGAACAGCCGGTCTTCCTTGTCGAGCTTGCTCAACACGGCAAGCGCATTGCCGACGTCGTTCTCCGGCAGGCGAATGTCGAGGCCGTCCTTCAGCCGCAGATTCCAGCGCCGTTCGCCGACCAAGATCGCAGCCTTGGTGACGATGCGGACCTGCGGATAGCGGTCAAGCAGCGCGAGGAAGTCACGGGCCCTGACGTCGGCGCCCTTGCCCACCACCAGCGGCAGCGTCACGAAGCGGCGCGAAACGTAGGGCTCCAGCACCGCGCCGTCCTCCGATATCACGGACAGCCGGCCGTCCTGCTGCCACAGCGCGAACGCCGTGCGCTCGACGATGTCGATCTGCAACTGACCGGGATAGAGCTTCAGGATGGTCGCATCTGCGATCCACGGATTGGCCTTGAGCTTGTCGCGCACGGTGGCGGCGTCGAGGAACAACAGCGAGGAGCGGCCGTTGACGCCGCCGATCGCGAGCACCTCGTCCTGACTCAATTGCTTGCGGCCATTGATGGCTACCGTCGTGATGCGGAATCCGGCCGAATTGGCCAACGCATTGCGGGTGTCACTGAGCGCGACCATGAATTCATCGACATGACCGCCCTTGACGATGCCAAGGCCGGCGCTGCCGAGCAGCATCAGCACGGTCAAGGCGACGCCGGCGCGGTTCGGAAGGTAACGTTCGACCAGCAGGACCAGGCGATTCGTCGGCTCGCGATCGATTACGGGCCTGGCCGGCACACGGGCGCGACGGCCCAGCCGCTCGCGCAGCAGCACGACCGCTCCAATAGCGGCTGCTTTCAGGTTAGCCTGGGGCCCCCGCGATCTCAGCGACCGCCCGAGGCGTCCTGCACCATCCATTGCACGAGCCTGTCCAAGTGTTGTTCCCGCAAGCTTTTTTGCGAGCGCTGGCTCAGATGACGTCTCGGCCGTGCCGGACTTAAGTGCTGACCTGAAGTCGGAACAGCGCACGCCCCGGCAGCCAAGCGCCACATGCGCCGCCAGCGTTAACCTTCGTTCTTCCTGGTAAACAAAGTGTAAAAACGGGGGGCCAGTGACGCGCTTTGGCCCGTCTTTTGAGTGGTTTGCCGGACAATTCTTAGGATTTTAGCAACAATTCTCGTGGCGAGGTTAGTTCCGGGTTAACGGCCTGTTAACGCGCCGTCCGGCCGGTCACGCCCGTTCCCGGCTGCGCCGTTCAGCCAACGTGATCTGATCACGCAGAAAATCCGGAAATTCGATGCCCTGGGCCTTGAGCGCCTTCGGGTAGAGCGAGGCCGCCGTCAGGCCCGGCAGGGTATTGGTTTCCAGGTAAACCGGCCCCTTCGCCGAGATGATGAAGTCGGTCCGGGAGTAACCGCTGCACGACAGCGCCCGGTGCGCCCGCAGCGCCTGGTCCATGAGGGCTGTGCTGATCTCGGGCGAAAAGCGTCCAGGGCAGATCTCCTGGGTGGATTTCAGCAGGTATTTCGCCGCGTAGTCGAATGCGCCATCCGCAGGCACGATCTCGATCGGCGGCAGCGAAAACATCGAGCCGTCCGACTGCTCCAGCACGCCGCAGGTCGCTTCCACGCCCGAGACGAACGGCTCGATCAGATATTCCTCTGTCTTGGCGGCGTTGCGGACGGCGACAAGATCCTGCTTCGCATTGACGAAGATCAGGCCGTAGCTCGATCCATCCCGCGCCGGCTTTGCAATCAGCTTGCCGTATTCGGCGAACGCCGCGTCGAGGTGTTCCAGGGTGACGCTGGCCGGCGTTGCTACGCCCGCTATCGCCGCGAATCGTTTGGCCGCCACTTTGTCCAGGGCGAGGTTGGACGACGCCGAACCGGAGCCGGTGAAGGGAATCCCCCGCAGTTCGCACATCGCCTGCAATTCGCCGTTCTCGGCCCGGCCGCCATGCAGGCCGAGCACCAGCACGCGATCCTCGGACTTCGCCTTGTCGAGCGCCGCTTCGAGCGGCAGGCCGCGATTGCCGGGTTTGAATTCATCCTCGAACGGACGCGCGTGCCCGAGCAGCAACTGCGACGCGACCTCATGCACGGTATCGGCAATGTCCCAGAACCAGAGATCGGCTTCCGGCAATGCCCGATGCAGCGCCTGGGCGCTCGCGACCGAGACCAGTCGCTCCGTGTTCGTGCCGCCAAAGAGAATGGTAATCCGCATTCGACCTCTTCCTATCCGTCATTCCGGGATGGTCCGAAGGACCAGACCTCAGATGCGCAATTGCGCATCGGGGAATCTCGAGATTCCGAGTTCGATGCTTCGCATCGCCCCGGAATGACGAAATGGCGGCTAGACCGGAATTCCGATCCGCTTGATTTCCCAGTGTAGCTCGATTCCAGAATTCGCTTTAACCCGCTCGCGCACGGTTTCACCCAGCGTTTCAATATCATGCCCGGTGGCGTTGCCGGTGTTGATGAGGAAATTGCAGTGCATTTCCGAGACCTGCGCGCCGCCGACACGCAAGCCCCGGCAGCCGGCGGCGTCGATCAGTTTCCAGGCGCTGTTGCCGGGCGGGTTCTTGAAGGTCGACCCTCCGGTCTTTTCGCGAATCGGCTGCGCGGTTTCGCGATGGGTCTGCACCTGGTTCATCCGCGTGCGGATGGTTTCGGGATCCGCGACCTGCCCGCGAAATCGCGCCGAGGTGAAAATGATCGAAGGATCGACGCCGCTATTGCGATAGACGAACTTCATGTCAGCGTTGGTGAAGATATGTTTGGTGCCGTCGCGGCCGATGCCGGTTGCTTCGACCAGCACGTCCTTGGTCTCGCTGCCATTGGCGCCGGCATTCATCCGCAGTGCGCCGCCGATGGTGCCGGGAATGCCGAACAAGAATTCCATGCCGCCGATATTGGCGGCCGCCGCCGTTTCCGCCACGCGCTTGTCGAGCGCAGCCGTGCCTGCGCTGACCACATCGCCTGAGGCAGACGTCTCGCCGAACGCCCGCGGCGACAGGCGGATCACCACGCCTTCCATGCCGCCATCGCGCACGATCAGGTTGGAGCCGACGCCAACGACATAGACCGGCAACTCCTTCGAAAGCAGCTTTAAGAAGTAGGCGAGATCGCCTTCATCCGCCGGCGTAAACAAGACCTGCGCTGGCCCGCCGACGCGAAACCACGTCAGCTCCGCCAGCGACTGGTTCGCCAGCAGCCGCCCGCGCAGTTGCGGCATGGCGGCTTTGAGATCGGGCGTGATGTCGGGAAAGGTCAAGCTAGCTCCCTCAACTCGTCATGGCCGGGCTTGTCCGGCGATCCACGTCTTGCAATATCTCGGCATGGCAGGTGGATACGTCTACATTCTGACCAATCGTCCCAACGGAGTTCTCGATGTCGAGGTGACGAGATCGAGAGCGAGTGCCCCATCATCCCAGCGCCTTCAATTCATCGGGCAACGCGTAGGCCCATTGCGTGATGTTGCCGGCGCCCAGGCAGACGACGAGGTCGCCGGAACCCGCGATGCCGTGCACGACTTTGGCCAGCTCCGCCGAACTCGGCAACGGGATCACCTCGCGATGGCCATGGGCGCGCAGGCCGAGCACGAAATTGTCGCGGTCGATCCCTTCGATCGGTGCCTCGCCGGCCGGATAGACGTCGGCGACGACAACCGCGTCGGCATCGTTGAAGCAGGTGCAGAATTCCTCGAACAGCGATTGCAGGCGCGTAAAGCGGTGCGGCTGCACCACCGCGATGACCTTGCCGTTGGCCGATTCCCGTGCCGCCTTCAGCACGGCCGCGATCTCGACGGGGTGATGGCCATAATCGTCGATCACGGTGATGCCGTTCCATTCGCCGGTCCGGGTGAAGCGCCGCTTGACGCCGCCGAAGCCGGCAATCGCCTTGCGGATCGCCGCGTCGGACATGCCGAGCTCATACGCCACCGCGATCGCCGCCGTCGCATTCGAGGCGTTGTGCCGTCCCGGCATCGGCAGCATGATGTCGGCGATTTCGTGCGTGGCATCGGTCTTGCGGTTGCGGAACACGACTTTGAATTTCGAGCCGCCGCCGATCGGCGTCAAGTCGACCATCCGCGCATCGGCCTGCGGGTTTTCACCATAGGTGACGATGCGGCGGTCCTCGATCTTGCCGACAAGGGTCTGCACCACGGGATGATCGGTGCACATCACGGCAAAGCCGTAGAACGGCACGTTCTCCACGAAATTGCGGAATGCGTCCTGGATCGCCTCGAAAGTCTTGAAGTGATCGAGATGTTCGGGATCGATGTTGGTGACGATCACGACGTCGGACGGAAGCTTCAGGAACGTGCCGTCGCTCTCATCGGCTTCGACCACCATCCAGTCGCCCGCGCCCAGCCGCGCGTTGGAGCCGTAGGCATTGATGATACCGCCGTTGATCACGGTCGGATCGAGACCGCCGGCATCGAGCAGTGTCGCCACCATCGTCGTCGTGGTGGTTTTGCCGTGGGTGCCGGCAATCGCGACGCAGCTTTTCAAGCGCATCAGCTCGGCCAGCATTTCGGCGCGTCGCACCACCGGAATACGCTGGGCGCGGGCTGCCATCAGTTCCGGATTGTCGCGCTTGATCGCGGTCGAGACCACGACCACGTCAGCGCCGTCGACGTTCTCGGCCTTGTGACCGACCGAAACCGCAATCCCCTTCTCCCGCAGCCGCGCGACATTGCCGCCTTCGGACGCGTCCGAGCCCTGCACCGTATAGCCCAAATTGCACAGCACCTCGGCGATGCCGCTCATGCCGATGCCGCCGATCCCGACGAAGTGAATGGGTCCGATCTCGCGCGGCAGTCTCATAGATTGTTCCTCGACCGTCATCGCCCGCGAAGGCGGGCGATCCAGTATTCCGCGAAGCCCCAAGATTCAGATCAGCCGCGCGGAGTACTGGATGCCCCGCTTTCACGGGGCATGACAAGGGGCAATTTTGCGCGCAACCGCCTAGATTCCGGCGGTTTTCATCACCAGATCGGCCAGCCGTTCGGCGGCGTCGAGCCGGCCGACCTTGCGGGCGGCATCCGCCATCGCGGTCAGCCGCGCGGGCTCGGCGGCAAATGTCGAGATTTCCGCCGCCAGCCGGTCGGGCGTGAATTCGGCCTGCGGAATCCGTAAAGCCCCGTTCACCTGGGCCAGCACACCGGCATTGGCAAACTGGTCCTGGTCGATTGCGCCGGGCAGCGGCACCAAAATCGAGGGCCGGCCGATCGCGGCGAGTTCCGCTACGGTGCCGGCGCCGGAACGCGAGACCACGAAATGGCTGGACGCCAGCCGCGCCGGCAGATCGCTGAAGAACGGCGCGAGGTCGGCCTTGATCTTGAGCCGGTCATAGACGGCGCGCACCCGCGCCATGTCCTCCTCACGCACCTGCTGCGTGAGTACCAGGCGACTCCACAGCACCGGCTCGAGCCGTTCGACGGCTGATGGCACGATGTCGCTCATTACTCGCGCGCCCTGGCTGCCGCCGACCACCAAAAGGCGCAGCGGCCCGTTCGGTTCGGGCGACGCAAACGGCATCGCCGCGGCGGCAAGGATTGCCGGACGCATCGGCGTGCCGACGGTGGTGGTTTTTCCCGCCAGCGACGGATCGCGGTCGAGCACGCCGGGCAGCGAGGCCGCGATCGCGTTGACGCGGCTGGAGAGAAAACGATTGGCGCGGCCGAGCACCGCGTTGGCATCGTGAATGATGCCGGGCACACCGAGCAGCCTTGCCGCGATCAACGGCGGCAGCGTCGGATAGCCGCCGAAGCCGACCACGGCCGAGGGCTTCAGCCGCCGCACCAGATTGGCCGCAACCAGCATGCCATAGCCGAGCATGAATCCGGTGCGCGCGAGTGCTACCGGATTGCGGCCGCGCACGGTTTCGCTCGGCACCACGTCGATATTGTCTCTGGTGAAAAGTCCGCTGTAGCGCAACGCGCGGGCATCGGTCGCCAGCCGCACGCGCAGGCCGCGCCTGATGAGTTCGACGCCGAGCGCTTCGGCGGGAAACAGATGACCGCCGGTGCCGCCGGCGGCGAGTAGAATGAGAGGCGCGTTGTCCATGGCTTCAAATAGCCCACGACGGGGCCGCCGTCACCACGTCCGTGCGGTCAAGCGTAGCCGCGCGCTACGCCAGCCGCGTTCATCGATTCCACCTCGGTGCGCGGGCGCTGCCGCGTCAGCGCCAGCATCATGCCGACACCATAGGCCAACGAGATGATCGACGAGCCGCCATAGGAGATGAAGGGCAGCGTCATGCCCTTGGCCGGGATCAGTTGCAGATTGACCGCCATGTTGATCGCGGCCTGCACGCCGAACAGGATCGCCAGCCCCGAGGCCGCAAAGCGCGCGAACATGTCCTCGCTGGCATAGGCACGCGTCAGCGTCCGGATCACAACAAAGGCAAACAGCGAAACCAGCGCCAGGCACAGGATGATGCCGAATTCTTCGGCCGCCACGGCGAACACGAAGTCGGTATGGCTGTCCGGCAGGCTGCGCTTGGCGATGCCTTCGCCAGGCCCGAGCCCGAACCAGCCGCCGTTCCAGAAGGCTTCCATCGCCATGTCGACCTGGAAGGTGTCGCCGGAGGCCGGGTTCATGAATCGCCTGATGCGGCCCGCGACGTGCGGCACCAGGAGATAGGCGCCGAACAATCCGAGGCCTGCGGCGCCGGCAAGGCCGGCCACCCAGATCATCCGCATGCCCGCAATGAAGAACAGTGCGCCCCACACCATCAGGATCAGCATGGTCTGGCCGAAATCCGGTTCCATCACCAGAAGCGACACCAGCATCAGCAGCAGCACCATCGCCATCGAGGTCGCCGGCATTTCCGGCCGCTTGGTCGATTCCGCAAACAGCCACGCCGCCATCACGACAAAGGCGGGCTTGGCGGATTCGGAGGCCTGGATGTTGACGCCGAGCAGCGTGATCCAGCGCCGCGAGCCCTTCACCTCGGCGCCGAAGACAAGCGTCGCCACGATGAGGATGATGCTCGCCACAAAGACCAGCAACGCGAGACGGCGGATCTGCTTGGGCGACAGGAACGACACCCCGATCAGCACCATCAAGGACGGCAGCAGGAACAACATATGCCGGCTGAAGAAGTGGAAGGGATCGAGCCCGATCCTGGTCGCCACCGGCGGGCTCGCCGCCAGCGAAAGGATAACGCCGCCCAGCATCAGCGCGGCGATCGCGGCCAGCAGCAACTTATCAACGGTCCACCACCAGTCCGAAAACGGGGTGCGTTGGTCACGGGCGAGCATGGGCGTCCCCAAAATGGCAGAGGTAACGCCCATTGGTGGGGCAGGATGGTTTATGGGGGGTTAATGGAGACGGTAACTTTTGAGGGATCAGCCGACGCTGTGTAGGATGGATGGAGCGGAGCGATACCCATCCTACGGTCACACCACCGGCTTCACGCCCGGGATCGCCGTCACCAGATCGCGGAATTTTGCGCCGCGAATCTCGAAGTTGCGGTACTGGTCGAACGAGGCGCAGGCGGGCGACAGCAGCACGACCGGATCGGCGATCCCCGACGCTTCCGCGTCGCGCGCGGCGTTGGCTACCGCCACATCGAGCGTTTCGGAAATCTCGTGCGGCACACGCTCGCCCAGCGTTCCCGCAAACTCCTGCGCGGCCTCGCCGATCAGATAGGCTTTTCGGATGCGCGGAAAGTATTCGGTGAGACCCGTGATGCCGCCCTGCTTCGGCTTGCCGCCGGCGATCCAGAAGATGTCGGCAAAGGACGACAGCGCGTGCGCGGCGGCGTCCGCGTTCGTGCCCTTGGAGTCGTTGACGAACAGCACATTGCCGAGGCGGCCGACCTGCTCCATGCGATGCGCGAGGCCCGGAAAGCTGCGCAGGCCGTTTTGTAACATGTCGGTCGAAATTCCCATTGCCAGCGCGCAGGCCGAGGCGCAGGCCGCATTCTGCGCATTGTGCAGCCCGCGCAGCGAACCAATGCCGCCCAATCTAGCGATCTCGCGGCGCGCGCCGCCGGAGGCCTGCACGATGGTTTCGCGTTCAACATAGACGCCGTCGGGCAGCGGATTTCTCACTGATATCCGCACCACGCGCTTGCCGGCCTGGTCGAGGCGGTCGGCGATGTTTCGGCACCAGCCGTCGTCGACGCCGACAATGGACGTGCCCTGCGGCTGCACGCCGGCGACCAGCCGCGCCTTCACCGCGGCGTAGTGCTCCAGCGTGCCGTGGCGGTCGACATGGTCTTCGCTGACGTTGAGCAGAATGCCGACCGACGGATCGAGCGAGGGCGCCAGGTCGATCTGGTAGGACGACATCTCGACCACATGCACGCGCCCCATCCGCGGCGGCTCCAGCGAGAGAATTGCGGTGCCGATATTGCCGCCCATCTGGGTGTCGTAGCCGGCGACATCAATCAGATGCGCGATCAGGGCCGTCGTGGTCGACTTGCCGTTGGTGCCGGTGATGGCGACGAACGGCGCGTCGGGTGCGTGACGGCGGCGCTCGCGGCAGAACAATTCGATGTCGCCGATCACCTCACAGCCAGCCTGGCGCGCCATCAGCACCGACCAATGCGGCGCCGGATGCGTCAGCGGCGCGCCGGGAGTGAGGATCAGCGCCGAAAAATTCGCCCACGACACCGTGCGCAGATCGGCCGTGTTGAAACCGGCCTGCGCCGCCTTGGCGACATTGTCCGCACTGTCGTCGCCCGCGATCACCTCCGCGCCGCCGGCTTTCAGCGCGTGGCAGCTCGCAAGGCCGGAACCGCCGAGACCAAAGACGGCGACCGTCTTGTCCGCAAATGACGTGACGGGGATCATGATTGGACAACCGTCATTCCGGAAACCGCGCAGCGGTTATCCGGAATCTCGAGATTCCGGGTTCGCGCTTTGCGCGCCCCGGAATGACCGCCGTAAGGATGCATTGTCGTCACCGCAGCTTCAGCGTGGAGAGGCCGGCGAGCGCCAGCATCACCGAGATGATCCAGAACCGGATCACGATCTGCGGCTCGGTCCAGCCCTTCTGCTCGAAATGATGATGCAGCGGAGCCATCCGGAACACGCGTTTGCCCGTCAGCTTGAACGAGGTCACCTGCACGATCACCGAGACGGCTTCGAGCACGAACAATCCGCCGATCACGGCCAGCACGATCTCGTGCTTGACCGCCACCGCGGTCGCGCCGAGCATGCCGCCGAGCGCGAGCGAACCGGTATCGCCCATGAAGATCGAGGCCGGCGGCGCGTTGAACCAGAGGAAGCCTAATCCGGCGCCGAGCACCGCACCGCACAGCACCGCCAGCTCGCCGGTGCCGGCGACGTATCTGATCTGCAGGTAGTCGGAGAACACTGCGTTGCCGGTCAGGTACGAGATCATGCCGAAGCTGGCGGCGGCGATCATGACCGGAACGATCGCAAGCCCGTCGAGACCGTCGGTCAGGTTCACCGCATTGCCGGCGCCGACGATGACGAAGGCGCCGAAGATCACGAAGAACCAGCCGAAATTGATCACCATGTCCTTCAGGAAGGGTATCGCGAGCGACGTCGAGGTCGCATCGCGGCCGAGTCGCACCAGCGCGTAGCAGGCAGCCAGTGCAATCACCGCTTCGATCAACAGCCGCAGCTTGCCGGCGAAGCCGCTATGGCTCTGTTTCGTCACCTTCAGGTAGTCGTCGTAAAATCCGACGAAGCCGAAGCCGAGCGTCACCGCGAGCACGATCCAGACGTAAGGGTTGAGCGGATTGGCCCATAGCAACGTCGAGACCACGAGGCCCGAGAGGATCATCAGCCCGCCCATGGTGGGCGTGCCCTTCTTGGAGATCAAATGCGATTGCGGACCGTCGGTGCGAATCGGCTGGCCCTTGCCCTGCCGAAGCCGCAGATGATCGATGATCCAGGGTCCGAACAGGAACACGAACAGCGCGCCCGTCACCATCGCCCCGCCGGTGCGGAAGGTGATGTAGCGAAACACGTTGAACACGCCGCGGAAGATGCCAAAACCCGGGACGGTATTGGAAAGCTCGATCAGCCAGTAAAACATTCAGGTCGGCCCTATCACGCGGCTCGGTTGCGCCGTCTTTGGCGGGAAGCGCTGTCCGGGAACGCGTTCGTTCCGGGAACGCCTTGATAAGCGTTTTCGTCCTCAAACCAAGCAAATCTTGGTCATGCATCGGGTATTGACGAATCATGCCGCGCGGAAACAACGCACCCGCCCAATACGGCCAGTTTACGCCTTTGCCTGCAGCGCGGCCAGCAGCCTCGGCACAAACTTGTTCACCCAGAACATCTTTTTGCTGCCCTTAACGACCACCACGTCCCCGCTCCGCAGCAATGCGGCGATTTCCTGGGGATCGAGCGTGGCCGGGTCTTCATGCCAGCCGAGCGCCCGCTCCGCCGGCACGAGACCGTATAAATGGCGCATCAGCGGGCCGACGCAATAGATGCCGTCGATGCCCGGCAGGTCGCCTGCGAGCTTCTCGTGATAGGCGGGCGCTTCAGCGCCCAATTCCAGCATGTCGCCGAGTATGGCAATGCGCCGGCCGGCCTTCACCGGCCGCGCTTTCAGGCTGCCGAGCGCGGCGACCATGCTGGCCGGATTGCCGTTGAAACTATCGTCGATCACGGTGACGCCATGGGCCGCCTGTTCCACGCCGCGGCCGGTCATGATGCCGACATGGCTGAGCTCTTTCGCCAGTGCCACAGGATCGAGCCCGGCGGCATCGATGGACGCCAGCGCGGCCAACGCGTTCTGCACGCGATGCGGCGCACCCGGCGTCAGACCGAATTCGATTGGCTTGCCGTTCACCTGCGCTGTGACGTTCCAGCTCTCGCCCTGGGCTGCGTGGTTCAGTTCCCGCACCCCGGATCCCGCGCCGAAGCGAACGACCCTGCCGTTCCATTCCGGCGCCTCGACATCCCCAGGCAACACCAGCACACCATCCTTTGGCAGGCCTTGCGCGATGCTGACCTTCTCACGCCGGATCGCTTCCAGGCTGCCGAGCTTTTCTAGGTGAACCGGCTGCACGTTCACGACAAGCGCGACCGTAGGCTGGGTCAGTTCGCTGAGCCGCGCGATCTCGCCGGTCTGGTTCATGCCCATTTCGACGACCCACACGCTCGCGCCGGGGCTGGCATTGCAGAGCGTCAGCGGCACGCCCCAGAAATTGTTGAAGCTGCTCGGGCTGGCATAGGCGGCAGGATACGCGGCGAGGAATTCCTTGGTGCTGGTCTTGCCGGCGCTGCCGGTCAGGCCGATGACCGGGCCGGTAAAGCGCGCCCGCGCGGCGCGCGCCAGCCGCCACAGGCCGTCGATCAGCGTGTCCTTGACCACCAGTTGCGGGACACTCACGCCATCAATCCGATGCGGAACGATCACCGCCACCGCGCCGGCGGCTTGCGCCTTGTCAGCGAATTCCCAGCCGTCGCGCGCGCTGGCAAAGCTGGAGATGAAGCCGCCGCTCGGCGTGCCGCTCAACGCCACGAACAGGCAGCCTGGCCTCACCAGGCGGCTGTCCTGCGTGATGAAATCAATCGGCGTAACCGGATACTCGCCCGCAAGCCCGAGCGCCTGCGCGACTTCGGCAATCGTCCACAACGGCGCCGCGCTCATGCCACCCTCGCTGCCAGCGCGGCCGCCACCGCCTCGTGATCGCTGAACGGCAAAACCTTGTCGCCCACGATCTGCCCGGTCTCGTGCCCCTTGCCCGCGATCAAGAGCGCATCGCCGGGCTGCAGCGCCGCTATCCCTGCCCTGATCGCTTCCGCGCGATCGCCGATCTCTGTCGCGCCCTTCGCCGCCGCCAGTATGGCGGCGCGGATCGTTGCCGGATTTTCGTTGCGCGGATTGTCGTCGGTGACGATGATTTGATCGGCGTTCTCGGCCGCAATCGCGCCCATGATCGGCCGCTTGCCGGCGTCGCGGTCGCCGCCGGCGCCGAAGACGACGACGAGTTTGCGCTTGGCGTAAGGCCGCAGCGCCTGCAGCGCCTTCGCCAACGCGTCCGGCTTGTGCGCGTAATCGACGAAGATCGGCGCACCATTGTGCTCGCCGACCCGCTCCAGCCGCCCCTTGGCGCCTTCGAGATGTTCGAGCGTAGCGAACACCTCGGCCGGCTCGCTGCCGGTGCCGATCGCAAGCCCGGCGGCAACCAGCGCATTCTCGATCTGGAATTCGCCGACCAGCGGCAGCTTGACGGTGTAATTGCGTCCGCGATTCGTCAGCGCAAGATTCTGCGAAAATCCTTCGACGGTAGCACCAACGAGGCGGATGCCTTCACCGGCGCCATCCGCGTTGCGCCCGACGGCGACGATCCGCAAGCCTCGCGCGCGCGCTGCGTCAATCACTTCCTGCGAACACCGATGATCGGCCGAAATCACCGCCGCACCATCAGGCGCAACGAGATCGCGGAACAGCCGCATCTTGGCGGCAAGGTAATGCGCGACGTCGGGATGATAATCCATGTGGTCGCGTGAAAGATTGGTGAAGCCACCGGCGGCAATACGCACGCCATCGAGCCTGAACTGGTCGAGCCCGTGCGAGGATGCCTCGAAGGCCAGATGGGTGATGCCCTCGCCCGTGATCTCGTCGAGCTGCTTGTGAAGCGCGATCGGGTCCGGCGTCGTCAGCGAGCCGTACACCGTGCGCTTCGGCGAAACGAGCCCGATGGTGCCGATGCTGGCCGCTGCATGGCCGAGCCGCTCCCAGATCTGGCGCGTGAAGGCTGCGACCGAGGTCTTGCCGCTGGTCCCGGTCACCGCCGCAATAATCGCGGGCTGACGCGGATAAAATCTCGCCGCCGCCAGCGCCAGCGCGCGGCGCGGGTTTGGCGTGACGACGAACGGCACGCGGCGGTCAGGCGAAGCGCGGTCGCCGGCTACCGCAACCGCGCCCGCGCCGATGGCGGCATCGATAAAGCGGGAACCGTCGGTCTTGTGGCCTGCGAGCGCAAAGAACAGATCGCCCGGCTTCACCGCGCGGCTGTCGACCGCAAGGCCTTTCACATCGACAGCTTCCGCCTGCAACTCGATTGCAGCGTCATCGCTGAAGAGGTCGCGAAGTTTCATCTTGCTCCAGTCCGGCCCGGCACAGCTTGGCGCGCCTTGATCCTACGCCTTACTGGGTTGTCCTCGATGCCGCAAGAATAAGGCGGTCGGACGGCGGCAGATCAAAGCGCGGCTCGATGCCCAGAAGCGGCCCGATCCGGGCGATCACCTTGCCGCCGGTCGGCACCGCGTTCCAGCCCGAGGTAATGAAGCCGAACGTCTCCGGCAGCGCCTTCGGCTCATCCAGCATGACCAGCAACTGATACTGCGGGTTGTCGGCCGGAATGATCGCGGTGAAGGAGTTGAGCACCTGCTTCTTGGAATAACGGCCGTTGACCACCTTTTCCGAGGTGCCGGTCTTGCCGCCGATATAGTAGCCCTTCACGTCGGCCTTCTTGGCGGTTCCGATCTCGGCGTTCAGTCGCATCAGATAGCGCATCTTGTCGGAGGTTTCGGGCCTGAGCACCCTCTTGGCGATGGCCCTTGCCTCCTCTTCCGACCGCTTGAGGAAGGTCGGGGGGATCAGGAAACCGCCATTGATGCAGGCATTGATGCCCATCACCGCCTGCAGCGGCGCCACCGCGATACCATGACCGAAGGAAGCCGTGATGGTGTTGAGTTCGGTCCAGCGCTTCGGCACGATCGGCGAGGCGCTTTCAGGCAGTTCGGTGCGCAAGCGATCCATCTGGCCGAGCTTCTTCAGGAACGTCTTGTGCGCCTCGACGCCCTGCGCCAGCGCGATCTTGGCTGCGCCGACGTTCGAGGAGAACGTGAACACTTCCGACAGCGTGATCGCGCGGCCGACCGGATGGGTGTCGTGAATGGTGAACTTGCCGAACTTCAGCGCACCGCGCCCGTCATAGAGCGTGTTGAGGTTGGCTTTGCCAGAGTCCAGCGCCATCGCCAGCGTCAGCGCCTTGAAGGTCGAGCCCATTTCGAACACGCCGGTGGTCAGGCGGTTGATGCGCTCGGGATCGTGCGCCTCCTTCGGATTGTTCGGATCGAAATCCGGCAGCGACACCAGCGCCACGATCTCGCCGGTCCGGACGTTGGAGACGAGGCCGGACGCCGCCTTGGCCTTGTACTTCTCTTTGGCCTTCAACAGTTCATCGCGCAGCGCATGCTCGACGCGCAGGTCGATCGACAGTTCCACCGGGCGCTGCAGGCGGTCGGTGGCAAAGCCGGCGCGGTGCAGATCGGCCAGACCGTTATTGTCCAGCCACTTCTCCATCCCGGCGATGCCCTGGTTGTCGATGTTGACGAGCCCGATCAGATGCGCGACCGCCGCGCCGGTCGGATAGACCCGCTTGTTCTCGCGCAGGAAGCCGATGCCGGGAATGCCGAGCTTGTGGATGTCGCGTTGCTGCTTTGGCGAGATCTCGCGCTTCAGCCACACGAAGCCCTTGCGCGACGACAGGCGCGTGCGCGCCTCCGCTTCGTCGAGGTCCGGCAGCGCGGCGGTCAGGAGTTCGATCGCCTCGTCCTTGTCGATAATGCGCCGCGGCTCGCCGAACAGGCTCGGCGCCTTGACGTCGGTGGCGAGCACCTCGCCGTTGCGGTCGACGATATCGGGCCGCGCGGTCGCAATCGCGTCCTGTGAGCCGGCGCGGCGGGCGCCGTGGCTGTCGGCGCCGACCGCGAACATCACCAGACGTCCGGCCAGCACCGCATAGATCGCCGCAAACAGCAGGATGGCAAGCCCGACGCGGGCCCGCGCCTTGGCGGCGCGATCGACGTTGCGCCCGTAAAGCAGGCTGCGGATCAGCCGCTGCCGCCATGGCTCCGCGGGACGCTTGATGGTGGTGAGCGCCCGGCCGGTCATTGCTGATCTCCCGGTGCGGGCACGGACCCGGTTGTGGGTGGTGCATCGGCGGCGGCCTCGATGGTGTTGATCATCGCGCCGATCGGATCGGGTGCACCGGGCCTTGCAAAGGCCGGCGGCCGTTCCGGCAGGTTCTTCAACTGATCATATTGCGTGGCATTGAGCGGCTTCAGGCCGAGATGGCGCTCGGCGAGCCCTTGCAGCCGCAGCGGCGCATCGAGCTTGGCCCATTCCGCGCGCAGCGCCGCGATGGCATCGCGCTGCTCGCGGATCTCGGCGTTCAGCCGCAGCACGCGCTCGACGCGCGAGGTCGATTCCATCTTGATCCGGTAGACGTAGGCCGCTGCGAACACCAGCACGCCGATGACGAGGAAGTGGATGATCCGCATGGTCAGCCTCCCCTCATCACGTCGGCAAGAACGGGCCACGCCGGCAGGCGGCCTGCCGCAAGCGCCGGCGCCGCGGTGCGCTCGGCAGCGCGCAGTTTTGCGGAACGCGCGCGCGGATTGGCGGCCACTTCGGCTTCAGTCGGCGTGAGCGGGCGCTTGGTCAGGATCTGGAAACTCGGCGCGGCCTGCGCAACTTCCGGCAAGTGCCGCGATCCGCCGCCGGTCTTGCCGCGCGCGTTGAGGAAATCCTTGACGATACGGTCTTCCAGCGAATGGAACGAGACGACCACCAGCCGCCCGCCGGGCTTGAGCACCCGCTCCGCCGCCGCCAGTGCCAGATGCAGTTCGTCGAGTTCCGCGTTGACGAAGATTCGCAAGCCCTGGAACGTGCGCGTCGCCGGATGAATCTCGTTCGGCTTGGAGCGCACCACCTTGCCGACGATATCGGCCAGCGCCTGCGTCGTCGTGATTGGCGCCTCTTTCCGCGCCGCCACGATGGCGCGCGCGACGGCGCGGGAATGGCGCTCTTCGCCGAAAATATAGATGATGTTGGCGAGATCGGCCTCGGAAGCCTTCGCCACGACATCTGCCGCGGTCGGCCCGTCATGGCCCATCCGCATGTCGAGCGGACCGCCGAGCCGGAACGAGAAACCGCGTTCGGCCTGGTCGAGCTGCATCGAGGAAACGCCGACGTCCATCACGACGCCGTCTACCGCAGGCGCGCCTTGCGCCGCGCAGACGTCTGCAAGGTTGGCGAATCGGTCCTCGACCAGGGTCAGCCGGCCGGCCGATTGGTCGACCAGATCGAACCCGCCGGCAATGGCTGACCGGTCACGGTCGATGCCGATGACACGGGTTCCCGCGACAGCGAGAATCGCGCGGCTGTAGCCGCCGGCGCCGAAGGTCGCGTCGACATAGATGCCGCCGTCCCGGGGCGCGAGCATCGCGACCGCCTCGCGGCCGAGAACGGAGACGTGGCGTGGCGCAGCCGGGGTCATGCGCCGTCCTCCGGCGTTTTCCAGTCGATGGTTCGAAAACTGGACGCGAACGGGCCCATTGCGCCTCAAATCTCTGCGCTTCGCCGGGCTTTTCCGGCCCATCAGCCGCGAACAGGCACGATTGCCTCTGGCCCGGCCTCGCGCCCCCTCATTTCCAGACGGAATTTGCTGGGCTGCCATGGCACTTCGAGCGCGAAAGAGGGCCTCGGCCGTCCCCAACCCGGTTCGGCTCTTCACCACTTAGTAACGGCACTTAGCGTTAAGAAAGCGTTGATGGTTCGATTAAGGTTTTGCGCGCCTTCTACAGCGTTTTCGAGCGAAGTGGGTACCGGTTCGCGTGAAGAAAACGCGTCAAAACAAGAACCTAGAGTTTCGGTTCCGACACAATCAAAACCGAAGCTCTAGACGCTGAAAAATGGTGATGCGCCCCGCACACACCCGCTCAAAATGCGGGATAGAACTCGGTCACCGGATTGCGCGCACACGAAGTAAATGAATAGTAAAAGGTATTGCCGCTTAAATCACGATGTTGCCGCGCTCCTGCCCGGTTTGAGTTTAAAAAATGGCTACTGGTTCGTTCGCATCTGCTGGTATTGATTCGAAGCGTCAACGCGCCCTTCCCATTCCCAGGGCCAACGCCGACATGAAGACCTTTACCCCAGATTCCTCGATCGCATCCGACGTCATCCCATCACCGAACCATGGCGATCGCAACAAGGGCCGCCTCGCGGACATGATCCTGCTGCACTACACCGGCATGCCGGATGTGGAAGGCGCGATCGCCCAGCTCTGCACGCCCGGCACCGACGTGTCAGCGCATTACATCGTGCTGGAAGACGGCCGCATCGTGCAATGCGTGCCCGAAGCCAAGCGTGCCTGGCACGCCGGCGTATCGTTTTGGGCCGGCGAGGAAGACATCAATTCCTGCTCGATCGGGATCGAGATCATCAATCGCGGCCATGACTGGGGCTATCCGGATTTCCCGCTGCGCCAGATCGCCGCCGTGATCGCGCTGTGCCGCGGCATCATGCTCCGCCGCAAGATCCCCTCGCATCGCGTGCTCGCGCATTCCGATGTCGCCCCGGCGCGCAAAAGGGATCCCGGCGAGAAGTTTCCGTGGCATTCGCTGGCCAATTCCGGCGTCGGCCATTGGGTGCAGCCGGCGCCGATCGTGCGCGGCGAAACGCTCAAGCTCGGCAGCATCAGCGACGACGTCGCCGGTCTGCAGATGGCGCTCGCCAAATACGGTTACAACGTTCCGACCACCGGCAAGTTCGACGGCCCGACCATGGAAGTGGTCACTGCATTTCAGCGCCACTTCCGTCCCGCGCGCGTCGACGGCATCGCCGATCACTCGACCATCAGCACGCTGCACGCGCTACTGACGAGCCTGCCGCCGGAAGCGATGACGACGGTGGTCGCCGCGAAGTAGTTTCAGCGCCGATCTGTATCTGCCGTCATGGCCGGGCTTGAGGAAGACGTGGATGCCCGGGACATCTAGCGCGAAGACGCGCTTCTGCCCGGGCATGACGACTACGAACCTAGCTCCGCGATCCTTCGCGCGTAGAACCTTCGCAGCGGCTCCAGTTGGGTCGCCGCCGTCGCCGCCTGATACGCCTCACGCGCCGCGTCGCGCCGGCCCAATCTGCGCAGCAAATCGGCGCGGACGGCCGGCAGCAGTTCATAACCCTTCAGCCCGCCCCGCGCTTCCAGCGCATTGACCAGGTCGAGCGCCCGCGCCGGGCCATCGACCATCGATACGGCGGCGGCGTGGTTGAGTTCGATCACCGGCGACGGGCAGATCCGCAGCAGCACTTCATAGAGGCCGGCGATCTGCCGCCAATCGGTATCCTCAAAACTCGGCGCACGCGCATGCAGCGCGGCGATTGCCGCCTGCACCGCGTAGGATTGCGGCCGTCCCGGCATCCGCAGCGCTTCCTCCACCAGCATCAAGCCATCAGCGATCTGGTGCTGATTCCACAGCGTACGATCCTGCTCTTCCAGCAGCACGATGTCGCCGCCCGCGGTCTCGCGGCCGGCGCGGCGTGAATCGTGCAGCAGCATCAAAGCCAGCAAACCCTTGATCTCGCCGCGTCCCGGCATCAGCGCGTCGAGCAGCCGCGCCAGCCGGATCGCTTCGCGCGCCAAATCAGGCCGCATCAGATCTTCGCCTGATGTCGCCGCATAGCCTTCGGTGAACACGAGATAGATCACGGCGAGCACGCCGCGCAGTCGCGGCTCCAGCGCATCGCGCTCGGGCACCTCATAGGGAATGCCGGCGAGACTGATTTTCTGCTTGGCGCGCAACAGGCGCTGCGCCATCGCGTCTTCGCTGGCGAGAAAGGCGCGCGCGACCTGCGCTGTCGTCAGCCCGCACACCGTGCGCAGCGTGAGCGCGACCTGAACCTCGGCGGCAAAGGACGGATGGCAGCAGGTGAAGATCAGCCGCAGCATATCGTCGTCGAGCGCGTTGTCGGAATCCTCGCACGGCGCGGACGCGTTGAGCAGCAGCTCATGTGTCAGTTGTTGCTGTTTGCTGCGAAACGAAACATTGCGCCTGACGCGGTCGACCGCCTTGTTGCGACCGACATTGACCAGCCAGGCGCGCGGATTGGAAGGCAGTCCGGCGTCGGGCCAACGCTGCAGCGCCACCGCGACCGCATCCTGCAACGCATCTTCCGCCAGATCGAAATCGCCGACGAGGCGGATCAGCGTGGCCAGCGCTCGCCCCGCCTCGTCGCGGAAAATTTTCTCGATCTCGATGGGCGTCATCTGGTTTGCCGCTTCAAGCCCGGAATGACGGCTTCGCCGTCAGTCATAAATCATGACCGGCCTGACCTCGATCGAACCCGACTTGGCGCAGGGAATGCGCGCGGCAATGCCGAGGGCCGTGTCGAGATCCTTGGCCTCGACCAGATAGTAGCCGCCGAGTTGCTCGCGCGTCTCCGCGAATGGACCATCCGTGGTCAGCATCTTGCCGTCGCGAACCCGCACCGTGGTCGCGGTCGTCGTCGGCTGCAAGCCGTCGCCAGCCTTGAAATGGCCGCTCTGAACGATGGACTGGGTGAATGCGCCGTAGTCAGCGGTCACTTGCTTCCGCTCGGCAGGGCCCATTTTGCCGATTTCGGCTTCGTTCCGATAGATCAACAGCAGGTACTGCATCTCATTACTCCCTTTGATCGGCTGGATCGCCGACACCTAGTCGAACGGGCCCCCCGCAAGACGACATCGTCGGGGAATTTTTTTCGGCGGAGCGGCTATCATGGAGCCGGCTATCAAGACTGCCCCACGGCCTCGGCGAGCCGCCGTTTCAGTTCCCTGAGTTCCTCGAAGCGCTTGGTCACGTCGCGCATGACGGCCACGGTGCCCGTGACCGCCTGCATCCTGTCGCGCAGCAGCAGAATCGTGAACTCGACCGATATCCGCGCGCCCTCTCTGGTCAGGCCGGGCACCGACAACAAATCGCCGTGGCCATAGCGGCTCGTTCCCGTCTCCATCGTGTGGCGAAATCCGCGCCAGTGCCGGGCACGCAAATTCTCAGGGATGATCAGGTCGAGCGACCGGCCGACAGCATCGTCGGCCGCGAAGCCGAAGATCCGCTCGGCGCCGGGATTCCAGAATGTGATGCGTCCGTCGCGATCGGTTGCGATGATCGCGTCGGAAGCGCTGTTTAGCAGGGCTTCACCAAGGCCGGCAGGCATGTTCATCGCGTGTCACCGCTACTCATTCTCAAATCGATCGGGCCAACATCAAAGGCCGCCATGCCGCTTCTGTCAAAATTGCAGGTATGGAACCCGATTAACCATCGTGATCGCTTGACGCAGCGCGCCGGAGCCCCCATTCGTAAGGCGTCAGTCGGCCGGACGGCCGCTCCCGCTAGGGCCGAAAGGCCGCGGGGGAGGAAAGTCCGGGCTCCATCGACATGCGGTGCCGGATAACGTCCGGCGGGGGTGACCCCAGGGAAAGTGCCACAGAGAACGAACCGCTCCGTCTCCGGACGGAGTAAGGGTGAAAAGGTGCGGTAAGAGCGCACCGCGTATCCGGCAACGGAAACGGCATGGCAAACCACACCGGGAGCAAAACCGAATAGGGACGGCAACGCGGGCAAGTTTCGCGAAAGCGATAACACCGCAGGGCGATGTCAGGCTCGCCGTCCGGGTAGGTTGCTCGAGGCCATGTGCAAACATGGTCCCAGAGGAATGGCCGTCACGTACCATTCGCAAGAATGGTGCCCTACAGAACCCGGCTTACAGGCTGGCTGATGCTTTGAGCGAAAGCGTTTTCGAAGAAAACGCGTCTTACTAACGGAAGCGTTTTCCAAGAAAACGCGTCTTACTAGAATGAGGGGTTCGGCGCAAACACGCCGGACCCCTCGCCATTTCAACCAGCGTAACCGGTAGATCCTATGGGGTGGCAGGTGGTCAGGGGGTAAGTTGAGTTTGCGACCACCCACTCACCCAGAGGATCCACGATGTGCACAGATCACGCTGACACACCCGCCGGCTGCAAGTATGCCACAGTTTACGTTGTTTTCGAACTGAGCAAGGCGAAATGGCAGCTAGGCATCATGCTGCCCGGTACCGAGAAGATGAGCCGTTACCGGATTGACGGTGGCGACTTGGCGGCGTTGGCAGCTTTGCTGGTCAAGGCTCGATCGAAGGCGGAGCAGACGGGGAAGCTGGTTCGTATTCTGTCGTGCTATGAAGCCGGTCTCGACGGTCATTGGCTGCACCGCTGGCTGGCCGACAACGAGGTGCTCAATCACGAGATCGATGCGTCGAGCATCGAGGTGAACCGGCGGGCACGGCGGGCCAAGACCGATCGGATCGACTTGGCGCAGTTGATGCGCTCGTTTCTGGCTTACCTGCGCGGCGAACCGCGGGTTTGCAGCATGGTTCGGGTTCCCACGCCTGAGGACGAGGATCGCAAGCGGCGTACGCGCGAGCGCGAGCGGCTGCTGCAGGAGCGCACCGGGCACAGCAACCGGATCAAGGGGCTGCTGCATGGCCAGGGCATCCGCGATGCCATGCCCCTGAAGCCGGGCTTCTTGGCGAGTCTGGATGCGATGCGAACCGGCGATGGCCGCGTTCTGCCGCCACGGCTGAAGGACGAGATCCGTCGCGAGCATGAGCGGCTGGTATTGGTGCACAAGCAGATCAAGGGGCTCGAGGCAGCGAATGCGGCCGCGCATCGGACCCCGGCAAAGGACTCGGCAGAGGCGAAGGCGGTTCAGCTTGCCCAACTCAAGGCGATTGGCCCGCACATCGCCCAGCTCCTGGCCAACGAGGTCTTCTACCGTGACTTTAAGAACCGCCGTCAGCTCGGCAGCTGCGTCGGACTAACCGACGTGCCCTACGACAGCGGCGCCCGCCGTCGACAACAGGGCATCAGCAAAGCTGGCAACCGCCGTGCGCGAACCACCGCAATCGAGCTCGCCTGGCTGTGGCTGAGGCATCAGCCCGACACCGAGCTGAGCCGCTGGTTCCGCGAGCGGGTTGGTAACCTCAAGGGCCGCATCCGCAAGATCGCCATCGTGGCGCTGGCGCGCAAGCTGATGGTGGCCCTCTGGCGCTATCTGGAGACCGGCCTCGTGCCGAGTGGCGCCGTCATGCGTCCGAGCTTTTAAGCAACGCCGGTGCGCCAATGACGACCGACGTGACCCAGGACAGACGTGTGACCGAACCCGGGCTTGGGTCTTCGGATTCCGCTTTCGTAGATGGGTCCCGTCTCTTCTGGGCCTTACCTTCACCCGTGCATGAAAGATCAGGGTTCGGGCCACCACACCCGACCGGATACAAGTTGATGCGGTGTTGGCCGCATAACGACGTCACGGCCCAGTCCCGGACATCACGTCAAGCCGTCAATCGCGCGCCTCGAAACGTCCCGATCCGAAAGCTTTGCTCCGGCCTCGCCACCGTCAAGGCCGCTCCGCGCCGCCTCCGGCGGTGGCCTGCGGCCAACCTTGACGGTGGCTGCGTCCGGCGCAGCGGCTATCCATCGGGATCAAAGGGCGCATCGCCCTCCACCGAACATGCCAAAGGCAAAGCCATGCCCTGATCGATCAATCCCCTTGACAACTACTACCCCATACAAGCCCGGATGGAGCGCAGCGCAATCCGGGATTCTCTCATCCGCTGATCGGCCGGTACCGGATTTCGCTGCGCTACATCCAGGCTACGCCGCGATCTTCTGCAGCAACGCCATCAACGCCTCCGGCGCCGTGACGTTCGGCGAATGGCTGGCGTCGATCTCGTAATAGCTCCACGCGGAATCGCCCTTCGTCATCCGGGCGAACGGTCCGAACGTATCGGCCGGCGTGATCCGCGTGGCGTAGATGTAGCTTCGCGGCAGCGTCAACGCACCACCCTGCAGCTTGAGCCTGGTCTCGAAACATTTGATCGGCATGTCGACGCGACGCGCGCTGAGCCATTCGAGGTCGGCGGGCGAGGTATCGGATGGCGTCGGATTCGGCGGCACGCGCCAACCGCCGGAGTTTGCCAGTTCTTGCATCCGCAGCACCGCCGCTTCATCCAAATCCAGCAACGACTGCCCATCGCCGGGCACGAAGGCGTCGACATAGATGAGTTGCCTGACCTTGTCGCACGCCCGGTCGGCGACCCCGGTGGCGACCATGCCGCCATAGCTGTGGCCGATCAGCACGATGTCGCGCAGGTCTTCATACTTGATGACGTTCAGCATGTCCTCGATATGCGTATCGAGGTTGATCGCCGGATGGGCCAGGTGCGCGCGCTCGCCGAGGCCGGTGTAGGTTGGCGTAACCAGCCGATGTCCGGCCGCCTGCATCAGCGGATGCATCTTCTTCCAGGCCCAGCCCGCGGACCACGCACCGTGACAGACGAGAAAGGTTTTCGAAGAGGTTGTTCTCATTGGGCCGCTTCCACGGGGTTTGTTGTCGAAGGCTTCGATTGCGATAGTACCCGTCCGCCGCGTCGTGTAAACGTCAGCACAAATTTCGAGGTCGTCATTCCGGGGCGCATCGAAGATGCGAACCCGGAACGACGGGGAGAAGAGAAGAGTGGACGTCGCCACCTACGCGATTTTGCTTGCTGGCGCGCTCGCCGGTGGCTTCGTTTCCGGCCTCGCCGGTTTCGGCACGGCACTGATGGCGCTGGGGATCTGGCTATACATCCTGCCGCCCGCGATTGCCGTGCCGCTGGTGCTGATCTGTTCGGTCAGCTCGCAGATCTCGACATTGCCGTCGATGTGGAAGCTGCTCGACTTCAAGCTGGCGTTGCCGTTCGTGGCCGGCGGGCTCCTCGGCATGCCGATCGGGGCACTATTGGTCGCGCGCGCCGACCCGCAAGTTTTCAAGCTCAGCGTCGGCGTGATGCTGCTGGTGTTCCCGACCGCGCTCTATTTCATCCTCAGGCCAATGGCCTTTCGTTTCGGCGGCCGCGTCGCCGACGCCTGCGTCGGATTTGCCGGCGGCATACTCGGCGGCCTGGCCGGGCTGTCGGGCCCACTTCCGACGCTGTGGGCCAGCATCCGCGGCTGGACCAAGGATCAGCGCCGCGGCGTTTTCCAGATATTCAACGGCACCGTGCTCAGCGCCGCGCTGATCCTGCAAGCCGCCACCGGTTTCGTGAAGCTGAACGTCTTCTGGCTCGCGCTGCTGGCAATGCCCGGCACGCTGATCGGCGCCCGCCTCGGCATGCGCACCTACCACGCCCTGAACGACCGAAACTTCTACGACGTCGTGCTGGCGCTGCTGTTTCTGTCAGGCGCCGGATTGGTGTGGAGCAGCATTGCTCCGAGGTAGCAGCGCATAGCCGCCATGTGCACCGAGT
This sequence comes from Bradyrhizobium sp. AZCC 2176, assembly GCF_036924645.1. NCBI lineage: Bacteria > Pseudomonadati > Pseudomonadota > Alphaproteobacteria > Hyphomicrobiales > Nitrobacteraceae > Bradyrhizobium > Bradyrhizobium sp. AZCC 2176. The sequence continues at coordinate 4,050,893 of NZ_JAZHRX010000001.1, read as the reverse complement.
AGATTGCTGTACGCTGGCAAGCAAAGCAGCTAACCAATCGCATCATGTCCTCTCCTTCGTCGCGCGAACGTCTCGGTCTGCTGCTGGGTTTTGTCGGCATGGCGACCTTCGGCGGCACGCTGCCGGCGACGCGGATTGCGGTCGCGGAAATTGATCCGATTGCACTGACATCGCTGCGCACCGCGATCGCCGGGCTATGCTCGCTGGTGCTCCTCCTCGCATTGCGCCGCCCGCTGCCGCCCCGTGCGCTGTGGCCGCAACTCGTGATCGCCATGCTCTGCGTCGCCATCCTGTTTCCGCTTCTGATGTCGCTCGGGATGCAGCGGGTCGACGCGTCGCATGGCGGCGTGGTGCTGGGCGTGCTGCCGATCGCCACCGCACTCGTCGCCGTTGCCATCACCCATGAACGGCCGAAGCCGCTGTTCTGGATTGCTTCCGTCGCCGGTGCCGCGCTGGTGATCATGTTTGCACTGCGTCAAGGCGGCGGCGCGCTCGCGGCCGGCGACCTGTTTCTGTTCGCGTCCGTCACTGTGGCCGCGGTCGGCTACGCATTCTCCGGCCGGCTGACGTCGCAGATGCCGGGCTGGGAGGTGATAAGCTGGGTGCTGGTCATCGCGCTGCCGCTCTCGATCCCCGCGGCCGCGCTGACCATGCCTGCCGACATCAGCCACATCGCGCTGAAGCCGTGGCTCGGCCTGCTCTATGTCGCGCTGTTCTCGCAATGGATCGGCTTCTTCGCATGGAACGCCGGGCTCGCGATGGGCGGCATCGCGCGGGTGTCGCAGATACAATTGCTGCAACCCTTCGTAACCTTCGCGCTCGCGGCATTCTTCAATGACGAGACCATCACGCTGCAAATCCTGCTGTTCGCCACCGCCGTGGTGGTGACGGTTGCGATCTCGACACGCACGCGCACCAAGGCCGCGCCGTCGCTGCCGCAACGCGATCGCGAGCCGCCTCAGTTGGCTGCGTCCTGATCGATCAGCGCCGGATATTCCGCAACCAGTTCGGCTCGCATCTTGTCCAAATGAATGGCCCGAAGCAGCACCCGGGCCGTCTTCAGGTGATTCACCTCGATGCATAAACTGATGATCTGGCTGACCGCAACATCACGCATGGCATCGTCGGATATTTTCTGTGCGATCTCGAGCGCGCATTTGATGGCGGCCTGGTATCGCTCGGCGCCGGAGGCTCGCTCCTGTTCCGACTTGTGGCCGCGAACGCTCGCCATATGTTCGACGATCGCCGCGGCCGACGTGCAAATGTCGCGGATGGCGTGCGCCGCTTCGATGTCCCCGGCCGGTTGAAAGTCCGCCGTTTCCCAGACGTCCGGCTTCCGCTCTTTTCCAAACCAGCGCATCGCATACGCCCCATCGACGGCCGAAATATATTCCGCTATCGATGGGGTTAGCAAGAATGCGCAAGCTCATTCCGCCGCCGAGACGCGACCGAACTCGGTTGCCTGCAACTCGAACAGGCCGCGATAGACGCCGCCGGGACGCGCCGTCAGCATCGCATGCGTGCCCTGCTCGACGATCTTGCCGCGATCGAACACCAGGATGCGGTCGAGGCTGCGTACCGTCGACAGCCGGTGCGCGATCACGATCGAGGTGCGCCCTTTCATCAGCCGCTCCATCGCCTGCTGGATCAGGCCTTCCGATTCCGAATCGAGGCTCGAGGTCGCCTCGTCCAGGATCAGCACCGGCGCGTCCGCCAGGAACGCGCGCGCCAGCGCGACGCGCTGCCGCTCACCGCCCGACAGCTTGACGCCGCGTTCGCCGACCAGCGTGCCGTAGCCTTTCGGCAGCCGCAGGATGAAGTCATGCGCGTTGGCGAGCCGCGCCGCCTGCTCGATCGCACTCATGCTGGCGCCCGGCCGGCCATAGGCGATGTTCTCGGCCAGCGTGCGGTGAAACAGGATCGGCTCCTGCTGCACGATCGCAATCTGGCTGCGCAGCGAATCCTGCGTCGCCTGCGCGATGTCCTGACCGTCGATCAGGATCTTGCCGCCGCTGACGTCGTAGAGCCGCTGCACCAGCTTGACGAAGGTGGTCTTGCCGGAGCCGGAACGGCCGACCAGGCCAACCCGCTCGCCGGCGCGGATCTCCACCGACAGGCCGTCATACAGAGGCTCGCGATGTCCGCCATAATGGAACGTCACGTCGTCGAAGACGATGCGGCCGCCCTGGATATCGATCGGCTTCGCATCTGACGCATCGGCAATGCCGATCGGCTCGCCATGGATCGCGACGAGTTCCTCCATGTCGTTCACCGAACGCTGCAGATTGTTGATGTGCATGCCGACATCGCGCAGGTACGCGTGGATGATGTAGTAGCTGGTCAGCACATAGGTGACGTCACCCGGCGTGGCGCGGCCGGCGATCCACAGCAGGATTGCGCCGCCGATCACCGACGCGCGAAAGCACAACAACACAGCGAGCTGTGCTGTCGACGTGTAATTGTAGCGATACCACGTCCGCCGCACGCGCGTGCGCCACCGGCCGACGACGCCGGCCAGCCGCGCATCCTCGCGCGCTTCCGCGCCGAACGATTTCACCACCGCGTTGCAGGTCAGGGCATCCGCCAGCGTGCCGCCAACCTTGGTGTCCCAGGCATTGGAGACGCGCGCGGCAGGCGCGATGTAGTTGACCGAGAACGCCAGCGTCATCGACACGTAGACCACCGTGCCCACCGCGATGACCGCGCCGAGCACGGGCCAGTGCAGCCCGAGCAGGATCATCGAGCCCAGCAGCACCAGCAGCGAGGGCGCCAGCGCCATCAGGATGGTGTCGTTGAGCAGGTCGAGCGCCCACATGCCGCGCGTAATCTTGCGCACGGTCGAGCCGGCAAATGAATTGGCGTGCCAGTCGGTGGAGAAGCGCTGCACGCGCGCGAACGCGTCGCGCGACACGTCGGACATCGTCTTCAGCGTGAACGGCACGATCGCCTGCAGGCCGGTCAGCCGCAGGACCATCGACATCAGGCCGAGCGCCACGATTCCGCCGAAGGCTGCGAACGCCGCCTGCCGCGCCGCCGGGTCAGACGTGCCCAGCGTCAGCGCATCGACCAGACGGCCGGAGAAGACCGGCATGAACAGGTCGGCCGCGGTCGCGCCGAGCAGGCCGCCGGCAACGACAGCGGCGCGGCCGGGCTGTTGCAGCCAGTGGCGGAACACGAACGGGATCACCACGCGGATCGCGGCGGGACGCTTGTCTTTAAGAGCGGTCATGGCGTCATCCGGCTGCGCTCACGCAAACGCCGGCTCCATCTGAATGGACGCGCGGGCGGCTGGAAGCCGAACGCACGCGTCGTTGGAAAAATATCGATAAGTCGTTGGGAAGCTTAGAGATCGGGACGTCAGGCCCGATCAGGGCTGGTAGTGATCGCGGTCAGCCAAGCGACCGAAAATCCAGCACGGGCATCGGACGCGAGGGTGCGATCTGCGAATACATCGACATCATGCAAATCTCCCCGGTTCGAGCGACAATGCGCTGCTTATAAATGCGTCGCGGGTGATTTGCAACATGACATCAGCGTGATCGCGTATTGCCACGCTCGCTAATGCGCGTCGTCGCCGACCACTGTCGCAGACGGCTTTTTCAGGACCAGCACGAGCAGGCTGAGGCCGAAATAGAACACGGCCAGCATGAAGAAGGCGTCGCCATAGCCCATCACCACGGCCTGGCGGTGCACGATCTGCGACAATTGCTTCATCGCCATCAGCGCCGAATCGCCCATGCCCTGCAGGCGCTGGGTCAACATGTTGAGCGTCTCGACCGCGGTGGCATTGCCCCAGGTGACGCGGTCGTGCAGGCGCGAGATGTGAAGGTCGGTGCGTTCGTTCAGCACCTGGTTGATGACGGCCAGCCCCATCGCGCCGCCGAGATTGCGCGTCAGGTTGAACAGGCCGGAGGCGTTCTTCACCCGCTCCGGCGCCAGCGTGCCGAGCGCGGTCGTGTTGGTCGGCACAATCACGAGTATCATGCCGGAGCCGCGCAGGATCTGCGGCAGCAGCAATTCGTAGAAATCATATTCCTTCGTGATCCACGTCATCTGGTAGGAGCCGAGCGCAAACAGCACGAGGCCGATCGCGATCAAATAGCGCATATCGTATTTCACCATCAGCCGTCCGACGAGCGGCGCGGCCAGGAACATGGTGATGCCGGAGACGAACATCGTCTCACCAATCATCAACGGGCTGTAGCCGCGCACTTCGGCGAGATAGCGCGGATACATGTAGGTGAGGCCATAAAGACCGATGCCGACGCAGAACGAGATCAGGCAACCGACGCTGAAATTGCGGTCTGTAAAGGTTCTGAGGTCGACGATCGGCTCGCGCGCGGTGAGCACGCGCCAGAAAAAGGCGATCGCCGATACCGCGCAGATCGCCGCGCAGACCGCGACCGAGGTGTCCTCCAGCCATTGCGACTGCGGTCCCTCTTCCAGCACATATTCGAGCGTGCCGAGGAAGCCCGCCATGAACAGCAGGCCCCACCAGTCGAAATGCTCGAGCAGGGCAAAGTTCGGCCGGTCGAAATCGACCAGCGCCAGCACGCCGATGGTGATGCCGATGCCGGGAACGACGTTGATGAAGAACAGCCAGTGCCACGACATCATGTCGGTGATGAATCCGCCGACCGTCGGCCCGATGGTCGGCGCCAGCGTCGCAACCAGCCCGATGATGGGGCCGACGATGTGGAATTTCGAGCGCGGAAACACCGTGTAGGCGGATGCGAACACGGTGGGGATCATGCCCGCGCCCAGAAATCCCTGGATCGCGCGCCACAGGATCATCTGCTCGATGGTCGAGGCAAAGCCGCAGAACAAGCTTGCGACGGTGAAGCCGGAGGCGGAAATCGCAAACAACAGGCGGGTGCCGAACGCGCGCGACAGGAAGCCGGAAAGCGGAATCGCGATCACTTCGGCGATCAGGTACGAAGTCTGCACCCACGAAACTTCGCTGGAGCTCGCCGAAAGGCCGGCCTGAATCTGCTGCAGCGACGCCGAGACGACCTGGATGTCCAGGATCGACATGAACATCCCGAACACCATGATCAGGAACGCAAACAGCCGCCGCGGCGGAATGCGCTCGAGGGCGTCGTTCGCGGCATTCATCGCGGAAGGCGATGCGGCGGTGGCGTCGGCCATGATCAGCTCGGCACAGGCACCGGGCTTTCACCCGGGGGCTTCAGAAAAATTACTGCGGTTGAACCATCCCGGGCGCGTCGAGGTCGGCCTCGCTATCCGCGTCGGCCGCGCCCTCGCGGGTGTCGACGGTGGCATAGACCGACATGCCGGCGCGCAGGAGGTTCTGCTTGGCGACGTCCTTCGGCACGCGAATGCGAACCGGCAGCCGCTGCACGACCTTGGTGAAATTGCCGGTGGCATTGTCCGGCGGCAGCAGCGTGAACACCGATCCCGCCGCCGGCGAAATGCTGTCGACGACACCGGCGAACTTGCGGTGGCCATAGGCGTCGACCGAAATCTTCACGGGCTGGCCGGGGCGGATGCGCTTGAGTTGGGTCTCTTTATAGTTGGCGTCGATGAAGACGTCGTTGAGCGGCACCACGTTGGCAAGCCGCTGCCCGGCCTGGATGAAGTCGCCGGTATTGACGAGGCGGTTGGAGAAGGTGCCGTCGACCGGCGCGCGCACCGAGGTGAAGGCAAGGTCGCGCTCCGCCTTGGCAAGCTGGGTCTGCAATTCCGCAAGCTGCGCGCGGGCCTCCGCCTGCTGCGCTTTCGTCACCTCGACATTGTCGCGCGCGGCGTCATAAGCCGCTTGGGCCGACCTGACCGCCGCAATGCCCTGATCGCGGCTGGCCTCTGAAACCTCGAAGGCGGCGCGCGAGGCAAAACCCTTGGTGCTCAGCGTCTGCTGGCGATCGAAGTCGAGACCGGCGCGCTTCAGCGCCGCCTCCGCGGACGTGAGCTGCGCCCTGGTCTGCTCAACGGCGCTTTCGAGCGCCGTGACCTGGCGGCCGATGCGATCGATGGTGGCCTGCTGGGTCGCGATTTTGCTGCGCGCGGCGTCCACCGCGATGCGATAGTCGCCGTCATCGATCCTGAAGATGACGTCGCCGGCACGAACGATCGAATTGTCGCGCGGCAGGATTGCCGCGACATGGCCCGCGACGCGGGCGCCGAGCATGGTGTTGTTGGCGCGAACGTAGGCATCGTCGGTCGAGACATAGAAGCGCCCGACCAGGACGAAGTAGGCGCCGTAACCGATCGCGGCCAGCGCGAGCAGTGCGAGCGCCCCCATCATGATGAATTTGCGTTTGGCCGGCTTCGCCGCCGCGGCATCGGCGGTGGCAGCGGATGGCACGCCCGGCCGTTCGGCTTCGGGACCGCCGGGCGCCTCGGCCGGGTGGCGCCTGGTTTCTTCCGCGACGTGGGTCCGCAACTGGTCCGCAAGCTGCGCATCGGCCTCGGGCGCGGCTTCATCGTTCGCCGATTCGCGAACGATGCGTGCGGCCTGGTCTCTCGCTGCGGCCATGCCGGCCTCCCCGTTCCAAAATGCCACGATGCACGTGAGGCCGAGAAAACCGGCATGGAAACCGGCCGCCTTGGCGTATCGATCTAAAAAGTATCATTGACCGAACGGTTCGGTCAAGCTATATTGCTGCCATACCGACCATAGCGCGAGAAAAGCTTCCCGTCATATCCCGGGTTGAATTGTTGCGCGAGAAGATAAACCAATGGTTGCACCCATATCAAACACCACTCATCCCTTTGGCGAGGAGGATAGTTCGAAGCGCCGCCAGATTTTGGACGGTGCGCGAAAGGTGTTCATGGATCTGGGCTTTGATGGGGCCAGCATGAACGAGATCGCGCGCGCCGCCGGTGTTTCCAAAGGTACGCTCTACGTCTACTTCGCCGACAAGAGCCGCGCTGTTCGGAGCCATCGTCGAGGACGAAGCGCTCGAAAAGGGCAAGATCGCCTACGATCTCGATCCCAAACGCGATGTCGAAACCACGCTGCGGGAATTCGGCCAGACCTATATCGGTTCGATATGCCGGCCCGGCGGCGGATCGTCGATCCGTACGGTGATGGCGATCGCGGAGCGGATGCCGGAGGTCGGCCGCCGGTTCTACGAGAACGTGCTGGCGAAGACGATCAACCGTCTCGCCGATTATCTACAGGCCCGGATCGGGCCGGACGATCTTGCGATCGACGACTGCCACCTCGCGGCCGCGCAATTCCTGCAAATGTGCCAGGCGACGCTGTTTCTGCCGTTCGTGTTTCAGGCGGAGCCGGCGCCATCGGCGGAGCGCATCGCGCGTGTGGTCGACAGCGCGACGCGGATATTTTTGCAGACGTACCGGGCGAAGGCGGCGTAAGACCGGCCCCCTTTTCGCATCATGTCCTAAATTAGAACCTGTACGTCGCGCTTCCGAGCACGGTGCGGCCGATGCCGAAGAAGCAGTCGCCGCGGGCGAGGCACGTGGTGACATGGCGCTTGTCGGCCAGGTTGCTGGCGTTGACCTGAAACCGCCAGGGCCCGGTCTCGTAGCGGATCATCGCATCGAACAGCGTGTAGTCAGGCGTGCGGATGGTGTCGGCGCCGTCCCAGGACTCGCCGATATAGCGCACGCCGCCGCCGATCGTCACGCCCGATAGACCGAGCGCAGTGAGCCGGTACTTCGCCCATAGCGAGGCCTGGTGTTCGGGAACGACTTCGACACGCTTGCCGGCATTGTCGCCGCTTTCCACCCTGGCATCGAGGTAGGAATAGGCGCCGATCAGATCGAGGTCCGACGTCACACGGGTGATCACCTCAAGCTCGGCGCCACGAATTCGCACCTTGCCAGTCTGGACCGAGAGCAGAGAGCCGCCAGGATCGCTCGCCAACCGGTTCTTCTCGATGGTGTCAAAGATCGCGCCGTTAATCGCGGTGCCCGGCATCGGATTATACTTGAAGCCGAGTTCGACCATTTCGCCCTGCTGGGCCTTGCAGGTGCCGTCGACGCAAACGCGGGAGCCGAAAATCGGCGTGAACGATTGCGCATAGGTGACATAGGGCGTCAGGCCGAACGGCAATTCGTACATCAGTCCCGCGCGGCCGGTGGTCGCCCTGGTGTCTTCCGCCGGCGCCCCCTGCACATTATTGCTGACGAAATCCTGGCGCAGGCCGACGACCGCCAGCCACGGCCCGAGCCGCATCTGGTCCTGCGCATAGAGCCCGAGCTGACTTTGGCGCAGGTCCGGCTCCGGCGACAACGGCGGCGCGACGATGCCATTGTAGACGGGAGCATACAGATCGAATGGCGTGGGATCACGGATCTCGCCGGAGGACGACGCGCGCTCGCCGAGGGCGCGATAGTCGGCGCCGAACAGCGCCTTGTGGGTGATCGCGCCGGTCGCGAATTTCAGTTCGGCGTTGGTATCAGAGGTAAAGCTATCCTTGGTCGTCTGCCGGCTCGAGAACCAGCGCGCCACGGTGCGCCGCGTGGCGGGATCGAGAAACGGATCGGCCGGGTTAGTACTCCAATCCGGGTACATTGTCCGGTAGATGCCCTCGACATGGGCATAGCGCATGTTCTGCCGGATCTTCAGGCCGTCGCCAAAGCTGTGCTCGAACAGGCTGGAGACCGCGCCGGTTTCGGTCTGGTATTTGTCGAAGCCTGGCTCGCTGGCGAATCGCCGTACTGGAATAAGCCCGTTGGGGCCGGGATACAGCGTGCCCTCATGCGGCAGGAACGCGGTGGAGGAGCCGGTCGTGTCCTTCTGATAGGTGCCGAGCACGGTCCAACTGGTGTTGTTGGTCGGCCGCCAGGTCAGCGACGGCGCCAGCACGATGCGATCGTCCGGAACGTAATCGGTCTGTGTGCCGCTGTCGCGGAATACGCCGATGAAGCGATACAGCCACTCGCCGTCCTTGGTCAGCTTGCCGGTCGAGTCCATCTGCACTTGCTTGCGGTTGAAGCTGCCGAACTGCACGCCAATCTCGTTGAAGGCCTCCGCCTGCGGACGCTTCGAGATCAGGTTCAGGAGGCCTGCCGTCGAGGTGTCGCCATAGAGAACCGAGGCCGGGCCGCGCAGCACCTCGATGCGCTCCAGCGTATAGGGCTCGGGCCGCCATTCGTTGAAGGTGAAGGTGTTCACCATCCGGGTGCCGTCGAGATAGATGTTGGGATCCTGGCCGCGAACGCGCGGATAATCGCCGCGCGAATCCGGACCATAGGCGTCGGCGAACACGCCGGGCACGTAGCGCAGCGATTCCTGCACGGTGAGCGCGCCCTGGTCGGTGACGCGATCGGCGGTGACCACCGTGATCGATTGCGGGGTTTCGCGCAGCGGCGTGTCGGTCTTGGTGCCGGTGCCGCTCTGGCCTGCGAGATAGCCGCGCACCGGGCCGGTTCCCGTTTCCGCGCGCGCCCCGGTCGCAGCCGCGGCATCAGGCGTCTGCGCGCGCTGAGCCGCGCGACGGCTCGCCGCCGACGCGGCTTGCCGTCTCGGTGCAGGGCGCGACCGCGCGGCCGGAGCACGCGAGGGCTGGTCGACGACGACGGCCGGCAATTCTCGCGCGGACGACTGCGCTTGCGCCGGCGTCACATCGATCATCGCGGCGAGCATCGGCAGCGCGGCGCCGAGCCATCCCGCGGTCTTCAAGCATGCATTCATTTCCAGTCCTCATCGCTTCGCGCGGGACCAGTAACAAGCGCGACCATTGCGATGAAGTGCGTGAAGGATACAGCGGCGCGTCAATCACCCGTTTAGAACTAGTATTTGTCCAAACGGGTTGAGCAGCGATGGTCGAACGAAATTTAGAATTTAGTATCGATCTAAGCGGACCACGCGACAGTTGTGGTGGCGCGCAACGCGTGATTTCGCGCGAGTTCGGGAACATCGCGCGGCCGGGCAGACAAACTCGCCTTAAAAAAGAGCGAGGTGATCGGGATCAAGTTCGTGTAGCCTGACGGGCGCAGGCGCTTGCTGCCTCCTCGCTGAAGGCACAGATTCCCTGCGTCGTAGCTGGTGCAAGATGACATGACCCGTCTCGTCTTCATCCTCGCTTTGCTCTTCACCGCCCCCTGGCAGGAAGCCGAAACCGTTGACGTCAGGGACCGGGGCCCGGTCAACCTCAAGGCCTTCAACTGTCAGGACGTCACCCGGAGCAGCATCATAGCGCGCGTATGTTACGACGACGCGAACCAGTACATGCTCGTCCAGCGCAACGGCATCTACGACCATTATTGCGAACTGCCGGAGGCCGCGCGCGATGCGCTCCTGAACGCACCCTCGATGGGCCAGTACTTCATCGCGAACATCAAGGGGGCTGGCCGCGACGGGAACGGCCCGCACGACTGCCGGACACGTAAAGTATCGTCCTATCAGTGACATCAGGCCGTGCCGTCGCGGCAGCGGTCCCTGTTCGCGATCTCGTTATTTGACAATTCTTCTATTTTTGTCAAAATCGTCAAATGGCCCCGCGTACCCGCATTCTCGATGCCGCGATGCTGGTGTTCCGCCGGCAGGGTTTCCGGCGTTCGTCGATCGAACAGGCGGCGGAGGCCGCCGGCCTGACGCGGCAGGCGCTCTACCATCACTTCAAATCCAAGGAGGCGCTGTTCCGCGCCGTCATCGAACGGCTGCATGAGGACGCGCTCGCCGCAGAGATCGCGGCAGCCGGCACCGCCGAGAAGCAGGGCGGCAGCCTTGCCGATATTCTGGTCGCCTCGGTCAGCGCCAAGCTCGGACAACTGGCCGCCTCGCTCGACGGCTCGCCCCACGTCGAGGAACTATTCTCCGAACATCTCCTGCAGGCGCGCGACCTCTACCAGAAATACACCACTTTGTATGCGGAGCAGCTTGCTGCGACGATTGCGCGCGTCTGCCGCAAGCAGGGCCTGACTTTGAACGCCGGCATGACGCCGCGCGATCTGGCACGCTGCGTCGAGATGGCCGTCAACGGCACGAAATCCGCCTACCCCGCGATGCAGCCGGCCGATGCTTTCCTGAAGGATATGGAAATCATGTTGCGCACGCTGATTGCGGGCGCCGTGCGCCCGGCATCGAGGCCGCGCGCCGCCACGCTGAAGCCCGCGAAGAAAGCAGTTCCCAAATCCACCACCCGCAAATCTGGAGATCGCAGATGAGCACCATGACGATCAACGGCAAGCTCGCTCCCCTCCCCGACGATCCCGATGCGCTGCTGGTCGACGTCGTGCGCGACGCGCTCGATCTCACCGGCACCAAGCTGGTGTGCGGCGCCGGCGTCTGCGGCGCCTGCACCGTGCTGGTCGACGGCGAGCCCGCCGTGAGCTGCCTGATGCCGGCTCGATCAGCCGCGAACACCAACGTGACGACGGTAGAAGGCATCGGCGCGGCAAGACTGCACCCGGTGCAGAAGGCTTTCATGGCGCACGACGCCCTGCAATGCGGCTTCTGCACGCCGGGCTTCATCGTCGAGGCCGCGGCGTTTTGCGATTCCTGGCGCGCGGCCAAGGGAACGGCGGTGCCGTCACGCGAGGAAATCGGCGCAGCATTGTCGGGCCATCTCTGCCGCTGCGGCGCCTATGACGGCATCTTCCGCGCCGTGGCGGACGCCTGTGCCGGCCGCTTCGACGGCGACGAACTCGTCCCGCCGCGGATGGAGGCGCGCGACAAGGTGACGGGATCGGCAAAGTATACCGTCGACATCCACCATGACGGCCAGCTCGAAGGCGTGATCCTGCGCTCGCCGTTTGCGCATGCGCGGATCAGCGAATTCGATCTGGCGGCGGCGCGCGCGATGCCGGGTGTCAGCGCTGTGATCTCGCTGCTCGGCGACGACCGCATCGTTCGTTATGTCGGCGAACCGATCGCCGCCGTCGCGGCCACGGACCGCAAGACCGCGCTGGCCGCCATTGCCGGGATCAAACTCGGCAGCGAACGACTGCCGTCGGCGATCGGGCTCGACGAAGCGCGCAAGGCCGATGCACCGGTGGTGTTCGAAAAATCCGCGCGCAAGAAAGCCGGCAACGTCTCCGAAGGCGGCGGTTCGCCGGCCGCCTGGAAAGGCAATATCCGCGGACCGTCGGCGGCTTTCTCCAAAAAACCGAAAAAAGTGCGGAGCTGGATCGAGGGTGCGCGCGCGGCAAACAATCCGCTGCTGGTGGAGGGCACCTTCCGCACCGGCACGCAACAGCACGCCTGCCTCGAACCGCATGCGGCGGTGGCGCGTTTCGACGGCGACCGGCTCACCGTGCATGTCTCGACGCAGTCGGTGTTCCACCTGATGGAGCTGATCGCCAAACGCTACAAGCTCGACCGTGACAAGGTGCGCGTGATTGCTGACCATGTCGGCGGCGGCTTTGGTTCGAAGGCCGCGCTTGGCGTCGAAACGACCACCGCGATCGAACTGGCTCGTGAAGCCAGGGCACCGGTCAGCGTGGTCTATGACCGGCACGAGGAGCTTTCGGTCACCGGCTATCGGCCCGCGACGGAAATGAAGATCGCACTGCTGCCTTCCGAGCAAGGCGAATTGAAAGCGCTGTCGCTCACCGCCTATGCCGACACCGGCGCAGCGACCAATTCCACCATCGCCGCACTCGCCCGCCTGATCTATCCGGCGGAAGGCAAAGAGCTCGCCGATTTCGACGTGATCAGCAATTTGCCGGCCGGTGCTCCCTTCCGCGGACCCGGCGGACCACCGATGGCGTTTGCGCTGGAACAGGCGATCGACGAAGCGGCGCTGCGCATGAATGCCGATCCGATCGCGCTGCGCAAGCGCTGGGATCCCGATCCCAACCGCCAGCGGCTGTACGATTGGGCCTTGGACCTGGACGTCTGGCGTAACCGAAAGCCGATGGCGTCGCAGAGCGGCCGTTATCGCCGCGGCGTCGGCGTCGCCACCGGCTACTGGCTCTATCTGTGGCAGCCGGGCTCGAAGGTCGAAGTCGCTGTCAAGGGCGGACGCCTCGTTGCCAGCACCGCGACGCAGGATATCGGCACCGGCACCCGCACCGTGATCGCCAATACGGTCGCGCGCGAGTTCGGGCTCGAGCCGCATGAGATCGAGGTCAGGATCGGCGATTCAAAACTGCCGGAAGGGCCCGGCTCGGGCGGCAGCCGCGTCACCGCGTCGGTGATCCCGCCGATGCTGCTCGCGATCGAGCAGTTGAAAGCCGCGATCCAGCAAAACGCCAAGCGGCAGCCGGTCCCCGGCTCCAACGCGCCATGGCGCGAAATGCTCGCAGGCTCGCCCGACCTCTCCGCTTCCAGCGTGCGGCCGGAAGACTCCCGGCAGATGGCACCGGGCGTCCAGTCGCCGCTCAAGCAGGCCGGCTTCATGGGGATGATCTTCGGTTGGATGATGCGGCGCTTCTCCAACCTTGCGATCGGCGCCGGCATGCCAAGCTCGGTGCAGGTCGTCGAGGTCGAAGTCGATACCTGGCTCGGCCATGTGCGCGTCGTCAACGTTCACACCGGCATTGCGGTCGGCAGGATCGTGGCGCCGGCGCTGGCGCGAAGCCAGGCGGCGGGCGCTGTCATCCAGGGCATCGGCTACGCGCTCTATGAAGCGCGCGAAGTCGATTCCCGCACCGGCGATGTGCTCAGCGGCGGCATGGAGGACTATCGCATTCCGGGAATCGCGGACACGCCTGTTATCGACGTGCATTTCGACCAGGGCGGCTTCGATCACGTGCTCGGCGGCAGCGTCGGCATCGGCGAAGTCGCAACCGTGCCGACGTCGCCCGCGGTCGCCAACGCCATTCACAACGCGACCGGCGTTCGGCTGACCGAACTGCCGATCCGTCCCGACCGCCTCGTCGCCGCGCTCAAAGGGAGGGCCGCCGCATGACACCGACAACCATGACCGCCACGCAAGCCGCGGAATTCCGCGCCGCCGGCACCGACCTCTCCGAACGACGGCGCAGCGGCATTTCGACGGGACCGCTGATCGATATATCAGCCACGCCTGATACGATCGGGATGCATTGGGACACTGAGGGAAGTTTGCGCATCGGCGCCCTCACCACCATTGCGGCCATCGCTGCGGACGCGCGCCTCGCCGCGGCGTATCCGGGCATTGCGGCGTCCGCGCAAGGTCTGGCGACGCCGCAGATCCGTCATCTCGCGACCCTCGGCGGCAATCTCGCACAACGTTCGCGCTGCTGGTATTTTCGAAATCCGCATATCGTCTGCCTGAAGAAAGGCGGGTCCGATTGTCCGGCGCGATCGGGCAATCATCTTTATCACGTCGTCTTCGACCTCGGCCCCTGCGTGGCACCACATCCGTCAACGATGGCGGCTGCGCTGCTCGCCTATGAAGCGAAGGTGACCACCGACCGCAGGAGCTCGCTGACGATGGTCGACCTCCTCGGCGACGGCTCCAACGGCAGCGCCGACAACGCGCTGCAGCCGGGCGAGATGATCAAGAGCATCGAGTTGTCCGTTCCGCTGCAAGGTGAGCACGCGCTGTACAAGCGCGCGATCAGCCGCACCCATGCCGAATGGCCACTGGTTGAGGTCTGCGCCCGCGCAGTGGTCAAGGACGGTGCGTTCCAGTTCATCCGCCTCGCGGCCGGCGGCATCGCCCCGGTGCCGCTGCGGCTCGCGGCAGTGGAAGCGGCGTTGCAGGGGAAGCGGGTCAATGTAGCGGCGATTGCCAGTGCGGCGGAACGAGCGACATCAGGTGCAAAGCCGTTGCCGATGACCGGATACAAGCTCGATTTGTTGAAGGGTGTCGTTCAGGACCTGCTGGAACGGTTGGCGGGATAGCCTCTTGCAGCGATGGTAGATATTTCTTATATATCTACCATCAATGAGGCCAGGCCAAATGCATCTCAACATTAAAAACGATGAAGCGCACAAACTGGCGACCGAGTTGGCACGGCTGACCGGAGAGAGCCTGACGTCTGCCGTAACCTTGGCGCTGCGCGAACGCCTGGCGCGGGAACGCCGACATCGAAACACCGACGATGTCGCCGCACGGTTATTGAAGATCGGCAACCGATATGCGGCCTTACCCGACAGCGGACGCAGCCCGGACGAGATTCTCGGTTACGACGAGCATGGCCTGCCGACGTGATCGTGGTCGATAGTTCAGCCGTCATCGCCATTTTCCGGCAAGAAGATGATGCCGCTCATTATGCACGGTGCATTGCGGCTGACGATGATCCGATCATATCGGCCGCGAATATTGTAGAGACGTCGATTGTCTTGCGCAGTCTGAAGAAAATCGCACCGGACAGGGCCGAGCGATGGCTTGATGAATTCATCGAAACGGCGGGCATCCGGATCGAACCAGTAACGCGGGAGCAGGCGGTTGTAGCCCGCTCAGCTCATCGCCGGTTTGGAAAGGGAACCGGCCATGCCGCGGCGTTAAACTACGGAGATTGTTTTTCCTACGCGCTGGCGAAGGCCATGAGTGCCCCACTACTTTGCAAGGGAAACGACTTTCCCTTGACCGATATTGGTATCGTCTGACGGAGCGCCTCCACCTTCGCGCGTCGTGCTACGTCGCAAGAGGCCGCGTAGCCTCAATGATCCTCGAACTCGTCTTCCTCGTTGACCTTGCTGTTACCCCTGAACCAGCGCGACACCGACTTCTTGTTGGCTCCGAGCGATCCTGTCGAATAGGGATCGCGTGAGCCATAAGGATTGCGCTGGCCGGCGCGCGCGGCGACCTGGTCGCCCGACACTGCGGCCGGCTGACAAATCGTGCGCTGCGAGGCGCGGCGCATCAGGTCGACGTGGATGTGATCCTCGTGATGGGAATTCGAGCCCGGCGCCAGCACGGTGTTGAACTGCTGACAGGCGGCCGCCTGCACGTCGCGCAGAAAGCCCTGCTCTTCCGGCATGCCGCGCCAGCCGCCCTTGACCGTGATGCGGCGGCCGTCGGCAAGCGTGAAGGCCGCGATGTCGAGTGCGTTGCCGAATGCATGCTCGGAAATATGCGCGTGCGGATTGCCGTTCATGCCGCGGCAGGAATAGGCGGAGATCTGCTTGATCTCGACGACGCGCACGCCGAACCAGCGCATCGCTGCCGGCTGCACGGAATCGGTGAGCCAGCGGTCGAGCGCCGAGACGATCGGGCAGGCCAGCGTCGCCGCGGGCTTCATCGAGACCTGCCCGAAGGCGCTGACGGAATTGCCCTGCGCAGGCCCGAGCCGCGACGCGGTCGGCGATGGCGAAGAATAGGATGGCTGCGGATACGGCGCAGAGGAAGGCGGCGTGTAGCGGTCACGCGGCGGATAGGATGGTGCCGCCACATAGCCGCCATCGCGCGATGCCGGCATGCCCTGGGGCGGCAGATCGATGTCATCCTCCTGAGGCTCGATGCCCGGCGCGGACAGCGAGATCGGGCCGTTCGACGGCGCGGCATAGTTCGGCTGCCGCGGCGCCGGAGTCGGATAGCTTCCCGGATAATTTCCTTGATTGCTTCCCTGATAATTCCCCTGGGGCGGCGCTGCCGCCGGCGCGCGCGTGATCGGCCAGCGTGGCTGATTGCCGATATTGCCGGGCGGCCGAAGGCTTTCATCGGCAAAGCCGAAGCTGGTGATGTTTTCGCCGAGCGCCGCCACTTTCAGCGGATATTCCGCGCCGCACACGCCCGGACCGGAGATCGGGTCGATCCGGACCAGTTCCGGGCTCTCCTTGACCGCGCCGGACTTCAGGCAAGCGATTTCGGCCTCGGCACGCCATGGTTCGCGCTCGGCGGACTGAAAAAATCCGCGGCCACAACCCGCTAGCGAGACGAGGACGAAGGAGCCGACGAGATACAAACGAACTCCGCGCGTCATCCCCCGCACGTTCAACCAATTTATTTAAAGACTCTTCAACATGTTGATTTAACGAATTTTTTACCACGTTGCCGCGCCGCACCCGCTATGGGAAGGGCGGGATAGACAGCAACACTGACTTTTTGGGCCGGGAACGCTTTGCTAGCCTTGGGTGTTATTGCGCGCACGACGTGAACCCAGGGAGCCTTCCCAATGGATTTCGTAAGTCCTCTCGTGAGCAGACTGAGCGTTGTAGCCGCGTATGTTGCATTCGCCTTCGTCGGCGCGATTGTGCTTGGCGTGTTTTAGACTACCCGTCCAGACATGGACCTGAACGCCCGGTGACCGAGTCACTGGGCGTTTTCATGAGCGCACATGTTATGAGCGCACATGACGTTTCGAACGTGCCAGAGCCGATGACGGCGCTACGAGTGCGGCTCGGCGATCACCTGCCACGACGTCACCAAGCTGTCGGCACGGCGCGTGATGCGGCGCCAATTGTTGCCCGTGCAGTAGAAGCGGCCGAGCGCGCAGGCTTCGACGCGAAGCGTGTCGATCGCCTTGATCGACATCGTGCCGTAATATGTCTCGCCGCTGGCTTGGCTGTAGACGCTGCCGATCCATTGCCGCTCCTTCTTCGGCTTCATGTTGATCAGGATCGCTTCGCCCTTCTCGTTCGACGATGAACTGAGCGCATAGCCGCACAGCGCATTGCCGCATTTTGCGATCCGCACCGTTCCCCTGCCTTCGGTCTGCCAATCACCGATTGGAGAATCCGACGGCTCTTCCTCGGCCTGTTGCGAAACGCGCTCGACCTGCGGTGCGGGCCGCACGGCTTCGGCCGGTTTCTCGGCGGGCGGCGGCATTGGCATCGAATCCTGCTGAGCCGGCGGCGACGCGGGCGGCGGTGGAGCTGGAGGCGCCGCGACGATCTGGGTTGACGATGCGGCCGGTGTGTAGACAGCCGGCGGCGGCGCGGCCACGATGGTCTTGGCAGGCGCTGTGGTCGCCGGCGGTGCGGGGGACGAGGGGGGCGAAACCGTCTGTGGTGCTGGCGGCACGGGCTTCGCCGGCACTCCCGCGTCGCGTTCGTCGCCATAGCGGTCGCGCTTGCGGCGCCAGTCGAGGCTTCTGGACACCGAGACGCACGTGCCCAAACGGCAATGCCTGGAGGACTCGACGTACACCCGACGGCCGCCGACGCTGAATGAAATCGAACCGCCGGCATCGGCGGAAGAACTGAGCGCCATCAGCACAGCGAGAAAACAAAATCGTTTCATCGAAGCCTCCCGCGGGTGATGCGGAAAACTAGTCGCGGGGAACCTCGGCTGAATGTGATTTGAATCACCGATTTGCGCCGTTGCGGCGATTACAGCCGTCGCGTGATGTACATCACAGAGCGCGCCCCGCGCGCCGTGTAGGGTCCGCCCAAGTTCACCGCCACCGCTCAAGCCGCTCGGGAGGCTCTCATGAAGAAACTCTACGTCCTCGCTGCATTGTTGATGGCCACCACCTCGGCCCGTGCCGGCGGCATTACGCTCCAGATCAACGGCGAGCGCATCCGCGTTGAAGCGCCGCGCAACTGCAACGCCATTTCCTGCGTCAAGATCACCGCCCCCGGCTATAACGGCACGCTCGGCAATATCGATCTCAAGGGCATGGGCTCCAAGAGCAAGGACGATGACGTTGCCGACACCGCGCCTGCAGCACCGGCGGCACCCGCGCCGGCCCAGGCGACCGCGCCGCAGCCCCCCGCTCCCGTCGCTGCGCCCGCCCCGGCTCCAACCACCGTCGTGGCCGCGGCACCGACGCGGACCGAAGCCGCGCCCGCTCCGCCTCCGCCGCCCGCGCCGGTCGCGGCTGCACCAGCGCCAGCGCCGCAGCCGGCTGCCGCGGCAAGCGCGTCCGATCCGAACTCGCCGCTCGGCATCTGGGCGACGGAAGAGAACAAGGGCAACGTTCGCATCGAGGAATGCGGCGCCAATCTGTGCGGCTACTCCGTCAATACCGGCGAACGGATCCTGATCAACATGAAGCCGCAGGGCAGCAAGTGGACCGGCCGCATCCACGACCCCAGCAGCGGCCGCAACTACGACTCGACGATCGCGCTGAGGGGTACCGATACGCTCAAGGTTCAGGGCTGCGCCTTCGGCGGCATGTTCTGCGGCGGCCAGACCTGGAAGCGCGTGAGCTGACGATTTCTCCCGAGACTTGAGGCCCTGTGGTTCGCCACAGGGCCTTCTTTATGCTTCGCTCGAAAACGCTTTAGCTTGCCGCCCGGAACTGGACCTCGCCGTTGTTCAGGAAACATGTCTTGGTGAAGAGGCTCAGATCCAGCGGATTGGGCAATCTGACATCTTCCAGATCGGGGCATGGCTTCTTCAACGGATCGTATGAGCGATCGATCTGGGAGATAAAGACGAAGATCAGCCCGCGATCGCGTGCGAATGACTGCAGCGAGCGAACCTGAACCATCAATTCCGGATTTTCACGCTTCTGGTCGAGCAGTTGCAGATAGTCCACGACCACCAGGGTGCCGCGAGCCGCTGTGGCCAGCCGCTTGATGATGTAATCCGAACTCATCTCGTCGGAGCTGTCGAATTCAAACAGGCCGGCAAAATCTTCCCGCGCCACGCCGATGGCCCGGAAACGATCCAGCATGTCCCTCTCCGTATACTCCAGCGTGAAGAACACACCTCGACTGCCGGACTTCATGGCCTGTACGGCGAGTTCGAGGCTCATCAGGGTTTTACCCTGGCCCGGACGCGCACCGACCAGTACCAGGTCGCCAGGCGCCAGCCGCGCAAACAGTTTTTCGGCGGGCGCGGTTGCCGTCACTTTGGCCGCTAGCAAACTCCAGCCGCCAAAACCCTCTTGCCTGGCAATGCGGTCGAGCGCCTCGTGCAGCGGGATATGTTCCGCACGGGATAGAAGTTTGGCCTTACGTTTCAAGTGATAAAGGGGCGCAGACAGCTTCATCGAAAGAACCTCCTATTGCGAGCAATGATCGCAACCCCTCCTTATGCTTGGGTAGCTCGAACAGTTGGTTCGATGATCGCAATGGCCCCGCATGAATGATACTTTCCCGACGGAGGGGGGAGGCATGGGCCGCGCCAGAATCAGATTATAGCCAACCCTTGCCGAAGGGACATTGCCAATCTTGGGCGAGGTTACGGAAAAGTAGTGGAAGAGCCAAAATTCCGGTGTGAAAGCGCCACACCCGCGCGCTTGATCATTTGCGCTCGCCCCGACACCAAGCGCCGCGTTCATCCCGCATTCAGCCTGATGGCGCTGAAATCGGATTCCCGCCTGCTGCCTTCCCTCCGTGAACGGAAATATCCCGATGTCGCGCCAACTTTCCTTCGCGCTCGTGCTGCTTGCCTGCGGCACGCTGATCGGCGCGGGACAAGTTTTCGCAGGCGCTTCCGAACTGACGCAACTGGCGCAGGCACAGATCGATCCTTCGCAGCCCGCCGCACCGGCGACATCGACACCTGACGCGACCACGCCCACAACCGACGCGCAGGCGCCGGAAGAGCCGATCGGCAATGTCGCCACCGTGACCGGCAGCGCTAGCGTGATCCGCGACGACAAGACCACGCCGCTCAAGGTCAAGGACGACATCTATCTCAACGACGTCGTGCAGACCGGCGCCAATGCCGCGCTCGGCATCACCTTCATCGACAACACCACCTTCAATCTCAAGGCCAACACGAAGATCACCATCGACAATTACGTCTATGAGGATGGCGGCAAGAGCAATGCGGCGATCTTCGATGTCGCCAAGGGTACCGCCGCTTTCGTCGCTGCCTCGGTGGCAAAAACCGGCGACATGAAGATCACGACGCCGACGGCAACGCTCGGTATTCGCGGCACCACCGGCCTCGTCGAAGTGCCGGAGGGGGCTGCCGCCAACAATCCGCGGAATGTCGCGGTCAAGCTCTATCCCGACGCCGACGGAAAGGTCGGCCGCATCGAGGTCAATGACCGCGCCGGCGCACGGCTCGGTTTTCTGACGCAGGGCGCGAGCGGCTTCACCATCCGGCCAGGCGCCGGCGGCGCGCGCTTCGCCGCGGTGCCGCTGGTGATTCCGCAAGCGGTGATGCTGCGAGATCAGGGATTTGTGCGTCAGCTTCACTCGACGCAAAATTTCGGCCGGCAGGTCGTGTTCCAGCAGCGCGAATTCCGCCGCGCCAATCCCACCTTCGTCAATCCGAACCGGCCGATGCGGCAGCTTCAGCCCGGCCAGCGGCGACAGAATGGCCTGCCGGGACAACCCGGTCAGCCGCCACTGCCGGCCGTACCGAACCGCCAGGGACAGCAGCCTGATCGGCTCAATCGTCCCGGACAGCCGCAACAGCCGGGTCAATTGAACCGGCCCGGGCAGCAGCAGCAACAGCCGGGCGCGCCGAACCGCCAAGGACAGCAGCAGCCGCGCTCGCCAAATCAGCCCGGCGTGCCGCCGCCGCGGACCGGACAACCGTCACGACCCGGCCTGCCACCGCAGCCCGGCCTGCCGCCACGCGCAGGCCCACCGCAACAACCCTATGCACCTGCGCAGCCGGGCGCAGCCCCGCAGGGGCGGCCGGGACTGCAGCCCGGCGTCCAGGGCGCGCCAGCCCTGCAACGTCCGGGATTGCCCGCCGCGCCGCGGCGGCCTGCGCCCGCGCCGCAGCGAGGCAAGCCGCCGAAGCAATTGCGCTAGCGGATTCCGCCTGCGTTCCCCGGACGCGGTGCACCACAAAGTGGTGCGCCGCAGAGCCGGGGCCCACTATCCGCCATGCGACTGTGGGTCCCGGTTCTGCGGCGCATCGCTGGCGCGCTGCATCGCGCCCGGGACACGAATGCCAATGAGTCTCAGCAGGTTTCGAAGGAAGCCCACGCGGGCGGCTTTGTGCTCACGAACCATAGGTTCTGCCGCTGCCGGCAACGCCATGCCTTCGACACCATTCGCCGCGGCCACCGCGATCGGGCCAACGCTCTCCAGAAAAGCGCGCTCATAACCGCGCGACAGCCGTTCGACGGCTTCTCCGAGCGGCAGCCAATCCACGGCTTTCACGTCTCGCATCAGTTGGCGCGTGGGCGTGTTGCCCGCTGCCATGCGCCAGTAATGCACGACCTTGGCGCCGCCGCGGGATTCGTAGGCCAGCGTGCCCAGAAATTCGTGCACGGCGACATCATGCCCGGTTTCTTCCATCACCTCGCGCATCGCGGCGGCGCGCGGCGTCTCGCCGTCGTCGAGCTTGCCCTTGGGCAAAACCCATTCGTTGCGCTTGCGCAGGCGTACCACGGCGACCAGCGGCGGCTCCGCCTGCCGCAGCACAATGCCTCCCGCCGCCAGCACGGACGCTCTCGCCATTTCTCGTTTCCCGCGTTTTCGCGATCGCGAGCATATAGAGATAATCGCCGGGATAATCGAGATTAAACCTGCGGTTTTCGCAACAGCGGCTCGCCGGCACGGATGCGCGCCCCCTCCGCAATATGGTCGGCGAATTCGAAATGCTCGGGCGCCAGCACGATGATGGTGGAGCCGTGTTCGAACCAGCCGAGCTCATCGCCCTTGCGGACGTTTGCATCGCACGGAAACACTGTCGGTCCCCTGCTCCGCGCATTGAGCGTGACGTCGAGGAAATGCAGCCGGATGCTGGCGACCAAAATCGCCGCGACCGGCACCAGCGTCAGCGCCTCGCCAGACGGCAGGCGCATCTCGAGCACCGCCCGCTCGTTCTTGCAGAACAGACGCTCCACCCGCTTCAGTGCGATCGGATTGACGTTCCAGACATCGCCATGGATGAACGTCACCCGCTCGATCTTGCCGTCATATGGCGCGTGAAACCGGTGATACATGCTCGACGTCAGCCTGAGCGTGAGGAAGCGGCCGTTGCGGTGGCGCTCGACCAGCGCGGGATCGCCGAGCAAGTCAAGCAGCGAATAAGGCGCCCCCTTGATCTGAAACAGCTCGGTATCCGCAATCTTGCCGAAGGCGCCGATGATGCCGTCGGAGGGACTGGCCACAACAGCCGGATCGGGATCCGCCGGGCGCAGGCCGGGGCGCAGTTCGCGCGTAAAGCAATCGTGCAGGCTTTTGAATTCGGTCTTTTTGGCTTCCGACAGATCGAGGTCGGAAAACAGCCGCCAGCACGCAATCGAGGCATCGCGCACCACAGGGTTTTCGATCTTGCTGAACCAGCCCATGAAGCGCGTCAGCGCCGCCCGCGGGATGCGGTTGGTCAACAGGAAATTGAGGTCTTCCTGCTGGGTGAAGCGGGCGATCAGGCCCCTTGTTGTCATCAATCTGTCAGCAGGATTGGCTAGCGCTTCAGGCATGGATTCGTCCCTTCCGATTCTTTCGCTGTCCGCCGCTGCGGTCGCTGTTACAGCGGCAGTGTTCCCCAAATTACAGGCGCGGCTGGCGCTGTCCCGCGCCAAGCACCGTTCGTTGACCGGACATTCCAAAATGTCCAAAATGGTCGCGCGGCTGGTGCCGCATTACGAGTTCGATATCGACGGCTTCTTCTGTTCCGACGGTGCGCCCGCCGACGTCGCCATGCAGCGCCAGGACGCCTTCTTCCGCCTCGCCTGCCTCTATGAGGAGCGCTACGCCAGGGGCCGGCAGATGACGGCGGAGGCGGCTACGCACATCTCCGACCTGCAGTTCACCGAGACCTACCGGGTGCCGTTCCAGTACAGCCGCCTGATGCGGGAGAATCTCGGCACCGGCGCGTTCATGCAGTCCTCCGCCGGAGTCACCGTCACGGATGTCGACGGCAATGTGTTCTACGACCTGACCGGCTCTTACGGCGTCAACATCTTCGGCAATGATTTTTACAAGGAATGCATCACGGAAGCCGAAAAGCGCGCCCACGCGCTGGGCCCTGTGCTCGGCCCCTATCATCCCGTCATCACCGACAATGTGCGGCGGCTGTGCGAGATTTCCGGCCTCGACGAAGTCTCGTTCCACATGTCCGGCACCGAAGCGGTCATGCAGGCGGTGCGGCTGGCGCGCTACCACACCAAGCGCACGCATCTGGTTCGTTTCGCCGGCGCCTATCACGGCTGGTGGGGCGACGTGCAGCCAGGCGTCGGCAATCCAGTTTCGCCGCACGAGACCTATACGCTGGCCGACATGTCGGAGCGGACGCTGCATGTGCTGCGCACGCGCAAGGATATCGCCTGCGTGCTGGTCAATCCGCTGCAGGCGCTGCATCCCAATGCCAATGCGCCCGGCGATTCCGCGCTCGTCGACAGTTCGCGCAAGGGCGCGTTCGATCGCGCGGCTTACACCGAATGGCTGAAGAAGCTGCGCGAGGTCTGTACCCAACGCGGCATCGTCCTGATCTTCGACGAAATCTTCGTCGGCTTCCGCCTCGCCGCCAAAGGCGCGCAGGAATATTTCGGCGTGCGCGCCGACATGGTGACCTACGGCAAGAGCCTCGCCGGCGGCCTCCCCGTCGGCGTGGTCTGCGGCCGCAAGGAGCTGATGCGCCGCTTCCGCGACGATCGCCCGGCCGACGTCTGCTTCGCCCGCGGCACCTTCAACTCGCATCCTTACGTGATGACGGCGATGGATGAATTCCTGAGCCGGCTCGCCAGCCCGAACTTCAATGCGGTCTATCAGGGACTCGACGAGACCTGGAACGGCCGCGCCGCCGCGTTGAACGCACGGCTCGCGGCAAGCGACCTGCCCGTCCGCGTCAGCAATCTCTCCTCGATCTGGATGGTGCAATATACCGAACCGTCCCGCTACAACTGGATGCTTCAATATTATCTCCGCGCCGAAGGACTGGCGCTGAGCTGGGTCGGCACCGGCCGGCTGGTCTTCAGCCTCAACTATACCGACGCGGATTTCGCTGAAGTGGCCGATCGCTTTGTCGCAGCCACCGAGAAGATGAAGCGCGACGGCTGGTGGTGGCACGATGCCGCGTTGACCAACAAGAACATCAAGCGGCAGATCCTGAAAGAGATGCTTGCCAAGCGGTTTGGACGCTGAAGGCGCGCTTCCATCTATTGTCGTCGCCAGACTGGTCTCATTCGTCATTGCCAGCGACAAACGCGAAGCGCTTGTCGCTCGCAACGACGGCTTCACAACTGCTTGCCCATGACTTGCTCTCTCGTCATGCCCGGGCTTGTCCCGGGCATCCACGTCTTGGCTGCGGGTCGCAGGAAGCCGTGGATGGCCGGGACAAGCCCGGCCATGACGGCGGTGTTGGATCAAGCCCAACACTCACGCGTGCTTGACGTGCTTTTCGAGGCCGGGATCGATCAACTCGCCCTTCATCAGAGCCAGCGGCGCCTTGTAGTACAGCTTCAGGTCGCTGAAGGGGTCGGTGAGGATCTTCGTCATCCAGACCAAACCGGTCTCGATGTCTCGGATGAAGAACAGATGGACGGTGCGGAACAACAGCCCGCCGATGCCGACCGCGAGCCAGACCTTGGCAACCTGGCGCATGAAGTCCGCCGTCGAAGTCCAGGGCGTAAACAACCCGAACAGCGTCGGGTCGAGATACAAGACCAGCGGCGACAGCGCCCAGATCGTCATCAGCACGACTTTGCGCTGCAGATTGTAGCCGACCTTGATCTCTTCCTTGTGCTCGTGGGTCGCCTGGTTGACGTGGTCGTAGCCGCGCGGCTCGAAGAAGAAGTGACCGGCCTGGCGCGTCGTCATCGAAACCAGCCAGCCGACCAGCGCGGACACCACGGGATCGAAGAACAGCATCGCATAGGCGAACAGAAAACTCGCTGCGCTGACGAAGTGCAGCGACTGGTTGATGCGGCTGTGGTGATAATAGCGGTGGTCGTCCCAGCGCTGGGTTCGCAGTTCCTGCAGGAAGTCCTTGATCATTTTCTACCCCCAAATTCTTTCGGGTTTGTGTCTATCGGGATTCGATGTCCGGCATGTGACATCATGATGTTGACATGTGACGGCTTGCAGCGACACGATGACGTGGGCGTCAACGCTTGCGCGTCAGGCAGCCGCGGCGATGTCGGCTTTACGAAAACGCACCAGGGAGAAATGGCCGAGCGGCGGCACCAGGCGGCGCTCCGCCAGTTCCATGCCGCGCGCGCCCGCCAGCCATTGCGCATAGCGGGACCAGGCGAATTCAGCGGTGCGGAATCCGAGCGGGCGCACCACCGGCTGCAGGCGCTGCTCGATGAAGCGGCGCATGCCGGCATCGGCGCTGACGCGGGTCAGGATGATGAGTTCGCCGCCCGGCCGCAGCACACGGGCGAATTCGTCGAGCGCCTTTTCGGGGTTCGGTACCGCGGTGACGACATATTGCGCCATCACGACGTCGAACGAATCGTCGGGGAATTCAAGATTTTCGGCGTCCATCACCGCAAGGCCTTCGACGTTCTTGAGGCCGAGTTCGTCGACGCGCTTCTTCGCCTTCTGCAGCATCGCCTCCGAAATGTCGGTGCCGAAGATGCGCAGATGCGGTCCGTAGAGCGGCAGCGAAATGCCGGTGCCGACGCCGACCTCGAGCACGCGGCCGCCGATCTTGTTGGTCGCCGCAATCGCCGCCTTGCGGCCCTTGGAGAACACGCCCCCGAACACGAGGTCGTAAACCGGCGCCCAGCGATCATAGGCCTGCTCGACCGTTTCGCGGTCGAAATCCAGGGGCCTGCTGCCGTCAAGCTTGATGATGTCTGCCATGGTTCTGCCTTCTCGTCCTGCGCATGTGATCTGTTGTGGTCGAACTTTCGCAACTCACCCCTGCACCGCGCTCGCGGCGGGCGCACGGCGCACCGGCCGCAGCGCTCGGCTCGGCTGCAGCGCGGTCAGATTGCCGATGAACTGCCGCGCGCTGTTTTCCCAGGAACGCGACAGCGCAAAATTCCGGCACGCCTCGCGCGACATTGTCAGCGCGCGCAGGCACGCGCTGCGCAGATCGGTGTCGATTGCGCCGATCGGATGATTGGCGATGACATCCTTTGGACCGGTGACTGGAAATGCCGCGACCGGCGTACCGCAGGCCAGCGCCTCGAGCTGCACGACGCCGAACGTATCGGTGAGGCTCGGAAACACGAAGACATCGGCAGCCGCAAGATGCGCCGTCAGGTCCGCGCCCTTCTTCTCGCCGAGGAAAATCACGCCGGGATATTGTTTCGCGAGCTGCGCCTTCTGCGGTCCGTCGCCGACCACCACTTTCGATCCCGGCAGGTCGAGCGATAGAAACGCTTCGAGATTCTTTTCCACCGCGACGCGGCCCATGGTCATGAAGACCGGCCGCGGCAGATCGAGCGTCGCAGGCGCATTCGGGTTGAACAGTTCAGTGTCGACGCCGCGCGTCCAGAAGCCGAGCTTGCGAAAGCCGCGCGCGCCGAGTTCCTGCCGCAAGGAATCGGTCGCGACCATGGTCGTGGACGACGCGGCATGAAAGTGCCGCAGCACGGCGTAGCCGACCGCCGCGGGAAGCCCGGTGCGGACGGCGATATATTCCGGAAAGCGCGTCGTATAGGAGGTGGTAAAGGCGAGCTTGCGGCGGCGGCAATAGGCGTGCACCATCCAGCCGATCGGTCCCTCGGTCGCGATGTGGACGGCATCCGGCGCAGCCTCCTCGATCCGCCGCGCAATCTCGCGCCGGTTCGGCAGCGCGAAGCGCAGGCCGGGATAGGTCGGCAAGGGCATCGACGGAAATCCGTCCGGGGTGAGGAAGCTGATGTCGGCGCCGAGTGCTGAGGCGCTCTTCGCCAGCGATGTCAGTGTGCGCACGACGCCGTTCACCTGCGGATGCCACGCGTCGGTCGCGATCAATATCTTCATGTCCCGGACCCGAGATTAATGATTCTCAAATCCGACGTTGGGACATGGATATTTCAGGCGTATGACGTCATCGTTCTGTAAGGTTGTTTTTTAAGCCCTTCTCCATGCATTTTCGTGTAACGTGACGGCAAGATGTCAGATCCAAACGACAATAATGCGCGATCCCGCCGACGGCGAAAGCAGAAGGGCTATGCGCTTCTTATCCTTGCCGCCGGCATGCTCGCGTTCTGCGTCGTCGCCGGCACGCTTTATTACGTGCTGCGGCCGACGACGCTGCGGATTGCGGTCGGGCCCGCCGGCAGCGAGGACCAGAAGCTGGTCCAGCTGATGGCGCAGACGTTTGCGCGCGAGGGCGGTTCGGTACGCCTTTCGCCGATCACGACAGAAGGGACGGCGGAGAGCATCGCGTTGTTCACAGCCGGCAAGGCCGACCTCGCGGTGGCCCGCGGCGACCTGAACCTGCCGACGAATGCCGAGTCGGTTGCCATCCTGCGCAAGAACGTCGTGGTGCTGTGGGCGCCATCCGGTCTTCCCGCCAAAGGCTCGAAGAAGCAGCCGACGCCCAAGATCAAGAGTCTCGACGAACTGGCCGGCCACCGCGTCGGCGTGATCGGGCGGACGCAGGCCAATGTCACGCTGCTGCGTAATGTTCTGAAAGAGTCCGGCATCAATCCCGACAAGGTCACGATCAGCCAGTTCGCCACTGACAAGATCGGCGAAATGGCGCGCGACCAGACGATCGACGCGTTCATGGCCGTCGGCCCGCTCAAGAGCAAGATCACGGTCGACGCCATCGCGTTGACGGCTGCGGCCCGCGGCGAGCCGAAATTCCTGCCGGTCGACGTCGCCGATGCGATCGCAAAGAAAAACCCGATCTACGAATCCGAGGAGATTCCCGCCAGCATCTTCGGCTCGTCGCCGCAGCGGCCGGAAGACAAGGTCGACACGGTTGCCGTCAACCACCTGATCATCGCGCCGAAGTCATTGTCTGACACGGCGGTCGCTGCCTTCGCGCGCCAGCTCTTCACCAACCGCCAGCAGCTCGCGCGCGAACTGCCGACCGCATCGCAGATCGAAAAGCCTGACACCGACAAGGACGCGGCGTTACCGGCGCATGCGGGCGCGGCGGCCTATATCGACGGCAACGAGCGAACGTTCCTCGAAAAATACACCGACTACATCTGGGGCGCGATCCTGATTGTCTCGGGCTTGGGCTCGGTCGGCGCGTGGTTCAAGCACTACTGGAACAGGGACGAACGCGAGGTGTATGTCGGCCATCGCGATGAACTGCTCGACCTGATCTCCAGGGTACGCCGCGCGGAAACGCCGGACGAGCTGGCGCAGATGCAGAACACGGCCGACGGCATATTGCGTCAGGCGCTCGATTGCTATGATGACGGCGCCGTCGAGGACGGCGACCTGTCGGTGATCGGTTTGGCGCTCGAGCAATTCCATCACGCGGTCGCCGACCGCCGCACGGTGCTCGGCGCCGGCGTTGCCGGGACGCCGCGAATGCGCGCCGGGTAGGCGTGATTAGTTCGGCCGGCTCTTTCTTGTCGCCACAGAAGCCCGGATGTTTTCTTACCCTCCAGGGGAGGGTGACGCCTCTCGACGAGCCGCCCCGCCCCGGCCGTCAACGAAACCTTAATGAAACAATTCCCTAACGCCACGAAACCATTTTGGCGATTTCGTGCAAATGTCCTGAAACGGTTCATCTGTAGAGGTATCCCCAACGACGCGCCGAACTGGTGCGACAAACAGGGGGACGATCATGTCCAATTCATCCAGACTGAGCCGCTTCGCGGCCGCCGCCTTTGGCGTGCTGGCGATCAGCGCGACCGCGTTTTCCGCACCCGCCGCCGCGGCTCCGCTGCCGCTGTTTCCGTTTTTCCTGCCGCAGATCGAAGCCGCCCCGCCGCCGGTTGCGGCTGTGCCCCGGGATGAAGAAGACCGCTCGGTCGAGTTGCCGGCGCGCCTGCGCCGCCAGGTCGTGAGCTACCCGACCCGCGAAGCGCCGGGCACCGTCATCATCGATACCCCGAACACCTATCTCTACCTCGTGCTCGGCAACGGCCAGGCGATGCGCTACGGCATCGGCATCGGCCGCGACGGCTTCACCTGGTCGGGCACGCAGACCATCACCCGCAAGGCCGAATGGCCGGCCTGGAGCCCGCCCCCGGAAATGATCGCCCGCCAGCCCTATCTGCCGCGGCACATGGCCGGCGGCCCCGGCAACCCGCTCGGCGCCCGCGCGATGTATCTCGGCGGCACCATCTACCGCATCCACGGCACCAACGACCCCTCGACGATCGGCACCCGCGTTTCCTCGGGCTGCCTCCGCCTCACCAATGAAGACGTCAGCGATCTCTATTCGCGGGTCAGCATCGGAACCAAGGTGATCGTGCTGCCGATGACGGATCGCCGCGCCGATCTCGGGCGAACCATCCGCTAAGCCATTAGGGTTTCTCAATGCGAAATGCGGCCCCGGCCTTCACCGGGGCCGTTTTGTATTGATCTGATGCAGCCTTATTGCGCAGTGGCGTGGCTCTCGCCGTCGCTGTAGAACGTTGTGGGGCGATTCATTTTGGGATCCGGGGGGACGATGCGTCTGCCGATGCATCTCAAGACAATTTCGACTGCACTCGCGGTCGTCATCGTCTCGTTTGTAGCCAGCCTGAAGGTCATGGATTTCGTCGCGCCGCGCGCCACGAACCGGCCGCCCGCGCTCGCCGAATTGCCGCCGCTGCCGCCGGCGCCGCGCGCATCCACCGTGATGGCGC
Source organism: Bradyrhizobium sp. AZCC 2176 (assembly GCF_036924645.1). NCBI lineage: Bacteria > Pseudomonadati > Pseudomonadota > Alphaproteobacteria > Hyphomicrobiales > Nitrobacteraceae > Bradyrhizobium > Bradyrhizobium sp. AZCC 2176. The sequence continues at coordinate 4,020,638 of NZ_JAZHRX010000001.1, read as the reverse complement.
CGATTGCGGTGACACTGTCGGCGATCCGCGACGCCGCCGACCGCGGCGCGCCGCGCTCCTTCACCGGCAAGGCCGACAATCCGATATCGCAGATCCTGCAGAACGCCGATATCGGCTGGACCGCTTCGCGCGGGCCGATCGCAGCTACCGGCGCACAGGACGTGCTGTCGCTGACGACACCGCTGACGGGCGTGCTCAACGTCACAGGCTCGCTGTCGGCGAAGGCGACCGGTGCGGTCGGCGACGCGCTCGGCGGCCTGCTCGGCGGCAACGTCGCCAAGCAGATCGGCAGCGTGAACATCAAGAACCTCAACGCCAGCGCCGAAATCAAGGGCAACGTCGTCATATCAGCGCGGCCGCAGATCGCTGCGAACTGGCGCATCGACCCCAACCTCGCAGCTCAGGTCAATCTCGGCGACACCAGCCTTGCCGTGGCCGGCGCGCGCGTCAGCGTGCCCGCGCAGGTGAAGCCATTGATCGACAAGAATGTCGCCGAGCAAATCGCGCTGGTGCAGGCGCGCATGCGCAACGATCCGGCCTTCGAACAGAACGCGCGGGCGCAATGGGCCAAGGCCTGCCGCTCGATCCCGCTGCAGGGCACGACGGCGGGCTCGACGATGCCGACGCTGTGGCTGGAATTGCGCCCCATCCGGGCGATTGCCGCGCAGCCGCGCATCGACGCTTCGAACCTTACGCTGACGCTCGGCATCGAGGCGGAGACCCGCATCACGCCGACCGAGACAAAGCCGTCCTGCCCGTTCCCCGCCACGATCGCCATCGTGCCGCCGACGCCGGGACGGGTCGCGATCGGCGTTCCCATCGACATGCCGTTCACCGAGATCAACAGAATCGTGGAGGCGCAGTTCGCCGGAAAGACTTTTCCGGAAGATGGGTCCGGTTCGGTCGACGTCACCGTCAAGCGCGCCAGCGTCGCGGCGTCGGGTAACCGCCTCCTGATTTCACTGCTGGTGAGCGCCAAGGAAAAGAAGAGCTTCTTAGGGCTCGGCGGCGAGGCCAATGTGCATATCTGGGGAAGGCCGGTGCTCGATCAGGCCGAGCAGACGCTGCGGCTGACCGATGTCGAGCTCGCCGTCGAATCGGAAGCCGCCTTCGGGCTGTTGGGTGCCGCGGCGCGCGCGGCGATCCCGCATCTGCAGAAGACGCTGGCGGAAAAGACGACCGTCGATCTCAAGCCGTTCGCCGCCAATGCCCAGAAAAAGATTGCGGCCGTGATCGCCGATTTGCAGAAGAACGAGGACGGCCTGCGGGTCTCGGCCGATATCAACAAGCTACGCCTCGCCGACATCGCCTTCGACTCGAAAACGCTGCGCGTGATCGCGGAAGCCGAAGGCGCGATCAACGTCTATGTGAGCGCGCTGCCGGCGCTGTGACGAAACTGAGGATTTTACGACCCCTCGAACTTGAACGAGAGGTTCAGCTTGGCGCGGTAGGCTTCGACTTTGCCACTGGCGTCCAGTTGCAGATCCAGCTTCACGACCTCGGCGACGCGCAGGTCGCGCAGCGACTCTCCAGCGCGACTGACCGCGGCGGCCGCGGCCTTCTCCCAGGATTCCGTGCTGGTGCCGATCAGCTCGATGACCTTGTAGACGCTATCAGCCATGTCGTCCTCCCGCTGCTGCAAGGGGTCTGTGCAAGGCAGAACGCAGGCGCGCCTGCCGCGATACAGCCTAACATCGGGAGCAGCATCGTGAATAGGATGCGCTGCACCATTACGAGCGTTTACGTCGGCGTGCGCCCATTAAGCACAATGGCCGGGCGGCCTACGCCGCCCGGCCATTTGTGAAAGTCGTTGCTACGCGGCCGATGCCTTATTCGATCGAGTACTTGAACTCCGGCATCGCCTTGAGCTGATCCTTCGTTGCGCTGAACACGGCGTGGTCCGGATACCATGGATTCTTCTTGGGAGGAGTCGCAGCCGGCGCCGCGCCCGTCGTCGTACCCGTGCCCGTCGCAGGCCTTGCGCCGCCGGTGGCGGGCGCGCTCGAGGTGCTGGTATAGGCAACCGGCTCATCGACGAACTTCACCTTGTCCATGGGCACCGCGACCAGATGCTCGCCGACGCCGAGGAAGCCGCCGACGCCGATCACCACGGCTTTGATATTGCCGCTCTTGTCGGCCAAGAGATCGTTGATCGATCCGAGGCTTTCGTTGCTGTCGTTGTACACGTTCAGGCCGACCAGTTTCGAGGCCCGCCAGTTACCCTTGAACGACGAGGTATCGGACGACGCCGCAGGTGCGGCGGTGGTGGCGCGGTCAGTCGTTGCCGAAGGACTTTGCGCGAACGCAATGCTCGCCAACAACGCGGAGGCCGCGATGCCGGCAACGGCAGTTTTGGTTAACATGTCGGTTCTCCTCATTTCAGAAACGCTATTGGAAAACCCGTCACTTCAACAAGTGTTCCACACATTCCGCAGGGAACAGGTGCGCCGCACTGCGGTCAGAAGCCGCCCCAGTAGGGCGGCATGCCGTAATAGCGGTGCAGCTCGGCTTCCTTCGCGCGATCGCCCCAGTCGAAATCCTTGTCCGCGCGGAAGGACGGCGCGCGCTTCAGCTCTTCATCATCGACGTCGAGTTCGTAGGCTTCGAACTTCGTGCTGTAGCGAAGCCGTCCCCACGGCAACGGAATCAGGTTGGCTCCGATGCCCAGAAACCCGCCGAAACTGAGGATTGCATAGGATACTTTACCCGTGACCTTGTCGATCATCAGCCGTTCGATATGGCCGATCATGTCTCCGTTCGGCCGGCGCACCGCGGTCCCCTCGACACGGTCGCTCGCGATCAGCGGATGCGGCTTGGTCATGACATCACTTGCCATTGGACCCTCCACATATCTGTCGGAACCAACGTGAAAACCGTCGCCAGGTTCCATTGCCGGAAATAAGACAACCACCCTTCCCTTTCGGTAGGATGGTTGCAGCGCAGCCTTGTCCGCTTTCCGCGCGAAAATGCGCTTCGCGCGTTCAGCCATGATAGTCGATCAGCAAAGCCGGGAAGGAAGCGCTGCTGCGCGCGCCCGAACTGCCGTTTACACCGTAGGTCGTCGACGAGGACTGCCTTCAGCGGTCGAGGACGCATCGCAGCCGCATGCTCGACGATCTCGACCAGATGCGCGCGATGCTTGAGTCCGTGCTGTCGATCCTGCGCAACGGCCGCCGGCTGGAAGCCATGACGCTGGTCGACATCGCCAGCACGCTGCAGCTCATCACCGACCAGTTCGCCGACATGGGACGCAAGGTCGTCTATGACGCCCCCGCGCATGCGATGGCCACGGTGGCGGCCGGACGATCTGCACTGCGCCGTCACCAATTTGGTGGAGAATGCCGCGAGATTCGGCGCCGAGGCCGTGATCCGCCTTCGCGTTGCGCCGGATCAGCTCACGATTGACGTCGAGGACGACGGCCCCGGCATTTCGGATGCGTTGAAGCAGAACATGCTGGAGTCATTCGTGCGCGGCGACGACGCTCGCAACATGGATGAAGCGGCAGGCTTCGGCCTCGGTCTTTCGATCACCAACGCCATCGTGCTGGCGCACGGCCGCATGCTGTCGCTGCACGACCGGCAGCCGCATGGACTGGTGGTTCGGATGCGGCTGCCCGTTCGCCCGCCAGGCGAACGGCTTGCAGCCTAGAGGATGATTTCAGCGGCGTCAGGCGGCGAGCGCGTCCGGATGCGCTTCTTCGTAGATCGCGATTGCTTCAAAGCGATAATCGCAGGCACGGCAGAACCACAGGAACGACGTGCGGCCGGGGCTGCTCTCGACCCAATCGGGCCGCGCAATCGGCTTGCCGCATTGGGCACAGGGATTTCCACGAGGTAAATAGCCGGAATCGAGTCGAGCCATGGCGCATCTCCCTTCTGACTTTTGTTATGTTTTATAATTTAATGGAATGAGACAGGTTTGCTGTCGGAATGAATGCTTCTCGTCGGGAGGTCTCTTTACACCTTGACTGCGTCCTTTGCACGACAATCATGCGCGGCCGCATGACGCAGATTCACGTAGCAGACGCGATGCGTTGCACTGACAATTTGCGCGTCACGCTCGCCCGAGTCCGTTAACGACTGCTCCGTTAACGACTGCGCCAGCCGCCACGTCTCGCCGCGATGTCGTCGGTTTTTCGCCACACCTGCGCCCCGTAATGGAACTACCGAAATCGCCGACCGTTTAACGCGCCCGTCCGCCGAGATCATTTTATGAAAAGTTTGCTGAAATTTGCCTGGCTACCTGCCATGGCAGCGCTGATGGTTTCGCCCGATGCGATGGCGCAGGGCCGCGCGCAATATGAGAGCATGGTCGCAAATCATGCGCGCGCCAACAACGTGCCGGAAGCGCTGGTGCACCGGATAATCGTGCGCGAGAGCAAATATCATCCAGGCCTCGTCGGACGCGGCGGCACCATCGGGCTGATGCAGATCAAGCTCGCGACCGCGCGCGGCCTCGGCTACACCGGCGACGCCGCGGGCCTGCGCGATCCCGACACCAATCTCGCCTGGGGCATCAAATATCTCGCCGGCGCCTATCGCGCCGCCAACAGCGATCACAGCCGGGCCGTGCGCTATTATGCCAGCGGCTATTACTATGCCGCAAAGCGCCAGCGGCATGAAAAGCCCCTGCAGATCGCGCCCGTGCTCGCGGCTGGTACGCCGCCGAAAATCGTCGCCAGGCCGGTCGAAACGGCGAGAACGCCGGCCGACGCCAACGCGCTGCAGGTTCCCGCCCAATAGTCGTCAAGCCCGGCATGACGAATTCATGTCCGTTGACACCCCCGCTCAACTGCCTACATTAGCCCTGTTCCGAGGGGTGCTCCGATGAGGAGCTGAGATACCGCAAGCTTGGGCAATTCTACTTCAAGGTAGAGGCCTGAGACCGCGGTGACCCTTTGAACCTGATCCGGGTCATGCCGGCGAAGGGACAGGGATGTACCAGAAGTCAGATCCGCGGGGGGATTCTCCCGTTTCCATCATCGGCGCGGGCATTGCCGGCGCATGGCAGGCGCTACTGTTCGCCCAGGCCGGCCACGCCGTCACTTTGTATGAGCGCAGTGACGCCGATATGACGCTCTCCACCAGCCACTGGGCCGGCGGCATGCTCGCACCCCATTGCGAGGCCGAGGCTTCCGAGCCCGTGATCGGCCGGCTCGGCATCCGTTCGCTTGATCTGTGGCGCGAGCTTTTTCCGAATACGCCGTTCAACGGATCGCTGGTCGTGGCGCATGCGCGCGACCGCGTCGATTTCGAGCGCTTTGCGAAACTCACCACCGGCCACGTCAGGCTCGACGCGAGGGGCGTAAGCGACCTCGAACCGTCGCTGGACGGCCGTTTCCGCGACGGCCTGTTCTATGTCGATGAAGGCCATGTCGAGCCGCGAAAGGTACTGCCCGAACTGCATGCGCGCATCGAAGCCGCCGGCGGCACCATCAAGTTCGACTGCGACATGAACGCGGAAGATCTCGACGGCATCGTGATCGACTGCCGCGGCTTGTCCGCGCGCGACGAGCAGAAAGAGCTGCGCGGCGTCAAGGGCGAGATGATCATCGTTGAGACGAATGAGGTCGAACTGGCGCGTCCGGTGCGGCTGATCCATCCGCGCTGGCCGCTCTACGTCATTCCGCGCGGCGACAACAAATTCATGCTGGGCGCGACCTCGATCGAGGCCGAGGATACCGGCGTCAGCGTGCGCTCGGCGCTGGAGCTGTTAGGCGCCGCCTATGCCGTGCATCCGGCCTTTGCCGAAGCGCGCATCGTCGAGTTCGGCTCAGGCTTGCGTCCCGCCTTCCCCGACAATCTGCCGCGGATCACGATCAGCAAAAACAAGATCGCGGTAAATGGCCTTTACCGCCACGGTTTTCTGCTGGCCCCCGCGCTGGCCGAGCTGACGCTTGGCTACGTGCAACGCGGCGCGATCGACAATGAGGTGATGCGATGCGTGTGACTGTCAACGGCGAAGCGCGGGAGATCACGTCTTCCCGCATCGACGCCCTGCTCTCCGAACTCGAATACGAAGGCACGCATTTCGCGATTGCGCTGAATTACGACGTGCTGCCGAAAAGCCGCTGGGCCGAGACCGTGCTGAAGAGCGGCGACGAGATCGAGATCATCACGCCGCGGCAGGGAGGGTGATGTGATGCGTGATTGGCTTGCCCGTCATTCCGGGGCGCGCGTCCAGCGCGAACCCGGAATCTCGCGGATACAGACTCGACCTTTACTTCGAGATTCCGGATCGGTCCGCTTCGCGGACCGTCCGGAATGACGGAGAATCCTGATGCTGAACTTCTACGGCAAAACCTTCTCCTCACGCCTGTTGATCGGCAGTGCGCTCTACCCTTCGCCCGCGATCATGCAGGACGCGATCCGCGCGTCCGGCGCCAATATCGTCACCGTGTCGCTGCGGCGCGAGGCCGCCGGCGGCAAGACCGGCGATGCGTTCTGGTCGCTGATCCGCGAGCTTGATGTGACAGTGCTGCCGAACACCGCCGGCTGCCGCAGCGTGCGCGAGGCGGTGACGACGGCAAAGCTGGCGCGTGAACTGTTCGGAACGCCCTGGATCAAGCTGGAGGTGATCGCCGACAACGACACGCTGCAGCCCGACGTGATCGGCCTGGTCGAAGCGGCCGCCATCCTGATCAAGGACGGTTTTGAAGTATTTCCCTATTGCACCGAGGATCTTTCGGTCGCGATGCGGCTGGTCGATGCGGGGTGCAAGGTCGTGATGCCCTGGGCCGCGCCGATCGGCAGCGCCAAGGGGATCACCAACCGCGATGCGCTGAAGCTGATGCGCGAGCGCCTTCCTGATGTGACGCTGGTGGTCGACGCCGGCCTCGGCGCGCCGTCGCACGCCGCGCACGCCCTCGAACTCGGCTACGATGCCGTGCTGCTCAACACGGCGATCGCAAAAGCCGCCGACCCCATAGCGATGGCAAATGCGTTCCGCCTCGGCGTGGAAGCCGGCCGCACCGCCTATGAAGCCGGCCTGATGGAAGCCCGCGACTTCGCCTCGCCCTCAACCCCTGTGATCGGGACACCGTTCTGGCATGCCGTATCCTGATAAATTCTATCCGGTCGTTCACAATGTCGCCTGGGTGACGCGGCTGGCGCTGCTCGGCGCCGGCACCATCCAGTTGCGCGCCAAGGACCTCAATGAGTCGGAGGCGCTGCAGATCGTGACCGACGCGCTCGAGGCCATCAAGGGCACACCGGCAAAACTCGTGGTCAACGATTACTGGCGCGCGGCGATCGTCGCCGGCGCAAAGCACCTGCATCTCGGCCAGGAAGACCTCGCCGATGCGGATCTTGGCGAAATCCGCAAAGCAGGACTAACGCTCGGCATCTCCACCCATGACGACGAGGAGCTGGCGACCGCACTTCGCGCGAAGCCGGACTACATCGCGCTCGGCCCGATTTTTCCGACCACGCTGAAATCGATGCGCTTTGCCCCGCAGGGCATTGCAAAGATCACCGAGTGGAAGAAGCGCATCGGCGCTATCCCGCTGGTCGCGATCGGCGGCATCAAGTTCGAACAGGCGGCCGAGATTTTTGCCGCCGGCGCCGACTCCATCGCCGTCGTCAGCGACGTCACCCAGAACGCCGACCCCGACGCGCGGGTGCGGCAATGGCTCGGCCAGAGCGCAGAGGCCGCGTGAGAATGATGACGAATCCATCAACCGTCATTGCGAGCGAAGCGAAGCAATCCATTGGCACCGCGAATTCGGTGACAGTGGATTGCTTCGTCGCGGAGCCCGTTATCGGGCGGCGTTTCGCGCCGACCCGGTGGCTCCTCGCAATGACGGAAGAAAATCCCACCGGCGTCATTCCGGGGCGCGCGCAAGCGCGAACCCGGAATCTCGCTCAACTACCTCGAGGTTCCGGATCGGTCCGCTTCGCGGCCCGTCCGGAACGACGCCCATAAAAAACGGAGGATACAGTATGAACATTCGCTCCAACCCCGACACCACCCTTCCCGCCGTGACCACCGGCCCGCTTCCCTCATCGCGAAAAATCTTCGCCACCCCCGACGCCGCACCCGACCTGCGCGTGCCCCTGCGCGAGATCATCCTCAGCGAAGGCGCCGGCGAGCCGAACCTGCCGGTGTACGACACCTCCGGCCCCTACACCGATCCTTCCGTCGTGATCGACGTCAACGCCGGCCTGGCCCGCAACCGTCTTGCCTGGGTCAAGGAGCGCGGCGGCGTCGAGGAATATCAGGGCCGCGAGATCAAGCCGGAGGACAACGGCAATGTCGGCGCGTCGCACGCCGCCAAGGCCTTCACCGCGCACCACAAGCCGCTGCGCGGCCTCGACGGCCACAAGATCACCCAGCTCGAATTCGCCCGCGCCGGCATTGTCACCAAGGAGATGGTCTACGTCGCCGAGCGCGAAAACCTTGGCCGAAAAGCACAGCTCGAACGCGCGGAAGCAGCCCTTGCCGACGGCGAAAGCTTTGGCGCCGAGATCCCGGCCTTCATCACGCCCGAGTTCGTCCGTTCCGAGATCGCGCGCGGACGGGCCATCATCCCCTGCAACATCAACCACGCCGAACTCGAGCCGATGATCATCGGCCGCAACTTCCTGACCAAGATCAACGCCAATATCGGCAACTCTGCCGTGACGTCGTCGGTCGAGGAGGAAGTTGACAAGATGGTGTGGGCGATCCGCTGGGGCGCCGACACCGTGATGGACCTCTCCACGGGGCGCAACATCCACACCACGCGCGAATGGATCCTGCGCAACGCGCCGATCCCGATCGGCACCGTTCCGATCTATCAGGCGCTGGAGAAGTGCGAAGGCGACCCCGTCAAGCTGACCTGGGAGCTCTACAAGGACACGCTGATCGAGCAGTGCGAACAGGGCGTCGACTATTTTACGATCCACGCCGGCGTGCGCCTGCCCTACATCCACCTCACCGCCAACCGCGTCACCGGCATTGTGTCGCGCGGCGGCTCGATCATGGCGAAGTGGTGCCTGGCGCACCACAAGGAGAGCTTCCTCTACACCCATTTCGACGAGATCTGCGACCTCATGCGCAAGTATGACGTCTCGTTCTCGCTCGGCGACGGCCTGCGCCCCGGCTCGATCGCGGATGCCAACGACCGCGCGCAGTTCGCCGAACTGGAGACGCTCGGCGAGCTGACCAAGATCGCGTGGGACAAGGGCTGCCAGGTGATGATCGAAGGCCCCGGCCATGTGCCGATGCACAAGATCAAGATCAACATGGACAAGCAGCTCAAGGAATGCGGCGAGGCTCCGTTCTACACCTTGGGCCCGCTGACCACCGACATCGCGCCGGGCTACGATCACATCACCTCAGGCATCGGCGCCGCCATGATCGGCTGGTTCGGCTGCGCCATGCTCTGCTACGTCACGCCGAAGGAGCATCTGGGTCTCCCGGATCGCAACGACGTCAAGGTCGGCGTCATCACCTACAAGATCGCCGCCCACGCCAGCGATCTCGCCAAGGGCCACCCCGCCGCCCAACTTCGCGACGATGCGCTGTCCCGCGCCCGCTTCGACTTCCGCTGGACCGACCAGTTCAATCTCGGCCTCGACCCGGACACCGCAAAGAGCTTCCACGACGAGACGCTGCCGAAGGAAGCCCACAAGGTCGCCCACTTCTGCTCGATGTGCGGACCAAAGTTCTGCTCGATGAAGATCACGCAGGACGTGCGGGATTATGCGGCGACGCTGAACGATCCGACGGGGGTGGGGATGTCGGTGAGCGGGACGATCGAGGATGGCATGGCGAAGATGTCGCAGAAGTTCAAGGAGATGGGGAGCGATCTCTATCTCGATGCGGAGAAGGTGAAGGAGAGTAATCGCGTGTTGTGAGGGTTGCGCACTCATCCAGACCGCAATGAGTGAAAATCTGACCGGTGTCTGGGACGGCACCTTCGTTCAGCAGCAAGTTGGAATTGTCACATTTCTGGTGACGCTCATCGAGTCCGGTGGCGCGCTCGCAGGAAATGTGACCGAACCCTGCATGACGCCCGGTTGCCCGTTGAGCACCCATAGCGCTTCGATTGCAGGTCATCGATCCGGCAACGCCGTCTCGTTCATCAAGCGTTACGAGCCACCCGGCCACGGCTATGACACAGTCTTTTATGAAGGCTTGGTCAATGCCGAGGCGACGGAAATCGACGGGCGCTGGAAGCTGCCAGGGCTGTCTGGAACATTTCTGATGGTTCGCTCGACCAAGCCTGCACAATCGATCGCAACGGAAGAACGCACCAAAGAGCCGGCACGTTAGCAAGAAGTCCGGATGAGTGCAGCGACATCCGGGATTTAAGCCATCCGCATATTGCGTCGCTCATGCGGGCTACGAATGGTTGAAATGATGACGAGCCGGTTGTCGATAGCCAGCACATAGGGCGGATTGCCGGGAGCGTCACCTCGTCGCAACGAGAGCACGGCGGATTTGGCGCGAGCGGCGATGAGCTTCGCGCTGCATTGGCGGCGACGACGGGAAACTGCCAGGCCGCGCTGACACATTTATATGCCTGCTGTTGGGAGTAAACTTCAGGGTGTGACAAAGCGCCATCAGAACCTTGCCATCAGAACCTTTCCGTGCCGCTTAACCTTTCATTAACCAAACGCGACCACCCTCCGCTACGGCAGGGGGCCGTTGATTCCTGATGCTTCAGCTCCGCGTTTCGGGGCTAGCGTTGTTCGGGAGGTGTTGATGCCCCGGGAGTATCTTGGTGACGTGTACCTTGGCGCGGAGGGCGATCGCGCGGCCGAGATTTCGCTGTCGGAATCTCAAGCCCTTTCACCCCACGAGATTGTACCGATGCTGATCGGCTCCACGGTCGAGGCGATCGAGCGCGAGCTCGTGCTGCAGACGCTGGCGCGCTGCCACGGCAATCGCACCCACGCAGCCCGCGTGCTCGGACTTTCGGTGCGCACGATGCGGAACAAGATCCGGCAATATGCGACTGACGGCGTCGACATTCCCGCGCACAGCTAGGCCGAGCAGGTTTCGCCGTCATCCGGGGTCCGCGCTCGCGAAGCGACACCCGGGACTATGTAGAGAAAGATACCCGCATGTCGCTCCGCTCGTGCGGGCTACGACTACTTCGCTCTACCCATCCTACCCTCGCCGCCTATTCCTCGAACATCTCCTTGAACAGCCGCTCCGCCCGCTCCAGTCCCTCGTGAGTGAAAACCACCGACTTCACCTTGCCGACGGGATCGAGGATCATCCCCTTTTCGTAGAGGCGACCGAGCACACCCCAATCCATACCCTTCCACGCCCGGTAGTCGTCATGCAGAGTTATGTAGAGCAGAGCCAATGCTGCGTCGTCGATCTTGTCTCTGTTGATGGCCATCGTGAACCTCTCACGGCGCGATGTTCGCGCCATCCTATTCAAGAGCCCGCGAGACGCAATGGCGGCGCCGTCCGATGTTGGCACAAGCAAGTAGAGTGATTTCGTAGGGTGGGCAAAGCGACAGCGTGCCCACCATCACCGGCAGCGGCGTAAGTCGGTGGGCACGGCGCTTCGCGCCTTTGCCCACCCCTACGGGCCTGCGCTCTGCGGACTGATTTGCCGCGCGCGCAAGCGCGATCTCGCTTGAGCGCCTGCGACAAAGCAACACGACGGGCAAATCACTCAAAACCTGTCCAGCCCCTTTTGCAAAAATATTCCGCTTAACATGTCGGGCAAATCAGCCGCATAACTCCGCCCGTCTCACGGCGGATGAGGGGCGTTGGCCATCGTCACGAACGTGCGGTGAGATGCGATGGACGCGAAGGGCGCGATAGACGTACGCGCCCGATGCGTACGGCGAAGTCGTGTGGTCCTGATGTCGCGGTGCTGGCATTAAGTTGCGCAGGGTTCATTCCCTGCGCGGCGACGGTGGCAAAAGAGCCGTTCACCGGGGAGAGCACGAAGTAAGCCGTAAAGCCATTGCGCAGGGAAGGCCGGAATGCTCCCGCTGCCCTGTATGCTCGTGTGCAGTTTTGTTTGCGCAAATCGCACGCGAGACCGCGGGTGCAGCAAGCACCCGGTCTTCCCTGCGCCCTCTATTTCGAAGAGGGCAAACGAAGATGCAAGCCTCGGGCGATCAGCGCCGCGAGATCGCGAAACCGTATCCAGCCGTCATTCCGGGGCGCGCGCAGCGCGAACCCGGAATCCATCGGGCCGCAGAATAGATGGTGAGATGGATTCCGGGCCTGCGCCAAGAGGTGCATCCCGGAATGACGAGGGAGAGAGAAGCCGTCCATCTAAAATGCAAATGGTCGGGCAACAGTCGATTATTTTTTGTTTACTCGTTCTGATTGAAATTGCGATGACTTAATTTCGACGTACGATCAGCCAAGAGATTAGCTGGAATCGCGGCGTCGCCAACAAAGACAAAAGCCGCGGCAGGGGAAGAACGTGGGTGAACTACTGGGCTCGATAGCATTTTCTCTGATCGTTATCGCCGTGATCGCCGGCGCGTGGGCCTGGGTTTCGACGCTGCTCAGAAAGGGGGTCATGGCGCTGCTCGGCTTCGAGCGGGTCTGCGTGCAGCAGTTTGAAACCGTCCTGCTCTACCGGAGCGGCCGTTTTGAAAAGGCCCTGACACCCGGCCGGCACCGGATCCGCGCCGGCAGCCGCCAACTGGCGCGGATCGACCTGCGCCCCGAGGTGTTTCGATTTACGCAAGGTGCCGTTTCCGCGGACCGGATAGCCGTCAACCTGGTCTATGTCGCGCGGACTCAGATCGTCGATCCCCGGGCCTCGTTCGAGAGCACCCAGAACTACAGGGACGAGGTCTTCGCCCGCCTGCAATCGGTCGTGAAGGCGGTGTGCAGCCGAAAACCCCGTCTCGAAATCCAGATGGATCACCAGAGCTTCAGCAATAGCGCGCAAAAGGCCGCCAACCAGGTGCTTCGCGCCATCGGCTGCGAATGCCTGACCTTCGAACTGCTGCAGGTCGATTCCGCAGGGCCTGTCGCGGAATTGGACAACAGGCGAATGGGATTTGCGGCGCACTAGCTCGCGGCGTCAATGGCGGCGGCGCCAGCCGCCGGGCGATTCCGATCGGGCGCGGACAGTGCCGTTCGGCCGCCGGGGCACCGGGTGGGAGGCGGCCTATGCTGCGCCGTCCCCGATTTCGAATGGATCATCCTATGTCCGCGCGCATGCGCTGTTGCGCGACACCGGCCTCTGGCGGGATCTTGCGCAGCTCGTCTGCGCAAGCCGAATGGCTTACGGGATTGCGAGAATTGCCCGCGATGCCCAACTCTCCCCTATCATCATCGATCCGGACATATCAGACATGAGCCAGACCAAACTGTTCGAGCCCTTCAAGCTTGGCCCGATCACGCTGCCCAACCGCTTCGCGATGGCGCCGCTGACCCGCAATCGCGCGGTGCCTCCGGGCATGGTGCCGAGCCCGCTCGCGGTCGACTATTACGGCCAGCGCGCCTCCGCCGGCCTCCTGATCACCGAGGCGAGCCAGGTTTCGCAGCAGGGCCAGGGCTATCAGGATACGCCCGGCATCTATTCCAAGGCGCAGGTCGAAGGCTGGCGCAAGATCACCGACCGCGTGCATGAAAAGGGCGGGCGCATCTTCATCCAGATCTGGCATGTCGGCCGCATCTCGCACTCGACGCTGCAGCCGAACGGCGGCAAGCCAGTGGCGCCGTCGGCGATCCGCGCCAAGGGCAAGACGTTTGTCAACGGCACCTTCACCGATATCTCCGAGCCGCGCGCGCTGGAGCTGTCGGAGATTCCCGGGATTATCGAGGACTTCAAGCGCGGCACCGAGAATGCGCTGGCCGCCGGCTTCGACGGCGTCGAGATCCATGGCGCCAACGGCTATCTGCTCGACCAGTTCGCCAAGGACGGCACCAACAAGCGGACCGACGCCTACGGCGGATCGATCGAGAACCGCGCCAAACTGATGCTGGAAGTATCCAAGGTGGTGGCCGCGGTGGCGGGCCCCGAGCGCACCGGCATCCGCATCTCGCCGGTGACGCCGGCCAACGACGTCTCCGACAGCAACCCGCAGCCGCTGTTCGATCACATCGTGGATGGGCTCAGCGCGCTGAAGCTCACTTATATTCACGTCATCGAAGGCGCCACCGGCGGCCCGCGCGACATTGCGCCGTTCGACTACGCGAGCCTGCGTAAGCGCTTCAGCGGAGCCTATGTCGCCAACAACGGCTACGATTTCGATCTCGCGACAAAAGTGCTCGAGGCCGGCGCGGCCGATTTGATCGCATTCGGAAAACCGTTCATCTCGAACCCTGATCTGGTCGAGCGCCTGAAGAAGGGCGCGCCGCTGAACGAATGGGACAAGGCGACATTCTACGGCGGTGGCGCCAAGGGGTATACGGATTATCCGACGCTGGCAGCCGCGCAGGCGGCGGAGTGAAGGGGCGCAGTGCATGTCTCACCAAGCGGCGAGATGGATTGCTGCGCTTCGCTCGCAATGACGATTGAGACAGGACCGAATATCTCAACACGTCATTCCGGGATGCGCCGCAAGGCGCAGGCCCGGAATTCATCCAACCGCAGAATTGGTGTCGCGATGGATTCCGGGCTCGATGCTTCGCATCGCCCCGGAATGACGAGAACGAAAAAAGGCCGGGATCGCTCCCGGCCTTTCGCTCGTTGCATCACTCGTAATTTGCGAAGCTTACTTCGCCTCCGCCCGCTTCGGCGGGGTCGCCGGCCACGACTTGATCAACGCGTCGTAGTCGACGGTCTCGCCCTTCGGCTTTTCGTTCGCCAGCTTGCGCTGGGGCGCGATGGTCTTGTCCTTTTCCGCCTTGGCGAACCAGAACTCGGCCGTCTCCTTCTTGTTCAGCTTCGGCCCGCAGGCGCCCTGCACGCCGGACTTCTCGAGACGTTCGAGCACCGAGTCCTGCGCTGCGGCCAGCGCATCCATCGCCGCCTGCGGCGTCTTCGCACCCGACGACGCGTCGCCGATGTTCTGCCACCACAGTTGCGCAAGCTTCGGATAGTCAGGCACGTTGTTGCCGGTCGGGGTCCACTGCACGCGCGCGGGCGAGCGGTAGAACTCGATCAGGCCGCCGAGCTTCGGGGCACGTTCAGTAAAGGACTTGTCCCAGATGTCGGATTCACGCACGAAGGTGAGACCGACATGGCTCTTCTTCAAGGACACCGTCTTGGAGTTGATGAACTGCAGATAGAGCCAGGCCGCCTTGCGGCGGTCGGGCGGGGTTGACTTCAGCAGCGTCGCCGAGCCGGCGTCCTGATAGCCGAGCTTCATGCCCTCTTTCCAGTACGAGCCGTGCGGCGACGGCGCCATTCGCCACTTCGGCGTGCCGTCCGCATTCACGACCGCGATGCCGGGCTTCACCATGTCGGCGGTGAAGGCGGTGTACCAGAAGATCTGCTGGGCGATGTTGCCCTGCGCCGGCACCGGGCCTGCTTCGGAGAAGGTCATGCCTTGCGCCTGCGGCGGGGCATATTTCTTCAGCCAGTCGAGATATTTCGCGATGGCGTAGACCGAGGCGGGACCGTTGGTGTCGCCGCCGCGCTCGACCGACGAGCCGACGGGACGGCAGCCTTCCATGCGGATGCCCCATTCGTCGACCGGCAGGCCGTTCGGGATGCCCTTGTCGCCGTTGCCGGCCATCGACAGCCAGGCGTCGGTGAAACGCCAGCCGAGCGAGGGATCCTTCTTGCCATAGTCCATGTGACCATAGACCTTGACGCCGTTGATCTCCTTGATGTCGTTGGTGAAGAACTCGGCGATATCTTCATAGGCCGACCAGTTCACGGGAACACCGAGCTCATAGCCGTACTTGGCCTTGAACTTGGCCTTGTAGTCCGGATTGGAGAACCAGTCATAGCGGAACCAATAGAGGTTCGCGAACTGCTGGTCGGGAAGCTGATAGAGCTTGCCGTCCGGGCCGGTGGTGAAGGATTTTCCGATGAAGTCGTTGACGTCGAGCTGCGGATTGGTGACGTCCTTGCCCTCGCCGGTCATGTAGTCCGACAGGATCACGGTCTGGCCGTAGCGGAAATGCGTACCGATCAGGTCGCTATCGTTGATCCAGCCGTCGTAGACATTCTTGCCGGACTGCATCTGGGTCTGCAGCTTCTCGACGACGTCGCCTTCCTGGATCAGGTCGTGCTTGACCTTGATGCCGGTGATCTCGGTGAAGGCTTTCGCCAACGTCCGCGATTCATATTCGTGCGTCGTGATGGTTTCCGACACGACGTTGATTTCCATGCCCTTGAAGGGTGCAGCGGCCTTTTCGAACCACTGCAGCTCCTTCAACTGATCGGCCTTCGACAGCGTCGAGGGCTGGAATTCGCTGTCGATCCATCGTTGATTGACGGCGTCGTCCGCACGAGCGGGTGCGGCGATCGTAACAGAGGCCGCAATCAGCGCAGCAGCGCTGGTCATCGTCAGAAAGCTCTCTTTGGTCAACGGACCATTCCTTCCTCTCAAGCGTCGCATGTTGGATCCTCCGGTTGCAGCGACAAACACAAATTCAGGCCCGGGTTGATCCCGGATCTGCTCTTTTTCGCTCCTCAGACGGTGCGGAAAATCGCAACGGCCGAAACAAGCGAAATTAGGGTTGCGAGCCACAGGCTCGAAATCTCAACGCCCTCCCCGATCGGCAGCGTCAGAAGCGGGTCGGTGCCGACAAAGGCGATCCACAAAAGATGAATGACGGCGGCGAGCACCAGCGAAATGAACAGCCGGTCGCCGCGCGTGGTCGGAATGCGCAGCACGCCGACGCGCTCGGCTTCGGGATAGGCGGCCGCAAGCCATGTCATCACGCCCAAAGTCAGCGCCAGCATCACGAAGAAGATCGCGGTCGGCAGCGTCCAGGCCATCCATGCGATGTTTTCCATCTGTGCCCCCTACACCCGGCCGAGCGCAAAGCCGCGCGCGATGTAGTTGCGGACGAACCAGATCACAAGCGCACCCGGAATGATGGTGAGCACTCCGGCGGCGGCCAAGAGGCCCCAGTCCATGCCCGCGGCCGAGACGGTGCGCGTCATGATCGCCGAGATCGGCTTGGCGCTGACCGACGTCAGCGTGCGCGCCAGCAGCAACTCGACCCAGGAGAACATGAAGCAGAAGAACGCGGCGACGCCGATACCGCTTGCGATCAGCGGCACCAGGATCTTGACGAAGAAGCGCGGGAACGAATAGCCGTCGAGGAACGCGGTCTCGTCGATCTCGCGCGGCACGCCGGAGACGAAACCTTCGAGAATCCAAACCGCCAGCGGGACGTTGAAGATGCAATGCGCCAGCGCGACCGCCCATGGCGTATCGAACAGGTTGATCGCCGAGTAGAGGTTGAAGAACGGCAGCGCAAATACCGCGGCCGGCGCCATCCGGTTCGACAGCAGCCAGAAGAACAAATGCTTGTCGCCGAGGAAACGGTAGCGCGAGAAGCCGTAGGCGGCCGGCAGCGCCACCGCGATCGAGATCACGGTGTTGATGATCACGTATTTCAGCGAGTTGATGTAGCCGGAATACCAGCTCTCGTCGGTAAAGATACGCTTGTAGTTCTCCAGCGTCGGCTGGTGCGGCCACAGCGTCATCGTGGTGACGATCTCGGCGTTGGTCTTGAAGCTCATGTTGACGAGCCAGTAGATCGGCAACAGCAGGAAGATCAGAAACAGCGAGATGATGAGACGGCGTCCGGGAATCGAATGCATCAGGCGCCTCCCTTCTTGGCGGGACGTTCGGTCCCGGCGTTGGTCATGACGGTGTAGAAGATCCAGCACACGATCAGGATGATCAGATTGTAGACCAGCGACAACGCAGCCGCCTTGCCGAGGTCGAACTGCCCGAGCGCGATCTTGACCAGTTCGATCGAAACGAAGGTGGTCGAGTTGCCGGGACCGCCGCCGGTCACGACGAACGGCTCGGTGTAGATCATGAAACTGTCCATGAAGCGCAGCAGCACTGCGATCAGCAGCACGCGGTTCATCTTCGGCAACTGGATCGCCTTGAACACCGCCCAGCGCGAGGCGCCATCGATCTGCGCCGCCTGGTAATAGGCGTCGGGGATCGACTTCAGCCCGGCGTAGCACAACAGCGCAACGAGGCTGGTCCAGTGCCAGACATCCATCACGATGACGGTAGCCCAGGCGTCGAACTCGTTGGAAACGTAATTGTAGTCGAAGCCGAGACCGTTGAGCGTATAGCCGAGCAGGCCGATGTCGGGCCGGCCGAAAATCTGCCAGATCGTTCCGACCACGTTCCACGGAATCAGCAGCGGCAGCGCCAGGATCACGAGGCATACGGCAACGGTCCAGCCCTCGCGCGGCATCGACAGCGCCACCACGATGCCGAGCGGCACCTCGATGGCCAGGATGATGGCGGAGAACAGCAGGTTGCGGCCGAGCGAAGCCAGGAAGCGCCCACCGAGATCGGTCGACGGATCGAGCAGCTCCTTGAACCAGCCGACGCCGTTCCAGAAGAACTGGTTGTTGCCGAACGTGTCCTGCATCGAATAGTTCACGACCGTCATCAACGGCAGCACCGCGGAGAACGCGACCACCGCGAATACCGGCAGCACCAGGAACCAGGCTTTCTGGTTGATGGTCTTGTCCATCAGGCAACCCCCTCGACCAGGCGGCTGTCGGCATAGACGTGAACATGCGCCGGATCGAACACCAATCCGACCACGTTGTCGGGAACGGAAAATCCCGGCGGCACACGCGCGGAAAACTTTGCATCACCGACGCGAACGCGGGCGAAACGGGCGCGGCCGAGATCATCAATGCGCTCGATCGTCGCCGACAGCAGACCGGATGCGGGCGCTGCGACATTGAGGAATTCCGGCCGCACGCCGATCTCGATTCTGGCGCCTGCCGGCAGCACGCCGTAATTGCGATGCAGACCAATGGTGTGGCCGTCGACGCGCGCCTCGTGTCCGCTGACCGCGGCCGGCACGATGTTCATGCCGGGCGAGCCGATGAAATAGCCGACGAAGGTATGCGCGGGCTTGTCAAATAGTTCGGCCGGCGTGCCGCTCTGCACCACGCGGCCGTCATGCATGACGACGACGGTGTCGGCGAAGGTCAGCGCCTCGGTCTGGTCATGGGTGACATAGATCATCGTGAGATCGAGCTCGCGGTGCAGCGCCTTGAGTTTTGAGCGCAACTGCCATTTCAGCTCGGGATCGATCACTGTCAGCGGCTCGTCGAACAGCACGGCTGCAACGTCGGAACGGACGAGGCCGCGGCCGAGCGAAATCTTCTGCTTGGCGTCGGCGGTCAGGCGCGTTGCCTTGCGGCGGAGATAGGGTGTGAGATCGAGCAGGTCGGCGATCTGCTTCACCCGCGCCTCGACCTCGGCCTTCGGCACGCCGCGGTTCTGCAGCGGGAATGCGAGGTTCTGCCCGACCGTCATGGTGTCGTAGATCACCGGAAACTGGAACACCTGCGCGATATTGCGCTTCTGGGTTGACAGCGGTGTGATATCGGCGCCGTCGAACAGGATATTGCCGCGCGACGGGGTGACGATCCCGGAGATCAGGTTGAGCAGCGTGGTCTTGCCGCAGCCGGACGGGCCGAGCAGTGCATACGCCCCGCCCTGCCGCCAGGTCATCGTCACCGGCTTCAGCGCAAACGATTCCGCCGGCGCAGCATTGCCGCTGTAGGAGTGCGCGAGATCGACGAGGTCAATGCGAGCCATGCTGCATCTCCCTCAATTAGGGCCCGGCGCCGCGACCAGGCGGTCGGCGGCGTCGAACACGAAAACATTATTTGGATCGAGCACGGCATCGAGCAAATGGCCGGGCTCGTATTCATGCACGCCCGGCAGCACTGCAACCCAGTTGGAGGTGCCGCGATTGAGATGCACAAAACTTTCCGAACCCGTGATCTCGGTTACGGTGACGGTGGCGTGAAACGCGTGGCGGCCGGCGATACCGCGGGCCACTTCGAGCTGATGGGCGCGGAATCCGACGCGATAGGTACCATCGGCAAGCTGCGCGTAGAGGCCGGCTGCCGGCGCCTGAATGCCGCCGGCGTACTGCACGGAGCCGTTTTTCTTCTCGATGCCGACGATATTGAGCGGCGGATCGGAGAACACCTGCGCCACCCGCAACGTGCCGGGATGGCGATAAACTGTCGACGTGTTGCCGGCCTGCAGAACCTGGCCCTCCCACATGCACACGGTGTCGCCGCCGAGCAGCAGGGCCTCCGAGGGCTCGGTCGTCGCATAGACGAAGATCGCGCCCGACGCTTCGAAGATGCGCGGCAGTTCGGCGCGCAACTCCTCGCGCAGCTTGTAATCGAGGTTGGCAAGCGGCTCGTCCAAGAGCACCAGGTCGGCGCCCTTGACCAGCGCACGCGCGATCGCGGTGCGCTGCTGCTGGCCACCGGAAAGCTGCAGCGGAGTACGCTTCAGATAGGGCTCGAGCCGCAGCAGTTTTGCGGCTTCCTGCACGCGCCGGTCGATCTCCTCGCGCGGCCGGCCCTGCACCCGCAGGGGCGAAGCGATGTTCTCATAGACCGTCAGCGAGGGATAGTTGATGAATTGCTGATAGACCATCGCGACCGAGCGCTGTCGCACGTCCGCGCCGGTGACATCCTTGCCGTCGACCAGAACGCGGCCGGTGGCGGGCTTGTCGAGGCCGGCGAGGAGACGCATGATCGAGGTCTTGCCCGACAGCGTCGGCCCGAGCAGCACACTCAACGTACCGCGCTCGAGAGTCAGCGAGACATCGCGAATGGTCGGGATGCCGTCCACGGTCCGCGTGACATGTTCGAGCGTGACGCTCATGGCCGTCCTCCCGCTTCTCGCAAGGGACGTTCGCCTGGGGCACTGTTGGCCTTGATCCATTCGTCGAGGGCGGCGATCTCGTCGGCCGACAGCCGCAAGCCGAGCTTGGACCT
The DNA here is from genome assembly GCF_036924645.1 of Bradyrhizobium sp. AZCC 2176. NCBI lineage: Bacteria > Pseudomonadati > Pseudomonadota > Alphaproteobacteria > Hyphomicrobiales > Nitrobacteraceae > Bradyrhizobium > Bradyrhizobium sp. AZCC 2176. The sequence continues at coordinate 3,999,795 of NZ_JAZHRX010000001.1, read as the reverse complement.
TCGCCACACCACGTCTTCGGCGGTGCAGGCCCATTCGTTCGATATCAGGTAGCGGACTTCGCTTTCCGTCAAGGTAGCGCCGAAGGATTGACCGAGATCGGCAAAAGACTTCGCGTTGCCGAGCAGTTTTGTAGCACGCGTGCCATAGGCATGCGCTAGCCGGTTGGCATGGGCCGGCTCGAGGAACGGATATTCCTGCGTCAGTTCCGCCGTCAGCGCGGCGACCGCCGACACATCCATGTCGCCGCCGGGTAGCGGCGCCTTGCCGGTCCAACCTTCTTTCTCCTTCGCGCTGTGCAGATAGGGCGCGAGCCGTTCCAGCGCCTCTTCCGCCAGGCGCCGATAGGTCGTGATCTTGCCGCCATAGATCGACAGCAACGGTGCGCCGCCGGGCGTATCGAGCTCGAATACGTAATCGCGGGTCGCAGCTTTCGCTTCACTGGCGCCATCGTCATAAAGCGGACGGACACCGGAATAGGTCCAGACCACATCCGCAGGCAGCACCGGTTTTTTCAGGTATTCGCTGGCCGAGGCGCAGAGATACTGGATCTCCTCAGGCGAGGCTTTCACCTTGGCCGGATCGCCGTCGTAGTCGCGATCGGTGGTGCCGATCAGGGTGAAATCGTCCTGGTAGGGAATGACGAAGATGATGCGGCCGTCGGCGTTCTGGAACATGTAGGCGCGGTCGTGCTCATAGAGCTTGCGCACCACGATGTGCGAGCCCTGCACCAGCCGCACTTTTGCCCGCGCGTTGACGCCCGAGCCCGACGAGAGCACCTGTTCGACCCACGGGCCGCCGGCATTGACCAGCGCCCGCGCCCGAATGGTCGTGCGCTCTGCGCTGACCGTATTCTCGACGGTGACCTGCCAGACGCCGTCGGCCTGACGGATCTCGACCGCGCGCGAGCGGGTATGAATTTCGGCGCCGCGATCGGCGGCGTCCCGTGCCGTGAGCACGACGAGGCGCGCATCATCGACGAAGCAGTCGGAATATTCAAAGCCCCTGGAGTAGCGGTTGGCGATCAAGGGTTTTCCCACCTCGTCATGGACGAGATCGACCGAACGGGTCGGCGGCAGCAGGTGCCGGCCGCCGATATGGTCGTACAGGAACAACCCTAGCCTGAGCAGCCAAGCCGGGCGCAGCCCTGCATGGTGCGGCAAAACGAAACGCAAAGGCCTGATGATGTGGGGCGCGATCTGCCAGAGGATCTCGCGCTCGATCAGCGCCTCTCGGACCAGCCGGAACTCGTAATATTCGAGATAGCGCAGCCCGCCATGCACCAGCTTGGTCGACCAGGACGACGTCCCGCTCGCCAAGTCATTCATTTCGCATAGGAAAACGGAATTGCCCCGGCCCACGGCATCGCGCGCGATGCCGCAGCCATTGATGCCGCCTCCGATGATGGCGAGGTCGAAAATCCGATCCAACAGACGCTTCCCCGGCGATCGCCTTCTTCACTTCGGCGATTTTACTTTCGGATGGGAGTTAATCACAAAGGAAAACGAAAGCAAGACGAAAGCGGGGAGCCTGACGTTTTTGGGACACTGGCCGATCCAAGCCCAGCGTGAGTTCGACGGTTACCAGTGTCCTAATTCGTCTCAGGGAGTTCTTTGCTCAAAGCAATTCACTCTTAGAATCAGTTTGGTGGTCTGGTGTTATGAGGCTCAGGGTAGGTAATCTCGTCAAGCATAAGAGCGGCGGACCGATCATGATGGTCGATGCGGCCCCGCCCGATGGTATGCGGCTGTTAGATGGCGACGTTTACTGTTCGTGCGTTTGGGTTGAGAGCCGCGTTCGAAAATTCAGGACCTTCCGATTTTCGCATCTCGAAACTGTCTACGCCGACGGCTCGCCGCGAAACTACGACGCGGAAAAGTAAGGCCGCGTCAAATCGGCGGTCTCGTTCCAATTATGGGGCCTGTGCGCAGTTGCCCAACCTTCAACCGTTCTACTTTAACCGCACCACTGAAGCGGGCTCGCCCGTCTCGCCCGCCTCGTCGACATCCGCCGCCGGCTTGTCCATCGCCTCGACCACTTCGATGCCGCGGTGGCTGCAGATGCTGGCGAGGCCTGCGGGTAGCGGCGCATCGGTCACAAAGGTCTGGATCTGGCTGAGATGGGCGATGCGAACCGGCGCGCTGCGGCGGAGCTTTGTCGAGTCTGCGACCAGCATGACGCTGCGGGCGTTGGCGATGATCGCCTGCGCTGCCTGCACCTCGCGGTAGTCGAAGTCGAGCAGCGCGCCCTCTTCGTCGATCGCGGATGCGCCGATGATGGCGTAATCCACCTTGAACTGGCCGATCAGGCTGATCGCGGTCGAGCCGATCACCGCGCCGTCGGCGCGGCGCACCGCGCCACCGGCCACGATCACCTCGATGCGTGGATGGCGATACAACAGCATCGCGACGTTGAGGTTGTTGGTGATGACGAGCAAATCCTCATGCGAGGTCAGCGCGCTCGCGACTTCTTCCGTCGTGGTGCCGATGTTGATGAACAGCGAGCAGCCGTTCGGAATCCGCGACGCGGCGGCAATGCCGATCGCCCGCTTCTCCTCCGCCGCCACGAAACGTCGCGCCTCATAGGCGAGGTTTTCCACGCCAGAGGCGATGATGGCGCCGCCATGGATGCGGGTCAGCGAACGCTGGTCGCAGAGGTCGTTGAGATCCTTGCGGATGGTCTGTGCCGAAACCTCGAAACGCTTGGCGAGATCTTCCACCATCACCCGGCCAAAGGCGCGGGCGATGTTGAGAATTTCAGTCTGACGGTGGGACAGTCCGGCCACGGCTGGCACCCTTGAGATATGGACTTGAGATATCGGCCCGGGGCACAAAGTTGCCGCTATGGTGCGGCTGATTGGGGCCGCGGTCAACGAGGGAGATCGGCCGCAAAGGCATTTGGCGGAGCAAAACAACGAATCCTGGTTAAGGCGACCGCGCTCGGAGCCATGCAGGCTCGCACCATGCGCGGGGCGCTCGACAAAGCAATTTGTGGCTGCAACACTATGATCACAACCAGAAACGAATGGAGGAAACCATGAAGATCGATCGCCGTCAGCTGGCCTTGCCTGTCCTCGCAATTGGGCTTGGGGTTGGGGTTGGGCTCACGAGCGTCGTCCCGGCTTTTGCCGGTGCGGACGAGGATGTCATTGCGAAGAACGTGGAAGCCTTCCGTGCGGCGCAGGCGGCTGGCAATGCCGAGGGGATCGCCCCGCTCTGCGCGGAAGAACTCAGCTACAGCCACTCGAACGCCAAGATCGACACCAAGGCGTCGCTTCTCGACGGCATCGCCAAGGCCAACTACAAATGGACGTCGCTCGAATACAAGGATCCCACGATCCGCGTCGTCGGCCCGACCGCCATCGTTCGCTTCAACTTCGTCGGCGAGCAGGAGTTTACCGACGGCAAGAAGACGCCGCAGAACCTTCACATCCTGATGAACTGGCAGAAGCAGGGCTCGGATTGGAAACTGCTGTCGCGGTCGGCCACCAAGCTCTGACCCCCGGAAAACGGGCGCTGGCGGTTACGCTGCCAGCGTCATCCCGCTGGCGAGAAGCCGGGCAGCGCGCTCGGCCTCGCGCGCGTTGCGGAATATCTGCCCCTCCAGCCGGTTGAAACGGTGCGAGGCGGCAAAGAACCGATAGCCGCCGGGCGCGCGCACAATAATGCCAGCCGGCTGCGAGCCGACTTCGATGATATAGGTGTCCGACATGGCCCAGCCTCTGATTTCTTCCGGGCCTACAACGGGTTGCAAGGCAAATCGTTCCCTGCTTTCGCGCGTTGCGCCGCAAGGCCAACCTATGTCAAAGCTGATCGTGGAATACGCTAGCGAATCGCTCAAATGGCTGGAGAACTGACATGATGCCGAAGTTCGCGCTCTCGATACTGGTTGCCCTTGCGGTCTGCGCACCGCTCCAGGAGGCGGCGGCGCAGGAAAGCACGCTCGGGGGCGCGCTGTTCGGTGGTGCCGCGGGGGCCATCGTCGGAGGTGCACTCGGCGGCGGCCGTGGCGCTGCGGTCGGCGCGATCGTGGGTGCCACGACGGGAGCCGCGATCGGCGCCCAGGGCGAACCGCGGCCCGGTGGCTATCGCTATTATCAGGGCGGCTGCTACGTCGAGCAGCCCGGCGGCTGGCAAGAGGTTTCGCCGCGCTATTGCGGTGTCCAGGCGCAATATGCACCTCCCCCGCCCCGGTATTATGACGACACGCCGCGCTGCATGCGCTCGCAGACCTATGATCCGCGCCGAGGCACGTTCATCGGCCGTGACGGTTACGAGCGTCCTTGCCCGTAAGATTCAGGTCGCAATCACACCGTCGGGGCTGACCGGCTGCGGGTGGCCGTTATCGTCGATCGAGACGTAGGTGAAGTTGCCGTCGGTCACCAGGATCGACTGCAACTCCTTGCGGCGCACGACCCAGGCTTCGAGATGGACCGTGATCGAGGTGCGCCCGACCCGCACGAGATTGGCGTAGACCGAAACGAGATCGCCGACATAGACGGCTTTGCGGAAATTCATTGCCTCGATCGCGACCGTCACGGTGCGGGATTTCGCGATCTTGGAAGCGAACACGCCGCCGCCGACGTCCATCTGGCTCAATAGCCAGCCGCCAAAGATATCGCCATTGGCGTTGGTATCAGCCGGCATCGCCAGCGTGCGGATGCAGAGATCGCCGCCCGGCTCGGTCTCGCTGTTGACCAACGCGTGCACTTGCGTTTCGCTCACTTGAAAGTCTCCCAGCCGGCATCCGGCGTAAACCTGCCGCCGAACTTGTCGGTCAGGGCGTCCAGCGTCGAGACCACGTTCTCCACCCCACGGCTTCGCGCATAGTTCAGAGGACCGCCGCGGAACGGCGCGTAGCCGGTGCCGAAGATGACGGCGCCGTCGACCACGTCGGCGTTGTCGACAATGCCCTCGCGCAGGCAGGCGACGCAGACATTCGACATCGGCAGGATCAGCCGGTCGATCATTTCCGCAGATGGTTCCGAGATCGCGGACATACCCCCGGTGTCGGCCTTGCCGTCCTTCCAGGTGTAAAAGCCCTTGCCGGTCTTGCGGCCGAGTTCGCCCTTGGCGACCTTTTCGCGCAGCCACGCCGGCGTCGGCGGCAGCATGTCGCCAAACTTCGAGCGCAGCATGTCGCCGACATCGAGGCAGATATCGAGGCCGACCTGATCGGCCAATTCAATCGGCCCCATCGGCATGCCGAACTTTTTCGCGGCGGCGTCGATGACGGTCTTGTCGATTTTCTCATCCAGCATCACCATCGCTTCCAGCATGTACGGCGTCAGCGCGCGGTTGACGAGGAAGCCGGGTGACGATTTTACAGGCAGCGGCAGGCGATCGATGGCACCAACGAAAGCCAGCGCCTCCTTCAGCAGTTGCGCATCGGTGCCATCATGGCTGACGACCTCGACGAGTTGCAGCCGCGATACCGGGTTGAAGAAGTGTAGCCCCAGCAGCCGCTCGGGCCTCGAGAGGGTGGTGCGCAGATCCTGCAGCGGAATGCTCGACGTGTTGGTGGCGAGGATCGCGCCCGGCTTCATGACAGGCTCGAGCCCGGCATAGACCTTCTGCTTCAGCTCCAGCTTTTCCGGCACCGCCTCGATGATGAGATCGGCGTTACGGACGCCCTCGGCCTGCATGTCCGGCATCAGCCGGTCGAGCGCATCGCGCACGGCGGTGCGCTTGCGCAGGATCTTGCCGTAGAGGTCGGCGGCGCGTTTGATCGCGCCCGCGATTGGCTCCGGCTTCATGTCGGCGAGCGTCACCCGCAAATCCTGGCCGGCGCACCAGGCGGCAATGTCGCCGCCCATCGCGCCCGCACCGATGACGTGAACGTGCGCGATCTTGTTGCCGCCGCCTGCGAGCTTCTTCATCTGCTCACGCAGGAAGAACACGCGGATCAGGTTCTGCGCGGTTGGTGTTACCATCAATTTGGCAAACGACGTCTTCTCGGCACTGAGCATTGCCCGACGGTCGCCGCCATGCTTTTCCCAGAGATCGATCAGCGCGTAAGGCGCGGGATAATGCGCTTCCGGCGCGGCCTTGGCGGCCTCGCTGCGCATGCGGCCGGCGAGGAAGCCCCTGACGGGACCGAGGCTGAGAAAATTGTTGAGCAGCCCGGCCCGCGCACGCTTGAGGCGGCCGGATACGGCGTCCTTCACCGCGTTCAGGACATGGCGCTCCTGCGTTACCGCATCGACCAGCCCGAGCGATTTTGCCTTGCGCGCATCGATGGTTCTGCCGGTGAGCATCAGCGGCATCGCCTGCATCGGGTTGACGAGCTGCGTGAAACGAACCGTGCCGCCAAGGCCAGGATGCAGGCCGAGCATCACCTCGGGGAAACCGAACCGCGCGTCCTCGATCGCGATCCGCATCTGGCAGGCCAGCGCTACTTCGAGGCCGCCGCCGAGGCAGAAGCCGTGGATTACGGCCACGCTCGGAACCCGCAGGGCTTCCAGCCGGTCGATCACGGCATGCGCGCGGCCGATCTCAGTCTCGACCGCCGCCACATCGGTCGCGCCGCGAAACGCGTTGACGTCAGCGCCCGCGATGAAGCCGGACTTTTTAGAGGAACGGATGACGAGACCGGTAGGGCGCTGGCTTTCGAGCTCGGACAAAACCTTGTCGAGTTCCTCGATCAGATCCGCCGAGAGCGTGTTCGCGCTGGTGCCCTCGCGATCGAACAAGAGCCAGGCGACGCCGTCTGCATCGCGGGTCAGCTTGAAATTCCTGTACGGACCACCGGCACCGGGCTTCGGCCCGAGTTCGAGCACGCGATCGCCGAGAACGTTCATGATCTGTGAGTCCATGATCACACCGTCTCTATCAGCATCGCGCCGCCCTGCCCGCCGCCGATACATTCGGTGGCTATGCCGCGCCGTGTGCCCAACCGCTTCATGGCATTGACGAGATGCAGCACGATACGGTTGCCGCTGCAGCCGACGGGATGGCCGAGACTGATCGCCCCGCCATCGACGTTCAATCTGCTCTGGTCGAGTTCACCGGCCGCGCCGTCAAGGCCGAGAATCTCCTTGCAGAATTTCTCGTCGTTCCAGGCGGCAAGGCAGCCCAGCACCTGCGTTGCAAACGCCTCGTTCAATTCCCAGGTCTCGACATCTGAGAGCGTCAGCTCGTTGCGCTTCAACAGCTCGGTTGCCGACAGCACCGGGCCGAGACCCATGATGCCGGGATCGAGCGCCGACCATTGGCTGTCGAGAATGACCGCCTTCGGCGTCAGGCTATGTTTGACGACCGCCTCTTCGGACGCGAGGATCACCCAGGACGCGCCGTCGGTGATCTGCGAGGAATTGCCGGCGGTGACCTTGCCCCAGGGACGCTCGAACACCGGCTTCAGTTTTGCAAGCGACTCCGGCGTCGAGTCCGGCCGCACGCCGTCGTCATGTTCGTAGAACCTTCCATCACGTGCGAACGCCGTCTCGACCTCGCCCTTGAGCCAGCCTTCCGATTGCGCTTTCGCTAGCCGCTTGTGGCTTTCGGCGGCGTAAGTGTCCGACTGCACGCGGGTGATGCCAAAGAGGTGCCCGACCACCTCGGCGGTCTGGCCCATGTTGAGCTCGGTGATGGGATCGGTGAGACCGCGCTCCAGTCCGATGATCGGCTTGAAATAGCTCGGCTTCACCTTCAGCGCGGCCATGATCTTTGCGCCGATACCCTTGGCTCCCGCAAGGCCCGCAAACCAGCGCACGCCCTGTTGCGACCACACCAGCGGCGCGTGGCTCAGCGCTTCGGCGCCACCCGCAAGAATCAGGTCTGAGACGCCTTCACGGATGTAGCGGTAAGCCGTGTCGATCGATTGCATGCCGGAGCCGCAATTGATCTGCACGGTGAAGGCGACCATCTTCTCGCCCATGCCGAGCCGCAGCGCGGCGACGCGGGCAGGGTTCATTTCGTCGGCGATGACGTTGACGCAGCCGAGGATGACCTGATCGAAGGCGTCGGGCGCAAAAGGCTGCCGCGCCAGCAGCGGCCGGCCGCACTGCACGGCGAGATCGACCGGGGTGAACGGGCCGGGGCCGGAGCGCGCTTTCAGGAACGGCGTCCGGCTGCCGTCAACGATAAAGACCGGTCGCGCCATCAGCTCGCTGCCCTCTGCTCACCCAGTTCCTGGAAGAATTGATGCACGTCGGCGCCCTTCCTGTAAATCGGCGACAACGCTTCGGCTGCGAAATCGTCGACCTCGATCACCTTCGCCACGGCTTCACGCGCAGCCTGCAGCTTCTCGCCTTGGGCTTGCGTAATGACGCCCTTCTTTACCGCCTCCTTCCAGTCATGCAGGCGTGCGGCGCGCATCTGCTTGGAAACTTCTTCTGCCGCGGTGACCAGGAGGAACGCTTTTTCGAGCCGGGCGATGCCGCCGTCGTCATCGACCGCAGAAAGATCTGATGTCAGCCGGTCGCGCGCCGCCGACGGCTCCAGCACGAGCTGCGCGCATTGATGCACAACGCGGTCGGACGGGCCGGTCACCCTTGCACCGAGCGGCTGGATCAGGAATTTCAGGATGACTGCCACGAGCCGGTTCGGCAGGTTGGCGAAGATTTCAGCAAAGCGGTTCTCGATGGTTTTGAAACCGCTCGCCATGCACCATTCGAGCGCCGCGAAATCTTCCTTCTGCCGTCCCTCATCCTGCCAGCGTTTCAGTGCGGCCGACAATAGATAGAGTTCGGAAAGAATATCGCCGAATCGGGCGGAGAGCATTTCCTTGCGCTTGAGTGCGCCGCCGAGTGTGAGCAGCGCCATGTCTGCGCACAGCGCAAACGCCGAAGAATAGCGCGAGAGCTGACGATAGAACCGCGTTGCTTCCCCGGCGTCGGGTGCCGGTGCAAACAGGCCGCCGCTCCAGCTTCGTCCCCAGGCGCGGAACATGGTTTTAAAGCTGTGGCCGAGATGTTTCCACAACGCCTTGTCGAAGGCGTCGAGTCCCTTGGCGCGATCGGCGTCGCCGAGCGCGTTCATCTCCTCGAGCAGATAGGGATGCGCGCGGATTGCTCCCTGCCCGAATACGATCAGGTTGCGGGTCAGGATATTGGCGCCCTCCACGGTGATGCCGACCGGCACCGCGCGATAGAGGTTGCCCATGTAATTCTGCGGCCCGTCGATCACGGCCTTGCCGCCATGGATGTCCATGGCATCGTCAATCACGACCCGCATCCGCTCGGTGGCGTGCAGCTTCATGATGCCGGAAATGACGGCGGGATGATGCCCCTGATTGAGCGCTGCGCATGTGAGGCGCCGCGCAGCGTCGAGCAGATAGGCTGTGCCGGCGATGCGGGCGAGCGGCTCCTCGATGCCTTCGAACTTGCTGATAGAGATTCCGAACTGCTCGCGGATGCGCGCATAGGCCCCGGTGGTGCGCGCCGCATAGGCCGCGCCCGCGGCGGAGAGTGACGGCAGCGAGATGCCGCGGCCGGCGGCCAGCGCCGTCATCAGCATCTTCCAGCCCTGCCCGAGCCGCTCTTGCCCGCCGATGATGCAGTCCATCGGAATGAACACGTCGCGGCCCCAGTTCGGGCCGTTCTGGAACACCTGCATCGCCGGCAGATGCCTGCGGCCGATCTCGACACCGGGCAGATCAGTCGGGATCAGGGCGACGGTAATGCCGAGATCTTCCTGATCTCCCACGAGATGATCGGGATCATAGGCCTTGAAAGCGAGACCGAGCAGCGTGGCGACCGGCCCCAGCGTGATGTAGCGCTTGTGCCAGTTCAGCCGCAGGCCGATTACCTCGCGGCCTTCGAAAGTGCCCTTGCAGATGATGCCGGTGTCGACCATCGACGCCGCATCGGAGCCGGCTTCCGGGCTGGTCAGGCCGAAGCAGGGAATATCAGCGCCCTCGGCGAGCCGTGGCAACCATTTCTGCTGCTGCTCCCCGGTGCCGAAGCGCATCAATAGTTCGCCCGGCCCGAGCGAGTTCGGCACCATCACGGTGACGGCCGCGGTCAGCGAGCGCGAGGAAAGTTTTCGCACCACTTCCGAGTGCCCATAGGGCGAGAAACCCAGCCCGCCAAATTCCTTTGGGATGATCATGCCGAAGAATTTGTGTCGCCTGATGAAGGCCCATGCTTCGGGCGGCAGATCGCGCCATTCCCAATTGATCTTCCATTCGTCAAGCATGGCGCAGAGCTCGTCGACCGGACCATTGAGGAAGGCCTGCTCTTCCGCGGTCAGCGTCGCCGGCGCGGTCGCCAGCAATTTCGACCAGTCGGGATTGCCGGTGAAGAGATCGGCGTCCCACCAGACGTCACCGGCTTCGAGCGCCTCGCGCTCGGTGTCGGACATCGCCGGCATTGCGCCACGCGCGAAAGCGAAGATCGGCTTGCTGATGAAATCGCGGCGGAAGCTCATGGCGAACTCTCCCTGGTCTGCGGCGCGACATCGCGCCCCACCTGTGCCAAACGACGGCCCATTCTAGCTGAAACGCACGGGTTTCGGGGACGCTTCGCATTGAGAATGAAACGAAATTGATAAACCGGGAGATAACGGTGGAGGCCCGGGCTCGTTCCCAAACGGCGGTATTGTCCGCCGGTTGGAGGCTGGCGAGGTTGCCGTCTGGAGTGCCCGCCGGCCCGCACCGACGGCGCAAGCCTTACGAGTAACGCTTGCCGCGCCGCCGCTCGTTGGGAACGAACACGGCGAACACCTCTCTGACGCGAACGGCAGGCGTGACATCGCGGGTAAAGCGAAGCTCCGCGGTCGTCCGGGTTTCCTCCACGCGAGGCGCGTAAAGGGCGCTCTCGTACAGCGATCCGTCGAACCGCAAATTACTCTCGTCGTCGGTGAGATAAGCATTCGAAATAAACAGGAAAACAAGCAGCGTCGATCCTACGACAGTAAAATATTTGAATATGGGCATTGGTACACGAGCCTCTCCCTTTCTTGAAAAGGAGGGTGCACCACGCGCCATAAAAGCCGGGTTTAGACGCGCCCAGCTTTTGCCCAAAGGGTTGGCTGCCGGTTGCCGATTTGAGACGAATTTTAATGAACCGCCGCCGATGACCGTGGACATCGGGTCTGAACGGAAATTCCCTTCGAATCCAGCCGAAGCTGACGAAAAACCAGATTGAAAAATGGACTAACGAGACAGCCTGCTAAGAAGCGCCACGAGCTCGCCCTGGCGATGCGTGCCGGTTCTGTTGAAAATTGCCTTGAGATGACTTCGGGCTGTTTCGACGGTGACGCCCATTTCGGCCGCAGCAGTTTCCATGGAACTGCCGGTCGCGAGCTTTCCGGCGAGCTTGGCTTGCGCCGGCGTCAGCTCAAAGACTTTCCCGAACATATCCGGATTGACGGCAATAGTGCCTTCGAGATCGTTCAGGACGAGCACGGCGCGCGCCCCGAGAAACGGGCTTCGCGCCGCCGGCGGAACGGGTAGCGCCTTTAGCACCAGAGGCCGCTTGCCTTCTCTCCTGACGATGATCGGATCGAGGCGACAAGCTTGCACGTCCGACGTCTCCTTAAGTCGATCGATGACTTCGGACAGTTCGGAATCGGCGCGGCTGTCATGAAGCACGAGCCGATTGTTTCGGACGAGGATTTCGCGGCCGACATAAGCCTCCATCTGGCGGTTTACGCCAAGCAATCGTCCATGACGGTCAATTGCCAATCCAGGTCGTTGCATGAGGTCAAGGGCGTTCGTCACGCTCAGGATTGCGGCCCGTCCAACCGCGGTCGAAAGCGTGGCGGCTTCGGTCAGCCTCTGGGAAAGCTGCGACAGCGCCTGCACCTCGTCGCGTTCGAACATCCCTTGCTTGGGGGTGCGCTGAATCGTCAATCCCCATAGCGCCGGGCCGGCCCGGAAGCCGATCGCCGCAAACCACTTCAATCCATATCCGGCGAGATTTGCATAGAGCGGATCGCGCAGCATCTCGGCTTCCGACTTGAACAGATCGGCATCCATAATCACGTCGGCGCCGGCCTGAAGAAGCGGAACGCCCCGCGCGGCTCTTACATCGGCCACGTGGAGTTTATGATGGAAGTAGTTGTCGAAAAAATCGGAGACGGCTTCGGTCCTTGGAATATCCTCGGTTCGCACGTCGCTTTGGAGCATCGCCGCGCCCTTGGCATCGGCGGCCTGGCATATGTCCTCCATCAATTCGGTCCAGACCAATGGGTCCAGGACGGCATCGCCGAGGCGTTTGCCGGCTTCCTCGAGCTTTCGAACGTCGAACAAATTCCCCACCCTCACAAACCCTGTCGACCAGTCGAACCAGTCTGCTTGAGTTTAGCGAAGGAGCAAGCGCCGAGCCTTGTTTTGCGGCTGGAAAAGCGCACGCCCAGAAAACGCACAGAAAATCCTACGGTACTGAAACACCGCCGCGCCAGCAGACTGGCGCCGGCGGGTTGCGTCGGCGCTCAATGGCCGTATCGAAATATCTGCAGAGCGAAGCGTCAGCCCGGCCCTGCCCCCTGCGTGGCGGTGTACACGGCATAGAGCGACTGGCTCGCGGCCATGAACAGGCGGTTTCGCTTGGGTCCGCCGAAGCAGATGTTGCCGCACACTTCGGGCAGCCGGATGCGGCCGATCAACTTGCCGTCAGCCGACCACACCGTCACGCCGCTATAGCCGACGGCGCGGCCGGCGTTGCTCGAACACCAGACATTGCCGTTGACGTCGCAGCGCACGCCGTCCGGTCCGCATTTCACGCCATCGACCATGAAATCGCTGAACCGTTTGTGGTTGGTGAGCTTGTTGTCGCTGCCGACATCGAACACGAACACATCGCCCTTGCCGCCCGCACCGGTATCGCCCGGCCCTTTGCCGGTAGAGGCAACGTACAGCTTCTTGTAGTCGGGCGAGAAGCAGAGGCCGTTGGGATCGGGTACCTGCTCCTCGGTCACCACGAGGTCGATCCGGCCGGAAGGATCGATGCGATAGCAGTTGGTCGGCAGTTCGCGCTTGCCCGGCACGAAGCCGGCCGGCTGGCCGATCCGCGGATTGAGCTTGCCGGCAGAATTGCTCGGGCCGCCCGCGACGTCAGGCTCGCCCTCATAGAGCTGACCGCCATAGGGCGGATCGGTGAACCAGTAGCTGCCATCCGGATGCGCGACGACGTCGTTCGGCGAGTTGAGCTTCTTGCCGTTGTAGGAATCGGCCAGCACGGTCGCGGTGCCGTCATGCTCATAGCGCACGACGCGGCGGGTGAGATGTTCGCATGAGAGCTGGCGGCCCTGGAAATCGAACGAGTTGCCGTTTGAGTTGTTGGAGGGCGTGCGGAAGACGCTGACGTGACCGTCGTCTTCAGACCATCGCATCTGCCTGTTGTTGGGAATGTCGCTCCACAGGAGATAACGGCCCTGCGCACTCCAGGCGGGGCCTTCGGCCCACAACAGCCCGGTGTGCAGGCGCTTGATCGCCGTGTTGGGCTGGGCGAGGTTGTTGAAGGACGGATCGACGGCAATGATGTCGGGATCCCAGAAATAGGTGGTCGGGGCACCGCGCGGACTGAAATCGCGCGGCGGGCTGGTGATCGTCGACGGCGGCGCTACCGGGCCGCCTTGAGGACTACCTTGGGCCAGCGCGCCGCTGACCCCCACCACGGTGGCGCCGGCACAGGCGGCCAGGCCGTGGACAAGCGTTCGCCGTGATATCGAACCTTCTGGATCGCGCTGCCGTTGTGGATCGCGGCGCTCTTGGCGTGTCATCCCATCCTCCCAATGTGTACGCCGACCGTTGATCCCGGCCTGGCAACTCAAGGTTATTCTGCTCCGTCGCCGGTGGCGAGAGCTGCTTTCGACTTTTTTCCCGCGCGTGAGGCTTGCAATGCAAGATGGCATTACCTCGTCCAACTCATGTCGATCGGGAGGCTCTGCACGCGCGGCGAGCGGTTTGGGCGCTTGCCCACCGAAATACGCCGGCCGCCGCGTTACATCAAACCTTCGTGGGGAGTACGTGCCACACGCCTTGCAGTGAGCCGCATCGCTGTCATGGGCGCCGCAGTCCGCCGCAAGGTTCGCAAGATACGGAGAAACCCGCCAGCTTCTCCCGCGAGCGGCGCCAGGAATGAAATGATGCTTCGCGTCGATGATGACGATTCATTTCACAATGCCGCGTCAACCATCACTTCTTGTTGGCGGCCTCGCGCTCGATAAAGGCGACCTCTACGCCCTTCTTCAGGAGCCTTGCCAGCCTGTCGGCGTCCCAGTTAGTGAGGCGCACGCAGCCATTCGACTCCGCCTTGCTGACTTTCGATGGGTTGGGAGTCCCGTGAATGCCATATCCTTCCGCCGAAAGTCCGATCCATTGCGATCCCACGGGATTGTTGGGGCCGGGCTTGATTTTGAAGGCTCGTTTGGACTTAACTCCCTTGAACTTGTAATCCGGGTTGTAGCGATAATACGGATTTGCATCGATCGAGATCACCTTGAGGATGCCACTAGGGCTCGGCTTCTCCTCGCTTCCCACGGTCGCGGGAAAGAACGCGATCAGTTCGGAATTGGCGAACGCCTTGACGGTTTGGGATATCTTGTCGACTTCGACACGCGTCACGGCTGACTTGCTCTCCTTCACCGCAACGTTCATCACCGCGATCGTTTGGCCGGCCTCGTCGAATTTCTTGCCGGGGTTGAGAGCCGCGAGCAAAGCCTCGCTCATGTGAAACCTTTCGGCGATGGCCTCGCGCGGGCTGGTGTAGTCCAGCGAATTCAGGCCTTTCAAGTCTTCCATCTTCGCAGGCAGCTTCTTCAGAAACGGCCCTTTGACGTCCTTCTCCGTGATCTTGTAGTCGACGACGATCGGATCCGATCCGGTGGCCAGCAGGGCGCCCCATATTTCGGACGTCAGCGGCTGCTTGCTCACGGCCAGGCCTTTGGATTCGGCAAATGCCTTCAGGGCTTTTTGGGCGTTCTCGCCCAGCTTGCCGTCGATCTCGCCGGGCGAGAAGCTGGCGCGGTCAAGCAGCACTTGCGCCCTGACGATTGCGGGATCGATCTTGTCGTCGCCCGGCAACTTGCCCTTGAATTCGGCGTTGTTGATTGCCGCCGCATCGAGGCTCGCGAAGGCTGGAGGGGCGAGACAGACCAGCAGTATCACCCCGGCAAACAAGCCGACCATCGGGAAATCTCCAAAACAACGTCTGATAAAGATTTGGACGGATCGAAGTTCCGCGTCTGCCGCGGACAGGCGAAATTCCCGCCGGCGCAGCTCAAGCATCTCTGTGGTTGGACGTTTTCAGGTGTCCGGCCGGCCGCGAACGCGACATTCGCGGCCGGCCGGCACAACTCCAAAGCGGAAGAGGCAGTCATCTTTACTTCGCGAGTCTGGCCTTGATCTCGGTCAAGCCGGCTTCGTAGACGCCAATCAGCGCCTCGCTGGCTGCCTTTTCCTTTCCCTCATCGGGGGTATAGGAACCGCTCCATGTGATCGTCGAAGACCCATCACCTCTGGCCGTTACCTTGATCGTCGCCTTGTAGTTCGAGACCGGTAGCGGGCTCGAAACGAACGCATAGGAGTAACTGTGTTCATCGTCGTTCCGCGCGGTTTGCGTTTCCACAAACGCAGCCTTGCCGTCCCTGGTCACGAGAACGCGGGTCGGCGGCGCCTTGCCGTCCTCGATGCATTCGCCTACTGGCGGCAACCAATTCTTGATTGCGCAGAACGGTCCGATCACTGACCATACAGCGGTGACGGATGCTTTCACGTCGGCGCTGCGTGAAATCGTAGCCGCAAAAGCGGGTGCGATGCCGACGCTTAGAAGCGCCGCTGCGCCAAGCGCCGCAGAGCACGTCAACAGAACAGTCGGATCACTCTGAAATTTTCTCATGGAAGGTCCTTATCATTTGGGAGTTTATTCTGCGGCTCGACTCCGGTCGGCGCTGGTGGCAACGAGGAGGAAGAGCTAGGTCCAGGCGCGCCCGAGTCCGCATTGCGGCGAGTTACCAAGCGGCGTTGCGGGCGGCCAGTTCACGAAATGAATCGGGTCCGGTACAGAAACTGAACTGGATACGGCGACCTTTCCTCAGTAGGGTTCGCGCATCAGCGAAATGGAGAGAAGCATGGCCGAAGGTAGCTACAGGCAGTTCTGCCCGGTTGCGATGGCTGCAGAAGTGCTCTGCACGCGCTGGACCGTTGTCTTGCTTCGCGAGCTCGTCGCCGGCTCGACGCGCTTCAACGAACTGCGTCGCGGCGTGCCGCGGATGTCACCGGCGTTGCTGTCACGGCGGCTCAAGGATCTTGAAGCCGCAGGGATTGTCGCTCGCGAGGCGTCGCACTCGGAGTCCGGTGCATTCGAGTATCGTCTGACTGCGTCGGGGCGAGAACTTGGACCGATCGTCGAGGCATTCGGAATCTGGGGCCAGCGCCGCATCGACGCGGATTTGTCGCTCCAGCACCTCGACGTTCAACTCCTGATGTGGGACATGCGGCGGAATCTGAACACGACGCCGATGCCGCAGGGGCGAAACGTCATTCAGTTCCTCTATCCCGAACTGACCGCCGCGCAGCGGTCCTGGTGGCTTATCGTCGACCCCAAGGACGACGTCGATCTCTGTTCAGTCGATCCCGGATTCGACGTCGAGCTCTATGTGTCCGTCGACTTGCGAACCATGACCGCGATCTGGATGGGGTTGGATACGGTCCGCGCCGCCGTTGCAAGCAAGCGCATGATTCTGACCGGCGACCGCCGCATCGCTGCTGCCATGCAGACATGGCTCGGGCTCAGTCCGTTTGCAAAAGAGAAGAAACTCGCGAGCTGACTGCCAGTACAGTTCCGGAACTGGAGGCAGCCCAAAACTTCCTGGATAGTTGAATGACGTGTTCAACTTCGAAAGGAAGACAAATGGATCACGCCGGAAGCTGTTTTTGCGGAGCCGTCAGGCTTGTGGTCAGGGGGACGCCCGAGGCCATGGGTTATTGTCACTGCCGTTCCTGTCGCTCGTGGTCTGGCGGGCCGGTCAACGCCTTCAGCCTGTGGCAGCCGGAAGCGGTCGAGATTAAGTCGGGAAGCGAGCATATTGCGACTTTTCAGAAGACGCCGCAGAGCGAGCGTCAATACTGCCGAATGTGCGGCGGCCACTTGATGACCAATCATCCAACGTTCGGACTGGTGGACGTGTTTGCTGCGACGATTCCGACCCTGGATTTCAAGCCGGGCGTTCACGTCAACTACGCCGAAACGGTCCTGCGCATGCGCGACGGCCTTCCCAAGCTCAAGGATTTTCCCGCCGAACTGGGTGGCTCCGGAGAAGTCATCGCAGAATGATCAGGCCGTAAGAAGAAAGGCGGATAGCCTTTCAGCGCCATAGCCCGGATGGAGCGAAGCACAATCCGGGATGGTTCGCCTGGAGAAGAGACCCCGGATTTCGCTTCGCTCATCCGGGCCCGTTACCCCGTCTACGCGCTACATTCGACGCTCAATCCGGCCGGATCATCTCGAACATATTTTCCGGCTTGATCTCGAAATAGTCGCCGCGGCGGCCAGCGCGGACGATCGGATGAGCCAACCCGGTCTGGTAGACGCCGTCCTTGATGAACGCCTTGTCGATGTGCACGGCGACGACTTCGCCCAGCGTCAGCCAGGCCTGCGCCTTTTCGCCGTCCTTGCCCTGCAACTGGAGGATCTGCGTCAGCTTGCACTCGAAGGCGACCGGGCTTTCCGCCACGCGGGGCACGTTGACGAGCTTGCAGGGCGCGGCCGTCAGCCCCGCGACCTTGAACTCATCGACATCGCGGGCAACGTGGGCCGCCGTCGCGTTCATCTGATTCGCCAGATCCATGGTGGCGAGATTCCAGACGAATTCGCCGGTATCCTGGATATTGCCGGCGCTGTCTTTCCAGTTCGTCGAGGAGAAGCCGATGATCGGCGGATGATAGCAGAAGGCATTGAAGAAACCATACGGAGCGGCAGCTTAATAGCGAAAGCCTGATTTCATTAGGAATTTGGCGGCTGGCCGCCTAACGCCCCCCTCCCCTAGGCCGCCCTCCTGGGATCAGGAGGGCGGCCCAATTTTTTTAGGGAACAATTGCCCAAAAGGGAAATTAGCTTGCCCGAGAGCGAATCTCCCCTGCCCAAAAATTGCACCCCTGCAACACGCACTAAAAAAGTCGTGTTCTCGCCCCTGTCGAAAAGATTACGCCACGATTTGACCAACCCCCGTCACAACTATTAGGCTGTCCGGGCATCACATAACCCGCCCGTTAAAAGGGGATAAGATGGCAATTAAGAAAGTGACGTTCTCGTTCGATATCCCGATCGAGAATCTACTCGCGTTAGTCGCGGCAGGAAATGCCGGCATGCGAGTTGACGTGTACGGGAGTGATAAGACCAAGGCGCTGCCCAAGGCTCTTACTCAGAACGCCCACGCCGGCCTGTTAGAAGGCCCCAGGCCCAGCAACGCCCAGCGCGGTACGGGCATCGATGAGAACGGTCAGCCGATCAAATCTATGACCGTCGTCCTCAAGCATCTGGCTCAAAGGCCGGCCTACATTTCCGATCTGAACAGCATCAAGACGGCGCTTCACAACGCCGGCCTGACTAGCCCGGCTACCCATCATTCGCAAATGTATACTTGCGTCAAGAATGGCTGGGCCGTCCGCCTGGGCGCCGCTCAGTACAAGTTGACCGCCGAAGGCTTGCGCGAGTGTGCGCGGCGCGGCGTTGCGATTGCCGAGGCGCCCAAGAGCGACAAGGCCACTAAGGGCAAAGCAAAGCCCAACGGCAACGGAAAGGATCAGGCTGTAGGAGTGGAGCGCCAGCATGGCTAAGAACGGGCACAAGAACGGACAGAAGCGTCGCGGCGAGATTTTGTATCGCTCCTACAATTTCGTGGACAAAGACCCCGTGATCGATCGCATTCGAACAATCGTTGAAGATGAGGGCCTGGATAACAGAGAAATCCACGTCATCAGCGGCGTCTCAGCCACGACGCTGCACAACTGGTTCGAGGGTGAAACCAAGCGACCGCAATATGCGACGATCGCAGCCGTCACTTCTTCTCTTGGCTACAAGCAAGAATTCGTCAAATCGAAAAAGGTCGATTTCGAGCGAGAGATTGCCAAGGCCCGGAAGGAAATCGAAGCGGCAAGGGCGAAGTGAGGCAACATATGGCACGTCGGGGCGTAAAGGTCAGCGCGAGGCGCGGCAGCAATATCGATCAGGAAATCGGTATTCGCATCCGCGCGCTTCGCGACGATCAGAAGATGTCGCAGGAGGATTTGGGGAAGCTGCTGGGGGTCAGCTTCCAACAAATCCAGAAATACGAGAAAGGCACCAACCGGGTTTCGGGCGGGCGGCTTGTGAAGATCGCGAAAGCGCTTCACACCACCCCCAACGAACTCGTTGGTTGGGAAGAGAACGGCTCACTGGCGGCGGACGGCAAGACGTTCAACCTTGAGGCCTATCGGCTGTCACGGACCTTTGAACGGCTGCCGCCCGATCTGCTGCCGCCTTTCCGCAACCTGATTAATACGATCATCAGGGACTACGAGTAGGAGCGTTGTCCGGGGCTGGAAGTCCGGAGCGCTTAAATGTTGAATGCGTCTATCAAGGATATCCCGATGCCGCCGCGCATGGCGCGGCGGCCAATCTCCGACAAAGGTTTCCCGGTCCCGTGGTTCGTCGCCAAGGTAGACGGCCAATGGGATTTCAGGGTTGTCGATACCCCGAAGCTTCCCCAGGCTGTTAAGCGCGGGCTGTGCTGGCTGTGCGGCGAGCCGCTGGGGCAATATCTGTGCTTCGTGATCGGCCCCATGTGCGCGATCAATCGGGCGTCGAGCGAACCGCCATCGCATCGCGATTGCGCCGAATATGCCGTCAAGGCTTGCCCGTTCCTAAGCAAGCCGAATATGCGACGCAACAAGAACTTCGATTTCGAGCCGGTTGGACCGGCCGGCGTCGGCGTCGCGCACAATCCAGGCGTCACCCTGCTTTGGATCACCAAAGGCTATCGTCCGTTTCGCGCGAACGGCGGCGTGCTGTTCGAAATCGGCGATCCCCTGGAAACCTATTTCTATCGCGAGGGCCGCACCGCTACCCGCGACGAGATTCTGGCAGCGATCGATAAAGGCCTGCCGATCTTGCGTCAGATGGCGGCGGAGGAAAACGCCATGCCCGAGCTACAGGCGCAGATCGATCGCGCAATGACGCTGATTCCTGCGTGAGGCGGCCATGGGCGCGTTCATGTTTGGCGTGCTGCTAGGCATCGCCTTTTTCCTGCAAGGCTATCTGTATTTTTTGCTGCGCCGGAACCACCGCACCTATAGCCAGCTTTTGATGGAGTGTCGGGCGCTTCGCGTTGAACTTGAGCGACATAAAAATCTGCAAGGAGGGGAGTTGTGGACATCGATATCCGAAAAATTTTCGCGGCCAACGACGCTGCACTAGCGCGCGGCGCCTTGAGCATGTGGACGGTCTACGATCACCCGGCAGATTTCCCGCATAGCTACGTGGCGCGGCGCTTCGAAATCAGCAATGGCAGCGCCACGCCAACCGGCGATATTGTGCAAGGCGAATTATCAATCATACGCATCGGCTTCCAGCATTGCGGCATGGTCTGCCTAATGCGCAATGAGGAAGATGATCCGAAGATTATCGAGACATGGCTTTAGCTCTCAAGATCACCCTGGGCGCTACAGCGGCTTCCGTGATCCTAATCGCGGCGAGCGAGCGCAGCCGACCGGTCGCCCCGGTAGTCGCGCGCGAGCCGATCGAGACCGGAATCGAGTTCGCCGAGCGCTTCCCGATCCTGATTGGTCCGCCGTCCGACGAGTGGCGCGCAAAGGCGATGGTGCCAGTTCCACCACAGCCGGAAGATCAGGCGGAACTGCCACGGGGGAAGGCGGAAAGCCAAACGATAAAGCCATCGAGGAAGAAAGTTCGACATCGCATCACCTGTCGTCGCGTTTATTACACCGTCAACCGTCACCGCTATTGGAAGTGTCGCCGATGAACCGAAAAGAACGCCGCAAAGCAAGAGCCACCGAGCGCCTGGGCGACGCCCCAATCGAGGATTCCTATCGCGGAAAAATGGAATTTCTCGCCCGGCAACTCGATCACCTATTTAACGGTGACTTGCGGGGACAAGAACGACATACGGGTTTTGTCCTAATGGTTTTCCGTTATGGTGACGAACCCGGCCGATGCAACTACATCTCCAACGGCGCCGATCGCAACGATGTCGTGACGCTGATGAAGGAAATGATTGCACGGTTCGAAGGTCAGCCCGAAGTGAAAGGCAGCGCATGACCGAAGAAAAGCAACTCGATATGCAAAAAATCATGAACGATCTGGATCGGCGCCTGGGCGACGAAGGATGCGACGAAATGCGTTTCGCTCTGGTTGTTTGGTGCGGCTGCAATCCGATGCCGCTATATGCCGGGTCCAATGAAGAGGACATGCGCAACGCCGCCTCTATGGTGCAGATGGCTGCAAAACTGATGTCGTCGGTTGATCCAACCTTTTTCGCCAGCGATGTAGCGGGGAACGCATGATCGAAACCTATCTGATCTGGTCTAATGAACATCAGGGATGGTGGAAGGCCGATGGCTGGGGGTATTCCCCAGGCCTGCGTGAAGCCGGCCACTTCCACAAAGACCGCGCGTTCGACATTTGCCGCTCTGCGCTGCCAGACGCGGCGCGCATGGGCATGCTATCGGAGATTCCGGTTCGGCTTTCCGACATCAACGAAATGCTTCGCGATCAGAGGGTGCCCAAGGCCGTTCACGAAGGCGCGGGGGACGCGTGAGCAATAACACCTATCTATGGGCGGCGTTTGGCTTGCTGGCGATTGTGATTATCGGCGCGAGTTTGCCACGATCAAAGAAAGCCTTTCTTGAATTGACGTTGATGGTGACGATTGGCGTGGCCGTATGGTTCGGCTACCTGTGGTTCTACCTTCGCCATGGAATGTTGTTCGCGGACTAAAATCATGAAGCCCGATCTGACGCTTGCCGCCGCCGCCAAATATGTGCGCACCGCAAAGGCGCCGGCAGCCTTCCTAAGCTTCATCTTGACGGTGAAGCGGATCGTTTCGTTCACCCAGGAGCGCGCGAATCGATTGCTGCGATACGTCGCGATCACCCGCGCCTATCGTGCCGGCGCCCCGGTTCAAGTCATCGAGGACAAGTATGGATGCAGCCGATCGACGGTGCTGCGCTATGCCCGCCTCGCCGAGCTACCAAAGCGGCCGAAGCACTTCGATACCGATGTCCGCGCGGCAGTGATTGCCGACTACAAGGCCGGGAAAATGAGCGTGGCACAGATCGCCGCCGCGCATGACGTGTCACAAGCCTACGTGTCCAAGACCGCGCGAGAGGAAGGAATCTCGCGCTATGCGCCACGCCCGAAACGCAAAAAAGGCCCGCGCCCGGCCGAAGCCGAACGCGGGCAAAAAGCTGAAAAGACGGCGCGGCTGTAACTAAACCCACGTCCCTATTCGAGCGTTGAGCGGCACGGCGCCGGCCGCGCAAGCCGCAGCCGTAAGGTGGACGCCATCATTGGTCCAGTAGTTCGCCGAGCCGTTCACCGCCCACCGATCGAGCGCGACGCTATCGGCAAACACCGGGTTCGGGTTGAAATAGTCGTCCAGGCCACCGGTCCCGACGCTCGCAATGATCCCGTCGTTGAGCGCATCGCGGCGCGTCCCGCCGGTCTGGTAGTTGGTGACCGGAGTCTGGTTGGCAGTCGTGGCATAGCTGTCCGTGCTGGTCACCCTGGGCGGGATCAGCGGGATTTCGACGCGCCGCAGCCCTGCGGCCTTGAGCGCCGCCGTTGCCGTCATGAGGTCCGCCAGCGCTTCCGCCCCGCTGCGCCCGGCGACCGCCATGTCATTCGTGCCATAGGCCAGAAAGCAGTGCGTCCAATATTTCCAGTAGACCGCCCGCTTGGCGTAGCCCAGGACGAGGTTCCGCACGGTAGAGCCGCCACAAGTCTGCTTCTGCCATGGCACGGGGCGACCGTTGACATTCCATAGGCCGCGAGCGATCCAGCCGCCGCCCGCCGAGCCGTCGCCGGCAATGTTGGTGTCGTTGTTGCCGTCCGCGAGGCTGTCCCCAATGACGCCCACGGCGATGTCAGGCGATCCTACAGCACGGCCGATGATCGCCGCAGGGCCGAGTTCGGCCGATGCCGTGGCGCCGCCCGCCCGCTGCACCATGGCACCGGTCCCGAGAAGCTGCGAGGCATAGCCGCCCGCAGGGTCCGAATAGAATGTAGACTCGCCCGAGCCGCCCGCGCCGCCGTGCTTGGTGTTGCGCTCATTGAGTAGCAACGTGCTGCGCCGACGTAGCCAGAATTGCGTATTGGCGGGGAAGCTGGGCAGCCCGAATGCTGACGGATAGATCGGGTCCGATACCAGTTCGGCCAAACCATTCGTGATGTTGCCAACGTTCTGCCCGCCGAACGTCACCTGCACCGTGCCGACGCCCGGCCATTCGACGGCAATCTCGATTGGCTGATCGTTGCCTGGGTTGGTTTCGACGCCGCTGTTGTTGAGGATATAAAAGCCCGCATAGACGAAGCGCATTTCCGATAGCGCCGCGCCACCGGTCCTCATGGACATGCGGGTTTCGCTAATCCGAAAATTTTCCGTGGCGGCGATACGAAAATTGTTCGGCGTGATACCACGGTTGGCAGCAAGCAGGAGCGGCTTGACTGGCGGCGCCCCGCCCGCACCGCCACGAATTCCCGAGACGCCGAGTCCGAAACCAAGATCGATTGGTGACATCAGTACAGCGCCCACACGTCATCACAAGAGCCGAACGTCACCCTGCTGACACTCAGCGGATTATAGCCAGCTTGCAGCGGAACATTGCTGGCCGTGCTACCGTCCTCATTAATCAACGTCGCGGTGCCGGCGACGCCGACCAAGAGCGCACGACATAGCGACATGCTCTGACCGCTTGTCACCTTCACGATCGAGCCCGACGGGCCGCTATCGACGGGGAGACGTGCCATCGTTTCTTTCCTTTCTTTGAGAGGTCAATGGGTCCGATCGTGCCCATTGCTGCGCATCTGGCGATCGTTGAATATGTCGGTCATCAGCGCAACGAGCGGTTCTTCCGCTTCGGCATAGGGGCGCAACGTCGCTTGCAATTCGCTGATATCGCGCCGCAGATCGGAGGCGATATTCGCCACCCAGCGCGCATGACGGTGCTGGTGCGGCCGGCCAGTGAGTTTTTCGAGCAACCGGACAAGCACCGTCATCGTCGGCTCCGCTTGATATCGAAGATCGTGCTCAATTGCGCGATCACGATTTTTAGTTCCTCCAACGCGGCTGCGGAATTTTCCGCGACATCCTTCAACTCTTTTTGGGCATCCTGCCGCTCGTTGCGTTCAAGCCAAAACAAGATGGCAAACAACGGCGCCGCCAGCCCGCCCGCCGTTTTCACATATTCGAGCAAATCGATGAGCGACACGGCTGATCCTCATTTGCCAGCCAACGCTTGCTCAATCGCATATGCGAGCGGCTTCGGCTGATAGTTCATATCGAACGGCAGCGGTCGCTTGTGGTTCGCGTACAGCCACGAATATTTATCGACCAATTGCCAAGTCATGACTGCCTTCACGTTCGGAAACGAAAGCACGTCATCGAGATAGGAACGGGCGAACGCGGCCACGGCAGCGTCAACGGTTGCGGCATCCGCTGTAGACGGCAGCGCGAGCCCGCTACCGCCGACGTGCGCGATATCCAATTCGGAAACGTGAACTTCCAGGCCGCGCTTATATAGCTCGCCGAGCAGCCACAGAACGCCTTCATGCGAAACCATTGCCCACATGATGAGATGGCTTTCGATGCCGACGCCATGAAGGGGCACGCCAGCGTCGAGAAGGCGGTCGATCAGCGCGAGAAACTTGACGCGATTGTTCTCGTAGTTGAAGCGCTCAATAGATTGCTCATTGAGGAATAGCTTCGCCGATGGATCGGCCGCATGTGCCCGCACGAAAGCGCGCTCAACATACTTCGGACCCCATACCGTCATCCAAAGCTTGGCCCGCATGCCATCGGCGCGACCATGTGATAGTTCGATCGGTTCGTTGACGACATCCCAAATGTGGATACGCCCAGCGTAGCGCTCCATCGTTTCGGTGATGTGCTGATCGAAATAGCGCTTCGCGTCATCGACCGTTACAGGCGCGGTCAACGCTCCGAAATTCGGCGCCATGGTGCTGTTGGTCCAAAGCCATGCCGGGTTGTATTCGTTCCAGATCAGGCAGTGGCCTTTGACCCTGATCGAATTTGCTTCGGCCCAGGCAAGCAGATCATCGGTCTGCGACCATACCGGGGTTTCCATCGCTTCAAGCGTTGGATGCAGCGTGCTCCACTTCATCGGCGTGTCGGTCGTGATGATTCCGCAATGCTGCCGATAGAGCGCGGCATAGTCTGGATCAGTCAGCACGGCCCCCGCCGCCGCCGCGCCGAACATCATTCCCTTTGCGCGCGCTGTCGCATTGAGGTTCATTTGCCATCACTTCCTGCGGAAGATGTTCGCCGCTTCATACAGGAAATAAAATCCGGTCACGGCAGCGATGAACTTCCACTGATTATCGTCCAGGGGATCAGTCGTGAAGATGCCGCACGTTCCCGGCGGGGCCGCCGAGCAACCGGCCAGCGAACCGACAACCTTGTCCCATACCAGCAATTTCCAGAACACAATCACCACGGGCACAGCAAGCGCAGAGCGGACGAAGATATTGGCGCGCGATACGCCGGCTTCCTTAATCATCAGATCGCGGCGCGCTTCCAGCGTCCTTATGCGTTCTTCGGCCGCAATCTTCTCTTCCTGCGTCTGCGCATTCCGTGCGTTGATTTTCTCGTTAGAAATCGCGGCTGTGAGATTGTTGATGGTGCCGAACGCGCCAGTAATCAGGGAAGGAATTGCCGTCAACCAACTCAACATTGGTCAGCCTTTCGGTGCGGCGCTGGTATCAACCAGCTTCACCACTTCGACATGACCGACATCGGGGACATAGGCGTCCGTCGAAACAACTTCGGTCCCGCGCCGACGAATGTATTCAGTGATGAAGCCGCTTATAATCAGCCAAGCCGTGAAATATTTCGGCGGCAACAGCGGCGACAGATCGGTTGCCTGCAACGCAACCCAGATGCACCCGACAAGGATTTGCAAGCGCGCCCAGGCGATCGTGCCGCTGTTGCGCACCCAATTCCAGAACTTGAGTTTCCATTGCTGCCACATGGCTAAACCTCCGCATGAGGCGGCGCGGATGTTACCCCGCGCCGCCCGCCGGCTTTTGTCGGCTCACCCCGAAACAGGAGGCGGAACGGTGCTATCGCCGACCGGCACCGGCTGACCGGCGTTGTCGGTATTGAGCGCAGCCGCAAGCTTCGTCGCATTCTGTTCGACGGCATCGAACAGTTGATCGACCTTGGCCTGCACGTCAGGCGGCAGCGCGCCGCTGATGATATCGGCGAGTTGCTGGCGCAAGCCCGCGTTGTAGGCCACAAGGCTGTCGATCTGCGTGCTTTGTCCCTGCACCGACGCAAGCGTTTCATCGAGTGTTCGCATCTGCCTTCTCTCCATTTTTTCGAGACGGACGAGCCCCGCCCTGATCTCTACGAGGTGACCCAGGATTTCCCCCTCCCGGTCCAGGGGTCCGTGAAGATGGACGTGAACATTAATCGGCATCAGGCTTCCTCATGCTCTATTCCTGTAGGTTTGCCAGAGCAGCCAAACGATGCCGGCAACGCCAATGCCAATCGCGGCGATCAGGATGGCGATGCCAAGCGAAAATCCCGACGCGTGCGCCTGTTGCGCGCCGACGACAGCCCCGGCGACGATGGCGCCCGTTGCGGTGTTTTGCGCGACCGTTGGCGGTGCGGTGCCAAATTTGATGGAGGGATCAAGCTGCACCATCGCCATGAGTAGACCGGCGCAGCCAAGTTGTTTGTCTACCGTGTTGGCATCAAACACGCCGTCGCGAACATACTTGCCGGATTTATATTGATCGGTCCCCGACCAGAGATAGGGCGATGGAATGCCCCGCATCGCGTAACCAAGGCCATTGTATTCTTCCAGCTTGGTCAGCGTGCCGGCGATGCTCCAATCCTTGTTGCGCGCGGCATAGGGCGGGCAATTAACCAGTGCGTCATAGGCCGCATCTTCCCACGACTTGAACGGTCCCCGCCCTTTCGGGACATGCGTTGAAACTTGGTCCCACGGATCACCCTGCGCTAGACTGCGCGACCAGCTTTGCGAACTTTCCCGTTGATGGGTCACGGCGATAAACGGCCACGGGACGCCGGTTCGCGCCGATACCGCCTCATATCTCGCTTTCGCTGCGACCAATCGCCTTGCTACGGGCACAAACTCCGATGCCCGCGGTTAGGGTGGCCGCCGTCCAACGCCGCGAGTTGGCATCTCGCAGCTTTGCAAGGCTGACTGCCATCTTTAATCCTTTAGGGAATTTGGGAAGCGTCCCGAAATAGTTGGTCAATCGCTTCATCGGTCAGTCCGAGCGATTGGCCGAGCGTCGCAATGAGCGGATCAGTGCGATTGACTTCCGTGGCGTATTCCCAAGTGATCTGGGTGGCGCGGCCTTCGGCCGCTACAGCCGCTTCGACCTGATCCAGCAAGCCGGCAGCCAACAGCGCGAGGCGCGCTTGCTTGGGCGAGACGAACGGCGGGACGATGGGCGGCGGCACCGTAAGCGTGTTGGCCACGGGGTCGTACATGAGGCCGCCATAAAAGGCTTGCGGGTCCGCGACATCATCGTCCGTGATTTCAAGCAACACAGCGGCTTGAGGAAATAGCAGAGTGATATCGCGGGTCGCGGCGCCCACCTTGCCATTGTAGACGGTGGCCTTGATCGATCCGGCCGCCATGGCATCGCCCTGCATGAAGTCGTACCAGTCCACGCCATCGCTTTCGCGCTTGCAGAACATGATGTTGGGTGGAAGGCCTTCCGGCCACACGTCAGGAACGTAGCGCACCCATGAGCCGTGGTTGATGATCGTCATACATAGCTCGCTGTGTACCAACCGCCGTTGTTGAGTTGGTATTGCAGATAGCGATAGCGGAAAACGATGTTGCCGGAGAAGTCGGGGCCTGACGCGCCCGTGTGGACACAGCCGCCGTAAGGCTCCGCTAATCCGGCATTGCGCGCATGCGTGTAGTCGGCCGCGTAGGCCAGACGGACGGCAACCGCTTGGTAGTAC
This sequence comes from Bradyrhizobium sp. AZCC 2176, assembly GCF_036924645.1. Classification (NCBI taxonomy): domain Bacteria; kingdom Pseudomonadati; phylum Pseudomonadota; class Alphaproteobacteria; order Hyphomicrobiales; family Nitrobacteraceae; genus Bradyrhizobium; species Bradyrhizobium sp. AZCC 2176. The sequence goes on along the minus strand of NZ_JAZHRX010000001.1, from coordinate 3,971,670 downwards.
CCGTTAGCGATCAACGGACCACCCGGCAGGTTGTAATTGGAGCCGTCCCAATAGAGGTAACGGCTGCCTGTGTTGCCAAGGAAGATGACGCCTGTCGTTGGAGCGCTGACGCGCACAGAACTGAGGTCGCCCGGAGTGCCGCTCACGATTGGGCCAGCATGAACGACGCCGTTGGTGGCCGATAGGTGGCCGCTGGAAATCGTGAGCGATCCGGTCACCGTGTCGCCAGCCTTGTTGACCGGGGTATATCCCAGCGCCGCTTGGTAGTTGCCGGCGGGCTGCGCGCCGATGTTGCTCTGCGCTTGCGTCTTTTCGCCTGCCGTCAGCGTCTGGGCGACATCATATCGAACGACTGGCAACAGCGTTGACGCCAGATTACCACCATTGAGCGTGAGCGCTCCGGTTTGGGCGCCGATGCTGGCAACGCCGGAAATCACGCCAGAAGTGAGTTGCCCCAACGTTGTCTGCTTCCACTCGCCACCCGCCGCTTGATCTTGGATCAGGACTAGATCGGCTGTCGTGGGCGCTGGCTTGTTCGCGAGGCCGCCAATCGCGATGTCGGTCGGCGCGGCACTGCCTGCTGTTGCGTTCGCCTTGAACGTCCAGGCGGGCATCTGCGCCAGTTCAACATTGGTCACCGCAGCCCCGAGCGACCACGCATTTGCACCTGTGCGGCGCGCAAGGCCTGTTCCTGATAACGCGGCAATCGCTTGCAGATCGGCGTCGAGACTGCTTACCAGCAAGGACGATACCGAGACTTCCTTATAGTAGCCAACCGAGCGATCCCTGATCGCGAGAGTGGCCAGCGCCGCGTCAACGATCGCTTCCTGTTGAAGGAGCGAATAATCGACATCAAACGTATAGCGGCCATTGGCCTTGGTGATTTTCAGGAAGTTTCTCGCGACTGCTTCGGCCGCGATCGTCGGGATAATTTTGGCCTTTAGGGTCGGCTTGCGCAGAACATCCAGATTGAGCCTGGGGGTCGTCGGGATGGTTTTGGCCATCAAGGTTGGTTTGCGCAGAACGTCCAGTTGAAGCCTGGGCCTGCGCGTGACGGCGACCTTGAACGTCATAGCTTCGCTATCCCGTTGTAGACCGACAGGCGCCCGGTCAACAGTTGGTTCACGTCGCCCGCCGCGTCCTTATAAACCGCGCCGATCTGGTAACTGCCGGCGCAAAGGCCGCCCATCTCGCCGAAAGGAATGCGAACGTCCAGCACGGTTGGCGACTCAAGCGTGATCTTGCCGTTGGCGAGCGATGCTCTAAGTCGCTCCCCATTGTCATCGGCCACCACAAACAAAATGTCGGTCGCGCCCGAAAAATCGATCACCTCGTTCGTGTCCAGATCGGTTGCGCTAAACTGGAAATTCCAATCCGCCGTGTTCGATTGTTCGAAGGAGACAGCGTAGGCCATGCGTCACAACTTGATGTAGATGGTGGCAAGTTTGGTTGGCTGCACGTTGGCATGTGCGCCGCCGCCGCCCGTGCTGTAGGTCGTGTCGAGGCCGTTGCTACTGTTGACGCGAACGCCCGTTGCTGCGGCATTAATGGAAATGCTGGTAGTACCGGCCACGCCGAAAGCGCCGCCGCCGCCAACACCCGAGCCGGAAGCAGTCGTCCAATAAGAATGATTGTTGACGCTGTGGTTATGTGTCGGATCGTAGATGCCGGCACTGTGATAGTGCGCCGGCATTTTATCGGTCGTCAGGACGTTGTTTTCCAGGCCGCCACGCGCACCGAGCACGGTTGGCGCCACGCCGAAATAAGTTGATGTCAGGCGCCCGGACGCCGCGTTGCCCATATCGTCCAGCGCAGCTAGCGCGCAGCCGCGCCAGTCCGGCAGCGTGATCTGCTTGTTCGCCGCCCAATCCGCCGCTGCGGTCGCGCCGCGCGACGGGATCACCGGCAGCGTGCTATCGACCAGCCAAAGATGTTGAAACAGCGCCTGCGCCGTGGCGTCGGCCAATTCGGTCGCACCGGAAAAGGACGAGCCAATGGTTCGCCCGTTAGCGCGGACAAAGCCGGCGATGACGGCGATGTCATAGCGCACCTTGAGGTCGCCAGTCCCCCAAACCGTCGTGGGATCGACGCCGCCACCACCGCCGCCGCCGCCCGAAGGGCCGATGACGAGAATGTTGTCGGCTGCGAGTTGCACCAAGCCGTTCTTGTCTTGCAGCCGGACCTTGATCTGGCCATCGGCGAGAAAGAATTGCGGAATGCGCCCGGCCGCATCCAGCGGGATCGGGTTTGGCAACGGGATCGTCAGCGCGCTATCCGCATAGGCGTTCTGCGGCGTCGCGACGGTTCCGGCCTGGATGATGTAAAGCTGGCCACCCGAAAGCGGTTGCGCGAATTCATCGAATTGTTGTGTTAGGCTTAGGGGTATTGTACCGGACATAGCTCCCCTCACGAAAAAACCCGCCACGAGGGCGGGTTTCGAAAGGATTTCGAATGCAGTTTCTTTGGTTGCTGTTTCAGATCACCGTGGCCGGGCTGACCTTTTGGTGGATCAGTACCTGGGCCGATGTCAGACAGTTCGGCATGGCCCCGGCGCTAGTCTCAATGGGCGCAGCGCTGTTCGCTACGCTGCTATTGAGTTGGTTGCTCCGCTTGTGGGCGCGACGCATTGAGGTAAGCGACCAACCGCCGCGAGACATCGGCAGCACGCCGCGAGGTTGGATTGAGCCGCGCCAACTCCCGAAGCATCCCCCCGGTATTCCGATCGGTGATCGCCGTCGCGAGTTGCCCTAGCTGCCGGCCCGATCGCCATAGCTCATATTTGTCAACGAGCGGCTTGAAGAATTGGGTTGGACTGCCGCCGCTCTTTGCCAGCGTCGGCACCACGCCGCCCGCCGTTCCCATCGCCTGCTGGATTTCCTGATTGTAGGCGGTTCTCGATCCGATGTTCTGCCGCGTCCCGGTCGCTTCCAAAACATCGAGCAAGCGATTAAAGCCGCGCCAGCGGTCCGCACCGTTTGGCAACGCTTCAACCGCCGCCTGCAAATTGGCGCGCTGCTGGCCGCTGCCGGCGATCAGCGCGCGGAATTTGGCGCCGCCGGCTTGATTAGGCCCGCTCTGCAAATCCCTCGCCGCCTGATCGAATGCGGTTTCGACATGGGCGCGAACCAGATCGGACGCGGCTTTTGGACTTCGGTTCGCCACCGCGCGCACCGCCTCGCTAACCTCTTGTTCGGTCCGCGCTACGGGCTGCCTGGGAAACAGGATTTCAATCGCCTTCTTGGTCGTCGTGTTCTCTTTCGCCAGCCGGCCCAATGGATGGCCTTCCAGTAGCGGATTGAGATAGCGTTCGCGCAGTTCAGTCTGACGCGCCAGCGCTGCCTCATAAGCGCTTGGCCCCTGCGTCGCGGCACGTTCGGCCGCAATCGCCACGTCCTTGATGCCGCCGCCCAGGCTGCCCGTAGTCGAAGAAACCAACTGGCTGGCATCGGGATTGAGCGGCGACGCCGCTGCACGGGCGCGCTCTTCCAACCGCTTGGCGACGGCATCATACATTGCCACCGATCGATCGCTGGCCGCACGGACCACGGCATTGAGCGCGGGCGTGTTGCGAATTTCGTTGACGGTTTCCGCAAACAACGCGTCATCCATCATCGCCGCATGAACCCGAGGCGGCACCAAATGCTGTCCGGCCGCGTCATAGAGCGGCCTTGTCGCCGTCGTGATGGCATTGCGCACGCCCTGCACCGTTTCGCCGGCAGCGTCCCGCACTGCCGGCCCAATGGTGGACGGCGCAACCGGCGGCGGCCCAGGCGACAGATTGGCCGCTTCGGCTTCGACCGCACGCTGCACCTGCTGCGGACGCCCGGCAAAGAAATCCTGCATCTGCGGTGCCGATCGCGCCGACGCTTCAAGGTGGCGTTGCAGATCAGTTAGCACCGGACGGCCGGCAACTTGGCTCAAGGCTTCCGGCCACGTCAATTGCACGCCGCGCTGGGCGGCATCCTGCATCAGCACGTCGGCCTGATCGACCATTTGCGGCGTGACACCGCGCGGCAATTGGTTTTCAAGCACAGCCCGCGTGGTGTTCGGCCGCGACAGAAGCGCTTGCGCGCCGCCGCCCGTCAGCGCGCCCAGGAAGCGCGCCAGCGGTTCAATCGGCTCGCCCTTGGTAACCTGCCCAAAGGTTTCACTGGTAAGCGCTGGGGCGAGCACGCGCGCGGCGCGGCCGGCTAGTCCAGCTTGGCCACCAACGGCGGCTGGCAGGAATTCGCCAACGGTCTGCGCATACTCGCCGACCTTGGTTTGCGGCTGATAGAATTCACCGGTCGTCTGTTCGATCCGCTGCTGAATGTCGCCAGATGACGGCGCCCGCGACAATACCTGCCCTGTCGGAAAATACTGCGCCGCGTTATAGGCGGCTTCCTTCCCCCTCGAAATCGTTTCGGGAGAAACGCCGAGATATTCGCCGGCAGCGTCGAGCCCCTTCGACGCCAAGCCGCGAACGTCGCCCGCCGCGCCGACGAGGCCGATACCGCCCTTGACCGTGCCAATCCCCAACGACTTCACCGCGTCAGCGGCAATGCTCATGAGGTCGTCACCGCCCGCTTCGGCCGCTGGCGGCTCGCCAGTGATGTAGACGCGTTTCAGTCCCCCGGTCGGCCCGGTTGGCGCCGGCGCAGCAAGATTTTTTTGCGCGTAGCTGATCGCGTCGGCTTCGCTCGCGCCTTCTGGGGCGTTGACTCGATACTTCGCGCCATCCGGCCCGGTAACGATATAGCTAGGCATTACGGCACCCGTTCAACGGACCAGCCATCTGACGCTGCCGGCGCTGCTGCTGGCGGCTTGAACCCCGCTTTTGCAAACGCCTTGAAGCGCTCATAGGGGTTCGGCAGCGCCTGGAAGCGCCGGTTGGCTTCCTTAACATCAATCTCGCCCGCAAGCGCCAATTCGGCAATTCGCGCGCGTTCAACCTTATGCTCTGCAAGCCCGGTCAAGGTCGCATCGATGATAGCGTTGCCCTCCGGGGTGTTGATGAGCCGGGTCAATCCGCTCTTGAACATCTTGGCGTCGAAATCCGAAGTGGTGCCCGAACCGGGGACGCGCTGGGTCGGCGTCATCTTGTTGACGATGGAGGTATAGGCTTCGATTGCGCCCACGTTCTTGCCGACCTTGATACCGTGTTCGGCGAGCCATGCCTGCGTTGCCGCTGTGCCGCCGGTCTTGATGACTTGGCGCAAGTCGCGCATCTGCTCAAGCATCGCCAGATCGGCGGTAGCGCTTTCGCCTTCCTCGCTGATCTTTCCAAATCGTTTCGCAAGAACCTGACCGCCTTCCTTGGCAAAGGCCGTCTGCCCCTCTGTGCCAACATTGACATTGGTGGCGCCGGATTTCCGCAGCATCATTTCTAGTTCAAGCGGCGTGCCCTTGAACCCGCTCTGCGCCGCCAACTGATTGAGAAACTGAATTCGCTCCGGTGGCTTGGCATCATCGAGCGCACGCTTGAACAATTCCTTGGCGATGCCCTTTTGATCTTCCGGCAGATCAGGATTGGTCAGCGCCCGCAACAGGACCGGAACATGCGCTAGCGTCGGCCCCTGGGAAGATGCCTGCGCAATGGTCTGCTGGGCCGGCGCCACGCCGGACGGACGCGACGCCGCAAACCGTTGGTCGAAGCTGGGCGCCGACTCCGCAGCGGGCGCCGGGGCTCCGGGCGCTGCTGCGGGCACGGGCGGCGCTGCGGGCGCAGTCAGGTTGCCCGCGATCGTACCATCGGGATTGGTCCGGATGATCCCGGTATCGGGTTCTGGCGGCAATGCCGCGACGCGCCGAGGCGGCGGCGGTTCGTCGGCCGCCGCATTGGGGACCAATCCAGGCGTTGGGTTAACCGCGACTTCGGGCGGCGCCGCGATCGTGCGGGCTGCCGATGGCTGACCGCCCAGCATGCCGCCAACGCTGCTGTTGAATTCGGCGGCAGCCTGACGGGCGAGGCCTTCCTTTCGCTGCTGTTCGCCCAGCGCCAGAAATTTCAGCGTCGAATTGATGTCGCCCATATCGGCAACCTTACCCGCCGCCTCGCGATAGCTGATTTCGCCGGTCGATAGTTTCTTGCCGAGGTCGGACAGCCGATCGCGGTTTTGCGCCTCGCGATAGACGTTGCCAAGGTTCGACAGTGGCGACCAATCGATGCCGCCGCTGAAAGCCTGCTGTTGCTGATAGTGGATCGGTGCGATAGCCATGGCTCAATATCCTGACGGGCTGCCACCGCCGAAGAATAGGTTGCCGGCACCCTTGAACAGCGACGAGCCGAGCCCGCCGCCGCCGCCACCCAGGGCCAACGATGCCAGCGATAGACCAGCGCCGAGCAGGTTTTTGGCGCCCGCCGCCTCGCCTGCGGCCTGCAAGTTGTTGGCGTTTACGTTGCCGGAAAGCACGTTGCCGGCGACGCCGGTCTGATTTTGCGAATAGGTCTGCGCCAGATTGGCCAGCGAGCCATAGCCGCCCGCCTGCCCGGCAGCCGCCGAGCCCATGATGCTGGCGCCGGTCTGGCCGGCGTTCGCCAGATTGGACAGCCAGGTATTGTACTGTTGATTTTGCAAGTTTTGGCCGAAGGTCTGCGCATCCTGATCGGCATTGCCGGAATAGTACATGCCGCCAACGCCGCGCCGCCGGTTGATGACATCCAGGCCGGCATCGATTGCGCCCTCGTAGCCCGGCGCATTGGTGAACGCCGCTCGCGATTTTGCTATCGCTTCCGGACCGCCGACGCCGAGCGCGCCCAGGAGAATATCGGACGCGCCAGAATACTTGCTGCCGAGCGCGGCGAGCGGATCATAGGCGCCGATCGCCTTATTGAGCGCTTCGGTGCCGGTGTTGTAGCCGGACGTGAGATAGCCCTGCGCCTCTTGACCATAGGCACCCGTGAGCGCGCGGTTTTTCTCCGCTGCTTCCTTTTCGGCGCCGCCGCCGAATAGCGTGTCAAAAAAGCCTGCCATCAGTTAGGCTCCCGGTACAAACTTCTTTTTGGTGGCGTCCCAGCGCAGCGTTTGATTGGCGGTCAGCGCTTTCGGGTTCACTTCCGAAAACAGGTTGATGAAGCTTTCGAGTTGTTTCAGCTTCCCGTACCAGTCGGGATCAACGCCCTCCGGCGTATCGACCTTGACGTTTTGCGCAGGGAAAAGAATTTTCGTCATCGCAGCTTGTCCGCCAGCATATCGGCACCCATGAAGCCGAAATTGACCCCGGCGCTTTCATCGAAGCGCCAGCGCACGCCCTGGATTTCGGCCTGTCCCCAGATCGATGCACGCGCACGCCGATTGGTTAGGGACTGTTGACCAATCTTGAGTTGGCGCGGCTTGGTGAAGGATTGGCCGCCGTCGCGCGAAATCGCCACTTCAAGCATCGCGTCGATTTCGTCCACGGCGCCAAGCGCATTGGACGCGCCCTTGGTCATGTAAAGTTCGATCGTGTTGACGCGCACCGCATTGGGGAAGGCGCCGAGCGGTCCCGTCTCGATCCGCATCCGCAGCGGCTGACCGAATTCCTTGTGCAGGTTGCCATCGATCACGGCGAGCGAAGCGCTATCGGTATCGCCACACAGCCACTTGCCGAACACGTAGATCGGCTGATAGCCGCGCCAGTATTCCTTGAGGTGCGAGCGGCGCTCGTGCCATGAGGTTAGGGTCGTATCGTACTCCCAACACCACGTTGGCCCCTGCACCACGACAAAGCCATGCCCGCGCGACACATAGACGCCAATGCTGATCTTGGTTTTGTCAGCCTCTTTCTCGATCAGCCGATCCAGATCGGGCGTGGAAATCGGCGTTGGCGTGTAGCCTGAAAGCGTCGATACCTTGTTGTCGTCGCCGACGATGAACAGGCCCTTGCCCCAGCCATCTTCATTGCCGGCAATCGCCTGCGGCCCAGCAATGCCGCGCGGGATCGTCGCAACATAGGAGAACGGATAGCCGGTATCGTTTAAGCCGCCCCAGACTTCGATCGTGTTGGCGCCGGCCAGCAACAATTGCCCGTTACCGAGCGGAATAGGCCGATAAAGCGTGTCCGCCTTGTTTTCAGCGGTGGCAACGTTCTGGGTGTTGATAACGGTCGATTGCGGATTGCTGGTTCGGGTCTGGCCGTTGCCATAGGTAAAAACGAAAAAGCTTTGATGATAGAGCACATAGTTCGGTTGCCCGATATTCGCGTCGGGATAGTTCGCAACCGCTGGCGTGGCGTTGATGATGAAGGCGCCGATACCGGGAGAAACCAGCACGACGTTGGCCGGTGAGGCCATGTTGGCCGCCATCGAAACCCAGCCCGTGCCGGGGACCGAGCCGGCAATCGCCACGCCCTCGCCGCCGGCAGCGGTATAGCTGTAAACGGTGGTGCCAAAGACGGCGTAGAACGTGCCAGCAACCAACAGCCCGCCGCGATAGCGGCCACTAGGAGCGGTTGCCCACACGCCCAGGCCCGGCACCCGCCAGTAGGCGTAAGGCTTGCCAGCGGTCGCCGGCAGCGTTTCTGGATAGCAATTAATCAGCCGTCCGCCCGCGACTTGCGGTCGTTGTCCACCTGGGGCTGAGAGCAGCGGGAAGGGTACGTCCATCAGAAGTAATTCGTTGCGAGAACTTCATAGGTCGGGGTTCGCGCGACCAGATAGCGCAGCCGCATTTCGTGCTGTTCGATCGCGAGCAGATCGGGCGGCGTGCTGGAAAATTCCGCTGCCGCATGGACGGCGACCAGCCGGGCGATGGTTTCGAACAGCGCGTCCGGAATTTCGTTGCGGTCGGGCACCACCACGATTTTAGAGATTTCGGCAAGCACGCTATCGACGCAGCGATCGATGGTTTCATGCTCCACGTCGCCGAGCGCTTCGCCTGGGACATATTTGCCCAGGATCGAAGCCGCCTTGTTAATGAGTTCTTCGCTTGAGTGATCGAGCGGCATACCGCACTCCCAAAAAGCGAAGGGCCGGATTAACCGGCCCTTCTTCACTTATTCGCGGTGCTTGGCGGGTTCGGGCCTGGGGCCGGACTCGCCCACTTCGAAGTGCCGGTTGCTCTGCAACTTTTTCAGCGTGGCATCCTCCACCTCGATCTGTTCGGCCTTGCCGTCGTGGAAGGTATGGCCGAAGGCTTCGACCACCTTGTTGTCGCCCTTCGGCGCCCGATAAGTGACGCTAACCTTTTTCATGGAACTCTCCTGTCGTACTGGTTACGCGTTTCATGTGAAACGTCGCACTGATTACGGGGCGATATAGCCCTCCATCCAGAACGTTCCATTGCCGGCCTGGGCGCCAGCCGGACCGGCCGGGAACGTGAGCAGGATTTCCGTGTCGGCCGGGAACTGATAGCCGACAGCGCCAGCGATGATCGCCGGCACCGCCGCGCCGGTCTGCGCCGCGTTGGACGCGTTCACGAGGCGGTTGTTGGACGATCCATCTCCAACGGAGACAGTCAGCGTGGCGCCCGTGTCGAGGTCGGGGAACGTCCCCGAAATCGATTGCACCACGAAGTCCTTCGGCACCATGCAGATGGCCACCTGACCGCCAGCGACGACATCAGAGGCTAGGATGGAATAGGCGCCGCCCAACACCTTCTTGGTGCGCGCGAAGCCCTGGGCGCCCGCCTGCGGCTGCCTGTAAGCCCTACGAATTGGCATTGTCGTGATCCTCAGTGTTGAGAGAAAAAGGACGGCCCCGGCGGTCAGCCGGGGCCTATGGGTTACGCTGCGGGCGGCGCGGCAACGAAGCCGGTCACGACACCCCAATCGACCAGATCGCCGGCCGTGGCGTTTGCGGTCGTCAGTGGCGCCTTGGCGACCTTTGCGACGCCGTACTGCGACTCGATACCCAGGCCGGTGACGAAATCGTAGTCGCCATCTTCCAGGGTCGTCGGTCGCGGCATCTGGCCGGTGGCATAGGCGTATGCTGCCTGACCGCACAGGAAGAACGGTTCGACATCGACCGAGGCGCCGCCAATGCCCTTCAACAGCAAGCGCTGCGTGATTTCAGGGATGTTCTTGTAGATCACCCCGTCAAACTGCAAAGCGCCACCCGTGAAGATCGGGTTGGCGGCCACGTCGCGCGGACGCGCGTCGCGGTTGGCCAGCGACATTGGCGGATCGTTCTGCAAGTCTTTGAACGCCCGATCGCCGACGAAGCAGACATACATTTCCTCGTCCAGTTCCTCGATTTCCCAAGGGGTAATCTTGGGCCGGCCGTTGTAGGCGCCGGGGTTGGCTGGATCGACGCCAGACTGCTTCGCCAACTGCTTCGCCAGCGAGCCGATCGCTGCCGACATGCGATCGGCCGCCGTATCGACGTTGCCGACAGCGGTTGCGAACGTGGACGAATAGTTGCCCAGCGCCGCGCCGAACAGCACGCGATCGTAGTTCGCCACGGTCCAAGAATTCTTCTGGGCCGTGCTGGCGTCCTTCCACCGCACACCGTTCACCCGGTTGCCCGGCGTCGTGAGACGCCCCGCCTGGATGCTGGCGGTCGGGATCGACAACAGCATGTCCGTCAGATCGTCACGGACGATCCGGCGTGCCCAGCCGCGCAGCAACTCACGCGCGGTCGAGCGGACGTTGAACGAACTTTCCTTGTTGGAAGCCCGGTTGTTCGCAACAGCGTTGCGAGCCCAGTCTGCCCACAGCGGAAAGCCGTAGCTGTCGATAATTTCCTCGTTGCCGCGCAGCGTACCAGCGCCAACGCCGTCACCGGTCAACTGGTTGACCAGCGGGACGTTGATCTGCTTGCCATCGCTTTCGAGGTCAGCGAGACGAACGATGATGTTGGTGGATGCCTCGCCCATGAAGGGATCGAAGCGGGACCGTCGCAGGAAATCAGAGATAACCTGACGACGAAACTTTATGACTTCATTGTTGACATGGTTGCTCGTAAGCATTGCCGTAACCCCTACGGGTTAGCGGCGCGATCCGATCAGCGCCGCTTTGCGGTGGTGACGGCTCTGAACAATTCGGCGTCGGAGGGCTCCACGACTTGGGTATCCGTGCTCCCCGCTCCAATGTTCGAGAGCGATGGTGAGACGGAGGCCTTCGGTGAGACTTGTGCAGGGCGAGCAACATGACTCGCGCTGCCGTTACCCTTTGCGGCTTCAATGACCCGCTTCTGGAATTCCGGGTCTTTCATTGCCTCTTCAAGCATGCGGCTCTTGTAGGCATCGAGGTCACCGCCGATCGAATTCAAGGTTTCACGCTCTTGGTGCCATCGCGTGATGACGCCATAGGGGTCGTGGCTTTGCATCGATCGGTTATAGGTGGCCCATGCGTTGGGATCACCGCGCTGCATGCTCTGTTCTAGGCTTTGCCGAGCGGCATAAACCTTCTCTTCCCCGAAAGAGCGGATGGCGTTATCTAGCGAAAAGTTTTCGCGCATGCGCATCATTTCGGAACGGAATTCTTCGAAAACCGGGCCGATTTCCTGCCGGATAAATCCTGACGGATTATCGAACAGATCGGCCTTCGGTTGCTCCTGCTGCTGCTGCTGCTGCGGGCGCTGCATGCGTTCAAGCGCATCCAACCGGCCGCGCAACTCGTCACGCTCCCGCTCTAACCGCCGTCGCGCCTCGCTTTCCTCGCGCAGTCGCATTGCAGGGACTTGCGCGTCTTGGTCGGTTGGCTTGTCGGTCGGTCGATCGGGTTGCTTCTCAGGCGGATCAGCGGGCGGCTTTTCGCCCGATGGTTCGGCCCGAGGGGCTTCTTTGGGGTTTTCGAAGCTGTCCAGGGAAGTTACGGCTTCCTGAAACAAAGCATTGTCGTCGGGCGCATCAGCGCCCTGGGTAACGTCAGTCATTTTGAGGACTCCCCGGAGCTATCGTTTCCGGCTTACGAACTCGCGCTATCGTGCCGAGCAGACGAACCCGCCTATCGTGTCGGGCAAACGAACTCGGATGACGCTCCGAGCAAACGTGTCGTGATTTCGTTCACGACGGACGAACCTAAACAGGCGTCGCGTTGCGCTGCTGCCGCTGCGCGGTGCGATCGGCATTGCGGTGGCGGCTTTCCGTGATCCGATCGGCGTTCTTGTGCGCGCTATTCACCATGCGATCGGCGTTCTTCTGCGCATTCTCAGCAAGCAACTTCAAAGGCGAAATCATTGCTTGCCGGCGGATGTTTTCTGCCGTGGCGGTCTTGTGCGCCGCCGTCGCATTCTTTTCGTTGATATTCGCAATCTGTTCGGCGACATCGAGCGGCGTCTTGGGTGGCGGCGGCCCATCGGGCATGCCTTCGGTCTGCGCCTTGGCGATATTGAGCAATGCGGCGGTCTGCGCCTTGCCGGCTTCGGCGCCAAGCTTCTGCGCTTCTGCCTGGGTCTTGCCGATCTGCGCTTCCATCGCGGCAACGCGCGCCGGGTCGGGCTGCGAAACCATTTGGATAAGCTTCTTCTTCTCCGACAGCGGCAGATAGGACGCCTCGATAATCGCAGCCGGCGGCACCGGGACGTTGTTCTGCGACAGCGCCATCAACAGATCGAAGATGTCGCCCATGATGGTTTCGGTATCCGGACCTTCATCAACTTTGATTTCGACATCGATGTTGCCGAGCATGTTGACCAGAACCGGCATGCCGAATTCGTTCAAACCAACGCCGTTGATCTGCATGAATGCGAAAGCGTTCTCGTCACCGGACACGCGCAGCATGCGTTCCGCCGTCCAATGGGTCTGTGCAGCTACCCAGGCGGCGCGATAGCGGCCCAGCTTCCACATGCGAAAATTTTTCAACACCGGCCCCAACTCCGCGAGGCCCGCCTGTTGCAGCATGTTGGCAGCGCGACCGGAAACGTTCTGGCCGAATTCTTGGATCAACTGCTGGTTCGGTCCGAACGTGTCGATTTCGGTCTTGGCGTCGTTGTAATAGTTGGTTTGCTGCAAGAACTCCTGATCGGGTTGCAGGATTTCCAAATCGTTCTTGTCGCCGCGATAAACCAGCGTGCCGTCAGGCCGCGCCGCTTCCCTGCGGGTCACTTCCACGTCGTCAACCGCGCCTTCCTTCAATTTGACTTGGCGGGTATTCATCAGATGCATCGCCTTGGAACGATGCTGGTTCATCGCATCCTGCGGACCGCGCAAGCGCCGGATAAATCCGTAGTGATCGCCATCGATATCGATCATGGCGGCGAACGCGTGATATTTCGAAATCGACATGCCGCGCTCGTTGCGGAACGGGCTGTCTCCCGACATCAATTCGACGTTGCCCGTGTGCAGGCACCACTTCCAGATCGAGCCGGACTTGTACCAGTGATCGATCAGGCGAACGCGATTGCGGCTGTCCACCCACATGGTTTCGCGGTCGGTATCGAACGCAGTCCAATAGCCGCCGTCATTGTCGAGAACTTCCTTGACCTTTTCGGACGCGCCTTCGACCAGCAAATCCAACTCGTCAATGTCGGCCCATTTGTAGACGCCGTGGAATTTCACGTCCTGAAAGTTGTGCCGCATCGATCGCGGGTCATAGAAAAAAGTTCGCGGATCGACATATTCGAAGCGCAGATCAGGGTCGCCCTTGTCGCCCGTTTCCATCACCAGCTCGTCAACGCCGATGCCGTGGATCAGCGCGTCTTTGCAGCATTCAACTTCGATATCTTCGACAAACGAGCCATCACAAATTGTTCGGATAACCTGGGTCGCGACTTCGGCGCCCTGTTCGCCCTTTGGCGTGTTGGGATAGGCCTTCGGGTCGGTGCGCAGCCGGCGAATAGTGCCGGCGAGGCTATCGATTTTGCGCGCGGTGCGGTCGAACGTGATGATTGGCTGATGGCGCTTTTTCAGCACCTTGATCTGTTCGGCGCTCCACTGATCTATGTGGTAGTAGCGCCATGACATGCGCTGTTCATCGATTTCGCGCGGCTTCGAGGTCGCATAATCTTCGAATTCCTGCCGCCTGCGAATAAGCGCGCTGTCCCGGTCGGCGGATGGTGCCTGATAGCGTGGCTGCTCGTTGCCGTTGTCTACATCAATCATAGGGTCATATGGTCGATCGTGTTGCGTTCACGGCGCCGATAGCCGTCATCGGGAAGCTTCATGTCTTGCGGTTTTCCAACGCGCCCGGTCACCATGATGTCGAGCAACTGCCCGACCAAACCCATGGCATCGACCTGATCGTCGTGCTTCGATGCCGGGAAATTCAGCAATTCAGCCAGCCATTCCGGCACCCAGGGCGCATGCTTCGGGTAGTACAGCCCATCGAGCGCCATGCGGCCCTGGATCGAGCGAGCGCGCACGCTCTTGTCGCCGCGCGTCGGGAATGGTCGCCGCGTGACGTAAACCCGGCGCTGCCGCATCCGCTTTTCGAGAAACGGACCAACGCCTGACTTGATCTGCCCTTGTTCTTCCGCCCACTCTAGCGGGCGATATTTCGCGACCAGATCGCAGAACGCTTCGATCCAGACATCGGACGATTTTTGGCCGCGCCACACGTCCAACAGATACATATTGTTCAAATGATCGATGCCGACGACAACGTGAACGGTGTAGTCGCCGCCATCCGCGGTCACCGCGTAGTCTGATCCGCCATAGCAACGCAGCACCTGCGGCGACGGAAGGATGTCGCGCGGCTTCAACCATTCTTCCTTGAAATAATCGCCTTCATCGGGCGTCGGGCTCTGCTGATAGAGCGCGGACCACACGCGCGGCGGCGTCGTTTCGCGCAGCGCCAAGAGTTGCGCGCCATAACCGTAATCGTCGTCCGTCCACAGCGGCTGATCGACTTCGCGGCCCAGCGCGTCGTTCATTTTGGCGAGCGCGGGAAGCTCCAACACTTCCCAGGGCTCATGATTGAGCGCACGGCCGGCCAGATCGTCGTCATGCCAGCGAGTCTGGATCAAAATCTGCCGGGCATCGGGAATTAAGCGAGGCCGGAAATCGTACAGATACCATTCCCAAAGCTTGTCACGGACCGCCAAGCTGTCGGCGTCCTGACGCGACCGGATCGGATCGTCAATCAGGCCATACTTGGCGCGAAAGCCGGCGATGCCGACGCCGGCACCGGCCGCCAGATACTCGCCGCCACCGCTGATCGCCCAGCGGCCGGCGGCCTGGTTGTCGTCTTTCAGACTGACGCCCAGGATCGTCGAATTTTCTGCGATCAGATTGCGGACTCGCCGGCCCCAGCGTTCGGCTAGCTCGCTAGTGTGCGACGCTGCCAGAAACATCGCCTTCGGATCGTTCGCCATCACGTAGGGCGGAAACAGGATCGAGCTATAGGTCGATTTCGCCGAGCCGGGCGGCATGAACACCGCGAGGCGAGGGATTTCCCCGCGCAACACCGCTTCCAGCTTTGTGTTCAACAGCCGATGATGGCGAGCGGGCTTAAATCCGTTGTGTTCGGCCCACCTGTCTAGGGACGCGCGGATTTGCTTGCGCCGGATGATTTCCGTCGCAGCATGCTCCGCAGAATACATTTTCTATCGCTTCATTTCCCAAACGACGCTGATCTGCCAGCCCATTTCCCGGCAGTAGTCGCGCACCCGATCGCGGGTCCATTTCTGCTTTTTCATGTAGCCAACGATTGGCGCGGCTTCGACAACCCTGTCGTCCCAAAGCACAATGCCCGCATTGAAATGCGGCGCATCGATCGTCGCCAAAATTTCGGTTACCACCGCCGCAGCCGCTTAATCAGCCGGTCGAAATCGTCAGGGCTCCAATTGCCACCAACATTCCAGGCGCGCTTGTGCTCGCCCCATTGCAGCATGAACCCCCACGGCCGAAATGGCGCGCGATCTGCCGCATTGTGATTCAGGATCACGTCGGGCTTGCCTAGCTTGCGCTGTCGCGCATAGGTCCGCAGATGCCTGACGAACAATTCAATGTCGCGCGCCTTGATCGGCTTGTCGGGCTTCATTGAATTGCTTCTCGTACATATCCCACTGCTCAGAGAGCGCTTCGATCATGCCCTGCTTTTCCCAGCCCTGCGTCATGCAAATGTGGATCAGCACATGGCCGAGCGACGATTGCGCGTGCGCCGTGCGTTGACCGGCTAGCAACTTCCAAATTTGTTCGGCGAGGCTCATTGCGGGTCGATAACTCTTGTGATCCAGAAATATGAAGCGAAGAAGATCGCCACACCGAAGGAAAGATAGACCAGATAGTTTGCTAGGCCCTTCATCAGCGGAAACTCGCGTTGATGTCGTAGGTGTCGCGAACGTATTCCTCATAGCGCGCCAATTCCTCGTTGGCCGCGAGCCGCATTCGCTCCAAATATTCTTCTTCCGTGATGATCCCTTTTTCGATCAGCAATCCGGCGACGGCGGCGTGATCTGCGGCGCGCATGTCGATCCCGACGCGAAGGTGTTTCATCATTCGGGAAGTCGGATTGTGTTCATCGTCCGGAATGCCACTCCGGCTCATTTCAAACCGGATTGCGGACTGGATGCCGTGAAGGGCCTGCTCGTAGGTTAGTCGAAGATCGCGCATTGGGTTCATTCCGAGACTCCTGCGACACGACGCGGGGGTGATGCCCGCGCCGATGTTCGTTATCGCGCCGCCAATCCTTCGATCCGCTGCGCCATTGTCTCGTTGGAGATTCGGCCACCGCAATCACAGGAGAATTCGTGCAACTCGTTCTGGTTCAATTCCAAGAACTGCTTGACGTTGCCGATCGTCGCGTTCTCTTGCATGCCCTGCTGCCTGAATACTTCATCCCGCGCCGCCAAGCCGAACGCGCTGATATCGTTGCAAATGATGAAGCGGTACAGATCATCGATGTGGATGTATTCCAGGCCGTGATAGAGCGCCAGCGGCCCTGGGTGAGAACGAACCAATTCCGCCAGTCGAAGTAATTTCTCCCGGCGGGTCATCGCAACAGGAATCGGATTGAGCAGTTCTTGCGGTTGAACGTTCCTCATGTCGAGGGCCTTTCAGTTTTGGCGGCTGTGATCCCCCGCCGCCTTCGGGGAGGTCACTGTTCCTTTTGTGCTTGCTCAATTTTGCGGAAAGTCTCGAATTCGTTCTCTCTGAGCCTGACGAACATATCCTCCGCCAAGGACACTTCGGCAGCGGTGCGCAGCGCCTGGGCGATCAGCTTTATTTCGTGATCGTTGGGTGCGAAAACCTCGCTGCGCTCCACCCGCGCCGCCAACACCAACATTTCACTGGCGCTCATGCTGCCCCCTTTCCGGAAACGTCACGCCCTTGCCGCGCTTCCATTCAAACACGGTATGATCGCCGCCATCGGTGATGATGACGCGATTAACGAAGCCGAGTTTGGTTGCGACATTATCGGTGTAGTGCTTCGCGGTCTGAACCGCTTCCTCCGCGCTGACGAAGCGCCGGACGTACTCATAGGAGTCATCGCGGAAAAACTGCACCACTGAAAATTCGCCGCGCGTCATATGCCAAACCAGTCAAACAGAAACATCCGAAAGCGCGAGCGGCGGCCGGGCGGATCGATCCTCCTGCGCGGGTCGATCATTTCATCGGTCGTCGCCCAATCGATCCCGCCGCAGCGCGGGCATGGCGCCACCGAAATGGTCGGGCACGATTGCACCAATTCGCGGCGATGCCGCAATTGTCGGGCGGTTCGCGCCGCCATCTCGCCGAGACAAAACGGGCAACTCATGACGCCACCTTTTGCTGCATCCACCGCGCTTTGACCCGAAGGTAATGCGGGTTGGTTTCGATCCTCGTCCATTCAAACGGTGTTGCCCTGCGCAGCACATTCGCGCGCCTGGAAAAATCAAATACCTGGGGCGTGCCGCAGCCCCGGCAAATCGCGATGTCGCCGGAATAGGGCCGCTCGTTCCCGTCGCGATCGACCGCCACGGTGGCGGTGCGATAGCAGGAACAGCACCTAGCCCTGATCCGCGTTTCTCTCACGCCGCCTCCGAAACCACGTCGCCCGCGACATCCCTTCCGCCTTCCAGGGCTTTAGGGTTGCGAGGCTGTTGTGCCGTTGACTGTCGAGAGGTCGGCCCCGCCGTGGGGCTGGAAGATTATGGGGCCGGCGGGGCCTTCCCTCATCACCGGGCGGCGGTGACAACTGATGATCCCGTTCCTGCTGCCTGATCGCCATCATTCGGCGTTCACGCATCGCCCGCAGGGTCGCTTCCTTGTCCATGTGACTTGAGACTATTTGAGACTGGTAAATGCGACAGGCTTGTGGCGGTCGCAATGGTTAAGCGCGCGAATTTTGGGCGATCTGCGCATAGCGGACATGCGAAGTTTTTCGGGGTGGCGATTTTGTAGGGGGGTGTGCGCCAATAAGCATGCTTTTTCCCGAAATTTTTCCCGCCCCCCGCCCTCGCCCAGGCGCCGCGCCCTCCCCCTCGTTCGATCGCGCCGAGAAATCAGAACAAGAACAACACACTATCGCGCGTGCCACATGCTGACGGTCGTCAACCTGTGTCAACTCGCTCGCATTCCCCGTCTATCACCTGCCCGTCAACAGGCTGTTTTCCGCTAGCAATTGCAAATAGTTGCGCGTCTGTCAGTTGTTCGATCTTATGGTTATGGTCGTGCGTCGTATGCTTGATGTCACGCCATTCGGTCGGATCAGCATTCCGCAAAGCGAATATAGCTGCGGTGGTTTCGGCGCCCTTTCGGGAACGCAATAGCTTGGCTTCAAGCGCGCGAACGCGTGCGACGCGCGCGCGGGACACAGCGTCAGAGAACTCGCTGTGGCGCCTAATCCATTCATAAACCGTTTCCTTCGCAACCCTGATCTGCCCAGCAAATGCCGTGAGGCTAAATCCCTCGCTCATGACATCTTGAACCAACTGACAGTATTCCGGCCGATACTCCGATGGCCGGCCGGTCGTATAGTTCGGGTCACGGTAATGGGCAGGGACGCGCTTTTGCTGGAAAGGCGCCATAACTACCGCTCCGCTCGTTGATGCACTGGCTGGCTTGGCAATGCGTTGGACGTGGCAACGGCGCGGCAGATGTCGCAAACCTCGCCCGGCTTTAGGTGACATTCGCCGCAAGGCTTGCGCGCTTCCAGATGCTTCGCAAGTTCCGCCATCGCTCGTTCTAGTTCCCGACGATAAAGGCGCCGCGAGGTCCGCGCCCTCCTATCGCTGCGCTGCGAAACGTCACGGTAATAAGCCGCGCGTTCCCGCTTCGCTTTCGGGCGAAAGTTCCCAGACATTTTTTCTCTGTTCCTTTACTATAGGCCTTGACAGCCTAGGCTCTATCCGCCTATGGTTAGCCATCGCTCAATACCGAGCGGCCAAAGGGGAAAGCACAAATGACCGGCTGGAACGCCATTCTCTCAACCGAACAACTCGCCCAGCATTGGGCCAATGTCGCGAAGCTGGATGCCGGCTTTGCCGCGCGCGCCCAGGCATGGTGGCACAATCAGGATTGCAACACTCTCCGCTCTGAAATGGCTGGCGCTTGGCTGGCAAACCTGCCCGAAGCTTATTGCATCGCGCGCTCCTATCTCGCCATGCGAGCGCCCTGGATCGAATAACGCAACGCAAAATCAGCTTATGCCGGGCGCCGAAAGGCTACCCGGCTTAAGCCAGTAGGAACGGCAATCACGCCGCGCCAAAGGGGAAAAGCAAATGTTTACATTCCACGTTGATGCCGGCCATGGCTGGCTTGAAGTTTCCGCCGCTGATCTGGCTGCCCTGGGTATGACTGCCGCGCATTTCAGCGGCTATTCATACGTGAGCCGGGACGGCGGAACGTTCTACCTTGAAGAGGACTGCGACGCCTTCAAGTTCATTTCCGTTTGGAAAGCGAAGCATGGTCGCCAGCCCGAATTCCGCGAAAACTATCAGCACAATTCGTTTGTGCGTTCACTGCCGCGCAACGCACAACGGGCGATTGCCTAACCTAACCCGACTCCGATCAATCAACCCGGCAGCGATGCCGGGTTTTTTGTTGCCTAAAAATATTCCTGCTAGGCCTTGACAGCCTAGGCTATACCAACCTATAAACAGCCATTGCCCAATTCCGGGCAAAGCCAAAGGGGAAACTGGCATGCTTACCAAAACTGACATTGCTGCAATTCGGAAGGCGGATGACATCACAATCCACCTGGGCGCCAACCACGCGCAAGGCCTTGTCCGGCTTATCAAGCGCAAAGGCTGGAACGCGCAACCATTCGAAACAGATCAGGAATACATCCTGCCCTGTCACGTCACTGTCGAAACGACATCCGCGCGTGACGCATTGGAACGCGGCGTTGCATCGTTCTTCGCAATGGCCGGCATCTATCATTCCCAGCGCTCGCCCGTTTCCAGCATTCTCAAGACGCTAAAGGCTGGCGACGAATTGACGTTTAGCTTCTATCCGGACGGCCACACAAACGGATATGTCGCCGCTGCCGGCTTGCATGCCGATATCCTTTACTTGCACGTTCGCAACAAGGCTGGGCGCAAAACCTGGGAATTCGACGTTTCGGTTTGTGCCAATAACTCCGCTCGCATGTGTCGCGGCGTTCCGAATGGCGCGGACTATGAGCGCAGCGCAAACGAGCGACGCGCCCTAGCCTAACCCGATCTCCGATCGATCGCAGCAAGCCCGGCCATTGTGCCGGGCTTTTTGTTGCGCGAAAACGCGTCAATCGAAATACTTTGCAGCTAACAGCCTTTAGGCCTTGACAGCCTAGGCGATATCGGCAAGCCGCGGCAGCCAGGTATTGAAATAAAGATTCGTTTGCGTCGAAAAAACTTCGCAAAAGTTAGGCTCAATTAGAACGCCGCTGGTGCGTTATTTTTCGAATTCCGACCTAGGACATGGCCGAAAAATACGCCTCTCTGTGACTCTCCTATTGCGTCAATCATTTTCTTTTGTGCAATTCCACAAATAGGCTTTGACAGCCTAGGCGATATCTGACAATCGCCGAGCGCTCTGATTTGCAACTTTGTTGCTGAAATCAGATCCAAATCTTTTCGAAAATGTCGGTTCTATTAGCGAGTCACTGGTGCGTTATTTTTTGATTTTTGATGTCTGGTATGGCGGAAAAAATCGCCTCTCAGCGGCCTTCCTATTGCGTCAAGTTTTCTTTGGTCTAATACGCCTGAAAATATTTTTCGTAATTATTACGATACGGCCTTGACGGCCTAGGCGGTAATTGCCTATTGTATTCCCGTTAGCTTCACTGATGCCAAAGGGGAAAACAAAATGGCAAATCAACTGTACGCAAACGTTACCGCTCGCATTCTCGCCGATCTGGAAAACGGCGCCGCGCCCTGGGTTAAGCCATGGTCCGCAACGCCTGGGCAGAACATCCCGCACAACGCCGCGACCGGTCGTCCTTATTCAGGCGTCAACACCGTTCTGCTTTGGCTGTCACATGGTCGCTTCGCTTCGCCGCGCTTCCTGACGTTCAAGCAAGCGCAGGAATTGGGCGGCCACGTTCGCAAGGGCGAGCACGGCTTTCAGGTGGTTTTCGTCAAAACCTGCTTTTCCAAGCCAAAGGGCGAGGAAGCGGAAACCGTTGACGGTAAGACTTATACCGTTCTGCGCTACTACACCGTTTTCAATGTCGATCAGTGCGAAGGCCTGCCGGAAAAGATCACCAACCCGGCGCCGATCAAATCGCGCAACGCCAACGAGCGCGACGCCACGATAGAAGAGTTCATTGCCGCGACCGGCGCGAACTATTCCGAAACCGGCGGGGATCGCGCGTTTTACTCGCCCTCGCATGATCGGGTTTGCATGCCGACGTTCGAAAGCTTCAAAACCGCCGCGTCCTACTATGCGACCGCGTTCCACGAATTGGGCCATTGGACGGGCGCCGAGTCGCGCCTAGATCGCACTTTCGGAAAGCGGTTCGGGGATCGCGCCTATGCGGCGGAAGAACTCGTTGCCGAACTAACCGCCGCGTTCCTTTGCGCTGAATTTTCGATCGATGGCGAATTGCGGCATTCCGGCTACATTGGCAATTGGATTGCGCTTCTCAAAGACGACGCAAAGGCGTTCATGACCGCCGCGAGCGCAGCGCAGAAGGCGGCGGATTATCTCCGCTCGCAAGCGCTCGCCGCTCCGCTCGCCATTGCCGCTTAAGGGGGACGCAATGAGCGAAAAGGAAGCCATCCAACGGCGCCTTGCCGATCTGGAACGCATGCGGAAACTAATCGAAGCGTTCCTAAAGCGACCGCCTAACGCCACGGTTCATTAGTGGCGCGGTATTTCTAAAGCGCGCCGCGCCGCGCGCGACAAATCCCCGGTTTTTGCCGGGGATTTTTTTATGCCTAATCCCCTCTATAGGCCTTGACAGCCTAGGCTGTAATTGCCTATATTCGTCTTGGCAATCACGCCAAAGGGGAAAGTTCAATGTTCGATCACAACGCCATGCGGGAATTGGCCTATGTCAAGGCCGATCAATACCAGCGCAACGGCGGCGGTGGCGCCTTCAAGGTGGCCACGTCAACCAAGGCCTATTACGACGCGCGCGGTTATCGCGAGATGTCAGCGTTCCAGCGCGCGGCGTTTGAAGCTCGCGAGCGCTTCAAGCAATCCTGCCAATTCGCGATTTCCGATTTTCGCATGGCCGGAAACGAGTTCGATTTGCGCAAGTGCGAACAACGGGACGCGGCGCGATATGCCATCGCAAACATTCCGTTCTAATCAGCCCGATCTGCCGGAAACGGCGCCCGATGTCGGCGCCCTGCTTAAGCGCAGGGCTGCCGCTCCGCTCAAAGCCAACCAACCACAACAGCCGATCGAATTCGGCCTTTTCGGCGACAGCCATAAACAAGGGGAATTAGACCTATGAGCCAGTTAGACCAACGCGACCAAAACATTCTGGCCGCGCGCGTGACCGCCTGGGAAGGCGTCCAGGGACCGCGCGTCGGCGATTACGTCATCATGCCGGACGGCGAATATCGCCGGTTTACCCATGATTGGGGCGCCGACATCCAAACCACATGCAAGGGCGCCAGCGGTTCATTCTATTTCGGGACCGGCTATATGGACTATAGCGGCGGATTAGACCCGGCCTTGCTCAAGTCTCGATTGGTCCCGACCGATGAAATCAAACCCGGTCCGGTATGGTTCTTTCATCACAACGAGCGCCGCGCCCATAACGGGGTTTATGCCCTCGTCGATTGTCGCGTTTACCGTTACGTCCCGTGAGTTCTGCCATGTATCACTTTCATCACATACACGCCTATTACCTTTGGCGCTTGCGAACGGCAGATGCCAGGGATTACCCGTTCATGTCGATTTCGTCCCGGCTGCAATGGTATGGCGACCGCTGCTAGCAGATCGATCCAACAAAAAGCCCGGCAGAAATGCCGGGCTATTTTTTTGCGCTTTCCCCTTGCTAGGGGTTGACAGCCTAGGCGGTAATCTCCTATAACCGGCTTATTCGATCACACAAGGGGAACGCAAATGTACGATCTGGCTCAACCGAATTCCAAGCCCGGCACCTGCTGCAAATGCCGGGGGACCGGCACCTATTCCTGGGGACCGGTCATCAACGGCAAGTGCAGCAAAACCGGCACCTGCTTTTCCTGCGGCGGGACCGGAAAGCAAACCCGCCGCGACATCGGCCGAAACCACACCTATAACCGGCACAAGGTGGCGCGAATTCTCTCCTACTCCTAAGCACAAAGCCCGGCCTTAGAGCCGGGCTTTTTCTTTTCAGCGGATCAGGAACGCGAGCGCCAGCAATAGCAGGCAACCCGCCGCTATCATCCAGAACACTGGCGCGGTTTCAGGGTCTTTAAGCCAGGGCATTAGCAACCCGTACAGATCGGCGGCGGCGGCGGCGGATAGGGCGGCAAATCTTCGACTTGGCTACCGGAGTCGAAAGGGGGGACCGCTCCCGACTAGACAGCCGAGCAAAGCGAAAATGAAATAGATCACCATGATGGCGACTATGGCCCAGCAAATAATCATGACGATTTGCCCAACCCATGGCAGCCCGATTAGGTTGGTTAGCGCTGGAACGGCAAGCTTGATAATGGCGATAATCGCAGCGGCGATCACAAGCCAAATCAGGAGTTGCTGTAGAAAGCCAAGCGACAAGCAAGCCATTTTGTCAGCCCTCCTGATTTAGGATTTGACAGCCTAGGTTTTTACAGCCTATATTAGGCCTTGCGCAATTCAGCGCAAAGCCAAGGGGAATTTTTGGAATGTCGGCCTATCTTTGCAGCGATCTGCATATCAACACGTTGGTTTCCTATGCCGTCCGCCATGGCGTTCATTACCGCGTCAACGGCAACGCCGTCCGCGTCGTCCTCAACAATGCCGAGGCAATCGCTAACATCCTGATCGATGAAAACGCGCGCGGCGTCGGCGAGCGCTACCGCGAGCGCACAAAGGAGCATTTCGGCGACATCGGCGAGGCCCTGCGGTTCAAGCAGGTTAACCCGCTGCCCGACGCGCTTGTCATCCTCAAGCTTTGCGATTGCTTCGACTATCAGGCCTGCGAGTCCGACGATTACGAGGACACGCTAGCCGCTGAAATCGTCAACCAAATCCGGAAAGAGGCTATTCGCCGACTCCCCGGCTATGACGCCGCGCCCTGGGGCATCTGATCTAACAACCCGGCTTAGGCCGGGTTTTTTCTTGCCTAGACCTTGACAGCCTAGGCTATACCAGCCTAAACCAAGCCAGCTAAACTAAAGGGGACCAAATGCATTCCGCCGTTGCCTATTACCGCGTGTCACGCGAGCGCCAAGGCCGATCCGGCCTAGGCCTGGAAGCCCAGCAAGCCGCCGTGACGCGGTTTTGCGCGGCGGAAGGCTTTGACATCCGCGCGACTCATATCGAAGTCGAAACCGCGAAAGGCTTTGATGCCTTGGAGCGACGCCCGGAGTTGGCCGCTGCAATGAAGGCGGCCAAGAAAGCCAAATGCCCGGTTATCGTTGCCAAGCTTTGCCGCTTGTCGCGCAACGTCGCTTTTATTTCGACGCTGATGGAAAAGCGCGTTCCGTTTATCGTGACGCAGCTAGGCCTAAACGTTGACCCGTTCATGCTGCACATTTACGCCGCTATGGCGGAAAAGGAGCGCGCCCAGATCGCCGAGCGCACCCGCGACGCGCTAGCCGCCGCCAAGGCGCGCGGCACTGTCCTGGGCAATGCCGCGCAAGCCAAGGCTAACTCGGACATGGCGGCCGAATTCGCGGAAGGCCTGCGCGAAGTCGTTTGGCCCTTCATCAACCTGTCATCGCGCCGTATCGCCAGCATTTTGAACGCGCGCGACATCGCCACGCCAACCGGCGGCAAATGGCATTCACAGAGCGTTCTGCGCCTGATTGATCGCCTCAAAGAAAGGAAACCGGAATGAAGAAAGCGAAAAAGAAGGCCGCGCCCAAAAAGCCGGAAGTCATCCACATGACAACGGACGAATTTCGCGCCGCTGTCGATATCAACGGCAAACTGAAAATTTCCCAAGAAGGCTTTGGCCGCCTGCTTGCCGTGCGCGGTCGCACCGTGCGCAGTTGGGCTAGCGGCGAATATCCCGTGCCCAAAGTCGTCGCGCTTCTGGTCCGCCTCATGGTCAAGCACAAGATAGCGGCGGCGGATTTGTCATGACCCACCCCGCCCCGCCTGACGGCTACTATTGGGCTCTCGTGTTCAAAGAGCAGCGCAAAGTCACGGTAGTTCAAAAATCCGGCGAAGAAATTTGGCTTATCGGCGCAGATTTTAGCATCGATCTCAAAGATGCCACCCTGCTACAGCGGATCGAACCGCCGCCCGGCTACATCGAAGAGGACTGACTGTTCTGTCATGAAAAAGAGGGCGGCGAAGGCCCGAGCGCCGCCCTCAGTTTTTCGGGAGAAGTTTACCCACGAATGCAAAAGGCCGGGATCGCTCCCGGCCTTTTTAATTTCGCGCTAGGTAACGCCAAAGGGGACTAAGGACTACCAGGGCTGCCTTTCGGCCGCACGACGCGAAACTAATCCAAACATCGCGCAAAACGTCCCTTTGTCAATGCCCCCTTGCGATATCGTCCCAAAATTTCATCAATCGAAACCCGGCATCGCTCAAAATCTCGATCACCTTGGCGCGACCGCGTGACGGGGAACGGTAGCCCAGCATCGCGGCCACCTGGGGAACGGAACTATCCATGCAAGCGATATGATCGGCGACGAATGCCGGCCGGGCGCCTAACTGATCGTGCGCGGCCCAATAGAGCCGCCTGTGATCTGCTTGCCGTTCCGTTTTGGCTAGCCCGGACATGCTGCCGGGATCGAATGCGAGAATTCGGTTTAGATCGACGCTGCCCAAATGGCCCTGCAAGCCGCCAGCGAGCCAGTGCAGGGCGTATTTCTTTAGAGCGCTGTACTCTTCGGCCGAAATATTTCGACGCATCCAGGCCCGCCCCAGAGCGTCGTCCAGCATGGTGATTTTTCGGGCGGAACGTGAGCGGCCGGCCACGGTGAAAAACGCGCCAGCGCGGGCGATACGTTCAATGGTCGGGCCTGCCGTGTCGTCGTACTTTTGCGGCATCAGCAAATCCAGCGGCGTAATGGTTACGACTACGCTTCAACCGCCAAATTGCCAAGCCGTTCGCGCGCGGCAGTAGGAAAGACTGGTAATTGTTTTAGGTACTATATTAGCCCAGGCAATTGCCCAGGCATGCCACGGCTACAGCCCGAGCAATTGCCTGGGCAATAGCCCGAGCCGCTTCGAATGATTTCAAATGCTTGAGTCAATTTCGCCGTGCTTTTGACGGCAGCGAAAAGCCATGTTTCGGAAGTAATTGTTTCGTTCTTCCGACCTTTCCGAGTTCCGATCTTATCCCCGATATTTTTTGCGCGTCGGCGATTCGCGTGTCGATTTCCGGCCACCGCCAACCGTCCTGGGGAAACTTGATTGCAAGCCGCTGGCGCATCCGCAGCCACACGCGCGGCCGAACGCCGACGATCGCCGCCAGCGCGTTGTCATCGTTCGGAAGGAAGCCCTTGACGCAGTAGCGGATGACAAGGCGCATCAACGCGCGCTCATGTTCCGCGTCCAGATCGGCGACGATATCGAGCCACGCCAGCAACGGGAAAGGGAAATAGCCAAGCTTCGGCTTTTCGCGCACGGTCTACCGCCGTTCGATTGGCACGAGCCGATACCGGTAAAGCCCCCCTGCAACGCGCTCCCGCTGCACCTCGCGAGCGCCATATTTCGGTTTCCGGAAATCCCGCAGCCGCGCGCTAACGCTGGCTTCCGTGCCGCCGGCTTCGTCCGCAATCTCTCGCAATGTGCGGAATCTGCCGTCCTCCATCAGCGCGGCGACGCGTTGCAATTGGCCGTTTAGGCGAACGTAGTCGGCGCCTGGGTGATAGGTGCTCCCGTCAAACGCCCGCACGGGCGGCGGCGCAAAAGGCATATCGCCTAGCTTGTCTTTCATTCCGGCCATTGGCGGCCCTCACGAATTTTCTACGATCCGCAGCCACGTATATTTCCGAACCCGGCTTTGCTTTTTGGAAGTCTCCAAAACCGAGTGCTTAATCGTCAGCGTCTTGCGCATCAGGCCATCCATAACGGCCTGCGGATTGTTGTCGCACTGCGCCAGTTCGACATCGCGGTCCGAGCCATATTCACGGCCAAAAATCGAATAGCGGCGTTTCATGGGTTGTCCTTCCGCTTTCCCTCTTGCAGCCAGCGTTCTGCGATTTGCAGCATCTTGATCCAGGCGCGAATTGTTTCCGGCAGCTTCGCGCTGTCGTTGGCCGTGAGCGTTACCATTCGCAAGCCGTCACTGGTCCTCCGGTCAAGCTCCACCTTCATCGCGCCCCCTCGCTGGCTTGTGATAGGTCATCGCCAGCGCAAAGGGATCGAGCCCATAGCTCGCCCAAAATTCGCGCTCGTTCATTGAGTGCTGTTCGCGGTGGTGCTTGCCGCACAGCGGCAGCGCCCATTTGTCCGAAGATTTTTCGGCCATGCCGGTATAGCGCTTGCCGTCATTGATCGAACCGACGCGCAAATGTGCGGCTTCTACCGTGGTGTTCTCGCCGCAGATGCAACAGGGTTGCCGCCGGATGTAATCCAGATAGTCGTCATCATGCTGGCGCGGATCGCGGAAATTTGGTTCAACCATTTTCCCTGATCCTCCACGCCTGATATTGATTATCCAGATCGAACCAGCGCACGCGTTCCAACGAATGGCCGGGCTTGTCCAGATCGGCGCGCGAGGCAACGCGGCAGATGTCGCGCACCGCTTCGGCCGCTTCGGCTTCGCTCCAGGCGCAACAGTTCATTTCCTCCACGAGAAACGCCCAGAACGTCGGCTCTTTGCAGCGAATGCCGGCCTGCTTTGTAGCGCCCAGCGCTCGCCACTTGTCGCGTTCTTCGGCCTTGTGATCGCGCGGCGTTTCGTCGTCGTTGATTTCGACAATCACGCATTGGTAGCGCGTGCCCATCGGCGCCTTTGAGACACGATCGTCCATGTCGGCGCCAGCGATCACAAGCCGCAAGGTCCAATCGCCGGACTGCCGCTGTTGCAGCCCGTCCTTTTTGGCTTCGAACGTTATGGCGTTTTCAACCGCCTTCGCCGCTTCGATCCCCATCGAACAAATCCTCTTGTCTTTCGCCGGTTTTCTTCACGGATAGATCGGCGCGGATTTTGGTCGAATGCCAGCCAACGAGTTCGAAATGCTCATTGCCGATGACGAGATAGCCGGTTATGTGCGGCTCCCGATCGGAAAAGAACAACACGCCCTTAGTCGGTTTTTCGGCCATTGGTCCCTTCCGCTTTCTTTTGGATTTCCCGCAGCAAATGCTGACGCATCGAAACCGGCATCTGCTCAATCAGGGCGCGATGTTCGGCGCTAAAGTTGGCGGCGCTCTGTGCTGTCAGTTGCTTGATATCGGCGAGCAACACGCGATAGGCCGCCACGCCCTCATGACTGCCCCAACCGGCCCTGCGGGCGAATTCTTCGTGAAGTTGGGCGAGTCGGCCGTGATCTGCCGGGCGGATGAATGCGCTGTTGCCGCGCTTGTCCAGTTCAAGCCACGGCGCTTTGACATCGTACAGATACCGGCCAACGCCCCAGCGCACGGCAGCGCGCTTGAAGGCGTCCGACAGCGCGCCCTTTTCCGCTTCCATGTCGGAAGGCCCGGCGCCGTCCGCCTTGGACACCCAATCGAAGCCAACCAGATTTTCGCCGTTGTAGACCGGAAACTTAATGGCGATGTTGCACACGATCGACGTGCCGACGCCCGGCGTGTAGTGGCATGCCCAGCCGTTGACCCCCACGACGCTATCAAACCGCTCCATCACGGTGCGCGCATCTACATAACAGAGCGCCTGCCCGCGCAACGGTTCATCCTGCTTGCGGCTTTTCTCGTTGGTCGGCCCAACGCGCCAGGAAATTTCCTCGATCGGGAACGGCGCTGCCAATTGGTCGCAGATTTCAATGATGTCCCGCATTACTTCACCCGCACAGTGAGCGACGGCGGCGCGTTGTTGAGAGTGAAGCCCGGCACCTCGCGCCCGCCCTGGATGGCTTCCTTGATTTTCTTGCGGTCCGGCTCGCGCTTGATCTTGCAAAGCTCGTCGGGCAGATCACCGTCCCCCTCGCCGATCAGGGCTTGCTGATTTTTGCGCAGCGATAGCGTCGCTTCGGGCAGTTCGACCTTGGGCAGTTGCGCGGCTTCCATAATCCGCAGGATCAGGCTACGCACAAATTCCATGCGCCGGCCGAACCGGGCTTTCCGCGCGGTCAATTCTTCCAGGCGCCCGGCGGTGCCGTCGCGCAAGGCCTTGGCGTCGTCCAGGGCGACAATCAGCGAGGTCAGCACATTGGCCAGATCGGTCTGACCTTCCAGCATATCGGCGAGCAAAATTTCGTCGTCGGCGAGGTCGGGATATTCCCGCAGCAATGCCTCGATTTGCTGGGTTAGATTGATCGCGGTCTGTTCATTTGGTTTTGCCATCGGCCCGGTCCAGCATGAGAGACAGGATGTCGCGAATAATTTCGATGTTCTGATAGACGCCCCTGATCTGCGCCCGCGTCAGTTCGTTATGTAGCGCCCGCGCGTCGGCCATCATGCGGATGACGCGCTTGCAATCAGCGTCGCTCAATTCGCTATGGATCAGTTCAACCGACACGGGGTTTCCGCTCCATTTCCTGCCGGGCTTTGCAAATCCGGGTTAGAGCTACGCCCAAGGTGGACTCGACACGCGCCATTTGATCCGCAGCGCGGGTTGGCCAATCCGGCACGCCAAATAGATGTTGGGCGTGGCGTTCGCAGATTTCCGCGCCCGCCTCGATCATGTGCAGGTGACGCCCAATCAGTTCGTCCCATTCTTGGAGCGTCAACTTGGTCATCGGTGACCCCCGCCGCGCTTGCGGCGAAGAACGCGCTCCGCAATGCTGACGGTCAGCAAATCCATGTCGTCGCGCAAAAGATGATCCTCCGGGCTCAGATAGGCGACGCGTTCGGCCACCCGCGCCACCTCCCGATGAGTCATCCCGACCATGGCGCCGATCGCCGCGCACGGCTCCCGCGACCAACGTTCCGCAAAGAAGCAATAAGCCCGCCGCGCCTGGATGCCGGCCCGCTGCTCAATCTCGTCAGGATCGACCCGGTACAGTTCGCAGACGGCGCCCAGGATTTCCGCCAGCATCGGGCGGTTTGACCGCATGAAGGCGTCAGCGCCGTGCAGTAGGCTGTTGTCGTGAACGATTTGATCCATGGTTGTCCCCTTTCATTTCAGGCCGCTTCGTCGGTCGAAATTCCTTTCATGTTCCAGAGTCGCGCGGGCGCGGTGTATCCACGCCGATTGAGGGCGCGCATCAGGCAAACGTAGGTGTTGGCCGGAAACGCCCCGAAGCGCCCGGTCCAATTCCAGGCCTGCTTGGCGTTCGCGCCGGTCAATTGCAAAACGACTTCGATCCCGCCCAGGGCGCGGATCACGTCGTCAGCCGTTCGAAGTCTTTTCATAGGAAGCCCGTCCGATCTGGCTTGTCGTATTTATTACTCCTATGGACGGTTAGGAGCAAAATTTGGGCAGAACGCCTCTAAGCTATCAACCGGCAGTTTGTTGATAGCGGGCAAAATTTTTTCTACAGTCCTGCAACCTACGTATGTTTTTGAACACACAAATCGTGTAATAGTTTTATAAGCATTGCGGGGCAGGCATCACCCGAGGGGACAATGAAGAAGATCGAAGGTTTCGACGTAGAGGCCTACAAGCGACGTTTGACGATGTTGAGGGAAATTGTTTCCGGCGAAAATCAAGCCGAATTCGCCGAGCGCCTGGGAGTGCCGTTCAAGCGGTGGAATAATTACGAACGCGGCTATCCCGTGCCACGAGAAACCGCCTTCCTAATCATGCACAAATTCCCCGGCATGTCCGTAGAATGGCTATGGTTCGGCCACACGGGCAACCTATCCGAACACTACCGCGAACGGATCAAGATCGCCGAAACGCTCGCGCGCGAGACTGCACACGCCCAGGCGGCTGTCGAAAAGGCGCAACTGCGCCTTAACGACATTGCCAAGCAACGCGCCAAGGCTTTGGAAGGTCTAGCGAAGGATAAGGCTAAGGCTACGCTTCACCGCCGCCGTGCGACGCGGCGCTGACCCCTGCGACGATTCGCTGACCGGGCGTTGCGTGCGCTCGCCAGCGTCTCCAACAGCTTGCCGCAGACAACAAGCAATCTGCGGGCTTCATTCAAGTTGTCCGGCATGAGCGAGACAAGATAGAGGGCTTGGCGCTCACGGTCGTACTTTTCCGGCATTTCCACTCACCTTGTTCTTATCTGTTGGAACTTGCCCCAAGACCCATCATCAAACCACAATGTTAAGACTTCGCCAAAGCATTTGCGCCGAATTTTTTCGACCGCTTGACATTTTTTCGCGTGTGTTCGGATTCCGGGCTGTCGTTCGTAATAGAAAAATTTTCGGTTGATCGGTCGTAACCATTAGGACTAGCCTTGTCGGGCATCAACACCAGACAAGGGGAAAGCCCATGCATGGAAGCGCCGCTAAAGGTAATACCACCGTCCTACCCGCCAACGAATTGAAGCCGCCGAGCTACGGCCAAGCCCAGCGCGAGGCGATTGCCAGCGTAGTGGATAGCCTGACCAACGATCTTTGTTCGCGCGTCGGCGCCCTGCGCAAACAGCTAGACGAAATCGAGCAGATCGTTTTGGAGCGCGCCGCCAACGCCAAGGGCGCCCTGGGCGATCAGGTCATGCTGTGCGTTCGGCTCAATGACGAGATTACCCACAATCAGGAAATCGTCACCGAACTAAAGGCGCTGGCCCAGGATATCCGGCCGTGAACCATCGGGCCTTTTACCTCGTGATCTGTGATCGCCCGGAAGGCCCCATCATTTACGAAACGATGGTGGCGCAGATGGATCGCGCCACCGTTCGCCGTCACCTGCGAGAGAACCAATATCCGAACCCCGCGCGCGTGATTGAGTTCGTCCCCGCAGCGGGAACTTGCCGGGATGCCAGCCATGAATTCCTCAACCCGCCTACTGAGCCTTGAAGAACGCCGCGCCCTGCTATGGGTGCGAGCCAACCAGCCGGCCGTCATGAGTCGCCTGACGCCCGGAGCGCCCACCACCAAGACGCGGATCGCCCTGGTACAGGAAGGCCTGATTGCCTTCGCCCCAGATCGCAACCGATTCGACCCCCCGGCCTACTGCGTAACGGCCAAGGGCGAGGAAGCCCTTCGCGCCGGCATACTTCCCGAGCCGGAGCTATCCCGGTCGAGGCACGGGGCTGTGTCGAAATAATTGCGACTTTTAAGGAATTCCCCCTATAATCGGGAGTGATTTGCTATGCGTGTCGGAATAGTTAGGCCGTTACCAGCCGACGATCCACGCAACCCGGAGCACCCAAGCCATGATGATGCATGGCTTGAAGTAGCCCGAGCACTGGGACGCGCATTAGCAGATCGTGATTTTGAGCGCCAACAAAGGGCAAGGGGAAAAGATGAAGAAGGCAGCCATCTACGCAAAGAACGCCGTCGTCTACGCTAGGTATTCGAGCGATCTTCAAAAGGATCGCTCCATTGATGACCAGATCGCGCTTTGCAAGCAGATCGCAGAGCGACAAGGATTGACGGTCACTAAGATTTACACAGATCGCGGCTTGTCCGGCGCAAGCATGTTCGAACGCGATGGACTTCTAGGTTTGATGACCGCCGCCAAGAAGCGCGAATTTAACTTCGTCATTTCCGAAAGTCTCTCGCGCCTCTCTCGCGACATGGAAGATACAGCGGCGATCTACAAGCGTCTCAAGTTCAACGAAATCAGCATTATCGATACCAATGGCGAAGTCGGCGACGTTCACATTGGCGTTGGCGCTATCGTCAATTCGCAGTTCCTCAAAAACCTAGCGACATCGGTCAAGCGTGGCCGGGACGCCCGCGTCCGCGAGGGCCTTATCCCCGGCAAGGCCGCCTATGGCTATAGCATCGTGCCCGACAAGCCGGGCGAGCGAACCATCAATGAAGCGCAAGCGAAGATCGTCCGCCGCATTTTCGAAGAATACGCTGCCGGTGTTGCCCCGCGCGAAATCTGCGAACGCCTGATGGCTGAAAGGATCATGGGGCCAACAGGAGGCACTTGGAATTACACGAAGCTAATCACGGGCGGCGCAAACGGTGGGTTGCTTGGCAACCCGCTCTATATCGGCAAGCTGGTTTGGAACGTGTTCAAGCAGGTCAAAAATCCTGACACTGGCAAGCGCAACAACCGGCGAACCGACAAGTCAGAACACATTGAGGTAGATGTTCCACATCTGCGGATCGTCCCGCAAAGCCTATGGGACGCCGCGCAAGCCGTGCGCGAAAGCCGCCGCAAGGCCAAGAGCGAAGGCCCGCGCGTTTATCGACATGCCGAAAAGAGCCGCATGATGTTGGGCCTGTTGAAGTGCGCGGTGTGCGGCGGGCGCATGATGATCGGCCAAGCCAATATGGATGGTTCCCCGCGCATCGTCTGCACATTCGCGCAACGCCGGATCAATTGCACGCATCGCAAGAGCTATTGCCTTAAAGAGATTGAGCGGACGGTTTTCGAGGGCATCAAAACCAAGCTGACGGATCGCAAGGCGTTGCTTGAAATGACAAAGGCTTATCACGCTCGGTCTATCGAGCGGCAAAAGGAAATCCGCGCCCAAAGCGATGCCGCACAGAAAGAGCTAAACCGCGTGACCGTCGCGATTGACCGCATCGTTTCGGCAATCAGCGACAGCGACGCGCCCGTGAAGGGGCTGGTTGATAAACTTAACATCTTGGAAGTGCAACGCGCGGGCCTAGCCGAAAGGGTCAAGCTGATCGAGGCCGAGGGCAATGTCGTAACCCTGCACCCCGCCGCAATCGACACGTTTAGCGCCGCAATGGAGGAAATGCACAAGGCCCTCACCAGCGACATTGACGACGTGGAATATGCGCCGTTCCGCCAAGCCTTCTACAACGTCTTTGAACAGATCGTTGTCCATCCTACCGCCAAGCGGACCTTGCCGATGGTGACGCCATACGCCCGGCTGTCGGCGATCTTAGGTTTCGAAATGTTTCCGACGATGCGCAGCACCGAACAAATGCTTGCAGAACAAGGGGTTAGTGCTACTAAAATTTCGACACCTACGGGAAGCTGTAGGGCGCCAGATTGATGTTGCCGCTGCTGTCGCGGGAAGAAATCCAGCCGATCGGGCGCGGTGCGATGATGGCGTTGAAGGGATCGTGCTTGAGGCCGTGGCCGCTCTTCGGCTCGTAATAGTGAAGATCTTTGGTGGTCACGCCGGAATTTTCCTTGTTACGCGTAGCCGGATGGCGCGAAGCGCAATCCGGGGAACGGCGCAAGCGGCCGGAGTCGTCCCGGATTACGCTTACGCTCCATCCGGGGGCTTCTGTAACGGGCCTTGGTTAGTCAATCCCTTTTGCGTCATCCGCTCGCCGGGAACTTGCTTCTGTACGGGATCGGCGCAAGGCCGTCGCCTGATGGGGTTCGTGAGAGGATAGGTCGGCCAATCTACGGAAAGCGTGATCATATCGCTCGATATGTCGACAACCCGGATGTCGGCCTGACCTGATCCATCGTCCCGGCGAAGGGACTTCGCTTCGGGAAGGCTGGTGTCGTGACCCGCCCGAAACCTTGTTGTTCCTCCTTAAGCCGTTGCAGCGTTTGCCTTGGCGAGCGGATTGAAAGGCGCGCCGTCCTTGAGCATGCGATGCATGATCACGGCGAGCTTGCGGGCCAGCGCGACCTTGGCCTTGCTCATGCCGGCACGCTTGGCGATCCGCATCGCCCAGCTCTTGAGCTGCGAACATCCCCTGACCGGCTTCGTCAGCATGAGGTGAGCGGCCTGGTAGAGCGC
Organism: Bradyrhizobium sp. AZCC 2176; assembly: GCF_036924645.1. NCBI lineage: Bacteria > Pseudomonadati > Pseudomonadota > Alphaproteobacteria > Hyphomicrobiales > Nitrobacteraceae > Bradyrhizobium > Bradyrhizobium sp. AZCC 2176. Next base: position 3,936,518 of record NZ_JAZHRX010000001.1, on the reverse strand, counting down.
CTCGCGCACGGAGGCGTCCCCGATCTTGCTGATCCGCCCCGATCGGTCGGTCTCGCCGGACTGGTGCTTCTTCGGCGTCAGCCCGAAATGCGACCCGGCCTGCTTGGAGGATGTAAACCGCGCGGGATCATCGATCGCCGCGGCACAGGTCAGCGAGATGATCGGTCCCACCGCAGGCGTCGACATCAACAACCTGGCTTTGGCATCCATCCGCGACATCTTGACCGCCCGCTTCTCGAAGGCTTTGAACTCACTGAGCAGGGCGCTGCGCACCCGCAGCAGCGCTTCTGCAATCCCTTCCAGGTTCGGATGCCCCTTTACCAACTCGTTGATCCGTCCGGCAAAACCGGTTCCCGTCGTCTTGCCGACCTTCAGCCCAAAGCCGCGCAAGATCCCGCGCAGACTGTTCTCGACATCCAGAAGCTTGCTCTGGACCAGCTTGCGCGCCGTCAGCACGGCACGTACTTCCTGGGCATTTATCGACTTGCAGTGAACCGGCCGGAACCAGCCCAGCCGCATCAGTTGCGCGATCCCCCGTGCGTCATTGCGGTCCGACTTCACGGGCATCGCCTTGAACGCATCGTGCACGTGCCGCGTCTCCAACAGCTCAACCGCGAGCCCAGCCTGCTTCATCGCCGCGTACAGCCATTGCGACAGCGGTCCAGCTTCCAGCCCGATCCGGGTCAGCTCAAGCCCGAACGAGTTGAACCAGCCGATCAGCGCCGCCGGCTCGCTTGCCACCTTGCCCTCGCGGACGATCTTGCCGCTCCCATCAACCACGCACACGCTCGAGCATTCCAATGACACGTCGATTCCGGCATAATACTCCATGGTCGTCTCTCCTTGATGCTGGGAGCGAGGTCCATTCCTCGACTCCGTAACACCATCCATGTGAGGGACGACCGCCCGCCTTCCAAGCAAGCCGCGCGAAGCGCGCATTCAACAGCGCCGTAGCAAGCGCGGCTTGCTTGGAAGGCAGACCGGGGCCCGTTACCCCATCTACAGAGCTCTCGCAATGACGGAAGTCAACTGACGATTGCGTTCAATTCGCCTTGGCACGCGGCGAGAGGCCGGCGATGACGAAATCGATCATTTGATCGATCGTGGGGCCCGGCTTGGTGGCGCATTGCGCGATCATCTGCGGGTGGAAGAACCGCATCATCGCGGTGCAGGCACAGAGCGAGGCCAGTTGCAGGTCGGGCGCCTCGAATTCGCCGGAAGCCGCGCCCTGCCCGATCACCTGGCCGAGGGTCGCGGCGATACACTCCATATGGGCGACGCAGACGTCCCAGTCCTCCTCCATCGCGATCTCGACCATCTCATGCAGCTTGGAGTCACCGACATATCGCTCGGTGTTCATGCGGTGGATGGTCTTCATCATCTCGCGGAGGCGCACCGAGGCCGGCCCAGGCGCCTGCGCGATCCGCTGCGCCTCGACCTCGACCTCGCCCATCAGGGTTCGCGCCACGCCTTCGTGGATCGACTTCTTCGAATCGAAGAAGCGATAGACGTTGGCGGGGCTCATCCGCAGTTCCTTGGCGATATCGGCGACCGTGGTCTTCTGGTAGCCGATCTGCCGGAACAGACGCTCCGCCACCACGAGAATCCTTTCCCGGGTGTCCGTCTCGATGTGTTCCGAAATCAGCGTCATGTCAGCTCTCAATGTTCAATTATTCTGCCGCGTCGGCAAGCGGAATTGCGTGCGGCCCCTTGATCGAATGCTGCGGCGCAAGATCAGGCTGCTCGGCCTGACCGCTTTCTTCCAGGCTCTTCCTGAACCACAGGGCATAAAGACCGGGCAGGTACAGCAAGGTCAGGAAGGTTGCAACAAACAAACCGCCCATGATGGTGATCGCCATCGGGCCCCAGAAGGCGGAGCGCGACAGCGGGATCATGGCCAGAATCGCCGCCAGCGCCGTCAGCACCACCGGGCGGGCACGCCGGACGGTGGCCTCGACGATGGCTTCCTTGCGCGTCAGGCCCTGGGAAACGTCGGCCTCGATCTGATCGACCAGAATCACCGCGTTGCGCATGATCATACCGGCGAGCGCAATCAGGCCGAGCAGCGCCACGAAGCCGAAAGGCTGGTTGGCAATGTTAAGGCCGAGCGAGGCACCGACGATGCCGAGCGGCGCGGTCAGGAACACCAGGATCAGACGCGAGAAGCTCTGCAACTGGATCATCAACAGCGTCAGCATCACCAGCGCCATCAGCGGAAACAGCAGGGCGATCGAAGCGTTGCCCTTCTCGGATTCCTCGAACGCGCCGCCCGGCTCGATCCGGTAGGCCGGCTCGAGATGGTCGCGGATTTCCTTCAGTTTCGGCCAGATCTGATTGGTGACGTCGGGCGCCTGGACGCCGTCAACGACGTCGGTGCGCACCGTAATCGCCATATCGCGGTTGCGCCGCCACATGATCGGCTCTTCGTGGGAATACTCGATCTTGGCGATCTGCTGCAGCGGCACGGCAACGCCGTTGCGTGACGTCACAGTGAGGTCACCGACGCTCTTGAGATCGAGCCGTTCAGACGGCACCGCGCGCGCGACCACGCCGACCTTCTCGATGCCGTCGCGAATGGTCGTAACCTGCGCACCCGAGATCAGCATGGCAAGCGCCTGCGAGACGTCCTGCGGGGTCAGACCGAGCGCCCGTGCCCGGTCCTGATCGACGACGAGCTTCAGGTAAGGCGATTGCTCATTCCAGTCGAACTGCGGCTCCACGACGTTGGGATTCTGCTTCATGACGTCGCGCACCTTATAGGCGATGTCGCGCACGGTGTTGGCGTCGGGGCCGATCACGCGGAACTGCACCGGGAAACCGACCGGCGGGCCGAAATTGAAGCGGTCGACGCGCACGCGCGCTTCGCTCAGATCACCTTCCGCAACCGCCTTCTCCAGCCGCGCCTTGATGCGCTCGCGGGCTTCGACGTCCTTTGAGACAATCACGATCTCGGCAAACGCCTCGTTCGGCAGTTGCGGATTGAGGCCGAGCCAGAAGCGCGGCGACCCCTGGCCGACATAGGCAGTGTAGGTCGCGATATCCTTGTCGTCCTTCAGCAGCGCCTCGGCCTTCTTCACGGATTTCTCCGTGACGTTGAAGGCGGTGCCTTCCGGCAGGCGCAACTGCAGGAACAGCTCCGGCCGCTCCGACAGCGGGAAGAACTGCTGCTGCACGTGGCCGAAGCCCACGATCGAGAGCACGAACACGCCGACGGTTGCCAGCACCACCTTGACCCGGTGATCGACACACCACTGCACCACGGCGCGCAAGCCCCGATACATCCGCGTCTCGTAGATCGCGTGCGGGTCGTGGTTGTGGTGGACGGCGATGTTGGGCAGCAGCTTGACGCCGATATAGGGCGTGAAGATCACCGCGACGAACCAGGAGGCGACCAGCGCGATCGCCACGATCCAGAAGATGCCGCCGGCATATTCGCCGACCGCCGAATTGGCAAAGCCGATGGGGAGGAAGCCAGCGGCCGTGACCAGCGTCCCCGTGAGCATCGGAAACGCAGTTGATTCCCAGGCAAAGGACGCCGCGCGGACGCGGTCCCAGCCCTGTTCCATTTTCACCACCATCATTTCCACGGCGATGATGGCGTCGTCGACCAGGAGACCGAGCGCGATGATCAGCGCGCCGAGCGTGATGCGGTGCAGGTCGATCGACATCGCGTTCATGACGACGAAGACGATAGCTAGCACGAGCGGCACCGACATCGCGACCACGATGCCCGTGCGCCAGCCGAGCGCCACGAAGGAGACGAACAGCACGATCGCGAGCGCCTCAATGAAGGAGTGCACGAATTCGCCGACGGCGCGCTCGACCACCTTCGGCTGATCGGCGATCTGCTCGACCTCGATGCCCTGCGGCACGGCCTTCATGAAATCGCTGGTCGCCTTCTCGACCTCCTTGCCGAGTTCGAGAATGTTGGCGCCCTTTGTGGTGACTACGCCGATGCCGATCGCAGGCTTGCCTTCCTGGCGGGCGACGAAGGTCGGCGGATCGACGAAGCCGTGGGTGACGGTTGCGATATCGCCGAGCCGGAACACGCGGCCGTTGCTTTCGACCGGCGTCTCGGCCACCGCCTGGGCGCCGTCGAGCGCACCGGTGACGCGCAGCGGCACGCGCTGCGAGGAGGTTTCCACCGTGCCGGCGGGCGTCACGTTGTTCTGCTTGGCCAGCGAATCGAACAACGCCTGCGGCGTGATGCCGAGCGTCGCCAGCTTGGCATGCGAGAATTCGACGAAGATGCGCTCGTCCTGGTTGCCGTAGAGATTGACCTTGGTAACGCCAGGCACTTTCAACAACCGCTGGCGCATGCCCTCGGCAGTCTTCTTCAACTGCGCGTAGTCGGCGCCGTCGCCGGTCATCATATAGAGAATGGAATCGACGTCGGAGAACTCGTCGTTGACGTTCGGTCCGAGCAGGCCCGCGGGCAACTGGCCCTGCACGTCCACCAGCTTCTTGCGCAACAAATAGAACAGGTAGGGCACGTCCTTCGGCGGGGTCGAATCCTTGAACGTGACCTGCAGCGCCGTGAACGACGGCTTGGAATAGGTCTGCACCTTCTCGAAGAACGGCAGTTCCTGCAGCTTCTTCTCGATGGGATCGGCGACCTGGGTCTGCATTTCCTGCGCGGTCGCGCCCGGCCAGATCGCCGAAACGTTGACCACCTTCACCGTGAAGAACGGATCCTCGGCGCGGCCAAGCCGCTGGTAGGAGAAGAAGCCAGCAGCGCCTAGCATGATCATCAGGAACAGGATCAGCGTCGGATGGCTCACCGCCCAGCCCGAGAGATTGAAGCGCTTCATGTCACTCTCCAGATCCGAAAAACGTAGCCATGGCCGTCATCGCGATCGCAATGACGAACTAGAACGACAGCGAGGAAACCACCCGGACCTTCTGGGCCGGATCGATCTTCTGCACGCCGAGCGCGACCACCTTGGCGCCTTCATTGACGCCGCCTGCGATCACGACCGAATTGCTCTCATAAGATTTCACGACCACCGGCTGCAGCTTCACCGCGCCGGCATCATCAACGATATACAGTGAGGGATTGGCGCCCTGGCTGAACAGCGCCGACAGCGGCAGCTTTGCCACGCGCTCGGTGGCGGCATCAGCGAGCGTCAGCGTCGCGGTCATGCCGAGCGAAACCTTGTCGTCGGCTTCCGGCAACGAGAATTTCGCAAGATAGGTTCGGGTCGCTGGATCCGCCGAAGGCGCGATCTCGCGCAGCTTCGCGGCATATTTCTTTTCCGAATCCGACCACAGCGTCACGGTCGCTGTGCCGGCCTTGGCACGCCCGACCAGTGTCTCCGGGATAGCGACCACGGCTTCCTTCTCGGCAAAGCGCGCGACGCGGACCGCGGTCTGGCCGGAGGCGACGACCTGGCCGGGATCGATCAGGGTCGCGGTGACGACGCCGCGGCTGTCGGCCAGCAGCGTCGCATAAGACAGAGAATTCTTGGTGAGTTCGACCTGCCGCTCGGCGCGATTAAGGCGGGCGCGCGCTTCATCGGCCGCGGCGCGGCTCTGATCCATCTGGGCGTCGGTGGTCCAGCCCTTGGCGCGCAGATCCTTGGCACGCTGCTCGGCGGCGCCAGCCTGCGCCAGCACGCCGGTGGCGGCGCGGAATTCGGCCTCCGCCTGCTCGGCCTGCAGCTTCAGATCGACCTCGTCGAGGGTGGCCAGCGGCTGGCCGATATCGACGGTCTGGCCGACCTCGACCAGACGCCTCGCGACCTTGCCGGGAACCCGGAAGCCCATGTCGGTCTCGATCCGGGGCCGGATGGTGCCGACAAAGCTGCGTTCCGGCGTCTCGGCCGCATAATGCACGGTGGCGATCAGAACTGGACGTCCGGGAGCAGCCGTTTCAGCCGCCTTTTCATTGCAGCCGGCCAGCGCGAACACTGCAAAGGCCAGCGATGCACCCGTCAAAAGCCTGTAATAGTTAGAGAAAATGGAACGGGCGAACATTCGGACTCTCCATCGCAGGATCTGATGAAGAGTATTGAATGCTCACTGACGAATGTCAACATTCGTCATCGGTCATCATTTCGTGATGAGAAATAGGTTAAGAGGTAATTGCTTTCCCAGAAACCGAAGGGCGAACGGATCGAAACCGGGGCTTTAGCCCCCGATGAGCGACGCGACGGCCGCGGTTGCAGCCGCATGTCGCTGCGCTCATGCGAGCAAGCCCACGTCGCGTATTACGCGCGTCGCATCTTTCTGCGCGTGGTCTTGGGAGTAGTGTTCTTCGCGCTTCGTGCAGCCGGCAATGGCCGCTTGCTGCTCCGGCTGGTGGATTTCTTCGCAGCCTTCTTCACAGCCCGGGCGCTAGTGGTCTTCGCGGCCTTGGCTCTGGCCTTCGCGACTTTTGTTTTCGGAGCCTTGGCTTTCGGTGTCTTGGCTTTCGTGGTTCGGGCCGTCGCCGCGCTCCGCGCTTTCTTTGCCACGCGCGTTCGCCGTGCCGGCGTGGCCGCGACCGGCGATACCATCAGCGGATCGGAAACAAGCCCGTCGGCGGCGAGCGGTACATAGGCCAGCGCGCGTTCGTCCGCCCTCAAGCCCGGCTCATCCGCCTTCAGCGCCTGGCTTGCGGCTTCCGTCGCGGTGCCGGCGATGCCTTTCACCTTGTCGGTGAACTTTTCCAGAATCGATTTGTCCTTGGCCATGTCGTCTCCCTCAGCTTCCTCGACATGGAACTAACCAACCCGGCGGCACCGGGTTCCTGGACGGAAACCTCACTCCGCCAACTGAAACCGCTCAAAGCGATCAAGTTCTTCCTCGATGCGGCGTTTGTAGTCCTTGCGCGCGCCCTTCGCCGCGCCCTTGCCGACCCAGCTCCATTTCTGCATCAGGAGCTTTTTGTTCGGGCGGTCGGTCTTGAGGTCGATGACGGCAACGATGTCTTCGCCGACCAGGACCGGCAGCGCGAAATAGCCGAACAGGCGCTTCTCCTTCGGCACATAGGCCTCGAAGCGGTGGCCGTAGTCGAAGAACAGTTCGGTGCGTTTGCGCTGGATGACCAGGGGATCGAACGGGGAGAGGATGTGCACCGGACTGGCAGCCTCGCCAGCCGACAGAGATCCATCCGCTTCCAGCACCTCGGGCCGCGCCCAATGCTCTTGCTTGCCGGCGCCCTCGAGTGCGACCGGCGCCAATTCCTTGCGCCGGACCCTTGCCTCGATCAGGCGGCGGACCGCTCCCTTGCTCGGCGCGTCGAGATGGCAGATCGAATCGAGGCTGACGACGCCCTGCGAGCGTAGCGCACGGTCGAGCAGGTAGGCGGTGATTTCAGCCGTCGAGGCCGGCTTCGGCGGCTTGTCCCAACCGAAATGCCGCGTCATCAGTTCATAGGTCTTCAGCATGCCGGTGCGTTCGGAGATCGTCACCTCGCCGGTGTAAAAAGCAAGCTGCAGCGCCCGCTTCGAGGGTTTTCTGCTCTGCCAGAGATGTTCCTTCTCGGTCAGCACGTCGTCCTCGATATCGCGGATGGTCAGCGCGCCGTCGCGCCGCAACAGCCGCATCACCTTGCGGGTGTCCTCGGGCTTTACGGAAGCAAACCATCGATGGCCCTCACGCCGGTGCTCCCGCATCGCCGGAACGAAAAAGCGGAAATCCTTCGCCGGAACATAGGACAACGCATGCGTCCAGTATTCGAACACGCTCTTGTCGACGCTCTGCGCCTGGCGCAGGTCCGCGCGGGCGTAGGCCGGGATTCGGCTATAGAGGATGTGATGATGGCAGCGCTCGATGACGTGAATGGTGTCGATCTGCACATAGCCGAGATGGTCCACCGCCGCCGCAACCGCCTGCGGTCCGGCACCGAACGGCTCGCGCGTATCGAGCCGCTGGGCTTGCAGCCAGATTCGCCGGGCTTCGGTTTTGGTCAGGGGTCGGGGTTCAGTCGCGCGGGGCATCGCGCGACAATGTAGCGGGATTCGCGCGTGAGGGGAGTCCCGGGTTCCGTGGTCGCCGGAGCGCGGCGCGAACTCAGCTTACCGCTTCGGCCGCTCCCCCACGCTGCCGGTTGCGATCTCGGCCTCGCAGGAGGCGCGGCCGGGCTGGGGCGCATGGCATTTGTAGACGTGCCCGGTGAGACGATCGACCAGCCACGCGCTCTCCTCTGTCGGGCTTTCGAACCCGACATAGCGGCTGCCGAGCGAATTGATCAGCGTCGACAGCAAAATTGCAGCGGCGATCATCGCCGCTCCTATTAGTGTTGGCATTGAACTTCCGGAACCGGCAGGCTCCGATGCGCTGGTACGATAACCTTGGTACTCACGCTGACGCTTGACTGACTGTAACACCCGCCCCGCCCGTTTGGTTGCCCCGAACGAATTCTTCTTCAGATTTTTTTGTGAGTCGATTTGCTAGGCGCGCATCTGGCCGATTTGTTGTCCAGAGATCGGCGCTGGCGCGACGGTACACAGTTTTTCTTTTCTGAAGCGAACTGCGGATAGTAATGCAGCGGTCGCTTATCCCGCAAAACTCCGGATGCAACCCTGCTGGCACCGTCCTGTCACTGCCGTGCGTTGTGCTGCGGGACATTGAGATCGCCGAATCGCTGCGGCTCGGATCGCTGCACAGCGCGAGTAGCCTTTATCAAACTTGGCGAAAGCCTGATACCGACGTCGAGACCGGCCAGACGACGTCCGACGTCGCAGCAGAAGTGACGGTCGAGGCCGAGACGATTCCGGCCCGCGGTAGCGCGTCTTGTTTACCAGTGTGACTTGAATCACATTCGTCGCTTTGAACCCATCCTATGATCGCAGCATCAAAACGTCATGCACGCCAGTATGCAGGCGTTAACAGTGAGGATTGGACAATGACCCGCTTTCTTTCAATCACGACTATCGGCGCCGCGCTGTCGATGACAGCGGGCCTGGCGGTCGCCGGCGACACCGTCTCGGCCGACAAGATCCTGGACGCCTTGAAGCCGAAGCCGGGCGCGACCCGCGGCCTTTCGAGCGGCCCGCAGCAGCCGGTGGATGCCGCCGTGCAGGCCAAGGAAACCAGCTTCGTCAACACGCTGCGCAACCGCAAGACCCGGTCGCTGTCGCTCGGCGAGCGTCAGGAGATTGCGGAACTTGCCGCGAGCAAGCCGAAGATCGATCTCGAAATCCAGTTCGACTACAATTCGGCCGACATCAGCAAGGGCTCAGTGACCGCGGTGCAGGAGCTCGGCAAGGCGCTCTCCGATTCGAGCCTGAAGGGTTCGACCTTCGTGGTCGCCGGTCATACCGACGCAATCGGCAGCGAGACGTATAACCAGGATCTTTCCGAGCGCCGCGCCGACACGATCAAGAAGTACCTGACCGAGAAGTACGGCATCGCCGGCGCCAATCTCGTCACCGTCGGTTATGGCGAGACCAGGCCGAAGGATCCGAATGCGCCGACGGACCCGACCAACCGCCGCGTTCAGGTCGTCAACATGGACACCAAGACCGCCTCGAAGTGAGGTTTTTGAAGACCGATCCGCCTGCCGCTTGCGGCAGGCGGATCTCCATTCGTCGCAGCCGCGATATGCGACGTAACGGCTCGCCAATCCTTCGCAATCAACACCTTGTTGAGAATCTCCCTGATCTTTGACGCCAGCAAGGCCTGGGTGACGGGCTTCTGCAGCAACGACACCCCGGGATCCAGCCGGCCCTGATGCACGATCGCATCCCGCGAATAGCCGGTCATGAACAAGACCTCAGGCCGGACCGTTCGCGGGTGGCCTCGCTCCACGACTGCAACAACGATCGACGATCTCCAGATTGCCGCTGATGATCGTGAGCAGATTGTTGAAGTCGTGGGCCACGCCGCCGGTCAATTGCCCGATCGCTTCCATCTTCTGCGACTGTCGAAGCATGTTCTCGGCCTCGCGCCGATACATACCCTCCTGCGGGAGGGCGACTCGCCGCACTAAGCTGCGACGGCGACGGCAGCGCGAGCACCTTCGGCAGCAGCGGCCACAGCATCGCCGCCGTCACAATCGTCATCCGGCTGCACGTTCGGCGATCGGCACAGTGCCGCTCAGATCCAGTTCTGGAAGATCATCAGGCGGCTGAACGTCGCCATCGAGGTACCTATGAACGCGGCCGATACCGGCAACATTGCGGCAAAGCCGGCAAACCCGACCGCAACGTAGGTCCATAGCAGCCATCCCGGCATGCTGCCGCGTTTCAAGGCATACACCAGCGCGAAGTTCGCCGTCGTTGCGGCTGGCAGGTAGTAATAGATGAAGCCCAGCGTTCGCGGCAGCAACGCCCATGCGAGGTATGGGCCGAAATAGAACGCCAATACCAGGAAGGCATCGACCCGCCGCGTTACGATCCAGTCGCGCAGACAGATCACGACGGCAATCAGCGCAGGCCACAGGATCAGCGGGTTGCCGAGGAAGACCACGGCGGCGATCTGGTCGTCACCGATCTTGTCAAAGAGATACCAGACCGGGCGCACCAGGAACGGCCAGGACGGCCATGAACTCATGTAGGTGTGGCCTGCGATCGCAGTCGTGGTGTTATCGCCAAAGATCCGCCGTTGCGCTTCCAGGATATCTGGAACCGAAAATCCGTACAGCGGAGTGAACGTCGCGAAGTAGACGGCGGCTGGAATCAGAATGAAGCACGCTGCAAAGTGCCAGGCCTTGAAGCCGGGCCAAAGATCGGGCCGGTACCAATCGTCGGGCCGGGCATCGGCGAATTGGGTGCGCCAGCTTTGCATCAGGCGGATCACGGCGACGATGACGATGCAGACCGCGAGCACGAACAGCCCGCTCCATTTGCAGGCAATCGACAAGCCGAAGCCGATCCCGGCAAGCGCGAACCACAGATGCGGCCGCTGTCTTCGAAAGCCGTGCATGAACGCCGCGATGGCGAACAGGCCGAAGGTAAGCGCGAAAATATCCAGCATCGCGATCCGCGATTGCACGAACAGCATCTGGTTGAAGAAGGCAAGCAGGCTCGCTGCGATGGCCGGCCCCTGCGCCGCGAACAGTGCCAGGCCGCACAGATACATGGCGACGATGGCGAGCGATCCGAACAGGACGCCCGGATAGCGCCAGCCCAACGGCCCATCGCCAAACGAATGGATCGACAGCGCGATGAACTGCTTGGCGAGCGGCGGGTGCATCGGATTGAGCGTCGGCTGCGGCATTATTGGCTCGAGCATCTGCCGCGCCGCCGGCACGTAATGCACCTCGTCGAAATAGAATTTCTCCGGCGTGGTGACGCCGATCAGCATTGCGAAATGCGCGAGAACAAACAGCACTGCTGCGATGATGCCCGCGCGCATCATCGAATCGGGCAGGACATAATGTGATGGGGCTGCTGGCTTCACAGACAATCTGGTGCGGAATCAGGGACTGGATGACATCGCGGCAAATTTGAGTGTGGCGGCTCCGGATTTTTATGTCCACCGCATTGAACGCGTTTCAACGGCACCGCCGGCCCGCAGCCGGTCGGCAACACGCTCCACGGCGGCGTGGGTTTGAGGGTCAGTTATTAGAAATGTGTAGGGTGGGCAAAGGTGCGCTTTGCGCCGTGCCCACGATCTCTCGGCAGACTGTCATCGTGAATGGTGGGCACGCTGTCGCTTGCCCACCCTACGAAACCTGCGCTACGCCGCGCTCTTGCCCTCATATGCGCGCTTCAGGCTTTCGATGTCGAGCTTGACCATGCCCATCATCGCCTGCATCGCGCGCTGCGCCCCGGCTGTGTCGGAACCGCCGATGTATTTCATTGCCGCGGTCGGCACGATCTGCCATGACACGCCGTAGCGATCCTTCAGCCAGCCGCATTGCACGGCCTTGCCGCCGTCCGCTAGCAATGCGTCCCAGAGCCGATCGACCTCGGCCTGATCGGCGCAGTCGATCTTGAACGAGACGGCGTGGGTGAAGTCGAGTGGCTTGTTGCCATTCAGCGCCATGAACCGCTGGCCGGCCAACGTGAATTCGACCACCAGCACCGAACCGGCCTTGCCGGCAGGACTATCAACGGTGTTCTTTTGGACTTTCTCGATCCGGGAATCGGGCAGCAGTGAGACGTACAGGTTTGCGGCCTCCTCGGCCTCGCTGCTAAACCACAGGCAGGGGGAAATCTTGGACATCGGAGAACTCCGGATTGCGACAGGCTTGAACTGGTCAGGCTTGAGCCATGGCGGATTGGGCGGCAGCGACATCCATCCACATCACTTCCCAGTGGTGCCCATCAGGATCTTCAAAGCTGCGGCCATACATGAAGCCATAATCCTGCTTCGGACCCGGATCGGCACCGCCGCCCGCGCCTTTCGCCCTACCAACCACATCGTCCACCGCGTCGCGGCTGTCGGCGGAAAGGCAGATCAGGACCTGGCTCGTGGCCTTGGCGTCGGCGATCTTCTTCGAGGTAAACTGCCGATACTTGTCGTGCGTCAGCAGCATGACGTGGATGGTGTCGGAAAACACCATGCAGGACCCCGTGTCATCGGAGAATTGCGGGTTCTTTTCGGCGCCGATCGCCTGATAGAAGGCGGTCGAGCGGGCGAGATCGCTGACCGGCAGATTGACGAAGATCATTTTGGCCATCATCGGGTTCCTTTTTTGGAGGGCTCGAGCCAAGGACGAACCCGCCGCGGCGGATCCGACATCCTCTTTCAAATTATTTTTCGGGCAGCGAAGTGGCGTGCGGTCGCCGGTATCCGGCGGCGAATGGCCGCTATCTGCCCTTGAAGTCGGGCTTGCGCTTTTCGGCGAACGCCTTGACGCCTTCCTTCAGGTCTTCGCTGTCCCTGATGACATCGAGCAGTCGGCGCACCTCGGCGACCCCTTCCAGCGGTCCCTTCGGCATGGCGTCGCGGGCCAGTTTCTTCAGCGCGCGGACCACCAGCGGCGCGTTGGCGGCGATCTTGGCCGCCATCTGCTGGGCGAGTGCGACATGCTGGCCCTTCGGCGCGACCTTGTTGACGAAGCCGATCTGGTAGGCGCGCTCCGCCGACATTTCCTCGCCGACCAGAAGAAACTCCATGGCGATCTTGTGCGGCATGCGCGCCATCACCGAGGAGATGCCGCCGGCGGTAGTGCCGATCTTGCCCTCGGGATAGATGAAGCGCGTCGTCTCCGATGCCACGCACATGTCCGCCATCTGCACCAGCACGAACGCACCGCCGACGACCCATCCTGACGTCGCGGCAATGACCGGCTTGTCGAGTTCGACGCCCAGGCCGGGCACCGCGTGCCACATATTGACAGGGAGATCCTTCACGTCGGCGCCAACAGAGAAATACGCGTCCTCCGACGATGCGAGCACCGCCACGCGATCGTCGCTGTCGTGGAAACGCTGCCAGGCCTGCCTAAGTTCGTCACACAGCGCGTTGTTGAGCGCGTTGTGCGAGGATGCGCGGTCCATCGTGATGGTGGCGACGTGACCCGTGCTCTCGTAGCGAACAAGCGTCATGGTATTCCCCGCGACATCCGCACGAAGGCGGCCTTTGTTATTACTTCTTCTCGGCGGGATCCCGGTGCACCGGATCGACCCACAGCACGGTTTCCGGCTTTTCCACCGGCTCGATGTCGAGGTTGATCGCCACCGCCTCGCCGTCGCTCCGCACCAGTACGCATTCCAGCACCTCATCGCGGCTGGCGTTGATCTCCTGATGCGGCACGTAGGGCGGCACGAAGATGAAATCGCCGGGGCCGGCTTCCGCGGTGAACTGCAGATGCTCGCCCCAGCGCATCCGCGCCTTGCCCTTCACCACATAGATGATGCTTTCGAGATGGCCGTGATGATGCGCGCCAGTCTTGGCATCGGGCCGGATCGTCACGGTGCCCGCCCATAATTTCTGTGCGCCGACGCGCGCGAAATTGATCGCAGCCTTGCGGTCCATGCCCGCCGTAGACGGCACGTTGGGATCGAGTTGATTGCCGGGAATGACGCGGACGCCGTCATGTTTCCAGCGCTCAGCATCGCCGTGCGAATGATCGTGATCGTGGGAATGGGTGTGGTCGTGCGTGCCGGTCATTGTGCGCCTTCCCGGAAAATCGTTCGTCCGAACGGTATCGAAAATCAGGGCCGCAAACCAGAAGATTAAGCGAGCCGGCGGCGCATGGGCGCCCCGGTTTTCGTCATGGCCGGGCTCGTTGCTCGACGATCCACGCCCTGGTGCCTGCCGAGCCTCAGCGCCGTCTGGACATCACATCCGTGTTAACGACATTCGTCGGCGCGCCCGCGGCATAGGCCAGGATCTGGTCGAAAATATCCGTGAACTGGATTTCGTATTCGTCGCGCGAGACGTAGCCGAGGTGCGGCGTGCAGACCACGTTGTCCATGGTCAGCAGGGGATCGTTGACGTCGCGGAGCGGTTCCCTTTCATAGACATCGATTGCCGCCATGCCGGGCCTGCCGGCGCGCAGCGCATTGACCAGCGCATTCGGCTCGATCAACGGCGCGCGGCTGGTGTTGACCAGGAGCGCGGAGGGTTTCATGCGCGCGAGATCTTCCGCCTTGACGATGCCGCGCGTGGCGTCGACCAGGCGCATGTGCAGCGAAAGCACGTCGCATCGTTCGAAGAAATCAGCCTTGCTGGCGGCGGTCGCGTAGCCGTCGGCACGGGCCTTCGCCATGGCCGGATCGCGCGCCCATACCAGCACGTTCATGCCGAACGCCTTGCCGTAGCCGGCGACGACGGCACCGATCCGCCCATAACCGTAGATACCGAGCGTCTTGCCGCGGAGCGTGCGGCCGACGCCGATCTGCCATTTGCCGGCTTTCAGCGCTGCCATCTGCTGCGGGATGGCGCGCATCGCGGCCAGGATCAGGCCCCAGGTGAATTCGGCGGTCGCATAAGACGGCGTATCGGCATGCTGGCTGGATGACACGACAATGCCGAGCCGGGTGCATGTTTCGATGTCGATATGCGGATAGACGCTGCGCTGGCTGATCAGCTTCAGTGTCGGCAGGCGCTCCAGCAGCGGCGAGCGTATTTGCGTGCGCTCGCGGATCAGGACCAGCGCCTCGGCATCCTGCAGGCGTTCGGCCAGCACGTCGACGTCCTGGACATGATCGTTCCAGATCGTGACGTCATGCCCGGACAGTTTCCCAAAGCAATCAAGGGTGCGCAGCGTGTCGAAATAATCGTCGAGGATCGAGACCTTCACGATGCGCTCCCCCTGTCAGTGCGCGGTCACTTCACCGCCAGCAATTCGACGTCGAACATCAACGTCGCATTCGGCGGGATGACGCCGCCGGCGCCGCGCGCGCCGTAGCCGAGTTCAGGCGGAATGATCAGCGTGCGCTTGCCGCCGACCTTCATGGAGCCAACACCCTCGTCCCAGCCCGCGATCACCCGGCGCTGGCCGATCGGAAACTCAAACGGCTCGTTGCGGTCCACGGAGGAATCGAATTTCTTGCCCTTCTGGCCATTCTCGTAGAGCCATCCGGTATAATGCATGACGCAAGTCTGGCCGGGCTTCGGCGAGGCGCCGGTGCCGACCTTGCTGTCGATGATCTGCAAGCCTGAAGCTGTGGTCATGGGTTTTCCTGCGGTCTGGGCCGAAGCCATCCTGATGGCAACGGGCGTGGCAACCGCGGCCGCCACGGCGGCGAATGCGGTCCGGATGATCGTGCGTCGGGAGAAGCGCATCTGTTGAACCTCTTCTTGGAGAGACGGAGCTTCTAGACGCTCAGTACCCCAGCGCGCAACCGTCCTTGCGGGGATCGGAGCCGCCGGTCAGCGTGCCCTTGTCCCAGTCGATCCAGATCGCCTGGCCGCCGCCGAGCGGACCGACCACGCTGGTAGTCTTGTGGCCGATCTTCTTCAGGCCCTCGACGATGGCAGCCGGCACGCTGTCCTCGAGCTGATAGATGCCCTCGTAATGCAGGCCGCGCGGCATATCGATGGCTTCCTGCACGTCGCAGCCGTAGTCGAGGATGTTGGTCAGCACACGGGTCTGCCCCACTGGCTGATACTGGCCGCCCATGACGCCGAACGGCATCACTGCGCGGCCGTTTTTGGTGGCGAGTGACGGAATGATGGTGTGCAGCGGCCGCTTGCCCGGCGCGATGCAGTTGGGATGGCCGGGCTGGATCCGGAAGCCGCCGGCACGATTCTGCAGCAGGATGCCGGTCTTGTTGGACACGATCGCCGAGCCGAACGAATGCGCAATCGAATTGATGAACGAGCAGACGTTGCGATCCTTGTCGACCACGGTGATGTAGACCGTGGACGGATTCATCGGCGGCGCCACATTGGGCAAATCGAGCAGCCGGTCCATCCTGATGTTCTTGATGTGCTCCTCGGCGAATTCCTTGGCGAGGATGCCGGCGACGTCGACATGTACCTGCTGCGGATCGCCGATATACTGCTCGCGCATCATGTAGGCGATGCGGGCGGCTTCGGCCTCGAGATGGAAGCGCTCGATGCTGAGCGCGGGGAATTTCGTCAAGTCGAATCGGGAGAGGATGTTCAGCATCACCAGCATGGTGATGCCAGGGCCGTTCGGCGGGCACTGCCAGACATCGTGGCCCTTGTACATCGTGCCGATCGGCGACGTCGTCTCGGTCGAATGCGCGGCAAAGTCTTCCAGCGTGTGCAGGCCGCCGATGCCGCGCAGGGTTTCGACCATGTCGGCGGCGATCTCGCCCGTATAGAACGCGTCGCGGCCGTGCTTGGCGATGGCGCGTAGCGTCTTGCCCAATTCCGGCTGGTGGATCACGTCGCCGGCTACCGCCGGCTTGCCGTGCGGCAACAGATAGCGCTCGGTGTTGGTGCCGTTCTTCAACTTCTCGAACTGGTTCTTCCAGTCGAAGGCGATGCGAGGAGCGACGACATAGCCTTCTTCGGCCGCTTTGATCGCGGGCTGCAGCAGGGTGTCGAGCCCCATCTTGCCGTGGTCGCGCAGGATCGTGGCCCACGCATCGATCGCGCCGGGAATGCTCACCGCGTGGGCCGAGGTCAGCGGCACCGAATGGATCTTGCGCTCAAGGTACCATTCGGCCGTGGCGGCCATCGGCGCGCGGCCGGAGCCGTTATAGGCGACGATCTTGCCTTCACCTTTGGGCTGGATCAGCGCAAAGCAATCGCCGCCGATGCCGGTCGATTGCGGCTCGATAACGCCGAGCAGCGCGCAGGCCGCGACTGCGGCGTCCGCCGCCGTGCCGCCCGCCCGCATCACGTCAATCGCGGTCAGCGCGGCCTCCGGATGCGAGGTAGCCACCATCGCGTTCTGGGCATGGACCGTCGAGCGGCCGGCGAAATGGAAATTCCTCATCGCGAGTGCTTTCTTTTCAGCGTTTCTTCAATATTTCTTGGGCATCCCGCAGGGAGGGCATCGGGCGGGCTTACAGACGGTTCTTGGCATATTCATCCCCGGCGAGGCAATGGCTGGCATGCCAAGCGGGCGTCAGAGGCAATGCGCGGAATATGCAGGGCTTTGCGGGGTTTCCCCTCCCCGGCCGGCCTGATAAACGATCGCCATGCCGCTCAAGGTCGCCGCGTTCTACCAATTCGCCGCGCTGCCGGACTTCCGGGAGCTGCGCGAGCCGTTGCGCGCGCTTGCCGCAGGCTTCGGTCTGAAGGGCAGCGTGCTGCTGGCGCATGAGGGCATCAACGGCACGGTTGCGGGCGGCGACGAGGGTATCGACGCGTTTGTCCGCGAGTTGCAGCATGGCGCCCTTTTCGGCGGCCGGCTCGATAACCTCGAACTCAAGTTTTCAGGCGCTTCCGAGATGCCGTTCCAGCGGTTGAAGGTCCGCCTGAAGAAGGAAATCGTCACGCTCGGAGATATAGCCGTCGATCCGACGCGACAGGTCGGCACCTATGTCGAGCCGTCGGACTGGAACGAACTGATCGCCGCGCCCGACACGCTTGTCATCGACACCCGCAACGCCTTCGAGGTGGCGATGGGCACCTTTGAGGGCGCGGTCGATCCCGGCCTCAAGAGCTTTGGGCAGTTCAAGGAATTCGCCACGCAGCAACTCGACCCGGCCAGGCACAAGCGGATCGCGATGTTCTGCACCGGCGGCATCCGGTGCGAGAAGGCCAGCGCCTATCTGCTGGCGCAAGGCTTCACCAAGGTCTACCACCTCAAGGGCGGCATCCTCCGCTATCTGGAAGGCGTGCCGGAACAAGAAAGCCGCTGGCGCGGCGAGTGTTTCGTATTCGACGAACGCGTGGCGCTGGGCCATGGCCTGCGGGAGCATAAGATGAACGATGGCTCCCATGAGTGATGTCAACGCGCTGAGCGAACGGGTCGAGGCGCTGGAGATACGCTTGACCTATCAGGATGTGACCATCGAGACGCTGAACCAGACGATCACGGCGCAGTGGGTTGAGATCGACAGGCTGACGCGCCGGGTCGCTGAACTAAAGGAGCGCCTTCAGGAAGCCGAAAGCAACGCGCCGGGCCCGGTGAACGAGCCGCCGCCGCATTACTGAGATTTGCGTCAGCGGAAGACGGCACGGACCTTGTCCCACAGCGTTTTGTTTGCGCGATCGCCATCGGCTTTGGTCGGCGCCGGTTGCGCGGCGCTCACGGGGTCGGACGCCGGAAACGTGTCCACCAGCCCGGCCTCGAGCTTCTCGCGGGTCTCCCGGTCGGCCTTCTGCGCTTCACGGGGATCTTCAGCGTGCTTGTCATGCGGCGCAGGATTGAATTTCTCAGCCATGAGATACCTCCGTGGATGAGACAACGGCCCGGTTTTACGCCAGTTCCATGTCTCGTCCCCGGTATCCGTCCTTGGCCCGGGGGGAACCTGCGTGTATCAGAGGCGCAAATCTCCGCCGTCCCGTAGGAACCTTTCGATTGTCCCAGAAATCCGCCGTGAAACCTTTTATCGAAGTGCTGTCCGGCCGCAGGCAGACGGTGCCGCCGGCGTGGATGATGCGCCAGGCCGGCCGCTATCTCCCGGAATATCGCGAGCTGCGTGCCAAGGCCGGGAGCTTTCTCGACCTCTGCTTCACGCCGGAATATGCCGCCGAGGTGACGCTGCAGCCGATCCGCCGTTTCAACTTCGACGCCGCGATCATCTTTTCCGACATTCTCGTCATCCCCTATGCGCTCGGCCGCTCCGTGCACTTCGAGGCCGGTGAAGGCCCACGGCTCGATCCGCTGGACACGCCGGAGCAAGTGTCGAGCCTCTCGCGCGCGGCCGATTTCGGCAAGCTTGAGCCGGTTTATGAAGCGCTGCGCCGCGTGCGCCGCGAGCTTGCTCCCGATATCGCGTTGATCGGATTCTGCGGCGCGCCGTGGACGGTCGCGACCTACATGGTTGCGGGACAAGGCACGCCGGACCAGGCGCCGGCGCGAATGATGGCCTATCGACATCCCGAGGCGTTCGCTGAAATCATCGACGTGCTGGTGGAGAACTCGATCCAGTATTTGCTCGGCCAGCTCAAGGCCGGCGCGGACGCATTGCAGATCTTCGATACCTGGGCCGGCGTGCTGCCGCCACGCGAATTCGAGCGCTGGTCGATCGAGCCTGCGAAACGCATCGTCGCCGGCGTGCGCGCGAAAGCGCCTGACGCGAAGATCATCGGCTTTCCGCGCGGCGCGGCCGCACTGCTGCCGGCCTATGTGGAAGCGACAAATGTCGATGCCGTCAGCATCGACTGGGCGGCCGAGCCGTCATTGATCCGCGAGCGTGTGCAAAGCCGCGTCGCGGTGCAGGGTAACCTCGACCCGCTGGCGCTGATCGCGGGTGGCGCCGCACTCGACCGCGCCGTCGACGACGTGCTGGCGAACTATGCGCAAGGGCGGCTGATCTTCAACCTCGGCCACGGCATCCAGCCGGAAACGCCGATCGCCCATGTCGAACGGATGCTGAAGCGGGTGCGGGCGTATAAGGGCTAGCTTCGTAGCCCTTGTAGCCCGTCACTCGCTACCGCGCGTCTTCCAGAATCATGTCGGATGCCTTCTCCGCGATCATGATGGTCGGCGCGTTGGTATTGCCGGACATCAGGTCCGGCATGATGGACGCATCGACCACGCGCAGGCCTTCGATGCCGCGGACGCGTAACCGCTGGTCGACGACAGCGAGCGCATCACTCCCCATGCGACAGGTCGAGGTCGGGTGATAGACCGTGCTGCCGGTGCGGCGGCAGAACTCCAGCAATTCGTCGTCGCTCTGCACTTTCGGACCGGGATCGACTTCTGCGACCGCATAGGCCTTCAGCGCGGGTGCTGCGAGAATCCGGCGCAGCATGCGGATGCCATCGATGAAGGCGCGGCGATCGGTTTCGGTCGCGAGATAGTTGATGCGGATTTCCGGCGGCACAGAGGGATCGGCGCTCCTGATGCGCAGCGAGCCGCGGCTTTCGGGGCGCAGCTGGCAGACCGACGCGGTAAACGCGGAAAGCGCGTGAAGCTTCTCGCCCATCTTGTCGGTCGAGAACGGCAGGAAATGAATCTGAATATCGGGCGAGGCCAGCCGCGGGCTGGTCTTGAAGAATGCGCCCGAGGTGCCTGCGGCGATCGTCAGCGGTCCCTTGCGCAAGGCGGCGTATTGAAGGCCCGCCATCATCTTGCGTATCGGATGATTGACGACATCGTTCAGCGTGACTTTCTGCGCGCAGCGCGTGATCAGGCGGACCTGCATGTGATCCTGCAGATCATTGCCGACGCCCGGCGCATCGAGCACGATCTCGATCCCGTGCTGCTTCAATAGATCCGCCGGTCCCACGCCCGAGAGCTGCAGCAATTGCGGCGAGTTATACGCGCCGCTGGAAACCAGGATTTCCTTGCGCGCTCGCGCGGTTCGCAGGCGGCCTTCCTGCTTGTATTCGACCGCCTTGGCGCGGCGGCCTTCGAACAGGATGCGCTGCGCCAGCGCAGACGTTTCGATGTGCAAATTGCTGCGGCTCTTCGCCGGGCGCAGATACGAAAACGCCGTGCTGGCGCGGCGACCGCGTCTTGTCGTGGTCTGGAAAAATCCGGCGCCTTCCTGGGTCGCGCCGTTGAAATCGGGATTGGTCGGAATGCCGGACTCGGCGGCGGCGACGACGAAGGCCTCCGATAGCGGATCGTGGTGACGCCAGTCAGATACCGGCAACGGCCCGTCCGTGCCGTGGTATTTGTCGGGACCGCGCTGCTGGTTCTCGGCCTTCTTGAAATAGGGCAGCACGTCGTCATAGCCCCAGCCGGCATTGCCGCGCTGGCGCCAGCGATCGTAATCCTCGTGCTGGCCCCGCACATAGAGCAGGCCGTTGATCGAACTGGAGCCGCCGAGCACCTTGCCGCGCGGCTGGAATACCTGACGGCCATTCAGGCCCGGCTCCGGCTCGGTCTGGTACATCCAGTTGACGGATTTTTCCTTGAACAGTTTTCCATAGCCGAGTGGCACATGGATCCAGAGATTGGTATCCTTCGGCCCGGCCTCCAGGAGCAACACGGAATGCTTGCCGTCGGCGCTCAGGCGATTGGCGAGCACGCACCCGGCAGAGCCGGCGCCGACGATGACGTAGTCGAATTCGGACGCATCATTATTGTTTTTCATTTGTTTCCCCGTACGCGCTCAAAAGAGGTAGCGGGGCCGCCCCAGCCGGTCAATTGCCTCCCGGTCGCAGGTACTGGAAAAACGACTTTCAATTGCGAAGGCAGCAACATCGTCGGGCAATCTGCCGCATCCCGGAATGACGACGCCTTCGCATCATCACTCCGAGCACGTTTGCGAATAGCGGCCGCCTGCGGAAATTCCTCCGGTCAGCTTGCGGCGAGTTTCAAAAAGTCCGGTGGCCGGCGTTCGGCGAAAGCCATGAAAGCCTCGCGCGCCTCCACGGTTTTCAGGCGTGCCGCGAACTGTTCGCTTTCCGCATTGATCTGCGCCATGAGCAGTTCCGGATTGCGCATCAGCCGCTTCGTCGCACTGACGGCTCCCGCCGGTTGTTTCGCCAGCCGTGATGCAAGCCCCCTCGCTTCCGTATCGAGCTTATCGAGCGGCACCACCCGGTTGGCGAGCCCCCAGGTGAACGCGGACTTGGCATCCACCGCTTCGCCGAGCGCGAACATCTCATAGGCGCGCGCATAGCCGATGCGGAGCGGCATCAGCAGGCTGGACGACGCTTCCGGGACCAATGCGAGATTGACGAACGGCGTCGACAGCAGCGCATTCTCGGCCAGCACGACCAGATCGCAATGCAGCAGCATCGTGGTGCCGATGCCGACGGCGCGTCCCTGGACGGCGGCGACCAGCGGACGGCTCGATTTTGCGAGCGCCTGCAGGAAGCGGCCTACATGCCGCTCGCCCTGAAAAGCGCCTGTCGCCATCATGGCGAACTCGCCGACGTCGTTGCCGGCGGTGAACATGTCGCCCTCGCCCCTGATCAGCAGGACGCGGACAGAAACGTCGGTTTCGGCTGCTTCCATGGCGTCGGCCAGCGCGCCGTACATCGCGTTGGTCAGCGCGTTCTTCTTGTCAGGTCGCGCCATCGTCAGGCTCAAAATGCCGTCGCTCTTCTCGATCTTGATGTGATCTGTCATTCATCTTCTCCTCTGGGAAATCTGCTTTGCAAGCTGGTAAGCCAGCGCGCGACGACATCGACCTCGGCGTCGGTAAATCCGTCCGTGAGGCGCGCGTTGACCTCGGCGAGCCCAGCTTTCGACTGCGCCATCGCCGCGCGCCCGGCCGGCGTCAGCCAGAGCCGCCACGCGCGCCCGTCATCCGGATCGGCCCGCCGCTTGATCAGGTTCGCCGCCGTCATCCGGTCAACGAGTCCGCTGATACCGGGTGGCCTCAGATCGAGCGCCGCGCCCGCCTCGCCCATCAGCACGCCGTCGCGCTGCCCGAGGATGAACAGCAGTCCGGACTGCGCTGCCGTTACCCCGCTGTACTGGGTTCGCGCTGCCATCCAGCGCTGCAGCCGGCGCTGCGCGACGTTGAGCAGGAACACAAGCCGGTGCTCGCGGCGTGGAGTCATTTCGACAAAGCCATTTTATTTCGCATGCGAACTATTCATGCGATCTATTTACGTCGCTCCCGCCAGATTGTCACGACGATTTTGGCGGCGTGCGACGCCAAGCATGTAAGGGACCGCTATCGTGTGAACCGCTCCACCTTAAATCGTAGCGAAGGCAGCAGGTTAGAGGAAAAATCGATTTTCGATTGACGACATCGCCCTCTCTCGCCAATCTCCGCCGCCATGAGCAATATCGGGTTGAGTTTTGGTGAGAGCCTTGCCGACGAACGGCCTCGAAGCCTGACGTCCGCCGTTCAGGAGCGGCTGCGTGCGGATATTCTTTCGACCCGGCTATTGCCGGGCCAGAAGCTGCATATCGCCGGCCTCGCAAAACGGTTTTCGGTCAGCCTCGCCGCGGTGCGCGAGGCGCTGTCGCGGCTGGTCGCCGACGGGCTGGTGCAGGCGTCCGACCAGCGCGGCTTTCGTGTCAGCCCGGTATCATCAGCCGATCTTCGCGACGTGACGCAAACCCGCGTCGATATCGAAGGTCTGGCGCTGCGGCGTTCGATCGAGCACGGCGACGCGGCATGGCTTGCCTCGGTGGAAAAATCGTTCGCCGCGCTCTGCGCCGTTCCCCACACCTATCCCGACGATCCGACCCATCACTATGAGGAATGGGTGGTGCGGCACCGCGTCTTCCACCGTACGCTAGTGAATGCCTGCGGTTCGCAATGGCTGCTCGGCTTCCGCGATGTGCTGCACGAGCAGAGCGAGCGCTATCGAAGGCTCGCGATCCGGCGCAACAACGAAAAATCGCGCAACGTCGAGGCAGAACACGGAGCGATTGTGCGCGCCACGCTCAAGCGCGATGCCGACGCGGCGGTTGCAGCGCTCGCGAAGCACTTCATGGCGACCATGCAACTCGTCGAACTCGCCACGCCGAACACGTTCGGAGGTGGTGACACCGCCTGATCGACCGCTCGAAGACCAAACCAATCAAGAAAAAGCAAAAGGGAAACGTCACAATGAAGATCACGCGACGCCACATCCTGGCAACGATCACCGCAGCCACCGTGCTTGGAGTATCAGGCATGGCGCATGCCGCTGACACCGTCCGCATCGGCCTTCCCACCAAGACCTACTGGCCGACCACGATCGCGGAAACCGCGGTACGCCAAAAGCTGTTCGAGAAGGAAGGCATCGCGGCGGAGCTCACGATCTATCGCGGCGGCGCCGAGACGTTCGAGGCGATGGCGGCGGGTGCCGCCGACGTCATTCTCGACGCCACCTCGCTGGTCTCGGCCGGACGCAAGAAAGGCGTGAACTCCAAGGTGCTCGCCAGTGCCGCCACGGGCTATTACGGCTGGCAGTTGATGACGCTTTCGAAATCGACGCTCGGCGTCAAGGATTTGGCCGGCAAGAAGGTTGCGATCACCTCCGCGGGCTCCGGCTCCGACCTGCTGGCGCTGTGGACCCAGCAAGACAAGAAGATCGAATTCACGCGCGTGCCCGTCGGCGGCGGCGGACTGGTGCCGAACCTGCTCGCCGGCAATGTCGATGCGGCCGTGGTCTACTCGCCGCTGAGCTTCCAGATCTCCAAATCGGGCGAAGCGCGCACCATCCTCGACTTCTCCAAGGAAGTGCCGCCGAACCTCGCCGCCGGCTGGATCGCGCTCGACAAATACGCGCAGGACAAGCCGCAGATGGTGCAGAAGACGCTGAACGCGCTCTACGGCGCGCTGATGTTCATGCGCGCCAACAAGGATGCCTCCGTCAAGCTGATCACCGAACTCTACGAAATTCCGGCCGAGATCGCGGCGCTGGAATATGAGAACACGATCATAAAGCTGGAGACCGACGGCAGCATGGATGGCCCGAAGATCTCGGAGCAGCTTCAGCTCGCGCTCGACATGGCCAAGGCCGGCGGCATGAAGGACCTTGGGCCTGCCGCCGAGATCATCTCGACGCAGTTCAAGCCAGTTCCGACCAAGTTCTGAGTTGGCACGATGCGAAGCGGGCTAGGCGTAAAGGCGGCGCGGGTCGCCATTGTGGTGGCGCTGTTTGCGATATGGGAAATTCTGTCGCGCAGTGGCATCGTCAACCCGCGCCTGCTCCCTTCTGCCTCCGACACACTCGCAACACTCGGCGATCTCCTGCAGCGGGCGAGCGTGCGCAAGGATCTGGCGGTCACCGCGACCGAAGTGTTGACCGCGTTCGCGCTCGCCGTCCCGTTCGGCGCGCTGATCGGCTTCCTGATCGCGGAGAACCGCTATTTCTCCGATGTGGCAAAGCCGCTGCTGTTCTTCGCGTTCAGCATTCCAAAGTCGATCTTCCTGCCGATGTTTATCCTGGTGTTCGGCGTCGGCTTTGCGCAGAAAGTCGGCTTCGGCTTCTTCTCGACCATCTTCATCGTGATCATGTCGACCACGACGGCGGTGGAGTCTGTCAAGGTCGAGCATCTGACCGTCGCTCGCTCCTATGGCGCGACACCGATGCAGACCGCGTTTCGCGTCTATCTGCCGAGCATGCTCCCCGTTCTGCTGGAGGCGCTGCGGATCTCGATGATCTTCAATCTCACCGGCGTGATCCTCGCCGAAATGTACGCCTCGCGCGACGGCATCGGCCATCAGATCGCGACGTGGGGCGAGAATTTTCAGATGAAGCAGTTGCTGGCCGGCGTGGTGATGATCGCCGTGATCGCGATCGCCTTCAATGAACTGGTCAGATGGGTGGAAACACGATGCAGCCATTGGCGAACATAACCCCGCTGAAACCGGTCGGCGCGATCGAGGTCCGCAATGTCGGTCAGATCTTCAAGACCACGACGCAGGACGTCGTCGCGCTGGACGACGTCTCGCTCGACGTCAAGCCCGGCCGCTTCGTCGTGCTGGTCGGCCCGAGCGGCTGCGGTAAGTCGACGCTTCTGATGATGATGGCGGGCTTGCGCCAGCAGACCTCCGGCACCATCACCATCAGCGGCGCACCCATCCCCGAGCCCGATCCAAATCGCGTCGGCGTAGTGTTTCAGGAAGCCAGCCTGTTTCCCTGGCTGACGGCGGAAGAAAACGTCGAATTTCCGCTCGCGCTGCGCGGCGTCACGAAAAGCGATCGTCGCACCAGGGCGCAGGATGCACTGAAACTTGTCGGCCTCGACGGCTTCGGCAGGCGCCATCCGCATGAATTGTCCGGCGGCATGAAGCAGCGCGTCTCGATCGCGCGCGGCCTGGTGCAGGACCCGCCGGTGCTGTTGATGGACGAGCCATTCGCGGCGCTGGACGAACAGACCCGCATGACCATGGGCGACGAACTGCTGCGGATCTGGGCGGCCACCGGCAAGACGGTGGTGTTCGTCACCCACAGCCTGACGGAGGCGGTCTATCTCGCTGACGAGGTGATCGTGATGTCGCCGCGCCCCGGCCGCATTGTCGATCATCTGCAGGTCGCGCTGCCCCGCCCGCGTACATATGAAATGCTGAGTGGCGACACGTTCGGCACCCTGCGCGACCGCATCTGGCGGCATATCCGCAAATCAGCGTGAGGCAGAGATGACTTCAGCGACGCTTCGCAGATTGATCGTGATCGGCCTCATCGTGCTGTGGGAGATCCTGCCGCGCGCCGGGTTCATTCCGGAATTGTTCCTGCCCTCGCTGTCGTCAACGCTAGCGGCCGGCTGGAACGAGGCAAGCGAATACGGCCACGCGCTCGCCGTGACGCTCTACGAGGTCGCAATATCGATGGCGTTCGCCTGTGGTGGCGGCATTTTGCTGGGCGCCATCGTCGGCAGCCTGCCGCGGCCGCGCATCCTGGTCATGCCGATGGTATCGAGCCTCTATGCGGTGCCGCTGGTCATTCTCTATCCTGTCTTCACGGTGTGGCTCGGCATCGGCTCGGAATCCAAGATCGCCTTCGCCTCGATCTATGGCTTCCTGCCGACGATGCTTGCCACAGCGGCCGGGATCCAGACCATCGATCCGCAATTACTGCTGGCCGCGCGCAGCATGGGCGCGACGCTGGGCCAGCGGCTGGTTCGCGTGATCATTCCGGCGGCAATCCCGACCGTGCTGTCGGGGCTGCGCGTCGGCGGTGCGCTCGTGATCGTCGGCGTTGTCGTGTCGGAGATGCTGATTTCGTCCGCCGGTATCGGCTACTTGATTTCCCGCTACCGCACCATTCTCGACAGCCCGCATGTGTTCGCGGGCGTGCTGCTGGTGCTGGCGATGGCGATTGCCTTCAACGCCGTCATCAAATCGATCGAGCGCAGGGCCGCGATCTGGCAGACGGGGTCACGTGCCGGCCAGCGCGCCGCCGACGAGATCACCGCCGGCGCCATCCAGCCTGCGACCTGACGGAGTACGCGTGTTCGACCTGACGCTGACATTCGACAACGGTCCCGAGCCTGGCGTGACGCCGCGCGTGCTCGACGTTCTGCGCGAACGCGGCATCCAGGCGACCTTCTTCGTGATCGGCGAAAAGCTTGGCGACCCCGAACGCCGCCGACTTGCGGCGCGGGCGCATGACGAAGGCCACTGGATCGGCAATCACACGTTTACGCACACGGTGCCACTCGGACAGCAACGCGATCCCGCAACGGCACAGCACGAGATCGGCCGGACGCAGGATGCGATCGGCGATCTCGCGCATGCCAATCGCTGGTTCCGGCCGTTCGGCGGCGGCGGCCATCTCGACGAGCGGCTGTTGAAACCTTCCGTGGTCGAATATCTCACGCGCAACAAGCATAGCTGCGTGCTCTGGAACGCGATCCCGCGCGACTGGGACGACCCCGACGGCTGGGCCGACCGGGCCTTGGAGCAGTGCCGGTCGCAGCCGTGGAGCCTCATGGTTCTGCACGACCTGCCCAGCGGCGCGATGAACCATCTCGAACACTTTATCGACCGCGCCGGGAAAGCAGGCGCACGTTTCCGTCAGGACTTTCCGCCCGATTGCGTTCCGATCCGTTCGGGCGAAATCGTACGATCCATCGAACCCTATGTTTCCTCGATCGAAGAAGGTACCGAAGAATGAAGATCGCGAGTTTCAAGGCAGGTCAGACGGCAACCTACGGACTGGTGACAAATGCCGGCGTCATCGACGCCGGCAAGCGGCTGAAGGAGTGGCCGACCCTGAAGATGTTGCTCGCGGACGGAGCGCTCAATGCCTTGAGCGCGCTGCAAAACGAACGGCCGGACTACGCGTTCGCCGAAATCGAGCTGCTGCCGACCATTCCAGATCCCGACAAGATCTTC
The DNA here is from genome assembly GCF_036924645.1 of Bradyrhizobium sp. AZCC 2176. Taxonomy (NCBI): domain Bacteria; kingdom Pseudomonadati; phylum Pseudomonadota; class Alphaproteobacteria; order Hyphomicrobiales; family Nitrobacteraceae; genus Bradyrhizobium; species Bradyrhizobium sp. AZCC 2176. The sequence goes on along the minus strand of NZ_JAZHRX010000001.1, from coordinate 3,908,421 downwards.
TGTATCGGTGTCAACTACGCCACGCACCTCGCCGAAAGCGGCCATCCCACCCCGCCGCATCCGATGATCTTCACCCGCTTTGCCAACAGCCAGGTCGGCGGCGGCCAGCCGATGATCCGGCCGCTGGAGTCGGAGCGCTTTGACTATGAGGGCGAGATGGCCGTCATCATCGGCAAGGCCGGCCGCCGCATTTCGCGCGAGACGGCGCTGGCGCATGTCGCCGGCTATGCCTGCTACAATGACGGCAGCATCCGCGATTGGCAGCGCCACACCTCGCAATTCGCGCCCGGCAAGAATTTCGTCGGCACCGGCGGATTCGGACCGTGGATGGTCACGACGGACGAGATCCCCGACATCGGCAAGCAGACCATCGCCACCCGCCTCAACGGCGTCGAGGTGCAGGCCGCGCCGATCTCCGACCTTGTGTTCGACGTTCCTGCCCTGATCGCCTACTGCTCGACCTTCACCGAACTTGTCCCCGGCGACGTCATCGTGACCGGCACCACCGGCGGCGTCGGCGCCTACCGCACGCCGCCGCTCTGGATGAAGGATGGCGACGTGGTCGAGGTCGAGGTGTCCGGCATCGGCGTGCTGCGCAATCCGGTCAAGGACGAGGTTGCGGCTGCTGCGACACGCGCCGCCTGAACCAGTTTTCTGTTGACGCGTTTTCTTCACGCGAACCGGTACCCACTTCGCTCGAAAACGCTATGGCAATCAAAATAGCAAGAGCAAGGAGACGATCATGAACCTGCCAAAGCACCTGCTGCCGACCACCGTTGTCGGCAGCTATCCGCAGCCGGAATGGCTGGTCGATCGCGCGATGCTGTCGAAGGTGGTGCCGCGCACGCGCATGCATGCGATGTGGCGGTTGCCGGCCCAACATCTCGAGGAGGCGCAGGACGACGCTACCATCGTTGCGATCAGGGACATGGAGCGCGCCGGGGTCGACATCGTGACCGATGGCGAAATCCGCCGCGAAAGCTACTCCAACCGGTTTGCCACCGCACTCGAAGGCATCGATGACGAAAATCCGGCGATGATCACCTCGCGAAGTGGGCACCAGACGCCGGTGCCGCGCGTCACGGGCCCGGTGAAACGCCGCGGCCCGGTCGAACTGCGCGACATGGAATTCCTGCGCCAGAACACTGATCGCGCGGCCAAGATCACCCTGCCCGGCCCGTTCACGATGAGCCAGCAGGCCAAGAACGAATTCTACAAGGACGACGAGGAACTGGCGATGGCGTTCGCTGCCGCCGTCAACGCCGAGGCGCTCGACCTGCAAAAGTCCGGCGCCGACGTGATCCAGCTAGATGAGCCCTGGGTACGCAACAATCCGGACCTTGCCCGCCGCTATGCCGTAAAAGCGATCAACCGCGCGCTCGAGGGCATCACCGTGCCGACCGTGGTGCATCTGTGCTTCGGCTATGCCGCGGTCGTGCTCGGCTCGACCAAGCCGGCCGGCTATTCCTTCCTTGCCGAGCTCGCCGATACCAAGGCTGAGCAGATCTCGATCGAGGCGGCGCAGCCGAAACTCGACCTCGGCGTGCTCAAGGATCTGTCGTCGAAGAAAATCATGCTCGGCGTGCTCGACCTCGGCAATCCCGAGATCGAGCCGGCCGAGGTCGTCGCGGATCGAATTCGCAACGGGCTAAACCATGTCGCCGCCGATCGCCTTGTCGTCGCCCCCGATTGCGGCATGAAATACATGCCGCGCCACGTCGCGTTCGGAAAGCTGAAGGCGATGTGCGACGCAGCCGCCACGGTGCGCAAGGAAATCAGCTAAAGGGAGATCAGCTAAGCGGCTTGCCCTGCAGCCACGCCGTACCCCGGGCGTACAAAGCCTCGACTTCGGGCCCCTTCAGGCCGGGCATGTCGCGCTTCACAGCGTAACCGATGCGGGTTTGCAAATAGGCGAGGTGCCGGTAGCCCGGCGGAAATTGTTCGAGCAGCGCCTTGTCGAGGACAGGCGCTGCGCCTGGTGTGACCGGGTCCATGCGGTCCTTCTCATAGATCGGCTGGCGCAGCACGATGCCCCAGCGCCCGTCGCGCTTTTCGAGGAAATCGTAGAACCGCCCGGTGCAGAGCACGTCGCACAGCACGCCCTCGACCTCAGCGCGCTGCGAGATCGTCATCTTGGTCTGCGAGATGGCGCGGTGTCCGGCGAGGTCGACCGAGATACCACCGAGGAAATGCAGGATGCTGATCCCCTTGGCCCAGGCCTGCTTGCTGATTTCGATGAACTCGTCGCCGGTGCCCTGCGTCCAGGTCGCCATCATGCGGCCGTCCGGATGCCAGACGGTGCGAAAACGCTCCCAGTCGCCGGCATCGCGCCAGATCGCCCAGTTCTGCAGCAATTCGCGGATCAGGCGGTCATCTTCAATCTCGGCGCGACTTCCGGGCATTGCGGAGGTTTCCTTCGGACGTATTTCTCAAGCGCCTGTGAGCGCCTTCACAGAAGCTTCGCGCGGACGAACAGCATACGGAGGGCATTGGTCGCCTGCACGGTCAGCATCGCATTATCAGCGGCGCCCTGCAGGGACCTCACGGCATCGGCGTGCAGCGCGCGGAATTCGATCCACTCGATCGCGCTGAGATTGGTGATGAATCGATAGGCCTGGCCAACCGTTGCGATCGACACCGTCTTGCCGTTCAGGTTGATCTTGAAAACCGCACGCAGCGGCGTGTCGGAAGCGGCGGCATCGCCTGCGACTGCGCTCATGACGGGGACGGTGAACGCCGCGACGCAGTGAGGCCCTCGCGCAAGCTCGGCACCACGACAAGGCGCTTGACCTCGCCGTTCCGGTACGCCGCCAGGAACCTGTCATAATCCTTGATCGAAACGCAGCCGTTGGAATCGCCGTTGGGGCCGAGCAGATAGCTGTGCACCAGCAGGCCCGTTCGCCCGTGCATTTCGCTTTCGCCCACGGGGGTCATGCGCAGCGCCGCGACACCATGAAACAGCTTTTCACGCGGCTTGAGGTCGTAGACGTTCGGTGGCGTCGCGCCGACCATGCGCTGGTCGACATAGGCCGGATTGTCCATCAGGCCGCCGAGCCCGGAGTGTGCCTCGAGCTTGGTGCCGTTCGGCAAGTAAACGGCGCGGGCCGAAATGTCGTAGACCGCCGTCTGGCTGTCATAGCCGAGCGCCGGCAGATCCTTGCGCTCGCCGAGCAGCCCGTCCCCCGGCGTCAGCGATGCCAGCGAGAAGCGCATCGGCACCAGATCGGCGAGCTTCTCGAACATGGTGCGGTTGTCAGACGAAACCGGCGCTGGGTCGCTTCTCACCGACTGAAGATTGGCCAGCACCGGCCGGGCTCTCGGCAGCGGGATTGCCGCCTCGGCTGTCGAGGCGGACGGCTCGGGCTGGACGTTCTGCTCCTCACGCAATGGTCCGCCCAACTGGCTTTCGATGTGGCCGAACTCCGCATCGAAATTCGAACGCTCCGAGCGGGCGGCAGGACGCCAGGGGTAGTTGATGGCCAGCGAACGGCGCACCGAGGCCGGGCCGAAGCGCTCGTCGAATGAGGATGTGCTGCCGACATTCGCGGATGCGGGATTGATCCAGGCGGCCAGGTCGAAATCGGTCACCCAAGCGGCCAGCCCCAGCGCCATGGCAAGCGCCGCTGTGCCGAATGCCGCTTCGCGGAGCAAACGGGTACCGCGGCTCGAAGCAAGCCCGGCTTTGCTGGTCGTCCTTCTATCCATCCGTCCCCGGCTCGGCGCTTCGGAATCACGTCTGATTCCTAATGGATTCACCGAATAAGTCCCACCATAATGCAAACCAAAGTAAGGCATAATCGAGACAGGCGCTCGCTGCCATCATGACCGGCCGAATCCACGGATTCAAGCGCTGTAATGGTAAACCGGGCCGGGATTCCCCAGCGCGACCGCGCTCAGGGCCGCAGAATCGGATTGGTATTCGGCGCAGGCGCCTCTTCCATCTCGGCGTGCTCCGGTAGCTTGTCGGCATGCACGGCGAGCGCCGGCCCGATCCAGATCGGATCGGCGAGATGGTCTCGGCGCGGGTTGGTCGTATTCGGGTGGACCAGAACGCTCAATTTGCCATGGTTGAGCATCAGCCAGGGCACCAACTCGGGGAATATCTCCCGCCCAAAGGCGACCTGGTACATGGCCTGATCGTGCGGGCCGACCTTGACGTCGTGCCAGCGTCCGAGCGTGACCGAGAAGCGCTCACCGATCCAGGTTCGCAACTGCTCGGCCTCGGCCCGCGACGCCGCCGGATCGTAATAGATATGGGCGTGGTAGCTCGCGATCTCGCGTAACGGTCGCGGACCGCCTGTCTCCGGCTCACCCGTCATTGCACGCTCCGCGCTATCGTTGCCCTTGAACCGCCCGATGATCGCTGCAACCGGCCGCGCGGTCAATCCATCAGCCTGCCACATGCGTCTCCTCGACGATCTCGATCGCCAGTTCCGGGCAATTGGCTCTGGCGATCCAGGCCTTGTCTTCGAGAGCGGAGGAGACTTGGCCACAGCCGCGGACACGCGCGTTGCCGAATTCATCAAGCTCAAACAGCTCGGGCGCCAGCGCATGACAACGTGCGTGCCCCTGGCACTTCTTCACACCGATTCGGACGACGAGCCCGCGATTTCCGGCCATGCGTCAGGCCTGACCGGCTTTGGCGAAACGCTTCTCGACGTTCTGCTTGATATTCTCGAGCCCGATCAGGGCTTCCTCGTCCATCCGCGCCAACCCGCGTCGGAGCGACGGATCAGCCGCCTTGCCCAAAACTGCGAAGAAATCCAAGCAACCCGGGTCAGAAACGGCGGAAGCCGAAAGTCTGACCGAGCAGGCCTACAACCTGCTCGAAGAAATGATCTGCACGCTGCAATTGCCTCCCGGCACGCCGCCAAGATCGAGATCAAGTAGAACTCAAAAGGAGGGCCGAGACGATCGGCCCTCCCCGCTGTACTCGTCGAATGCTCAGCTCGCCTTGCCGAACAGAACAGGCAACTGGCGCGGGCCGCGCACGGTGCCTTCCGACCAGGTGACCTTGCCGGCGGGATCGAGCCTGAAATCCGGAATTCGCTTCAGCCACTCCTCGATCGCAACGGTCATTTCCATGCGCGCCAGGTTGGAGCCGACGCAGCGGTGAATGCCGAGGCCGAACGCAGCGTGGCGATTTTCCTTGCGGTCGATCACCACCTTTTCGGCATCTGGGAACATCGCCGGATCGCGGTTCGCGGCCGGGAACGACAACAGTACCATGTTGCCGGGCTTCACCGGACAGCCGCTGACGGTCGTCTCCTTCATCACCTCGCGCGCCATCGTCACCGGCGAATAGGCCCGCAGCAATTCCTCGACCGCAAGCGGCATCAGTTCGGGCTCCGCGACGAGGCGCTCGCGGTCCGCCGGCGTCTTCGCCAGATGCCACAGCGAGGAGCCGATCGCGCTCCAGGTGGTGTCGATGCCGGCGATCAGGAGCAGCCGCAGCGAACCCAGCACATGCTCGTCCGCCAGCGGGTTTCCGTCCTTGTCCCTCGCATTCATCAGCGTCGAGATCAGGTCGTCGGTCGGATGCTTCTTGCGATGCTCGATATGGCCGGCAAAATAGCCGGTCATCTCCCTCACCGCCTCCATCAGCGCGTTGTCATCCTTGATACCGAGTTCGAGGATACCGTGAATCCACCTGATGAAGAGATCGCCGTCCTTCTCGGGAATCCCGAGCATATGCGCGATGGCGCGAACCGGAACGTGCTTGGTGTAGCGAGCGGCAGCGTCACATTTTCCGTCGGCGATGAACTCGTCGATCAGCTCGTTACAGATCGCGCGCACCCGCGGCTCGAGCTTCTTCATCGCATCCGGCGTGAACGGCGGCAGCAGCAATTGCTTTGCCGGCTTGTGCTCGGGCGGATCGGAGGTGATCGGCGGCGCCCTCGCCGTGATCTCCGGCCGCACGTCGCGCACGATGACGCGCCGCGACGAAAAATGGTCGGTGTCGTAGGCGATTTCCTTTACCGCCTCGTAGGTGGTCGGCATGTAGCAGCCGAGAAACCGATCGGTGTGAACGACGGGCGACGCCGCGCGCAGCTTTTCCCAGATCGGGAACGGGTTTTCCGTCCATGTCGGATCGGTGTGGTCGAAATCGTTGACCCAATCGGTGACCGGGGGATGTTCGGGCATGATGCTGGCGGAATCGGACATCGGAGCAATTCCTCTGCTTGGTTCGTTCAGATCCAGATGGAGTAAAGATCGCGCGAGCGCATTATTCCTCGGTCACCTCGATGGCGATCTCGGGGCAGTTGCTCTGAGCGAGCCATGCCTTGTCTTCCAGGCCCGCGGGCACGGAGCCGTCGCCGACTTCGTGTGCGTTGCCGAATTCGTCGAGGTCGAACAGTTCGGGCGCCAGTGATTTGCAGCGCGCATGGCCCTGACATTTGTCCTGGTCGACGCGGATTTTCAGCTTTCCAGCCATCGCAGCGTTTCCCTTTTGGCGGCGCGCTTTGCCGCGCGGTGTTCTTCTGTCGGCATCCTTCGGCACGGCGGCACAGACCCGCCGGCCTACCCGCGAAGTTATATCATATTACATTCGCGCTGCCGTTGTGCTGTCAAGTCAAAAGTTATAGATCATGACATTGAAATGCCGCCTCGACCCGCACGCAAAGCGCTCAACGCCTATCACCATGGGGATCTCCGCGATGCCCTGGTTCAGGCCGCGTTGCACGAAGTCGAGCTCGGCGGCCCCGAAGCGATCAGCATCAGCGCGCTTGCCAAGAAACTCGGCGTCTCGCAGCCGGCGCCCTACAAGCATTTTGCCGATCGCGAGACGCTGCTGACCGCCGTCACGGCCGAAGCGTTCCGCCAGTTCAGCGCGATGATGCGTACTGCGATCGAAAAGCCGTCGAAGCAATCGAAGCTGTCGCGCTTCGCGCAGCTCACGCTTGATTTCGGCCTGCGCCGCAACGGCATCTATCGCCTGATGTTCGCTTCGCGAACCATGGCATGTGCGCCGAAAGGCAGCGAGCTGCACAGCGCGGCAATGGAAACCTTCGAACTCCTGGTGGAAGCGCTGGAGGTCCCCGCCGTGGGGCTGTTGCGCGAGCGTAGCGCCCTGAAGGTCTGGGCTTCGCTGCACGGCGTGATCATGCTTGCCGAACAGGGATTGCTCACCGGCCAGGTTGCCCATGTCAGCCGGGAAGAACTGGTCGAGGATATTGTCGAGGAAACCAAGCTCGCGCTGTCGGTCGCCATCAATACGGCCGGCAAGGCTGGTTCATGAAGGCTGGTTCATGACGGCCAAGGCTCCGGCATCTGGCGAATCCGACAACGCGGGTCTCTATGGAGGCGTCGTTCTCGGCCTTACCGCCATCGCCGCTCTCATCGTTGCAAACTCGCCCCTTGGGCCGCAATACGAGGCGCTGTTGCGGACCACCGGCGAGGTCCGGATCGGATCGATCGGACTGAGCAAGACCGTCGATCACTGGATCAATGACGGCTTGATGGCGGTGTTCTTTCTGCTGGTAGGGCTCGAGATCAAGCGCGAGGCGATCGAGGGCGCGCTGTCGAGCGCAAAGCAGGCCGCATTGCCCGTGATCGCCGCGTTCGGCGGCTTCGTCACACCGGCCGCGATCTTTGCCGCGGTGAACTGGGGCGATGCCCACGCGTTGCGCGGCTGGGCCATACCGGCGGCGACCGACATCGCCTTTGCATTGGGTGTTTGCGCCATGCTGGGACGCAAGGTGCCGGCTTCGCTGAAGACCTTTCTGTTGGCGCTCGCGATTATCGACGATCTGATGGCGATCGTCGTCATCGCGATCTTCTATACCGCCGACCTTTCGGTTCTGGCACTGGCGCTCGGCGCACTTGGCGTCGTGGCGCTCGCGGTTCTCAACCTGCTCGATGTGCGCAGGCCATCGTTCTATCTGATCGCGGGATTGTTCACCTGGGTCTGCGTTCTGAAATCCGGCGTGCATGCGACGCTGGCCGGCGTCGCTGTCGGCCTTGCGATGCCGCTGACCAGACGCGACGGGCATAGCCTGCTCGAAGATACCGAACACGCGTTGAGACCGTGGGTGATTTTCGCCATCGTGCCGATTTTCGCCTTCGCGAATGCCGGCGTATCGCTTCACGGATTGACCTTGTCAAAGCTGGCGGAGCCGATAACGCTTGGCATTATCGCAGGGCTTTTCGTCGGCAAGCAGGTCGGGGTGTTTGTCGCTTCGATGCTTGCGATCAGGCTGGGCCTGGCTGCGATGCCGGAAGGGACCACGACTACAAAACTCTATGCAATGGCCGTCCTGACCGGCATCGGCTTCACCATGAGCCTCTTCATCGGCACGCTGGCGTTCGACGACGAAGCGGTCCTTAAGCAAGTCCGGCTTGGCGTTCTCATGGCTTCGCTGCTGTCTGGTATCGTCGCTGCGCTGGTGTTCTCGGCGATCTCGCGGTCGAGCAGAACTTCACCTCCCCGATAAGGAGTCAGCCCGCGAAAACGACGACGACGCACCGGCGCAAACGCGCCACACCCGTCATGAGATCGGAGCCCGCGTAGTCGTGGCTTCTTGTGTCCGCCGCGGCCAAGTGGTCATCTTGGCCGATCAAAGGCGGCGTCGATTGAGCACGAATTTTACCAGATCCACTGCACCGCGCGGTCTGCCATTCTCCCCGGCGCGATCCGCCAGAGGCATAGCGCTGGGCGTGCTGTTGTCGTTCTGCCTTTCCGGCGCAGCCCTTGGAAAGGACGATGACGACGATGAGATGGAGACAACAACCAAGCCAACCCTGCCGAACTTCTATCTCGATATGAGAACCATCTACGCGACGCTGCCCGCCGGCTCGCTCTCGATCGGATTCAGCGCGCCACCCTTGCTGTCGAGGCTTTCGAACCTTTCCTCGCTCCGAAGCCTTACCTCGCCGTCCAGCCAAAGCCTCTCGGTCGACCTGCCTTTGACCGTCGATGTCAACGATCGGCTCTCAGTCTATGGCGGCGTCAGCGGAGCCACATCACAGGCCGGTAGCGATCCCTGGACGACGTTCTCGGTCTACGCCTTTACCGTCGGATTCCAGGCCGACATCTATCAGCAGAACGGTGGCATGTTTCCAACCATCACCGTTCAGTCCAACGTGACGCGGTCGATTTCGGACGCCCCGCTGGCTACGACGGCTTACAACGCCATTCTCGAAGCGGACTATGCGCTGAACGCGGATCAGACGCGCGGGCTGCTCGCTGGCGCGCAATACACCAGGGTCCTGGTGGATACCCCGCTCGCCCGCGTCAGCCCGGATATCATGGGCTATGTCGGCGGCTATTATCAGTGGGACAACAACTGGAAATTCACCGGCCGCTTCGGCGTGCAGCACTTCGGCGGCGCGCAGCTTCTGAACCTGACGCCGTTTCCAGCCTTCACGCAGCCGATCGTGCGGTTCGACCTCGACCGCATGGACGACAACGATAATCGTCTGTTCGGTATTACTGCGCAGATCGCATGGGCACCGAAGCCGTCGTACCAGCTAACGCTGCGAACGCCGCTCTACGTGATCAAGAATTAGCGGTTCATGCCGGCTGCGAGTCCCGCACGGCCGCGCCGCGCAGCAGCTTGCCGATCTCCGGCTTGCAGGCACCGCAATTGGTACCGGCCTTCAGACGCCGGCCGACGTCTTCGACGCTGGCCGCCCCCCTTTGGATTTCGGCCGAGATCTGATGCTGTCCGACGCCGAAGCACGAGCACACGATCGGCCCGACATCCTGGCTGGCATCGAGCGGCTGCCCTGTCAGCAGCGACATCCGCGCATTCGGCGATATTGCCTGCTCGGCGAATAGCCCTGATAACCACGACCGCGAGACCAGCTTGTGATCGGGAGCGATAAATACGCAACCTTCCAGCCGGCCGGCGCGAACGGCCGCGTAGCGGAAACGGCCGGCCTTCGGATCGCGATAGGCGATCCACTCGATGTCGTCATACCCGACGCGAAGCTGCGCCCGCGCCCAATCGCGCCAGCTCGGCGGCCGCTCGTCGCCAGCGAGTTCCATCCGCCAGCAGGTGCCTGACAGCCCACCAACCCAGTAGCCCGCAGCAGGACGCTCGATCTCCTGCCGGCTAAGGATGAAGGCATGCCATTTCGGCAGGTAAGCAGCCGCCTTGACCGGCGTGTGCTTGGACTCCGGCTGCCCGGAGATCGGATCGGTCGCTGGATTGACCAGCGCGTTGACCCGGCCGTCGCCGGCGTATTCGCCGTTCCAGTGCATCGGCACGAAGACACAGCCGCGCCGCTGTTCGGCGGTGACGACAACGCGCGCCACCATTTCGCCCCAGCGACTGGTCAGTCGCGCAAGCCCGCCATTCTCGACGCCTGCCATGCGCGCATCGTCGGGATGGAATTCAGCGCATGGCTCGAAAACATGCGCCAGCAGCCGCGCCGATTTTCCCGTCCGCGTCATGGTGTGCCACTGATCGCGGACCCGCCCGGTGTTGAGCACCAGCGGATGGTCCCGGCTGGTCGCGTTGACGGCGGCACGCGGCGTCACCGGCACGAAACGGGCCTTGCGGTCTGCCGTGAAGAAGTTTGCGGTTTCGAACATCCGCGGCGTGCCGGTCGGATATTCGCGCGTCACCGGCCACTGGATCGGCGTAAGCGCATCATAGGCGCGATCGTCGAGCGTATTCAGGGCCGACAGATCGAAATCGCGCGTCCCGTCGTTCTCGAAACTGGAGAGTCTCGCGTGCTCGCGGAAGATCGCGGCAGCGTTCGGATAGTCGAACCCCGAAAAACCCATGCGCCGGGCGACGTCGCAGACCGTCTGCCAATCGGCCCTTGCAGCGCCGGGCGCCGGCAGGAACCGCCGCTGCCGGGAGATGCGGCGTTCGGAGTTGGTGACGGTGCCGTCCTTTTCGCCCCAGGTGAGCGCAGGCAGCAATACGTGGGCATGACGCGTCGTGTCGGTATCGCGCATGCAATCGGAGACAACGACAAGTTCGCACGCATCGAGCGCGCGACGGACGCGATCGGCATCCGGCAGGCTGACCAGTGGATTGGTGGACATGATCCAGACCGCCTTGATGCGCCGGTCGGCGATCGCGTCGAACATGTCGACGGCCTTGAGGCCCTGCTTGCCCGCGATGATTGGCGACTGCCAGAAGCGCTGGACGATATCGCGGTGTCGCGGGTTCTCGATCTCCATGTGGGCGGCGAGTTGATTGGCCAGCCCGCCGACTTCCCGTCCACCCATCGCGTTGGGTTGTCCGGTCAGCGAGAACGGGCCCATGCCGGGCCGCCCGATACGGCCGGTCAACAAATGACAGTTGATGATTGCATTGACCTTGTCGACGCCGCTGCTCGACTGGTTGACGCCCTGCGAATAGAGCGTGACGACCCGCTCGATTTTGGCAAACCAGTCGAAAAACAACGCCACCGCGCCCTCGGCGAGGCCGCAGATTTCGGCGGTCTGCGCAACCGTCTGGCCGGCGACCTGTTGCAACGCGGCTTCGGCGCCGGTAGTGGAGCCATCCACGAACGCGCTGTCGATGGCGTCGCGCGACGCAAGATGCGCGAGCAATCCGTTAAACAGCACCGAATCGCTGCCCGAGCGAAGCGGCAGGTGCAGATCGGCGCCGTCACATGTCGCAGTCCGCCGTGGGTCGATGACGACAATACGGCACTCAGGGTTGTTGGCCTTGGCCGCCACCATGCGCTGGTAAAGGATCGGATGGCACCAGGCGGCATTGGAGCCGACGAGGACCAGAAGATCGGCGCTTTCGAGATCCTCATAGCAGCCCGGAACAGTGTCGCTGCCGAACGCGCGCTTGTGCCCCGCCACGCTCGACGCCATGCACAGCCGGGAATTGGTGTCGATATTGGCGGTGCCGATGAAGCCCTTGGCGAGCTTATTGATGACGTAATAGTCCTCGGTCAGAATCTGGCCGGAGACATAGAAGGCGACCGAATCCGGCCCATGCTCGCGGACGACTCTGCCAAACCCCTCCGCGACATGATCGAGCGCCGCATCCCAGGTCGCTTCCTGCCCATTGACGACGGGCGCCAGCAACCGCCCCTCGAGGCCGATGGTCTCGGCGAGCGCCGAGCCTTTCGCGCACAGCCGCCCGAAATTTGCGGGATGAAGCGGATCGCCCCGAACGGTTACCGCGCCCGAGGCATCTCTGTCAGCGATGACGCCGCAGCCGACGCCGCAATACGGGCAGGTTGTCTTCACTGGCACGGGCGATCACCCTCACTCGGCGGGCACGGCCGCCGCCGTCTGGACGCAAAGCCAGACGATGTCATTCTCCACCTTGGTCGGATGCGCGCGCGTACATCCCTCATCCGGCGCGACCGCCGTACCGCTCTTGAGCTCAATGACGAAATTGTGCAGCGGACAGGTGACGCGCTTGTTGTGGACGATGCCTTGCGACAGCGGTCCGCCCTTGTGCGGACAGCGATCGTCGAGCGCGAACACTTCGTCATCGGCGGTCCGGAACACCGCGATGTCTCCGGACGCCGTTCGCACGACGCGCGAACCGAGAACGGGGATATCGTTCAGCGCCCCGATTTCAATCCAGGTGCTCATGCGAGTTCCAGCTCCGCCAGCGGGGTGAATTCGTTGCGGTCAACGCCGCGCTGGGCGCGCGCCGCCCACGGATCGCTCTGCGAGAATTGCTGCGAATGGGCGAAGCGGCCAAACAGCGCCTTGCGGTTGACGACGTCTTCGACCACCTGCTTGCGGATCGCATCGAGACCGATCCGATCGCACCACTTGTACATGCGCTCCAGATACCAGCCCTGCTCGCGATAAAGCTGGGTCAATGCGGCGATGATTTCGAGCGTCTCCTCTTCGGTCGCGACCTTGGTCAGGAACTCGGTCCCCTTGATGTGAAGACCGGCGGCGCCGGCAAAATGAATCTCGAACCCGGAATCGACGCAGACGACGCCGACATCCTTGCAGGTTGCTTCCGCGCAGTTGCGCGGACAACCGGACACCGCAAGTTTCACCTTGGCCGGCGTCCACGAGCCCCACATGAACTTTTCGATCTTGATCCCGAGACCGGTCGAATCCTGCGTGCCGAAACGGCACCATTCCGAACCGACACAGGTCTTCACCGTGCGCAGGCCCTTGGCATAGGCGTGGCCGGACACCATCCCCGCATTATTGAGGTCGGCCCAGACCGCGGGCAGATCCTCCTTCTTCACGCCGAGAAGATCGATGCGCTGTCCACCGGTCACCTTGACGGTCGGAATCTTGAACTTGTCCGCAACATCGGCGATGGCGCGCAATTCATCCGGCGTCGTGACGCCGCCCCACATCCGGGGCACGACCGAATACGTCCCATCCTTCTGGATATTGGCGTGAACGCGTTCGTTGATGTAGCGCGACTGCTGATCGTCCCGATACTCGCCGGGCCAGGTGGCGAGCAGGTAATAGTTCAGCGCAGGCCGGCAGGAATGGCACCCGTTCGGCGTCTTCCAGTCCATGAACCTCATGACATCGGGGATGGTCTTCAATGAGTTCTCGATGATGACACGGCGCGCGTCGTCATGGCTGTGATCGGTGCACGCGCACATCGGCTTGACCTTCGGGGCCGCCGAATAGTCGCCGCCGAGCGTAAAGGCGAGAACCTGCTCGACCAGGCCGGTACAGGAGCCGCAGGACGACGATGCCTTGGTGTGGGCGCGCACGTCGTCGATCGTGAACAGCTTCTTTTCGCTGATCGCCTTGACGATCGTGCCCTTGCAGACGCCGTTGCATCCGCAGATTTCCGCGTCGTCGCTCATGGCGGCGACCGAGTTCTTGCCGCTGTGGCCGCCGTCGCCGAGATTGGCGGCGCCGAACACCAGCCGCTCGCGCATTTGCGAAACGTCGGTACCGTCGCGCAGATGCTGGAAGTACCATGGGCCGTCGATGGTATCGCCATAGAGCACAGCGCCGACAATTTTCTTGTCGCGCAGAATGATCCGCTTGTAGACGCCGCGGGAAGCGTCCTGCATGACGATCTCTTCCTTGTCCGCACCCGGCGCGAAGTCGCCGGCGGAGAACAGGTCGATCCCGGTCACCTTCAATTTGGTCGAAACGACCGAACCGTCATAGGTGGCAAAGCCCTTCATGGCGAGGTGGTTGGCGCAAACCTTGGCCTGGTCGAACAGGGGAGCCACCAGACCGTAGGTCTGGCGACGATGCTGCACGCATTCGCCGACCGCATAGATGCGCCCGTCATAGGTCTGCATGGTGTCGGAGACGACGATGCCGCGCTCGCAGTAGAGCCCTGCCTTGCGCGCCAGCTCGACATTCGGACGGATGCCGACCGCCATCACGACCAGATCGGCGGGGAGTTCCTCGCCGTCGGCGAAGCGCACGCCGGTCACGCGGTCCTCACCCAGGATCGCTTCCGTCTGCGCGGGCATCTTGAATACCATGCCGCGCTCTTCCAGCGACTTGCGCAGCAATCCGCCCGCGACCTGATCGAGCTGGCGCTCCATCAACGTATCGAGCAGATGCACGACGGTGACGTTCATGCCGCGCTTCATCAATCCGTTGGCGGCTTCGAGGCCGAGCAGACCGCCGCCGATCACAACGGCGTTCTTGTAGCTCGTCGAGGCCTGAACCATGCGCTCGACGTCCTGAATATCGCGAAAGCCGATGACGCCCGGAAGGTCCTTGCCCGGAAGCGGCAACATGATCGGGTTCGAGCCGGTAGCGATCAGCAGGCGATCGTAAGGCACCCGCGCGCCTTCCGCGGTGACGACTTCGCAGGTACGCCGATCGATCATCTCGATCATTTCGCCCTTGCGCAGCGTGATCCCGTTATCCTCGTACCACTGCTCCGTGTTGAGCATGATGTCATTGACCGTCTTCTCGCCGGCGAGCACGGGCGACAGCAGAATCCGGTTGTAGTTGCCGTAGGGCTCGGAACCGAAGACGGTGATGTCATAAAGGTCGGGGGCACGATCCAGCAGCACTTCTACCGTGCGGATGCCGGCCATACCGTTGCCGATCACCACCAACTTTTGCTTGTTTATTTTCTCGAGCATGCTCTGCCTTCTAATCCGGGTTCCGATGGTCTCACTCGGCGACGCAGTTCTGCATCGTCGATTGGCAAGAAATATCGAATGATTGGGAGTGCCCATCGGCGGGCAGATAATCGTCGACTATGACGATCGATGATTTTCTGTATTCAAGACACGTGCCAACGCCAGTCCCGTAGTTTTTCGGGCGCAACGCACGATGAATCTTTCATTGGCTGCACCGGCGCGTGCATGAATGCCCAAAAAATCACCCTCTCGGGCTATCCATTGTGCACAACACGAATGTTTAACCATGACCCGGCGTCAATTTGCCCGCGGAAATAGCACGACACCGACAAGCGGCTTTTCAGGCGCATTTTTCCGCCAATAGCCAGCACCGCATAATAAAACACCACACTGCACGTTCGAACGGCTGTTTTTGCCAACAAACGGAGCAGCGAGCGCGTTCGAGGCTGGTTATCAACGCGCAGCAAGGCCCTGCAAATACAGGCAAAGTGGCGCGCTCGCTTTTCTGGCACACGAATTGCTGACGTTACGGCACGGAGTGTGTGTCTCAACGACGAGACGACCTCTCGCTTTCAAAAAATCCATCTCTTTGTGCCGAGATCGCCGCGCTTGCGCGGTGTCACGCGCCGATGCTCGAGGCTGCTCGATGAAGTTTGCTGAATTCAAGAAGGCTGGCCACTGGCCCACGCTGCTCGCCGCCTTCCTCTATTTCGACATCAGCTTCATGGCCTGGGTCGCGCTCGGTCCGCTGATCGTCTACATCGTGCGCGACATGAACCTCGCCGTTGACGAGAAGTTCACGCTTGTCGCCATCCCGGTTCTGGCCGGCGCGTTGCTGCGGGTTCCGATGGGCCTTCTCGCCGATCTGTACGGTGCCAAGCGGACCGGAATTGTCGCGCAAATCGTCGTCATCGCCGCGACCGCGTGGGTTTGCTACTTCGGCCTTCCGAGCAAGCTGTCGGTGGAGATCTTCGGTCTCGCGCTCGGTATCGGAGGCGCCTCGTTCGCGGTCGCGCTGCCGCAGGCAAGCCGATGGTATCCGCCGCAATATCAGGGCGTGGTGATGGGAATCGCCGGCGCCGGCAATATGGGTGTTGTGCTCGACACGATGTTCGCACCGTCGATCGCCGAACATTGGGGCTGGCAGGCCGTGTTCGGCGTGCTGCTCGTTCCGATGTTGCTGATCCTCGCCTACTACGCCTACGCCGCCAAGGATGCGCCCGGAGAGCGCAAACCGGTTTCGCTGAAGGCTTACGGTGCTTTGCTGCGCGATCCCGACAGCCGCTGGTTCATGTTCTTCTACTTCATCACCTTCGGCGGCTTTGTCGGACTGGCCAACGCGCTGCCGTTGTATTTCTCGGTGCAATATCACGTGTCAGGCGTCGCGGCGGGATTGCTGGTTTCCTTGATCGTCGCTTTCGGTTCGGGTTTCCGCCCGGTCGGCGGACTGATCGCCGACCGCATCGGCGGCATTCGCTCATTGTCGATGTTTTTTGGCGTCGTCGTGGCGGCATATCTCGTCATCGCCTTCATGCCGGAAGGGCCGGCCGCGCCTGCGCCTGCGGGCTGGGCGCTCACCGAGATGCCGCGGATCGCCTGGATCTCGGTGTTGCTGTTCTCCATCGGCGTCCTCGCGCTCGGCATGGGCAATGGCGCCGTGTTCCAGCTCATTCCACTCCGCTTCCGTCAGGAGATCGGCCTGATGACCGGCATGGTCGGCTGCGCCGGCGGCATCGGCGGCTTCTTCCTGGCCAAGGCGCTCGGCATCGCCAAGGGAATGACCGGCGGGTTTGGTGCGGGCTTCGTGTTTTTCGGCCTGCTGGCGTTGCTTGGGTTCCTCGGACTTGCCATGGTCAAGGTGCGCTGGCGCACCACCTGGGGCGCCGCATCGGGAGCGCGGGTCTAACGACCGGCGCTGCAACCTCGGCAGGTCTTGCGGGTGACGATCGGTTCGCAACGAAATCTCGGGGTTCGCGTCGGCTTCGTCAGCGAGACCGGCAAGCGCTCCGGCAATGAGGATTACGTCGGGACCTGCCTCGGCCGGTCCGGCGGGAGCAACCGTGACATCGTCGCCGCAGTTGCCGACGGCGTCGGCGGACACAAGGGCGGGCGCGAAGCCGCGGAGCTCGCGGTGCGTTGTTTCATCGACGCCTATTATTCCCTACCCGAAACGCTCGGCGTGCGTCGCCGGGCATCGCGTTCGCTGGAAGCCGCCAATAGTTGGATCTATACGCAAGGCCGCACCGATCCCCTGCTCAGCGGCATGAGCTGCGCCTTCTCCTCGATCATCCTGTCGCGGCGGATGTGCCACATCATTCACATCGGCGACACCCGCGCCTATCGCCTGAGCGAGGGGCGCCTGGAGCGGCTGACCACGGACCACATCGCAGGCCGCGGCGATCTCGCGCATCTGCTCAACCGCGCCATCGGCTTCGAGGATTTTGCCCGCTTCGATTACGCGACTGTCGGATTGCGGCAGCACGACAGGCTCCTGATCTGCAGCGACGGCGTTCATGGCGTGCTGGCCGATCACCGTCTGCAGCTATTGTTGAGCGAGCGCACCTCGCCGGAAGAATCGGCGCGCGCACTGGTCGACGCGGCGCTCGATGCCGGCTCCAGCGATAACATGACCGCTTTGGTGCTCGACGTCGTCGACCTGCCGCCCGCCGACCGCGACGAACTCACCCACTCGATCGCAACGCTTCCGATCCTGGATTTGCCCGAAACCGGCGACGTCATCGACGACTTCACGCTCGGCGAAATATTGTCTGACGGTCGCTACAGCCGGCTGTTCAAGGCGATCGACAAGCGGCAGGGCCGCGAGCTCGTGCTGAAGTTTCCGCATCCGCGCGTGGCCAGCGAGGGCTCCTACCGCCTCGCCTTCGTCCGCGAGGCATGGGTCGCGGCGCGCGTGCGAAGCCTGTGGATCGGAGAAATCGTCGAACTGCCTGCCGAACGGCAAACCCGCCTCTACTCGGTGATGCCGCTCTACGAAGGCGAGACGCTGGAACAGCGGCTCAACCGCTCGCCGCAGCTTTCGCTGGCTGAAGGCATCGGGATCGCGACCAAGCTTGCGCGCGCGGTCGCCACCCTGCATCGTGCCGGCATCATCCATCGCGACATCAAGCCCGACAACGTCATCCTGCTGAAGGCCGGCGGATTGCGGCTGGTCGACCTCGGCGTCGCCCGCGTTCCGCTGCTCGAGGACTTTCCGGCCGAGGATATTCCGGGCACGGCGAGCTACATGGCGCCGGAGCTGTTCGGCGGCCGGCCCGGCGACGAGTTCTCCGATCTCTATGCGCTCGGCGTCACCGTGTACCGGATGTTCACCGCCGCCTACCCTTATGGCGAGATCGAGCCATTCTCGCGGCCCCGCTTCGGCAAGCCCGCCTCCCTCGCCCGCCATCGCCCCGACCTGCCGGCCTGGCTGGACGCGGTGATCGGCAAGGCGCTCAACGTCGATCCGGCGCAACGCTACGGCGATGTCATCGAGTTCTCGCACGAGCTCGAGAACGGCGCGATGTGGGCGAAGCCGGCCGTCGCATCACGGCGCTCGCTCTACGAGCGCGATCCGCTCGTCTTCTGGAAGAGCCTGTCCGCAGGCCTGATCGTGCTCGTCATCCTGCTTCTGGCATGGTCGGTGCGACATTAGCCCGACGCTCCGGTGGAGCGCCGGACCATGTCACATCAGCGAAACCAACCGCGTTGGCTTCGCAATCTGGCTCACACCCCGGTCTGGGTGATGAACTTGGTGTTGAAATATCCGTCCATCGCCTCGGTGCCGCCCTCCGAACCGTAGCCGGAATCCTTGACGCCGCCGAACGGCACTTCGGGCAGCGCGAGCCCAAAGCTGTTGATCGAGACCATGCCGGCTTCGATCGCCGCACCGATCGCGGTCGCCGTCTTGGTCGAACTGGTGAAGGCGTAGGACGCGAGACCGAACGGCAGGCGGTTGGCTTCCTCGGCCACCTCGTCGAAGGTGGAGAACCGCGAGATCAGCGCCAGCGGCCCGAACGGCTCCTCGTTCATGGCACGCGCGTCCTTCGGCACGTCGCTGACCACGGTCGGCTCGAAGAAGTAGCCCTTGTTGCCGACGCGGGCGCCGCCGGTCTCGAGCTTGGCGCCCTTGCCTACGGCATCCTGCACCATGCCTTCGATAGCGGTGACGCGGCGCGGATTGGCGAGCGACCCCATCTTGGAATCCGGATCCAGGCCATTGCCGACCTTCATCGACTTCGCGCCCTCGACGAACTTGTCGACGAACTCACGGAACACGTCGTCCTGCACCAGCATGCGGGTCGGCGAAATGCAGACCTGACCGGCATTGCGATACTTCGCCGCCGCCAGAATCTTCGCTGCCGAGGATACGTCGGCGTCCTTGAACACGATGGCCGGCGCATGGCCGCCCAACTCCATAGTGGCGCGCTTCATGTGCAAGCCCGCCAGCGCGGAGAGCTGCTTGCCCACGACGGTCGATCCGGTGAAGGAGATCTTGCGGATCACCGGATGCGGAATGAGATATTCCGAAATCTCCGACGGCACGCCGTAAACGAGATTG
The DNA here is from genome assembly GCF_036924645.1 of Bradyrhizobium sp. AZCC 2176. Classification (NCBI taxonomy): domain Bacteria; kingdom Pseudomonadati; phylum Pseudomonadota; class Alphaproteobacteria; order Hyphomicrobiales; family Nitrobacteraceae; genus Bradyrhizobium; species Bradyrhizobium sp. AZCC 2176. The sequence continues at coordinate 3,888,884 of NZ_JAZHRX010000001.1, read as the reverse complement.
ATCACGCCATCAGGCACGCCTGCATCGGCGAACGCCTTGATCAGTTGCGCCGGCGATGCCGGCGTTTCCTCCGGCGCCTTGACGATGATCGAGCAGCCGGCCGCAAGGCCTGCGGAGAGTTTTCTGACGACCTGATTGATCGGGAAATTCCACGGCGTGAAGGCCGCAACCGGGCCGACCGGCTCCTTGACCGCGATCTGGTAGATGCCGGGGCCGCGCGCCGGGATCACCCGTCCATAGGCGCGCTTGGCTTCCTCGGCGAACCATTCGATGACGTCGGCGGCGGCCATCGCTTCCATCTTGGCTTCCGCCAGCGTCTTGCCCTGCTCCATCGTGAGTAGTGGCGCGATCTCGTCATTGCGCTCGCGCATGATTTGGGCCGCCTTGCGCATGATCCTGCAGCGCTCGAACGGCGCCACCGCGCGCCAGACCTTGAACCCCTTGGCGGCTGCTTCCAGCGCCTCGTCGAGATCGGCGCGATCGGCATGCGCGACGGTGCCGATGGTTTCCTCCGTCGCCGGGTTGAGCACGGCGATGGTCCTGCCCGACTGGCTCGGACGCCATTTGCCGTTGATGAACAATTGGGTATTGGAATATGCCACGAGACTTGCTCCCTCTTTTATTGTCGCCGGATGGCGAATGGGCCGGCTGAAGATCAGGCGCCTTTATGATCGAAGCCCGGCCGGATTGCAAAGCCGATTCAACCGGCTATGGCCCCGCGATCGCTTGCGATACGCCTCGATCCCGCCGCAGACTTGCCTTTCACGCGGGCCGCGGGCTTGACCGGGCCTTCGCCGAACGGCACGCAGGCCTCGGTGCCGCCGCGCGGTAGACGAAAACCGAATGGTCGAAACCGGCACGCTCGACCGCATAGCTACCGTCGACGAAGTCGTTTAGGAGCTGATTAACGTAACCATGCTACACACGGAGTATTGGGATCAGGAATATTGCGGTGGTCGAAACTCGGATTGCGCCACGCGTTAAAATTATGAAAGCTGCCAAGATGGATTATGGCGGCGACAAATATCCATGCATTGTTCGCGACATATCCAGCACCGGTGCAGCGCTGGAATTTTCCGATCTTCTCCGCATTCCCGATGAATTCACATTGATCATCCCAGATGACCGCTTGCGGCTTCCATGCCGCGTTGTATGGCGCAGAGAGTATCGCGTCGGAGTGCAGTTCAATTGATTTGAGCATGAGCCCGGCGACATCAGCGCCGGACGGCTCATCGGAACGCGCGCGGTGGACGAAAACCGAATCGTCGAAACACCGGCACGCTCGACCGCATCGCGACCGTCGACGAAATCGCGCGGGTCGTGGAGGCGTTTGCAGAACCGCTCGGCGTGTTTGTCTCGGGCCAGGTGCTGCGCGTGGATGGTGACCTCATCGACGTGCACGATCATGGCATCGCGATGACTTGTTCCGGGCTTCCGCGAACGCTCGCTCGCGGAACCTGCGGTTGCATCACCACACCCGTGAAGCGGCATGATGGAACATTCATCTTTGTGTAAAGTTGCCAGTCCAATGCGAAGGAACGAAAGCCCATGACGGTGGCTTTTCATGTCAGTCTTGTTGGCCGAACTGACCTCAGTGGCGAGATCTACCGTCAGATCCGGCAGGCAATTCTGGACGGGCGCCTTCGGCCTGGAGAGCGCCTGTCATCCACGCGAGAACTGGCCGCCGCGCTGACGGTTTCACGATCGACGGTGACGGTCGCGTATGAAAGTCTTCTCGCGGAAGGATTCGCGACATCCCATACGGGCGCCGGGACGTTCGTCAGCCATCAGTTCGAGGCAAAACGTCCGGCGTCGAAAACAAGGCGATCGACGGCCCGCACTATTCGAGTGCGTGGAGTTTGGAAGACGATACCGCTTCCGGCGGCCTTTGTCCGCGCGGCGCGTTTCGACTTCAGAACCGGGCTTCCAGACGCTTCGTTATTTCCACACCGAGCCTGGCGGCGGGTCGTCGCCCGTGCGCTACGCTCGCGCGAGATGGCAGCAGGCATCTACGAGAATCCTGCGGGCAATTGGGACCTGCGCACGGCGATCGCTCGCCACATCGGCATCTCACGCAGCGTTTCAGCATCGCCCGACGACCTAATCGTGACCAATGGCACCCAACAGGCGCTTGACATCATCGCACGCGTGCTTCTCGAGCCTGGCGATGTCGTTGCGATGGAGGATCCGGGCTATCAGCCCCCAAAGGATTTGTTCAAGGTGCTGGGCGCGCGCGTGATCGGTGTGCCGGTCGATAGCGAAGGCCTGATCGTGCAGGCGCTGCCGGCCGGGGCCAGGGCCGTCTACGTGACGCCCTCGCATCAGTATCCCCTCGGCGTGGCCATGAGCCTGTCGCGTCGACGTGCGCTGCTTGCCTGGGCTGAGCGCAACAACGCAGTTGTCGTTGAGGACGACTATGACAGCGAGTTTCGCTTCGGCGGGCGTCCGCTCGAGCCGCTTCAGACCCTCGATGCGACCGGCCGCGTTGTGTATGTCGGCACGTTTTCAAAAACGTTGCTGCCGGCTCTACGGCTGGGCTTCATGGTCGTGCCGCCGTCGCTGCGAGAGGCGGCGCACAAGGCGAAGTTCGTCACCGATTGGCATACAGCGACAATAGCGCAGAGCGCTTTGGCGCGGTTCATCGACGAAGGCGCGTTTGCCCGGCACATTCGGAAGGTGAGCCGCATTTATAGCGAACGGCACGAGATGCTGACCGCGGAGATCAAGAGGAATTTCGGCGATCACCTCGAGCTTGTTCCATCGAGCACCGGACTGCATATCGCCGCCTGCGCGCGCGGAGCGTCGGTTGATCATATCGATGCGATTGCATCACGAGCCTTTGATCTCGGCGTCGCCGTCCAAAGGATGTCAGCCTTCCGGGTGGACGGAAAGCCTCCGGCCGGCTTCGTCCTGGGATATGGAGCGATCAAGACGCCGCGGATTGCCGAAGGGCTGAGGCGGCTGCGCAGGTGCTTCGATGAACTTGTGTCTCGACGCCTGAAAGCGGCATGACCGATGTCGCCAGGGGCGGCGGCACGCGCCTGAATTGGACTGTTTGATCGTGCGCAAATTGGACCTTCCGTCATACCGCTTCGCTTTCTAGTGTTGAGCCACTGACGCGCGCGGCGTCAGGCAGCGGCGATATTTACCAGACGGCGAGTTGCGCGGAGCGCGAGGCGATCGTGTGCCCGCCACGACGATTGCCGCTCGCGTTGAGACCGCAAGCGCACCCTGACCGCCGACCATAGCTCGTCATCGCACGAACGCGTGAGAGGTGAACAAGCTCACACGCCAGCGACGCGCATGCCGATAGTTCTGTCCGCGCAACATCTGCGTATCAGGAGGACTCATGTCAGTTGTTGTCAATTCGCTCACGAGTTGGAAGGGAACTGCGAACGGAGCCGCGGCGTCCAGCCATCACCGACTTGGATGGGGATTACGGTTCCTAAGCTGGTGTGCCCGGTGTTCGGAGCGATCACGGCAGCGGCAGGCCCTGTCGGAGCTCGTTGACCACCATCTCAAGGACATCGGCAAGACGCGGCCAGAGGCCATGGCCGAAGCAACCAAGCCGTTCTGGAAATGACGCCATTCATCGCGCACTTGCTGCCAGCGGTGGCGCTTGGCTTGTGCGTCGCTATCCCGTTCGGCCCGATTGGCTTGATGTGCGTGCAGCGGACGCTGGCATTCGGAATCTGGTTTGGGATCGCGAGCGGCATGGGTGCGGCAACAGCGCACGGCATGTTCAGTTGGCTGGCCACCGTGAGCGGGACCGTGTTGATGCAGACGACCCTCGCCCTGCACACGCCGCTGCGCATCACTGCAGGGATCGTCCTGGTCCTGATGGGCCTCAGAACCATTCTCGTGTCCACGCAGGCGGCGCACGGCGCGACTTGCGGAGACGCGACATGCGGAGATTTGCTTTCGGCCTATACATCGGCCCTATTGATCGCCGCCGCCAACCCGATGACGATACTGCCGTACCTGGGCATCACGTCTGCGCTGGAAACCGGCAACCTGCTGATCGTGGATCGCGCGCTGGTGACGCCTATCGGTGTGATGATGGGCAGTGCATCCTGGTATTTCTTCCTCGCCCTCAGCACGAACGCCATGTTTCGGAGCTTGCAGAAAACCGTGCTGGATTGGCTCAACCGGCTGGCCGGGATCTTCCTGATAGCACTGGGAGCTTCGCTATGCGCCCGCATCGTCTGACGGCGACAGTAGAGCATGAACTGGCGCCGGTCGATCGTGAGTCGCTGGCCGCCAGCGAAACTGCGAGGCCCACCATGAGCAACAGCAAGCTTGTCGCATGCGCATTCGCGCTCCGACGCATTCTCGCCGCCGAACAGCGAGGCCGCAGCGAACGACCGGGAACAGCCCGCAAGTAGCGTCCCGGTGATCGCGCTCATCAAATGAAGGAGATCAGGTGATGCACATCAAGCCTGTTGACCGCATGCAGAAGAACGAGCGCCTTATGGCGTGTGACACGGCTCAAACGAAGCAGGCTGTGGACGGAGTCCTTGATCTGGTCCACGCCGCCGCTGACGAAATCGAACGCAGCCGCCGGCTCCCCGACGCGGTCGTCGCCGCCCTGCGCGACACAGGGATCAACCGCCTGCTGATCCCAGCAGCCCTCGGTGGAATGGAGGCGCCGATCACCGACGTGATGGACGTCATGGAGCGCATCGCGGCAGTCGACGGCAGCGCCGGGTGGTGCGCGGCGATCGGCGCAGGGAGCAACGTGTTCGCCGGCTACATGCCCGCAACGGGCGCCCGCACGGTGTTCGCCGACCCCGATCAAGGCAGTGCCACTATGTTCGCCCCGGTCGGCCAGATCGTCAGCGAGCACGGCCGAACCGTGCTGAGCGGCCGCTGGCCGTTCACAAGCAACTGCCTTCACAGTGCATGGGTCGGCCTCGGCGCACTGTTTCGTGAGGCCGATGGAATAGACCCCGTGCCGCGCATCGTGTTCGTGCCCGTGGCCGACCTGACGATCGAGGACACCTGGGATGTCGTGGGCCTGCGCGGGACCGGCAGCCACCACGTCGCCGCCGCCGAAGTTCCGGTTTACCCGGATCGATGCGCTCGCTTCGCCGACCGGCCGTGGCCCGACGGTACGTTATGGCGGCTGCCCATCTACACGACGCTGCTGCCGACCCTCGTCGCCGTCCCGCTTGGCATCGCCCGCGGCGCCATCGACGAGGTTTCGCGGCAGGCGCGCGAAGGCCGGACCGCGCGGCGAGGCCAATTGACTGACGCACCGGTCTCGATGGCCGAACTCGCCGTCGCAGACACGCGGCTGCGGGCGGCCCGCGCCGGATTGCGCGACGCGGTCGGTGAGGCGCACACGCACGCCGAGCGAGGCGAGCCGATCAGCCGGCAACTCCAGGCCCGCATTTGCCTGGCCGGCATGCACGCCTGCGACACCAGCGTGGAGGTGACGTCCACGGCGCACCACCTTGGCGGCGGCGCCGCCGCCTACCGTGGGAGCCGCCTGCTGCGAGCCCTCAGCGACGTGCAGGCCGCGCGCCAGCACCTGCTGTTCTCCCACCAGCACTTGAGCGCGTTGGGCAAGCTCGTGGCGGGCCTGGATGTGGCCTATCCCCCGTACGTCATGTGACGGCCGGCGAACGGTCATCTCGATTGCGATTGGGATCAATGCGGCAGGAGGCCGAGCTCTCAACTACGAAATATGGAAAACAACCCCATGCAAAGTAGCAATAATCGCTGGCATGATACCTTGAGCGATTCCGCGAACGCCTGACACGTCGGGCAAATCAGCGGCACTACTCCATCATCGCGCAGACTACCTATGGGCCTGCTGTAGCGCTGCCCCTTGTCGCGATTGCACACAACATCCTTTTGACAGTTGAAAGTCGCCGCAACGAGCCATCGCCGGCGCGTTGCCGAACCGCGCGCGCTTCCGGCGCGTGCCCGAAGAAATTCCTGGGGAATATCGACATGAACACCGCTCCGAACCTCAGTTTGCCGACGGCGACAGCCGCAACCGATCCAACCAGGGCCACCGCAACGCCGCGGATAAAGCTCTCGTCACATGGTTTCTCCATCGATCATCCAGATCCTGAGCTTGGCGAACAGCTCCTGGCGAACGCATTGGGGGTGTCCGATCGCGATGCGATGCACGGCATCCTCCGGCAATTGGTGAAGGCCAGCGTGAACGGCGAGAGGCCCGACGAGGTCAACCTCGCCTCATGATTTCAATGGTGAAAAACATCAGCCCAAGGGATTCCATCGAGGCCATGCTGGTGGCGCAGATGGTCCCCGTTCATGTGATGGCGATGCGATGTGCCTATCACCTCGCGAATGCGGAAGACACAGGTCGGCAAGACAGTGCCTGGCGCGCATTGGGCAGGCTCGCCCGCACCTTTCCCGCCCAGATCGAGGCGCTCAACCGCTATCGGAGCCATGGCGAGCCCGCCATCACCGTGCAGAACGTGTCGGTCGGGGATGGCGGTAAGGCCATTGTCGGCAACGTCACGCAACATGCGAGCGTGATCGTTTCGGACAAAGTGTCCGCGGCGCCGGCTGCGCGGATGGCCGACAAGCGGAAAGCACAGGCATGAGCGATCACGCCCGCAATACCGGAGCGATGCTGGCGAGCCCGCGTTGCGGCGCCAAAATCCGTTCCGGCGGCGCGTGTGCCGCTCCCTTCATTCTTCGGACGCGTATGCCTCGCCAAGCATGTCCGGCTCCTTCGAACTTCTCGCGGCGAGATTTCGCGGGTTGCTCCGAACGCCAGCTATCTCGGATTCGCCGCGGACGCATTGGGTTCATTCGGCTGCTGACCCAGAGTCACGCTACAGGTTATCGGAACTGAGCAAGGTGACCTCGAACGTCGCAATACGATCCGGTTGAGCTGGATCGACCGTGAACACGAAGACCACACGGTCCCCCGCCGCGAATCCCGCAAAGCCCTTGCGTTCGAGATACTTCTTGTCCGCTTCGAAATAGACGTAGTGCTTGTTGTTCAGAACGGCCCTGAACGTCCTCAGACCAATGGACTCGAAGAACTGCTCATAGTCAGCGTCTTCGCTGAAAGCAAGTTCGGAGCTTGGCAAGAGGCATACAGCGGTGTCGTGTATGCGTCGCCAAGCATGTCCGGCTTCTTCGAGCTTCTCGCGGCGAGATTTCGCGAGTTGCTCCGAACGCCAGCTATCTTGGCTTCACCGCGGACGCATTGGGCTCGTTCGGCTGCTGACCCAAGGTCACGCTCAATGCGCTTTCTTTTCCTTGCCGAAGCACCGTGAACTGGGTCGAAGAGCCCGGCGCCATCGCGCCGACTTTCCTGGTCAACTCGTTGGCGTTCTTGACCGACTCACCACCCACCGAGGTGATCACGTCTCCGCTTCTCAATCCGGCTTTCGCAGCGGGACCATTGTCTTGAACCATTGCCACGATCGCACCGCGGAGATTGCTCAGTCCGAGGCCGTCGGCAAGTTCAGGAGTGACCGATTGAACTTTGGTCCCGAGCCATCCGCGCGTGACCGCGCCCTTTTCCTTTAGCTGCGGTATTACTGCCTTGACCGTATCCGCCGGGACCGCAAACGCAACGCCCACTGAGCCTTGGGAAGGCGAAAAGATCATGCTGTTGACGCCGATGACGTCGCCCCGGGTATTGAAGCTCGGACCGCCGGCATCACCGCTGTTGATTGCCGCATCGATCTGGATGAAATCCTTCCCTGAACCAACCTCGATGTCGCGCTCGCGCGCGGAAATAATACCGGCCGTCACGGTACCTCCGACCGCAAGCGGATTCCCGGCGGTAAGCACCCAATCGCCCACGCGCGGCGGCTGGTCAGCGAGCTTCACGTAGTTGAAGTCCGTGCGTCCGTCGACTTTGATCAAGGCGATATCACTCCACGAGTCCCTTCCTACGACTCTTGCCGAATAGGCCTGGTTGTCGCTGGTTCGGATCTCGGCTGTGTCGCCGTCTTCCACGACGTGGCTGCTGGTCACGGCATAACCGTCCGGAGAGATGAAGAAGCCTGATCCGGCATTGATCAGTTCGAGTGTATTCGGTGCCTTCCCTCGATCGGGCGCATCCGGATCCGCCCCTGGAATCTCCGCTTTCGGAGCGCGCTGTTCAGGCACACCAAATTTGCGCGTCGCAGTCGCTTTGGAGCGCACCGCAATCACGGTCGGCTGAATTTTTTCGGCGAGATCGGCGAAATCGCCGGGCCCACGACCATCTTCAGTAGCAGCAACCCGATCGATCAATGTCGCCGGCCTGCCCACGAAGGAAGCCTGGCCCGGAGAATTTACCGTTGCCTGCGCGATATTCGCGATCACCGGAGTCGCGAAGACGATCATCCCGCCCATCATCAACGCCCGGCGCCAGCTCAAAACCAAATTTCCACGAGCCAAATTTCCAAGAGCCATGTGCGCTTCCATAGTCCTTTGTCGTCCTCACCGCGGCTTTTACGTCAGACGCCGGCACGTTTAGCTCGCCGTCGGTTCTGTGAGAGCGCTCAGGCGCTCGCAGCAACTGGGCTCAACAATCCGCTGCGCCAGCGGTTCCTTTCCAGCCCAAGGTGGATAAGAAGGTCATCCAAATGCAGGAAAGCCATGCTGACTGACCGCCTCGTCACCGAAAATCCCGCATAGCTCCCAACGTGATCTTCGCGGTTCCGCGCTCGCCTCATTTGCATCCGTTCGCTGAGGCGCCCGCTGAACTTGCGGCGGCCTCGACAACTTTCTTTGAACCGTCGGTTTCTTTGAACCGTCGGCCCGTGTGTTAGGATGGATCTGCCACGACAACCGAATTTAACCGACTTTCGGTGAAGGCAGGCTGTGATCAAAGTCGAGCGAACCGGCGAAGGCGATCCACTCGAATTCGAGGTCATCGTCCGTGCGGGAAACGGCGAGACTCGCCATCACGTCACGATGGCAAGAGATACTTGCGAACGGCTGACGATGGGGACGCACACGCCAGAGGGTTGCATCAAGGCGGCGTTCCAATTCCTGCTTGATCGCGAACCGCAGGGATCGATCCTGCGGCGTTTCGACATCACCGTGATCTCCCGTTACTTTCCCGAGTTTGAGCGCGAGCTGCCGCGCTACCTCTCTCAATCCTGATGAGGTCGTCATATTCGGCAGGGAGGGCAATTAGCCATGCTGGTCCGCGAACGCGCGCGGAAATTGAAGCAGAGCGTGGGGAATCGTAGCGTAGAGAGTTTGAGCGATGGTAGCGAGAGAGGGACTCGAACCCCCGACCCCAGGATTATGATTCCCGTGCTCTAACCAGCTGAGCTACCTCGCCACGGTTCACCGTCGCGGCACACTATACCGCATTCGCGAACGCGCGGCATATAAGGAGTGGCTCGCGGACCTGTCAAGCAAAGCCGGCGGTTCGGCCAAGCGCCTGCAAAATAGCGCTACTTCGGCCGGATTGACGGGTCGCCGCCGGGGCTGCCGGGCGGGGGAATCACGGGCGTCTTGCCCGCGTCCGGCGCCGGCGCGTGCATTTCGGGATCGACGCCGGGGGGCGGACACAATACGCCGTCAGAGCGCGCCAGTTTGTCGCCGAGCGGCTCGGCCCGCTGGCCGGTGGTCGTTCCTTCCTGGGATTTTCCCTCCGGAACCGTCGCGCCGGAATGCGGCGCCGGTTGCATCGGTGCGCAATTGGTGGCGGCGGCACGGTCGGGCGATGGCGGCGCGGTCCGGGCCGGCGGCGTCGTGGGGCCAGGCGGCGCCTGCGCGCCCGCCACATCGGCGGCCACCATCAGAGCACATGAGATCAGAAGGGCGCGTTTTATTGCCATGCGGGGAAAACGGCCCGCGCTCGCGGAGGTTCCGCGGTTAGATTGGTGCTTTTTGTCTGACGCGTTTTCTTGAGCGAAAACGCTATGCCCTTCACGATTTCCGAAAGCGGATCAGCGAAAAGTGTCCCATCGGCGGCATCGGTCGCCGCTCGGTCAGGGTGACGCCGCCATGTTTGGCGGCCCAGTTGGTCAGGCGTTCCCACGGGAATTCCGGCCGCCAGCCGAGCCGCCGCGCCAGTGGTGCGAACGCCAGTTCGAAGACGCGGCGCGGGCCGCTTTCAGCACCGATATGATTGACCAGGATGAGTTCGCCGCCGGGTTTCAGCACGCGAATGAAATCATCCAGCGTGCGTTCCGGATCCGGCACCGCCGTGATGACATATTGCGCCACCACCGCATCGAAAAATGAATCCGGAAACGCCAGGTTCTTGGCGTCCATCACCGCAAGCGTTTCGACATTGGTCAGGCCGAACTCGCGCACGCGCTTCCGCGCTCGCCGCAGCATCGGCTCGGAAATGTCGACGCCGCATAACTTGGTATTGCGCGAATATTCAGACAGCGAGAGCCCGGTGCCGACGCCGACGTCGAGAACGCGTCCGCCGATCTTGTCGGCTTCCTTGATGGTCGACCGGCGTCCCTCGTCGAACACCTTGCCGAAAACCAGATCGTAGACCGGCGCCCAGCGCCCATAAGCCTTTTCGACCCCGTCGCGGTCGATGTCCCCAGCCATTTCCCCTGCCCCGATTTTTTGTTAGCTGCGCATCACCTCGGGGAGCGGCGTCATGGTTGGCTGCGCCCCTGCCCTTGCCACCGCATTCGTCGCGGCCGCGCTCTTGATGAATCCGCCGCCGAGCACGCGCGCCTGTCCCGCCGGCGCATCGTAGAACACGCAGGCCTGGCCTGGCGACACGCCCTCTTCGCCGGCGACGAGTTCGACCTCATAGCCGCCATCGACCGCGCGCAGCCAGGCCGGCTGCGGCGCGCGCGTCGAACGCACGCGCACGAACATCTCAATGCCGTTGCCGATGACGCGGTCGAGTGGACCGTCGCCGATCCAGTTGACGTCACGCAGGCGGATGCGATCCATCCGCAGCGCCTCGCGCGGGCCCACCACGACGCGGCGGCTGGCCGCGTCGAGCTTGACGACATAGAGCGGCGCGCCGGAGGCGATGCCCAGCCCCTTGCGTTGGCCGACGGTGAAATGAACGATGCCACGGTGCCGGCCGATCACGTGGCCGTCGAGATCGACGATGTCGCCGGGTTCGATCGCACCCGGCTTCAGACGGCCGATGATGTCGGTATAGCGCCCGGTCGGCACGAAGCAGATGTCCTGGCTGTCCTGCTTGTCGGCGACTTCGAGTCCGAAGCGCCGCGCCAGTTCGCGCGCCTGCGGCTTGGTCATGTCGCCAAGGGGAAAGCGGAGATAATCGAGCTGCTCGCGCGTGGTCGCGAACAGGAAATAGCTCTGGTCGCGATCGGCATCTGCAGCGCACACCAGCGCGCGCGATCCCTCGGCGAGGCGGCGGGACGCAACGTAGTGTCCGGTCGCGAGCGCACTCGCGCCGAGCTCGCGCGCGGTCGCCAGCAGATCGCGAAACTTGACCGAGCGGTTGCACTCGATGCACGGCACCGGCGTTTCGCCGAGCGCATAGCTATCGGCAAAATTGTCGATCACGGATTCGCGGAAGCGGCTTTCATAGTCGAGCACGTAATGCGGAATGCCGATCCGCTCCGCGACGTTGCGGGCGTCGTGGATGTCGCGCCCGGCGCAGCAGGCACCCTTGCGATGGGTGGCCGCGCCATGGTCGTAAAGCTGCAGCGTGATCCCGACCACGTCGTAGCCCTCGGACTTCAGCAAGGCGGCCGTCACCGAGGAATCGACGCCGCCGGACATGGCGACAACGATCCGCGTGTCCTGCGGACGGCCTTCGAGATCCAGACTGTTTCGCATGCCAGGGGTCATCGACTTCAATCGCAAGCGCGCTGCGCGGCTCGCGGTCAGGGTTAAAAGCCTTTTATCATAAGGCCTTAGGGCATCATTCGGCCATACCGGGCCGGATCGGACGCCGCTCTTTAATATAGGCCGTATTCCCGCGAGGCAATCAGCCGATCCCCATTTTTGGAGAGGGTCCAGGACGGCAAATCTTGCCGCCGGGCAGAAAAGGCGGCCGTCATCAGGCCTCGAGACCTGATCAACATCCTCACAAGCATTTGAAATATAACGATATTTTCTTGGACGGCGAATGGCCCGGTCCTTGCTGAATGGTAAGCCGAGAGCTCAGCGCGAGGGTCGCCCGTGGTAAGTGTCACGTCAGAAGTATCGGCAAACGCATCTTTTCAGAACGCCGCGGCGAGGTCCGCCCGGCCGGATTCCGAGCCGCCGGCCAGAAACGACAGTTTCGCGGCGCTGGTCGACAGCAATTCGGCCGCCAGCAACAACGACAATCGCGCCCAGGACAAGGCGCCCGCCTCCCGCCGCTCCGATGATGCGCAAGCCGCGTCCGACAACCGCTCGCGCGATGCCGCCGCATCGGACAAGGCGGACAAGATCGCGCGGAACGATTCGAATGATCGCAACGCCGCGGCCAAGGCACGCAGCGACAAGGCACGCTACGACAACAAAGTCGACGCCAAGGCCGATACTGATGCCAGGACCGATGCCGACACCAACGTCGCGACGACCCGCCGCGCCAAATCGAAGTCCGACGCGGCGAAGTCCGATGGCGCGAAGTCCGCCGAGACGACGCAGGCATCTTCCGACGACGCCTCCCAGGCCGCCGATCAGACCGCGACCACGCAGGATGGAACGGCCGTGGTGACGGCCGACACCATTGCCGTCGCCATCCCTGCCGCCGCAGCGCCGGTGGCGACAGCTTCCGCGACACAAGCAACCGACAAGGCAACCGCGCCGCTTGCCATCGCCGCGGCCGCGATCGCAGCCTCCGCTTCGCTCGCCGCTGAGACGGCGCCCGCCGTTCCCCCTGACGCCGCGCAGGCCGACGGCGGTGCCAAGACCGGCGCGCAGGGCGGCATCGGCCAGGCCGTCAGCGCCCAGGCCACATCCGTCGACCCGTCCATCACAACCGGCATAGCTCAGGCCGCTGCAGTGGTCGCGGCGACGCCCGCCGCCACCAAAGCCGCCGTTCAGCTCAATACTCCCGATCTCGCCAGGAAAGGCGCCACGACGGCAGTCGAGCAGGCCGGCACCACCGATACCGCGACTTCCGCAGCACCTGCCGCGGACACCACTGTGCCCGCCGTCATGCCGGCGACCGAAGCAGCGGGCAAGCCGAAGTCCGAGAACGGCATCGCTGACGCCGTAAGCGCCGACGCGTCCGGCAATTCCATCGCGCCGCCGGCCGCCAACGCCCAAGCCGGCGCGCATCTTGGCGCCCTTGATGTCGGCCAGGCGCCAGTCAATTCCTCCGGCAACGGCCTGCAGGCTGCCGGCGCGATCCAGGCGCAGCAACCGGCCGCTTCCGCCACGACGCCGGCTGCCGCGAGCCAGCTCACCGCCACGGCCGCCGCAAGCGCGCCGGTACCGGTGAGCGGACTTGCGATGGAAATCGCCGCGTCCGCCAAAAGCGGCAAGACCCGCTTCGAAATCCGGCTCGATCCCGCCGAACTCGGCCGCATCGACGTCCGCATCGATATCGATCGCCACGGCCAGATGACGTCGCATCTGACTGTCGAACGGCCGGAAACGCTGTCGATGCTGCGCCAGGACGCCAACCAGTTGCAGCGCGCTCTCGACAATGCCGGGCTCTCGACCGGCAATAGCGGATTGCAGTTCAGCCTGCGCGACCAATCCTCGCAAGGGCAGAACGACGGCAACCAGTCCAATCCCAACGCTCATCGCCTCGTCATCAGCGAGGAAGACAATGTGCCGGCCATCGTCGCCGGCCGCAGCTATGGCCGCATGCTCGGTACGAGCGGCGGCGTCGACATCAGGGTTTAAGGGAGATCGCCATGGCAGTTGATGCAACCACGCCGACAACGGTCGTCTCGGCGCCCGGGACCGGCACCGCCACCAGCAACAAGTCTGGGTCGACGGCAACGACGGGGATCGCGGATAACTTCCAGACCTTCCTCACGCTGCTGACCACGCAGCTCCAGAACCAGAATCCGCTCGATCCGCTCGACACCAACCAGTTCACGCAGCAGCTCGTGCAGTTTGCCGGCATTGAACAACAGCTCAAGTCGAACGAACAGTTGAAGTCGCTGGTGGAGATCGAAAAGAGCGCGCAGGCGACGCAGGCGCTGGTCTATGTCGGCAATACCGTCGCCGTAGACGGCAGCAAGGCGGCGTTCGACAAATCGGCGACCTGGAATTTTCAGTCCGAAAAAGATGCGACCGCGACGATCACGATCACCAGTTCGACCGGACAGACCGCCTATACCGGTGATTTTTCCCTCAAGCAGGGCAATTCCAGCTTCGTCTGGGACGGCAAGGGCAATGATGGGGTGCAGTGGCCGGCGGGCAATTACACCATGACCGCCACCGGCAAGGACAGTTCCGGCAACACCGTGGCAATCTCCACCGAGGTCCAGGGCATCGTCGACTCGGTCGATCTCAGCGCCTCCCCGCCGCTGCTGTCGATTGGCGGCCAGACCTACACCACCGACAAGATCAAGCGCGTGGTCCGTTCGGGCGCCTCAAGCTAGGGTACCCGCCCATTCGCGTCGTTTGATCCGCCGTTTCCGGCCCGGCAATCCCTGATTGTACGCAAAAGCGTCACAGGGAACCCGGGGGCCGAAGCTATTTCCGTCATTTTCAAGGAGATTCGTATTGAAGCCGTGGGCTTAGGCAATTTTTAAGCCGCGGGGCGTAGGTTGTCATAGTGAGTTCAGTGGTTGAGAGTTTGTGAGTACGCCATGACAGAACCCCATCGCCCGAGGGTAAAATACGTCATCGGGCCTGACGGCAGCCCGTTAACAATTGCTGACCTGCCCGCGCCCGGCACCAAACGGTGGGTCATCCGCCGCAAGGCCGAGGTCGTTGCAGCGGTCCGCGGCGGCCTGCTCTCCCTCGAGGAAGCCTGCAGCCGCTACACGCTGACAGTCGACGAATTCCTGTCGTGGCAGTTTTCCATCGATCAGCATGGCCTGGCCGGCTTGCGGACTACCCGGATCCAGCAATATCGGCAGTAGACTCGCCCGAACCGAAAGATTTGATGAAAACCGGCTTCGTTTCGCGAAGCCGGTTTTTTTCATGCCGGAACTATTCGCGGCGGCTTTAACTGACGTTAACCATATGGAAACCATCCCCTAGGCAATAATTGCCCAGTCGGTCCCTCGGGCCGAATCCCTGGGGGCGGTTGGTGCAAAGTCTTGTTGCTTTCCTGAAAGGCCTGGGCGCGGCACGGCTGATGGCCATGGTTGCCGTGACGACCGCGCTGATCGGCTTCTTCGCCTTCGTCATCATGCGCGTCACGACGCCGCAGATGACCACCCTGTTCACCGACCTCTCCGCCGAAGATTCCTCCAGCATCATCAAGGATCTGGAACGCCAGGCGATTCCCTTCGAGCTGCGCAACGAAGGCGCCGTCATCATGGTGCCGAAGGACAAGGTCACGCGGTTGCGGATGAAGCTCGCCGAAAGCAATCTACCCAAGGGCGGCAGCGTCGGTTACGAGATTTTCGACAAATCGGACGCCCTCGGCACCACGAGCTTCGTCCAGAACATCAATCATTTGCGCGCACTGGAGGGCGAACTCGCCCGCACCATCCGCGCCATCGATCGCATCCAGGCGGCCCGAGTGCATCTGGTGCTGCCGGAGCGGCCGCTGTTCTCGCGCGAAACGCCGGAGCCGTCGGCCTCGATCGTGCTGCGGGTGCGCGGCAGCCTCGAACCCCAGCAGATCCGCGCTATTCGGCATGTCGTCGCCTCCGCCGTCAACGGGCTGAAGCCGCAGCGGGTGTCGATCGTCGACGAGGCCGGCCGGTTGCTGGCCGACGGCGCCGGCAAGGACTCCGAGAACGCGGTCGGCGACGAGCGCCGCACGGCGTTCGAGAAGCGCATGCGCAACGAGGTCGAGGCGATCGTCTCTTCGGTGGTCGGCCAGGGCCGCGCCCGCGTCCAGCTCACCGCCGATTTCGACTACAACAAGGTCACCCAGACCTCGGACAAGTTCGATCCCGAGGGCCGCGTGCTGCGCTCCACCCAGACCCGCGAGGAATCCTCGCTGACCGCCGAGAACAACGGCCAGGTCACGGTCAACAACGAATTGCCGGGCAATCAAACCAGCACCACACCGACCGCTCGCGACCAGAGCAAGAAGAGCGAAGAGACCAACAATTACGAGATTTCCCGCACCACCAAGACCGAGGTCACAGAGGCCGGACGGGTCAACCGGATCTCGGTGGCGGTGCTGGTCGACGGCGCCTATTCCAAGAACGAAAAGGGCGAGATGGTCTATCAGGACCGCAGCAAGGAACAGCTCGACCGCATCGCCACCCTGGTCCGCTCGGCGATCGGCTTCGACCAGAAGCGCGGCGACCAGGTCGAGGTCGTCAATCTTCGCTTTGCCGAAGCGCCGGCCGTGCCCGCGGTCGTCGAGCCGACCGGCTTTCTCGGCATGCTGCAGTTCACCAAGGATGACGTCATGTATGTCATCGAACTCGGCGTCATGATGCTGCTCGGCCTGGTGGTGCTGTTCATGGTGATCCGCCCGCTGGTCAAGCGCATCCTGGCTGCCGAAGTCATTCCCGCGCTGGCCGAACCGGTGCCGGCTTTGACCGACGGCACAGCCGAACTCGGGCCCGGGCAGGCGCTGATCGCCGGCAGCGGCACCGCCCAACTGATCGACGTCGCCCAGGTCCAGGGCCAGGTCCACGCGCAGGCCGTGCACCGGGTCGGCGAACTGGCCGAACGAAATCCGAACGAGACCGCTTCCATTGTTCGCCAATGGCTCAGCGAACCCGCCGAGTGACCTGACATGGCCGTACCGCAAACCAACAATACCAACGACATCACCACCGTCATCTCGGCGCTGGCGAGCCGTCAGAACGCCCGGCCCAAGGGCAAGCCGTTGAGCGGCCCGAAGCGCGCCGCCATCCTGATGCTGGCGCTGGGCGAGCAATATGGCGGCAAGGTCTGGGGACTCCTTGCTGACGACGAGGTGCGCGAACTTTCGATCCATATGTCGACGCTCGGCACCGTCGAGGCCGACGTGGTCGAAGACCTTTTGCTCGAATTCGTCTCGCGCATGTCGGCATCCGGCGCCCTGATGGGCACCTTCGACGCCACCGAACGGCTGCTGCAGCAATACCTGCCCTCGGATCGCGTCACCGGCATCATGGACGAAATTCGCGGCCCTGCCGGCCGCAACATGTGGGAGAAGCTCTCCAACGTCCAGGAGGAGGTGCTCGCCAACTACCTCAAGAACGAATACCCGCAGACCATTGCGGTGGTGCTGTCGAAACTGAGGCCGGAGCACGCCGCCCGGGTGCTGGCGATCCTGCCCGAGGATCTCGCGCTCGACGTGGTCGGCCGCATGCTGAAGATGGAGGCGGTGCAGAAGGAAGTCATCGAGCGCGTCGAGCAGACGCTGCGCACCGAATTCATGTCCAACCTGTCGCAGACTCGCCGCCGCGACGCCCACGAAGTGATGGCCGAGATCTTCAACAATTTCGACCGCCAGACCGAGACCCGCTTCATCACCTCGCTGGAAGAGGAAAACCGAGAATCCGCCGAGCGCATCAAGGCGCTGATGTTCACCTTCGACGACCTCATCAAGCTCGACTCCGCCTCGGCGCAGACGCTGATGCGTAATATCGACAAGGCCAAGCTCGGCATCGCGCTGAAGAGCGCCAATGAGGAGGTACGCGCCTTCTTCCTCGGCAACATGTCCTCGCGCGCCGGCAAGATGCTGCTGGACGACATGGCAGCGATGGGACCGGTGCGGCTGCGCGACGTCGACGAGGCGCAGGCGCTGCTCGTCAACCTCGCCAAGGACATGGCCGCCAGGGGCGAAATCACCCTGACCAAGAACCGCGCCGATGACGAGCTGGTGTATTGATGGCCGCGCCTGCAAAATTCCTGTTCGACACGGACTTCGCGGCGCCGGACAAGGCGCGCGAGCGTGCGGCAACCGCCGCCGAGATCGCGCAGAAGGTCGCGGAGGCCGAGGCACGTGCCTACCGCGCCGGCTACGAGACGGCCCAGCACGAGGCCCGGGTCGAGAGCGACCGTCGCTCGGCGCTGGCGCTGGAAGAGATCGGCATCGCCATCCGCGGCATTGCCACGCGTTTCTCCGGCATCGAGGTCAGGATGGAAACCGAGGCCGTCGATGTCGCGGTCGCGGTGGCACGCAAGCTGTGCAGCGAACTGGTCGCCCGCGAGCCGCTCGGCGAGATCATGGCGCTGGTCAGCGACTGCTTCTCGCATCTGGTTGCCACCCCGCATCTCGTCGTTCGCATCAACGACGCGCTCTACGAGGCCGCCCGCGACAACATCGAACGGCGGGCAGCCCAAAGCGGCTTCGAGGGCCGGCTGGTGATCCTGGCCGAGCCCGGGATTGCGACCGGCGACTGCCGGATCGAATGGGCCGACGGCGGCGTGGTGCTGGAACGCGCGGCCATCGAAGCGAAGATCAGCGAACTCGTCGGGCGCTATCTGGCGTCCCGCGATCAGGCCGGAACGTAAAGGCCATGAGGACTGAACCATGAGTGACACCGACGCACAGGTACCGCTTCCCGATCTCAACGCCGCGGACGCACTGCCGGTCGACGATCTCGCCTACAACGAGGACGAACAGGCCTCGCGCATCGCGGCCGACCTCGAGGCCGTGTTCGACGTGCCGGTGCAGGTCTCGGCCGTGCTTGGCCGCTCCAAGATGGATGTCGGCGAGCTCTTGAAACTCGGCCCCGGCACCGTGCTCGAGCTCGACCGCCGCGTCGGTGAGGCCATCGACATCTACGTCAACAATCGCCTGGTGGCGCGCGGCGAGGTCGTGCTGGTCGAAGACAAGCTCGGCGTGACCATGACGGAAATCATCAAGGCAGAACGCAACTAACAATTTTGGCGATACGCGCCTTCAAAGGCGCGAACAGACGGACAGGAGATAAACATGCGGCTTCTCATCGTTGGCACATTGAAGGGCCAGCTCACGACCGCCACCAAGATCGCGATGGATAACGGGGCTTCGGTGACCCATGCCGAGGCGATCGAACAGGCGATGGCCGTGCTGCGCGGCGGCAAGGGCGCCGACCTGCTGCTGGTCGATGTCGCCCTCGACATCCGCGACCTGGTGATGCGACTGGAAGCCGAGCACATTCACGTGCCGATCGTGGCCTGCGGCATCTCCAACGACGCCCGCGCCGCGGTCGCCGCGATCCATGCCGGCGCCAAGGAATACATCCCGCTGCCGCCCGATCCCGAACTGATCGCAGCCGTCCTCGCCGCGGTCGCCAATGATTCCCGCGACCTGGTCTATCGCGACGAGGCCATGGGCAAGGTCATCAAGCTGGCGCAGCAGATCGCAGGCTCGGATGCCTCCGTCATGATCACCGGCGAATCCGGCACCGGCAAGGAAGTGCTGGCACGCTATGTCCACTCCCGCTCGACCCGCGCCAAGCGGCCGTTCATCTCGATCAATTGCGCGGCGATCCCCGAACACCTGCTGGAGTCCGAATTGTTCGGCCATGAGAAGGGCGCCTTCACCGGCGCCGTCGCACGCCGCATCGGCAAGTTCGAGGAGGCCACCGGCGGCACACTGCTGCTCGACGAAATCTCGGAGATGGACGTCCGCCTGCAATCCAAGCTGCTGCGCGCAATTCAGGAACGCGTGATCGACCGCGTCGGCGGCACCAAGCCGGTTCCGGTCGATATCCGCATCATCGCCACTTCCAACCGCAATCTCTCTGAAGCCGTGCGCGAAGGCACTTTCCGTGAGGACCTGCTGTTCCGCCTCAACGTCGTCAATCTGAAGATCCCGCCGCTGCGCGACCGTCCGGCCGACATCCTCGAACTGGCGCAGCACTTCGCCAAGAAATACGCCGACGCCAACGGCGTGCCGCTGCGGCCGATCTCGGCCGACGCCCGGCGGGTACTGACATCGAACCGTTGGCAGGGCAACGTTCGCGAACTGGAAAACACCATGCACCGCTCGGTGCTGATGGCGCAGGGCGACGAGATCGGGCCTGAAGCTATTCTAACGCCCGACGGCGACCGCCTCGATCTCGCCAAGACCGCGCCCGCAGTGGCGCACGCCACCTTCGCCGCCGAGCAGGTGACCCGCGCTTTGGTCGGCCGCACCGTCGCCGACGTCGAGCGCGACCTGATCCTGGAGACGCTGAAGCACTGCCTCGGCAACCGGACCCATGCCGCCAATATTCTCGGCATCTCGATCCGCACGCTGCGCAACAAGCTGAACGAATATGCCGACGGCGGCATCCCGATCACGCCGGCAGGCGCGGGTGAGCATCAGCGTTTTGTCGTGGCGGGGTAAGCAAAGACCCCTCGCCGTCATTGCCTGCGACAAACGCGAAGCGTTTGCGCAAGAGAGCGAAGCCAGGAAGCCCGGTCATTCCGGGGCGATGCGAAGCATTGAACCCGGAATCTCGAGATTCCCCGATGCGCAATTGCGCATCTGAGGTCTGGTCCTTCGGACCATCCCGGAATGACGGCGCGCTACGAATAATTCGGCGCATCGGGCTTACGGAAGATGTGAATGGGATCGCCGGGCTGCAGGTCGCGCCCGGTGAAAACAGCATAGGCATACAGCGCAAGATAGGCGATCGCGATCGCGCCGATGCCATAAAATACCCAGGTCGCCAATCGCTTCATCAGACAGCCGCACCACGTTGAGCCTTCGCAAGGTTAACACGCCGCAGTGCACCGGCCCAACCGCTATCCGGCCGCCACCTTCTGCGTCGGCGCGACGTTGACCGCGAGCTTGCCGTAGCGGTCCTTGAACGCCTCGGTGTCGATCTCCTCGAGCTGGATGGCCCCGCTCATCACGCCCTTCTTCCACGCGTCGTGCTCGGGATCGTTCTGGAACTCCGGCATCACCTCTTTGGCGAACAGCGCAAGCGAATCGCAGATATGCTCATGGGTGTTCTTGCCGGCCTGGTTGAGCAGGATCACCTGGTCGATGTGGGACGAGCGAAACCGCCGCAACTTCCTTCGGATGGTTTCCGGCGATCCGATCAGGCCGCCGCGCAGCGCCGCCTCCTGTGCTTCCGGATTCTCGCGCTTCCACTTGTTGTACTCGTCCCACATGTTGACGGTGCCGGGGTCCGGGCGCTGCCGGTTCTGCGACGCGCCGTAGTAGCGCAGCGCGAACTGGAAGAAGGTGGCGCCGTCGGCACGGGCGCGCGCCTCCTCGTCGGTCTTGGCGCACATGAAGAACGAAACCAGCGCCATGTTCGGATTGATCTCGTAATCGGCGAGCTTCTTTAAGCGCTTGGTGATCGCGTTGTAATAGGCATGCACCCAGGCATGCGCGGCGTCCGCGCTGACGAACTGGAAGCCCAGCGCACCAAAGCCGTTCTCGCCGGCGCGCTCGATGGTCGGCAGTTGCGAGCAGGCCATCCACAGCGGAGGATGCGGCTTCTGGACAGGTTTTGGCACCACATTGCGCAACGGGATATCGAAATACTTGCCGTGATGCTCGGTGCCCACCTTCGTGAACATCGGAAAGATTGCCTGGACCGCTTCCTCGAACACCTCGCGCTTGGTTTCCATGTCGCGGCCGAACGGCGTCAGTTCGGTGATCGACGCGCTCTCGCCCATGCCGAACTCGCAACGGCCGTTCGACAGCAGATCGAGCACCGCGACGCGCTCGGCGACGCGCGCGGGATGATTTGTCGTGAGCTGAAAAATGCCGTGACCGAGCCGGATGTTTTTGGTGCGCTGGCTGGCCGCGGCGAGAAACGATTCCGGCGCGGGCGAGTGTGAGTACTCTTCCAGGAAATGATGCTCCACCACCCAGGCATGGTCATAGCCAAGCCGGTCCGCGGTCTCGAGCTGCGTCAGCGCATTCAGATAAAGCCGCAGTTCGTCGCCCTCTTCCCAGGGGCGCGGCAGTTGCAGCTCGTAAAAGATGCCGAATTTCATGACGCCTCCCAAAGCCGCTCGTTTGAGATCGCTTGCAAGACCGCTTTTTGTTTTCAAACAGTCTATTCGCCGCAAGCCCCAAGTCCAGCCTCGGCCGCGAAACAGCAATTCCGTGACGCGGAAGCAGCCTTGCATGGAACGCGCGAATGGTTAGCTTTACGCTTCCGTTGAGTCGCGGCCTCACCGCCCGCTCTGCTCTTCATCTGGACCCCATGACCACGTTTACGCCGCACCAGGATTCCGCGCTGAAGGCCGTTGCCGACTGGTTGAAGGCCAAGCCCGGCCGGAACGGCACGCCGCCGGTGTTCCGGCTGTTCGGCTATGCCGGCACCGGCAAGACCACGCTGGCGCGGCACATCGCCGAGGGCGTCGAGGGCGAGGTGAAATATGCGGCCTTCACCGGCAAGGCGGCGCTGGTGATGCGCAACAAGGGCTGCGACAACGCCTCCACCATCCACTCGCTGATCTATCGCGCCAAGGAATCCGGCGTCGAGCAGCCGAGCTTCGAACTGTGGGACGACGCGCCCGCTTCCAAGGCCAAGCTGATCGTGATCGACGAATGTTCGATGGTCGATGCCGAACTCGGCCGCGACCTGATGTCGTTCGACTGCCCCCTGCTCGTGCTCGGCGATCCCGCGCAATTGCCGCCGATCCAGGGCGGCGGCTTCTTCACCAATTCCGAGCCCGACGCGATGCTGACGGAAGTGCACCGCCAGGCGCAAGACGACCCGATCGTGCGGATGTCGATGGATATCCGCGAGGGCCGCGAGCTCGAAATCGGCCGCCACGGCGAGAGCGAGGTGGTGCCGCGCAGCGAACTCGATCCCGATCGCGTGATGAGCGCCGATCAGGTGCTGGTCGGGCGCAACAATACCCGCCGCGCCTACAACATGCGGGTGCGGCAGAAACAGAACATCGAGGATCCCTTGCCGGTCGCCGGCGACAAGCTGGTCTGCCTGCGCAACAACCGCAAGAAGGGCCTGTTCAACGGCGGGCTGTGGCGGGTGAAGTCACGCACCCAGCCGCGGGCGAAATCAAAAATCCTGACCATGCGGCTCTCGCCCGACGAGGAGTTCGGCCACAAGGTCACCAAGGTCTCGGTGCGCCACGACTGCTTCGAAGGCGGCATCGAGGCGATCCCGTGGGAGCAGCGCAAGCCCTATGACGAGTTCGACTATGGCTATGTGCTGACCGTGCACAAGTCGCAGGGCTCGCAATGGGACGACGTGGTGCTGTTCGACGAGAGCTTTGCGTTCCAGGACAGCCGGGCGAGATGGCTCTACACCGGGATTACGCGGGCGGCGAAGCGGCTGAGCGTGGTGGTGTAGGGCAACGCATTCGATCCTCATCCCGAGGAGCGGCGTCTTCGCCGCGTCTCGAAGGATGCAGGCCGTCTGTGGCCTCATGGTTCGAGACGGCGCTAACGCGCTTCCTCACCATGAGGGTCAACTACCTCCCCGCCACGAAGTAAAAATCCTCGCGGCCCGGCAATGAGCCGTAGGTGAATGGCTGCTGCGTGCGATTGGTGGCCTTCCAGACGTCGTCACGGACGACGTCGAACAGCTTGCGCACCTCGAGCTTCGGTTCCTTGATGACGCGCGCGAGCACCGTGGCGAACGGGCTGTTGGGGGAATCGCCGTCGAGCGCGGTCTCGCCGTGCTTGGCGGCGTAGACCACCATGAAGCCGGCTTCCGGCTCGATGTTGGAAAAGCCGCGGTTGACCAGTTTTAGCGCAATCGTCCGCTGCATGGTTTTTTCAAAGGGATTGTCGCGGCAGGCGTCGAGCATCACCAGGCGCAGTTTCCGTGCGCCGGCAACGGCTGCGATCACCTGCTCGAGGGCGACCGCCTGCGTCTCGGCGTCACTGTCGGCCTTCAGCCTGGCGTCGACCGGGATCAGATAGTTCACGCCGCCGATTTCCATGCCGTGACCGGCATAATAAACCACTGCCCAGTCCGCCCTTTCGGCCTCCATGCCGAATTCGTGCAGGGCAGCGAAGAATTTATCCCGGGTGAGATCGGGCGCCAGCGTCACCGCGACATAATCCGAGTTCGCGAAAGGTCGATGCGAGCAGTTTGGCGTCACGCGGTGGATTGTCCAGCGGGGCGACATTCCTGTAGGCGCCGTTGCCGACGATCAGCGCGACCTTGCGCGGCCCCGCCGGTTGTGGCGCCGACGGCTGCGCCTTGTCCGCAGGCGCCGGCGCAGCCGTGCCCAGCAAGGCTTCCAGCCGCTCCCTGGCGACGGCGCGCGCCAGCGTGGTGTCGATGTCGTCGCGCCGCGCCGCCACGGCGTTGGCGGCCGAGCGGTAGTCGGAACGTGCGGCGGCGAGGTTGCGGCGTTTCTCGAATAGCTGACCGCGGCCGACATAAGCGCGAACGTAGTTCGGATTGATCCTGAGCGCCTGGTTGTAATCGCTGAGGGCGGCGTCGAGATTGCCCTTGCCGAGATAGGCATTGCCGCGGCTGGTCAGCCCGTAAACACTGTTCGGTGACTTCGCCAGCACCGCATTGCAGTCAGCGAGCGCGTCATCGAACCTGCCCATGCTGATGTAGGTAACACACCGGTAGCCCGGAACTTGCAGACCGTCGGGATTGACCTTTTGCGCCTCGGCGTAGTCGGCGAGCGAGGCGTCGTACAGCTTCATCAATCCCTGCAGGCGGCCCCGGTTGTAATGGTGCAGGTAGCGGCTCTGATCGTTGAAGATATGTTTGACCGCCAGGTTGAACTCATCGAGGGCGCGCTGCAGCTCGCCCCTGCGCATGAAGATCAGGCCGCGGTTGTTGTAGGC
The DNA here is from genome assembly GCF_036924645.1 of Bradyrhizobium sp. AZCC 2176. NCBI lineage: Bacteria > Pseudomonadati > Pseudomonadota > Alphaproteobacteria > Hyphomicrobiales > Nitrobacteraceae > Bradyrhizobium > Bradyrhizobium sp. AZCC 2176. The sequence goes on along the minus strand of NZ_JAZHRX010000001.1, from coordinate 3,864,253 downwards.
ACTGCCGAAAGTCGGACGCAACTGCAGGCACAAGTCGTAGTCGGCGAGCGCACGCTCGTCGTCGCCCTTGTAGCTGTAGGCGATGCCGCGCGCATTGATGACGTTGACATTCTGGGGCGCGATCTCGTGGGAGGCGGTGAACGCTGCGATCGCGCCATCGTAATCGCGCTTCTTCACCAGGGAGTCACCGCGATACCATACGGCGGCTGCCCGGGAGGGGCCGGTGATCTTCTCGTCGGCGATCACGCTCTCGCAGGCCGCGAGGCGTGCTGCGGGTTCCGCCGTGGAATTCCGGCAGGTTTCAACATCGCCCGCGGCCCGCACGGGACTGGCGGCGACAAGCATCACGAGACCCAGCAATAAAGCCCGCAACATCTGCGGAACGCTCCGGCGCATGGATTTTGGTCGCGGCGCGCGACCCCAGGTTCATTGTGGAAAGGGCGACCCGCATCGGTCAAGCGGCACCGATCACCCCTCATTAAGGCCTTGCGTGAGCGCAGTTTTATTCACGAACTCGTGTGGCGCCCGTCGTAACAATCCGCCGCCCACGCCGTATTTTGGGCATCGGCAGAGAATTGAGCCGATTGCGAAACGCCGGTCCCGCTTTAGACTGCCCCCAACCATTGCCGAAAGAGGAAACCATGTCCGCTCGCCAACTCAGCCGCTTGTCGCTGTGCGCTGCCGCCATCGGCGCGCTAGCCATCGCCGCTGTTACCATCAGCCCCTCGCGCGCCTCGGAAGAGGCCGTCATCATTCCGCCGCCCGCCCTCGACGTTCAGGCCGCCGACGGCATCCAGACCGCCGTGATCGCCGGCGGCTGCTTCTGGGGCGTGCAGGGCGTGTACCAGCACACCGCCGGCGTGCTCAACGCGGTGTCCGGCTATTCCGGCGGCAGCAAGATGACCGCGAACTACACCATGATCGGCACCGGCACGACGGGGCACGCCGAGGCGGTCGAGATCAAGTACGATCCGAAGAAGATCAGCTATGGCAAGATCCTGCAGATTTTCTTCTCCGTCGTGCACGACCCGACGCAGTTGAACCGCCAGGGCCCGGACACCGGCACGCAATATCGCTCGGCGATCTTCACCGCCAATGACGAGCAGAAGAAGGTGGCGGAAGCCTATATCGCCCAGCTCAACGCCGCCAAGGTCTACAAGAAGCCGATCGTGACCAAGGTCGGCCCGCTGCAGGCATTCTATGCGGCGGAGGACTATCACCAGGACTACCTGACGCTGCACCCGAACCAGCCCTATATTGCCTTCAACGACATCCCGAAGATCGAGAATTTGAAGAAGATCTTCGCCGAGAACTACATCGAGAAGCCGACGCTGGTGAGCAACGCCAAGGCCACCAATTGAAGGCTACCAATTGAGGAGGCTAAATGTCCGATACCAAAACATCCGGCAAGGTCGTCAAGAGCGAGGCCGAGTGGCGCAAGGAACTGTCGCCGATGCAGTACGCCGTGCTGCGCGAGAAGGCGACCGAGCGGCCGTTCTCCGGCGAATATGAGCACGAGCACCGCAAGGGCACCTATACCTGCGCCGGCTGCGGCCAGACGCTGTTCGAATCCGATGCCAAGTTCGACTCCGGCTGCGGCTGGCCGAGTTTCACCGCGCCCGCCGTGGACAGCCATGTCGACGAGGAGCGCGATGTCAGCCACGGCATGATCCGCACCGAGGTATTGTGCTCGAAATGCAACGGCCATCTCGGCCACGTCTTTCCCGACGGCCCCGGCCCGACCGGCTTGCGCTACTGCATCAATTCGGCGGCCTTGAAGCTGCAGCCGAAATAGTTCCAGTAACGCTCGAACCTGTTTTTCACCTCGTGCGACCAAGAGCTGGTCGCGCGGGTTTTTTGTTTGACGGGACGTTTCTTCCCGGTTTGCCCGTCGCGGAATTCGAGGAAAATTTCGAAATGCACATTTCCAAACGTCTGCTGCTCGGTGTCGGCGCAGCCACCCTCATCATGGAGAGCGTTGTGATCCAGCCTGCCTTTGCCGCCGACAAGGTCTCCCTGTTCAAGGTCATCACCGCCAAGGACGAGATCGTGATCGGGATCAGCGAGGGCGATCTGGCCCAGATCGAAGGCCACAACGCCGGCGGCGTCGCCAAGATGCTGGTCGCCAAGGGCTCGATGAGCGCGTGGCAATACGCGGTGCGCAAATCCGCCGGCGGCGATCTCGAACAGGCGCCGCTGCACCGAATAGGCCTGATCGCCAGCGACAGCCTTCGCGTCGAGCCCTATGCGACGTCGCTGAAGGTGCTGCCGATCGACGAGACGAAGAAGTGACGACGTAGTCGTCATTCCGGGATGGTCCGAAGGACCAGACCTCAGATGCGCAATTGCACATCGGGGAATCTCGAGATTCTCCGATGTGCACTGCACATCGTAGTTCGATGCTGCGCATCGCCCCGGAATGACGGCACGCACATTTGCCCCATCCCTTCCGGCGGTTCGACCAAGGACTCGCGGTTCGGAATATGCTTTGATGCGGGCGGCGGGAGCGTTTTTGGGGGAGACGCCCGCAGGCCTTCGGGGAGCGCGCCATGTCGCTTGGGACGATACTCGTCATTATCCTGATTATATTCCTGCTCGGCGGCTTCTCCGGCCGTTTCCGGGGCTATGGCTACGGCTACGGCCATTCCGGCATGGGCCTCGCCGGGGTAATTTTGATCGTGCTCCTGATCCTGCTGCTGCTCGGCAAGATTTGAGCGATTTTAGCCGCTAAGCCGCTGAAAAAACTTAATTAAATTTGCGTTCCCCGCAGCCATGCGTGGATTCATCATCACCCCCGATCCGCTGCTTCGGGGGTCGCATTTTTGTCAAAGAAGCTTATATTGGGGACTGAAATGACGTGCACGGCGAGGCCCGCCATGGTGGCCCACCGTCATCCAATCCCCATTGCTCACACGCAAGAGCCTAAAAAGATTGAGGTCACCGTCCATGCGTCCATTCAGCTACAACACCGCCGCCGAGCTGTTTCCCGCCGCGATCCGCAAGAAGAAGCGAGCCGGGTTTGCCTATCGGCGTTTTGGCACCGCGGCCGAGGCGGTTCGCTTCGCGATCGAGGAGTTGCCGGCGGACTCGCTGAATGGCGCGTATCTGCAGGTCGAGGAAGCCCGCTTCGACCAGAGCGGCATCCGCTCGCTCTATGAAAGCGAAGCCTTCCCGCTGCCGCGCCGTCCGCGCGCGCCCGCGAGCGCCGAAGACAAGGCCGACGCGGCCTGACATTCCGCCATCGATAAATCGACTGCCCTCGGAGCATCTCCGAGGGCATGTTTTTTTGGCGGCGTCGTATTTTCTTTTCTGGCGTCATGCGTCAGCGCGGCTGCTTATCGAGCCAGCGCTTGAGCATGCGCACGTTGCGGACGTTGGCGCGGAACATGACGTCGAAGGCGTCGCCCGCGACCGGCACCAGGCCGACCACGCCGTCAACCGCGACATTGGCGAGCATCCGCGCCGTGATGTGCCAGGGCGCCCCGAGCGCGCGCGCCTCACGCACCACCCACAGCGCAATCGCCGTCGTGATGATGTCGCCGACCACGGGGATCAGCCCGATCAGCCCGTCGATGCCGTAGCGGAATTTGGTGCCGGGTACGATGAAGGCGACATCCAGCAGTTTGGCGATGGCGTCGAGCCGCGCCAGCCGCTGCTCGCGCGTCAGATCGCCGAACGGATTGGCGGCGGAATGGCCGAAGTCGAACCGCAACCCCTCGAACCGCGTGTGCAGGTTCGCTTCGGGAAGCTCGCGTCCCTCCTGGTCGATGACAGGACCCCGCCCCGGCGCGCGGCCACGAAACGGCTGCTCTGAGCGCGAAAACGGTCGCTCGGCGTGCGGACGGGGCGGCGTGTAGATATCGTCGTTTGACATGGTCATCACATGGTAACGCGAATGCGAGCTGCAAGTTGCGTCAAAATATCGCTGCGCATTCGGAGGCTGTTCCTCAACGCGGGGAGAGAGGCCCGTAGGGCGGGTGGAGCGAAGCGATACCCGTCCTACGGCTGGGCGATCCAGTACGCTGCGGCCGTTCAGCGTCATTGCGAGCGCAGCGAAGCAATCCATCCTTCGGTGCATGCGGTGACAATGGATTGCTTCGCTTCGCTCGCAATGACGGCCTAGCAGGCACGGCGCCGACGCGCCTTTGCCCACCCTACGGATCACGGCTGCACGTTAAGTCGAATGCACCGGCTGCGGCGCGTCGGCATATCTGTGCGCCAGCCACGACGACAGCGTCGCAGGCACCATGCCGACGAGGCCGTAGAGCAAAAACTGCATCACGCCGGTATCCGGCCCGCGCGAACCATAGAGCAATGAGGATGCCGCAAAGCCGATGGCCGCCAGGATCAGCATCCGCACCACGGGAGAAATGCGATTGACGTGATAGAGAATGTCGTCGATGGCGCCGATCATCAGCGCCGGCACGATGCCGAACAGGTAGCTGTATTGCAGCGTCTTGACGAACGCGCCGAGAAATTTTGCGATCTCCGACCAACTGGTCTCGTTCCAGTAGCCCGAAGCCACCGTCGTCGCGAACAGCATCAAAAACCCGCCGACGAACGGGCCGATAGCTCCGAAGATCAGATAGCGTTTCATGGCGACCCTCTGCGTTGACTCCATGTATCAGGAAACAAGACCCTCTACCGGACCAACTGCGCGCTTCCTTAACCGGACATGATACGGCTTCTCATCAACGCCCTGGCCGCATGCAATTTCAAATCCAGTCAGCGTGGAGTCAAGGGGCCAAGAGTCTTCGATGCAACCATGATGCCCCGGCGAGCTGAACGTGGTCAGATTCGAATTGAATCTCGCCCGGGCGATGACGGTGGGTACCCGCCGATTTCGTGCGCCGGCAAAGCCGGTGTCAGGCAGGCTGGCTCACCTTCTTGCTCGCCGTCGTCGCCGCGGCAGGCTCGTTCTTCTTGGCCAGAATCCGATCCGACCCGAACCGGATGGTCCATTGCGCGACCGACAGCAGCAACGACTCAAACACCGCCACGCATTGTTCGAGTTCCCGGTCCGTGGAGGGCGGGCAATTGGGCCGGTTGCGAACGATCATCGTCGTCGTCGACCAGGTCAGCCGGGCGGCCTTGCACGCGACGATCAGCCCATAGACCCGGTCGGGCTCGAGCAAGGGTTCGATGGCCTCGACCTTGACGTCCGCCTTCAGGGCGAGCGCCGCGACCACATGGGTATATTCGCCCCTCACCGCAAACCGGTTCACGATCGAATCGTTGAGCTTGCCCGTGCGGTTGAGTGCAATGACCTCGTTTTGCGCCTGGGTGTAGTCAATCGCCTTCCGGGGCGCGCTGCTCTGTGCGGCACTCGCCGCGGCAGCGGCCTGTGTTTTCTCGCGAACGACAGGCCGCGACGCCGTCAAGAACCGCGCGCGAACCACGTCGGCGACCTTGCCGATGAGCTCTCGCAGCAAGCTGCCGGGAATGTCCAGGCGGACGCCGAGCTTTTCCGCCAGCCCCTCGTCACGCTCCGCCCGCCCCACCAGCGTCGCGTAGCCGCATTCGGAAAAACGCGCCCCCGCGTTCCGGGCGAGCGCGTTGGAGACGCTGACGTCGCCAAATCTCATCAGCGCGTCCGTCAGCGCCTCGTTGAGCGTCTTTCGGTCGCAGATCGCCAGCAGATGCTGCTGGCTACGGCTTTTGACGATTTCAAGAAGGTCGGCCTCCGACAGACAGTTGGAGCTTCTCAGAACCGGCGCGGCTACCTTCGGCTGTTCGTGGAACGCAAGCTGGCGGATCGTCTGCCGCGGGGCCCGGTTGATGGTGGACAGGGCCTCGCTGAGCTGGATCACGGTCGTTGCGTCCACCCGCGCGATCAGGTGGGCGAGGACACCATCGACCGCGGCGATCTGGGAGTCACTGAGGCGGTCGACATTGGACAGGAACAGGTCCGTCACCTCCTCGAAAATTCGGGCATCGTGCTCGGGTCCATCCTCTTCGGCGCCGTTCAATTCCTTGCGCAGATCCGGCGAAGCGGCAGCCATGGCTATCCCACCTCCGCACCGGTCGTCGCCTTCGGGCCCACGGTTCGGAACGCTTCCAGCGGCCGCTCCATCGCGCGGATGGCCGGGGTCTTCGTGGATCTATCGGCAGCGGAATGAACAAGCATTTGAGCGCCATTCGAAAGGCCGGTTTCGGCAGCCTTTTCACTCCAACGAAAGCAATAGGGCGGGTGCGAGCCGCCCATCGTACTCAAGTTTCCCTAACGGGTGGTTGTTTCGGTGCCGGTGTTTTCCGCATTTATACGGAGTTTTGCGCCAGGCCCGGCCGGCTGGGCAGCCGCGCCTGGCGGCAACGTCCGCTTCCGGAGGCCTCGACGCTACAATCCGCACAGGACCGTCATCACCCGGCACGAAAGACGCAGAGACCCGTATCTGTTCCTTCTTCGGAACCTATCGAGCTGACAACAGAGCAGCGTCAAAACCGAGTGTCGCGCATCTGCGCTTCATCGACGTGGCGTGCACGCAACAGTCGAGGGAAGTGTTGGTGCGAGCCATTGCAGCTTCGCAGCATTAGCGCATAATTCGGCGGGACGGCGCAGCACTTTTGATTCGAACATCGGCAGAATTCGAGCAACCACACCGGGCGACTCCCGGGTGATGGATGACGCGTGCGGCAGTGCAAACCGCGTGCAGCGCCCCCAGTGAACAGCGGCCAGCACCGCGCGCAACCTTGGGGAACGCATCGATGACTTTCCATCGTACAAGCAGAATCGCACTTCTCTTCGCCATCGCCGTCGCGGCGACGGCGCTTTCCGCACGCCCGAGCCTTGCCTTCTCGGAAGCGCAGCAGATGTGCACGGGCGACGCCATGCGGCTATGCGGCCATGAGGTCCCCAACGTCCAGCGAATCACCGCCTGCATGGTCAGGCACCGCGCGCAGGTCAGTCCGGGCTGCCGTGCCGTGATGGACCGCGAGCATGCCGCACGGAAACGAGCCGCCACCGCCGAGTAACAGATCGCTTCGCTCGAAGATGAACGCTGAACAGCCTCAGTCGGGCAATGTGCAATGCTGCGGCTGTTTTGTTTTCCTGCCGGACTCTTTCGCTACGCCGCGCCGCGATCGATTTCCCGGCTCAACGAAGATCAGCCTGAAAGCGCATCCACTGCGCTTCCGGCGGCTACTCCCCCCACAGCGCGAACGCGTCGTTGAACGCGCGTTCGCCGGGGCCGCCCTTTTCGATCGCGATGATGGCGCGGCGCTGGTTGACATAGACCAGCGGCACGTCGAACCAGGAGCGCTCCTTCAGGAGCTGCAAATTGCGGGCGCGATCGGAATCGACGTTGGAGAGGCCGACCAGGAAGAAGCCGTCGGTGACTTTCACGGCAAGGCCTGCCAGCGGCGTGCCGCGCGCCTGCTCGTTGGACTTCATCAAAATGCCCGGCACGTTGCCGACGCCGCCGCCGGAGAAATCCTGCGGCAGGATGAAGGTCAATTCAGCGGTGTGGCTCGCCGGCAGCGAACTGTCGGTGTTGCGGCGGAATGACATCGTCATCTTGAACTTGCGGTCGGGAATCTCGATGTCGGCGCGCACGGCAACGTCAGGCTTCTGGTTGCCGCTCGCCTTGATCGGTTCGGTACGCCAGATCACCGAACCGACATATTGCTTGCCCTTCGGATCGGACGGGTCCTCGTCATAGAGCACGACGCGCTGCGCCACCGGCGCCACGTTCTCGCCCGGCGACGGCTGGCCGACGCGATCGGGGATTTTCGGGCGCGACTGCGGCGCTGCCGGATCCTTCGGCGCTTCCACGACGGTCGAGGATTTGAACAGGCTGCTCACGGCCGAGACCACCGACCTGCCCCACAGGATGCCGGCGCCGACCAGAATCAGCACGATGCCGACCGCAATCGCGCTCTTGAACGGAAACACCGTGCCGGCACGGGCGCGCTTCTTCGGCTCGCGGTCGCGATCCTGCGAGAGCCGCGGCCGATCGCGCAGCGGCGGCGGCGGCGCATAGCGGTCGGCTTCCGCCAGCGATTCGTCGTACGAATAAGGCGCCTCGGGATCGGCGCCGCGGTTTTCCATGCTCGGCTCGAGCCGGTCGAATTCCGGCGAGGGCGACGGCACGTTGGCGTAGGTCTTCCGTGCGTTGCGATTGGCCTGCGCCGCGGCACGGCCGAGATCGTCGGCATCGGCGGCGATGTCGCGGAAGCCGCGCACGCCCGGCGGGGGCGGAGGCATCTGCGGCGCGCCATTATCGGGACCGCGGCGGGGGCCGCCTCCGCGAGGCGGCGGCGGGAGCCCGGCATCCTGCATTGGAATTTGCGGCGGCTGCGGGCGCGGCGCACCGGGCGGCGGCGCATCGGCGCGCAGATTGCGCGGCGGGCGCGGCTCTTCCTGGCCAAGCGGCGGACGCGCCTCGCGCGCGGTGCCTTGAGCCGGCGGACGCGGACGTAACGCAGAACCGGCGGCAGCGGCAGATGCGGCTTCCGGCGGACGCGCATTGGCGCGGCGGAAGGCGTCGCCGCCGCGCGCTGCCGCGCCGCCGCCCGGCCGCGAGGCCTCGCGGGCGCGCTGGGCGGCTTCCGATTCGACCTTGCGCACGGCCTCTTCCAGCGACAGCCGCTCGCGAGTGATTTCGGATTCGGAAAGCGGCGGCTGAACGCTGCGCAACTGCGCGATCAGCGCAGTGCGGGCCCGCTCATAGAGCGCGCGGCGGCTCTCGCCCGGAGCATTAGGGTCCAGGCCGGCGATAGCGCGTGCGATCAGCGGGTAATAATCAGCCATTTCTCTTCAATACTGCAGCTCGATATTGGAGCCTTGGCGGTAACATCCCGTTAAGCCTCGAACGGGTTCTGTACCAGAATAGTATCCTCGCGTTCGGGGCTGGTGGAAAGCAATGCAATCGGACAACCCACGAGTTCCTCGACCCGGCGGACATATTTGATGGCCTGGGCCGGCAAGTCCGCCCAGGAACGGGCATTGGCGGTCGGCTCTTTCCAACCCTCGATCGTCTCATAAACAGGAACCACCCGGGCCTGGGCGCCCTCGCCCGCCGGCAGATGGTCGATTTCCTTGCCGTCCAGCATGTAGCCGGTGCAGACCTCGATGGTGTCGAAGCCGTCGAGAATATCGAGTTTTGTAAGCGCCAGCCCGGTGATGCCGCAGGTGCGGACGGTCTGCCGCACCAGCACCGCATCGAACCAGCCGCAGCGGCGTGGACGGCCGGTATTGGTGCCGAACTCGCGGCCGCGTTCGCCGATCTTGCGGCCGATGTCGTTGTCTTGCTCGGTCGGGAACGGTCCCTGCCCCACGCGAGTCGTGTAGGCCTTGCAGATGCCAAGCACGTAACCGACCGAGGCCGGGCCCAGGCCGGTGCCGGTCGCCGCCTGCGCCGCCACCGTATTGGACGAGGTGACGTAAGGGTAGGTGCCGTGATCCACATCCAGCAGCGCGCCCTGCGCGCCCTCGAACAGGATGCGCTTGCCCTCGCGGCGCTTGATGTCGAGCAGCCGCCACACCGTCTCGGCGTAGGGCAACAGTTTTGGCGCCAGCGCGGAGAGCTCCTTCAGGATGCCGCCGCCGTCGATCTCCTCCAGGTTGAGCCCGCGGCGCAGCGCGTTGTGATGCGCCAGCAGACGGTCGATCTTGTGCGGCAGCGTGTCGAGGTCAGCGAGGTCCATCAGGCGGATGGCGCGGCGGCCGACCTTGTCTTCATAGGCAGGTCCGATGCCGCGACGCGTGGTGCCGATCGCGGTGACCGCATTGGAGGATTCCCGCAAGGCGTCGAGATCGCGGTGCAACGGCAGGATCAGCGTGACGTTTTCGGCGATTCGCAGATTGTCCGGGCTGATGGCGACGCCCTGCCCCTTCAGCCGTGCAACTTCATCGAGAAAGGCCTGCGGATCAAAGACGACGCCATTGCCGATCACGGCCAGCTTCGAGGGCCGCAATACGCCCGACGGCAGCAGCGCCAGCTTGTAGGTCTCGCCATTGATGACGAGCGTATGGCCGGCATTGTGGCCGCCCTGGAAGCGCACGACGATATCGGCCTGTTCCGACAACCAGTCGACGATCTTGCCCTTCCCCTCGTCGCCCCATTGGGCGCCGACGACGACAACATTGGCCATTTCTAAAGTGTTCCCTGCAAATCTATTGGTCCCAGCATGACCTTTCCGGAAAACCGGTCTCCCCTTTTCCGGATCATGCGCTAGCTTGCCCAGCCCAAATCACGGCCGGGGCCGTTCGCACGCGAGGCAGCCCCACCGGATAAAGGAAGCGGGTGCTCTAGGCAAGCAAGAAGGCGGCTTTAGGGGGGTCTTAGAACGGCTCCAACCCATTGATATCCCCGTAAAATTCGTGACCACCGGACGAGAGGCGCATTAACATCCGGCAATGACGGAAAGGCCATGTCGAAAACCACCCGTGCAACCCAGGCGCTGGAAAAGCTTGGCGTGAAATTCACCCTGCATGCCTACGACTACGATCCGGATGCGGCGAGCATCGGGCTGCAGGCGGCGGAAGCGCTCGGCGTTGAGCCTGCGCGCGTGCTCAAAACGCTGATGGCCGAGGTCGACGGCAAGCCGGTCTGCGCCGTGGTGCCGTCGGACTGCGAGGTCAGCATGAAAAAGCTCGCCAGCGCCTTCGCCGCCAAGGCGGCGAAGATGATGCGGCCGGCGGATGCCGAACGGCTGACTGGCTACCATGTCGGCGGCATCTCGCCGTTCGGGCAGAAGAAGCGCGTGCCGGTCGCGATCGAGGCGGCGGCGCTCGGCCATGCCAGCGTGTTCATCAATGGCGGCCAGCGCGGCCTGCAGGTCGAACTCGCTCCCGAGGACGCCGTGAAGGCTGCGGGCGCGATCGCGCGCGCACTGGTGACGTGAGCGGCTTTGGCTTCGGCAAGCCGCTACTGGGTGAGTGTGGGCTGCGTCTGCGCCCATAGCATCGCCTCGATGATGGCGTTGCGCAGTTTCGGGCGTTGCTCCTCATCGCATTCGATGAACGCCAGGATCGAATTGGCGCGAACGGCAAACTGGTGACGTGTTTCGGCTTCGGCTTCTTCGGCCGACATCGGATTGTTCAAAGGAATGACCCATCTTCTCTAGAAATTCGCCTCACGGACAGACAAAGCTGTTGCGCAGCCGCCGCCTGCAAAACCGTGGTCCCAGCGATCGAACGAACGCCCTGTACTGAAATTAGCCCGGAATAACCCACTGCATGCGCCCGAAAAACAAACCAGGGTTGGGTCGCATGAATCAATCGTCCTTTGATTGCATATCCGCCCGCCCGCTGGCAACCCCAAACAACGGACAAGGAACAGAATAAGGCGGGGTGCATGGTCGCGATGCATCCTGCCCCATTGATGAGCGCCCCAAATCCGTGTCTGTGACGGGGGCCGGGCTGCATTCCGGCCCGGCGACGTCAGCCGGGCGGGCCGCGGCGCCATGCACCGGGCCTTAGATGACGGCATCCGAACAGACCTCACCCGCCCGATCCGGAAACTGGCTCGCCAACCAGCCTTATCTGCTGCTCAGCATCACCGCGCTATGCTGGGCCGGCAACGCCATCGTCGGAAGGCTGGCCGCCGGCCATATCGCGCCGGTGACGCTTTCGTTCCTGCGCTGGTCGTTCGCATTCCTGATCATCCTGCCGTTTGCGTGGAAGCATCTGGCGCGCGACTGGGCGGCAATCCGCAGCCGCCTCGGCATCATGATCCTGCTCTCCATCACCGGCATCGGCGCGTTCAATACGCTGCAATACTGGGCGCTCGAGCACACCCAGGCGCTGAACACACTGTTGTTGCAGTCGGCCGGCCCGCTGGTGGTCGCGGTGTGGTCGCTGCTGCTGCTCGGCGTGCGGCTGACGCTGGCGCAGGCGGCGGGCGTCATGCTGTCGATGGCCGGTGTGCTGATCATCCTGATGCATGGCGACCTCACCAAGCTGTCCGGCATCGACTTCAATATCGGCGACCTGATCTTCATCGTGGCGCTGGCGATCTTCGGGATCTATTCGGTGCTGTCGCTGAAACGCCCCGATATCCATGGCCTGTCATTCGTCGCCTTCACCTTCGGAGCCGGCGCGGCCTGCCTGATCCCGCTGTTCATCTGGGAACTGTTCGCGCGGCCGCCGATGCAGATCGACACCGCCAATCTGCTGACGCTGTTCTATGTCGCGCTGTTTCCCTCGACGATCGCCTATCTCTGCTTCAATCGCGGCGTGCAACTGATCGGCGCCAACCGCGCCGCGCCGTTCTTCCACGTGGTGCCGGTGTTCGGAACCATTATGTCGATCGTCTTCCTCGGCGAGCATCCGCAGGCGTTCCACTTCATCGGCTTCGCGCTGGTGCTGGCCGGGGTGTTTGTGGCGTCGCGGAAACAATCTGGCTAGCGACAGGACTATCCTTCGCTCTCCCTACTCTCGCGGCGAGATGGGTCAGGGCGATGGGCTCTCTCCGCAGATAACGATGCCGCGATACTTGTACCGCTCCCCTCGCCCGAAATTCGCGCTTCCCGCAAATTTCGACCTTTCCCCGCAAGCGGCGAGAGGTTAAGGGGCTCGCGGTGACTTACCGGGCTAAATCCGCTATTTCTTGGCCCTGCTTCGGAAGGGTTCGATGAAGGTTCGCGCCAGCAATCTGATGATCGGCACGCTCGTCCTGGTCCTGATCGGGGGATCGCTGGGCGGGTTTCTCGGCTATCAGAAGTTCGTCAGCGCCAAGCAGAAGGTGCCGTTCCGCGTGATCTTCGAAGGCTCGGCGTCCGGCCTGCGCAAGGGCGGCAGCGTCAATTTCGCCGGCATCCGGGTCGGCGACGTGGTCTCGCTCAAGCTCGACCATCCGCGCCGCGTCGTGGCGCTTGCCATGATCGACGGCAACACGCCGGTGAAAAGCGACACGCAAGTCGGCCTCGAATTTCAGGGGCTGACCGGCATTGCGGCGATCTCGTTCACCGGCGGATCGGACGAGGCGGCGCCGCCGCCAAAGGGCGCGGACGGCATTCCCGAGCTGACCGCCGATCCGGAAGGGATGCTCAACACCCAGGAAAAGATCCGCGCGGCGCTGCGCAATGTCGACCGGGTGATATCAGACAACGAGGTGGCGATCAAAGATACGCTGCGGAATTTCGAGACGTTCACCGCCTCGCTGTCCGGCAATGGCGAGAAGATCACTTCCATCATCGCGACCGCCGAAAACGGCGTCAACGCCGTCGACGACGCGCTGACCAAGACCAAGGATTTCCTCGGCAGCCTCGCCAGCGACAAATATGGCGGCGAATTGCTGCCGACCGTGATTTCGATGCGCGAGCTGATCGAAAGTTTCGACAAGAAGTCCGGGCAGTTGATCGCCGAGACGCGAAAAATGCTCGGCGAGGTCAGCGCGTCCGTCACCAAGGCCGGCCAGAAATTCGGCGGACCGCCTCCCCGCCGCTAACCTGCCTCCGCACAACAACCAAGAAAACTGGAACGCCCGACGTGCTCGACAAATCCGCTAGCCTGACCGCGCCGCCCACGACGGTGAACCGCACCGAAAGCGCGGTGCCGCGGGCTTTGCAAAAATATCTCTCGCTCGACGATTTCGAACCGACCGCACGGCGCCGGATTCCAAAATTCCTTTACGGCTACATATCTGGCGGTGCCGAGACTGACGCGGCCGTCCGCGACAACCGCAAGGCCTTCGACGAATACGGCTTTGTGCCGCGCGTGCTCAACGACGTCTCCGGCCGCGACCAGACCACGACGCTGTTCGGCAAGACCTATGCCTCGCCGTTCGGCATTCCGCCGATGGGCTCTTCGGCGCTGTGCGCCTATCGCGGCGACATCGCGCTGACGCAGGCGGCCAGGTCTGAGAACGTGCCGATGATTCTCAGCGCCTCGTCGCTGATCACGCTGGAGGATGTGCGCGCCGCCAACCAGGCGGCGTGGTACCAGGCCTATCTCGCCGGCCTGCCCGAGCGGATCGAGCCGCTGGTCGATCGCGTGGCGGCGGCCGGCTACGACACCTTCGTCGTCACCGCCGACGTGCCGGTACCGCCGAACCGCGAGAACAACATCCGGAACGGTTTTCAGGTGCCGCTCGCGATCACGCCGCGCGTGTTCTGGGACACGGTCACCCATCCGCACTGGCTGTTCGGCACCTGGGCCCGCACGGTGATGCACCACGGCATGCCGCATTTCGAGAACATGGACGCCAAACGCGGCCCGCCGGTGCTGGCAAAAAACCTGATGCGGAACATCGGCGCCCGCGACCAGCTCGCCTGGAAGCATGTCGAACTGATCCGCAAGCGCTGGAAGGGCAAGCTCGTCGTCAAGGGACTGATCTCGCCGACCGATGCGCGCATCGCGCGCGAGAGCGGCGTCGACGGCGTGATGCTGTCCAACCATGGCGGCCGCCAGCTCGACTACACGATGTCGGGCCTGCGCACGCTGCCGGAGATCGCGGCCGAAGCAAACGGGATGACAGTCATGGTCGATGGCGGCATCCGCCGCGGCACCGACGTGATCAAGGCGCTCGCGCTCGGCGCGCATTTCGTCTGGATAGGCCGTCCCTTCCTTTATGCCGCGATTGCCGGCGGCGAAGCCGGCGTGCAGCGCGCGATCACGCTGCTCAAGGCCGAGATCGACCGCGACCTGGCGCTGCTCGGCATCCGCAATCTGAGCGAGATCACGCCGGATCTGGTGCGGAAATTCTAGCAGCCGAAGCGGCGCTCACCTCCGCCCGCCCTGCACTCCTGATGTCGTAGGCCGTCACTGGCTTGCGCCTGAAGGGCGTGCCCGCAGACTTCTCGCGGGTTGGTGGCGGTAAGCTTCACCTTAAAAATCCACTATTTTCGAAAATTTTGCCGAGCACGACGGGAATTCGCCGCCGGGGCATCCTCAAGTGCTCTTGTCGGATGGACTGCCGTCGGCCACCCGCGAGCAATCAGCCGGAGCTGATCGCACCGGAGGCGTTTTGCAGCGCAGTTGAGCGTGGGCTGGATAGGGCCGGCGACCAGGGTGCAGATTGGCAAAATCCTGTTGCAATCATTTTCGCAATGAGCAATATTTTCGAAAATACTTGAAATTGGGGAGCGGCATTCGCATGAGGGCTGTATTGGTGCATCGTCCGGGAGGCCCGGAGGCGCTCGACTACACCGAGTTGCCAATGCCGGCCCTGGGCGAGCGGGACGTCCTGATCCGCGCCAAGGCCTTCGGCGTCGGGCAGCCCGACAGACTGATCCGCAGCGGCGTCTACAAATGGATGCCGCCGCTGCCGGCCAATCCCGGCAACGACGTCGCCGGACAGATCGAAGCCGTCGGCGCCGAGGTGAGCGAGATCTCCGTCGGCCAGAGGGTGCTCTTGAGCGCGCGCGACCTTGCCCAGCGTGGCGGTTGCTATGCCGAATATGTCGCGGCGCCTGCGGACGCCGTGCACATGCTGCCAGGGAACGTCGCGTTCGAGGACGCCGTTTGCCTGCCGAACTACCAGGTCGCCTGGGCGCTGTTGAACAATTGCGGGTCCAGCACGCCAGCCCACTCCGCCCTCGTCGTCGGCGCAGCCGGCGGGGTCGGGACCTCGCTGGTGCAGCTTGCGAAAATCGCCGGGATGAAAGTGATCGGGACCGTCTCTACGGCGGAGAAGGCCGCGTTCGCGCGCAAGATGGGGGCTGATGAAACCATCTTCTACCGCGACGAGAACGTGATCGCCCGCACCCGCGCGCTGACGGACGGCCGCGGCGTCAGCCTGGTGCTCGATCACGTCTGCGGGCCGGAATTCTATTCCTACCTCGGCGCGCTCGATAAATGGGGCACCCTCATCTCCTACAACGCGTTTGCCGGACTGCCGACCGAAAACCTGATGGGCGAGATGCGGAAGTATCTCGATATCTGCCCGGCGATCCGCTGCTTTTCCTTTCACATCTATGATCACGACCGCGACGGTCGGCGCGACATCATGCGCAGGATGATCGGCTATCTCGCCGACGGCGCCATTCGCCCGTCGATCTTCAAATGCTTCAAGCTCTCGGAAGTGCGCGCCGCGCATGAACTGCTCGATTCAGGCGCCGCATTCGGCAAGATCGTGATGACCCCGGACTGAGCGGCGTGCTCGCGCGGCGTCGGCCCGGCCGGCGAGGCTAACGAACTCTCTCCGGCGGTGCGCGGTGCCAGCTAGCAGCACCAGGTAATCGCACCGCGTTACGACAAAAACAAAACATCAGGGATGAAACAAATGGCTCGATCGCTGGATCTACTGCATAGATGGTCTGCCCTGCGCTGCATGGCAGCCATCGTCAGTCTCGCCGGCCTGATATGTGTTACGTCCTCGATCGCCGCCGCGCAGCCCTATCCCAACCGGCCGATCCGGCTGCTGCATGGTTTTGCGGCGGGCGGCGCCGCCGATACCATGGCGCGCATCGTCTCCGACGGGCTTTCCAAGCGACTGGGACAGCCGGTGCTGGTAGAAGCCAAGCCGGGGGCCGGCGGCAATCTCGCGGCGGACGCCGTCGCCAGATCCGCGCCGGACGGCTACACGATCGGCCTCGTCACGGGAGCGCACGCGATTTCGGGAGCGCTCTACAAGCAGCTCGCCTATAGCCCCACCGACAGTTTCGAGATGCTGTCGACGATGGTCTATTACGCGCTGGTGATCGCGGTTCGCGCCGACCATCAGGCGAGGACGCTGGCGGACCTGATTGCGATGGCGAAAGCGAAGCCAGATGACCTGAGCTACGGCTCGGTCGGTTTCGGCAGCACGCATCACCTCGCCGGCGAGTTGCTGAATATCACCGCCGGCACCAAGATGGTGCACGTCCCCTATCGCGGTGACTCACTGACCGTCACCTCCCTGCTCGCCGGAGACGTTCCTGTGATCGTCGGAACAACTGTGCTGCTCGCAGGCCAGATCGAGAGCGGCGCCATTCGCGGCCTCGCGGTGACCTCGCCTGCGCGCACAAAGCTGCTTCCCAACGTGCCGTCCGCGCAGGAAGCCGGAGTCAAAGGCTTCGACGTCCGCACCTGGGCCGGGCTGGTAGTCCCCAAGGGTACGCCGCCAGATATCGTCAAACGGCTCAACACCGAGATCCAGTCGATGCTGGCCGATCCCGCGACGAAGACCGCGCTGGAGACGGCCACCGGCGGCGAAGTCCGCGGCAGCACGCCGGACGAGATGCGCGCGCTGGTGTCGTCGGAAATCGACAAATGGTCGAAGGTGATCAACGACGCCGGCATTCCGCGGATCTGACCTCACGCATAGCGCGCCGCGCCCATGCACACCGCCGTCACTGCAAGCAGTAACGCCGCGACGCGCTGGGCCGTGGCGATGCGCGAGCGCACATCCGCCGCGTCGGCTTTCCCATTGCGCAAACTTCTGATCGCGCGGCCGCCGATCGCGCCCTGAACGGCGGCGGCAACCAGCGCAGCGAGCGCCCCGACCGCCAGGATTTGCTCAGCCGTACCGAACATGCCGGCATGAACGGAGTGTCCGAGATAGGCGCCGGTCAGGATCGTGACGACCGCGGCGCCCATTTGCGGACCAAACAACTGCTCGCCGCCGGCGCCGCCGGTTCGCGCCAGCGTAAAGCTCGATCCTGCCCAGAACACCGATGACAACACGTGAAGGGACAGGGTTATGATGAGTGGAATCTGCATGGAGCTCGCTTTCGGATCGGAAGTTGTAATTAGATATACATAATGTATAATCAATTCGTCAAAAGGATGGCGAGTAAATGAAAAAGCGTGCCTATGTGAGTTCCGTGCGGTCGGCCGCCGCGGCGGAGAAGCGCGATCGCGTCATCGAAGCCGCGGCCAAACTGCTGCGCGAGGATGCGAGCATCGCGCGATTTTCGCTGGACACGGTGGCAAAAGTGGCCGGCGTGACACGACTTACCGTCTACAATCAGTTCGGATCACGGCGCGGCCTGCTCGAAGCTGTGTTCGACGACATCGCACGCCAGGGCGGGCTTCATGAAATCGCCGATGCCATGGCAATGCCGAACCCGCTGCTGGCGCTGGATCGCGTGGTCGACATCTTCTGCGGCTTCTGGGCCAGGGACGCTGCCATTGGCCGCCTCCACGAGGCGATGGCAACCGATCCCGAGTTTGCTGAGGCGCTGCTCGAACGCAACGAGCGACGCCGCAAGCTGGTCGGTATGCTGGTCGGGCGCGTCGCCGCGAAGACCGCATCGCGCCGCGCGCGCGAGGACGCCGTCGACATGATCTTTGCGCTGACGAGCTACCCGATGTTCGCGATGCTGAACCGGAGGCGGCAGACCAGCGAGGTCCGCCATCTGGTGCAAACAGCCTGCCGCGCGGCGGTTGATCCGCTGTCGCGGTAGTGCCGTAGATGGGGGTAACGGTCCCCGGATGAAGCGCAATCCCATAGCCCGGATGGAGCGCCGCGAAATCCAGGGGCAGCCTCACAGCGGTCAAGCTATTCCGGATTGCGCTTTGCTCCATCCGGACTACGGGACCTTGAACTTGCTATAGGCTTCCCTCGTCGCGATGATCACATGGGCTGCGCAGCCGTTGGTGCGGTGCGGGTCACAGCGCTGCTCGTAATCTTCCGAGGTCATCATATCGATGAACGCGGCGACCGTCGGGTAATACACCAGTGCCAGATAATCCCATTGATGGCCGTCTTGCTCCCCGAGCGCGACTGCCTTGGCGTCGCCGGTCCATAGCAGCGTGCCGCCGCGCGCCTTGATCATCGGCACGGTGAGCGCGCTGTAGCGCAGATAAGCGTCCCAGCCGGAGCCGTCGCCGTCGAGTGAGCGCTCGCGGAACCGCATCAGGTTCACCATCACCACGGGTCCTTGCGGATCGAGTTCCTGCAGGCCTTTCAGATTCAATAAATCCACACCCATCGACGGCACCTCGCGGCATCAGGCCATTCAGGACATTGTAGCATTGCATACGCGGGACTTGTCGCGTGGCGGAAAATCCGGCCCAATCTGCGTCCGCGACCATGACCCAGCCCGCACCAGCGCCGCCTGCCCTCCATCCGCTCCGGTGGCTAACCAACCAGCCCTATCTGCTGCTGAGCCTGACCTCGCTGTTCTGGGCCGGCAACATCGTGCTGGCGCGCCACGTCGCCGGCCACGTGCCGCCGCTGACGCTGTCCTGCGTCCGCTGGATCGGCACCTTTCTGATCCTGCTGCCCTTTGCCTGGCCGCACCTGAAGCGGGACTGGCCGGTGCTGCGCGCGCATCTGCCGATGATGCTGTTTCTGTCGCTGGTCGGGTTCGCCTACAACAACGCAATCTCCTACTGGGCCCTGCAATATACCGAGGCGCTGAATGCGCTTCTGATCCAGTCGGCGGGACCGCTGTTTGTCGCGCTGTGGTCGCTGGCGTTGTTCGGCGTCCGCCTGACCGGTGCGCAGCTCGCCGGCATCACCATCTCGCTCGCGGGCGTCTTGACCATCATCCTGCGCGGTGATTTTGGCGCGCTCGCCGGCATCAGCTTCAACCGTGGCGACCTGATGTTTGCGAGTTCGCTGGTGTCGTTCGGGCTGTATTCGGCGCTGATCCCGCGCCGGCCGGTGACGCACGCGCTGTCGCTGATTTCGTTCACCACCTGCTGCGGCGCGCTGATGCTGGTGCCGTTCTCGATCTGGGAGTTCTCGACCGGCGCCACGTTGAAGTTCGACTTCATCTCGATGGCGACGCTGGGCTATGCCGTGATCTTTCCCTCGACGCTGGCCTATCTGTTCTTCAACCGCGGACTGGCGTTGATCGGGCCGAACCGTGCCGCGCCGTTCTTTCATTTGGTGCCGGTGTTCGGCTCGGCGATGGCGATCCTGCTGCTCGGCGAACAATTGCGGATATTCCATCTGGTGGGCTATGCGCTGGTGCTGGCCGGCGTGGTGATCGCCTCGCGGCGGGCTTCGGCAAAGAAGGCGTAGCACTCCGGCGTGGCGTCTTACCGGCTTTCGCTTTGCTCCGGGGCAGGCTAGCTTGCCAGCCAATCCAACAAAAAGCAGTTGAGGAAACGACCATAATGATCGGACTATTGAAGCGGTATCGGCATATTGCCGCAGTGGCACCCCTGATGCTGGCGATGACCGCCACGGCTTCCGCGCAGGCGCCCTACCCGAACCGCAACATCACGCTGGTGCTGCCATTCGCGGCCGGCAGCGGCACCGATACCACTACGCGCATCATCTCGAAGGAGCTCGGCACGGCGCTCGGCACCGGCATGGTGATCGAGAACAAGGCAGGCGCCAACGGCTCGATCGCCGCGAGCTACGTCGCTCGCTCCGCGCCTGACGGCTACACGCTGTTCGTGACGACCAACACGTCGCATTCGGCCAATCCGTATCTGTTGAAGAACATGAGCTACGATCCGGTCAAGGATTTTACGCCGATCGCACGGACCGGCGACCTGCCCTTCATGCTGGTGATCCATCCGGACATTCCGGCAAATTCCGTGGCCGACCTGATCGCGCTCGCCAGGAAGGAGCCGGGCAAATACACCTATGCCAGCGGCAGTTCGGCTGCGATCGTCGCGGGCGCGACCTTTGCCCGCCTCGCCGGCATCGACCTGTTGCACGTTCCCTACAAGAGCTCGCCGCCCGCGCTGACCGATTTGATCGCCGGCCGTGTCTCCATGATGTTCATCGACGTGCCGACCGGCCTGCCTCACGTCAACGCCAAGGCGCTGAAGGCGCTGGCGGTCACGACCAAGAAGCGCTCGGTGCTGCTGCCTGATCTTCCGACCATGGACGATACGGTGAAGGGCTTTGATATCACCTCGTGGCAGGGGTATTTCGGCCCGGCCAACCTGCCCAAGGATATCGTTACCAAGCTCAACGCGGAGATCCGCAAGGTGGTCGAGCGGCCCGACATCAAGAGCCAGCTCGCCGAGCGCGGCATGGAAGCGTTCTCCGGCACGCCGGAAGAGTTCGACGCCTTCGTGAAGGAGCAGCTCGTGGTGTGGGAGAAGCTGATCACGGCGGCGGGGATCGAGAAGCAGTAGCGGCGCAACTGCGCTACTGCGTAGGATGGGCAAAGCGAAGCGTGCCCACCATTCACGCCATCACTCGTCGATAGCTGGTGGGCACGGCGCAAGTGCGCCTTTGCCCACCCTACGAGTCTACGCCGCCCGCACCTTGCCCAAGAATTCGTCGACGGCGCCGCGCAGCATGCCGGACTGGGTGTCGAGTTCGCGGGCGCTCGCCAGCACTTCGGAGGCCGCCTTGCCGGTTGCGGCCGCAGCCGTAGTGACGCCGCCGATATGGGCCGAGATCTCGTTCGACCCGGCCGCCACCGACTGAATGTTGCGGGCGATCTCGCGGGTAGCGCCGCCCTGCTGCTCGACGGCGGTGGAGATCGAGACCGTGATCTCGCTCATCTGCGAGATGGTTTCGGTGATGCCGCCGATCGAGGCCACGGCTTCACTGGTGGAAGCCTGCATCGCCGCAACCTGCGAGGAGATTTCCTCGGTCGCCTTCGCGGTCTGGTTGGCAAGCGCCTTCACTTCCGACGCGACGACCGCAAAACCGCGGCCGGAATCGCCGGCGCGGGCCGCCTCGATGGTGGCGTTGAGCGCCAGCAGATTGGTTTGGGCCGCGATCGAGTGGATCAGCTTGACGACTTCGCCGATCTTCTCGGCGCCGGTCGAGAGCGCGCCGACGGTGGCGTTGGTGCGCTCGGCGTCGCTGACCGCCTTGCTGGCGATCTCGCTGGAGCGCGCCACCTGACGGGAAATCTCGGTCACCGAGCTGGAGAGCTCTTCGGCGGCGGAGGCCACCGTGCCGACATTGTCGGACGAACGCTGCGAGGCTGCGCCCACGGTCGCCGCTCGCGCGCTGGCGTCGCTCGCGGTCGTGGTCATGGACTGCGCGGTGGTCTGCATGCCGGCGGCCGCCGTCGACACCGAGCGGACGATGCCGGTCACGCTGCGTTCGAAGTCGCTGGCGATGCTTTCCATCGCCGCCCGCCGCTCGGCCTCGGCGCGCGCCTGCACCTCGGCCTCCTTCTGTTCGAGCCCGCGGATGCGTACCGCATTGTCCTGGAAGATCTGGACGGTGGCAGCCATCGCGCCGATCTCGTCGCCGCGGCCGATGCCGGGAATTTCGCCGTCGAGCCGGCCCTCGGCGAGGTCCTGCATGCGGGCGCCGAGCTGGCTGAGCGGCTTACTGATGCTGCGGCCGATCATCCAGGCAATGCTGCCTGCAACCAGCGCGATGCCGAGAATGGCAAGCCCGAGCACTGCCGCGATCGGTTTCATCTTGGTGTCGAGATCGTCGAGATAGGCGCCGGTGCCGACGAACATGTTCCAGCCGGGGATCGGAACCGCGTAGGAGAATTTGCGGATCAGCGCTTCCTCTCCGGGTTTTCGGAATTCGTAGCGCAGCATGATCTCGCCGTTGGCCGCGATGCCGTCGCGCAACTCGCGCACGAGTTTTCTGCCGCCCGTGTCGATGTCCATGCGGTTCTGGCCGATCTGGCTGGGAACCGGCGCCAGCGACGCCGTCCATCGTGTAGGCGAACACGTAGCCGTTGCCGTTGTCGAAGGTCAGCGTATTGCCGCGCTTGCTGAACTCGGCGATCGCCGCTTCCTTGGTCATCTGGCCTGCGGCAACCTGCTTCTGCAGGCCGAGCGCCATGTTGCGCGCCATGTCGACGATCGCTTTTGTCTGCTCGACCCGCGCATTCAGCATCTCACGCTGCATCAGATAGCCCGCGAGTACGCCGGCGGCGCAAAGGCCGAGCAGGGTCACGCCCACCAGAATACCGAGCTTGGGGGTGATCTTGAGGTTGGTCAGCGTCACGGGGGTCTCCGGAAATAGGCGCGTGGCACGCGATTGGCCGATTGATTCGGCGCACAATATCGTGAGACCCTTTAGCGGTTTGTTACGACGGCCAGCGGAAACCCGGCGAAAACGCCGCTTCCAATCGAAGCAGCAACCGGCGATTGTAGCGGGGAGCGGTCAGGTCGCGTAAAAGATGAAGTCGTGTAAAAGAAAACGGCGGCGCCCGCCGCCTTGAACCAACACCGAAGAATAAAATCGGGAGCAGGAAATGCCGAATTTCAGGGTGCTGACGCCGAAGGGCGCGAGCTTTACCGTGGCCGGCGGCGGCTACGACTATGAGAAGGAAGCGCTCGATCCGATCGGGGCCGAAATCATCGAGGCGCCGGCCAACGAGGCGGACTTCATCGCCGCCGCAAAGACCGCCGACGCGATCTACGCCAAGGGCATGCCGATCACGAAAACGGTCATCGACGCCCTCGAAAACTGCAAGGTGATCACGCTCGGCAGCGTCGGCGTCGACTCCGTCGACGTCAAGGCCGCCACCGCCCGCGGCATTCCCGTCACCAACATTCCCGACACCTTCATCGAGGAGGTCGCCGACCACGCCATGATGCTGCTGCTGGCGGGTTTTCGGCGGCTGGTCGAGCAGGACAAGATGGTACGCACCGGCCGCTGGTCGGAGGGCCGGCCTGCGCTGTTGAAGATCCCGCGGCTGATGGGCCAGACGCTGGGCTTCATCTCGTTCGGCCGGGTGGCGCGCGCGGTCGCCAAGCGCGCGGCGCCCTTTGGCTTGCGCATGATGGCCTACGATCCCTTCATCCAGGAAACGCTGATGTACGACCACGGCGTGATGCCGGCGACGCTGTCGGAGGTGCTGTCGCAGTCCGATTTCGTCTCGATGCATGCGCCGGCCCGGCCCGAGGTGCATCACATGCTCACCGAGAAGCATTTCCGCCAGATGAAAAAATCCGCCGTGTTCATCAACACCGGCCGCGGCGCCACGGTGGACGAGGAATCACTGATCAAGGCGCTGCAGGAGGGCTGGATCGCCCATGCCGCCCTCGACGTACTGGAAAAGGAGCCGCCGTCCCACAACAACCCGATGCTTTCGATGGAAAACGTCACTCTGACCGCCCATGTGGCGTCGGCATCGGCACGTTTTGACGAGGCGCGCAAGCGCCGCGTGGGCTACGAATTGTCACTGGTCCTGCAGGGGATGTGGCCGGTAAGCTGCGTCAATCCGTCGGTGTTGCAGAACACCTCGCTCCGGCGCTGGCAGCCTGTCAGCATGGATCGCGGCCCGAACAGCTAGGGGCGGTGAAGAGCGTTTTACGAACGACAGGGTTCACCGGCGATCAACGCCGGGAACCGCAACAGGGAGAGAAGCATGAAGAACGACATCACCCGTCGTGAAGCGCTGGCTTTGGGCGTTTCCGCCGCCGCGCTGGCTGCCACCAGCGCTTCGGCGCAAACCACGTCCACCATCAAGGCCGCCGACGTCCCGGCACCCAAGTTTGCGATCGAGAAAGGCGCGTCCTTGCGCATGCTGCGCCCGGTGCGCTTCGTGCAGGCCGACGAGGACGTGTTCCGCGCCAATGCGAAGGCTTTCAGTGACAAGACCGGCATCGAGGTCAAGGTCGATTTCGTCGGCTGGGAAGACATCAACCAGCAGACCGCGGTGACCTCGAATTCCGGCGCCGGCCCCGACATTATCATCGGCTTCTCCGACGCGCCGCACATCTATGTCGACAAGCTGGTCGAACTGACCGACGTCGCCGATTACCTCGGCAAGCGTTATGGCGGCTGGCTGCCGCTGGCGCAGACCTACGGCAAGCGCAGCAAGAGCAACGCCTGGATCGGATTGCCGTTCGGCGCCACCGCCGGCCCCCTGATCTACCGCAAATCGGTGTTGAAATCGGTCGGCTTCGACAAGGTTCCGGAAGACCATGCCGGATTTGTCGACCTGTGCCAGAAGCTGCACAAGGCCGGCAAGCCGGCCGGCTTCGCGCTGGGCAATGCCAAGGGCGACGGCAACGGCTTTGCCAACTGGGCGCTGTGGTCGCACAACGCTTCCCTGCTCGATGAAGAGGGTAACATCGTCATCAACAGCAAGGAGACCATCGCCGCGCTGAAGTGGGTCAAGGAACTTTACCCGACCTTCATTGCCGGCACGCCGTCGTGGAACGACGTCAGCAACAACCGCGCCTACTCCTCGCAGGAAATCTCGCTGACCGCCAACGGCGTCTCGCTGTATTTCTCGCTGAAGAACGATCCGGCCACCAAGGCGATCGCCGAGGACAGCGAGCATCAGCTCCTGCCGAAGGGCCTCGCCAAGGTCTCGCCGATGGCCGGCCTGACGCTCAACGCCATGCTGTTCAAGCACAGCCAGTATCCCAATGCCGCGAAGGCGTTCCTGCAGTTCATGCTTGAGAAGGAGCAATACGAGCCGTGGCTCAACGCCAACTCCGGCTACTGGTCCCAGCCGCTCACTGCCTATGCCGATGCCGCGGTCTGGTCCGGCGATCCCAAGGTCTCGATCTTCAAGGACACGATGAAGAGCACCTACTACGACGGCTACAAGGGGCCGATCTCGACCGCAACCGGTGCGGTCAGTGCCGATTACGTGCTGATCCAGATGTGCGCCGCGGTCGCGACCGGCGCGCAGACGCCGGAGGCCGCCGCCGCTGAGGCGGAACAGCGTGCGAAGCGGTATTTCCGGCGACAGGGCCGGTAAGGCGACGTCATCGCGGGCGTTGAATTCCGTCATTCCGGGATGGTGCGCCAGCACCAGACCACAGATGCGCAATTGCGCATCGGGGAATCTCGAGATTCCGGGTTCGATGCTTCGCATCGCCCCGGAATGACACCGACCAAGTCAGGACAGGCATCTGATGTCCGTAACGACTCTACCATCGCGCGGCGTAGCGCTCCGGCAACCGGGCTGGATCGCACGCCTGTTCGACTACAAGCCGTTCCTGATCGTAATGTGCCTCGCGCCCGCGATCGGCCTGTTGACGGTGTTCCTCACCTATCCGCTGGGCCTCGGCGTCTGGCTCGCCTTCACCGACACCACGATCGGCCAGCGCGGCATCTTTATCGGCCTGGAGAATTTCCAGTATCTGTGGACCGATCCCTTGTGGTGGGGCGCGGTGTTCTACAGCGTGTTCTACACGGCGATCGCGACCTTCGGGAAATTCGCGCTCGGCTTCTGGCTGGCGCTCCTGCTCAATAACCACTTCCCGCTCAAGAGCCTGTTGCGCGCCATCGTACTGCTGCCGTGGATCGTGCCGACGGTGCTGTCGGCGCTGGCGTTCTGGTGGATCTACGATCCACAGTTCTCGATCATTTCCTATCTCCTGGTCGACGTGCTGCACATCCGCACCACCAATATCGATTTCCTCGGCAATCCCTGGGGCGCACGCTTCTCGCTGATCGCGGCCAACATCTGGCGCGGCATTCCCTTCGTCGCGATCTCGCTCTTGGCGGGCCTGCAGACCATCTCGCCCTCGCTCTATGAGGCGGCGATGCTGGACGGCGCCAGCGCCTGGCAGCGTTTCCGCTACATCACCTTCCCGATGATGATGCCGATCCTGGCGATCGTGATGACGTTCTCGATCATCTTCACCTTCACCGACTTTCAGCTCGTCTACGCCATCACGCGCGGCGGGCCGGTGAACTCCACGCATCTGTTGGCGACGCTCGCGTTCCAGCGCGGCATCGCCGGCGGCGAGCTCGGCGAGGGTGCGGCGATCGCGGTGTCAATGATCCCGTTCCTCGTGTTCGCGACGTTATTCAGCTACTTCGGGCTCGCGCGCCGCAAATGGCAGCAGGGAGAAGCCAATGACTGACGTAGCCGCCCAATCGACCAACGTCGCCAGCGCCACGCCCGACACCATGGCGTGGGATTCCCGCGCGCGGCGGGTGATGATGATCTATCTGCCGCTGTCCTGCTTCGTGCTGATCCTGCTGTTTCCGTTCTACTGGATGGCGATCACCTCGTTCAAACCGAACGCAGAGCTTCTGAACTACAAGGAGCACAATCCGTTCTGGATCTCCTCGCCGACGCTCGCCCATATCAAGCATCTCTTGTTCAACACCGCCTATCCGACCTGGCTCAAGACCACGATGTTCGTGGCGATCGGCTCCACCTTCCTGTCGCTGTTTGCCTCGACGCTCGCCGCCTACGCGATCGAGCGCCTGCGCTTCCGCGGCAGCCCTTACGTGGGGCTCGGCATCTACCTCGCCTATCTGGTGCCGCCCTCGATCCTGTTCATTCCGCTGGCCACCGTGATCGTGCAGTTCGGCCTGTTCGATTCACCGATGGCGCTGATCCTGGTGTATCCGACCTTCCTGGTGCCGTTCTGCACCTGGCTGCTGATCGGCTATTTCAAGTCGATCCCCTATGAGCTGGAGGAATGCGCGCTGGTCGACGGCGCCACGCGCCTGCAGATCCTGCGGCGGATCACGCTGCCGCTGGCGGTGCCCGGCCTGATCTCGGCCGGCATCTTCTCGTTCACGCTGTCGTGGAACGAGTTCATCTACGCGCTCGCCTTCATCCAGAGCGGCGCCAACAAGACGGTGCCGGTCGCGATCCTGACCGAGCTCGTCACCGGCGACGTCTATCAGTGGGGCGCGCTGATGGCCGGTTCGCTGCTCGGCTCGCTGCCGGTCGCGCTGTTTTATTCGCTGTTCGTGGATTACTACGTATCGTCGCTGACCGGCGCGGTGAAGGAATAGGATCAGCGAATATAGAACGCCACGGGCGCGCTGAACGGCATCGAGGACTGCTTCACGTCCGCGGGGAATGCGGGAAACGGCTGGGCGCGGCGCACCATCGCCAGCGTCTCGGCATCCAGCGCCGAATGGCCTGATGAGCCGCCAAGGCCGACGGAAAGCACACCACCGCTTCGGCTGAGCGTGAAGCTGACCCGCGCAGTGCCCTGCTGGCCCGCGGCCTTGGCGGCGGGCGGGTACTGCTTGAAGCGCTGCAGATGGGCGGCGACCATCTGGCGGTAGGAGGCAAGGGCCGCCGCCGATGCGCCGGCGCTGACGGCGGACGCGGCCGGCGCCTGGCGCTCGGCCTTGGGCGAGGCCGTCGTTCGCGGCGCGGGCGGTGCGTCACTCGGCTTCTTCGCCTCCGCGCGGACCACTTTTGGTTTTACTGGCGACGGCTTTTTCTCAGACTCGACCTTTGCAGGCTCGGGCTTTGGTGGAGTCGGTTCGGTCTTCTGTTCCGGCGGGGCTATGACCTCCGGCTTCTCCTGCGGCGGTGTCGGCGCGATCTGCTCCTCGACCAATTCCTGCTTCGCGGGCTCCGGCGGCGAGGCATCGGCCTGCTGCATCACCGGGCCCGGCGCGAGATCCATCGGCGTCGGCTGCGGCGTGGACGAAACCGGCGCCATGTCGACCATGATCGCCGGCAGGGAGACGCCGGGCACCGGCCGCTGCGTGGCCCAGTTCATCGCCAACGCGATCAGCACCGCATGCGCGGCCACGATCGCGAAGGCAGAGGCGCCCCAGCGCCGGACGCCGGCCTGGTCGGAGATATCATGCAGCGCAAACGCGTTCATGACGCTAGAGCGGGATGACGTTCTGCGAATCGTCATCCCGCTCTATCCTTCTTTTGTTTGAGCATGATCTTTTCGGAAAACCGGTGTCCACTTTTCCGGATCATGCTCTAGCTACGACCGTCGAGGCCGACCAGTGCGATCTTGAGATAGCCGGCGTTGCGCAACAGGTTCATCACCTCCATCAGGTCGCCATAGCTGACGGCCTTGTCAGCGCGCAGATAGATGCGCTCGTCCTTTTTGCCATGCGTGGCGCTGTCCAGCGTGGCGGTCAGCGTGTCGCGGGCAATGACATCCTCGCCGACCGCGACCGACAGATCCGGCTTCACGGTGACGAACACCGGCTTGTCCGGGCGCGGCTGCGGCTCGACCGCGCTCGCCGGGAGATCGACGCCGAGATCGACGGTAGCGAGCGGGGCGGCGACCATGAAGATGATCAGGAGCACCAGCATCACGTCGATGAATGGCGTGACGTTGATCTCGTGCGCCTCGACAAGATCGTCGCCGCCGCGCGTCCGTCCGCCGATTGCTTGACCGAGCTTCGCGCCCATCGCTCACACTCCGTCTTTACTCGGCGGCGCGCGCGAGGCGGAACGAGCCGCGGTCGCCCTCCCGGCTTATCAGCAGCAGCACCATCGCCGAGGCGTCGCCGAGCAGCGCGCGGTGGGCCGCGATGGTGCGGGTGAGATGGTTGTAGATCACGACCGCCGGGATTGCCGCGACGAGACCAAGCGCGGTCGCGAGCAGCGCCTCGGCAATGCCCGGCGCGACCACGGCGAGATTGGTGGTATGGGCTTCGGAAATGCCGATGAACGAATTCATGATGCCCCACACCGTTCCGAACAGGCCGACGAACGGCGCGGTGGCGCCAATGGTCGCGAGCACGCCGGTACCGCGCGCGATCTGCCGCGACATCGCCGCCTCGACCCGCTCCAGCCGCAGCGCTACCCGCTCCTTGAGGCCATCGTCGAAATGACCGCCGGAGAGAGAGGCCTCGCGCGCGGCGGACTGGATGATCTGCGCCACGGCATCGTTGCCGCCGCGAGTTTGCTGTTCGGCCTTTGCCAGCACCGTATCGGTTTCCAGCAGGCTGAGGCGCCGCCTCGCCGCCGCGGTCTTGCGGCGGATCTCGATGGTTTTTGCCAGCCAGATCGTCCAGGTCACCAGCGAGGCGAAGGCCAAGCCCACCATGACCGCCTGCACCACGACGTCCGCATTCACGAACATGTTCCAAGGCGACAGGTTGCGCGGCAGCAGCGCGACATCGGTGGCGGCGCGCGCCGCACTGGGCAAGGCGGCCGCGCCGGCCGCGCCACACCAACGGATCATAACATCAAGCACTGTTCGCTGCATGATCGTCTCCCTGAGCGCACAATGTGGGGATCGGCTACTCCGCGCGGGCGGGCGCGATCCTCTCGCTAAGCGCATGAAAGCGTTGCAACTGGTCGCCACGCAGCGCCCGCGTCTCGTCGCGGCCGACGAACACCTTGAACATGATGCCGCCGTCGACATTGATGAACGCGATGAAGGCTGACGACTTGCCCATGAACGGACGCTCGACGAAAGCGATGGCCGCGCAGCGCTCGTGCCTGAGGTGACCGTGCAGTCCCGTCGGCTGCATCAGGTTGAAATAGCCGCGCCCGACTTCGCCCGACGGGACGGCGCCGGTGAATTCGAAGATCGCGTCATCGGTATGGACGATCAGCGTCACCTCGCCCCATTGCGCGACATCGTTCATCGCAGCGCCAAACTCGCCGCCGGCGCCGAAACGCACCATCGTGTCGGGCAGCGCCTCGAGCACGGCGCGCGGCGTGACCTTGCGCTCCCGCGCCACGTCCTCGATCACCGCGCCTGGATTCTCGGCCATATACGCCTTGAGATCGGCAAGCTCCGTGCTCAACATGGCACCCTCCCGTTCAGGCAGCGGCGCTGGATTTGCGCTCGCTCAGGATCACCTCAAAACCCTCGAACTTGGGGTGGCCGAGATAGAGACTTTCGCCGGTCTTGTTGTCGGCGCGGGCATGGGCCCGGCGGAACTCTTCCGATTTGGTCCAGGCTTCGAACGCGGCCTTGTCGACCCAAACGGTGTGCGAGGAATACAGCGTGTGATCCTCGGCGACGGGCCCCTTGAGCAGATGAAACTCGACGAAGCCGGCCATGCTGCTGAGATAGGATTCGCGCGTGCGCCACACGGTCTCGAAGGCCACTTCAGAGCCAATCTTCACCTGGAACCGATTCATTGCGATAAACATTTTCAAAATCTCCTTGCTGGGTTGCGCCTGGCATACGGCTTAAGTTGGTTGGAAACATGGATGCACCGAAGCCGCGCTGGTGCATCAGCGCGGCCCGGTGCAACTGGATTTGGCTTGTCAGCTCGTCGAACTACGCTCCGCCAAAGTGAATCTTCAATCCGGCCTTGTAGACCCTGCCCGGTCCGGGGCTCGACCACAACACGTCGTTCTGCGTGCTGTTGTCGGAGGAACTGCCCGGAATCGCATAGGGCCGGTAGTACTGGTTCAACAGATTGTCGATCGAGGCCGAGAAGACGATGTCCTTGGTCGCATTCCAGGTCAGATACAGATTGACCAGTTCATACCCGGTCGCGGGCAGATAGCCGGCGGGCACGTCGTTGTTGGCGCCGAACGAGGACCACTGCGCCGCCAGGATCAGCCGGCGGTCGAGCAGCCGCACGCCGCCGGTCGTGGTGATCTTGCGCGGCGTGATGGTCGCCAGCCCGATATTGGTCGCGACGTTCTTGCCCCGTATCAGATGGCCGGCGACACCGACATACCATGAGCCCGCATCATACAGCGTCTCGGCCTCGATGCCCTCGATCCGGGCCTGCGCGATATTCTGGTACTGGTAGAACTGGGGCAGCGTGCCGAACGGCGGCATCGCAACAAATCCAAAGGGGACGAGGTCGATGTAGTCACTGACGTCGTTGCGGAACACGTTGAACTTGCCGCGGAAGCTGTCGTTGGCGGAAAAGATGCCGTCATATTTCAGGTTGACGCCGGCTTCCTTGTTCTTGCCAACCTCCGGCCGCAGGTTCGGATTGGGCAGGAAGCAGAACAGGCCGAAGTTGCCGTCTGGGCAGTTGAAACCAAATGGCGCACCACCGTTCGCATGCGAGCCGTTGATCAGCGTTTCCGTGATCGCGGGCGCGCGATAGCCTTCGGCATAGCTGACATAGGGCGTGAAACCCGCCACCGGCGTCACGCCGACGGTGATCTTCGGCGAGAAACGGTCGCCACCGCCGCCTGTGGCCACCGTCGGCGAATGAAGATCGTAACGGTCGTAGCGGATCGCGCTGATGACTTCGAGCCAGGTCGAGTAGTTCTGCTTCAACTGCGCGAAGCCGCCGGAGACGGTCCGCAGGCCGCTGGGCGTGGTGACGTTCGAATTGCCCCGGCTGTCGCTCGTTCTCACATCGTCCTGAAACGCGTCGAACCCGACCGTGAATGCGTTGTGCCAGTCGCCGACATTGAAGCGCGTGGTGTTGTTGACGTCGATGCCCAGGGTATCGAGCACATAGCCGCGCCTGTCGCCGACGCAGCCCGAAATGTTGTTGCCGGGATTGGCGAGCGAGCAAACGCCGCCGCCGCTTGTGATGCGGTTGTTGTAGGTCTTGATCTGGTCGTTGTCGGTCCGATTGCCGTAGACCGTTGCGTTCCAGTCGAACCACCTATCATCGGGCTTCGAGTACTTCCAGGTGATGGTGCCCGTGTAGTTCTTGGCGTCCGATGCATAGACGGAGGAGCCGGCGATCGCCGCGGCGGGCGTCGCGGTCGTGGTCGCGCCGCGGTTGAACTGTCCGATGCTGTATTTGTAGTCCTGGAATATCGCGCCGAACTTGACCTCATGGCCTTCGGCTGGCCGCACGGTGGTTTTCAACAAGCCGGCCGCGATCTCGTTGCCGGTGTTTCCGATCTCGGTGCCGTTGCCGTCCTTGTAATTGCCCTGCGTGCGGTAGACCGCGCCGCCGAACACATCGACATTGGGATCGGCGCGCACGCCGCCGAAGATCGAGCCGAGGCCGCGCGCACTGTTGGTGCCGCCGGAGCCGGTCATGTCGACGCCCCAGCGCTCGCCCGGGCGCACGACGTCGTTGATGTCCTTGGTGCGGAACGAGACCACGCCGCCGATCGCGCCGGAGCCGTAGATGTTCGCGGTCGGCCCGCGCACCACGTCGACGCCGCCGACCAGCTCGGGATCAAGAAAGAACGAGCCGTTGGCATTGTGGCCGGTGCGCTGGTAGTTCTGCCGCGCGCCGTCGACCACGACCGCGACGCGGCCGAAATCCTGCAGGCCGCGGATGTTGATGACGGTCGAGGGATCGTCGCCGCGCTCCTGGAACGAAACACCTGGCACGTTGTAGAAAATATCGGACAGCCGATTCGGCTGCAGCCCCTGGATCTGCTCGAGCGTCACCACGCTGACCGGCGCCAGCGCGTCGATCGCGCGTTCCTCGGTCTTCGAGGCCGCCACTGTGATCGTATCGAGAGACTGAACCGGCCCGGCCCCAATCTGCGCCCGCGCATTCATCGCCGGCGCCGTTGCCTGCGCATCCTGCTGCGGCTTGGCTTGCTGGCGCTTCGCCTGCTTCTGTTTCTTCTGCTCGGGAGAGCGCGTGACGGCCTCCGCTTCGAGCGCCTGCGTGAACGCTGCGCTTGCCGACATCAATGCGAACGAAAATGCCGACGCGCCCAAAACCAAGGCGCGCGAATGCCTAGCCCCGAAAGCCATACTGCCCCAACCTGTTGTTCTGTCTCTTGGGTCTGGCTGGCGGGCGCCGCGGTGATGCGCGGCTGCTTGCTGGCTACCAATTTTCGCGACCGGGCACCCCCGCTCGTATCGCGTTCATCTTGGTTACGCCGCGTTGCGGAACCGGTCAATAATGCCAGAGTGCACTTTATATCGATTGTAAAGTGCAGCAGTTGGATTGCGCGTCGATCAAATTATACAAGCAGCTAGTCGGGAACATTGGGGACACAGCAGCAATTATGGCGGCACCTTCAGGAGACAATGTCGGAGGCGCCGGAAAGCATGCCGAAAAGCCGTCGTCTGCGACGCGCCTTCTCACCATGAACGGCGGCCGGATCGACAGCCGCGAGCTGTTTGCGGCGGAGCGCGAAATCATCATCGCGCATGGCGAAGATAACTATCGCCTGCGGCTGACGTCGCAGAACAAGCTGATCCTGACCAAGTGAACCCGACCAGGAGAACCTAACCAGGTGAACCGGCAATGACATTATGTCGCACGCTCGCACTGTCGGCCATCGCGGGCTGTTTCCTGCTCGGCCGTGTCGCGGTCGCTGCGGGCATTACCGTGCATGATGCCCGAAACCGCGACGTCACGATCAGCGATCCCGCGCGGATCGTCTCGATCGGCGGTGCGATCACGGAGATCCTCTACGCGCTCGGTTTCGAGGACAGGCTGGCCGGCGTGGACTCCACCAGCTTCTATCCGCCCGCAGCGCTGCGTGACAAACCGAACGTCGGCTATATGCGCCAGCTTTCGGCTGAGGGCGTTCTTGGGCTCAATCCCTCGCTGGTGCTGGCAGTGCAGGGATCCGGGCCGAAAGAAACCATGGACGTGCTGGAGGCGGCCAAGGTGCCGCTGGTGCTGGTGCCCGAAACCTTTTCGGAAGCGGGCGTGATCGACAAGATCAAGCTGGTCGGTCACGCCATGGGCGCGGACAAGCGGGCCGAATGCCTGACCGCGGCGGTAGCGGACGACCTGGCGCAACTGCGCGAGCTGCGCGCCAAGGTGACGAAGCCGGCGCGCGTGATGTTCGTGATGTCGCTGTTGAACGGTCGGGCGATGGCCGCCGGAAAAAACACCGCTGCGAACGAGATCATCGCGCTTGCCGGCGGCGTCAACGCGATCGACGGCTATGATGGCTACAAGATCATCAACGACGAGGCGATCGTCGCGGCAAAGCCCGACGTGGTGCTCTCGATCCAGCGCGGCAAGGACTCGGTGGAAGCGGAAGCCGTATATGTCCATCCCGCCTTCGCGCTGACCCCGGTCGCGGCCAACAAGGCCTTCATGTCCATGGAAGGCCTCTATCTGCTTGGCTTCGGGCCGCGCACGGCGGCCGCCGCGCGCGATCTCTCGGTCAAGCTCTATCCGGCGTTGGCGCCGCAGGCAGAGAAGTTCAAGCCGGCGGCACTCACCGCAAACTGCCGGCTGTGACCACTCTCTCCGACAGCACGCAACATGCGAAGCGCCGCAGTAGATACGCGTTGCGCCCTCCCGCTTCGCTGACCCTCATCTGTCTGCTCGCCACACTTGCCGGCGCGGCGCTGGTTGCGCTCACGATGGGCGCCGCCGGCATTCCGCTGACGCGGCTGCCGGCCGCGCTCGGCTTGTGGGGCGACGCTGCAGCGGGTCCGACGCTTGCGCGCGACCAGCTCGTGCTGTGGTCGATCCGGATTCCGCGGATCGCGGCGGCGGCGATGGTCGGCGCCCTGCTCGCCGCATCGGGCGCCATCATGCAGGGGCTGTTTCGCAACCCACTGGCCGACCCCGCGCTGGTCGGCGTTTCCTCCGGCGGCGCGCTGGCAGCAGCGGCCGCGATCGTGTTCACCGACAGCCAGATCGGCCAGAGCCTCCGCTTCATGCAGCATCAGTTGCTGCCGATCGCGGCCTTCGCAGGCTCGCTGGTGACGACAATCATCCTCTATTCGATCGCGAGCCGCTCGGGGCGGACGTCGATCGCGATTTTCCTGCTGGCCGGCATTGCGATTGCCGCCATCGCCAATGCCGGCGTCGGGTTACTCGTGTTTATCGCCGATGATCGCCAGTTGCGCGACATCACGTTCTGGATGCTGGGCTCGCTGAGCGGCGCGACCTGGCCCAAGCTCGCCACGCTGGCGCCGGTGCTGGGCTTGGCTGCGATCGCCTGCGTCTCGATCGCGCGCGGGCTCGATGTCCTGGTGCTCGGCGAGGCCGAGGCGTTCCACAGCGGTGTTGACGTCGAACGGCTGAAGCGGATTTCGATCGTGCTGGTGTCGGCGATGACGGGGGTAGCGGTTTCGGTCTGCGGTGTGGTCGGCTTTGTCGGCATCGTGGTGCCGCATCTGTTGCGGCTGGTAATCGGGCCGGCGCACCGGCTGCTGCTGCCTGCATCGATGCTATTGGGTGCGGTGCTGCTGGTGGGCGCCGACACGCTGGCCCGCACCATCGTTGCGCCTGCTGAAATGCCGATCGGCATCCTGACCGCGGCGATCGGCGCGCCGTTCTTCTTAGGGATGCTGCT
Organism: Bradyrhizobium sp. AZCC 2176; assembly: GCF_036924645.1. Lineage (NCBI taxonomy): Bacteria > Pseudomonadati > Pseudomonadota > Alphaproteobacteria > Hyphomicrobiales > Nitrobacteraceae > Bradyrhizobium > Bradyrhizobium sp. AZCC 2176. Next base: position 3,828,730 of record NZ_JAZHRX010000001.1, on the reverse strand, counting down.
CCGCCAACGCGGGCTGGTTTCGCTATGAGCGCCATCCTCGAGGCGCAAGCGATCTCGATGGTGGTCGGCGGCGCCACGCTGGTCGATGCGATCGATCTGCGCATCAAAGCCGGCGAGATGGTCGCGATCGTCGGCCCCAACGGCGCCGGCAAATCGACGCTGCTGCGGATGCTGTCCGGCGATCTCCGCCCGACGCGCGGCCAGATCAGGCTGAAACAGCGCGACATCCACCGCTACGCGCCGCGCCTTCTCGCCCATCACCGCGCGATGCTGTCGCAGCATGTCAACGTCACCTTCCCGTTCACGGTCGAGGAAATCGTCCATATGGGCGCGGGCGATAGCGGCCGCGCCGCCGCGCAGCGGCTGGTCGATGCGGCGCTCGGCGAGGTCGATCTCGCGCATTTCGTTCACCGGCAATTGCCGACGCTATCCGGCGGCGAGCAGCAGCGCGCGCATTTTGCCCGCGTGCTGGTGCAACTCGCCTGCGGCGAAGAGCAGCACGGCCCGGGGCTTCTGCTGCTGGACGAGCCGACCTCCAGCCTCGACATGCGCCACCAGATCGACCTGGTGGAAACGGCGCGGCGGCGCGCCCAGAACGGCACGGCCGTGATCGCCGTGCTGCACGACCTTAATCTGGCGATGCGCTTCGCCGACCGGATCGTGCTGCTGCACCGCGGCCGGCTCGCCGTCGACGGTGGCCGCGCTGACGCGATCACGGCCGAGACCATCCGCCGGATTTTCGAGGTCGACGTCACGATCGACTATACCGATCAAGGCGTGCCGTTCCTGCTGCCGCAAACCATGCGGCCGGCAGGCCCGCCCTAGAGCCCGCTTCTGATTGAATCAGAACCGGGCTCTAGGTTTTTGTTTTGACGCGTTTTCTTGACGCGAACCGGGGCCCACTTCGCTGGGAAACGCTATGACGGCATAACGCCGCAAGGCTTATCCAACGGCGTTACAGGCTTTTCACAAAACTGTCAGCCAATTGTAACGGCCGCTCCGCAAGACACTCCGCATCGTCATTCACAGGAGATCCGCCATGCGCGTGTCATTGCTCTGCTCCGTCGCGTCCGTCTTTCTGGCCAGTGCTGCATTTGCGCAGGGCGAAGGCGAGTTTCCCGTCACGCTGAAGGGGCACGCCGTGCTGCCGGCGCAGACCTTCATCGACGCGCCCACGGACGCGCCTGACGATCTCAAGACCGCGGGCAAGTACACCACTGGCCGCCGCGTCGACGCCGTCGGCACCGTGATGGGAAAATCCTACGAGCGCCCCACCGGTGTGTCGCTGCCGTTCAAGGGCCAGCCGCTGCAGGGCCATTCCGGCATCAAGATGATGGCGGACGGTTCGTTCTGGGTGCTCACCGACAATGGCATGGGCTCGCGCTACAACTCGGCGGATTCGATGCTGTATCTCAACCGCCACAAGATCGACTGGGCGAGCGGCAAGATCGAGCGGCAGGAAACCATCTTCCTGCACGATCTCGACAGGAAGGTGCCGTTCCGCATCCTGCATGAGGACACCGCAAAACGTTATCTCACCGGCGCCGACTTCGACACCGAAGGTTTTCAGATCATCGGCGACACCTTCTGGATCGGCGACGAGTTCGGCCCCTACGTGCTGAAGGCCGACAGGATGGGCAAGATCTTGGCCGTCTTCGAAACCCCTGCCGACGGCAAGCCGGTGCGCTCGCCCGACCATTGGTCGGTGCAGTCGCCGGGCGCACCTGGCGCCAGCTACACCACGGTCAATCTGCGCCGCTCCAAGGGCTATGAAGGCTTTGCCGCCTCGAAGGACGGCAAGTTCCTGTACGGCCTGCTGGAAGGCCCGCTGTGGGACGCCGAGAAGAAGGATTTTGAAAAGGTCGATGGCAAGGAAGCCTCCCGAATCCTCGAATTTGATGTTGCCACCGAAAAATTCACCGGCCGCTACTGGCACTATGTGTTCGAGCAGAACGGCCACGCCATCGGCGACTTCAACATGATCGACGCGTCAAGCGGCCTGATCATCGAGCGCGACAATGGCGAAGGCACCGCCGACAAGGCCTGCGCGGCCGGCCAGCGTGGCGAGAACTGCTTTCCGGACCTTGCAAAATTCAAGCGCGTCTACAAGGTCGAGCTCTCCGAGGCCAATGTCGGCAAGCCGGTGCGCAAGATCGCCTATATCGATCTGATGAAGATCAAGGATCCCGACAAGAAGGCCCGCAAGCCGCTCAACGACGGCGTGCTGACCTTCCCGTTCTTCACCATCGAGAACGTCGACCGCGTCGACGACACCCATATCATCGTCGGCAACGACAACAACCTGCCGTTCTCCTCGAGCCGCGATCCCAACAAGGCGGACGACAACGAGTTCGTGCTGCTGGAAGTCGGGGAGTTTCTGAAGGCGAAGTGACGCCGGTTAGCTCCCTCTCCCCGTGAAGAACGGGGAGAGGGAGAGCCGACTGTGCGTCACCTGTAGCCTCGCCGCTGCTAGCCCGCCGGTACCATCACGACGCCCTTGTCCTTGGGCCAGCGGATTCGCCAAGCGAAGTTGATGTCCCTGACCTCGCCCGCCTTGGCCTCGAACGCCCATTCCAGCACGCCGCGTTTGTCGCGGAGGTTGCTCGCGGTCGGCGGCGTCGTGGACGACAGCATTTCGACCTGGATTTCCTCGTTCTCGCTGACCGGCAACTGATCCTCGATCGCGATCCGGATCGGGAAATCATGGCCGTTGCGCACATTGGTCTTGAACGCGCGCTCGTCGGTCTTCGACGTCGTCACGATCAGGCCGGCCGATCCCTCGTTGCGCTTGAGAACGGCGCGTTCGATCTTGACCTTGTCGTCGGCGCCGAAGCCGAGCCGCACGGTCTCGTCCTTGTTGGCGGCGGCCATCTGCCCGCGGCCGACGAAGGCGCCGTCGCGGTAGATCGCTACCCGGCCCGGCAACAGCGGCGCGTCCTCGTTCTGCTTGAAGCTCGCTTCGAGGAACGCCGTCGGATTCAGCACCGGCGCCGCGCGGACCGCGATATCGGGGGCGATGGTGGCAGTGGAAACACGCAGGCTCTTGGCGCCTTCGCTCGCACTGAGGCTGACGCGGCCCGGAATTTTGAACACTACCTGGAAGCCGCTGACATCAGCCGTGGCCTGTTGCTCGTCGGCCCTCCCGGAGAGCGCCTCCGCCACCTGGGGCGCCGGCGCTGCGCGCAGCAACGGCTTCGCATTATCCATCAAGCCGCCGCTGGCCGACTGGGCAGGACGCGGCGGTTGCGGATATTGCACAATCAGCGAATTGAGATCGGGTGCGCTGCCGCCGCGCGCGGTGCGCACGGTCGAGACGCTGAGCGCGACGTTGGACCAGTCCTCGCCGGTGGCCTGGGTGATTTCGGCGCGGCGCACCAGCTCGAGCGCGGGCTTGCGGTCCTTGGCGCCGGTGTCGAGGCGGGCATCGTAGAGCGGTATCCAGCGCGCGTTGCGCACGGCATAGGTGACCCGCAATGTCGCTTTGGTCGCGGCCGCGGCGGCGAGTTCGATCTTAACTTCCAGCTTGCTTGGCGGCTTCTGCGCCCGGTCCTGTTCGAGGCGCGCGATTTGGCGGTCGAGTTCGCGCTGCTTGCGCACGGCATCGCGAATGGCAGTGTCGGCGCTGGCGATTTCCTCGCCGACCACGGCAAAAGCCGCACGCCATTCGGCAATCGGCCGCGCCTCGCCCTTGTCGCCGATTCCGGCCGGCGAGGTATCCGCAAAGCGCTCGGCAAATTTGCGCCGGGCAGTCGCCGCATCGATCGCGCCCTGCAGATTGGCGCGTTCGTCCTTCAGCGCCTCGATGTGCTTGTCGAGCTCGGGCAGATTGACCGGCGGCGCCGCGCGCGGCGGCTTTGCGTCGATCGCGCCGATCGTGAGTTTCGCGCCCGCCTCGCCCTCGACCCGGAGCGATGACGGATCCAGCGTGAGCGGAAAATCCTTCAGAACGGCCGAATTCTCGCCCGCCGGCAGATCGAGCGAGACGATCCGCGTGACGCTGGCGCCGTCGGGATAGACGGTGACGGCATCGACCGCCGAGCTGGCGGCCACGTCAACCGCCCACGTCTCGCCGGCGGCAAGCACCGTGAACACGACGAGGCTCGTCGTTAAAAAGCAGTTCGTAATCAATCGCATGGATACCCTCCTGAACCGCTCGCCTGATGGCAACGCGCAACTACGCCCACCACTCCCGGTCATGAGACGCAGCGAGGGAGAAACTGGTTCGATCGGGATTTCCACGTGCTTTCGCCGCGACGTGACGCGGCGAAAGCATAAGGCACCTTCCTCTGCCGAAAGCGCCTCGAAGACGGCGTCGCTTAGAACGCCAGCGCCTTGGCCTGCTTCACCTGAGGCAGCTTCTGTACCTTGGCCAGCACATCTGGCGGCACGGGGCCGTCGATCTCGACCAGCGCGATGGCATCGCCGCCCTGCTTGACGCGGCCGAGATGGAAGGTGGCGATGTTGATCTTGGCGTCGCCGAGCAAGCCGGCGAAGCTGCCGATGAAGCCGGGCTTGTCCTCGTTGGTGACGTAGATCATCGACTTGCCGAACTCGGCGTCGACCCGGATGCCCTTGATGTCGACCAGCCGCGGCTTGCCGTCGTGATAGACGGTGCCGGACACCGAGCGTTCCTGCCGTTCGGTGGTGACGGTCACGGTGATCAGGCTTTCATAATCGCTCTGCGCCGCGCGCACGATCTCGTCCACCACCATGCCGCGCTCTTTCGCAACGACCGGCGCGGAGACCACGTTGACTTCGCCCAGCATCGGCCGCAGCAGGCCCGACAGCACCGCCGACGTGATCGCCTTGATCTTCATCTCGGCGACGTGTCCCTCATAGGTGATCTGGACCTTCAAAATCCCGCTCTCGGTGAGCTGACCTGCGAACGAGCCGAGCTTTTCGGCGAGCTCGATGAACGGCTTCAGCTTCGGCGCCTCTTCCGCGGTGATCGATGGAAAATTCACCGCGTTCGAGATCGCGCCGGTCAGGAGATAATCCGACATCTGCTCGGCGACCTGCAGCGCGACGTTCTCCTGCGCTTCCGTGGTGGAGGCGCCGAGATGCGGCGTGCAGATCACGTTGGGATGGCCGAACAGCACGTTCTTGGTGGCGGGCTCCTCGACGAACACGTCGAAGGCGGCGCCCGCGACGTGCTTGGAGTTCAGCGCATCGAGCAACGCCTGCTCGTCGACCAGGCCGCCGCGCGCGCAGTTGACGATGCGCACGCCCTTCTTCATCTTGGCGAGCGCCGCCGCGTCGATGATGTTCTTTGTCTTCTCGGTCAGCGGCGTGTGCAGCGTGATGAAATCGGCGCGCCTCAGCAGTTCGTCGAGCTCGACCTTCTCGACGCCGATATCCTTGGCGCGCTCCGGCGACAGGAACGGATCGAACGCCACCACCTTCATTTTCAGGCCGAGCGCGCGGTCGGCGACGATCGAGCCGATATTGCCGCAACCGACCACGCCCAGCGTCTTGCCGGTGATCTCGACGCCCATGAAGCGGTTCTTCTCCCACTTGCCGGCCTGGGTCGAGGCGTCGGCCTGCGGAATTTCACGCGCCAGCGCCAGCATCAAGGTAATGGCATGTTCGGCGGTCGTGATCGAATTGCCGAACGGCGTGTTCATCACGATGATGCCCTTGGCGGTAGCCGCCGGGATCTCGACATTGTCGACGCCGATGCCGGCGCGGCCGATCACCTTCAGGTTCTTGGCCTTGTCGATGATCTTGGCGGTGGCTTTCGTAGCGGAGCGGATCGCAAGACCGTCGTAATTGCCGATGATCTCGGCGAGCTTGTCCTTGTCCTTGCCGAGATTGGGCTGGAAGTCGACCTCGACGCCACGATCCCTGAAGATCTGCACGGCGGCGGGAGAAAGCGCGTCGGAAATGAGAACTTTGGGTTTGGACATTGGAATGTTTCCTTCATCCTCCCCCGGAGGGGAGGGTCGGCGCGCAGCGCCGGGGTGGGATGAAACTGTCGATGCGAACTCTGCGTGCGTCGGGTGCGGAGAGATCACCCCACCCCGACGCACCCTTCGGGTGCGTCGGCCCTCCCCCTCCAGGGGAGGGTGACGATCAGGCCGCCTTCGGCAGCGCGGCCCTGGTCTCGGCGAACGCCCAGTCGATCCACTGCGTCAACAGCGCGACGTCGGCGGCTTCCACGGTGGCGCCGCACCAGATCCGCAAGCCCGCCGGCGCATCGCGGTAATAGGCGAAGTCGTAACCGGCGGCTTCCTTCTCCACCAAAGCGACCAGCTTCTTGGAGAATTCAGCCTGCGCATCCGCCGTCAGCGAGGTGATCGCGGGATCTGTGAACTTCAGGCACACTGACGTGTTGGAACGGATCGATGCATCCTTTGCCAGGAAATCGATCCACGGCGTCTTCGCCTTCCAGTCCGAAAGCACCTTGGTGTTGGCGTCGGCGCGTGCGATCAGGGCTTTCAGGCCGCCGATCGATTTCGCCCAGTTCAGCGCATCGAGATAATCCTCGACGCACAGCATCGAGGGCGTGTTGATGGTCTCGCCTTCGAAGATGCCCTGGTTGAGCTTGCCGCCCTTGGTCAGACGGAAAATCTTCGGCAGCGGCCAGGCCGGCTTGTAGGTCTCGAGCCGCTCCACTGCGCGCGGCGAGAGGATCAGCATGCCATGCGCGGCCTCGCCGCCCAGCGCCTTCTGCCAGGAGAACGTCACCACATCGAGCTTGGCAAAATCGAGCGGCTGCGCGAAGGCGGCCGATGTCGCGTCGCAGATCGTGAGGCCTTCGCGGGTCGCGCTGATCCAGTCGGCGTTCGGCACACGTACGCCCGAGGTCGTGCCGTTCCAGGTGAAGACGATGTCGGACGCCTGATCGACCTTGGATAGATCGGGAAGATCGCCATAGCCGGCATGCAGCTTGGTGACGTCCTTGAGCTTCAATTCCTTGACGATGTCGCTGACCCAGCCCTCGCCGAAGGATTCCCAGGCGATGGTGGTGACGGGGCGCGCACCGAGCAGCGACCACAGCGCCATTTCGACCGCACCGGTATCGGACGCCGGCACGATGCCGATCTTGTAATCGGCGGGCACTTCAAGCACTTCGCGCGTCAGTTCGATCGCGAGCTTGAGCTTGGCCTTGCCGACCTTCGCACGATGCGAGCGGCCGAGGGCGGCGTCCTTGAGATTTTGGGGATTCCAGCCGGGGCGCTTGGCGCAGGGGCCGGAAGAAAAATGCGGCACGTTCGGCCGCGAAGCGGGCTTCGCTACAGTCATGATCTATCCTTCCAGATAGTAAGCCTCCCGTTGGGGGGAGGTGTCCCGCCGCGGTCATTAAGGGAATCGCGCCCGATCGTCAAGGAACTTCGGGAGCTTCACGCCCGATTGATGGGAGCTCGTCCACGGAGGGAGCCGGCTCCTGCTGCAGGAGTTCGGCCGCATCGGTGACCAGCTTGGCCGCCACCCGCCGGCTCGAAACCTTCAGAATGCTGGTCTTTCCCGCCTGCACGACATATTCGCTTCCGATCCGGACAATCGAATATCTTTTCATCGGAAATCCCCAAGCTGCCCAAGCCCCCATGGGAGACGTCGGCATAGCGGAGACGTTCCGGTCCGTAAAATCACGGACGCACGCGTAGTTTATCGGTTGTTAACCGGATCGTGGAGTGACGACTACCTCAGGCATTCATCGCAAATACGCCTCAACCGCAGTCGGCTGACCTTCATTCCGATGCGCTTTCTCTGCGGGACAGGTTTCGCTCGAAAACGCCATGGCCATCAAAACCGCAAGGTCATGCCGACATGGCTGCGCGCAAATCCGAGCCGCTCGTAAAATCGTTGCGCATCGACGCGGGTGTGATGGGTCAGAAGTTCGACCAGTTTGCATCGCTTCGCCCGCGCTTCAGCAACCGCCCATTGCACCATCTGTTCGCCGATGCCGCGGCTGCGGCAGTGTTTGGCGACGCGGACATCCTCGATCAGGCCGCGCGAGGCGCCCTGCGAACTCAGCCCCGGCAGGATGCAGAGTTGCAGGCAGCCGACCACAGCGCCATCGCTGTCCTCGGCGACGACGAGCTGAATGTTCGGATCGCGTGCGAGCTGCTCGAACGCCACGAAATAGCATTGCGGCAGCGGGTCCTCGATTTGTTCACGACCGCCGCCGAGCGGATCGTCCGCCAGCATGGCGACGATCGGCGTGACGTCCTCACGGCGGGCGCGGCGGATGGTGACCTCTGAGACGGCAGGCATGACGATTTCCGATGAAGTCAGCGCGCCGGCGGCAGGCCGAGGTATTTCTCGGTCGCGCCGATCCAGCGGCGAACGGCGGCGTAGCCGTCGAGATGAAAGCCGCCTTCATGCGCCACGCGCGTATAGGCCAGCAACGAAATGTCGGCGAGCGTGACGGCGTCGCCGACCAGAAATGGCGTGGTGGCAAGCTGGTGCTCCATCCGCGCCAGCGCCGCATAGCCGCGTTTGACCTTGTCGGGATCGAGGTCGGAAACCGGCTTCTTCAGATAGAACATCTGGAAGCGGCAGACGGCGACATAAGGCTCGTGGCTGTACTGTTCCCAGAACAGCCACTCGTCCATCTTCCCTTCCGCGTACGCGTCCTGCGGGATGAGGTGCGAGCCACGTGCGAGATAACGGATGATGGCGTTGGACTGCGCCAGCGTGCGGCCGTCGTCGAGCTCGACCGCCGGCACCTCGCCGGCGCCATTGAGCTTGAGAAACTCCGCGGTGCGCGACTGGCCCTTGAGCGTATCGACCGCTATCCAGGTGTAGGGCAGCGCGAGATAATCGCACACCCACTTCACCTTCAGGCAATTGCCGGAATTGGTATCGCCGTAGACCCTCATGCGCCGCCCTCGTTACGGCGACACTGCAACAGGCGGCGGCAAATCTGTCAACGGCGCCGGAGCGGCGCTTGCCGCGGCGAGATCAGAATTTGTAGCCGAGACCGGCGCGGACCGTGTTGATGCTGGTGTCGACCGAAGAGGCAAAGCGCACGTATTCCCATTCCGCGCGCATGAACAGGCCCGCCATCAGCATCACTTCGGTGCCGAGACCGAACGAATAGCCGTAGATCAAATGGCTGTACTGGCCGTCGGTCGCGCTGACATCGAATGGTATGTTCTGGAATCCCGGCGCGGCGGCCGGATTGACCTGAGTTCCGTAAACACGCGCGCTACGTATAATGTCGGCTTGCCCCAGCGCTATGCCGGCAAACATATAAGGGAGGAACGAGCCATACGCATAGCCGCCGCGGACCCGAAGCGTTCCCATGTCGGAAATATTCATCTGCGCTGCCCCTTCATAGGTCGCGCCAACCGTGTACCCGGAAGGAAGCGCGAAGATCCGCGACATCCTGCCGGTCTGCGAACCCCCAAACTTGCCGTGCGTGTAATTCAATTCAACGCCCACGACGACGTCGGTCCATTGGAAGTTGTAGCCGACGAATCCGCCGAACCCCTCTCCGTGGGCCGAAACTTTTCCCATGATCGGCCACTCCGATATTCGCTGGACGCTCTCCATCTCCGTGCCGTCCAAGAGGCGCGCCGCCATGGTCCTCGTCGAATTCGCAAAATTCATGTTGGAAGTGCCATAGGCAGCATGTCCACCGATGTAGCCGCCTTCCCAGTTTACAGTGCTGGTGCTCAGGCCCTCGCTGAAGCTGCCGCGGAGAAACGGCAGGTCCGGCATATCGGCCGCCTGGGCGACACTCGCCGCTCCGCACACCACCGCCACCAGCAAGAATCGACGCATCGCAACGCTCCATCCGACACTCTGAACTTGCGTTGATCATCGCCTGTTAACCTTAACCAATCGTTCTCGCGGCATCCAATTGGCGATTTCTTGTCGGAAAATCGGCGAGCATTTTTCGTCAGCCGCTGCATCCGCGTCGCATGCCCAAAGCAAAGCGGCGCGGGAAACTCCCGCGCCGCTTCGCAACCGTTAACGAATGGAAGTCGCAATTAACCTTTGCGCATCAGCGGCGGCGCGTAAACCTGCGGGCTGGTGAGATCCCAGCGCACGCCGAGCTTGACGTCATGCGAGGTGATGTCCTTGATCTTGATCGACGTCGCACCCGAGATGCTGTTGTCGAACGCGCGGTAGTTGCCGGGCGCGGCATCGCCAAGATTCATATAGCTGTAGGCGAGTTCGACGGTAAACGCCGGATTGACCCTGTAGGCGAGACCGGCATGGGCCGCCCAGGCGAAATTCCACTTCCCGTTGTCGGCGAAGTAGGTAACGCTGTTGGTCAGGGTGCCGGCGGTATAGCGAACGCCGTCGTCGCGGAAGCCGCTGAGCTTGTTGTACGACCCACCGACACCGGCGCCGACGAACGGCGTGATGCACCACCAGGTGCCGAGGTCGACATAGGCATTCGCCATGACAACCCACTCGGACTTGCTGCCGCTGTAGTTGTTGGCTCCGACGTCATCGGGCCCGAGGAAAACGTTGTCCGAGCCGTGGAGGTTGGCGCGACCGCGATACTGGCCGATCACGTCCGCACGGAACCAGTTGTTGAAGCGATAGCCGATACCAAGGTCGAACAGCGTCGAGCTGTCGAAGCCGAGACCCACCGTGGTGGTGGGGAAGGTCTGCGCAGTCAAGCTGTCGATCTTCTTCGCGCTCTGATTGGTCATGCCGATATCGCCGCGCAGATACCAGCCGCCGAAGTCTTCGACCACCGGGGCCGGCGCGTATGGAGGAGGCGCGATCGCCATGTCGGCAGCAAACGCCGCCTGGGACAACAAAGTGGCCGCACCGGCGGCAATGAATGACTTAACGCTACGCATGGGCTTCGTCCTTTTGTCCGGTGAGGCTGACTGCGAAAAATCCTCACTTCAAAAACTCACGGACGGACGATGGCATTAAATGCTTAAGCGGCGCTTAACCCTAATTATTAAGGTTGACAATCTCTGACTTTTTCCTCGCGCTGTTTGCGGGACGCGCGTCACGATGCATTTTGCGAACACGAGAAACGGCGAAACGCCACACATCCTAACGGCGTATTGAAATCCGATCGCCGCCGCCGTTACGATTTTGTTGACGTGATCGACACACCCCTACCCCAGAGAACTTCGGCGCGCTCAGCGCGCGTGCATTGGCATCTTCGGCAGGAACACCGCGAGCAGGCCGAGCGCGGGCAAGAACGCGCAGAGGTGATAGACGAAGGCGATCCCGGTGTGGTCGGCGAGCTTGCCAAGCACGGCTGCACCAAGTCCGCCGATGCCGAAGGCGACGCCGAAGAACACGCCCGAGATCATCCCGAAGCGGTGCGGCATCAGTTCCTGCGCGAACACAATGATCGACGACGTCGCCGACGAGAGGATGAGGCCGATGAACACCGTCAGCACGGCGCTCGCAGCAAGGCCGGCATAGGGCAGCGCCAGCGTGAACGGCAGCGCCCCAAGGATCGAAAACCAGATGATGTATTTGCGGCCGAAGCGGTCGCCGAGCGGGCCGCCGAAGAATGCACCCGCCGCGTTGGCGGCAAGAAAAATGAAGAGGTAGAGCTGGGCTGTCTGCGTCGACACTTGAAACTTGTCGATCAAATAGAAGATGTAATAGCTCGACAGGCTCGACACGTAGAGCTGCTTCGAGAACAGCAGCGCGACCAGCACCGCGAGCGCGATCCTGACGCGCCGGGAATCCGGCAGGTCCGGATGACGTTCCACCGCAACCGACTTCTTCGTCACGATCTGCGGCTTGTACCAGACGCCGATCCGCCACAGGATCACGATCGCCAGAAACGCGATCGATGAAAACCAGGCAATGCTCGGCTGGCCGAACGGCACCACGATCAGCGCCGCCAGCACCGGCCCCATCGACGTACCGAAACTGCCGCCGAGCTGAAACACCGATTGCGCAAAACCGTAACGCCCGCCCGAGGCGAGACGCGCGATCCGCGCCGATTCCGGATGGAACACCGCCGAACCGAGGCCTACCAGGGCGGCCGCGATCAGGATGATGGGATAGAGATGCGCGACGCTCAGGAGCAGCAGTCCGAAGAAGGTGAAGCCCATGCCAATCGCGAGCGAGAACGGTTGCGCCTTCTTGTCGGTGAAATGCCCGACCACGGGCTGCAGCAGTGACGCGGTGAACTGGAACGCCAGCGTGATCATGCCGATCTGCCCGTAGTCCAGCGCGTAAGCGTCTTTCAGGATCGGATAGACCGAGGCGATCAGCGACTGCATGGTGTCGTTGAGGAAATGCGAGAAGCTGATCCCGGCCAGCACGACATAGGCCGGCCCGGCCGCGGCCGCCTTGGCGGCGAGGCTTGGGGCCGCATCCTGCACGACGACCGGTGCGGTCGACGCTTCCTCTGAGACGATGACGGGCTTGTTCAAGAGCGCATTCCCGAAAAAGGATTCGCGGACAGGCAATGCCTGTCTTCTACGACCGGGCCATCGTCGCGACCATCATCAATAGCTTATGGCTGCGATGCGTTGCCGCACCACCGATCAGCGCTCCTGTGCCGTCAAAACAAAACGCGCTTATGCCGCCGCGGCGTGGCCGAGCGCATTGACGATCTGATCGACGACGTCCTCGACCAGGATGCGGTCGTCGCCCTCGCCCATCACGCGGATCACGGGCTCGGTGCCGGACGAGCGGACCAGCAGCCGGCCGTGGCCGTTAAGGCGATTCTCGCCGTCCATGATCGCCGATTTCACCTCGGCATGGTCGAGCGGCTTGCCGGAGCGGTAGCGCACGTTCTTCAGAATCTGCGGCAGCGGATCGAAGCGATGGCACACTTCCGACACCGGACGCCGCAGCTTCTGCACCACGGCCAGCACCTGCAGCGCGGCGACGAAGCCGTCGCCCGTGGTGGCGTAGTCGGAGAGGATGATATGGCCAGACGGCTCGCCGCCGAGATTGTAGCCCTGCGTCAGCATCTGCTCGAGCACGTAGCGGTCGCCGACCGGCGTGCGCACCATGCCGAGCCCCTGTCCTTCGAGAAAACGCTCGAGGCCGAGATTGGACATCACGGTGGCGACGATGCCGGGCTTGGCGAGACGGCCGTCTTCCTTCCAGCTTTGCGCGATCACGGCGAGCAACTGGTCGCCGTCGACCACATGGCCGCGCTCATCGACCAGGATGACGCGATCGGCGTCGCCGTCGAGCGCGATGCCGATGTCGGCGCGCATCTCGCGCACCTTTTTCGCCAGCGCTTCCGGCGAAGTCGAGCCGCATTCCTTGTTGATGTTGAATCCGTCGGGTTCGACGCCGATCGCAATCACGTCGGCGCCCAGTTCCCACAGCGCCTCCGGCACCACCTTGTAGGCCGCGCCGTGCGCGCAATCGATCACGACGCGCAGGCCGTCGAGTGAGAGCTCGCGCGGCAGCGTGCGCTTGGCGAATTCGATGTAGCGGTCATGCACGCCGTCGATACGGCGGGCGCGCCCGAGGCTGGCGCTCTGCGCGAGACGACGGTCGATCGGCTCGTCGAGCAGCTGCTCGATCTGCTTTTCGACGTCGTCGGACAATTTGAAGCCCTGCGGGCCGAACAGCTTGATGCCGTTGTCCTCGAACAGATTGTGCGAAGCTGAAATCATCACGCCGAGATCGGCACGCATCGACTTGGTCAGCATCGCGACCGCCGGCGTCGGCATCGGGCCGAGCAGCAGCACATCCATGCCGACCGAGGTAAAGCCGGCCACCATGGCGTATTCGATCATGTAGCCGGAGAGGCGGGTGTCCTTGCCGATGACGACGCGGTGGCGATGATCGCCGCGCTGAAACACCAGGCCGGCAGCCTGCCCCACCTTGAGCGCGAGCTCCGGCGTGATCAGACCATTGGCGCGGCCCCGAATTCCGTCGGTACCGAAATATTTGCGGCTCATGTGACCCCCAGCCATTCCAGGTCTTCTTCAAGGCCATGCAAGGCCACGAATCCCCGAACGCCCACCATCGTAGCGTGCCGCGGTTATAATCCCTCAGCCGCTAAAATGGCTTCAAAAAATATGATGAATCATTACGGCCGGAAGCGGCCCCGATCAACATATAAGTATATGTTATTATTGTAATTTATACCCAAATGTCTGGCCTGGATCAGGATCGCCCGCCGCCCCGCTTGACGTGGCTGTCCCCCTTCGAGGGCGCTGGCTGGGTGACATTGACCGGGTCGGATGCCGGAAAGGTTTCTTCCAGCCCCTCCTCCAGGGCGTCGTCGAGCCGGCGCTTTTCCTCGCGATCTCGGGAGAATTTCTTGTCGCCGGCGTCGGGATTGGAAACGGTGCGCGGTCCGGTCATGGATTTCCCTCCACTCGGATTGGTGCCGCGAGATGCGATTTGGCTGGCCATCCAACCATGCTAGATGACAACGCAGCGAAGAAGTTCAAGAAGGGCCGGGCGTCCATGAAGCACATCACCTGCATCGAAGATCTGCGCCAGTTGCACAAGCGGCGCGTTCCCAAGGCCTTCTTCGACTACGCCGACCGCGGCTCCTATACCGAGGACACGCTGCGCGCCAATTCCGAGGATCTTCAGCAGATCAAGTTTCGCCAGCGCGTCCTGGTCGACGTCTCCAAGCGCGATCTCTCCACCACGATCCTCGGCGAGCCCGCCGCGATGCCCTTGATCCTCGCGCCCGTAGGCCTGCTCGGCATGCAGCATGGCGACGGCGAGATCCACGCCTGCCGCGCCGCACAGGCCGCCGGCATTCCCTTCACCCAGAGCACGATGTCGATCTGCTCCATCGAGGATATCGCAGCCGCCGTCGACAAGCCGTTCTGGTTCCAGCTCTACGTGATGAAGGACCGCGGCTTCATCAAGGCGCTGATCGAGCGCGCGATCGCGGCCAAATGCTCGGCGCTGGTATTGACCGTCGATTTGCAGGTGATCGGCCAGCGCCATCAGGACATCAAGAACGGCATGACGGTGCCGCCGGAATGGTCGCTGTCGAAACTGCTCGACTTTGCCAGCAAGCCGTCTTGGGTCGCCGGCGTGCTGCGCGGCAAGCGCCGCACCTTCGGCAACATCGTCGGCCATGTCAAAGGCACCGAGGACCTCACGAAGCTTTCTGAGTGGACGGCGTCGCAGTTCGACACCTCGCTGAACTGGAAGGACATCGACTGGATCCGCTCGATCTGGCCGGGCAAGCTGATCCTGAAAGGCATTCTCGACGTCGAGGACGCCGAGATCGCGGCCAAGACCGGCGCACAGGCCATTGTCGTCTCCAACCATGGCGGCCGGCAACTCGACGGCGCGCCGTCGTCGATCGAGGTGCTGCCTGAAATCGTCGACACCGTCGGCTCGAAAATGGAGATCATGTTCGACGGTGGCATCCGCACCGGCATGGACGTGGTGCGGGCGCTCGCGCTCGGCGCCAAATCCTGCATGATCGGCCGCGCCTATGCCTATGGCCTCGGCGCCGGCGGCGAAGCCGGCGTCACCAAGGCGCTCGACATCCTCGCCAAGGAAATGCTCACCACGATGGGATTGTGCGGCGTCAACACCATTGCCGAGATCGACGATAACGTGCTGGCGGTTTGAGGCGGCGGCTTAGTCTCTCGTCGTCCCGGCGAACGCCGGGACCCATACGCCGCGGCCCTTCGGCTTAGCGATGTGGTAGACAGCTCCCCTTCACAATGAACAATTGTGGTTATGGGTCCCCGCGCCCGTGCGCAACTGCGCACCAGGCGGGGACGACCAATTGAGAGATTTGAGGACGATCACATCGGCGGTGTGATGCCGTCGCGGCCGACGTTGACGCGGTTGGCTTCGAGCGTGCCGTCGTCCTTCTTCACCGCGCCGAAGATGATGATCTTCGCGCCCGGCTTCAGTTCGGACTTGTCGCCGGCGACAAAGGTGACGATCGGCGTACCCTCCGGCACCACGACTTTCTTTTCACCGTCCTTGTACTTGACCAGGATGTTCTGGCCGTCGGTGCCCTTGACCGTCTGGGCGACGGTGGCGTTGGTCATGGTGGAGTTCGGCCGCTGGTCCCAGGGCCGGAAACCTTCGGCCGCGCCGCGCTGGTTCTCCGGGAAGATATGCACGGCGACCGCCTTCTGGGTGCCGTCCGGCTCCGGCATTCCGGTGACGCCGATATAGGAGCCTTCCTTGATGTCCGACAATTCGGTCTTGGCCACGCCGAACACCGCGACATTGTCGGTGACGCGCACTTTCAGGTCGGTGCCCTCGCGCGACTTGATCGACAGCATGGGCCCGTCGACGGCCTCGATGGTGCCGCGAATCCGCACCGTCGGCATTTGCTGCGCCCAGGCCTCTGTTGCCAACAGCGCGACAAGGCCCAGCGAGGCCGCAAACCCGCGCGGCCATGAAGAAGATTTCAGCATGGTATTCCTCCCGAGGTGTTTTTGGCGCCCAACTCAACGCAAACCCCGCACGGGGGTTGCTATTCCAGGCGGCCACTTCACATCGGCGGGGTCAGCCCGTCGCGGCCGACGCTGACCCGGCTGGTCTCGAGCGAGCCGTCCGGCAGCTTCTTCATGAAGGCGATCACCTTGGCGCCGGGCTTGAGGTCGCTCTTGTCGGCGGGAACGTAGGTCACGACCGGCGTCTCCGGGGAGACCACGACTTTCTTCTCCCCGCCCCGGTATTTGATCATCAGGGTGTGACCGTCATTGCCGATCACGGACTCCGCCACCGTGGCGTTGGTCATGGTGGAGTTGGGACGCAGGTCATAGGGCCGCGAGCCCTCGCCGGTGCCGCGCATGGCTTCCGGAAACACATGCACCTCCACCGCGTTCTGGCTGCCGTCCGGTCCCGGCACCGTGGTGGTGCCGATGAAGGAACCGACCTTGATGTCGGACAGCGCGATCTTGTTGATACCGACGATGTTGATGTCGCCGGTCATATGCAGCCTGACGTCCTCGCCGCCGCGCGACTTGACGGCAAGCACGTCGCCGTCGACGGCCTCGACGGTGCCGCGAACGCGCGTCGGCGTGGGCGGCTGCTGGGCGATCGCGTAAAGCGTGGAGCCTGCCACCATCGCGACGGCGGCAAGCAAGCGAACGAGCTGAAGGTGGCTGACGGACATGCTGGAGTCTCCGGTGGCTGCACTGACGTAGCCATTGACCCCGGCATTTCCCGAAAATTCCGGCTCAAGTTTCCGCGATCAGCCGATCATGTATTTGTGAGATCGGCTTCGACCAGCGCACGAAGTTCCGCCGTCACCTCAGGGCGCCGGCCGAACCACAATTCGAAGCCGCGCACCGCCTGGTGCAGCAGCATGCCGAGCCCGTCGGCGGTCTTCAGCCCGCGCGCGCGCGAAGCCGTCAGCAATGGCGTGTCGAGCGGCACGTAAACGAGATCGGCTACGACCGCGTGCGACGGCAACAGCCCGACATCGAGCTCGAGCGGCGGCTGAGCCTTCATGCCGAGTGAAGTCGTATTCACCAGTAGCCCGGCGCGCGGCAGGAGATCGCCGAGCGCATCCCACGCCACGGGGACAACGCTCGCCCCGAATTGATTCGCCAGCGCACTGGCGCGCTCCATGGTACGGTTGGCGAGATGCACCCGCTTGATGCCGCGGTCGAGCAGACCAAACAGAACGGCGCGCGATGAGCCGCCGGCGCCCAGCACCAGCGCGTCCTCGCATGCGTCCCATCCATCGGCACAGGCGTCGAGATTGTTGATAAAACCTTCGACGTCGGTATTGGTCGAGCACAGTTCGCCGTCGGCGAACCACAGCGTATTGGCCGCGCCGACCGCGCGGGCGCGCTCGTCGGGCTTCGACAGCGCAAGCGCGCGCTCCTTGTGCGGAATGGTGACGTTGGCACCGACGAAACCGCGCAGCGACAGCCGAAACACGAAATCCTGAAACTCGTCCGGCGGCACGGCTTCGATGACGTAGCCGCCCGCGATGCCGAGCGTCCGCAGCCAGTAATGATGGATCAACGGCGAGCGCGAATGCGCGGCCGGCCATCCGATCAGGCAGGCGGCGGGGGGTTTAGGCACGGCAACAACCTCCTCAAGACGTCGATGGCCGGGGATGAGCCCGGCCACGACGATCAATTTATCTTCCCTGGAGGCGTGTCAAGCCAAAGGCTGGCCGCCGCGGCTGGCCAAGGCCGCGGCGATCCCGCCGCTAATTACGCCGCGACGCGATGCGCGGCGATGATCTGGTCGGCGGCGCGGCCGGTGACTTCGGCCATGCGGTCGAACGCCCGCGTGAAGCTGCCGGCGCCGGCGGTGGCCGAGCGCAATTCCACGATCAGGTCGCCGATCTCCGCCTCCGGCATGGTGGCGCGGACGCAGTCCCAGCCCGGCCAGTTCTCGCGGGTGTCAAAACCCAGGATCTGGCCGCGCCGCGCCGACAGGATGGCGTTGATCTTCGCCGTCGCTTCGGTCGGACAGACGATCTCCACCATGTGGATCGGCTCCAGCAGCACCGGCTGGCACTGCGGCAGCGCCTCGCTCATGCCGATCCGCGCCGCGGTGCGGAAGGCAAGATCGGAGGAATCGACGCTGTGGTAGGAGCCGTCGATCAGCGTCACCTGCACGTCGATGACGGGGAAGCCGAGCGGGCCCCTCAGGAGGCCGTCGACCACGCCCTCCTCCACCGCGCCGATATAGTTGCGCGGCACCGCGCCGCCGACGACTTTTTCGTCGAATGCGAAGCCCGAGCCGCGCGGCATCGGCTTGATCTCCAGCACCACGTCGCCGAACTGGCCATGGCCGCCGGACTGCTTCTTGTGGCGGCCACGCTGGGTGATCGATTTGCGGATGGTCTCCTGATAGCCGATCGCCGGCGGCTGCGATTTGACGTTGACGCCAAAACGATCCCGCAGGCGCTCGAGCGCGACGCGCAGATGCATCTCGCCCTGCCCCCACAGCACGATGTCGTGGGTCTGCTGGTTCTGGATCATCGTCAGCGACGGATCCTCCTCGTTCAGCCGCAGCAGCGCCTGCCCGAGCTTGACGTCGTCCTTGCGGTCGGTCGCCGCCAGCGACATCGCCAGCACCGGTGGCGTCGGCGCGATCTGCACCAGCGCCGCCGGCGCGGTCTTGCCGCCGGACAGCGTATCGCCGGTCTTGATCGCGTCGAGCTTGCCGAGCGCGATCGTCTCGCCGGCCTCGGCCGCGGCCCGCTTGGTGTCGTGCGCACCGCTCACGGCGAGGATGCCGGAAACCCGCCCGGCTTCGCCGGAAGAGGATTGCAGCGTCGCGCCGTCATCGAGGCGGCCGGACAGCAGCCGCGTCAGCGACAGCTTGCCGCCGTGCTGCAGGTGCAGCGTCTTGAACACATAGGCCAGCGCTTCCTTCTGCGACGATACGCCGAGGCGCTTCGCCGTCTCGGCAACGCCGGGCGATTCATGCCGCAGCGCCTTCATCAGCCGCAGCACGCCGTTCTCGCGCGCGGCTGCGCCCAGCAGCACCGGGCAGATCAGGCCTTCGCGCAACTCGCGGGCGAGATCGTCGAACACCGCGTCGCGCGGCGGCTGGATGTCTTCCAGCAACTGCTCCATCAGCGCGTCGTCGTGGTCGGCGAGCTTTTCCAGCATCGAGAAGCGCGCTTCCTTCTCGCGGTCGAGATCGCCACCTTCCAGCGCAATGACTTCCGACGGCTTGTGCTCGCGGTAGACGAAGGCCCGCTCCAGCGCGAGATCGACAAAACCTTCGATCAAGTCGCCGTTCCAGATCGGGATCTGCCGCAACACCAGCGGTACGCGCGATGCCGGCTGCAAGGTCGCCAGCGTCTCGCGGATGCGCTTGTTGGCGCGATCGATCTTGTTCAGAAACAGAAAACGCGGAATTCCCAAATCTTCCAGCTCGCGCAGGATGATCTGCAGTTGCGGCAGCTTTTTTTCGTCCGCCTCGCAGACCACGACCGCGGCATCGGCCGCGGGCAGCGCGGCGCGCATGTCATGCGCGAACTCGATCGAGCCGGGACAATCGATAAAGGTGTAGCTGTCGCCCATGAAGGTGGTGGTGGCGGCGCTAAGGCCTACGCCCATCTTGTGATGGCGCGCCTCGGCGCTGGCATCGCCGACGGAAGTTCCGGCATCAACGCTGCCGGCATTTTTAATGGCGCCCGTTCGCGCCAATATTGCCTCCAACAGTGTGGTTTTACCGCTCTGGAAAGGGCCCACCAGTGCGATGCACCGTGGACCTCGGGGACTTCTGACGTCTTGTCCCATTGCCGCCTCCTTGTTTGGAGCTCGGCCCGTGATTGGGTCGGCGGCACTGATGGTCCGCCCGTCCCGCGATTTTGGCAAGCAGGAAAAACGTCGCTGCGGTGCGAGGTGCGGTGCGCTCTTGCTCTCTCGAAACAATGGGAGCGAAGCAGAGCCCGTGCTGCTGGAGAGCCCGAGTTCTTGAAGGCGAAGCGACGCTTGCTCCCTCTCCCCGCTCTTTCGCGGGGTCGAGACAAGCGAAGCTTGCTCTTAGAGGGAGAGAATTAACGCCCCGGCCGGAGTTCCAGACTTTCCAATCCGGCAGCAATGCTGACGCCAACCTGGCCCTGCACGCTCAAGGGCTGCAATGCGATCGAATTGGCGGAGCCGCCGACCAGCACATTGCCGCCGACACCGAGGCCGAGCGTCGCGCTGCCCTGCGCGCCGACATAGTCGCCGGACAGGCCGCCCGGCCCGAGGCGGGCCACCGGCGCGAACACGCCCCAGGCCAACGCTGATTCCTGGGTGATGCCGAGATCGAGTCCGACTTTGCGGATGGTGGCGATGTAGCGGTCTTCCGGCATGCCGTCGGCGCGCAGCACGCAGCCGAGATTGGTGACGGAACCGACGATGAAGCCGACGCTGGCGCCGCCGCGGCACTCCAGCACGCCGACCTGCACACGCTGCACCTGCTGCGCAGGGACGCCGCCGATTGAGGAGGTCAGCATGGCGAGCGCGGCAAAGCCAAGGATGAGAGGACGACGCATGAAGAAATCTCCGGCTGAAAAACTGTGATGCGAGCAAAGAATCAAGAACAGCGCCGTGCCCGCGGCGCTCGCCGTTCTATGCCACAACATCTGGGGGCGTGCCAGAATTCACCGGCTTAGCCGTCATTCCGGGGCGATGCGCAGCATCGAACTAGGGCATTCAATTGCATGCCCGAGAATCTCGATCTAGTGAAATGATCTCGAGATGCGCAATTGCGCACCATAGTTCGCGCTTCGCGCGCCCCGGAATGACGAGCTCAAACGAAAAAAGGCCCGCTTGCGCGGGCCTTTTCCTTGGCGTGTCGTTAGCCGCGATGACGGTGGCGGCGATGGGTGTGCCGGCGCGGAGCGTAGCCATTGAACGGCTGCAGCTCGAGGCCGGCAATGCCGGCGGCGACGTTCAGCCCGGTCTGTCCCTGCAGGCTGATCGGCTGCAGCGCGTAGGCGTTGGCGGGGCCCCCAATCAGAAAATTGCCGCCGCCGCCGACGCCGATCGACGCGTTGGCGCCGACGCCGCCATAGCTGCCGGCGAGTTCGCCGCGCCCGAGCCGGCTGCTCGGCGCATTGACCGCCCAGGACAACTGGGTCTGCTCGGTAACCCCGAGATCGAGGCCGATGCGCTGCACCTTGGCGATGTAAGGTTCGGGACGGCGGCCTTCGCTGCGGAACACGCATTCCAGGTTCGCCACCGAGCCGACCACGAAGCCGACATTCTGGCCGCCCTGGCATTGCAGGATGCCGGCGCGAACCACCGGCGGCGCCGCGTCAGCGCTTGCGATCGGCGCGAGCAGCGAAAGCGTCGCGAGTGTCAATGTCAGGAGTCGCATGTGTCCCAGTCTCCGCATGTTGATGAACAAATTTAGCGGAGCGGACAGGATGGAAGCGCCGTGTCGAAAACATGGCGCTTCCTCAAGAAGTCGTCAAAACATCAGTCGATCACGACCTGTTGTGATTGGCACGTCATTTTTCTGACGCGTTTTCTTGACGCGAGTCGGAATGCCGCCTCGCTTGAAAATGCTCTATCTCAAATTGCCGCAAAAGCGCTGGATGCGCTTGCAGGCGTCTTCGAGATCACTGGTTTTGGTCGCGTAGGAAATCCGGAACGCCGGTCCCAGTCCGAACGCGGAGCCCTGCACGACGGCGACACCCTCGCTCTCCAGCAGTTCCGTGACGAAGTCTTCGTCGTTGGCAATCACCTTGCCGGATGGCGAGGTCTTGCCGATGGTGCCGGCGCAGGACGGATAGACATAGAAGGCGCCCTCGGGCCGCGGGCATTCGATGCCCTTGGCCTGGTTCAGCATCGAGACCACGAGGTCACGCCGCTCCTTGAACACCTTGTTGTGCACGGGGATGAAGTCCTGCGGACCGTTCAGCGCTTCGACCGAAGCCCACTGCGCGATCGACGACGGGTTCGAGGTCGACTGCGACTGGATCGTCGACATCGCCTTGATCAGGTCGGCGGGGCCGCCGGCATAGCCGATGCGCCAGCCGGTCATGCAATAGGCTTTTGACACGCCGTTCACCGTCAGCGTGCGCTCGTACAGTTTCGGCTCGACCTGCGCAGGCGTTGCGAACTGGAAGTCGTCATAGACCAGGTGCTCGTACATGTCGTCGGTCATCACCCAGACATGCGGGTGCTTCACCAGCACGTCGGTGATCGCCTTCAGCTCGGTGCGCGTGTAGGCGGCGCCGGTCGGGTTCGACGGAGAACAGAGAATGATCCACTTGGTTTTCGCTGTGATCGCCTTTTCCAGATCTTCAGGCCGTAGCTTGAAGCCGCTCGACGCCGGGCACACCACCGGCACGGACTCCCCGCCGGCGAGCGCCACCATTTCCGGATAGCTGACCCAGTACGGCGCCGGGATGATGACCTCGTCGCCGGGGTTAAGCGTCGCCATCAGCGCGTTGTAGAGCACCTGCTTGCCGCCGGTGCCGACGATGATCTGGTTCGGCTTGTAGGTCAGGCCGTTCTCGCGCTGGAACTTGGCTGATATCGCTTCCTTCAGCTCGGGAATGCCGCCGACGTCGGTGTACTTGGTCTTGCCGGCCTCGATGGCGCGGATCGCCGCCAGTTTGATGTTGGCGGGCGTGTCGAAGTCCGGCTCGCCGGCGCCGAGGCCGATGACGTTGCGGCCCGCCGCTTTCAGCGCGCGCGCTTTATCCGTGACCGCGATCGTCGCGGACGGCTTCACACGGGCAAGCGAGGCGGACAGGAAGGGCATCATCATCTCCTGGCAAACGTCGTGACCTCAAGAATTCACGACTCTTTTTGATGGGAACGCCGCACCCTAGGGCGCTGCGCGCTGCATCGCAAGAAGCTTGGCGGGAAAAACGGCCAACTTTAGGGAACGTTAAAGCGCGCTCGGTACGGTCGGAGCAATACGGCGAAATATTCCTAAAGTTCCGCGGTGAAATGACTCATATCTGGCAAGATCTGCGATCCGGCGCATGGCTGACGGCTTCGCGCATGCGCGCCTATTGCCTGATCCTGATCGCCTTGTCGGTCCTGATCTTCGCCGCCTGGATCGCTGTCTCCGACGGCCTCATTGACCGCACGGGCCAACCGATCGGCACCGATTTTTCGAACGTCTATGCGGCAGGATCGCTGACCTGGCAGGGCCGCGCCGCGGACGCCTATGCGCCCGCGCTCCAGCATGCGGCAGAGAAGGCGTTGTTCGATGGCCGCGACGTGCCGTTCTATGGCTGGCACTATCCGCCGTTCTTCTTTGCGATCGCCGTTCTCGTCGCCGCCCTTCCCTATGCCGGGGGACTTGCGCTCTGGCTGGTCGCCAGTTTTGCCGCCTACCTCGCAACGATCCGCGCCATCCTGCCGCGTCAGGAAACATTGCTGGTCGCCGCCGCCTTCCCCGCCGTGCTCGTCAATGTCGGCCATGGCCAGAATGGATTTCTCACCGCAGCCCTGCTCGGCGGCGCGCTGCACTGGCTCGACCGGCGGCCATGGCTTGCCGGCGCGCTAATCGGCCTGCTCGCCTACAAGCCGCAACTCGGCGTGCTGATTCCGATCGCGCTTCTGGCGGGCGGGCGCTGGCGCACCATCGGCGCCGCGGCCGCCACTGTCGTCGCGCTGGTCGTGGTCAGCTTCGCGATGCTCGGCAGCGGCATCTGGCATGCCTTTGCCGATTCCATGAATTTCACGCAGACGGTCGTGCTCGAACAGGGCGGCACGGGCTGGCAGAAAATCCAGTCGATCTTCTCGGCCGCCCGCGCATGGGGCGCGAACGTGCCGATAGCCTATGCGGCGCAGGCCTCGTTGTTCGCCTTGCTCGCCGCCAGCCTCGCCTGGCTGTGGCACAGCGATGCCGCCTTTGAACTCAAGGCCACGGCGCTGGCGCTGGGCAGCCTGCTCGCAACCCCCTATGTGCTCGACTACGACCTCGTGGTGCTCGCGGTCGCAATCGCATTCTTCGCGCGGCACGGGCTGAACAACGGCTTTCGCGATTTCGAGATCAGCCAGCTCGCTGCAGCCTGGATCGTGCCGCTGTTGTCGCGCAGTGTCGCGGGCGTCAGCTACATACCCTTGGGGCTGCTCGTGGAGCTGGCCTTCTATGTGCTCGTATTGCGGCGCGCGGCCCTCGACCGTGCCAGCCATGCGCCTGGTGCGAGCCGCGTCGCGCAAGCGTGATCTTTGTTGTTCCAGCGTGTTGATGGAATTATTCTGCGCGCGTGCAGTGCAGTAGAGGTTTTCGACTTTTTCCATTCAGCGGGTCTTGCGACGTGTTCGTATCGGCATCATTGTTTAGCCGCGTTGCGGCGCGAGAGCTTTCCGCAGTGCGCCTACCGCGTGCGCCCTTCGATCCCTGAGTGAACCCAACGACGATGTACAAGCTCTATTCGATGCAGCGCTCCGGCAACAGCTACAAGGTCCGCCTTGCGCTGGCGCTGCTCAACGCCCCCTATCAAGCAATCGAGGTCGACATTCTCCGAGGCGAAAGCCGCACGCCGGATTTTCTGGAGAAGAACCCCAGCGGACAGGTTCCGCTGCTGGAAGTTGCCGAGGGACGCTATCTCGCCGAGTCCAACGCCATCCTCTGGTATGTCTGCGGCGGCACCTCGCTGGCCCCGGAGTCGCGGATCGAACGCGCCGAAGCGCTGCAATGGATGTTCTTCGAGCAGCATGCGCTCGAGCCCAATATCGGCGCCGCCTATTTCTGGCTGTCGCTGGTCAAGGGTGGCCGCGATCTGCAGACGCATGCGCTGGAGGACTGGATGGAGCGCGGCTACGCGGCGCTTCAGGTGATGGAAAACCATCTCAAGAGCTGCGCCTATTTTGCCGCGGGACAACTGACGGTCGCCGATATCGCGCTGTACGGCTACACCCATGTCGCCGACCGCTGCGACTACGACCTGGCAACCTTCCCGGCCATCCGCGCCTGGCTGCGGCGGGTCGAGCAGACCCCCGGTTTCGTGACCATGGACTGGCGGCCGGAGGCGGAGGTCGAAGACCAGGCCGACATCGCCGCCGGCGCATAACCGCCGCGGCGCCCGCGGCCTGCCCGCTCACTTTCACGCGAGAACGCCGCCAAAAGTTAACAATAGCGGGCATAATATTAACCTCTGCCGTGATTCCGCCATTTTCAGCCTCTGGTCGCCGCAATGTTGCCGGTGATCGTTGCAAGATTTTCCTGACGTCGAGTGAGTCGCGGGTGATTCGTCCCGCGTTACAAGGATTTAGGTTATGGTACGGTCACCCGGCACGGCCGGCTTCGAGAGTAACCGCGCGCCTGTCGCTTCTTCCCGATTGCTTGGTGCCATCGCCACCTCGCTCGCGATCGGCACGCTATCGCTTTGCCTCATGGTCACCCTGACGGTGCTGTCGATCAAGGCTACCGTCGCGATGCCCATTCCGTAATGGCTGCGGCTTTTTGTTTGCATCATTAGCGAACGCGCGATGATCGGCATCGCGACTGGACGACCAGGATGAAAACACCTGTCGGCCTTGTGACCGCCGCCCTGGCGGTAGCGATCCTGCTTGCAGTCTCGTTCCTCATCGCCACCGGCACGCGCGGCGAACAGCCGGCGTTCGACTCGTCGGCGGGCGAACTCGAGGTCCGGACCATCGCCAGAGGCCTCGCTAATCCATGGGCGTTGGCGTTCCTGCCCGACGGCAAGATGCTGGTGACCGAGCGGCCGGGCCGCATGCGCATCGTTACGGCTGAAGGACAGATCTCGCCGCCGCTGAAGGGCGTTCCCGAGGTGTGGGCGTCCGGCCAAGGCGGCCTGCTCGATGTCATCGTCGACAAATCCTTTGCGCAGAACAAAACCATCTATTTCTGCTTTGCCGAACGAACCGACGGTGGCGGGCGCACCACGGTCGCCCGTGCACAACTCAATGACAGTAACGGCCGCCTCGACGACCTCAAAATCATTTTCCGCCAGCAAGGACCGCTGTCATCAGGCAATCATTACGGTTGCCGCATCGCGCAGGCCGAGGACGGCAATCTGTTCGTGGCGCTGGGCGATCATTTCACTTACCGCGACCAGGCGCAGAATCTCGGCAACCATCTCGGCAAACTGATCCGGATCGCGCCCGACGGTTCGGTGCCATCAGGCAATCCGTTCGCGGGCCGCACTGACGCGAAGCCAGAGATCTGGAGCTACGGGCACCGCAACGTGCAGGCGCTGGCGATCAATCCGGCCTCCGGCGAGCTCTGGGAAATCGAGCACGGCCCGCGCGGCGGCGACGAGGTCAATCTGATCGGCAAGGGCAAGAATTACGGCTGGCCGGTGATCGGCTACGGCATCGATTACTCCGGCGCCAAGATTCACGACGCGACGGCCAAGAGCGGAATGGAGCAGCCGCTCAAATACTGGGTGCCGTCGATCGCGCCGTCGGGCATGGCCTTTTATACCGGAAAGCTGTTTCCGAAATGGAACGGCAGCCTGTTCACCGGCGCGTTGCGCGGCGCGATGCTGGTGCGGCTGACGCTGAACGGCAACGCAGTGACGTCGGAAGAACGCCTGCTGCAGAACCTTCACGAGCGTATCAGGGACGTCCGCCAGGGCCCGGACGGCGCGCTGTGGCTGCTCACGGACAGTTCGAACGGGCGGATATTGCGGGTGGCGCCGGCCGCGAAGTGATCCACGCCGGCCGGCCTAGTTCAGCTTGCCGGTGGACAGGTCCATGATCATGCGCGTGGCCAGATACAGGCGCGGCACGATGGTGTCGATCTTGACGTACTCGGCATCGTTGGAGTGCGCGCCGTAGCTCGACAGGCCCATGCCTTCCACCACAGCCCCCTTCGTCTTGAGGGCGGCAAACGCCGCATCGGTGCCGCCGCCGGTGGCTTTCTCGGCCACGTTGAGCGACATGCCCAGTTCCCGATAGATCGTCTTGCCGTAGTTGGCCACGCGGCGCGATGCGTCATTGGCTTCGAGCGGCGGGCGGCGCAGCTCGAATTTCACGTCCACCCTGGAGTCGGGCAGCAGCCGGCTCTTGATCTTGTCCTGCAGGGCTTTCTCGAGCCCGTCGAAATCCGCGACTTTAAGCGCGCGCGCATCGGCCTGCGCTGTGGCTTCGGCGGGGATCACGTTGCGGTTGGTGCCGGCCTTGGAGACGGTCCAGTTCAGCTTCAGGCCCTGCTCGGGCCTGGACAAGTCCTTCATCTGCAGGATCTGGTGCGACAGCTCGTACAGCGCATTTACCCCGCCTTCGGGCCGGGAGCCCGCATGCGACGCCTTGCCCTGCACCGTGAGATAGGCCGAGCCGATGCCGCTGGTAGCCAGGCGCAGCGCGCCATCGATACCGCCGCCTTCGAACGAGAACGCCGCATCCTGCTCCGCGGCCAGACGCGTGATGGTGCTGCGCCAGCCGGGCGAGCTGATTTCCTCGTCGCCATTGATGAGCACCGTGAGCGTGCCGTATTCCCTGAAGTTCAGCTTCTGCAGCAGCGCTACCGTGTGGATGATGGTGGCGATGCCCTGCTTGTCGTCGGCAATGCCCAGGCCGTAGGCCTTGTCGCCATCGACGCGGAACGGTTGATCTTTCAGCATGCCCTTGAGGTACACCGTGTCCATGTGCGCGATCAGCATGATCTTCCGGCTGCCCGTACCCTTGAAGACGGCCTGCACGGCCGGGCCCACCTTCTCGGGCGTGTCGTCCAGGCGGTAGATCTCGGTGGGCTGCAGGACTTCCACGGCGCCGCCGAGCTGCTTGAGCTGGCCGGCAACGCGGTCGGCGATCTGGTTCAGGCCCTCGATGTCCTTGCTGCCGGATTCGATGTTGACGAGGTCACGCAGCGTGTCGAGCAGCGGCTGCTGCTCCTGCTGCGCCAGCGTGTGTACATCGGCCACTGGCGCGGTGTGCGCCACAGCCGCGGCAAACGCCAGCGCGAGCGCTGCGATCAATGGACGAGCGACGGACAAAGCAGAGTGCGGTTGGTGCATGATGCGGGCGATCTGTAAGCCGGCTTCCGAAGATGGCGTGGCGGGCAACTGAGATGAACTCAAGTAGGGAAGCTATCAACATCCTCCGACGAAATCAAAAATGATTGGTGGCAGACAGGCTGCAACCCTGTTCGAGAGCCATTTTTCGAATACCAAATACCAAGAGCCTCACGCCCATTTGTGAAAAATCAGAAACGCGCCGATCGCGATGAAGAGAAAACCGAGCGCGTGGTTCCACCCGAGCGGCTCCTTCAGATAGAGCACCGAGAAGCCGGCGAACACCACCAGCGTGATCACCTCCTGCATGGTCTTGAGCTGCGCCGCCGAATAGACCGCGCTGCCCCAGCGGTTGGCCGGCACCGCCAGCCAGTATTCGACGAAGGCGATGCCCCAACTCGCCAGCACGACCATCGGCAGCGGGCTTTCCTTGAATTTCAGATGGCCGTACCAGGCAAAAGTCATGAAGACGTTGGAGGCGAACAGCATCAGGATCGGCAGCAACGTCGGAGAAACAGTGGGCATCGATGTCCTCTTTGCAAAATGTCGTGCGGGCTCAACCCTCGGGTCTCTTAACCCGGTTCTCGGGCATTCGAATATCATTTGATTTCAAAAATGCGAAAGCCTGCCGCATCTCCGCAACGCTCTCTTAAGATTGGCGGCAGAAAGGCGTGCATAATCGCAACAATCAGGCATGCTTGCGTCTTATTGCCGGCAAGTGGCGAGAACGGGCATGCAGTTAAACTGGCGCGCAATCTCCGGTCCTGCTCTCACGATAGCGACGGCGCTGATCGCCTTCCTGGTCGACCGGCATTTCGTTCCTGTCCCCAATCCCGCGCCGCTTTTCGTCTGCATCGTCGCCTTTGCCGCTTCCGTCAACGGCATCACCTCCGGCATGGTCAGCGCCGTGATTGCGGTGGCGTCTTCCGCGCTGTTCTTCCTCAACCACCGCGCCGCGCCCGGTTACGACATGTCGGACCTGGCGCGCATGCTGCTGCTGGCGGGGACCGCCGGCGGCACCGCGCTGATCACCGGCCTGCTGCGGAAGAAATGGGTCGATGCGTTCGCGTGGGAGAAGAAGCATCATGCCACGGCGGAACGCCTGTCGGCCGCGCTCGATCAGGTCGATATCGGCATCGTGCTGCTCGATTCCGATACCCGCGCCGAGTTCATCAACCGTGCGTTCCGCGATTACTTCAAGCTGTCCGACGAGCAGGCCGACAGCAAGCCGCCTTTCATCGCGCTGATGTATCACGGCCGCGACACCGGCGCCTGGCAACTGCCCGAGGACGAGTTGAGCGCGTTCATCGCCAAGCGCACCGAAATGATCCGGACCGGCGATTCCACGCCGATCAACATCGATCTCGCCGACGGCCAGGTGCTGCGGTTCATTTGCACCGCGCTGCCGGATGGCGGCCGCATGCTGAGCTATACGCCGGTCACCGACCTCGTCCGCCACACCGACGATCCCGGCAGCGCCGACTACTATCGCGCGCTGCGCGGCAGCTATCGCAGCTTTGCCCGCCACCTCGGCGCCGCGGAGTAACGGCGGCATGCGAGCGCGCTTGCGACATTGATCCCCTCCCGCCCTGCCTGTAGTATTGAACGGACATCCCGCATGCGCGTCTTCGACGCGTCACCGCCCAGCAAAACGGAATCGCTTGATGTCCGGCGACCTCACCATCCGCTTCGTCACCCGTCAGGACTACGTGCAATGGCTTCCGCTGTGGGACGGCTACAACGCCTTCTACGGCCGCTCGGGCGCGACCGCACTGGAGCCCGAGATCACCGCGATGACATGGGCGCGCTTCTTTGACGCCTACGAGCCGGTGCATGCGCTGGTCGCCGAGAGCGGCGGCGAACTGCTCGGGCTGACGCATTATTTGTTTCACCGCTCGACGACCATGATCGAGCCGAACTGCTATCTGCAGGACCTGTTCACGCGCGCGGCGGCGCGCGGCAAGGGCGTCGGCCGCGCCTTGATCAATGGCGTGTACGAACAGGCGAAGCGCGCGGGGTGTTCCCGCGTCTACTGGCAGACGCACGAGACCAACCACACCGCGATGCAGCTTTACGACAAGGT
The DNA here is from genome assembly GCF_036924645.1 of Bradyrhizobium sp. AZCC 2176. NCBI lineage: Bacteria > Pseudomonadati > Pseudomonadota > Alphaproteobacteria > Hyphomicrobiales > Nitrobacteraceae > Bradyrhizobium > Bradyrhizobium sp. AZCC 2176. The sequence goes on along the minus strand of NZ_JAZHRX010000001.1, from coordinate 3,798,422 downwards.
GGCGGAGCGATCCGGCTTCGTCGTTTACCGCAGGCTGTTCTGACACGCTTTCGTGAAGGCGCCCGTCAGGCCGCCTGTGGATAAGTCCTGATGTCACGGCGGCGTAACATAGCGTCGCTAGGCTCGGCCTGCGTCTGATCAGGCCCCCCGTCTCAGATCACGCGCCCCAAGCGGCCCCCGTCAGTCGCCGCGTCTGACCGGGGCCGCATCTTTTTGTGCCGCATAGCTGCCAAGCGTTATGGTCGATAGAACCGCTGCTTGCGGCGCCAAGCCGTGCGGGCCACAATGCTGCTCCTCCCCGCATGCTTCCCACAGGATCGATCCATGCAAATTCGCAACCTCGGCGGCTCCGGCCTGCGTGTTTCCGCCGTCGGCCTCGGCTGCAACAATTTCGGCCAGCGCACCGATCTGGAGACCTCGCGCAAGGTCATCCACAAGGCGATTGACCTTGGCATCACCCTGTTCGACACCGCCGACATCTATGCCGGCATGGGCGGCTCCGAGACCGTGCTGGGCACCGTGCTCGGCGACCGCCGCAAGGACATCGTGCTGGCGACGAAATATGCCAAGCCGATGGCAACCGACGGCACCAAGCAGGGCGCCTCGCGCCGCTACATCGTGTCCGCGGTCGAGGCCAGCCTGACGCGGCTGAAGACCGACTACATCGATCTCTACCAGCAGCACGACTACGATCCGCTGACGCCGATGGAAGAGACGCTCCGCGCGCTCGACGATCTCGTCCGCCAGGGCAAGGTCCGCTACATCGGCAATTCGAATTTTCCGGCGTGGCGCATCGCCGAGGCCGAAATGCTGGCGCGGCAGATGAACGTCAACCGTTTCGTCTCCTGCCAGGACGAATACAGCCTCGTAGTGCGCGGCATCGAAAAGGATCTGCTGCCCGCAGCAACGGAATACAAGCTCGGGCTATTGCCGTTCTTCCCGCTGGCGAGCGGGCTCCTCACCGGCAAGTACAAGCGCGGCGCCGCCGTCCCCGACGACACCCGCTTCGCCAAGGCGCCCGCCTTGAAGGACCGCTACGTCACGGCGCGTAACGAGGACATCGTCGAAAAGCTGCAGGCATTCGCGCAAGCCCGCGGCCACACCATGCTCGAACTCGCCTTCTCCTGGCTCGCCTCCCGCTCGCAAGTCGCCAGCGTCATCGCCGGCGCGACGCGTGTCGAACAGGTCGAGCAGAACGTGAAGGCGATCGGCTGGAGCTTGAGCACGGAGGAGATGGCGGAGGTGGATCAGATTACGAAGTGAGTTCTTGTTCGGTGCCGTCCCTGCGAACGCAGGGACCCATAACCACAAATGCTTGCGGTTACGCCGCGCTGAGCTCCAGCACCTTCCAACAATTCCCACTGGTGTTTATGGGTCCCGGCTCAAGGCCGGGACGACACCGTGGATGGGCTAGATCCCTACCCCACCAATCCCTGCATCGGCTTCACCGCGCCGCTGTCCGGAAACACATTCTCCGCCAGCACGCGCTCGGCCAGCCCGAACTGGTCCTTCAGCACGCCCTTCATCACCGCGCGCAGATCGGTGGTCGGCGCGAGATCGCGGCCCTGATAGAGATTGGCGGGCTTCAGCCCCGGCCAGTCCGCAATCACGCGGCCGCCTTTCACCGCGCCGCCGGCGAGCAGCGCGATGGTGCCGGTGCCGTGATCGGTGCCCTGTGTGCCGTTGATGCGCGCGGTGCGGCCGAATTCGGTGGCGACCACGATCACGGTGTCGCGCCAGCGCGCACCTAACCCGGTTTCGAATTCCGCCAGCGCGCCGTCGAGGCCGCCGAGCAACTGCGCCAGCCGGCCCACCGGGCCGCCTTCGTTGGCATGGGTGTCCCAGCCGTCGAAGGCGAGCGCGCCGATCCGCGGACCGTCGTCGGCGGCCATCAACTTGGCGGCGCCGCGCGCCACCAGCCGCATCGCGCCGGCGCCGTTGGTGCCGGGCTTTGGCTTCATGTCGTCGCCTTGCGCGGCCTTGTCGAGTGCAAGACCCTGCTTCAACGCGCTCGCCAGGGCGGGATCACGGTGTTGATACAGTTCGAGCAGCCGCATCGCGGTATCTTCCGCCGCCTGCGGCAGCGCGACCGGCGCCCAGCCGACGGTCGGCGCTGTGCCGCGCAGCACCAGCGGCGTGGTCGGGCCGACCGCAAGTCCGCTCGTCACCCGTTCGCCTTTCGGCAGGCCTTCCAGCGCGCGGTTGAGCCAGCCGGACTGCACCCGGCCGGGTCCTGCAAAGCCGCTTTCGAGCACATCCTGCCCGTCGAAATGCGAACGGTCGCGGTACGACGTCGCCACCGCATGAATCACGGCCGCCTTCTTCTCGCGATACATCCGCGCAAATTCCGGCATCGCCGGATGCAGCGAAAAGAAATTGTCGAGCGGCAGCGCCGCGTTTGGCCCGCTCAACGCGAGCGCGATCGATCCATGCAGGCCGGCATAGTCAGGATCGCCGATCGGCGCGACGGTGGCGAGCCCGTCCAGCGCGCCGCGCAGGATGACAACCACCAGCCGCGGATCGCGGCCGTCGGCAGCGCGCGCGAATTTCGGCAAATAGGCCCATGCCGCAAAGGAGGCGCCGCCGAGCAGCGCGCCACGCCGCGAAATCGCCGACGATCTCAAGCCTTCGCAGCAATCCATTGTCGTTTCCATGGACGTCATCTCCTCTGGAATTCCGGCGACATCAACAATAGCGCCAGCGCCTGCTGCCGCGATTCCGCGCGCTCGATGGTCCGCCGCGTCTCCGACGATGCCGCATCCGCGGCAACGAGTTCGAGCAGGTCGCGCGGATCCACGCCGTCGGCGAGCCGGGAGGCAATCTGCGCTGAAATATCGAGCCGCAGCTTGATGCCTTCCGGCGCCGCCCAGGCCGCGTTGCCGTCGGGAAAACCGTTCGGCCCGGCGGGCGCCCACAGCGGCTGGCCCAGCGCGTTGAGGCCGGTAAGATAGCGGCCGGGATCATTCGGGATCTGCGCCAGCAACCGGCCGGACGCGACCAGGAATTCGTAAGGCGAGCGCATCTTGGAAAGCGGCGCCTTCCAGGCCTCGTCGGAATCCACCAGCGCCGTCGCCAGCGCCTTGAGATCGCCGTCGGTCCGCGTGAACACGTCGGCAAGCCGCGCCACCAATGCCGGCGGCGGATCGTCGGCCACGAAGTGCCGCGCGAATTTGCCGGCGATGAATTTCGCGGTCGATCGATGCCGCGCAATATCTGCCAGCACCGCCTCGCCCTGCGTGACGCCTGCGGCATCGTAGATTTTTCCCATCACCCGCTGCGCGCCCGGCTGATGCGCGTTGGCGTTGAACACGAAGCTGCCGGGCGCCCCCAATTGGCCTAGTCTGCCCGCATAGGTCCAGCCCGTGATGATGTTCGCCAGCGCCGTCACATCCTCCTGCGTATAGCCACCGCCGACGCCGAGCGTATGCAGCTCGAGGATTTCGCGGGCGAGGTTTTCGATCAGTCCCCGGTTGCGGTTTTTGCCGGCGCGCGAATCCGGGCCCAGCGATTGCTGGTTGTCGAGAAAGAACAGCATCGCCGGATGCTGCTCGACCGCCTTGAGCATGTCGCCGAAACGCCCGAGCACGTGCGGCCGGATCGCCTCGCGCTCGAATGAACCGGCCCACATCCGCGCCGGCCCGCCCTTGTTGGCCGAGATGCAGAAGTGATTGGACCAGAACACCACCAGACGTTCGACGAATCCGCAATCGGCCATCACGGCCCGTTGCAGCCGCGCCAACGCCTCGGCGCGAAAGGTCTTTTGGATGATGTTGAGCGGTGCGGGCAGCGGCTTCGGCGTGTTCGGCCGCATCGCTTCAGTGGGCGCCATGGCCGCGTTGGGATTTTCCGCAGACTTCGCCGGCTGTTCCTTTGACGGTTCTCTGGGCGCCATATCCATGGCGATGCTGTTGAGCGAAAGGTTCCGCCGCTGCGCCTTCGCATCCGCCGGCGGTTGCCCCTCGGTGGCGGGCGCCGGCGCCGACTTGGCGGCGGCATCGCGGGCCTGCTGGATCTCGAACTGATAGTCGAACACGGCCTTGCCGAGCGCCGGCGTCGACTGCAGTCCCGGCACTTCGAGCAGCACGCCATTGGGACGGCCGAGTTCTTGCTTGACGAAACCGCGCGGATCGGATGCGGCATTGAGAAAATCGCCGGAGGCTCCGCCGCGCGCGCCCAGTCCGAAGCGATTGAGCGCAACAAGGCCGGCTTGCGAATCGCGGGCCATCGGATTTCCCTTGGATGTTTCGCGGGCGTATACTGGCGACAGAGTATAACGCGCTTCAGCATGAACCCGGGATTAATTCCGCGTCAGGATGCGGCCATCGTTGATGACAAATCGTTTGGAAAATCAACCCACGCGCCGCCTCGCCTGCGCTACTTGCGGAACCGAATTCGGCTGCAGCCTGTCCGGGCGCTGCTGGTGTAGCGACGAGGCGTTCCGGCTGCCGATGCCGGTGGACGGCCGCGATTGTCTGTGCCCGGATTGTTTGCGCAAACTCGCGGAACAGCGCGCAGGCGTGACGTGAACGAGAAATGGAATGTCAGCGCCGTCCTGCTCGACATGGACGGAACGTTGCTCGACACCGAGCGGGTTTATTTCGACAGCCTGGTCGCGGCGCTCAATGCGGGTGGCTATGCCGATGACGCCGTTGCGCTCTGCCACGCCATGGTCGGCCTTCCCGGACCGGCTTGCGAGGCCATGCTGCTCGATCGCTACGGGAACAACTTTCCGCTCGCCGAGATCAACCGCGCCTTCCTCGCCAATCGCGATCAGTTCATGGAGGCTGGTTTGCCGCTCAAGCCCGGCACGCTGGAACTGCTCGACGAGCTTGCTGCCGCCGATTGCCCGATGGCGATCGTGACCTCCTCGTCGCGGCGCACCGCGGAAGCGCACCTGACACTGGCTGGAATCCGCGGGCGGTTCGAAACCATCTTGACCTGCGACGACGTCGCGCGCAGCAAGCCAAGCCCGGACCTCTATCTCCTCGCGGCGACACGCCTTGGCCTCGCGCCGCAAGTCTGCATCGCGGTGGAAGATTCAAATCACGGCGTGACCGCCTCCCACGCCGCCGGCGCGATCACGATCATGGTGCCGGACATGGCGCCGCCGACCGACGAGACGCGCGCGAAATGCGCGGCCGTGCTGCCCGACCTTGGCGCGGTGCTGCAGATGTTGCGCGAGCGGTCGTCGTTACTCCGCGGGACCGGCGAATAGCAGCAGATTGCCGTCCGGGCCCCCACGATGAAATCACGCGCGCCCCAGGGCTTCCGCCTCAGCCATCCGGGGTCTAAGCGCTATGCGGCGTCTTTGGTCGCAATCAGCGTCCGCATGTCGTCAGCCAGTTCGCGGTAATGCAGCCCGAGGCGCAGGTACAGCTCGCGCTTGGCCCCATCCGTCGTCAACTTGCCGATCAATTCGCATTCGGCAGCGAGAGTCTCAAACCGCTCCAATTTGGCTTCAAGGTCAGTCATGACGCGTCTCCCCTAACGGCCAACTAGGGGACAAGCTTACGCCTTCGATTTACGTCACAGCTAACATCGTTATCGGATAGAACTAATTTACAGCCTCGGCGATAGGGCCGACGCGCCCGCAATCATTGCCTGCTGATTTGCGTCAGCGAACGCCTTCCATTCCCGGGCGCGAAGCAAAGCCTCCTGGCCGGGCATCCGGATGGGAGGGCGTCAGAGAATGCCCGGCTCACGACCGATCGCCGGACGCTTTGAGCGCCGCCGCGGACGCAGGCGCCGGGCCACGCTTTCTGGTGGCGCGAGCAGACATAAGCCATCGGAAAGAAAGGCGATGTGCTATCATGCCGGCGCCAACGTCGCACAAATGACGCGGTGTTCAGATGATCACAATCCCGGAACTGGTGGCGCAAGCCTTGGGGTCGTTTCTGGCTTCGGATACCCGAAGCAGGTTTGGCTCCTCCCAGGCCCGGCTGGCTGAATTTCTTCCCTACGCCGCCAGGCTCACATTGGAATGCATCGGCAACAGCGACGCCCTGTATCACAACATCGAACACACCATGCTCGTGACCCTGGCCGGCCACGACATCCTGATGGGCCAAGGGATGCTGCGGCCAACCACGCCAGACGATTACGCCAATTTCATCGTGGCGTGCCTCACCCACGACATCGGATACGTTCGCGGAATTGTCCAGGGAGATGACGGGGATTCCTATGTCGCAGATCTCAGCGGCCGTACCGTTCGCCTGGCACGAGGTTCGTCCGATGCTGCGCTGGGACCCTACCACGTGGACCGCTCGAAGCTGTTCGTCTTCGAGCGGCTCGACACCGCCGAAGAAGTCGATGCGAGCCGGATCGCCAGGGCAATCGAGTATACGCGATTTCCCTATGTTGATTCATCGTCGAACGACGAGCTGATCGAAGAAGAGGGCCTGTTGCTGCGCGCGGCCGACCTCATCGGGCAACTCGGCGACCCCAATTACCTGAAAAAAGCGAATGCCCTGTTCTACGAATTCGAGGAAGTCGGCATGAACAAAACGCTCGGCTACGAGACGCCGGCAGACGTTGTTTACAAGTATCCGCAGTTCTATTGGAACAACGTCGCGCCGCAGATCCAGACGGCGATACGCTATCTCAATGTCACGTCGAGCGGACGGCAATGGATTGCAAACCTGCACAGCAATGTTTTCCGGGCCGAGCGTGAAATGAACTTGTCCGGCCCGCAGCCGTGATCGTGGCTGCCGGCTTGTCGCATGGCGCTCGCGTGGATGGAGCGTCAGCCGCCTGTGCTAGCCGTGATAGCCCGGCGACTTGCGCGCCAGCCCGTCGAACGCATCGAACAGCCGCTCACGCCAGGCATAAACCGGATCGTCTTCCATCAGCAGCTTGAACGGGCTGACCACCCGCGCCCACTGGAACGCGCCGAACACGATATAGTCCGCATAATTCGGCACGCTGCCGCCGAGGAAGCGCTGCGTCCGCAACGTCAGCCGCAGCGGGTCGAGGCTTTTTCGAAAACCTTCGACCGCCTTGTCACGGCTGGCCATGATCTCTTCCAGCGGCTTGCCGAAACGCGCCTCGCGCGACTTGCGGAAATAGGCCGCGTCCTCCGGCTTCAGGTTGAGCGGGATGTCGGCGATGATGAGCGGAAACATGCCGCCGATCACCCCGTCGCCCCACCAGTTCAGCATCCGTCCCACGGCGCGGCCGCCCTCGCCGCCGAATAGCGACGGCCGGTCCGGATATTTGTCTTCGAGATAATTGGCAATCGTCCAGGAATCGACAACCGCGTGATCGCCGTCGAGCAGCACCGGCACTTTTTCCGAACCGTGCGGCGCGATCGCGCTCTTCTCGGTGAAGCACCATGGGATCGTTTCCGCCGACAGCCCCTTATGCGCCAGCGCCATCCGCGTCCGCCAGCAGAACGGGCTGAACGGGCGCGATGGATCGGTGCCGACGAGTTCGTAGAGTTTGAGGGGCATGGACGACATCTTGCGCGAGCAGCGGCATCCACGCAAGCGCTGTCATTGCAGGAAGTGCAGGCAAAGACTTTTCCCCGTAACGAGGACGCAAAGGCGAACGCAATCCATTCACGCTTCGCTGTCAAACGACGTTGCTCGTGGGGCAGGCAGCATTCTACGTCGTAGAGGTTGAGGCATCTCACGACCGTTCGCTCAGTACTGGTGATCCACACGCCTCAACGGTCTTCAGGCATCCTTTGGGCTGTATCCAAAGGAGTAGGTCAGCTCTTTGGCTGTACCCCCGAAGGAGAGTTGTATCCTTGCCGAGGTCGAATACGCTTGGGTTTATTAGCGAAATTCAGAAGATCGCCAATTCAGACGACGACCCGATAGTACCTCGGAAGACTATACCGTTAGAAGAGGCGTTCATTGCAATGCGCCATGCGATCGAGACCGCACCGAGAGATGGAAAAGCCGTCATCCTGGAGCATGATCCGACGGGGACCTATGACGTTGCTCACTGGTCGGCTCAGGTAGGTCAGTGGATCACTGAAAATGGTGAGCCAAGCAAGATCACGCCGACGCATTGGCGTCCAATGCCGGGCGACAAATACCCGGAGCACGATGAAACGCACACCTCCTCCCAGCCCTGGCCGTCATCGCCGCGCGCCCCGCGGCTGATCACGGCCTGCTGGATCACGCTCATCGCGGCGGTGCTCACACGCCTTTATTTCGGCTTCGGGCAAGAGACCCCGTTGCTCAGTGAGGACCCGCGGACGACCTATTCATTGGCGCTTCGGCAGCAAGACGTGCCTGGTCAAGCGGAAGTGGTGGCGGGGACGAAGGCTGTGTGGGTCAAGGAGGACCCAGGGGCGCACGGCACTCCGCGAGCCATCGAGGGACCTGATGTGCAGCTGCAGACTGCGGCTGCGAACCGCGCAGAATCGCTCGAACAGGAGTGGCGGAAAACGGTGGCGCTGGCTCAGGAGACCGCCGCTGCGCGACAAGTGTCGACCACTAGCACGGCGGAAAGCCGTCAAGCGCTCGACGTAGAACGTGCACGCAGCGACGCGCTGAAGAGCGAACTCGCCACCGCGCGACGCGAAAACGAGGTGCAGGCTCAACAATTGCGCGTGGCGAGAGACGAAGCAGCGGACAGCGCACGATCGCAGGAGCAGAAGGCTGAAGCCCTGACGGAAGCCGCGGCGGCGCGACAGGAGCTGACCACACTCGCGGCGACACTCCGTGAAGCGCTCGACGAAGAACGCACGCGCAGTGTCGCGCTGAAGAGCGAACTCGCCACAGCCCAGCGCGAAAACGAGATGCAAGCGGCGCAATTGCGCAAGGCGAGCGAAGAAGCGGAGCAGCTCAAGCAGGCGGCGGTCGCAGAGGCCGCAGAATCGCTCGAACGGGAACGGCAGAAGACGGCTGCCATCGCACGCGAGGCCGCGGCGGCGCGACAGGAACTCATCGCCAGCATGGCGAAACATCGTCAAACGCTCGACGAGGAACGCGCACGGCGCGCCGGACTGTGGAGCGAGCTTGCGGCAGCCCAGCGCGAGATCAAGACGCAGGCGGCGCAACTGCGCAAGGCGGGTGAGGAAATCGGGCAGCTCAAGCAGGCGGCAGCCGCGGACAGCGCACAATCGTTAGAACAGGAACGGCAGAAGACGGTTGCGCTCGCGCAGGAGGCTGCGGCTGCGCGACAGGATCTGACCGCGAGCGCGGCAAAACATCGTCAAGCGCTCGATGAGGAACGCACGCGCAACGCCGCGCTGACGGACGAACTCGCCACAGCGAAGCGCGAAAACGAGATGCAAACAGCGCAACTGCGCAAGGCCAGCGAGGAAATGGGGCAGCTCAAGCAGGCGGCAGCCGCGGACAACGCACGATCCGTCAAACAGAAACAGCAGAAGACAGCTGCGCTCGTGCAGGAAGCCGAAGCTGCGCGACAGGAGCTGACAGCGAGCGCCGCAAAACATCGTCAAGCGCTCGATGAGGAACGCGCCCGCAGTGCCGCGCTGACGGGCGAACTCGTCATGGCGAAGCGTGAAAACGAGATGCAAACAGCGCAACTGCGCAAGGCCGGCGAAGAAATGGGTCAGCTCAAGCAGGCGACGGAACGCGCCATGACAGACCTGCGACAATCTCTGCAGCAAGAGCGCGACCGAACCGAGGCGATGGCACGAGAAATCGAATCCGCGCGGCGCACGACGGCTGTGCGTGCTTCCCCTGAACCCGCGCCGAACAGCAGCCTTTCCAGGGCGGCCCACGTGATTGAGGTGGCCCCGACGGAGCAGCCGCCGGTCGTAGACGCGCAGGGGAGCCCGGAGGCGACGAGGTTAATCGCGCGCGCCCGCACGCTGCTCGGTCAGGGAAATATCGGGGCGGCGCGGATAGTGCTCGAGCGTGCTGCCGAAACGGGTAGTGCACGGGCGAGCTTCTCGCTCGCAGAGACGTATGATCCCGCCATTCTTTCCACATGGGGAACATATGGTACGCGCGGCGATGCGATGAAGGCGCGCGAGTTCTATGCGAAGGCTCATGCCGGCGGAATTCAGGATGCGAAGGATCGATTGGAGCGGCTGGATCAGTGAGGGAATGACGTTTTGATACTCGGACAAAAAGCCACGCGGGACGATAGCGGCGGCTGGAAGGCCGAACTTGATACGAAGAGGATATTGAGATGAACATGATTTCCAGATCGAGCATTTGGCTCGCGCTCGCCGCGTTGACGCCGATCATTCTGGTGCTTCAGCCTGCCGCTTTGGATGCACAAACACAGAGCGCCCGCAAGGCCCAACGCGCCCCAACGCAGACCTCTGAAAAGGAGAGGATGAACGCGTGGACGGTCGGCCTCGCAGGCGGCTTGCTTGAGGGCGCGCCCCTTCGCCTCGCGGCAGAAATGGCCCGCGTCGTCGACGACGGGCCGAATTTGCATGTCCTGCCAATCGTCACCCGCGGCGCCACCGAGAACCTGAACTCGCTGCTCTATTTACGCGGGGTCGATACGGCGATCATCAATTCCGACGCGCTCGAAGAGTACAAGATACAGGTACCGGAGATCCAGCGCCGCATCACGTATCTGCTTAATCTCTTTCCCTCGGAGCTGCATATCTTTGTTCGGCCGGAAATCCAGAGTCTGCAGGATCTCGCCGGCAAGAAAGTGAATTTCAACACCCAGGGAACGGCTGCCGCCTATTCAGGACCGCTGATCTTCAGCCGTCTCGGCATCAATTCCGAAAACACTTTCATTCCCCATCAGGTCGCGCTGGAGCAGATGCGCAAAGGCGAGATGGCGGCCGTCGTTTTCATCACGTCGAAGCCGGTTGACGCCTTCGTGCGCGGGCGCTGGGATCCCGGCTTCAAGTTCCTCCCCGTCAAATACGAAAGCAAATTCGAGGATTACTATCTTCCCGCGATGTTGGAGGCGGGCGAATACCCCGGTCTGATCAAGCAGGGCGAACGTATTCCGACGATTGCGGTGCCGACCGTTCTGGTCGCCTTCAATTGGCCGCCAGGGACAAACCGCTATCAGCGCGTCGCCCGCTTCGTTGATGCCCTGTTTTCCCGCATCGACAAGCTGCAGGGGCCGGGCTTCGACCCGAAATGGAAGTCGATCAATCTCGCCGCGACAGTCCCCAGCCTCGCCCGGTTTGGGGCGGCGCAGGAGTGGCTGGATCGTCAGGCGCGCGCGGCACAGGTGTCGCGATGAAAGCGCTCGCTCTCGCCGTCGCGTTCGAAGTCGTCAGCGGGATCGCACTCGCGCAAGGCCCGACTGACCCGCTGGCGGATCTTCGCGCTTGCTCGCAGTTGGAGCGCGAAGAGAGGCTGGAATGTTTGGACAGTCTGCTACGTAATGTTGCGCCGGCCCGGCCGGTTCCCGGGACCGACAATTGGATTATCAGCGAGACCACGTCGCCCGTGGACTATACGCCGATTATCACCGCCACCACGCCTTCTCAGGGCGGCTCAAATGATTATCCGATGCAACTCTCGATTCGCTGCCGCGCCGGCACTGAACTGATCGTCTCGGGACCGGCCTTCTCCCGCAATGGGAAGGACTATGCCATTTCTTACCGCATCGATGACAATCGGCCCGTGCAGCTTGCGGGAGCCCCGCCGTTGTCCGGGACCGGCGTAGCGTTTACCGGCGACGTCGTACGCTTGCTGCAGTCCCTTCCCGAGCAAGGAGAGCTTGCCATTCGTGTCGTGAGGCGAGGCGGCGCGGCCCAGGAAGGACATTTCTCGCTCGGCGGACTGAAAGTCGCGCGAGAGCGTCTCGCCACGGTGTGCAGATGGCCACACACGGTAGCCGGTCCACGCAACTGAGGTCATCGAACAACCACGGGAGATGCGTCATGAGAAGGATTGAAAATGTTGTCAGAGTGATGGCCGGCGTCATAGCGCTGCTCGTTATGGCTCCGCCATCAGCGCCGGCGCAGGAAAAGAATCAAGCGACGCTGGTGAAGAAGCAAGCGGCCGCACCTGCGCAAGGGTTGAAACGTATCGCGGCCGTTGCCGACAAGAAGCCGCACCGCCTGATCCTGCAGGTGAATTCGAACGAGCCCGCGATGATGAATCTCGCGCTCAACAATGCAACGAATGTTGTGCAGTATTACAAGGATCGCGGTGAGAGCGTGGCAATCGACATCGTCACTTTCGGCCCGGGCCTGCATATGCTGCGTGACGACACTTCGCCGGTCAAGGCGAGGATCAAGACGATCTCGGAGAGCAACCCATCGATCTCGTTCCAGGCCTGCGCCAATACGCGCGACAATATGAGCAGGGCGGAAAGCAAGGAAATTCCGCTGATGTCAGAGGCAAAGATCGTGAAATCCGGAGTCGTGCGTGTGATGGAGTTGCAGGAGCAGGGCTGGGCGTATGTAAAGCCGTGATGGCGCTGCCCGTGCGAAGCCGACAGCTTTCGCCTGACGCCTGCGGTTGCGCAGCTTTTCCGCCGCGCAATCGCAGGATCATCACAGACACGCGAAGGCGGCGAAACGGCCTAGACCGTCGAGATGCCGTCGATCGGGCTGATGTCGCCGACAAATCTCAGCAGATCGGCCATGGTGAAATCGCCAGGCGTCTTCGAGGGCAGTGTCGGCTTCCAGTTCTTGCCCTTCAGCCACAGGAAGGACTGATGGTCGCCGTGCACGAGGCCGACAAATACTTCGGCCACGATTGTGGCGCCCACCGGTCCCAGCTTTTCGCCACCGCCGCGTTGCTCTGCCTCCTTCAGGATGTAGTACCAGAGCGGCGTGTGCTCATGGAGGCCGTGCTGCTGGGCCACCATGCCGTCAGGTCCCGTGGCGATCTCGGCGGACGTGAGCGGATTCTTGATCTTCATCGCCTTGGCGACGTCCTGTCCGGACGGCAGGCCGAGCATAACGCCGCGCTTCAGGTTGCGGAACGGCAGGCTGCCGCCGCCGCCCGGCAGATCGTGCAGTTGCGGTATCAGGAACGGATCGATCTTGCGCGAGGGATTGAGCCGCACATTGGGCGGATTGGCCGCCAGCACTTCATGGTAGCGGCGCCAATCGATGATCCAGTTGCTTGAAAGCACCGGAATCGGCAGCGGCGGCTGCACCGGATCGGGCGCGAGGTCGCCGATGATTCCGCCCGACAGGCCGGTGAACTTGAACAGCAGGTCGAGCGTGGCCGGAATGCCGCCGCCCGGCGTGAACTTGCGATTGTGGCTGTAGACCTCGCGTACCATGCTGTGGCCGAACCGGTACGCCGCCGCGGAGAACTCGACCGGCATGTAGGGCGTCTTCTTGAAGCGGTAGAAGCGGCGGCCCTGATCGAGGATCCTGGCGACGATCCCTTTCTCGGTGATGCGCTCCACGAAGTCATGCAGCACCATCCACTGGTAATGCCAGGTCACCATCTGGCGCGCCTGCGCAAATATCTCGCCCGTCGGCACCCCGGACGCCGCGAGATGGTCACAGACCTTGTTGTGAAACTTCAGCATCGCCAGGTGGGTTTGCGCAACGACGAGGTTTTCGTCATTACGATGATCGCCGATCAGCGCGAAGCCTTCCGGATTGCGCGGCAGATCGTTACGCGGCGTGATGGTTATATCGTCAACGCTGATGGTCTTGCCGATCAGGAGTTTCGGACCGGGCGTCTTGCCGTCGGTATCGCCGGGATTGCGCGCGTAAAGCTGCCGGCTGCCGTCAGGCCCGAGACCGTAGACACTGTCGAGATCGAGCGCCGGTGTGCGGAAATTCTCGACCGCGGTCGGATCGGCTTCCTTGTCGCCGAACGAGGTGAGATCGAGCGTGATGTCGTGATCGACGAACTGTCCGAGATAAGTGAATCCTGCGGGGATTTTGGTGTTGTTGCCGGTCGCACCGCCCGGATCAGCGTCCTTCATCGCATCGGCAAGTTCCTTCAGCGGCGCGTCGTCGACGGCGAGCGGTTCGAGGTTCGGAAACATTCGCCCGAACATTCCGGGATCGTCGTGCCCAGAAAGCGAATCCAGAAATTGCCGGGTCGGTTGGCGGCCGGCTTTGCCATGGCCAGGCTGGACATTCACTTGCGTTGCCATCACTTCCTCCAATCGGATGTTGGGAGAAGAGGGGTACCGGCGTGTCGCGATGTCAGGTCAATAAGGTTCAGGAAAATCCGATCGATACCCCTCAAAAGGGTTCAGTCAGCAAAACCCACCCGCAGATTGTGACCAATCGGAGTGCGGTGCCAGCGGTTTATTTTTCGATTTGTGTGAGCAGCTTCACTGACACAGCATGATCCGGAAAAGTGGCTACCGGTTTTCCCTCGCGACAAATGCGGAAACGCATTTGCGCGGAGATCAGGCTCGAATCAAAGAGACAGAGCGTGATGACGATTCGAAGAAAGTCGTCACGCTCCAGATGCGATGTCGAACTCTTTGCGCAACTCGGCATCGGTATAGAAGCAGACGCCGCCATCGAGATCGCGCACCAGCCATTCACCGAGATACACGATCTGTGTCCCGCTTTGCCTTTCATGCCGAAGCTCGAGGTGCCCGTCCTCGCTTCGTTGCAGCGAGCAACCGGATTGTACCCAGCTCGGCCATTCGTGCAGCGGCTGCCCGGTGAACTGCCAGGCGATCAACGCCACGTTGGTTGGACGTGGCTTCAACTTCAGTGTGGTATCCACTATCGTCTCCGAAACAGTGAGTCCTGCGGTCTGACAACGCCGGGGGCCGGCAAAAGTTGAACGTTCAGGCCGCAATTCTCGCTGCGATTCGCCGATATTGCCTATGCGTCTTTGGGATAGATATCCGGATTGAACGGGCGAATCCTTCAATCCCATGGTGGCGGGGCGATGGATAACGCGGGCCAAGCCCGCGCATCGCGGATGGGTTTGCCGTTAGCGGACGCGGCTAGCGCACCACCGCCGCGGTCTGGCCGAACAGGATCCGGCGCTCCTCCTCGGTGCGGTTGACGGGCTGACCGAAATTCGGATTGACCTCCTTGGCCTTGGCATAGGCACGCTCCGTCGCCGGCCGGGCGCGGATGGTTTCGAGCCAGCGCTTCAGATGCGGGAAGTCGTCGATGTTCTGGTCCTGATTCTTGTAGGGCACGATCCAGGGATAGCTTGCCATGTCGGCGATCGAATAGTCGCCGGCGATGAACTCGCGGTTCGAGAGGCGCTTGTTGAGCACGCCGTAGAGCCGGTTGGTCTCGTTCACATAGCGGTCGATGGCGTATTTGATTTTTTCTACCGCGTAATTTCTGAAGTGATGGTTCTGCCCGGCCATCGGCCCGAGCCCGCCCATCTGCCAGAACGTCCACTGGATCGCATCATAGCGGCCGTAGAGATCAGACGGCAAAAACTTTCCGGTCTTCTCGGCGAGATACAGCAGCATCGCACCCGACTCGAAGATCGAGATCGGCTTTCCGCCGCCCTTCGGCGCATGATCGACCATCGCGGGAATACGGTTGTTGGGCGCGATCGCCAGAAACTCCGGCTTGAACTGCTCGCCCTTGCCGATGTTGACCGGGAAGACCTTGTAGGGAAGCCCGGTCTCCTCGAGGAACATCGTGATCTTGTGGCCGTTCGGCGTGGTCCAGTAGTGAAGGTCGATCATGGGGCGATCCTGCAGTGCGCTAAAATTGTTGTTTTCGCAAGAAAGATGCGGCTGCATGAATTTGGGCGGATCGCCAGCGCAAGTCAATCGGCGCCCGCCCCCACGCGCGCGAATGTGATGGCACCTCAGGCGCCGCGACCGTGTTCGCGCAGGAATTTGGCGCCGCTTTCGGTGATCGCAACCTTCGCGCCCGGCTGCCGCGCGACATAGCCGCGATCCACCGCGTCCTCCCAGATGGTCAGGCGCGGGCATGAGGTGCGCCACGTCTCGATCACCTCGGAATAAAGCCGTGGCTCGCGGCCGATCCATTCGACGAGATCAAGCACCAGTGCGTCCGTTGTCGCAGTCATCAGCGCCTCCGCCAGAAGCGGTTCAACTCAGAACGCCATCGCGCTGGTGCGCGTGAACAACAGCCAGCCGCCGTAAAGGATGTAGTAGCCCGCGACCGTCGTGATCAACAGGTTCGCCCAGGTGCGGAATTGCGCGTCGCTCATCGCCTCCAGGATGCGCCGCGCCAGCGTGGTGCCGAGCATCGAGGCGGCGATGGCGACCGCCGCCAGCACCGGATCGAGCGTCGCCGCCTGGTCGATGATGCCGCCGAAATAGATCAGCTTTGTGAGATGGCTCGCGACCTGGCAGGTCGCCTTGGTGGCGACCACCTCGCGGCGGCCGAAATTGCCGCCGAGAAAGAACGTGTCCATCAACGGACCGGAGACGCCGGTCATCAGCATCAGGCCCATGCAGATGAAGCCGTAGGACGAGCCCTGCCAGATGCTGTCCGGATTGGGCTTGAGGTTCTTCGGCATCAGCCGCGCCATGAACGGCGTCGCCCCGAGCAACAGCAATGCGATGGGCTTGTCCGGCACGTAGCGGGCGATCGACCACACCCCGAGCGCCAGCGCGCAGCCGATCAGATAGACGAACACCGGCCGCCAGCGGATATGCGCCCGCCACAGAAAGGCACGCCAGCCGTTCGAGGCCATCTGCGTGATCGCATGCAGCACCATCGCGGTGGGCAGCGGCATCAGCATCAACAGCACGCCGATCAGGATCATCCCGCCGGCCATGCCGAACAGGCCCGACAGGAACGCTGTCGCGACCATCAACGCACCGAGGGCTGCGATCATCAGGGGCGTCATTGGCAATCTCCACAATCATATTTCTGCCTCAGCTTGTGACGGGTGCGCAAACTGAGTTATCTTGCCCTGGCATCAGTTTTCCTGAGGGTTATGTGCGGCGGCTGCTCTTTCTCAACGGGATCAAGGCATTCGAGGCCGCCGCCAGGGCCGGCAGCTTTGCCGCCGCCGGCGTCGAGCTCAACGTCTCCGCGGCCGCGGTCAGCCGGATGGTGCACCTGCTGGAAGAACGGCTCGGCGTGGCGTTGTTCGAGCGCAAGGCCAACCGCCTCGTCACCACGGCGGCCGGCCGCGCCTATCAGAGCGGGCTGACCCCGATCTTCGACGCGCTGGCGAGCCTGACCGCGCAGGTCACCGCGCCTGCAAGCGTGCGCGTGCTGACCATCGGCGTCGGTCCCACCTTTGCGATGAAATGGCTGATCCCGCGGCTGGCGGACTTCCGCAAGCAGGAGCCGGATATCGACGTCCGCATCACCACCGGCGGCGCCGCGGTGCCGTTCGGCGAGGACTGGAGCTGCGGCATCAAGCTCGGCGACGGCGAATGGCCGGGCCTGATCGCCGAACCGTTATTCGCCGCCGACCTGCTGCCGGTGTGCGCGCCGCGCCTTGCTAATCAGCTTAAACGCCCGACCGACCTGAAGGGGCCGACGCTGCTGCGGGTGGCGCATTCGCCCGACGACTGGCCGTCATGGCTCGACGCGGCCGGCACAGCCCGAATCACTGCACGCGGACCGGAGTTCGACCATTACGGCCAGGCGCTGCAGGCCGCGGTCGACGGCCTCGGCATCGCCATGGGCATCCGCCCCTATATCGACGACGACCTCGCTGCCGGCCGGCTGGTCGCGCCGTTTGCGTTAAGCGTGCCGAAAGGCATGCGCTGGTATCTGGTCTATCGGGGCTTCAGCACCGGGCAGCGCGATTTCGCTGCCTTTCGGCGCTGGATGATCCGCGCGGCGACAGAGCCCGCCACACGCCGCAGGGGCCAGCGACATGCCGGATGAAAAGATCGAAACGCTCGTGATCGGCGGCGGCCAGGCTGGCCTCGTGATGAGTCACCGGCTGAAGCAGCGCGGGCTTTCGCACCTCGTGCTCGAGCGTCATCGGATCGCCGAACGCTGGCGCAGCGAACGCTGGGACGGGCTGAAATTCCAGTTTCCGAACTGGTCGGTGCGGCTGCCGGACTTTGCGTTTCCGCACAGCGATCCGGATGCGTTTTCAAGCACCGACGACATCATCAAATTCATCGAGGCCTATGCCGAATTCGTCAGCCCGCCGATCCGCTGCGGCGTCGCGGTGACGCGGCTGTCGCAGCGTGACGGTGACGGTTTCATCGCCGAGACCGAAGGCGGCACGATCGCCGCCGACAATGTCGTCGTCGCCACCGGCCCCTATCAGCGCGATGTCATCCCGGACCTGTTGCGCGATCATCCGGTATTCCAGGTCCACGCGTCCGGCTACAAAAATCCCGAACAGCTTCCGCCGGGTGCGGTGCTGGTCGCCGGCGCCGGCGCGTCGGGCGCGCAGATTGCCGAGGAATTGTTGCAGGCCGGCCGCCGCGTCTTTCTCTCGGTCGGACGGCACCGCCGCCTGCCGCGCCGCTACCGCGGCCGCGACCTGATCTGGTGGCTCGCCGACATGCGGCTCGATCGGATGACGCCGGAGGAGCGCGGGTCGGCACGATTGGGCCCCGTCATTTCGGGGGCCTATGGCGGCCGCACCATCGACTTCCGCAACTTCGCCGCCGCCGGCATGATCCTGGTGGGGCGCCTCGAGGCGGCGCGTCATGGCGTGATCGAGATTGCGCCCGGCCTTGCAGAAAACCTTTCCGACGGCGACCTCGTCTACTCAACCTTTCTCGACACCGTGGATGCCTATGCGAAACGTCGCCGCCTGGAATTGCCGGAGGACCCCGACGCCCACAACACACTTGCCAACCCGCCTTGCGTCACCGCGCCGCTCACGCGCCTCGACCTCGCCGCGGAAGGCATCTCCGCGGTGATCTGGGCCACCGGCTACGGCGTCGATTTTAGCTGGATCGATGTCCCCGTGCTGGACGAGCGCGGCGACGCGATTCACCGCAACGGCATCTCGGCGGTGCCGGGGCTGTATTTCCTCGGCCTGCAATGGCTGTCGAAGATGAATTCCTCGTTCCTGTCCGGCGTCGGCGACGACGCCGTGGTGCTGGCGGATCATATTCGCGCGCGGGGGTGAGAAGCTCTCGTGTCCCGGACGCGGCGCGGCACGCAGTGCTGCGACGCAGAGCCGGAACCCACGACCCTCTCGCCCCGATCGATGGACTCCGGAACAGCGGCGCACCACGCCGCAAGGGCGGCGCGCTGCGTCGCATCCGGGGAACGCAACCTGCAAAATTTCATCACATGTGAACCCGTTCACATTTGCCCTGTCCGACCCATGCTGTTCTCGCCCCATGGGCAAACCCGGGGGACAGGCCATGATCTATGGCGGCTTTGAAATTCAGTCGTTCGAAGCAGGGAGAGGGCTATGGCACGCCAGGATTCAACGGGCCGACCAGGCGCCGGTGGTGATCGATGGGATGGCGTTTCCGACGCTCGAAGTCGGTTTCGCGTGGTCGAATCCGGAAGCGGCGATCGCGGACGCGAAAGCCCATATCGACCGCTTCAAGCCGCGGTTCGCGAATCCGTAGGCGCCGCCTGCGGAACTGGCGGCCACGCGCTGGCCGGCCGGCTCTCGCTGCCCATGCCCGAACAGACCCTGCAGGCGACGCCGCTGCTCTCGAGCTGTCCGGATTGCAGCGCCGCGCTCGCGGTGCTGCGCATCATTCCCGGCCGCGCCGGCGTCGAATACTGGACCATGCGATGCACCCGCTGCGGCGGGATCCATCTCGATATCGTCAAGGCCGCCACGGCGCCGGTGACGGCGTAAAG
Source organism: Bradyrhizobium sp. AZCC 2176 (assembly GCF_036924645.1). Lineage (NCBI taxonomy): Bacteria > Pseudomonadati > Pseudomonadota > Alphaproteobacteria > Hyphomicrobiales > Nitrobacteraceae > Bradyrhizobium > Bradyrhizobium sp. AZCC 2176. The sequence continues at coordinate 3,778,876 of NZ_JAZHRX010000001.1, read as the reverse complement.
GCGTGACGGTTCCGAATCGGCTTGCTGACATCTGCTGACATGACGACCTGCAGCATCGTGCGCGAAGCCGTTTACCCTTTTCTCGCTGGCTGACTCGCCCCATATTCGCCGGATGGCGAAGAAACCCGACACCCCCAAAAAATCCGGCAAAAACCCGAAATCCAAGGCACATCGGCCGGACGTGCAGCCGATCGGGCCGGCGCTCGCCGAACTGCTCAACCCCGCGATCAACCGCGGCGATGCCGGCATGGGCTCGGGCACCGGGCTGCAGCCGCCGCCGGACAATTCGTGGGACCGCCGCGCCGGCGGCGAGGCCGCGGCACATCGCGCGCGCGCTTCGACCAAGGGAACCAGCGACGACGTCGCCAAACGCGATGCGTCGAGCCAAGGACTCCAACAAGGCCTCGAAGAAGCCCCGCAAGCCAATTACGGCACCTCGGCGACCATCCCGACGCTCGACCCCGAACTCGCGCGCCAGCTCGGCCTGCCGACGGCGGAAGACGATGACGAGGCGCTGGCCCGCCCACCGCGCAACAAGATGGAAGCGCTTGGCGTCAAGGCGACCGCCGACGCGCTGGAGAATCTGATCCGCGACGGCCGCCCCGAATTTCGTGGCGAAGGTGGCTCGCTCAAGGTCTGGACGCCGCACCGGCCGCCGCGCCCCGAAAAATCCGAAGGCGGCGTGCGCTTCGTCATCAAATCCGAATACGAGCCGAAGGGCGACCAGCCGACCGCGATCGCCGAACTGGTCGAAGGCATCAACCGCAACGACCGCACCCAGGTGCTGCTCGGCGTCACCGGCTCAGGCAAGACCTACACCATGGCCAAGGTGATCGAGGCCACTCAAAGGCCTGCCCTGATCCTCGCACCGAACAAGACGCTGGCCGCCCAGCTCTATGGCGAGTTCAAGAATTTCTTCCCCGACAATGCGGTCGAGTACTTTGTCAGTTACTACGACTACTACCAGCCTGAGGCTTATGTGCCTCGAACGGACACCTACATCGAAAAAGATTCGTCGATCAACGAGCAGATCGACCGCATGCGCCACTCGGCGACGCGCGCGCTGCTCGAGCGCGACGACGTCATCATCGTCGCCTCTGTCTCCTGCATCTACGGTATCGGCTCGGTCGAGACCTATACCGCGATGACCTTTGCGCTGAAGAAAGGCGAGCGCATCGACCAGCGGCAATTGATCGCCGACCTCGTCGCGCTGCAATACAAGCGCACCCAGGCCGACTTTACCCGCGGCACGTTTCGCGTTCGCGGCGACGTCATCGACATCTTCCCGGCGCACTATGAAGACCGCGCCTGGCGCGTGAACCTGTTCGGCGACACCGTTGAAAATATCGAGGAGTTCGATCCGCTCACCGGCCACAAGCAGGACGATCTCGAATTCATCAAGATCTACGCCAACTCGCACTATGTGACGCCGCGCCCGACGCTGGTGCAGGCGATCAAGTCGATCAAGTCGGAGCTGAAGCTGCGGCTGGACGAACTCAACAATCAGGGCCGCCTGCTGGAAGCGCAGCGGCTGGAGCAGCGCACCACCTTCGACCTCGAAATGATGGAAGCGACGGGAAGCTGCGCCGGCATCGAAAACTATTCGCGTTATCTCACCGGACGCCGCCCCGGCGAGCCGCCGCCGACGCTGTTCGAATACGTGCCCGACAACGCGCTGGTGTTCGCCGACGAAAGCCACGTCACCGTACCGCAGATCGGCGGCATGTTCCGCGGCGACTTCCGCCGCAAGGCGACGCTCGCCGAATACGGTTTCCGCCTGCCCTCCTGCATGGACAACCGTCCGCTGCGGTTCGAGGAATGGGACATGATGCGCCCGCAATCGATCGCGGTGTCGGCGACACCGAGCGGCTGGGAGCTGAACGAAAGCGGCGGCGTGTTCGTCGAGCAGGTGATCCGTCCCACCGGCCTGATCGATCCTCCCGTGCACATCCGCCCGGCGCGCACACAGGTCGACGACCTCGTCGGCGAAGTCCGCGCCACCGCGGCAGCCGGCTATCGCTCGCTGATCACGGTGCTGACAAAGCGGATGGCGGAAGACCTGACCGAATACCTGCACGAGCAGGGCATTCGCGTCCGCTACATGCACAGCGATATCGACACGATCGAGCGCATCGAGATCATCAGAGACTTGCGCCTCGGCGCGTTCGACGCGCTGGTCGGCATCAACCTGTTGCGCGAGGGCCTCGACATTCCCGAATGCGCGCTGGTCGCGATCCTCGACGCCGACAAGGAAGGCTTTCTGCGCAGCGAGACCTCGCTGATCCAGACCATCGGCCGCGCCGCGCGCAACGTCGACGGCAAGGTGATCCTCTACGCCGACCAGATGACCGGCTCGATGGAGCGCGCCATCGCCGAAACCAACCGCCGCCGCGAGAAGCAGGTCGAATACAACACCATCAATGGCATCACGCCGGAGAGCGTGAAGAAATCGATCGGCGACATCCTCAACTCCGTCTACGAGCGCGACCACGTGCTGGTCGAGATCGGCGACGGCGGCATGGCCGACGACGTCATCTCGATCGGCCACAATTTCGAGGCCGTGCTGAACGATCTCGAAACCCGCATGCGCGAAGCCGCCGCCGACCTGAATTTCGAGGAAGCCGCCCGCCTCCGCGACGAAGTCAAACGCCTCCGCGCCACCGAAATGGCCGTCGTCGACGATCCGACGGCGAAGCAGCGCGCCGTACAAGGCAAGGCCGGCGCCTATGCCGGCAAGAAGAAATACGGCGAAGCGGCGAATTTGCCAGTCAGCGCGATGAAGAAGAAGAGCGTTTCTTCGGCGATCAAGGCCAGCGGCGGTAGCGCTTCAAAGGTCCACAAACCCCATCTCGACGAAATGCACGGCCCGGAGTCCCTGCCCTACCGTCCCGACCGCACCACGTCGCGCAAACCCTCGCCCGGCAGCGGCAGCAAAATCTTTCAACCCACCGACTCGCGCCAGTCCGGCCCGGAGTTCGGCCCCGCGCCGCGATCCAGCGGCGGCGCGCCGGGACATCGCGGCGGGTGGAAGAAGAGGTAGTCGATCAACGACCGTACACCCGCCATGTCCGAGATTAGCCCCCACCGGGTCTTAGGCCGACTTCTGCAGACTGTGTGCGCCACTCGGGTCTTGTGAAAGCGACGCGATTGCTGCCGCTTTTTAAGCGCGATGCCTTGGTCTGCGCAATCGCTTGCAGGGAACTTTCGGTCCTGTGCGGCGTCATAGGTGATGCGGCCAAGGCTTGGCACGGGAGGTGCCATGTCGAAGTTCGGCATTACAGTAATCGCTGTCGTACTGGTGACCGCGCTGTCGAGTGCCGCCACTGCGAAAGGGCGCGGGCATAGCCCACTAGGCAGCGTGAAATTCGCATTCACCCGCTTGTTTGCGCCAGGGCTGTTTCATGGCGGCACCACGCATCGCCGGCGCGTGCACGCCCACCGGATCAGAAACGCTCCCGTCGCTTTGCAACGTATCCCGTCACAAAGTATCCCGTCACAAAGTATCCCGTCCGCAACGAACCAGCCCTCCGGCGAGGACGAGTTGGTTGTTGGCAAACTATTCACTGACCCTGCGGCACGCAGGCAGATCGCCACGACTGCCGCACTTGCGCACTGGCATGGTGACCGTAGCACTGCAGACGGGTGGTGGTCGCATGGCCATGGCGGATATGGCTGGGTTGGGCCGCTGTTCTGGCCGTTCGCCTACAATGATATTTATGGTTATGCCATCTTCGGCGATGGCATGGGCTTCTGGGACTACGGCTACCCCGACATCTATGCCGGAATTTTTGGGCCTTACGGCAGTGAAGAACTGGCGGCTTATATGGCACCGGGCTCTTCCGGCCGAACCGAGCGAAGGATCCCACCGCTGCAGCAGCTCTGCGGTGATTCCGGCCGCGAAATTGCCGCTCTCGCCATTGATCAGATTCAGCGGGCGATTCAGCCGACCGAGACGCAGCGGGCCGCGCTGGACCGTCTTGCCGACGCGTCGAAGTCGGCCGCCCAGATCATTCAGGCATCTTGTCCGACGCAGCCCGCATCAACGGCGCCGGCCCGATTGGCCCTGATGCAGCAGCGCACTGCGGCGATGCTCAGTGCAGTAATATCCCTCGAGCCGCCGCTGGGGGAACTTTATGATCTGTTGAATGACGAGCAGAAAGCACGGCTCAACGCACTCGCCGATGATCAGCTCAAGACAGCGTCTGCAAACGGGCCCATGAAGGCGTCGGCCCAGGGCTGCGAAGCGCCCCTGCCAGCCGCGTTGCGATGGTCGGCTGGCGAGATCGAGGCCAGTCTACATCCGAACGATGCCCAGCGCGACGCGCTTGAACGGCTGCAGCGCGCCGGCGCCAGAGCTGTCGAGATGCTGAGCTATGAATGTCAGCCGAAAGATGCGATCACGCCACCCGCTCGGCTCGCCGCGGTGGATGGTCGGCTCGGCACCATGCAACAAGCCATCAATCTGGTGAGCGACACGCTGGAAGAGTTCTATACGTCACTGAGTGACGAGCAGAAGCTTCAGTTCGAGCTGATCGGACCAAAACGAGCGCCGTGATTGCCCATCTATTCCAATGTCGGCTACAGCTCTTGCTTGGACATACCGAATTGAGTGCACCGTCCGTTATATGGGGATCGAAGTGGACGATGCGGTTGCCATAGCGGACAAGTGGACGTCTGAGTTAGGCGGGCAGAGCAGACGTGCGCTGCCCACCTCGACCGGCCGGTTAGAGCCACGAGGAAACCTCCAGCGTTCGCTTGAATAATGCAGCTATCGTCGATGGCGCTACAATCGCGACCGTCGGTCATAGTTAGAAATACTACCCGCTAGTCAGACGGACAGAACGATGCAAATCAATCGCAGGCCATTGTCCGACCGGCTCGCCGTCTTTCCTCGCTTAGGCTTGGCCAGCCTGCCGACCCCGCTCGAGCCGATGAAGCGGCTGACGGCGCATCTCGGCGGGCCGCGGCTGTGGGTCAAGCGCGAGGATGCGACAGGGCTCGGTTTTGGCGGCAACAAGCTGCGCAAGCTCGACTACGTCCTGCATGAAGCCGTTTCGAGCGGCGCCGATACGATCGTCTCCGGCGGCGTCGTGCAATCGAACAGCCAGCGGCAGGTTGCGGCGGTGGCGGCCAAGCTCGGCCTCGCCTGCCATCTCGCCGTCTACCACGGCCGCCTCGAACCGCCGACGCCGGAATACAAGACCTCGGGCAACGCGTTTCTCAATCGGCTGTTCGGCGCGCAACTCCATGACGTGCCGTGGACCGGTGACCGCAATGCCGCCATTCGCGCGCTGGTCGACGATCTCCGGGCGAACGGCCACAAGCCGTACTTCGTGCCCTACGGCGTCTCAAATGCCCTGGGCGCCGTGGCCTACGCCACGACGATTGCGGAGATCGAACCGCAGGCCGCGCGATTGGGTTTTGCACCGGCCGCGATCGTGCACTGCACCGGCAGCGCCGGTACGCAGGCCGGCCTTATCGCCGGTGTCGCCGTGGCCATGCCGAACGCAGGAATCGTCGGGATCGATATCGACGCCGAGCCCGCGCGGGTGCGCGCCGATGTCGCGACGTTTGCGCGCGAAGCGTCCGATCTGCTCGATATTCCGTTCGACGAAGCAAGCGTGGAAGTCGTCGCGGGGCATGCGGGCCCTGCCTACGGCGTCCCGCACGAAGCCACCATCGAAGCGATCCGCCTCGCCGGCCAACTCGAGGCGCTACCACTCGATCCCGTCTATTCGGGCAAGGGCCTCGCAGGCCTGATCGCCCTGATCCGCCAGGGCCGCTGGCGCAACGACGAGGATGTCATCTTCCTGCACACCGGCGGCGCGCCGGCGCTTTTCGCCTATCAGAGCGCACTCGGGATTTGAACTGGCGGAGCAAGACGGTCCTGTCGCTCCGGAAATCGCGTCAGCGGCTATCCGCGTTCATGGCGGCGATTCCTGCGCGTCCTCGGCGAGGACGGTGATGCGCGGCAGAATGATCAATCGGGGAGCTATGCCGTGATTGACATCACACTGCCTGAAGCACGAGAGCGCACGGCGAAAACCCCTCACCCGGCACTTCGCCCGAACCGCTCCGGCATTCGTGCGTGAGCACCACTACCGGTCGCGTTGCCTGCGGGGCAAATCACGCATGGGCTTGGTCCATTGCTCCCGGCAAAAATATTCCCCTTCGCCGTTACCCCAAATCACCCTTACAACTCCGCGCATCCCGCACCCATGAGAGGGGCGTATCGCGATCGTCACGGACGTTGGGTGCGGGATGCGATGGACGCGGCAGCGTCGGGCGCGCAAGGGGTCGCAGGGCGGGCTTCGGCTTGTGAGCGATCGGCCGGCGCGCAGACGGACGGCGCTTAAACGCCTTCGCCAGAATTTTGGCCGGCAGCACATGAGCCGGTCGAGGCGTTTTGGTGGAGGAAGCCGCGGACGGCAAAGGCGTGTGGTTCTGGCACCCGTGGCTGGTGTCAAGCTGATGGAGATTTGTCGGGCCCAACCGGGCTTCGGCGGATCGCCAATCCGTCAGCGACGGTGGCAAGAGGAATTCGTCGCCGGGAAGAGCGCGCTATAAGCCGTAACACCATTGCGCAGGGAAGGCCGGGTGTTCCGGCGCACCTTGCGGTCACCCGTGTGCATTTTGTGCGCACGATCGCGGGTGCTGAGGGCACCCGGCTTTCCCTGCGCCCTCTCGCTTTTCGAGGGCGAAACGAAATTGCAAATCCTCGGGCGCGTGGCGCCGCGGGAGATTTGCTGCTGTTTGAAATGCAGAGCGAGCGCGCGCGTAACACTCCGCGTCGTTCCTGCCTAGTGCGCAATTGCGCACAGAGGCAGGGACGACAGCGAGAATGCGGCGCCGCCGCCTCACCCCGAGCGCCGGTTACTCGTGTTCTGCGTCAGATTGCCGTGCTCGGCCTGTTCGCGGATGTTGTTCTTCTCGTCGTGGCGATGGCCCTTGGTGGTGTCGAGGGGAACGTTGGGCGCGCTGCCGGGACCCTTGTGGCTCTGGTTGTCTTGCGGGACCGGCGGAACGGGTTTCGTCATCATCATCTCCGTTATCAACGGAAAGAGCCAACGCCGGCTGCGGCGAGATCGTTCCGTCGCCGGCCGCATGTCGCGGCGATGAACCTTTTGGAAACCACCGTGTCACATAATGTGAGTCTTCTTGCGGATTACCTCTGCCGCTCCGTTCACAATGGGGCCGGCCGCAAGAGCCGGGTCGAGCACAGGCAAGGTGGGCGAATGACCGAGGGATCAAATCGTCAGCACGTCCTGGATTTCCTCAATGTGCTGTATTCCGGCAACGTCGAAGCCGCGCTGGAGCGCTGCACCGACGACGTCGAGTCTCTCGCCAACGCCCCAATCGATATCCTGCCCCATATGGGCCATCGCCGCGGCAAGGCCGAACTGCGCGAGATGTGGGATGCGGTGCGCGCCCGCTATTCCGAACTGCGCTGCGAGGTGCCGATCCTGGTGGTCGAAGGCGACAAGGCGGCCGCGTTTATCCGTGTGTTCTTCCGGAAAACCATCAATCAGCGCATGGTGCAGTTCGACATCGCCGGCTTCTACACGCTGCGCAACGGCAAGATCAGCCATATCAGGGAAATCATCGACACCTTCGACCTGGTCCAGCAACTGCTCGAACGCGATGTCGCCGCGATCCTGACCGGCAGGCGGCCGGACCCGATCTAGCGGGTTCGTCATTCCGGGGCGATGCGAAGCATCGAACCCGGAATGACGTCCAGATATTCTCCCACACATTGAACCTCATCGTGCTGGCCGTGACACACCACAAGGCCGTTTCCGGACACGAAAAGCATATGAAGATCGCGTTGCTGGCTTTGCTTGGGTTGGCGTTGGGGGTGCTGGGAGGCGCGACACTGGGCATCGGGACCGGCCTCGCCTGGGTGCAAATCTTCAAAACCTCGAGTTTTGGAGGCTATAGCGGCATGCTGGTGTTCTTCACCTTCATGCCGTTGGGGGCCGCGATCGGCGGCATCGGCGGCGCCCTGCTGTTCGGCATCATCGCCATTCGCGACGCCGAGATCGCCATCGAGCGCGAGCCGGTGCCCCGCCACGACCGTTGAGTGACCGGAAAACGGCCGAAACCGCCGCATTTGTGCAATGCAAAAACGGCAATTGTGTTTTGGCCGAACTGCTCTATTTCTGGGTGCAACAGTGAAATGCAGCATTTCAGCCCGGCGTCGATGATGACGCTCATTAGGGCGTGATCGCTGTTTGCAATTCCAGTTTTCAAGGACCAACCCAAAATGACAGAGCATAGTCTCTGGCGTTTTTCGCGCGCGTTGCATCGCGCGATCAATGAACGCCAGCCCGCCGATCTCGAAGCCCTGCTCGACGAGGACGTCGACTGGGCGATCTATGGACCGATCGACATGTATCCGTTCTTCGGCTCCCGCCGTGGCAAGGCGGCCGTGATCGAGGTGATCAGGCAGATCGCGGACAATTTCCGCGTCCACCGCTTCGACCGCGAATCGATCATGCTGGGCGTGGATTCGGCCGCCTCGATGATGCGCTATTCGCTGACGGCGCTGGATTCGAACAAGCCGATCAGCCTGCGGATCGCCCATTTCGCCCAGTTCAGGGCCGGCCGCCTCACCAACTTCCGCGTGCTGGTCGATACCTTCGATCTGGTTGAGCAGACGGTGGGCTATCCGATCCACCTGCCGCGGATGGCGGTGTAGCTCACGCCAATCTATCCAATCGTCATGCCCGGGTGCGCAAATCGCATCTTCGCGTCCGGGCGTCCACGCCTTCCTTCGCCAGCCCCAAGGGAGCGTGGATGGCCGGGTCATCTGGCGCTGTGACGCGCTGTGCCCGGCCATGACGTTCGCTTGATGTGAGCAAGATTGTCCGCGCCATAATTTCGCAACAGAGCGAACGCATTCTGGGCGCGACTTGGAATGCGGGCGGGCAATGATTCCCAAAATGCGATTTGGCTGGGCGCGGCTGCCAATGCTGGCGGCCGGCATCGGCATGGCTTCGATGATGGCAGCAGCGGCACAGACGCCGCCGACGGATGAAGATCCGGACATGCCTGCGGCGGAAGAGTCCGAGGCGGCTCCCAGCGTCAACGACGTCGACATCATGAAGGACATCGACGTCAGCAAGCTCGACTGGAGCCTGCTTGATGTCGACGCGTCGACCGTGACCGGTCCGACGCTAAAGGGAAGCGGCGCGTCGAAAGCCGCTGCCAGCGTGGATGCCGCGTGGTCCGCCAATGAAAGGGCGAACGGCACCTCGGCGGTGTCGGTCAGGCAATCCATCTCGCCGTTCTGGGATACGCGCATCGGCGCCGACATGACGGTCGCACGGCAGGGCACGGCGACGACATCCGAACTGCTCTCGGAAAAACTCGCCAATGGCGGCAGCCTGCCGCAATCGTCCGGCACCGCCTGGGCGGCGATCACCGCCCCCGGCGTTGCCTCGATTTGGGACAAGACCGCGGTCGAGGCCCGCGTCGATCCCGGATCTGAGCAGAGCAGGCTCGGCACCTCCTTGAGCAAATCGCTACCGCTCAGCGAGCAGTATTCGGTGACCCTGAAGAACGACTACAATTTGATCCAGCAGGGCATCGTGCCGGTGCCCGGCATCGTCAGCCATCCGGCGCGCAGCTATGAGACCGACCAGTCGGCGAGGCTCAGTATCGCCGACACCGGCACCAGCCTGATCGCCGGCCAGACCCTGTCGACTTCCGACGACAAGTGGCTGCGCAAGGTCGGCGCCGAGCAGAAGCTGTTCGACGGCGTCACCATTTCCGGCTCGATCGGCGAAACGCCGTCCGGCGCCGCCAGCAAGAGCCTCAGCGCGGGGTTTAAACGTAGCTGGTAAGGGGCAGGAATCGTCCCAATTTGATGCGTTTTCCGGCCCGAAGGCGCCGCCCCCGAGAATGATCCAGCATTGCCGCAGATTGGCCCAGATGCGGCCAAAATCGGCAGCGCAGATGGGAAGGCTCCACTTCGTCGTGCGGGGGACGTCCGCGCTCGCCTGAAAGCGAAACAGAGGAATAGCCGATGAACGCCACCATTCGCCCCGAACAGATTGATGAAACCCCGGAGGTCGACAACGATCTCGCCGCCGTATCCGAAGTCGAGGCCGGCATCCGCGATTTCGTTCGCAACGACATCGCCTATCTGCGCCGCCCCGCAGTGGCTCCGGACACCGCGCCGCTCGATCCGAACGCGGAAGCCACCGTCAACAACGTCAATTCGCTGATCCAGCGCGTCGCCGGCACCTCGCTTGCGGAAATCGAGAAGCTGATTTCCGAACTCGAAAGCCTCCGCGACCTGCTGCATGCCGAAGGCCAGCGCGTCCAGCGCGAGATCTCGGGTTATGCCCAGCTCAGCCAGGCTGCGATGAAGTCGACGCGCATGATCGCCGACAACGTCACGCAGTGGAAGCGTGCCGCCGACGGCCTGCGCAACGCCTGATCCCGATCGTTGCAAAAATCTAACACTCCGCCGCGTTCCGTATGGAAGCGCGGCGGTTTCGTTTGGCAGGGTTCGATCTGAACTTTATAAGCACGGTCGCGTCCAAAGACGGATGTCGTCACGTGGCGGCAGGCACCTTTTGGGGACACACCGGCGATGCAAAACGTTCAGCCAGACAACATGAATTCACTGCCGCTGCGGCAATCGTCGCACAGCATGGGCACGATCGTGATCCGTTTCGTCGGACTGCTGACGCTTGCGGTCGTGGCAATGACGCTGATCTGGAGCCGCTGAACTTCTTCAGCGCTCATGGCTATCAGATCTTGGCTATCAAATCTTGGCTATCCGACCCGCAACTACTGGCGGACGAACGCGGTGTCCTCGATCGTGTAGACGCCGTCGGCGTAGCTTTTCACCACCATTGTGGCGGTCAGCATCACGGCCATCGTGACGGTTGCGAAAATAAAGCCGACGAATTTCAGGCTGCTGCGATCTGCCATCGTCATCCCCTCGGTACTTCCCCTGAGACGCATTTGGCAGGCAGAAAGTTCAAAATGCGTTAGCAAAAAATCCGTTCCGTGGAGTCATGGATTACAATGACCTAACGGGACAGTTCGCTAACCATGTTGGGAGTGATCAGGAACCCGCCTTCAGCCGCGGCACGAAGGCGGTCGCGAGGAACGAGAACACCACCTCGCCACGCTGGTTGGTGCCGGTATTGCGGGCCTGCAGGATGCCCCATTCGGGGCGCTTCTCCGAGGTGCGCTTGGTTTCGACCTGGTTGGAAAAGCGGATGGTGTCGCCGGCCAGTACCGGCTTGATCCAGCGCAGCTCACGAAAGCCCGGCGAGGGTCCCCACACCGCAACCTGCTCGCCGCGCGCGACAGCCTCCGCCGTCAAACGCTTGCCGTCGGCGACCAGGAGCTTCATGCAGACCGCGGCGACGTGCCAGCCCGATGCAGCCAGTCCCCCGAACAGCGATTTGCGGCCCTCCTCCTCATCGAGGTGGAAGCGCTGCGGATCGAACTGCGTGGCAAACTTCTTGATGTCGTCGGCGGTGAAGGTGAACGAGCCAAACTCACGCTGCGCGCCGATCTCGATGTCCTCGAAGAAACGCATCGCTATTCCGCTCCCGCCTCGGCGCGCCGGCGCACGATGATCGGCGACTCCATCTCGCACAGCACCACGCCGGTCGCGTTCCTGATCGTGCCCTTGAAGGTCACGATGCCGGTTTCGGGACGGCTGTTCGAAATCCTGGCCTCCGCGACGTCGACATCCAGCATCAGGTCGTCCCCCGGCCGCAGCGGTGCCAGCCAGCGCATCTCGTTGACGCCGGGTGAACCGAGCGAGGCGGTGCGGCCGATAAAGCCGTCAAACAGCATCCGCATCATGATCGAGCCGAGATGCCAGCCCGAACCGGACAGCCCCTTCAGCATCGACGCGTTGGCGGCGGCCTCGTCCAGATGCATCGGCTGCGGGTCGAATTCGGCGGCAAAGGCCAGAATCTCCTCGCGCGTGACGTGGCGCGGTCCGAACCTGCCGAAATGGCCTGGCGTGAAGTCTTCGAAGGTCAGCGTTGTCATCGATCGGGGATTTGGATTGAGGATTGCGGTGAGGAAGCCTGAATGTGGCCGTTATTTGCAGCAATCTCAACCCGTCCACCCGCATGGCTCGTTCGCTACGGGCGAGTACCGGTGACGGCGCTCGCCCCTGACTTGCCCGAAGCAGTTTTCGGGTCTAGCCCTGTGCCATCTGGGACCAGGTTTTTGACTCGCCGGAGAACCATCGATGCTCGATTTTCAGGATCTGTTTCAGTGGGACCGCTTCATCACGCCCACGATCATCAAGACTTTCTACTGGCTGGTCATCGGTTTGATCGTGCTATTCGGTATCGCCGGCATTTTGTCGAGCCTGTCCATCATGGCAATCAGCCCCTTCTATGGATTTGTCCTACTGTTGGCCTCGATCGCCGGCGTCGTGGTCGGTGTGGTGTTTTCGCGCATCGCCGCGGAATTCATCCTGATCGTCTTCCGTGTCAACGAGCACCTCGGCGCGATCCGCGATCAGGGCGGGATGCGGTGATCACGCGGGAATTGTAGGGTGGGCAAAAGCGTAGCGTGCCCACCATTTCGCTCGCGTCAGGAAAGATGGTGGGCACGGCGCGATGCGCCTTTGCCCACCCGAGCGGGTCCGCATCCGCGGCGCCAATTTCTCAGTTATTGAACCTGAAATGCATCACGTCGCCGTCGGCGACGACATATTCCTTGCCTTCCAGCCTGAGCTTGCCGGCGTCGCGGGCGCCGGCTTCGCCGTTCAGTGCGACGTAATCGGCATAGGCGATGGTCTCGGCCCGGATAAATCCCTTTTCGAAATCGGTATGGATCACGCCGGCCGCCGCGGGCGCCTTGGTGCCGCGATGGATGGTCCAGGCGCGGGCCTCCTTCGGGCCCACGGTGAAATAGGTGATCAGGTCGAGCAACTGGTAGCCGGCGCGAATCAGGCGGTCGAGGCCGGCCTCTTCGAGACCGAGCGTCTCGAGAAAATCGGCGCGCTCCTCGCGTGACAGCGTCGCGATCTCGGATTCGATCTTGGCCGAAATCACCACCGCGACCGCGCCTTCCTCCTTGGCGCGCTCGAACACCTGCTTGGAAAAGCCATTGCCATCCTTGGCGGAACCTTCCTCGACGTTGCAGACATAGAGCACCGGCTTCGACGTCAGCAGGCCCAGCATATTGAACGCGCGCTCTTCCTCCGGCTTTCGCTCGAGAAACCGCGCCGGCTTGCCGTCGCGCAGCAACACCAATGCGCGGTTGACGAGATCGAGCGCCTCCTTGGCGTCCTTGTCGTTGCCCTTGGCCTTCTTGGCCAGGTTGTCGACGCGCTTTTCCAGGCTGTCGAGGTCGGCGAGCATCAGTTCGGTTTCGATGGTTTCGATATCGGCCAAGGGCGCGATCTTGCCCTCGACATGGGTGATGTCGGAATCTTCGAAACACCGCACCACATGCGCGACCGCGTCGACCTCGCGGATGGTGGCGAGGAACTGGTTGCCGAGGCCTTCGCCCTTCGAGGCGCCGCGGACGAGCCCCGCGATATCGACGAAGGTCAGCCGCGTCGGGATGATCTGCGCGGAGCCTGCGATGGCAGACAGCTTGTCGAGCCTGGGATCAGGCACGGCGACCTCGCCGACATTCGGCTCGATGGTGCAGAACGGATAATTCGCCGCCTGCGCCGCGGCCGTCTCGGTCAGGGCGTTGAACAGCGTCGACTTGCCGACATTGGGCAGGCCGACGATACCGCATTTGAATCCCATTTCGTCCTCAACGATTTCTCTTCGTCATGGCCGGGCTTGTCCCGGCCTTCCACGTCTTGTTTCGCGTTTGGCAAGGAAGACGTGGATGCCCGGCACATCTGCGCGAAGACGCGCTTCGCGCTTTTGGCCGGGCATGACGGCGGAGCGCTAGCACGAGAAGTCAGCCCTGCTTCCCGTCATCTTCCTTGTCGAAAATTCCCTTGGCCTGCAGCGCCAGATGCACCTTGTTCTGGAACGTCGAATCCTTACCCGCCGCCAGCAAACCAGCATTCTCGGCGACCGCCGCGCACAAGGCTTCCACCCAGGGGCGATCGCTCTTGGCAAAATCCGACAGCACATGGCCGTGCACCAGCTCCTTGATGCCGGGATGACCGATCCCGAGCCGCACCCGGCGGTAGTCGTTGCCGATATGCGAGGAGATCGAGCGCAGCCCGTTGTGACCGGCGATGCCGCCGCCGATCTTGACGCGGACTTTCGCCGCCGGCAGTTCGAGTTCGTCCTGAAACACGGTGATCTCGCCGGCGGACAACTTGAAGAAGTTCGCGGCTTCCTGAACCGCACGCCCGGACTCGTTCATGTAGGTGGTCGGCCGAAGCAGAACGACCTTTTCACCATCGAGCGTGCCATCGGAAGCCTCGCCCTGAAAACGGCGGCGCCACGGTCCAAAACCGTGACGCCGCGCAATTTCATCGACGGCCATGAACCCGATATTGTGCCGGTTGTTCGCGTATTTCGAACCGGGGTTACCGAGACCGACAAACAGGCGCATGACGCGGCATCCTGCCGCTGTTTACTTCTTCTTGTCGCCGGCGGCCGGCGCTTTCGCACCCGCCGCCGGAGCCGCAGCACCCGCCGCAGGGGCAGCAGCCGGCGCCGCAGCGGCACCCGCCGCCGGAGCAGCCGTGCCTCCTGCAGCGGCAGCCGCAGCAGCAGCTTTCTGTTCTTCGGCGTAACCGGACGGCGGCACGATGGTCACCAGCGTCGCGTCCTCACGCGACAGCGCCTTCACGCCGGCCGGCAGCTTGATCTCGGACAGATGCAGCGAGTGGCTGATTTCCAGCGCGCCGACATCCGCGTCGATGTACTGCGGAATGTTTTCGACCGAGCATTCGAGATCGATGGTGTGGGTGACGATATTGACGGTGCCGCCGCGCTTGACGCCGGGCGAGGTTTCGCCGTTCACGACATGCAGGGGGACGCTGACGCGAATGGTCGCGCCTTCGCCGAGCCGCAGGAAGTCGACATGGAGCGGGAAGTCCTTCACCGGATCGAGGTGGAAGTCGCGCGGAATCACGCGGTGCTTCTTGCCCTCGAGGTCGATGTCGAACAGCGTGGTCAGGAACCGGCCGGCCAGGATGCGCTGGCGCAGTTCCTTGTCATCGACCGAAATGGTCACGGGGGGCTGGTTGTTGCCGTAGATCACTCCGGGCACTCTCCCGGCGCGACGCTCTGCCCGGGCGGCCCCCTTGCCGCTCTGCGGACGCGCGGTCGCCTTCAATTCCTTGACGGTCGCCATCGTGTTAAGTCCTTGTTTTCTAAAAAGTTAAAGGCCGCATCGCGGCCCGTTGGCGTCCCACAGCAAGCCTCCAGGGGTGCGGGGGCTGCGGACGTGGCGGGCTTTTAGCCCCAAAGGGGCGAAATGACAAGGAAATGAAGGGATTTTTCTGCCATTTTGGCACCCTCCCCTGGAAGGGGAGGGTCGGCTCGCATCGCAAGATGCGAGACGGGGTAGGGTGATCTCTCAACTCGGGCACTTTTCGAGGGGAGAGACCTTCCCCCACCCCGCCGCTCCCTTTGGTCGCGTCGACCTCCCCCTCCAGGGGAGGGTAAGACCCCTGCCCGTCGGTCTAGACCGCGCCGGCATCCGGCGCGGCCGGCGAAATGCCGAGCTTGGCTTCCAGCGCCGCGATCCGGCCCTTGAGCGCCTCGTTCTCCTCGCGCGCCAGGCGGGCCATGTCCTTGACCGCGTCGAACTCCTCGCGCTTGACGAGATCGAGATCGCGCAGGATGCGTTCGGCCTGGTTGCGCATGACCGTATCGACCTCGCGCTTGACGCCCTGGGCAGCGCCGGCAGCGTCGTTCATCAAACGGCCGATCTCGTCGAAAAACCGATTGCTGGTCTGGGTCATCTGAAAACGCTCCGGTCGCTGCAAATTGATCGTCACCGGCAAGACAATGGCGATCCCATAGGCAAGGTTCAAGGGCAAGGTTCAAGTGCGCCGTTCAAGGCGGTTCGCCTTGTCATGCTCGCCTTTCCTTGCAATCGTATCGAACGCCCCAGCCAGACATCATAATCACAAAGCAAGAAGAAGCGCCCATGATCGACCAGCAGATCGATATTGCGACCAAGGACGGCAAGACCACGACCTTCATCACCCATCCCGAACGCGGCGGGCCCTTTCCGGTCATCATCTTCTACATGGACGCACCGGCGATCCGTGAAGAACTGCGCGACATGGCGCGGCGGCTCGGCACCTCGGGCTATTACGTGATGCTGCCGAATATGTATTACCGCTCGGGCGTCATGGAGCTCGGACCGATCCCGCCGGACCCGGAAGCGCCCGAGCGCAAGCGGATGTTCGGTTTCATGAACTCCATCAACATTCCCATGGTGATGGAAGACACCAAGGCGCTGCTCGCCTATGCCGAGACGCAAGAAGCGGCGAACACGAAGATCGTCGGCACCGTCGGCTACTGCATGAGCGGCCGCTACGCGGTCAACGCGGCGACGCATTTTCCGGATCGTGTGAAGGCGGCGGCATCAATTTACGGTACGCATCTCGCGACCGACCAGCCCGACAGCCCGCATCTGGCCGCGTCGAAGACCAGGGCCGAACTCTATTTCGCCTGCGCCGAGACCGACATCTATGCGCCGCAGGAGATTATCGACAAGGTGGCGGCCGGCATGAAGGGATCGAACAACGAGGTCGAAATCTATCCCGGCACCCATCACGGTTTTGCCTTCCCGAAGCGCCCGGTCTACCACCGCGACGCCGCCGAACGACATTGGGAGCGGCTGCTGGCGCTCTATCGCCGCAACCTCGTACCGTAGGCATCGCACCGGATGCAATTTCTCACCATCACCTTTCCGGCAATCGATCCCGTCGCCATCTCGATCGGACCGTTCGCGATCCGATGGTATGCGCTGGCCTATATCGGCGGCATCGTGCTCGGATGGATATATGCGCGCGCGCTGATCAGAAGCGAGAAATTGTGGGGCGGGCCGGCGCCGATCGCGCCTGTGCAGCTCGACGACTTCATCCTCTGGGTCACCCTCGGCATCATCGTCGGCGGCCGCACCGGCTACGTGTTGTTCTACAACCCCGCCTTCTTCAGCCAGCACCCGGCCGCCATTCTCAAATTATGGGAAGGCGGCATGTCCTTCCACGGCGGCTTTCTCGGCTGCGTCGCCGCGGTGATGCTGTTTGCGCTCAAGAACAATATCTCCATCCTGTCGCTTGGCGACATCACGACCGCAGTCGCTCCAATCGGAATATTCCTCGGACGGCTCGCCAACTTCATCAAAGGCGAGTTGTGGGGGCGTGAGGCGGATGCCAGCGTGCCCTGGAGAATGGTCTTTCCCGATGACCCGTCTCAACTTTTCCGCCACCCCAGCCAGCTCTACGAAGCGGCGCTCGAGGGCATCCTGCTGTTTGCAATCCTGGCGGTCATGGTCCGGATGGGTGCGTTGAAGCGGCCTGGCCTGATCCTCGGCAGCTTCATCACTGTCTACGCGCTGGCGCGCATTACCAGCGAATTCTTTCGTGAACCGGACCCGCAGCTCGGATTTTTGTGGGGCGGGCTGACCATGGGTATGCTTTTGTCCGTACCCATGATCGTTGTTGGGGCCATCCTGATGATGATGGCATGGCGCCGCAAGGCGTCGGAGCATATACAGAAGTCGATTTAAGGCAGGCCGTGACCGAATACTCGCCGTTGCAGTCGGAGATCCGCAAGCTGATCCGATCGTCAGGACCGATGCCGGTCTGGCGGTACATGGAATTGTGCCTGATGCATCCCGAGCACGGCTATTACGTGTCGCGCGATCCATTGGGCCGTGAGGGTGATTTCACCACCGCACCCGAGGTCAGCCAGATGTTCGGCGAGTTGCTCGGACTGTGGACGGCTTCGGTGTGGAAGGCGATCGGATCACCGCCGACGCTGCGGCTGGTCGAACTCGGCCCCGGTCGCGGCACCATGATGGCGGACGCACTCCGCGCGGTCCGGGTGCTGCCGCCGCTCTATCAATCGCTCCAGATCCACCTCGTCGAGATCAACCCGGTGCTGCGCGAAAAACAGCAAGCGATGCTGTCCGGCGCGCGCAACATCACCTGGCATGACAGCATCGACGACGTGCCCGAGGGCCCCGCGGTCATTCTCGCCAACGAATATTTCGACGTGCTGCCGATCCATCAGGTGGTCAAGCGCGAGACCGGCTGGCACGAGCGCGTCGTCAACCTCGACGCCAATGGCAACCTGGTATTCGCAGCCTCGGACGAGCCGATGCCGCGCTTCGAGGTGTTGCTGCCGCCCCTGGTGCGCGCGGCCCCAGTGGGCGCCGTGTTCGAATGGCGGCCGGACAACGAGATGATGAAGATCGCGGCGCGGGTTCGCGACCAGGACGGCGCGGCGCTGATCATCGATTACGGCCATCTGCGCAGCGACGCCGGCGACACCTTCCAGGCGATCGCCCGCCACAGCTTCGCCGATCCCCTGAAGAATCCCGGTCAGGCCGACGTCACCGCCCATGTCGATTTCCAGGCATTGGCGCGCGCGGCGGAAGACGTCGGCGCGCGCGTTCATGGCCCGGTGACGCAGGGCGAGTTTCTCAAGCGGCTCGGCATCGAGACCCGGGCCGTCACGCTGATGGGAAAAACCACTGCGGAAGTTTCCGCCGATATTTCCGCCGCGCTGAAGCGGCTGACCGACAGCGGCCGCGGCGGCATGGGATCGATGTTCAAAGTGCTTGCGGTCACCGAGCCCAATCTCACCGCGGTCGCGGGCCTCAGCGACGAACCGTCGGCGCCCGGAGATGAAACAGCATGACGTTCGGATCGTCGTTGCTCGCAGCCATTCCCGGACTGCGCCACGCCTTCTTCACCCGCGAGGGCGGGATATCCAGCGGAATATATGAAGGCTTGAATGGCGGCCTCGGCTCCAACGACGATCCGGCCAATGTCGCGGAAAATCGCCGCCGGATGGCCGAGCAGATCGGCGTCGCCCCCGAGCGCTTGCTCAGCGCGCACCAGATCCATTCGCCCGACGTCGTGGTGGCGACCGGACCATGGCAGGGCGACAAGCCGCGCGCCGACGCGCTCGTCACAAGTACCGAAGGCATCGCCATCGGCGTCACCGCCGCGGATTGCGGCCCGATCCTGTTCGCCGATGCCAGCGCGCGCGTGATCGGCGCGGCGCATGCCGGCTGGAAGGGCGCGCTGACGGGCGTGCTGGAATCGACCATCGAGGCGATGGAGAAACTCGGCGCCGACCGCTCCGGCATCGTCGCCGCCATCGGCCCGCTGATCCGCCAGCATTCCTATGAAGTCGGCAGCGAATTCGTCGAACGTTTTCTGGATGCCGACGCCAAGAATGGCGTGTTCTTCATTCCCTCGGTGCGATCCGGCCATGCGATGTTCGATCTCGCCGGCTTCATCCGGATGCGGCTGGAGAATGCCGGCGTGCTGATGATCGACGACATCGGCATCGACACCTATTCCGACGAGCGCTTCTACAGCTACCGCCGCTCGGTGCACCGGAAAGAGCCGGACTACGGCCGCCACGTCCACGCGATCGCGCTGGCGGGCGAGTAGTTACTTCACGCGCAACCACCACCTTGCCCCGCGTCCGGCCTTGAACAGGGCGGACATGGTCGGCGATCGCGCCAACGCCGCCGAGAACAAACGCTCGCATGGATCATCCTGCGGAGTTGAAGAATTCTGGCAACAACAAGGTGGACGGGGGCGAGCTCAACGCAATCTTTTTGGCGGGCCGGTGCACCCGCTGCCCTAGACCTTAACACATTTTAACGATATCGCAGGGAGCAATGAGGGACACCTTGATAGCTTCGTGCCTGAATGCCCCGCGCGCGATGATCGCCGCGGCGCTGCTTGTCGCCGCCGCGGCGCTTGGCGGCTGCGCCGGCAACGGCGCAACGGGCAGCGGCTCGTACGCGATGGCTTCGACGGGTAGCGGTCCCACCGTGGCGTTCGAATCGATCGACGGTCCGCCGCCGCAGGTGTTTGACCGGATGGTCAGCGTACTCGACAGCGAATCGAAGCTGCGAAATTTATCGATCGTCTCGCGCGAAGGCGGGGCTTCCTACCGCGTGCGCAGCTATCTCTCGGCGCAGGTGGTGCGCGGCAAGACCGTGATCGCCTGGGTCTGGGACGTCTATGATAACAGCCAGCAGCGTGCGCTGCGGCTCTCCGGCGAAGAAGCGGCCGGCAAGGCCGGGCGCGACGCCTGGACGGCGGCCGACGACCTCGTGTTGCGGAAAATCGCGCAGGCCGGCCTCAGCGGCCTGTCGGGCATGATCAACGGAACCCCGGATGCTGCGCCGGCCCCAGCCCCGGAGCGCCGCGGCCCCGCGGTCGCGAGTGCGGATGACACGGTACGCGCCCAGGATGCAGCCGGCGTCACGGCGCTCGGTTTCGGCGCCCAATAGAGGGCCCCGTAAGGTCACGCATTGGCCGATTTTTGACCGGGAAAACGACGTCAACGGGTTGCCAGCCAAGCCACCCGCCTGATATCTCCTCGCTCATCAAAACGCGCCGGTTCCCGAGGGTTTCTCGATATGCTGAACGTCGTATCCAGCAAGGCGCGAGGAGAAGCGTCAATGGCGGCCAAGAACGGCTCAATCAAGCTGGTCGCCGGCAATTCCAATCCGGCGCTGGCCCTGGAAATCGCCAATTGGCTGCATCTGGCGCCGACCAAGGCCACTGTCCGCCGGTTCGCGGACATGGAAATCTTCGTCGAAATCCAGGAAAACGTCCGCGGCTCCGACGTCTACATTATCCAGTCGACGTCGTTTCCGGCTAACGACCACCTGATGGAACTCCTGATCATCACCGATGCGCTGCGCCGGGCGTCCGCGCGCCGCATCACGGCCGTGATCCCCTATTTCGGCTACGCCCGGCAGGACCGCAAGGTCGGTTCGCGCTCGCCGATTTCGGCGAAGCTGGTGGCCAATCTGATCACCCGCGCCGGGGTCGACCGTGTGATGACCCTCGACCTGCACGCCGGCCAGATCCAGGGCTTCTTCGATATTCCGACCGACAATCTCTACGCCTCGCCGGTCATGGTGCGCGACATCAAGGAACGCTTCGATTTGTCGAACGTCATGGTGGTGTCGCCCGACGTCGGCGGCGTGGTGCGCGCGCGCGGGCTTGCCAAGCGCATCAACACGCCGCTCGCCATCATCGACAAGCGCCGCGAGCGCGCCGGCGAGTCCGAGGTGATGAACGTGATCGGCGACTGCGCCGGCCATACCTGCATCCTGATCGACGACATCGTGGATTCCGGCGGCACGCTGGTGAACGCGGCCGACGCCCTGATCGCCAACGGCGCCAAGGAAGTCTACGCCTATATCAGCCACGGCGTGCTCTCGGGCGGCGCTGCCGCCCGCATCGCCTCGTCGAAGCTGAAAGAGCTCGTCATCACCGACTCGATCCTGCCGACGGAAGCGGTCAACAAGGCCGCCAATATCCGCACGCTGTCGATCGCGCCGCTGATCGCGGAAGCGATCAGCCGCACCGCGTCGGAAGAATCGGTGTCGAGTCTGTTCGACTGAGTTGGCTTTGTAGGGTGGGCAAAGCGAAGCGTGCCCACCATTCACGATAACGCTTTGGGATAGATGGTGGGCACGGCGCAAGTGCGCCTTTGCCCACCCTGCGGGCGCCTCACTCAAATCCCGGCCGCGGCACCAAATTCATCAGCATATTGGCGTAGCCGCCGTCGACCATGATCTCATCACCGTTGATGTATGACGCGCGGTCGCTCGCCAGAAACAGGATGGCATCGGCCATGTCCTGCGGCATGCCGACCCGCCGCATCGGCACCATGGCGGAGCGCCGCTCGGTGACGCCGGGCGTATCGTAAAAGGCCTGGCTCATCGGCGTGATCACCATGCCGGGACTGACGACATTGCTGCGGATGCCGTGCGGTCCCCATTCATTGGCGAGTTGCCGCGACAGCATGATCACGCCGGCCTTGCTGACGCTGTAGGCGCCGCTCTGCCCCTGCGCATTGCTGCCGGCAATGGACGCCACGTGAACCAGGCTGCCGCGGCCAAGCGTACGCATCTGCCGGCCGAAAACCTGCGCACAGACGAAATAGCCGGTCAGGTTGACGGCGAGGACAGCGTTCCATTCCGCAAGCGACAGGCTGTCGAGCGCGCCGGGCCGCAGCACCGCAGCGGTGTTGACCAGCACCTCGCACGGTCCCAGCGATTTTTCGATCGTCGCGGATGCCGCAGTGACGCTTTCGACGCTCGAGGTATCGCAACGGGCAACGACGTGATCGGCACCGAGCTTACCGAGCTCGGCGCGCGTGACCTCGAGGCCACGCTCATCGAGGTCGATGGCGGCGACACGGGCGCCGGCCTTGGCGAAACCGAGAGCAGTGGTGCGGCCGATACCTCCACCGCCCCCTGTCACCACGCAGACGCGGCCGGACAGGCCGAGCCAATCGGAAGATACTTGTTCGGTTTTGACCATCCGTGACTCCAATCAAGGCTGCATTCGTCATTGGCTGCGAGAAACGCGAAGCGTTTGCGCAAGGGAACGAAGTGACGAAGCAATCCATCTGTCTTGCTGGTCGATGGATTGCTTCGCGACGAACGCCTACCCCGCGATCCCCGCCGCCACCTGGCCGCGCAGCCGTTCCAGGCTATGCAGCGTGTTGGCGCAGGCTTCCGCGACCTCGATGCCCTTGATGACGAAATGCTTGCGGAAGAATTCGTGATGCACGGCGCTCTCGTGGAATTGCTGTGGCGTCAGCACCGCGGAGAATACCGGCACCTCGGTCTTGAGTTGCACGTCCATCAGCGCCTTGATCACGGTGTCGGCGACGAATTCATGGCGGTAGATGCCGCCATCGACGACGAGGCCGGCGGCCACGATCGCGGTGTAGCGCCGCGTCTTGGCGAGCAGTTGTGCATGCAGGGGTATCTCGAACGAACCCGGCACCTCGAACAGATCGACCTGCGCGCGCGTGATATGGCGCGCCTCGATCTCTTCGAGGAACGCGATGCGGCATTCCTCGACCACGTCGCGGTGCCAGGACGACTGCACGAAGGCTATGCGCTGCGGCTTGACGAAACGCGGATGCACCGGCGCCGGCGGCCGCTCGGGCACGTCAGGGACGTGACTGGTTTCGGATATCTGGGGTGGGGATTGGACTTCAGGCTCTTGCAACATCTGATTCATGGCTTTCCTCTTTCAGGACCAGAATCAGGGCATACGGAACGACGTCAGCCCACGCGCAAACGCGCGAAGACCGCCGCAAACCGTTCTCTTTCATCCGGACTGTAACCGTCGGCTTCGGAATCGCACCGAATCTGCTGACCCTTCTTCTCGGGAGAAAAGAAGGCGCTCGCGGGCTTGGGCTACGTCACCCTTACCGCCGGTGGGGATTTTCACCCCGCCCTGAGAACATCGGCCGCCCGGAATGGACGACCTGGCGCAAGAATATGACCAACGCCGGGGCGTCAGCAAGCACCTTTGGCATGGGGAAAAGGCATGTCCCCATGCCGCCGGGACAGGGCGCGCACCCGCGATCCGCTGAGGGCCCTTACTCGGATCGCCGCATTTGGGATAGGCTTGCTGCCAACGGGGGGCACTCGATATGAAACTTCTTCTTCGCCGGAATTTCCTCAAACTTGCCGGCGCACTCATCGCTACGCCCGCCTTGCCGCGCCTTTCATCCGCGCTCGATTATCCGACGCGGCCGACGAAAATCGTCGCCGGCTTCGCCGCCGGCGGCGGCGTCGATATCACCGCGCGTCTGATCGGCCAGTGGCTGGCCGATCATCTCGGGCAGCCCTTCGTCGTCGAGAACCGCACCGGCGCCGGCGGCAATATCGGCACCGAGGCGGTCGTGAACGCGGCGCCCGACGGATATACGCTGCTGCTGGCAACGGTCCCGAATGCGGTGAACGCCTCGCTCTACGAAAAGCTCAGTTTCAATTTCGTCCGCGATATCGCGCCGGTCGCCGGCGTCATTCGCGTGCCGATGGTGGTGCTGGTCCACCCCTCGGTGCCCGCGCAGACGCTGGCCGAATTGATCGCTTACGCCAAAGCCAATCCCGGCAAGGTCAACATGGCCTCTGCGGGGAGCGGCAGCGCGCCGCACATGGCGGGCGAGCTGTTCAAGATGATGACCGGTGTCGACATGGTGCATGTCCCCTATCGCGGCCAGGGCCCGGCGCTGACGGATCTGCTCGGCGGCCAAGTGCAGATCCTGTTTGCGGCCGCGCCCGGCACCGCCGATCACATCAAGACCGGCAAGCTGCGCGCGCTCGCGGTGACCACAGCCGCGCGCATGGCGGAGCTGCCGGAGATTGCGACCGTGGGCGATGTCGTGTCGGGCTATGAAGCGAGCCAGTGGTACGGCTTCGCCGCGCCGAAAAACACGCCGACCGAGATCGTCGACAAGCTCAACAAGGAAATCAACGCAGCCATCGCCGATCCCGGCATGAAGGCAAAGCTTGCCGCGATCGGCGGCGATCCGATGCCAGGCTCACCGGCCGATTTCGGCAGACTGATCGCCGACGAAACCGAGAAATGGGGCAAGGTGGTCCGCACCGGCGGCCTCAAGCCGGAGTAAGGCGGCCGCCTCCAGCTATACCTCGCGAAGGGCACATATAGCGCGCTAAGAAAAAATTAACCATTGTGGCGAGCCGGCCCGATTTCTCCGGCCGTCCGACTCCGCGGCGCTCGAATCCGATTCCGGTTTGTTCTCAAATTAATAGCTGTGACCGCGATCTGCTGTGGACGACACCGCTTTGGCCTGTGGACGGATTCAGGGGTCAGTTGCGCGGATTCCGCAAATCACATCACTTGAGCGTCGGCAGGCCCCGGGATGATAACCGATCGGGGGATTGCAGTCGGCGGCGCCGCATCAGTTCAACGCGTCCCGTTCCTCGCGTGCGTATCAGAAGAATTCAAAAATAAGGTCGAGACGGCATGTCCCTCCTCGAAGGCATTATCGATTCCCGGAACAACCCGCTCGCGGCGGTCGAGGACATTGCCGCCGAAAACAACTGGGCGTTCGAGCGCTCCGGCGAAGACGAAGTCACCATCGTCTCCAAGGGGAACTGGATCGACTACCACCTCTCCTTCACCTGGATGGCGGAGATCGAGGCGCTGCATTTGGCCTCCGCCTTCGACATGAAGATTCCGCCTGCGCGCCGCGCGGAAGTGCAGCGGCTGATCGCGGCGATCAACGAGCAATTATGGGTCGGCCATTTCGACATCTGGACCCACACCGGCATGATCATGTACCGGCAGGCGCTGGTGTTGCCGGGCGGGCTGACCGCTTCGGCCGCGCAATGCGAGGTAATGCTGGCCGGCGCCATCCACGCCTGCGAGCGCTATTATCCGGCGTTCCAGTTCGTGGTCTGGGCAGGAAAGAGCGCGCCGGACGCGATGAGCGCGGCGATGTTCGATACCGAGGGCGAGGCGTAGAGGTTTCCGCCGTCTCCACGAACTCGATGTCGTCCCTGCCTAGTGCGCAATTGCGCACGGGCGCAGGGACCCATACTCCGTGACCTCCGAGGCTCAAGCAAACTGCTTGTAGCTCTTCTCGCGCTTCACTAAAAACGGCTGTGGTTATGGGTCCCTGCGCCCGTGCGCAATCGCGCACTCGGCAGGGACGACAGCAAGCGTATGGTGGCTTCGGTGAGCAACAACAACGCACTTCAAAACCTCCCCGGCATTATCGCACTGGCCGGCGCCGGCAAGATGGGTGGCGCGATGCTGACCGGATGGCTGGCCGGCGGTCTCGACGCCAAGCGCGTCGTGGTGATCGAGCCGCAGCCCTCCCCCGAGATCAGCGCGCTCGCCGCCAACGGCATTCGCCTCAACCCACAGGACGCCGGCACGGCCGATACGCTGGTCGTGGCGGTGAAGCCGCAGATGTTCCGCGAGGCGGGGCCGGCGCTGAAGAAGCTCGTCGGACCGAACACGCTGGTCGTCTCGATCATGGCGGGTACGACAATTGCGGCGCTGGAAGAAGTCTGCGGCGGCATGGTGGTTCGCGCCATGCCGAACACGCCGGCCGCGATCGGCCGCGGCATCACGGTTGCTGCACCAGCAAAGAATGTCAGCGCCGCGCAACGCGCCACGGCCGATGCGCTGTTGCGCGCCACCGGATCGGTCGAATGGGTCGACGACGAAAGCCTGATGGATGCGGTGACCGCCGTGTCCGGCTCCGGCCCGGCCTATGTGTTCCTGCTCGCCGAAGAACTCGCACGCGCCGGCATCGAGGCCGGCCTGCCGGCGGATCTCGCCACCAAGCTCGCGCGCGAAACCGTCGCCGGCTCCGGCGAACTGCTGCATCGGTCGGACCTTGCGTCCGCCACGCTGCGCCAGAACGTCACCTCGCCCGGCGGCACCACGGCGGCTGCGCTGGAAGTGTTGATGGCCCAGGACGGACTGCAGCCGCTGATGATCCGCGCGATCGCCGCGGCAACGAAGCGCTCGAAGGAACTGGCGAAGTAATCGAGAATCCGTAGGGTGGGCAAAGCGCAGCGTGCCCACCATTGCGAGCACGGTGCTGCATGGTGGGCACGACGCTTCGCGTCCTTGCCCACCCTACGGCTCCGAGCAAGCGGTTACTTCGCACCCAGCCGCTTGGTGAAACTCTCGGCATTGACGAGGCCGCGGGCGTGGCGGCCGTCGCCGATCTTGCGCTCGCCTTCAAAAGCCTCGACCTCGAAGCGGATCACGCGGCGCTCTACTGCTGTGACTTCTCCCGTGACACGCACCGTAGCCCCAACCAGCGACGCGCCGAGATGGCGATATCGACCTCAGTCCCAACGGTGATCCAGCCGGGCTGAAGATAGCGCCTGACGGCGTCGCTGGAGGCCATCTCCATTTCCAGGATCATCATCGGGGTCGCATAGACCATCGGCATGCCGGGCACGAAATGCCCAACCGTGCGATCGGCCGGCACGACCAGCGTCCGCTCGGCGCTCATGCCGATTTTGATGAAGTCGCGTGCGTCCATGGATTGCTTTCTTCCCCTCTCCCCTTGTGGGAGAGGGTGGACGCGATGCGAAGCATCGCGGACGGGTGAGGGGTCTGTCTCCGCGGAAAGAACCCCTCATCCGTCGCGGACTTCGTCCGCGCCACCTTCTCCCACAAGGGGAGAAGGAAAAGAGGCCACGTTACTTCTTCGCCGCCGCGCGCTCCACAAAGGTCTTGCCGCCCTTCATCTTGTGGGCCAGCGGCGCTTCGTTGATCTGGATCACCACAGCATCGGCATCGACGCCGAGGTTCTTGACCAGCGCCTGGGTGATGTCGCGCATCATGCCGGCCTTCTGTTCGTCGGTGCGGCCGGCGGCCATGCTCACGGTGATCTCAGGCATTGGTATTGCTCCCTTTGTTCTTGTTCACTCAGATCGTCATTGCCGGGCATAGTAGTCTGCCTGCGCAGACTACGTAAGCTTGTCTGAGCCCGGCAATCCATCATTTTGAAGATGGATACGCGGGTCAAGCCCGCGTATGACGGAATCAATTACCCCACTTCACGTCATGGCGCGCCAAGACTTCGCGCACTTTGGTGACGATCTCGCCCTCGGCGCAGGAAAACTGCGCCGGACGGGTCTCGCGCCATTCCTGATTGGAGGCGATCGCGGCGGCGGCTTTCGCGCCCTCGATCAGGTCCTTGATCTGAATTTCGCCGCGCGCCTTTTCATCCGAACCCTGGATGATGACGCAAGGGCTATTCCGGCGGTCGGCATATTTGAGCTGGTTGCCCATGTTCTTGGGATTGCCGAGATAGAGCTCCGCGCGGATGTTCGCATTGCGCAGCTCTGCGACCATTTTCTGATAATCGGCGACGCGGTCGCGGTCGAACACGGTGACCACGACCGGCCCGAAGTCCGGCCGCGTGTCGAGCTTGCCGAGCATCGTCAGCGCGGCCTGCAGCCGCGACACGCCAATGGAAAATCCCGTCGCCGGCACCGGCTCGCCGCGGAAGCGCGAGACGAGGCCGTCGTAGCGGCCACCGCCGCCGACCGAGCCGAAGCGCACGGGGCGGCCCTTTTCGTCCCTGGTTTCGAGCGTGAGTTCAACCTCGTAGACGGGGCCGGTGTAGTATTCGAGGCCGCGGACGACGGAGGGGTCGATGCTGATGCGGCCATCATCGTAACCTGCCGCTGCAATGAGTTCCTTGATAATTCTCAGTTCCGCCACGCCTTCCTGGCCCAACGCATTTTCTTCGACTACTTCTTCGAAATTCGCGATCGTTACTTCGTTCGATCCCGTCTTGCTTCGTGCTCCGGAGGGATCACCCTTCCAGCCCGTGAAATTTATAACGCGCGAAATTCCGATGCCGTCGAGTCCGGCGCCTTTGGTAAAATCGCCTTTTCCTTCTTCGCCGCCATCCCATCTACCCGTACCAAGTAGCTTTTCGACTTCCTCGACCGGAAACTTGTCCAGCTTATCAATGGCCCGCAACACCGTAAGCCTGCGTGCGGCATTCTCCTCACCGCCAAGTCCAATCGCCTCCAGCACCCCATCGAGCACCTTGCGGTTATTCACCTTCACCACGTAGTTGCCGCGAGGAATACCGAGCGCTTCCATCGTATCCGCCGCCATCATGCACATCTCGGCGTCGGCCGCAGGTGAAGCCGAGCCCACCGTGTCGGCGTCGAACTGCATGAACTGGCGGAAGCGGCCGGGGCCGGGCTTTTCGTTGCGGTAGACGTAGCCGACGCGATAGCTGCGATACGGCTTCGGCAGCGCGTCGAAATTTTCCGCCACGTAACGCGCCAGCGGAGCGGTCAAATCGTAGCGCAGCGAGATCCATTGCTCGTCGTCGTCCTGGAACGAGAACACGCCCTCGTTCGGCCGGTCCTGGTCGGGCAGGAACTTTCCGAGCGCGTCGGTGAACTCCATCGCCGGGGTTTCGACCGGCTCGAATCCGTAGCGCTCGTAGACTTCGCGGATTTTCTCGACCATCTGGCGCGTGGCGGCAATCGCCGCCGGGCCACGATCTTCCAGCCCGCGCGGCAGGCGGGCGCGGAGTTTCTGGGGTTTTTTGGATTTTTGGGTGTTGTCACGCATGCAGCGGTCCTAACAGCGCTCGCCGGACCCGGCAAGCGTGGCTCTTGCCTACTTAGTGCCTGAATTCGTCATGGCCGGGCTTGACCGGCCCTCCACGACTTCCTTGCCGCCAAGACGTGCATGCCCGGGACAAGCCCGGGCATGACGGAGAATTGCGATCGGGGTCAGCGGTTCCTACGCCGCCGCGGCCTTGCCCTTGGGCTGCACTTCGGCGGTGTAGTCCGCCATCAACTGCTCGGAGATTTTGCCGGGCGTGAACTTCCAATTCGCAATTTCGGACACCGGCGTCAGTTCGGCCGCCGTGCCGGTGATGAAGCACTCGGAGAAGTCATCGAGTTCCTCCGGCATGATGCGGCGCTCGATCACCTCGATGCCGCGCCGCCTGGCGAGGTCGATGGCGGTGGCGCGGGTGATGCCGGCGAGAAAACAGTCGGCTATCGGCGTGTGGATCTTGCCGTCCTTGATGAAGAAGATGTTGGCGCCCGTGCACTCGGCGACCCGCCCCTGCCAGTCCAGCATCATGGCGTCGGCATAGCCTGCGCGCTCGGCCTTATGCTTGGAGATGGTGCAGATCATGTAGAGGCCGGACGCCTTCGCCATCGCCGGGCTGGTCACCGGATCCGGCCGTCGGTATTCGGCCATGCCGATCCGGATGCCCTTCAGCTTCTCGACCGGATCGAAATAGCTCGGCCAGTTCCAGGCGGCGATGGCGAGATGGATGGTGTTGGTCGGCGCCGAGACACCCATCATCTCCGAACCGCGCCAGGCGATCGGGCGCAGATAAGCATCCGGCAAATTGTTCCTGTCGATCACGAGCTGCTTGGCGGCATCGATCTCGGCGACCGACCAGGGAATCTCGAAATCGAGAATATTGGCCGAGTTCTTCAGCCGTTCGGAATGCGCCGTGCTCTTGAAGACCCTGCCGCCATAGGCACGCTCGCCCTCGAACACGCAGCTCGCGTAGTGCAGGCCATGGGTGAGAATGTGCACGCTGGCATCGGCCCACGGCACCAGCTTCCCATCGTACCAGATGACGCCATCGATCTTGTCGAACGAAACTCCCATGGTCTCTCTCCCGGATGGACACTGCTTCAATTGGCCGCGCATCAGCCCTCGCGCGGCTCAACGAGCCGCGCGCACCCAGCGCTCAAGCGATCTATCTACGGAAGCGGCGGGATAATTCCGCCGCCGGTCACAGGACCTTTCTGATCCAATCGTGCGGGTCGGCCGCCCGACCGTACTGGATGTCGACCAGCTTCTTGCGCAGGCCCATGGCGACGGGGCCGGCCGCGCCGCCAGAGATCTGAAAATCGCCGCTCGCCGAACACACCTTGCCGATCGGTGAGATGACGGCCGCCGTACCGCAGGCGAACGCCTCTTTCAGCTTTCCGCTGGCGGCATCCGCGCGCCACTGATCGATCGTATAGAGCTCCTCGCGCACGGGCGTGCCGGCATCCTTGGCGAGCGCGATGATCGAATCGCGGGTGATGCCCGGCAGGATGGTGCCGAGCGGCGGCGTCGAGAGCGAACCGTCGTCGAACACGAAGAAGACGTTCATGCCGCCGAGTTCCTCGATGTAGCGGCGCTCGACCGCATCGAGGAAAACGACCTGATCGCAGCCGTGCTCGATGGCCTCGGCCTGCGCGCGCAGGCTCGCGGCGTAATTGCCGCCGCATTTGACGGCGCCGGTGCCGCCGATCGCGGCGCGCGTGTAATTCTCCGACACCCAGATCGACACCGGCGCAGGTCCGCCCTTGAAATAGGAGCCGACGGGCGAGGCGATAACGGCGAAGATGTATTCCGCCGACGGCTTCACGCCGAGGAAGACCTCGCTCGCGATCATGAAGGGCCGCAAATAGAGACTGCCCTCGCCGCCCGGAATCCAGGCGCTGTCGATCCGCACGAGCTGCTCGACCGCTTCGATGAACACGTCCTCGGGCAGCGGCGCCATGGCCATGCGCTCAGCCGAACTTCTAAAGCGCCTTGCATTGGCATCGGGGCGGAACAGGTTCACGCCGTTGTCGCGCTTGTAGGCCTTGAGGCCTTCGAAAATCTCCTGCGCGTAGTGCAGGACGGCTGCGGCCGGGTCGAGCGGGAAATTCGCGCGGGATTCGACCCGCGCGCCATGCCAGCCCTTCGCCTGGTTGTAGCGAACGATCGCCATGTGATCGGTGAAAATCCGGCCGAAGCCCGGGTCGGCGAGCTTTGCCGTGCGCTCCTGCTCGGGCGTCGGATTCGCCGCAGGGTGGATTTCGAATTTCAAACTCATTCCCTTGCTTCCTGCCCTTGCTTCCTGCCCTGGCTTCCCGCTGCCGGTATCGGCGCGATTCCCGGGGCCGGCCCGTCCTGACCTGCTGGCTCAAAAGGTCTGGACTTCACCACCACCAGC
Organism: Bradyrhizobium sp. AZCC 2176; assembly: GCF_036924645.1. Taxonomy (NCBI): domain Bacteria; kingdom Pseudomonadati; phylum Pseudomonadota; class Alphaproteobacteria; order Hyphomicrobiales; family Nitrobacteraceae; genus Bradyrhizobium; species Bradyrhizobium sp. AZCC 2176. The sequence continues at coordinate 3,747,443 of NZ_JAZHRX010000001.1, read as the reverse complement.
CTTGCGGCCGGCTTCCATCGCCGTCATGTCGGTTGACGACATGCTTTTGCGGGATGCCGAAGTCCAGTATGTTTGCCGAAATGCCGCTCGACAATCGCACGGTAATTCATTTGCGACCGTTGCCGCCATCGCTGGCTTTTTCCGGCTGCCTGACACGTCGCCAAGTTCGAAACGACTTAAAGTTTCGTCGTGGCCGGCAGTTTTGTAACATTGAACCCAAGATATGTCAACATGACTGACATAAATTTCTCAAAGTCTCCGGCATCCCTCGATTCGCAGGGGGCCGAGGGCGCTTCACCCGCACGGGCCGGCGAAATGCGCTGGGACATTATCGAACTGTTGTTCTTCGCCTATCGCGATTTCGTGGGCGATGCCGACCATGAACTCGAGGCGTTCGGGTTCGGCCGCGCCCATCACCGCGTGATGCATTTTGTCTACCGCTATCCCGGCCTCAAGGTCGCCGACCTCCTGGACGTCTTGCGGATCACCAAGCAGTCGCTCGGCCGGGTGCTCAAGCAGTTGCTCGATGAGGGCTACATCATCCAGAAGACCGGCAACAACGACCGCCGGCAGCGCCTTCTTTACGCCACCCCCAAGGGCGAAGCCTTGGTGGCAAAGCTCGCAGGACTGCAGACCGATCGCATCACCCGCGCGCTCCGGGAGATCAATCCGGAAGGCGTCGCTGCTATCAGCCAGTTCCTGCGCGCGATGATCGATCGCGACGACCCCGACAAGGTGTTGGCGGCGATCTTCGGGACCGGTAGCAAGAAGCCAAGGGAGTGACCGTGGCGCAAGGAGCAACTATCGCTGCAGCCACCGCGCGCGCGTCGCGGCAACTGGCCGACGACGCCCCGCATCTGCTGCTGGTCGACGACGACCGCCGTATCCGCGATCTGCTGTCGCGGTTTCTGTCCGGCGAGGGTTATCGCGTCACCACCGCCTCAAGCGCGAACGACGCGCGCGCAAAGCTGCTCGGTCTGCATTTCGATCTCCTGATCCTCGACGTCATGATGCCCGGCGAAACCGGCTTCGATCTGGCCCGGTTCATTCGCACCTCGTCCTCGGTGCCGATCATCATGCTGACGGCGCGCCATGAAGCGGAGGCGCGGATCGAGGGCCTGCAGATCGGCGCCGACGACTATGTCGCAAAACCGTTCGAGCCACGCGAGCTGGTCTTGCGAATCGGCAATATCCTCAAACGCTCCGCGCCGCCGCCGGTGGAAGCGCTGGAGCAGATCGCGTTCGGCCCTTACGTTTTTCATCTCGATCGCGGCGAACTGCGCCAGGGCGAGGAGATCATTCACCTGACCGATCGCGAGCGCGAAATGCTGCGCATTCTGTCCGCCAGCCCCGGCGAGACCGTGCCGCGCGCGGCGCTGACCGGCGGCGGTACGGTGAACGAGCGCGCGGTCGACGTGCAGATCAACCGCCTGCGGCGCAAGATCGAACGCGATCCCGCCAATCCGCTGTTCCTGCAGGCGGTGCGCGGCATCGGCTATCGCCTGGTCGCGTCGCCCTGAGCCAACGCATGAGTACGCTCGACACCGGCCTGACGTTCATCCGCAATGCGTCGCAACGCGTCTCCAGGGCCAATGGCTGGATGGGCAACGCGTTCAAGGGCTGGATGCCGACCGGCCTCTACGCCCGCGCGCTGCTGATCATGATCGTGCCGATGGTGATCCTGCAAACGGTCGTGGCGTTCGTGTTCATGGAGCGGCACTGGAACACGGTGACGCGGCGCCTGTCGGCCGCCGTGGTGCAGGACATCGCCAGCCTGATCGACGTCTACAAGTTCTATCCGCAGGACAAGGAACGCGCGCAATTGCGCCGCGTCGGGCAGCGGCTGCAGCTCGTGGTGGATTTTCTCCCCATCGGCGACATGCCGCAGCCCGGGCCAAAACCGTTCTTCTCGCTGCTCGACCAGACGCTGTCGGCGCAGATCGGCCGCCAGATCCGCCGCCCGTTCTGGATCGATACTGTCGGCAAGTCCAATCTGGTTGAAATCCGCATTCAGCTCGACGATGCGGTGATGCGTGTGTTCGCGCAGCGCAGCGCCGCCTACGCCTCGAATTCGGAGATCTTCATCTTCTGGATGCTGGGCACCTCCTCGATCCTCTTGATCGTCGCAGTGTTGTTCCTGCGCAACCAGATCAGGCCGATCCTGCGGCTGGCGGACGCCGCCGAAAGTTTCGGCAAGGGCCGCGAGGTGCCGAACTTCCGCCCGCGCGGCGCGCGGGAGGTGCGGCGCGCTGCGCAGGCGTTCCTGGAAATGAAGGCCCGCATCGAGCGCGCGATCGAGCAGCGCACCGCGATGCTGGCCGGCGTCAGCCACGATCTGCGCACCATCCTGACCCGCTTCAAGCTCGAACTCGCCCTGATCGGCGACAGCCCCGAAGTCGACGGCATGCGCAAGGATGTGGACGAAATGTCCGGCATGCTGGAGGCCTATCTCGCCTTTGCGCGCGGCGACAGCGGCGAGATCGCGCAGCCGACCGACATGGCGAAGGCGCTGGAGGAATTGCGCAGCGACGCCGAGCGCAACGGCCATATCGCGACGGTGACGTTCCACGGCCTGCCCGTGGTGACGGTGAAGCCGGCCTCGTTCAAGCGCTGCATCGCCAACCTCGTCTCGAACGCGGCGCGCCACGCCAACACCGTCGCCATCATCGGTCACCGCGATCACCGCTATCTGACGGTGACCGTCGACGACGACGGGCCGGGCATTCCCGCCAACATGCGCGAGGAAGTATTCAAGCCGTTCCTGCGGCTTGACGATGCCCGCAACCAGGACGAAGGCGGCACTGGCTTAGGGCTGGCCATCGCCCGCGATATCGCCCGCTCGCATGGCGGCGACATCACCCTCGGCGACAGCCCGATGGGCGGCCTGCGCGCGGCGGTAAGGGTGCCGGTGTAGGCAAGATAGACGGGGCGTAGTCGTCCCTGCGAACGCAGGAATCCATAACCACAGGGCTTGGTTGTTGAACAAAGCCGTTGAACAGCGGCCCTCAAAAATTAGGGCACGTCGTATGGGTCCCTGCGTTCGCAGAGACGACAATTCACCGCGACAAATTCTGCGGCCTCCGTTACTTCCCCGGCTGTTTCGGCATCATGGACTTCAGCTTTTCCATGTCCTTGATGTTCATCTTCATGCCGCCGGGCATCATGGTGTCGCCGGGCTTCTGATCGCTCTTGCAGGCGCCAAGCCATTTGGCCTCGATCGTCGTGGTGTTGTCGCGCCCCCCACCGGCCGGACCACCCTCGCTGCGTGAGGTCGATTTCACGGTGTAGGCGGAATTGAAGTCGCCGGTGATCTCGGCATGCGACTTGATCGTCATGCCGGCGATGCCGCAGACGGAATCGGTGACATAGCCCGCCGCCGTCTTCTGGATATCCTGCTTCGAGCACATCTCCTTGGCCATCGGCGAGAACGCGGTGCTCATGTCCTTGTCGGTGGCCTCGTCGGTGCATTGCTGCATCGTCATCTCAGGCGCCGGCGCGCCTGTGCTCAGCACCTTCATCTCCCACAGGCCGGCCTTGCGCACCGGCAGCTCCACGGCGACCGCGCCGTTTACCGGCAGGAGAGCAAATAGACCAACGGCTGAACAAGACACAAGAAGCAGTCGTCTCATGCGTGTGCCCCCAGAATTCTTCCACGATAGTGCGCGCACGCGAAGTGAACGCTTCGCGTGGCAAAAACATGTCCGGCTGAAAATCCAGGTAGCGGTCGCGCTCAGTAAAGCGTGCGCAGCGGCCGTTCAGCGGCGCCATAGGGCACCCAGCGGCAGGCAAAGGAAACGTAGCCGCCGTAATTGGGCTGCACGCCAAGGAATTTCACCACCTTGCCATAGCGGGCGCAGTGATCGACGGCGAGCTGACGGGCATCGGCCTGCATCGCCAGCGGATAGGCGATGATGCCGCCGGTGTCATTGCCCTTGAACGGCGGCACCGTGTCGATGTCCCACCACTGCGCCTGCGCCGGCGCCGCCGCCAGCATTCCGCCCATGGCAATCAGGCACGCGGCCACAATTCTTCGCATCGCAGACTCCATTTCGCTCGGAGCCCACCATAGTGTGCGCCGGCCGCCGTGAAAAGAATGGTTGCAGCACGAGGCGGACTTGGCCGTCAGGTGTTGCCGCGCTGCACTTGACCTCGTCAGGGCTTCGCGGCACCGTCTCGCGTGTTGGCTTACCGGCGGATTCCCCATGCGCAACCTATTCACCTCCATGAGAGCACTCGGCCCCAGAGCACTCGGCTCCCGAGCACTCGGCTCCCGAGCACTCGGCTCCAGAGTACTTGGCGCGATGGCGGCGGCGCTCGCCCTGCTGGCCGCCAGCCCTGCCGCCCAGGCCGCCAACCCGTTGGAGCTGAATTTCGGGCTGTTCGGCCCGAAGTATGACGGCCGCGTTGCCGAATGCGAGCGGGCGCTGGCGACGATCGCATATCAATTCCAGGAAAAGGAAGGCAAGTTCTGGAATTCGGTGCTGACGATTACCGCTTTCGGCCGGATCCACGAGACCGCGTTCCGGCCATGGCAGTCCGACAATATTCCGCGCCGCTACTGCAGCGGTGACGTGATGCTGAGCGACGGCAAGATGCGCACCGTGCACTACTCGATCATCGAGGATGGCGGCTTTGCCGGCTTCGGCCAGGGCGTCGAATGGTGCGTGACCGGGCTTGACCGCAACTGGGCCTACAGCCCCGGCTGCCGGGCCGCCAAGCCCTGATTCGCCCAATTCGCGCCGATTAAACGGCCCCCGGGGCTGGCGTCCGAGATAAATTTAATTTTGTTCTTGAAATGTTCCGGTTCCCTGCTAGGCTCCCGGTAGTCGAGTAGAGGGGCTTTCGATGTACCGATCCGTCACCATTTCGCGGCTGCTGATTTCGCTGGCGCTTGTTATCGTTTCCGTCGGGATGGCGTCCGCGCAGGACCGCCGGCAGAACGCCCCTGGCGAATTCGATTTTTACGTCCTTGCCCTTTCCTGGTCGCCCTCGTTCTGCGAGGCGGCGGCCGAGCGCGGCAATAGCGGGCGCTCACAGGCCCAGTGCGAACGGCCCTATTCCTTCGTGGTCCACGGCCTGTGGCCGCAATATGAGCGCGGTTTTCCCGAATATTGCCAGCGCCCCTCGCCGCGGCTCGATCGCAACATCATGACTTCGATGCTGGACCTGATGCCGGCGCCCGGCCTGATCTTCAACGAGTGGGACAAGCACGGCACCTGTTCGGGCCTTGGCGCGCGAGCCTATTTCGAGAGCGTCCGCAAGGCGCGCGCGGCGGTGAAGATCCCCGAGGAATTCCTGCAATTGTCGGAGCAGAAGACCATCGCTCCGGGCGATCTCGAAGAGGCCTTCATCAAGATTAATCCGGGCCTGAGCAGTTCGGCGATTTCGGTGACCTGCTCGAGCCGGCGGCTGAGCGAGGTGCGGGTCTGCCTGAGCAAGGACATGCAATTCCGCGCCTGCGACGAAATCGACCGCCGCGCCTGCCGGCGTGACGAGGTGGTGATGCCGCCGGTGCGGGGCGGCTGAAGACAGACCCTCTTTGCTCCGCCATGCCAAGGCATGGCGATCAGCCCTGCGCAGACTGCCCAGCGTTGTCTGCGTTCCCGGTCATCCACGGCTTTATTGTCGTCTGCAAGGTACGTGGATGGCCGGGACCCCCTAGGCCAAAGCTGCGTCGGGCCTTCAGCGCTGCTGCGGGGGGCGTTTGCGAAGCGGGACAAGCCCGGCCGTGACGCGTAGAAGACGCTAGGTCTTCTCCAATGGGTCAGCCGACTGCCATGAATTACCGACACGCCTTTCACGCCGGCGGCTTTGCCGATGTCATCAAGCACATCGTGCTGGTGCGCATGCTGACCTATCTGCAGGAAAAGCCGGCCCCGTTTCGCGTCATCGACACCCATGCCGGTGCCGGACGTTACGATCTCACCGGCGAGGAGGCGCGCCGTGGCGGCGAATGGCTGACCGGCATCGCGCGGGTGCTGCAGGCGCGGTTTTCGGAAAATACGCTGCCGCTGGTGACCCCCTATCTCGATATCATCAGGGCATTCAACGCGCCGGGCAAGCTTGAGGCCTATCCCGGATCGCCCCTGATCGCCCGCGCGCTGCTGCGGCCGCAGGACCGTCTCACGGCCTGCGAAATCGAGTCTGGCGCACGCAGGCAATTGATCGATGCGCTGCGCCGCGACAGCCAGGCGCGGGTGGTCGATCTCGACGGCTGGACGGCGTTGCCGGCCTTCGTTCCCCCCAATGAGCGGCGCGGCCTGGTGCTGATCGATCCCTCGTTCGAGCAAAAGGACGAATTCGAGCGGCTGGCGGACGGATTCGCCGAAGCCTACGCGAAGTGGCCGACCGGCAGCTATCTGATCTGGTATCCGGTGAAGAGCCGGCGCGCCACCGACACGCTGGCGCGCCTCGTCGCGGGCGCTGCCGCCACCAGCAAGCCGGCCGGGAAATGTCTGCGGCTCGAATTTTCCGTTGCGCCGCAGGCGCCGGGCGGCCCCCTCGCCTCCACCGGGCTCCTGATCGTCAATCCGCCGTGGACGCTGGCAGGTGAATTGAAGACGATTCTGCCCGAACTCGAAAAACCGCTCGGCCAGGGCGGGGCCGGCCGGTTCAGGCTGGAGACGCCGAAGCCTTGAGGGGTGCGGCGCGGCCGGTGAAAAGTGCGAATCGCCGTAGGCAATTTGCGCGAAACCGTATTATGCTCAGGCCGTTGGGACTGGCTTTACGTTCCGCTTCCGCGAATGGTTGCGGCGGAGTGATCAAGGCCTAATAAAATCCAGGTCGGTCGGTGGCGTGAACCCGGTCGGCTCAGGTGGCCAAGCTTCCGGCAGCGAATGTCCGGTCGGCTGATACGCGAGGTGCGCGTAGCGGCAGAGCAATACGGGGGAGGAGTTTCCCGATGGCCATGACTGGAACAGTCAAGTTCTTCAATGGAGAACGCGGCTACGGCTTCATCAAGCCCGATGATGGCGGCCGCGATGTGTTCGTGCACATCACCGCCGTCGAGCGGGCCGGATTGAAGGATCTGACAGAAGGACAGCGCATTACGTTCGAGGTCGAACCGGACAAGAAGGGCAAAGGCCCCAAGGCGGTCAACCTGGTGATTTCATCGTGAGCTGAAGCCCGCGATCGAAGCGGGCTGGATTCCTGCTGCGAAGATTGTGCTGGGCACGGCGTCGCCGCCCAGAGCGTTGAGGCGCGCGGCGCCCGCGCGTAACCCCGGCCTGAGGGCAAAAAAATCCCGGCGACTTACTGCCGCCGGGAGGTGGTAGCCGACAGTTTCTTTGTTCTCAGAAGCGATAGTTCAAGCCGGCCCGTATCAGACCAAACCGGTAGCCGTTCGACGCGCCTGTAATGACGAAGTTGCTGTTGGCCAGATCGACATAGAGATATTCGATCTTGGCGCTCCAGTTCGGGGCGAAGCCCATCTCGGCGCCGGCGCCGAGCGTCCAGCCCGCATTGGTATGGGACTCCGACACGCCGAAGGTGGTGGCGCGCAATTCGCCGAAGGCAAGACCGCCCGTGCCGAAGAACAGGATGTTGTTGATCGCAAAACCGGCGCGGCCGCGAACCGTGCCGAACCAGGGATTGGAAAATTTCCACGGCGCAAAGGTTTCTTCGGCGCCGGTCGCCTGGAGGTCGCCTTCGAGACCGAACACCCAGGCGCCGTTCTGCCAGTTGTAGCCGGCCTGGACACCACCCACGAAACCGGACGGCTTGGTCGGATTGTTGGCGACCGAACCCCAGGCATAGCCGAGGTTGCCGCCGAGATAGGGGCCGGCCCAGCTATAGGCGTTGAGCGGCTGGTTGACGGTATAGGGTGCGCGCGATCCGTAGAGATCGGCCGCCCGCGCCGACATGGTCCAGCCTGCCGCGATCAACGCGACTGCGCCCAACACAACCCTGCTCATCACGCAACTCCACGCAACGGCCGCGACCACGCCGGGCGAGACACCGGTTTGGTTACGGAACTCCAGCTTTTTTCCAGTAAGATTTATCGAGAGTTTTAAGTTAAAGCGTTGTTAAGCCGGGTTACCGCCCGCTCATCGTTCTTAATGGAGCGTTACCGGCGCCTTCCCGGCCAAGAGCGCCGCGAGCGCTGGCGATGCTGGCCTGCAGCGCTTAAATTTGGGCCCATGGATCACGATTCTACCGACCAACCGCAGCCCCCGCGCAAGGCGCGACGGGGTTCCCAGCCGGAGCTACCGCCGCAGGACCTGATCGCCGCCGACGACGTCGATCCCGCGACCTCAGCCGCCGACGAGGACGACGAGGCGCGCCTGCCGGAAGTCCCTGAGGAGCCCGCCGAGGCGATTGCCGAAGGCCCGCTGTCGGTCGGCCATGCCGCGATCGAAAACGCGGTGCGGCTGGCACCGACATCTCCCGGCGTCTACCGCATGCTCAATGCCGCGAGCGACGTGCTCTATGTCGGCAAGGCGAAGAACGTCCGCAAGCGGCTGTCGTCCTACGCCCGCGTCAACGCGCCCCTGCCCGCCCGCATCCTGCGGATGATCGCGGCGACCGTGACGGTCGAGATCGTCTCCACCACGACCGAGACCGAAGCGCTGCTGCTGGAAGCCAACCTGATCAAGCAGCTCAGGCCGCGCTTCAACGTGCAACTGCGCGACGACAAGTCGTTTCCCTATATCCTGATCACTGGCGACCATTGGGCGCCGCAGATCCTCAAACATCGCGGCGCGCAAACCAGGCCCGGACGATATTTCGGGCCGTTCGCTTCCGCCGGCGCCGTCAACCGCACCATTACGGCACTGCAGCGCGCCTTTCTGATCCGCTCCTGCACCGACGGCTTTTTCGAAAGTCGCACCCGGCCGTGCCTGCTGTACCAGATCCGCCGCTGCTCGGGCCCCTGCACCCGCGAGATCGACTTTCCCGGCTATTCCGAACTGGTGCGCGAAGCGAACGATTTCCTGTCCGGCCGCAGCCACGCCGTGAAGGAGTTGCTCGCCGGCGAGATGGAGAAGGCGTCCAACGAGCTGGAATTCGAGACCGCAGCGCTCTACCGCGACCGCCTCGCCGCGCTGTCGGCGATCCAGTCGCAGCAGGGCATCAATCCGCGCACCGTGGAAGAAGCCGACGTGTTCGCGATCCATCAGGAGGGCGGCTATTCCTGCGTGGAGGTGTTCTTCTTCCGCACCGGCCAGAACTGGGGCAACCGCGCCTACTTCCCGCGCGCTGAAAAATCCTTCACGCCGGAGGAGGTGCTGGCCTCGTTCCTCGCGCAATTCTACGACGACAAGCCGCCACCGAAACTCATCCTGCTGTCGCATGAGATCGAGGAATCAGCACTGCTTGCCGACGCGCTTTGCGTGAAGGCCGGCTACAAAGTCGAAGTCTCGGTGCCGAAGCGCGGCGAGAAAAAGGAATTAGTCACGCATGCGCTGACCAACGCGCGCGAGGCGCTTGGCCGCAAGCTTGCCGATACGGCGACGCAGAGCAGGCTGCTGGAAGGGATGGCGACCACGCTCGCACTGCCGCAGGTGCCGAAGCGCATCGAGGTCTACGACAACAGCCACATCCAGGGTACCAACGCCGTCGGCGCGATGATCGTGGCGGGACCGGATGGGTTTATCAAAAACCAGTACCGCAAGTTCAACATCAAGTCCGAGGGACTGACGCCCGGCGACGACTACGCGATGATGCGCGAGGTGCTGGAACGGCGCTTCAAGCGGCTCCTGAAACCGCCGGAGGACGACGCCGTCAAGGCGAAGGCCGACGATGATTCGTTTCCGCAATGGCCCGACCTCGTCATCATCGACGGCGGTCGCGGCCAGCTCAACGCCGTCAGGGAGATTTTCGAGGGTCTGGGACTTACCCAGGTGTCGCTCATGGCCGTGGCCAAAGGCCCGGACCGCGATGCCGGGCGCGAAACCCTGTTCATGCCGGACCGCGAAGCCATCAAGCTCGAACCGCGCGACCCCGTGCTGTATTTCATCCAGCGGCTGCGCGACGAGGCGCATCGCTTCGTGATCGGCTCGCACCGCAAATTGCGGAAAAAGGACATCAGGGAAGCCGGACTGCAGGAGATCCCGGGCATCGGGCCGTCACGCAAACGTGCCTTGCTGCATCACTTCGGAACGCTGAAGGAGATCGAGCGGGCCTCGATCGCGGACCTCGGCAAGGTTCCAGGCGTTAGCGCCGAAAGCGCGCGCAAGATTTTCGAGTTTTTCCATGCGCAGCCGGGTTAAGGGGACTTCGAGTCGAAAGGCGCGTGTCATTTGGATGTCGCCTGCGACAGATGATCTAGGTCCGCACGGTTGACCTTCACGCTCCAGCGGTATTGGTAAGACGGATGAACATCGCAACAACCAGGGGACAGGCCAAAACCCTGTCCCTGCCGAATATCCTGACCTACGCCCGCATTGCCGCCATTCCGGTAGTGGTCGGCTGCGTTTTCGCCCAGTCCATCCTGGACGGCCCGCTCTGGCTGCGCTGGGTAGCCCTGGCCGTCTTTATCGCTGCCGCGGTGACCGACTACCTCGATGGTTACTATGCGCGAATCTGGGATCAGCAATCTGCCTTCGGCCGGATGCTCGATCCGATCGCCGACAAGCTCCTGGTGGCGTCCTGCCTCCTGATGCTGGCAGCGGATAGCAGCATCCATGGCTGGACGTTGTGGGCTGCCATCGTGATCCTGTGCCGCGAAATCCTGGTCTCCGGCTTAAGGGAATATCTGGCGGCGCTGCGGGTCAGTGTGCCCGTGACCAAGCTCGCGAAATGGAAGACCACCATCCAATTGGTCGCGATCGGCTTCCTGATCGCCGGCGAGGCGGGTGAGCAGATTCTGCCCCAGACCACCCTGATCGGAATCGGCCTGCTGTGGATGTCGGCGATCTTCACGATTTACACCGGCTGGGATTATTTCCGCGCCGGCATCCATCACCTCATCAAGGAGGATGAGGGATGAAGGTGAAATATTTCGCCTGGGTACGTGAGCGGGTCGGCATCGCGGAGGAAACAGTCGAGCCGCCGGCCGATGTGCGCACCGTGAACGATTTGATCGGCTGGCTCTCCAGCCGCGGCGAGGCCTATGCCTACGCCTTCGAAAAGCCGAAGGTGATCCGCGCCGCCATCGACCACGCCCATGTCAAGCCGGACGCGGTGATATCAGGCGCGCGCGAGATTGCATTCTTTCCGCCGATGACCGGCGGCTAACCCTATCCATGTCCGTCACCGCGACCATCCGTATCCAGCAAGCCGACTTCGACGCCGCGCAGGAAATCGCGGCGCTGACCAAGGGCCGCACCGACATCGGCGCCGTCGTCTCGTTCAGCGGCATCTGCCGCGGCAGCGAGAACGGCGAGCCGATCGCCGCGCTGACGCTCGAGCATTATCCAGGGATGGCCGAGGCCGAGATCGGGCGCCACGCCGACGAGGCGCTGTCGCGCTGGCCGTTGCAGGGCCTCACCATCGTTCACCGGTTCGGCCGCATCGCGCCGGGCGAGAACATCGTGCTGGTGGTGACGGCGTCGCCGCATCGCCAGGCAGCCTTCGAAGCGGCGGAATTTCTGATGGACTACCTCAAGACCAACGCGCCGTTCTGGAAGCGCGAGGAAAGCGAAAAAGGCCCGAGTTGGGTCGAGGCGCGCGACGATGATGATGCCGCCGCCGCGCGCTGGACCAAACCCTGATGGCCAAACGCGCAAAACCCGCGCCGAAGCGCGGTGCCACCCCGTCGAAACTCCCCAAGGTCGCTGCAGGCGAATTGCAGACGCTGCTGGATTTTGTCCGCTACGCCGTCAGCCGCTTCGTTGAAGCCGATCTGGTATTCGCGCACGGTACCACCGATCCGCTTGCGGAAGCCGCCTTCCTGGTCTGCGAAGCGTTGCATCTGCACCCTGACCAGTTCGAGGCCTTCGCCACCGCGCGCGTCACGACAGCCGAAGGCAACAAGATCCTCGATCTGATCGCGCGGCGCGTCACGACGCGAAAACCCACCGCCTACCTCGTCAACAAGATCTACATGCGCGGCTTGCCGTTCTATGTCGACGAGCGCACCATCGTGCCGCGCTCGTTCATCGGCGAATTGCTGGAGCAGCATTTCGGCGGCGACGGCGACGCGGAGGCCGGCTCGCTGATCTCGGACGCAGGCGCGGTCGAAAGCGTGCTCGACCTTTGCACCGGCTCGGGCTGCCTTGCCATTCTGGCCAGCCGGAATTTTCCGAATGCCGAAATCGACGCGGTGGATATTTCAAAGGATGCGCTCGAAGTCGCCGCGCGCAATGTCCGGGATTACGGTCTGGAGGATCGCCTCACGCTGTACCGCGGCGATCTGTTCAAGCCGCTGGGCGGCAAACGTTACGACCTCATCATTTCCAATCCGCCCTATGTGGACGCACAGGGCATGGCCGATCTGCCGCGCGAATGCCGCGCCGAGCCGAAACTCGCCTTCGACGGCGGCGCGGACGGGATCGACATCGTCCGCCGCATCGTGGACGAGGCAGAAGCGCACCTGACGCCGCAGGGCGGGCTGTTATGCGAGATCGGCCGCTGCCGCCCGCAACTCGAGGCCGCCTATCCACAACTGCCGCTGCTCTGGCTCGATACCGAGGATTCCGAGGGCGAAGTATTCTGGATCGCTGCCGCCGATCTTTGATCCGGCATATTGCGCGGAAATATCACGGCGTGCCGGCGTTCCCGTTCAGGGACGAAACTGATAGTTTGGCAATAGCCCATCGCCCCAAACAGAAAAGAGGCCGCCCATGCTGGACAAGCGCCCCCGTCCCAACTCCGTCAACGTGCCGAACGACCTCGCCGCGCATTGGATGCCGTTCACCGCGAACCGGGCGTTCAAGAAGAACCCGCGGCTGCTCGCCGGCGCCAAGGACATGCATTATTTCACCGTCGACGGCCGCAAGATCATCGACGGCGCCTCGGGCATGTGGTGCACCAATGCCGGCCATGGCCGCACCCAGATTTCGTCGGCGATCGCCAAGCAGGCCGAGGCGCTGGACTATGCGCCGCCGTTCCAGTTCGGCATCCCGCAGGCCTTCGAACTTGCGAGCCGCATCGCGGAGCTGGCGCCCACAGGCCTCGACCACGTGTTCTTCTGCAACTCCGGCTCGGAGGCGGCCGATACCGCGCTCAAGATCGCGCTCGCCTATCACCAGATCAACGGCCAGGGCAGCCGCATCCGCCTGATCGGCCGCGAACGCGGCTATCACGGCGTCGGCTTCGGCGGCACTTCCGTCGGCGGCATCGTCGGCAACCGGAAGCTGTTCGGTTCGCTCCTGACGGGCGTCGATCATCTGCCGGCGACCTATGACCGCGAGAAGCAGGCCTTCAGCAAGGGCGAACCGGACTATGGCGCGCATTTCGCCGATGAGCTCGAACGCATCGTCAACCTGCACGGCGCCAACACCGTCGCTGCCGTGATGGTCGAGCCGATGGCGGGATCGACCGGCGTGCTGCCGGCGCCGAAGGGCTATCTCCAGCGGCTGCGCGAGATCACCCAGAAGCACGGCATCCTCCTGATCTTCGACGAGGTCATCACCGGCTATGGCCGGCTCGGCTTCGCCTTTGCCGCCGAGCGCTATGGCGTGGTGCCGGACATGCTGACCTTCGCCAAGGGCATCACCAATGGCGCTGCGCCGCTGGGCGGCGTGCTGGTGCGCGACACCATCCATGACGCTTTCATGAGCGGCCCGGAATACGCCGTGGAACTGGCCCACGGCTACACCTACTCGGCCCATCCGTTGGCCTGCGCGGCGGGTCTTGCCACCCTCGACATCTATCGCGACGAAAAGCTGTTCGAGCGCGCCAACAAGCTCGAGCCGAAATTCGCCGACGCCGTGATGTCGCTGCGCAAGGAAGCCGGCGTCGTCGATATCCGCACCGTCGGCCTGACCGCCGGTATCGATCTCGCGCCGGTCGCCGAGGCACCGGGCAAGCGCGGCTTCGCCGGGCTCAACAGCGCCTTCCACGACCATGATCTGATGCTGCGGGTTGCCGGCGACACGCTGGTGCTGACCCCGCCTTTGATCATCACCGAAGACCAGATCGGCGAGATCATCGAAAAGGTCGCCAAGGTGATCCGCGCGACGGCCTGAGCCGCCGCAGGAACATTCAAAACCAAGCGGCGTTCATTCTCCGGCGGAACCGATCGTGTCCCCGCCGGAGGAGGTATTGCAGAGATGCTCGCGCCTTCGAGCGACCTGCTGCGCGCCGGGATCGGACTGAAGCTCAACCAGATCAAGCTGGCGACGCGATCGTACCTGCGCGACCGGACGAACCAGGCGAGCGGGACCATCACGTCCTATGCTATCGCCGCCGGGCTGCTCGGCGCAGCCGGCGTCTTCCTCATTGCCGCCTGCCTCGTCGGCGCCATTGCGCTGTTTCGCTGGATCGAAATCCAGTACGGACAGTTCTGGGCGTTCGGCGCCATTGGCGCGTTGCTGCTCGTGATCGCCGCGATCTGCGCCGGGCTGGCCGCGGCCAGACTGAGACGGCCATCGCCGAATTTTCCCTCGCTCACCAGCCGCCTTCGCGTGGCGATCAAGGCCAATCCGCTTCAGCCGGACCAGCTTGAAGCCGCACGCGACACCGCCGCGTCGGTCTTGTTGGCGCCGTCGGCGCGTCCAGTCGGCGATCGTCGCAGGCGGCGATCCCGGACGGAGCACGACAACAGGAAGATGCAGGCCGGCCTGATCCTGATGGCGACCCTGCTGGGCTGGGCGGCAACGCGACGGCGGTGGCACGCGCGACGAACGGACATCTGATGCGCCGCGCGCGATCCGGCCCCGACAACAATCTGCGCTTGATCGCGGCGACCGCCATTCTCGTCCTGGCCGCGCAGCATTTTTTTCAGCCCGGAGCAAAAGCACGTTCTTCCGAAAAATTGGTCGCACAACCCGGCCCGCCCGCGCGCGAACAGGCTCAGGAACCGGGTGCCCGAACGGGGGGCCCGCCTGCGATCAATTGGATTGCAATTCCCTGGACGGCCTGGAAACGCATCCTGTGGCGCGTTTATGAACGCGCGAACGACGACCGTTTGCTCGCCACCGCGGCCGGCGTGGTGTTCTTCGGACTGCTCGCGATATTTCCGGCCATAACGGCGCTGGTCTCGTCCTACGGACTGTTCGCCGACCCCAGAACCATCGGCGCCAATCTGCAAACGCTGGCGCTGATGCTGCCCGAAGGTTCGTTCCAGATCGTGCAGGACCAGATCGCCCGCGTGCTCGCCAAGGGCAACGCCGCGCTCGGCGGGACGTTTCTGTTTGGCCTCGCCCTTGCGCTGTGGAGCGCCAACGCCGGTGTCAAAGCGATCATCGACGCGCTCAATGTCGTCTACGAAGTGCGGGAAACTCGCAACTTTCTGAAACTAAACCTGCTTTCGCTCGCCTTCACGACCGGCGGGATCGTGGCCCTGCTGCTGATGGTCGGCGCAGTCGTGGTGTTTCCGCTGCTGTTCAGTCATCTCGGCCTGCCGTCCGGGAGTGGGCTTATCCTCGGCCTGGCGCGTTGGCCGTTGCTGTTGGCTGTCCTGCTCGTGGCGCTGAGCCTGCTCTATCGGTTTGGACCCAACCGGCCCGCGGCGCGGTGGGAGTGGCTGGGTGCGGGGACGCTGGCCGCGGCGCTGCTCTGGATCGCCGGCTCGGCCGCGCTGTCCTGGTATCTCTCCAATTTCGGCAACTACAACGCGACCTACGGCTCGCTTGGCGCCGCGATTGGCCTGATGATGTGGATGTGGATATCGGCAACGATCGTGCTGTTCGGGGCAGAGCTGAACTCGGAGATCGAGCGCCATGCGACCGCGGACATCCGGGGCGCCAAGCCGGCGGGTAGCAGCCGGGCGTGATCGCCGGCACGCCAATTCCGACCGAGCGCAAAGAACACTAGCTCCGCGAATCAACATTGATGCTAAGGTTGTTACGCTTGGGGAAGCGCAAACCGGAACATGCCTGAAACTTCCGTGTTTTCCCGGGTGAACACAGTTCCGACCTGAGGGCGTAGCGCGCGACATGATTCGCATTTCGACGATTTTCATCGCCATCTGCATGGTGCTGGTTGCAGCCTCCCTCGGCCTCGTCCTGCATGCGGTGGCCGGCTTCAACGGCACCGAATCCGCGATCGTGGCGCTCACCGCGCTGACCTTCCTGATCCTCTACAACGCCGTGTCGATGCGGCTGCGCGACCGCTCCGACGTCGGCGGCCAGATCGCCGATCTTTCCCGCGGCACCGCCGACCTCGCCCGCCAGGTCGCCGAATTCGGCCGCCGTCTCGCTGCCGTCGAGGGCCGGGTGGTGTCGGCGAACTCGGCAAGCTCCGACCGGATCCAGGCCGTCCTCGGCGAGATCAACGAGCTCGGCGGGCTGGTCAAGCAACTGGCCGTCTCGGTGGCCAGCCACGAGGACTTGCTGGCCCAGGGCGCGGCGGCCGCGCCCCCCGCCCCGGCAAACAGGCATGATTCCGAACCGCAGGTAGAGCCGGTGATCGCCCCCGAGCCGGCGGCGCCTGCCGTCAGGCCCGCGCCGGTTGCCGCTGCAAAGCCGGCGCAGACCTTGATTGCCGCGGAAGCCGCCGCGCCCGCACGCAATCAGCAACTGCTCGCCGCGGTGAAAAGCGCCGTCGAGGAAAACCGGCTCGACATCTACCTGCAGCCGATGGTGACGCTGCCGCAGCGCAAGGTGCGCTTTTACGAGGCGGTGACGCGGCTGCGCGACGACAAGGATCAGATACTGGCCGCCGACGATTTCATCCCCACCGCGGAAGCCGGCGGGCTGATTGGCAAGATCGATCACATGGTGATGCTGCGCTGTATCCAGGTGTTGCGCCGCCTGATGGTGCGCAACAAGGACGTCGGCGTGTTCTGCAACGTCTCGGCGGCGACGCTCGGCAATTCCGTCAATTTTGCGCAATGCCTCGACTTCCTCGAGGCCAATCGGGCGCTGGCGCCGTCCTTCGTGCTCGAATTCAAGCAGGCGGCGTTCCGCCACCTCGGCCCGACCGAAATCGAGAATCTCGCCGCACTGTCGCAGCGCGGTTACCGCTTCTCGATCGATCACGTCACCGACTTGCGGATCGAGCCGCGCGACCTCGCCGACCGCGGCGTCCGTTTCATCAAGGTGCCGGCGGCTTTGTTGCTCGATCCCAAGCAAAGCTCGACTTCCGACATCCACCCTTCCGATCTTTCCGACCTGCTCGGCCGCTTCGGCATCGACCTGATCGCCGAAAAGATCGAGGGCGAGCGCGCGGTGGTGGACCTGCTCGACTATGACGTGCGGTTTGGACAAGGCTTCCTGTTTGCGCCGCCGCGGCCGTTGCGGCCCGAGGGGGCATCTGCTACCGGCGGGGCGACAGCGAACAAGGAATCCGGCACTCCCAATGGCTCCAGCAACACCGTTCCCATCGCCGGCCCGGCCGCAGAGCCCGCGATGCGGTCAACCGGCAATGCCGCGCTGGCGCGACGCGCCGCCGGACCGGGCTAACAGGCTTCCGAACTCATGACCTCATTGCGTTTCGTCGAGCGGCTACGCGACCTCGTGGACGGCGTGGAAGTCATCCTCTCCGACATCTGGGGCGTGGTGCATAACGGGCTCGAGTCGTTTCCCGAAGCCTGCGAGGCGCTGCATACCTATCGCCAGCGCGGCGGCACCGTCATCCTGATCACCAACGCGCCGCGGCCGGCCGATTCCGTGCAGCGCCAGTTGCGGAAGCTCGGCGTCGCCGACGAAACCTACGACGCGATCGTCTCTTCCGGCGACCTGACCCGGCACTTCGTCGCCGATCACCCCGGCAAGAAAATGTTCTGGCTAGGTCCGGAGCGCGACTCGTCGATTTATCGCGGACTCGATGCCGTGACGGCGCCGCTGGAACAGGCCGACTACATCGTCTGCACCGGCCTGTTCGACGACGAAACCGAATCGGCGGAAGACTACCGCGCGATGATGCTGCAGGCGCGCGAGCACAAGCTGCCGCTGGTTTGCGCCAACCCCGACATCGTCGTCGAACGCGGCGACCGGCTGATCTATTGCGCGGGCGCGATCGCCGAGCTCTATCGCGAGTTGGGCGGTGAGGTGATCTTCTACGGCAAGCCGCACCGGCCGATCTATGAACGCGCCATGGCGCTCGCTGCCGAACGCCGCGGCCAGCCGACTTCGCTCGACCGTGTGCTGGCAATCGGAGATTCGGTGCGCACCGATCTCACCGGCGCGCACGGCTTCGGGATCGATTGTCTTTTCCTCACCCGCGGCATCCATTCCGAGGAATTCGAGGGCATCGATCAGCTCGACCCGGCCTCGGTGAAAGAGCTGTTCGGCCATCCGCCCCGCGCGCTGATGCGCGAGCTGCGGTGGTAGGTGCATCGCTGCACCGGACTCAAAATTGCGAAAACAACCCCATGCAAAGTAGGAATGGGCCTTACATCATCCGAAAACGCAAGACCTGGTAGGGCGTGGACTCATGAGAGGGCATGCCCGGGATTGGGCCGGGCAGCCCGAGAATTGGAGCGAGCTGGAAACCAGGCGCCTTACGCCGTCGCCATGTCCGGGAAGACCGCTTCGATCTTGGTCTTCAGCGTCGCCGCGTTGAACGGCTTGACGATATAGTTGTTCACGCCGGCCTTCTTGGCGGCGATCACGTTCTCGGTCTTGGATTCCGCCGTGATCATGATGAAGGGCGTGGTGGCCAGATTGGGGTCGGCACGGACTTCCTTGAGCAGGTCATAGCCGGTCATCGGCTCCATGTTCCAGTCGGAGATCACGAGCCCGTATTTCTTGCCGCGCATCTTGTTGAGCGCCGCCGAACCGTCGCTGGCGTCGTCGATGTTGTCGAAGCCGAGCTGCTTCAGAAGATTTCGGATGATGCGGATCATGGTGCTGTAGTCATCAACCACCAGAACCGGCATGGACAAATCAACCGCCATCTTTTCCCCCACTCAACGCTTACGCCACAAATATTCGACAGGCCTGCGCGACCCGCAGTCCTCCCCCCACGTCTAGCACCTGCCGTTAAACAGCCCGTTAACCGGGCGACACCGGATTGCAGCCGTTTTGGCCCGACCCAGCCCGCTTGACTTCGACGGGGGCGCCGCGTCACGGTCCCGGCCGCGTTCCCCGACCCAAGAATCTATGAAGAATCTTTGAAAGTCCCTGAAGAATCCCTGAAATGACAACTGGTTTTACCATTATCCGCGATACCACCCCGGCCGCCGAGATCCCCCGCGGGGCCGTGGTCGCCATGGGCAATTTCGATGGCGTTCATCTCGGGCACCGGGCCGTGATCGACGCCGCCCTGCGGATGGGCCGCGCCCACGGCAAGCCGGCTTTCGCCGTCACTTTCGAGCCGCACCCGCGCAGCTTTTTCAGCCCGAACAGCCCGCAATTCCGCCTCTCCGACGAGGCCAACAAGCTGCGGCTGCTGGCCGGGACCGGGCTTGACGGCGCGGTCGTGATGACCTTCGACAAGGCCCGCGCCGGAACCTCGGCGCAAGATTTCATTCACCATGACCTGATCGAACGCCTCGGCGTCAGCGGCATCGCGGTCGGTTACGACTTTCATTTCGGCAAGGGCCGTTCCGGCTCACCGAGCCTGTTGGTCAGCGAGGGGCCGCGGCTCGGCATCGAGGTCGACGTCCAGGCCCATGTCGATATCGAGGAGCGGCCGGTATCCTCCAGCGCGATCCGCATGGCGCTGGCCGAGGGCCAGATCGACGAAGCCACCGCTATGCTGGGCGGGCCGTGGTTCGTCAGCGGCGAGGTGATGCATGGCGAGAAGCGCGGCCGCGATCTCGGCTACCCCACCGCCAATATCCGCCTCGACAAGAATTGCAGCCTCAAGCACGGCATCTATGCGGTGCGGGTCGGCCGCGGCGCGGAGCGCTTCGATGCGGTCGCGAGCTTCGGCCGCCGCCCGACCTTCGACAACGGCGCGCCGCTGCTCGAAGTGTTCCTGTTCGACTTCAAGGGCGACCTCTATGGCAGCGTGCTCGACGTCGCCTTCATCAGTTTCATCCGCGACGAGCTGAAATTCGACACCATCGAAGCGTTGATACGTCAGATGGATGACGACAGCGCCAGGGCGCGCGCGGCACTGGCCGCGGCGCCGGACGCCTTTCCCAGGCTCGGAGCGATTGGTTGAACAAGACAGAAAAGCAGAAAATGCTTGCGGGCGAGCTGTACCGTCCCGGCGATCCCGAACTGCAGGCGGATGCCGCCGCCAACAAGGCCTGGCTCGCACGCTACAATGCGGCGCTCGCAGCGTCCGTAGCCGAGCGCCACGCGCTGCTATCGGCCCATTTCGGACACGTCGGCACCGGCGCTGTGATCCGTCCGCCGTTCTTTTGCGACTACGGCTACAACATCCGGCTCGGCGACGAGGTGTTTCTCAACTTCAACTGCGTCATCCTCGATGTCGTCGAGGTGACAATCGGCGACCGCACCCAGATCGGGCCGGCGACGCAGATCTATGCCGCCGATCACCCGCGCGACGCGGAAACGCGGCGGACCGGCCTCGAATTTGGCCGGCCGGTGCGGATCGGCAGCGACGTCTGGATCGGCGGCGGCGCCATCATCCTGCCCGGCGTCACCATCGGCGATGGCGCGGTGATCGGCGCCGGCAGCGTGGTCACCCGGGACGTTGCCGCAGGCCAGACGGTTGCTGGAAACCCTGCTCGGCCCCGTGGGACCTGATACCGCGCCTGCCCGGCCTTTGCGCTTCTCCTTTCTGGCTGCTATGGAAAGCCCCCATGTTTGCGCGGCGCACCATCAGCATTAGCGGCCCGGCTTCCGCCTGAGCGTTCAGCTCGGCGCAAGACCGGGATTTTCGTGTTCACCCGCTATTCCCCGCGCCTCTCGCGCCGTCTTCGAGCCAAACCAGAGCCTGCATGTCCCAAAATCCGCAAAAGTCCGACGTCACCGACTATTCAAAAACCCTGTTCCTGCCGCAGACGGAATTCCCGATGCGCGCCGGCCTGCCGCAGCGCGAGCCGGAAATCCTCAAATACTGGAACGAGATCGATCTCTACGGAAAGCTGCGCGAGGACGCCCGCGGCCGCGCCAAATTCGTGCTGCATGACGGCCCGCCCTACGCCAACGGCAACATCCATATCGGCCACGCCCTGAACAAGATCCTCAAGGACGTCGTCACCAAGAGCCAGCAGATGCTCGGCTTCGATTCCAACTACGTGCCGGGCTGGGACTGCCACGGCCTGCCGATCGAATGGAAGATCGAGGAAGAGAACTACCGCTCCAAGGGCAAGCCGAAGCCGGATTTCCGCGACTCCACCGCGATGGTGGCGTTCCGCAAGGAGTGCCGCGCCTACGCGACGCACTGGCTCAATGTGCAGCGCGAGGAATTCAAGCGGCTCGGCATCATCGGCGACTGGGATCATCCCTACGCCACCATGAGCTATCCGGCCGAAGCCCAGATCGCGCGCGAACTGATGAAGTTCGCCGCCAACGGTACGCTCTATCGCGGCTCCAAGCCCGTGATGTGGAGCGTGGTCGAGAAGACCGCGCTCGCCGAAGCCGAGGTCGAATACGAGGACTACACCTCCGACATGGTGTGGGTGAAATTTCCGGTCACCTCGCCGGCGCATGGCGCGCTGGCCGAGGCGTCCGTGGTGATCTGGACTACGACGCCGTGGACGCTGCCCGGCAACCGCGCCATCTCGTTCTCGCCGAAGATCGCCTACGGCCTCTACAAGATCACCGATGCGCCCGCTGACAATTGGGCGAAGACCGGCGATCTCCTGATCCTCGCCGATGCGCTCGCAGCAGAAGTATTCAAGCAGGCGCGCGTCACCGCCTACGAGAAGGTGCGCGACCTGCCGGCCGATACGTTCGACGCGGTCGAATGCGCCCATCCGTTGCGAGGCTTCAGCGGAGGATACGAATTCACGGTGCCGCTGTTGCCCGGCGACCACGTCACCGACGACACCGGTACCGGCTTCGTGCATACCGCGCCCGGTCACGGCCGCGAGGACTTCGACGTCTGGATGGCGAACGCGCGCGATCTGGAGCCGCGCGGCATCAACACCGCCATCCCCTACACCGTCGATGAGAACGGCGCCTTCACGGACCACGCCCCGGGCTTTGTCGGAAAACGCGTGATCAACGACAAGGGCGAGAAGGGCGACGCCAACGAGGCCGTGATCAAGGCGCTGGTCGAGGCCGGCAAGCTTTTGGCGCGCGGCCGGCTCAAGCATCAATACCCGCATTCCTGGCGCTCGAAGAAGCCGGTGATCTTCCGCAACACGCCGCAATGGTTCATTGCGATGGACAAGGACATCGCCGTTGACGGCCAGGCGAAGCCCGGCGACACGCTGCGCGCCCGCGCGCTGCATGCGATCTCGGTGACGCAATGGGTGCCGCCAGCGGGGCAGAACCGCATCAACGGGATGATCGCCGGCCGCCCCGACTGGGTGATCTCGCGCCAACGCGCCTGGGGTGTGCCGATCGCCGTGTTCGTGCGCGAGAAGGGCGACGGCTCTGCCGAGATCCTGCAGGACGAAATCGTCAATCAGCGCATCGTCGAAGCCTTCATGGAGGAAGGCGCCGACGCCTGGTACATGGACGGCGCGCGCGAGCGTTTTCTCAGGGATCGCGCCGGCGAGGACTGGAAAAAGGTCGACGATATCTGCGACGTCTGGTTCGATTCCGGCTCGACCCACGCCTTCGTGCTGGAGGATCGTCAGAACTTTCCCAATCTCGGCAACATCGTCCGCAAGATCGATGGCGGCGAGGATACCGTGATGTATCTCGAAGGCAGCGACCAGCATCGCGGCTGGTTTCATTCCTCGCTGCTGGAAAGCGCCGGCACCCGCGGCCGCGCACCGTATGACGTGGTGCTCACCCACGGCTTCACGCTCGACGAGAACGGCCGCAAGATGTCGA
Organism: Bradyrhizobium sp. AZCC 2176; assembly: GCF_036924645.1. Classification (NCBI taxonomy): domain Bacteria; kingdom Pseudomonadati; phylum Pseudomonadota; class Alphaproteobacteria; order Hyphomicrobiales; family Nitrobacteraceae; genus Bradyrhizobium; species Bradyrhizobium sp. AZCC 2176. Next base: position 3,724,590 of record NZ_JAZHRX010000001.1, on the reverse strand, counting down.
AATCGCTCGGCAACACCGTCGAGCCGCAGAAGGTGATGAAGGATTCGGGCGCGGATATCCTCCGCCTCTGGGTCTGTGCCACCGACTACGCCGACGACCAGCGCATCGGGCCGGAGATCCTCAAGAACACCATCGAAACCTATCGCAAGCTGCGCAACTCGATCCGCTGGATGCTCGGCACGCTGCATCATTTCGGTCCTGCCGATGCGGTCGCCCATGCCGACATGCCCGAGCTGGAACGCTTGATGTTGCACGAGCTGGCGAAGCGCGCCTCTATCGTGCGCCAGGCCTATGCCGAGTTCGACTACAAGACGGTGGTCGCGACGCTTGCGGCGTTCATGAACACCGAATTGTCGGCGTTCTATTTCGATATCCGCAAGGACGCGCTGTATTGCGATCCGCCGTCCTCGGTCACGCGCAAGGCGGCGCTTACCGCGATCGACATCATCTGCGATGCGATCCTGCGCTGGCTGGCGCCGGTGCTCAGCTTCACGACTGAAGAAGCGTGGCGGATGTACAAGCCGGACGCGGAAGCCTCGGTGCATCTCACGTTGTTCCCGGAAGGCTTTGACCAATTCCGCGACGATGCGCTTGCCGCGAAGTGGGAAACCATCCGCGACGTCAGGCGCGTCGTCACCGGTGCGCTCGAACTCGAACGCGCCGCCAAGAATATCGGTTCGTCGCTGGAAGCTTCGCCTTTGATCTATGTGTCGGACACGAACATCTTCAACACGCTGTTCGATGTCGACCTCGCCGAAGTCTGCATCACTTCGAACGCAATGGCGACCAACGACGACGCGCCGGCCAGCGCGTTCACCCTCCCCGACGTTCCGGGAGTTGCCGTCGTGGTCGAAAAGGCCGTGGGCACCAAATGCGCCCGGTCGTGGAAGATCCTGCCGACCGTCGGTGAAGACGCCGAGTATCCCGACGTCTCCCCGCGCGATGCACAGGCCTTGCGCGAATGGAAGGCGCTTGCCGAAGGCCGCAAGCCCGCCCATGCAGTTGAAGTGCCCGCCAAGCCTGTCGCATTGATCGAGACGCAGCACGTAGAACCAGCGCCGATGCTAAAGGAAACGCCTGAGCAAGCCGGTTCGGGAAACGTGACGGCCGCCAAGCCCGACAAGAAGGTCAGGGCCAAAAAGACTTTGGAAAACTCGGAGGCCGAGCAAGCCAAGAGACGGGCCAAAGCCAACAAGGTCGTGGCGGCCAGGAACGCTGTCGAAGCCGAGAAACCCGTTGAAGCCGAAGCCAGGAAGCCCAATGCCAAAAAGGCCAAAGCCAGGAAGGCCAAAGCCAAGAAGGCAGCCAAGAAAGCCACGACCAAGAAATCCGTAGTCAGCAAAGCCAAGGCGAAGAAGGCTGCCAAATCCAAGAAAGCTTCTTCGGCGACGAAGGGGGCTAAGAAGGCGGCTACAAAGACGGCGGCCAGGAGGGCAAAGAAGAAAAAGACGACCACCAAGCCGGGAAGGAAGCCGCCGGCGACCAAGGCCAAAAAGAAGAAAAAGAAGGCCAGATAAGTGTCCGGCAAGGAGCGCTTCGTGCCCCCTCACCTCCGCGCCGGCGCCATTGCCGCGATTGTCACGCGTGGTCTTCGATCAGGCCTCAAAGCTCTGGCTGCTCTACGCGTTCGACCTTGCCCAGCGCGGGGTCGTCAGGGTCACGCCGTTCTTCGATCTGGTGCTGGCCTGGAACGTCGGGATCAGCTTTGGCTGGTTCCAGACCGACAACCAGCTCGCCCAAGTCGCGCTGATGGTGATCAAGGCGATTGCCGTGATCGTGCTGGGGATCTGGATGGCGCGCTCCAGCACCCTCCTGGCGACGCTGGGGCTCGGGCTAATCATCGGGGGCGCCGTCGGCAACGGCATCGACCGCTTCCTGTATGGCGCGGTGGTCGATTTCGCCTTGTTCCACATCGAGATCGGGGGAAAAACCTTCAATTGGTACGTGTTTAACCTCGCGGATGTGGCCATTGTTGCCGGGGTAGCGGGCCTATTGTATGACTCGTTCCTGGGGGTACCCGCCGCAAAAGCGCCCTGATCCCGGCCGATACGAACCTCTGCGGTATGGAGCCTTTACGTCCCTTGGACCGACCCCTGCGTGTTGCAGAAATAGTGAATGGGAACAGCGCGATGCGCGAGACCGAAGCCCGCTTCTGGATGCTGCAGACCAGCTCGCTGAGCCGCGCCCTGCGGTTCGCCGCCATTGCCCTCGGCATCGGCCTCGTGATGGCCGCCGGCCCCGTGCGCGCGGCGGATGACGAGGACGAAGACGACAAGACCTTCGAGGAAAAGATCATCGAAGGCATCATGCGCGGCATCGGCGGCACCAACATGGAAAACCGCGGCATCGAATACCGCGAGCGCTCGCCGCTGGTGGTTCCTCCCAAGCTCGATTTGCCGCCGCCGGCCGGTTCCTCGGCCGAAGTGACGGCGCCGAACTGGCCGAAGGATCCCGACCTGCAGCGCCGCAAGGCTGCTGCCGCGGCGCGCAAGAAGGAGAACAAGGACCCGCGCGAAGCGGCCCGCATCCTCACGCCGGCCGAACTCGCGGTGGGCAAGACCGCGGCGCCCGCGCGCAAGGACAATGATCCGGTACAGCCCGGTACCTCGAACAACAATCCGATCCTGAGCCCGTCGCAGCTCGGCTATAACGGCGGCTTCAGCGGCTTGTTCGGCGGCAGCAAGTCCGAGACGGCCCCCTTCAAGGGCGAGCCGACGCGGGAATCCCTGACCCAGCCGCCGCCCGGCTACCAGACGCCGTCGTCGAACTACGCCTATGGCACCGGGCCGAGGGAATCGCTCAACAAGGAATACAACCCGGCCAAGGGCAAGTATGGCGATTAGTTAAGCTGATCTCTCGCCTTCGTGACGATTGTTGGCGCCGGCGCGGTGTACTCTGCCGCAGCTTGATCCCGGACGATTTTGCCGGGTTACTTCTAACATTTGCGCGTCGCAGGACCGATGGCCGGTTTAGCGGAATAAGCGCCAGACAGGTCATGATGCTCTCACACCGATTTACCGCCTCTCTCGTTGCAGCCCTCATCTCGACGTTCGGTTTCTCCGCCGGCAGCGCCTTCGCCCAGACGACGGTCACGTCGGAACGTCCTGTCAATTTCACCCTCGACAACGGCCTGCAAGTGGTTGTGATCCCGGATCACCGCACGCCCGTCGTCACGCAGATGATCTGGTACAAGGTCGGCTCCGCCGACGAGACGCCGGGCAAATCGGGACTGGCGCACTTCCTCGAACATCTGATGTTCAAGGGGACGGCCAAACATCCCGCCGGTGAATTCTCCCAGACCGTGCTGCGGATCGGCGGCAACGAGAACGCCTTCACCTCGCTCGACTACACCGGCTATTTCCAGCGCGTGCCGCGCGAGCAACTGGCGAAAATGATGGAGTTCGAGGCCGATCGCATGACCGGCCTCATTCTCAAGGACGAGAATGTACTTCCCGAGCGTGACGTCGTGCTGGAAGAGTTCAACATGCGTGTCGCCAATAACCCGGACGCGCGGCTGACCGAACAGATCATGGCGGCGCTGTATCTCAACCATCCCTATGGCCGGCCGGTGATCGGCTGGCGCCAGGAGATCGAGAAGCTCGACCGCGAGGATGCGCTGGCGTTCTACAAGCGCTTCTACGCGCCGAACAACGCGATCCTGGTGATCGCGGGCGACGTCGACGCCAAGGAAGTCCGCCCGATGGTGGAAAAGGCCTATAGCGGCATCCCGGCGCAGCCGGCGATATCAGCGCATCGCATCCGTCCGCAGGAGCCGGTGCCTGCGGCGCCGCGCACGGTGACGCTGTCCGATCCGCGCGTCGAACAGACCAGCCTGCGGCGCTATTATCTCGTCCCCTCCTCCACCACCGCTGGGGCCGGCGAAGGCCCCGCGCTCGACGTGCTCGCACAATTGATGGGCGGCGGCTCCAATTCCTATCTCTATCGCGCGCTGGTGATCGACCGCCCGCTCGCAATCAGCGCCGGCGCCGGCTACCAGGGCACTTCGCTGGATCCCTCGCAGTTCTCGATCTCGGTTTCGCCAAAACCCGGCGTCGAGTTTTCGCAGATCGAGCAGGTGATCGACGGCGTGATCGCGGAGGTGATCCAGAACCCCGCCCGCGCCGAGGATCTCGAGCGGGTCAAGACCCAGTTGATTGCAGAAGCGATCTACGCGCAGGACAATCAGGCCACGCTGGCGCGCTGGTATGGCGGCGCGCTGACAACGGGGCTTTCGATCGACGACATCAGGAGCTGGCCGGACCGGATTCGCGCGGTGACATCCGAACAAATCCGCGATGCCGCGCAGAAATGGCTCGACAGAAAACGCTCGGTGACCGGCTATCTGATCAAGGATGCCGCGCCGAAACGCGAGGAGAAGCGCTCGTGATCCGTCTTTCGATCGGCGCGCAGCGCCTCGCATCCAGCCTGATCGCTGGCGCCGTGCTGCTGACGCTGGCGGCGACGCCGTCGCACGCCGCAGCAAAGATCCAGCGGCTGGTCTCGCCGGGAGGCATCGAAGCCTGGTTCGTGCAGGACGCCACCGTGCCCCTGATCGCGATGGAATATGCCTTCGGTGGCGGCGCCGCCCAGGACCCATCAGGTAAATCCGGCGTCGGCAACATGGTCGCCAGCCTGCTCGACGAGGGCTCCGGCGATCTCGATTCCAAGACCTTCCACGAGCGCCTCGAGCGCCGCGCCATCGAACTGAGCTTCTCATCGACCCGCGATTACTTCCGCGGCTCGCTCCGCATGCTCAAGGACAACAAGGACGAGGCCTTCGACCTCCTGCAGATGGCGCTGACCTCGCCGCGTTTCGACGCCTCCGACGTCGAGCGCATTCGCGCGCAGGTGCTCTCCGGGCTGCGTCGCGACACCACCAACCCGACCTCGCTGGCGAGCCGCAAATTCCTTGAAGTGGCGTTCGGCGATCATCCCTATGGCAGGCAGGGCAACGGCACGCTCGACAGCGTGCCGAAGATCGACGTCGCCGACATGAAGGATTACGTCCGCCGCGTCGTCGCCAAGGATAGCTTGCGCATTGCCGTGGTCGGCGATGTCGATGCCGATACGCTTGGCAAGCTCCTGGACAAGACGTTCGGCGGATTGCAGGCCAAGGCCAGCCTGACGCAGGTCGCCGAGGTCGAGGCCACCAAGCCGCCGCAGCGCGCGTTCGTGCCGCTCGACGTGCCGCAGACGGTGGTGACGTTCGGCGGCCCCGGCATTCGCCGGCACGATCCGAATTTCATGGCTGCCTATGTCGTGAACCACATTCTCGGCGGCGGCGGATTGTCGTCGCGGCTCTACAAGGAGGTGCGCGAAAAGCGCGGCCTCGCCTATTCGGTCTATGAATCGCTGCTCTGGATGGATCGATCCGCCCTGTTCATCGGCAATACCGGCACCCGCGCCGACCGCGCCGGGGAGACCGTCGACGCGATCGAGAAGGAAGTCCGCCGCATGGCCGAGGAAGGCCCGACCCAGAAGGAGCTGGACGAGGCCAAGTCCTACCTCAAGGGCTCGCAGATGCTGGCGCTCGATACATCCTCCAAGCTCGCGCAGGCGCTGCTGCAGTACCAGCTCGACAAGCTGCCGATCGACTACATCGAAAAGCGCAACGCCCTCGTCGACGCCGTGACGCTCGACGACGCCAAAAAGGTCGCCCAGCAGCTCTGGGGCCAGGGCCTGCTCACCGTCATCGTCGGCCGCGCCCCGCAAGCCGCCGCCCAGCCGGTGGTGGCGCCGCCGAAGGCGAACTGATCACTCGCCCTCGGCCGTCATGGCCGGGCTTGTCCCGGCCATCCACGTTTTCTATACGCTGATAAGTCGTGGATGCCCGGGACAAACCCGGGCATGACGACTACCGGTGAACGCCATGCTGCGGGTTTCCCGCGACCTCACGATCGACGACAACGACATCGAGATCGGCTTCGTCCGCGCCTCCGGCCCCGGCGGGCAGAACGTCAACAAGCTCGCCACGGCAGCCCAGCTACGTTTCGACACGCGCAAGATCACGCTGCCGGAGGACGCGGCCCTGCGGCTGAACCGGATTGCCGGGCAGCGCATGACCAAGGAGGGCGTGATCGTGATCCACGCCCAGCGCTTCCGCACCCAGGAGCGCAACCGGGCCGATGCCATCGACCGTCTGCTGGAAATGCTGCGCGAAGCCATGATCCGCCCGACGCCGCGGCGGCCGACGAAGCCGACCTTCGGATCGAAGCAGCGGCGGCTGGAAGGCAAGAAACGCCGCAGCGACGTCAAGGCGAAGCGCAACACCGCGCCTTTCGACGATTGAGGGCTGCCGCCGATCTTTCGATTGACACGTTTTCTTGACGCGAACCGGTATTCACCCCGGATCAAGTCCGAGGCTTTCGCTTGAAAACGCACTCGCCTCAATCCCGGATCAGATATTCCCGGATCATCAATCGCGCGCGGTGGATCCGCGCCTTGACGCTCTCGCGCGTCAGCCCAAGGACGCCGGCGATCTCGTCGATCGACAATTCCTCGATATCGCGCAGCAGGATCACCTCGCGGTAGTGATCGGGCAGCGACTGGATGGCGCGGGAAAGGTCGATGCGAATGTCTTCGGGCCTGAGATGCGCCAGACGCATTTCCGCATCGTCGGCCGAAGCGTCCGCCATTGCCGCCGCGCGGCGCAGCAGGCGAAGGCAGGCGCGGCGCGCCACCGCGAACAGCCAGGCCGAGAACGACGTCACCGCGCGCAGCGTGCCGACCCGCCGGTACAGCAGCAGCAGCGTTTCCTGAACCGCGTCATCGATATCGGCCGCGCGGCAATTGCGCGCGGCATAGCGGCGGATGTCGGGCTGGGCTATCGCGATCAGCGAGACCAGCGCATCGGCGTCGCCGCCGCGTGCGGCCTCGATCAGCAAGGGGTCGCAACGCCTCGCGCCGGCCAGCGCGGTCATGGCGAAGGCAGCCTTCGGCCGACCATGGCGCACATCGGACAAAAGCCCAAAAACCCGGTTGCGATCGCAATCGCGCCAGTGCCCGCGATCAGATAACCGGCCATGGTGCCGGGCATGCCGAAAAGCCCATAGGCAATCATCACAACGCCCCCGATCGTCCGCATCGCCCGTTCCCAGCCCGGCAAATTCTTGCGATAAAACATAACAGCTCCCTTTGATTCAGCGAGAGAACTTCACTCGGTTCTCCCCCGATAGAGCCGTCCAGTCGGGCTTTCGGTTCGCGGACCTTCAGCTAAAACACAAAAAACTCCGGCCGCCTATCGCGGCCGGAGTTGTGTTTGGAGAGCAACCCGGCGGAGGAGACGGGTGTCCTCCCGGCGCCTATCGGCCGGTCGCTGGAGGGGTAGTCGCCCCGCCGGTCGTCTTGGGCGTGCCGCTGCCGGCTCCGACGGTGCCCTTCGTCCCGCTCTTCGCGCCGGCCTTCTGGCTGCCGGCGCCCGCCGGCGCGGTAGCGTCCTCGTCCATGCTGCCCGACGCGCCGCCGCCCTGCATCTGGGTCGTGCCCTTTGCACCGCCGCGGATCTGGGTGTCGGATGAGGCGCCTTGCGCCAGCACCGGACCGGCAAGCAGAGCCGAGATTGCAACCGCGATCGCCGAGGTTTTCACTAGCTTCATCCATTTCTCCAAGGTTTTGTCGACGACGAACAGTTCGGCTTCATCAGGCACCGTTCGCAAACCCGAACATGTTCATCGCCGGATCAGTCGTTATCCGCGAACGGCGCGCCCGCCATGCAAGCCGCGCGATGTGGTGATCGTGCAGGGATTTCTGGGTCATTTTGCGAATCCTTGGCCATACGCAGACCGCATATTCGGCGCCTTCGCAGCGTCCGGAAAGTTCCGTAAAAATATTTTGAACACATGCATTTGACTCGGTAGCCGCGTAAAATCGCCACCCAGCCTCGAATCGATCCGAGACCGCATGCCCGTCCGCCAGCTCCCCGAACAGGTCGTCAACCGCATCGCCGCCGGCGAGGTGGTCGAACGTCCCGCAAGCGTAGTCAAGGAACTGGTCGAAAACGCCATCGATGCCGGCGCCAGCCGCGTCGACATTTTCACCGACGGCGGCGGCAGGCGGCGGATCGGCATCACGGATGATGGCGGCGGCATGACCCATGGCGACCTTGCGCTCGCCGTCGACCGCCACGCCACCTCCAAGCTCGACGACGAGGATTTGCTGCGGATTCGCACGCTGGGCTTTCGCGGCGAGGCGCTGCCCTCGATCGGCGCGGTGGCGAAGCTCGGCATTACCACGCGCCACGCCGGCGAGCCGCACGCCTGGTCGCTGTCGGTCGAAGGCGGCGTGAAATCGGCGATCATGCCGGCGGCGCTGTCGCAAGGCACCCGCGTCGAGGTCAGCGATCTCTTTTATGCGACGCCGGCCCGGCTGAAATTTCTCAAGACCGACCGCACCGAGGCTGAAGCGATCCGCGAAGTGGTGCGGCGGCTGGCAATGGCGCGGCCCGATATCGCTTTCACACTGGCCGGCGAGGAGCGCGCGCCGGTGACCTGGGCCGCAGCGCTGCCGGGCGCGGCGGGCCGGTTGACGCGGCTCGGCGACATCCTGGGCAGCGATTTCCGCTCCAGCGCCATCGAAGTGCGCGCCGAGCGCGAAGGCGTGGTGGTGGAGGGCTTTGCCGCAGCCCCCTCGCTGACCCGCGCCAACGCGCTCGGACAATATCTCTTCGTCAACGGCCGCCCGGTGCGCGACAAACTCATTCTCGGCGCTGTGCGCGCGGCCTATTCCGATTATCTGCCGCGCGACCGTCATCCTGTCGTGGCGCTGTTCGTGACGACAGAGCCGCAGGAGGTCGATGCCAATGTGCATCCCGCCAAGACCGAGGTACGGTTTCGCAACGCCGGCCTCGTCCGCGCACTGATCGTGCACGCATTGAAAGACGGCCTTGCCCGCGAAGGCAGGCGAACCGCCGCCAATACCGACGGCGCGGCGCTATCGGCGTTCCGCCCATCCTTTGCGCCGCGTCCGACCAACTGGGACTGGCGGAGTTCGCCGGCCCATCCCGTCAGGCCTGCATCTTCGTTCGAAGGCTCGGTGGCATCTGCGCTCGCCGAACCGGGACAGGCCGCGTTCGATGTCGGCACACCGACCGCCGATGTGCGCTTCGAGGCGCACCCCTCCGCCGACCTGCTCGACCGCCCGCTCGGCGCCGCGCGCACGCAAATCCACGAGACCTATATCGTGTCACAGACCCGCGACGGTCTGATCGTGGTGGATCAGCATGCCGCGCACGAGCGCATCGTCTATGAGAGGCTGAAGGCATCGCTGGCCAAGAACGGCGTGCAGCGGCAGATCCTGCTGATCCCCGAGATCGTCGAACTCGACGAAGCGACGGTGGAGAAACTGCTTGCGCGCGCCGACGAACTCGTCTCGTTCGGCCTTTCGATCGAATCCTTCGGGCCCGGCGCGGTGGCGGTGCGCGAGACGCCGTCGCTGCTCGGCAAGGCGAATGCCGCCGGCTTGCTGCGCGATCTCGCCGAGCACATGGCCGAATGGGACGAGGCGCTGCCGCTGGAGCGCCGCCTGATGCATGCCGCGGCCACGATGGCCTGCCACGGCTCGGTCCGCGCTGGAAGACGCCTCAAGCCGGAAGAGATGAACGCGCTTCTGCGCGAGATGGAAGACACGCCGAATTCCGGCCAGTGCAATCATGGCCGACCGACTTATGTGGAGTTGAAGTTGAGCGATATCGAGAAGCTGTTTGGGCGGCGGTAGCTGCAAGCTACTTCTTGTTCCCCCTTGGTGAGTGACGAAAAATGTCGGTTATGTTCGGACCATGCTGCTTCTGCAGTCGCGAAATTGAAAAAACCGCGACTGATCCGTGCCGTGTCACGGTTGAAACGGCTGATGGCAAATGGCAGGCTTGGACGTGCCACGGCTCATGTTTCCGGGAGAGATTGACCGACCCACCGGAAGCCCCCGGACTATTTGAGCCAGCTCATTTCTGACTGACGGCTTGCGGCTGGCTTCCGCCGTCGATAGCCGTACTCGTCAAGCATAGAACTCCCCCACTAAAGCCAGGGTAAGAAAGCGTCACTCCGCCCGCAAAAACACAAACTCCGTATCGTCATACGCCCGCCGCTCCAACTCCTCGAAGCCCTCGGGCGCTGCGAACACTGCCGCCTTTGCCTCTTCCACCACCAGCAGCGCCCCCGGCGTCAGCCAACCGCCATCGCGCAGCGAGGCCAGCGCCTTCTCCGCGAGCCCCTTGCCGTAAGGCGGATCGAGGAACACCAGCGAGAATGGCTCGACCGGATGTGCCGGGCCGAGATTGGTCGCGTCGCGGCGGTAGACCTTTGTCACGCCGCCGAGCCCCAGCGCCTCGACATTGTTGCGCAACAGCGCGCGCGCTTCGGCGCCGTTGTCGACGAACAGCGTGAAGCCGGCGCCGCGCGACACCGCTTCGATGCCGAGTGCGCCGGTACCGGCGAACAGGTCGAGCACGCGCGCGCCTTCGATCGGGTCGTCATAGGCATGGATCAGGATGTTGAACACGGACTCGCGCAACCGATCCGCCGTCGGGCGGATCGCCTGCGAGGAGGGCGAGGCCAGATTACGGCCCTTCAATCGTCCACCGACGACCCGCATCGCCCAACTACTCGTCCTGCGGCTTCAGGTCGCGCTTGCCGTGATAGCCGCGCTTGGGGCGGCGGGGCGGGCCATAGCCGTTGGCCTCATCCTCGTTGCGGGCGCGGGCCTCCTCGCTGCCAGTGCGCTGTACCAGCACGCGGCGGCCCTTGCGGTCGGCGATCAGCGCGCTCTTACCCGCCGGCTTGAACGGTTTCTTGCCGCGCGGCGCATCGTCTTCGTCCTCGGATTTCTCACCGGGCATCGGCCGGTTGAAGTCGGCACCGGCAAGGCTCGCGATCTTTTCGCCGAGCTGCTCGCGCAGCACGCGGGTCTTGACCTCCTCGACCGTGCCTTCGGCGAGCTCGCCGAGCTGGAACGGGCCGTAGGAGACACGGATCAGGCGGTTCACCTCGAGGCCGAGATGGGCCATGACGTTGCGTACCTCCCGGTTCTTGCCTTCGCGGATCGCAAACACCAGCCAGACATTGGCGCCCTGGTCGCGCTCCAGCGTCGCATCGATCGAGCCGTATTTGACGCCGTCGACCTCGACGCCCTTTTTCAGTTCATCGAGCTGCGCCTGTGTGACCTCGCCGTGGGCGCGGACGCGGTAGCGCCGCAGCCAGCCGGTGTCCGGCAGTTCGAGCGCGCGTGCCAGCCCGCCATCATTGGTCAGCAGCAGCAGCCCCTCGGTGTTGAAGTCGAGCCGTCCGATCGAGATCAGCCGCGGCAATCCTTCCGGCAGATTATCGAACACGGTCGGCCGCCCCTCGGGGTCGGCATGCGTCGTCATCAGGCCGCGCGGCTTGTGATACATGAACAGCCGCGTGCGCTCGCGTGGCGGCAGCACCTTGCCGTCGACCGCGATCACGTCATTGGCGGTGACATCGAGCGCCGGCGAATTGATGACGCGGCCGTTGACGGTGACGCGGCCCTGCGTGATCCATTCCTCGGCATCGCGGCGCGAGGCGAGGCCGGCACGGGAAACCACCTTGGCGATGCGCTCGCCGGCCTTTTTCGGCTTCGGCTCGGGACGCGGGGCGCGCCTGTCGAAATCCGGCGCGCGCTCGCGGTAGGCACCGCGGCCGCCGAAGGCGGGGCGCTTTGCAAAAATCCTGCTGTCGTCTTCATTGTCGCGGCGCGGTCGATCGCCTTCGCTGCGCGGATGCTCCTGCCAGTCGGTGCGGCCGGCCGGCCTCGCAGGGTCGCCATCGCGATCCCGGCGGGGACGGTCGAATTTCGGACGATCCTCGCGCGAACGCGAAAAGCGCGGACGTTCGTCGCCGCCGCGATCGTCGCGGGCCCGGTCAAAGCGCGGCTTGTCAAAACTCCGCGCGCCATCACGCGACGGACGGGAGTCGCGGTCGCCGCGATCGTCGCGCTTCTGCCATGGTTTTGCGTCACCGCGATCGGCACCGAAATTCTTGCGCGGGCCACGGTCCGGCGCGCCGCGCGAGAACTTCTTGTCACCGCCAAATTTTCTCTCAGGCCGATCACCACGGGGGCGATCGCCATCGCGCGACGGCCGGGCGCTGAAGGGACGATCGCCACGCGGACGGTCGCCGTCTTTGCGAAACCCTTCGCCGCGCGGCGTATAGGGCCGCTTCTCGCCGCCCCCTTCTCGCGGGGTATAGGGCTTCTTGTCGCCAAATTTCCTGTCGGAAAAACGTCCGGCCGGGCGTGCATCGTCGCGATCACGGCGCGGGGTGCGATCGTCACGGCTAAAATTCGACCGATCGCCGCGCGGCTTGAACGAGCGCTTCTCGCCGCCGCCATCATCGCGCGGGCGAAAATCCTTGCGCGGTCCACGGTCCGGGCGATCACCGGCGTCGCTGCTACGATCCCGGGTGAAGGGCCGATCGCCGCGCGGGCGCGGCGCATCGCCAAAATTCCGGCGCGGCGGACGGTCATCGTCGCGGCGGAAAGAAGCACCCTCCCGCTTGCCGGCGTAGGGCTTCTTGCCGAACGATTTTGTACCGTCGGACTTGCCGGCATAGGGACGCCGCTCGCCGTCGTCCTTGCCGGCAAACCCGCGCTTGGCGAACTTCTTCTCCGGACCCCGGGCAGCCCCGGAGCGGCCCTTGCCGCTGCCGGCGCGGCCCTTGCCGGCGCCGGGACGGTCACGCCGGCCGCGGGAATCGTTGTTTTTGTCGCTATCGCGGGGCATGAATAATCTCTCGAATACAGATGAATTGCCAATCAGGAAGCGGATGGGCTGTCATAGCGATAACGCGCGCGCACTTTGCTCAAGGCGCATTCTCACGCAAAACCGGTATCCGCGTTTGCTGAAGGCGGGTCTCATAGCAGGTTTCTTCCGATGATACGAGGCATGACTGTCCCTTCTTTCATGGATTTGGCGCTGAAAACGGCCGAAAACGCCGGAAAAGCCGGGGAAGTTCCGATCGGATGCGTGATCGTCAGGGGTTACGAGGTGATCGCCACCGCCGGCAACCGGACCCTGACCGACCGCGATCCGACCGCCCATGCCGAGATTCTCGCGATCCGGCAGGCGGCTGAGGCCATCGGCACCGAGCGGCTGGTCGATTGCGACCTCTACGTCACGCTGGAGCCTTGCACGATGTGCGCCGGTGCGATCTCGTTTGCCCGGATCCGGCGGCTCTATTACGGCGCCGCCGACCCGAAGGGCGGCGCGGTGGATTCCGGGGTGCGGTTCTTTGCGCAGCCGACCTGCCACCACGTGCCGGAGGTCTATTCGGCGGTAGGCGAGACCGAGGCGGCGACGTTGCTCAAGGAGTTTTTCAAGGTGAGGCGATGACAGGCCTACGAAGTCACACCGCCAGAAAAAACTCCCGCAACAATTTCGCCGTCGCATCCGGATTCTCTTCGGTGAGAAAATGTCCGCTATCCACCGGCGCGCCGCTTACATTGGTCGCCCATTTCTTCCAGGTATCGAGTGGCGTCGCGGCCGCGCTCGCAACGCCGGCGTCGCCCCACAGTGCCAGCATCGGGATCGTGATCTTCCTGCCCGCATCGAAATCTTTCTTGTCGATCTCGTAGTCGGCGTAGGCGCCGGCGCGGTAATCCTCGCACATCGCGTGCACGCGGGCGGGATCGCGGAATGGCGCCAGATAATGTTCCAGCGCGCGCGGATCGATGGCGTCGAGCGTCTTCGATTTTATCTGGCTCGCCATCTTGTATCTGAGGAAAAATTCACCGTTGCCGGAGATCAGCGTCTCCGGCAGCGGATACGGCTGCGCCAGAAACGCCCAATGGTAGATCTTCAGCGCGGAGAGCCGGTTCAACTTCTCCCAGTAATCATAGGTCGGCGCGATATCGAGCACCGCGAGTTTCGACAGCCGGCCGGGATGGTCGAGCGCCAGCCGATAGGAAACGCGCCCGCCGCGGTCGTGACCGGCGAGCGCAAAATGCACATGGCCGAGTTGCTCCATCGCCTCCACCATGACCTTCGCCATCGCGCGCTTGGTGTAGGGCGTGTGGTTGTCGTCGCTGCGAGGCATGTCCGACCAGCCATAGCCCGGCAGGTCGGCGATGATCAGCGTGAACTTGTCAGCCAGTTGCGGCGCGACCCGGTGCCACATCACATGCGTCGAGGAAAATCCGTGCAGCAGCAATAGCGGCGGTCCCTTGCCGCCAACGCGGGCAAAGATGCGACCCGACGAAGTATTGATCCATTCGGACGCGTATCCGGGAAACAGATCGGCAAGATCGGGCATGGGCGCTCCTTCTTGGACGACAGTCCTTTTCGAAATCCCGGCCGAAGCCAAGGCGATCCGCGAAAAAGTCCGCCAATGGGTGCACGACGAATGCATCCCCGCGGAGAAGGAACTCGACACCAAGCCGCTCGCCGACGTGCTGGGCCCGCTGCGGGCCAAGGCCCGCGCGCGCGGCCTGTGGTGCCCGTGGGTGCCGAAGGAATATGGCGGCATGGGCCTCGGTCCGCTGGCGAACGCGCTGGTGCAGATGGAGCTCGGCGAGAGCATGCTGGGCGCGCTGTCGATGAACACGCAGGGGCCCGACGATTCCTCGATGATGACGATCCTTGCCCACGGCACTGAATATCAGAAGGAGAAGTTCCTTAAACCCCTGCTCAACGGCGACAAGCGCATCTGCTTCTCGATGACGGAGAAAGCCGCCGGCGCCGACGCCACCGGCATGCAGACGACAGCCGTGAAGGACGGCAACGAGAACTACATCCTCAACGGCGAGAAGTGGTTTTCGTCCTCGGCCAGCGTCGCCGACATGGCGCTTGTCATGGCCAAGACCGATCCGAACGCACCGCGGCACAAGCAGTACTCAACCTTCCTCGTCGAGCTGCCGAACCCCGGCTACAAGATCAAGCGCAATGTCGCCAACATGGCGATCGAGGGACCGCATGACGATGTGATCCACGGCGGCCACTCCGAGATCGAGATCAGGGACCTGAAGGTGCCGGCGGACAATCTGGTCGGCGGCGAAGGCAACGGTTTTGCGATGGGCCAGCACCGCCTCGCCTATGGCCGGCTGCGCCATGGCATGCACAACGTCGCCAAGGCGCAACGCGCGCTCGACATGGCGGTCGCCCACATCACCAAGCGCTCGACTTTCGGCCAGTTGCTCGCCGACCGGCAAGCCGTCCAGTTCATGCTCGCAGACTGTGCCGAGCAACTCTATATCGGCCGCCTGATGCTGCTGCACATCGCCTACAAGGCCGAGAAGGGCCTCGACATCCGGCAGGAAAACTCGATCGCAAAAATCTTCCATGCGCACATGGTGCACAAGGTGATCGACACCGCGATCCAGCTCCACGGCGCGCTCGGCTTCAGCCAGGATACGCCACTCGCCAAATGGTACACGCAGGTGCGCGCGCAGCGGCTGGTCGACGGTCCGGACGAGGTGCACAAGTGGAAGATTGGCAAGAACGTCATCAAGGCGTTCCGCGAGCATGGCACGACGGCGAGCGCGGTGGGCGGCGATCTGCTGTAACGACTGGTCTCGTCATTCTCGGTGCGCAATTGCGCACCTGGGGGCGACGCGAAGCATCGATCGACGCGCATGCGCGTCGTCAGGAATGACGAGCTCTTGGTGTGCGTGGCTAGCCGTGCGTGAAGTCGCTATGTTTCAGGCCAAGCGCTTTGACTGCTACCTCCGGAAGCCGGCCCCACGCTTCAACCTTCTCATTCGGAGCCATGACAGCCGCAATAATTGCTGTCGCCTTCTCCGGATCCTGTTCGGCGACAAAATAGACCGAGCGGATAGGCGGACCGCCTTCCAGGGGTTGAGTTGTCACCAGTACGACCTGACCATCTGCCATATCCCAATATAGCACGGCCGTTGTCCGCGGGAGCTGTGGAATGTCGCCGACGGGACCCCCACCTGATCGTTCAGCCAATCTTATCACCCGGAGGTGCCGTCATGATCGAAGGGATCAGCGCAATCACACTTGGCACCCACGACATGAAACGCGCCGTCCAATTCTACCGCTCACTGGGGTTTGACATCTCGTACGGCGGCGAAGTGTCTTCGTTTACGAGCTTTCGGGCAGGAACCGGCTATCTCAACCTGATTGCCCAGCCTGATCAACGGCGCTGGTCCTGGTGGGGACGCGTCATTTTCTACGTCGCCGATGTCAATGCGATTTACGACCGTGCGCTGGCGGCGGGGTGCCAGCCCACGACCGCGCCCCGCGATGCCGAATGGGGGGAACGCTACTTTCATCTCACCGACCCCGATGGGCACGAGCTCAGCTTCGCGCGGCCTTTGCGCTCTTCGGCATAGCTCCCTCGCGGACACGGCAGGATAAGTCACGCCCGCTGACCTTTCCGATTCCGCAGGTGGCAGTGCCGCAGGTGCTGTGGCAGGCTCGGCCACATCCCGTTGTGCAGGGTCCTAACCGGGAGGACGGCCATGGTAGCTTACGTCGTACTGGCGAATTTCACGGAGCAGGGAATCCGCAACGCCAAGGAGTCGCCGAAGCGCGCGGACGCCTTCAAGGCAATGGCGAAGACGTTCGGAGTGACCGTGAAGGAAATACTCTGGACACAGGGGCGATATGACATTGTGACCATCGTCGATGCGCCGGACGAGTTATCCTTCCTGTCACTCACTCTGAGCCTCGGCGCGCTCGGCAATGTTCGCACCGAATCGTTGCGCGCCTTTTCCGCAGATGAGATGACGAAGGCCGTCGGCAGCATGCTCTGACGACCGCGTCCGCTCGGCTGGCAGCCGCCTGCAGCGAAACCGCGCTGCAAGGCGCATTCGCCGTTGCGGATGTCGATCCCGGTTGCCGACTTTGCGTCAGCCCGTCGCCTTCTCCTGCTCCACCGCCTGCCAAGCGATGTCGCGGCGACAGAAACCGTCCGGCCATTTGATGCGATCGACGGCCGCGTAGGCACGTTGCTGCGCCTCCAGCACGGTCTTGCCCGAGGCGCAAACGTTCAGCACGCGGCCGCCATTGGCGAGGATGGCACCATCCTTTGCCACCGTGCCGGCATGGAAAATTTCGACGCCCTCGATCTTTCCGGCGTCATCGAGGCCCTCGATGCGCGTGCCCTTCTTGTAGTCGCCGGGATACCCCTTCGCCGCCATCACCACCGTCAGCGCGGGCTCGGGGAACCAGCGCAGGTCGAAATGCTTCAGTTCGCCATCGCAGGCCGCCAGCAACGCCGGCACGATATCGGACATCATCCGCAGCATCAGCACCTGGCATTCGGGATCGCCGAAGCGGACGTTGTATTCGAACAGTTTTGGCCCCTGCTCCGTCAACATCACGCCGGCATACAGCACGCCGCAGAACGGTGTGCCGCGCGCCTTCATGCCCGCAACGGTCGGCAGGATGATCCGCGCCATGATCTGGTCGTGAATTTCCGGCGTCACGAACGGGGTCGGCGAATAGGCGCCCATGCCGCCGGTGTTCGGCCCCTCGTCGTGATCGAACACGCGCTTGTGGTCCTGCGCGGAGGCCAGCGGGATCGCGGTTTCACCGTCGCACAGCGCGAAGAAGCTGATCTCGCGGCCTGCGAGAAATTCCTCGATCACGACTTCAGTGCCGGCCGAACCGAACGCGCCGTCAAACATCATGGCGATGGCCGCTTCGGCTTCATCGAGCGTTTTGGCGACGACAACGCCCTTGCCGGCGGCCAGGCCATCCGCCTTGACCACGATCGGCGCGCCCTGCTTGCGCACATAGGCCAGCGCGTCATGAGCCGTCGTGAAGCGGCCATAGGCACCGGTCGGAATGTTGAACTCGGTGCAGAGCGCCTTGGTAAATCCCTTGGATCCCTCGAGCTGGGCCGCCTGCTTGCCCGGTCCGAACGCCTTGATGCCGGCTTGCGCGAGATCGTCGACGATCCCGGCCGCCAGCGGGGTCTCCGGGCCGACCACCACGAGATCGACGGCGTTGCGCTTGCAGAAATCGATCACGGCCGGATGGTCAGCGACATCCAGCGCTACGCACTCGGCTTCTCGCGCGATCCCGGCGTTGCCCGGCGCGCACCACAGCTTGGTGAGCAGCGGGGAAGCGGCGATCTTCCATGCGAGAGCGTGTTCGCGGCCACCGGAACCGAGCAGGAGGATGTTCATGACAGGAGCCAGATGTGGGAACCGAAACCAGTCGGTCGCACGAATCTCCCGCCGCCTGCAAGGGGATATCAACAGCCGTCATTCCGCAGGCACCCGTGCAAAGACAGATTGGCTAAGGCATGGCCGGCGCAGCGATGCGCGCTCGATAAGCGTGCAATAACGCGATGGTCCAGCCCAGGAAATAGCCGGCACAGGCACCTGACACCGCCTGACCGGCGGCGGCGACCTCCCAAGAGGCTCCCAGCTTCATCGCCGTTACCACCGCGACGGCATATTGCAGCATGAACACTGTGAGGTTGCGGACCAGAGGGACCACGCTGCCGGGGCGCAGGATACGCCCGGTTTCGCCGTCTACCCTCACGGACCGCGGCCCGCTGCACAATGCCAACGCCGAAAACGCGGCCGCGCTGGCCACCCAGACCAGCAGCAAGTCGACCGATTTTCCACCCAGCACCAGCCGCGAAAGGCCCATCAGGAAAAACACCGCGGGCATGATCAGCATTCGCGGCAACGGCTGCGAACTCGGCCGCAGTGCCGTGCATCCCTGCCATATCAACAGAGCCAGCAGGGCGAAAACCCATGGTGGCGTGTTGGCGAAGATGGCAATGGCGGTCCGCATGTCAGGCTCCCTGGTTCCTCGGTTTCATTCAAGTGGCTGTGCCGCAATGATTTCCTGCAGCATCGCGACATGGCGGGCGAAAGCGGCCCGTCCCGCCGCGGTGGCGGTCACCGTGGTCTGCGGCTTCTTGCCGACAAAGGCCTTCTCCACCGCAACGTAGCCCGCCTTCGACAGCGTCTCGATATGGGCGCCGAGATTGCCGTCGGTGGCACTGGTGAGCTTCTTCAGCTTTGCGAATTCCAGTCCGGTCGCGGTCGGCAATGCGTTGAGCGCTGCCATGATGCGCAGCCGCAGCGGCTGGTGGATGATCTCGTCGAGTTCGGCCATCGCTTCAGATCCGGCGCATCCACAAGCCGCCGAGCACAAGCCCGCCGCCGTGCACCACCGCCATCCACAACAGGAATGCCGCCCCGATGTAATAGTAGCCGATTAACGTCAATGCGGTGGTGCAGACCGCGATCACGATGAATGCGTAACCGAACCACAGGCCGGCGATCGCATAGAACAGCATGCCATAGAGGGCCCAGAACACGATCATCTGGCGCGGCCCGAAATGGCCGAGCACGATCGAGCAAAAGGCGCCGAATACACCGATCAGCAGGTAGGTGATCACCGACCGGATAGGGAAACTGCGGGCACCGGAGCGCCGATTGATGACGAATCCGACTGCGACCGAGATGGCGAGGCCGCCGAGATTGGCGATAGTCCAGATCGCGTAGCCCTGGCGCGGCCAGGTGTAGTTGGCGATGTAGGCTGCGAACACCACTACGCCCCATATGGTGATGATGAGGCTCGACACCTGATAGATCTGCGACTGGCGCACGCGCCGGACGACCTCGTTGATGTCATCAAGCGCCGCACTGGCCTGCTGGCTGTCGATCACGACGGCACTCCGCTCTGCTCGACCAGCTTCGGCGAAGCCGACGGCGCTTCAGCAGGCGGCCGATACTTCCCGATCAGGATATAGGCGATCGTCATCGTGACGATCGACAAGACAAACGCCGCCGACCCGATCTGCCCACGTGTCGTCAGCGGCAACAGCCGCGCCGTGATTTCTGTCGCGGCTGCAGACATCAGCGACACGTAGGACCAGGAGATGAGGTAATAGTGCGTCAATCTCCAATTCGCCGGCCGCGGACTGCGCAGCAGCGGAACGATCGCCAGTACAACGCAGACCAGGTTTATGATGGCGGCGACATGGAACAGGTTCAGGTGGCCGCTGAACCGATAGACCAGCATCGCCGTCCCGTCGGTGACCAGCATGGCATAAACATAGAAATAGCCGCGCGCCCGATGGCCCGCGCCGCGCTTCGGGCGCAGAAACTGGATCAGCCCAACCGCAATACAGAGCATCGCCAACGTGGCGTGGATTGCGCCGGCAAAGGTGAGATTGTGGATCAAGCGTCAGCCCTCCCACTCATCCAAGTTAATATTACAGAGTTCTCTGTACTACAGAGTATATGGATAGACAAGCCTCGGATTGGCGATGAGCGCCAAAAGTCCCTACCTTGCGCAAAAGCATAACTCAGCCGAATCACTGGAAATGACCGCCGCGCCAAACCTCGTCAACGCGCCCGAATTCACCGTCTCGGAACTGTCCTCCGCCCTGAAGCGGACGGTGGAGGACGCCTATGGGCATGTCCGCGTCCGCGGTGAAATCTCCGGTTTCCGTGGGCCGCACTCCTCGGGCCATTGCTATTTCGCGCTGAAGGACGAGAGCGCCAAGATCGAGGCGGTGATCTGGAAGTTCGCCCACGCCCGGATGCGGTTCAAGCCGCAGGAAGGGCTCGAGGTCATCGCCACCGGCAAGCTCACGACCTATCCGGGCTCGTCGAAATACCAGATCGTCATCGAGACGCTGGAGCCCGCCGGCATCGGCGCGCTGATGGCGCTGATGGAGGAGCGCAAGAAGAAGCTCGCCGCTGAGGGCCTGTTCGACGAGTCGCGCAAGCAATTGCTGCCCTGGCTGCCGGAGGTGATCGGCGTCGTCACCTCGCCGACGGGCGCGGTGATCAGAGACATCCTGCACCGGCTGCAGGACCGCTTTCCCCGCCGGGTGCTGGTGTGGCCGGTGAAGGTGCAGGGCGAAGGCTCGGCCGAACAGGTGGCCGCCGCCATCCGCGGCTTCAATGCGCTGCCCGAACTCGGAAAGATTCCGCGGCCGGATCTCCTGATCGTCGCGCGCGGCGGCGGCTCGCTGGAGGATCTGTGGTCGTTCAACGAGGAAATCGTGGTTCGCGCTGCAGCCGACAGCATGATCCCGCTGATTTCGGCCGTCGGCCACGAGACCGATATCACGCTGATCGATTTCGCCGCCGACAAGCGCGCCCCAACACCGACGGCCGCGGCCGAAATGGCGGTTCCCGTCCGCAGCGAATTGTTCGTCGAGGTCGAAAGCCTGGCGCGGCGCACCATGGTATGCTGGCAGCGCGGGCAGGAGAGCCGCCGCAATGAACTGCGCGCCGCCGCCCGCGCGCTGCCCAGCTTGAGCGAACTGCTCGCGATCCCCAGGCAGCGGCTGGATCATCTCGGCGCCGCCCTGCCCCGCGGCTTGAAGGCCAATACGCACGCCCACCATCGCCGCTTTTCGCATCTCAGCGCCGGCCTGACGCTGAAGGTTTTGCGCGGACAGGTCGCGCAGGCCAACCATCGCCTGACGGTGTCGGGCGAACGCATCCGGCTGTCCGCCCGCGCGCTGCTGCGCCACCGGCGCGAACGCTTTGCCGGGCTCGAGATCAGGCTGAAGGCCTCAAAGCTTTCCAACGCCCAGGCGCAGCGCAACGCCATCGCGCGTGACTGCGAGCGCACGCGGCGGCTGGCCGAGCGCGCCCGCCGCGCGCTGGTCACCGCCATGCAGCGTCTTGACGCGCGCGTCGCCCACAGCGGCCAATTGTTGTCGGCGCTGTCCTACCGCGGCGTGCTCGCGCGCGGCTTTGCACTCGTGCGCGATGCGCAAGGCCACGCCGTGCATGCCGCAGCTTCTGTCGGGCCGAATGCGCATCTGACAATCGAATTCGCCGATGGCCGCGTCGGCGCGACTGCGGATGCTGATCGACCTCAGGCAACACCAGTGCCCCCGAGCCCGCCGAATGCCGCGCCGCGCGAGGCGAAGCCGGCGGCACCGAAGCGCGTTTCAAAGCCGGTCGATCAGGGTAGCCTGTTCTAGCGCGCCAGCCATTCCGTGACGCGCCGTTGCGCGTCCTTGCGTGCGTCCGCATCGGTGCCGATATGACCGCGTTCGGGCAATGCGGCGTCGGAGCCTGCGATCGCCCGCAGCGGCAGATTGGCGCGGTCGAAATCGTGGGATGCGCCGGGATAGACCATGATCTGCGCGAGCGCGCTGCGACCGCGGGCACCCTCCACCACCTGGCGGCAGGCTGACGGCGAACTGACGTCGTCCTGCGCGCCGATCAGCAGCAGCGTCGGCACCCGCGTGCTCCAGCCGAGGCCGGAGGAGATGCGACAATCCGGATAGAATGCGATGGCCGAGCGAAAATCCGGTCCAGCACTGCGCGACGCCAGTTGCGGACGCACCGCCCACAACACCGCGCTGGCGCCGTTCGCCCATCCCATCAGGCTGATCCGGTCGCGCGCGGCCCAGGGTTGCTGCAACAGCCATTGCCGCGATGCATTGACGTCAGCCACCCGTTCCCGGCGGGCCAGCACGCGGCGCTCCTTGACGCGGCATTGCGGGCCGAGCTCGCGCGAGCCGTAACTGTCCGGCAACAGCACCGCATGGCCGGTCTTCAATAGCTGTTCCGCCCAGTCACGGTAGCGCGGCAGCACCGGCTCGGACTGCCCGCCCAATCCACCGCAGCCATGCAGCGCTATCACGGTGGGAAACGGGCCGTCACCCTCAGGCTTATAGAGCTGGGCATGCAAGGTCAGGCCGGTCGCCGGGATATCGACCTGGCGCGGGGCCGGCAATGGCGCGGCACCGGCCGTGCAGGCCGCAGCAAGGAGCGTCAGAAATAGCGTTGCTGACAACAGGCGCATCGGTCTCTGTCGGATCGGTATGACGCTGCGGGCACGGTAAAATTCACGCTATCATGCGCATTGGCACAAAATCATCACAAGTCGGTCAGTTTCCGGGGCGGACAGTACGACCTATTTATGATAGATCGAATCCGAAAAATAGATTTAAGGCCAGCCCGCGCGCGGCCGATCGGAGAGTTTGACGGTGCTCAATAAATTCGGTCCCTCGGGCCATGGCGAAGCGCAGGTGCAATATCTGGATGGCGATTTCCGCGTGATCTCGCCCGGGACCTATGTGCGCTGCGCCATCACCGACGTGCGGATACCGCTCGACGAATTGAAATACTGGAGCGTCGATCTGCAGGAGGCCTATTCGGTTCCGACCGCCGTGCTGCAGCGACACTTTCCCGGCGCGCTGAAGACGCAGGGTTAGGATTGCCTGGTAGCCCGATGGAGCCAACGGGGGCTACGGTTCTTTCCTTTCACGTGCCTTGAACAGCCGATCGGCCACGAATTTCCGCAGCAGCGCCGCGTCGTCGAATTCGAGCGTCACAGGGAACGGCACGATTTGCTGCGACCAATCCCTCAAGCGCGCCAGATCCTTTTCCGTCGTCACCAATGTCAGCCCATCGCGCCGGCCCTCGGTGATCAGGCCTTCGATTTCGGCTTGCGAATACGGATGATGGTCGGCGAAGGCCCGCTGCTCGACGATGTCGATGCCGCTGGCGCGCAGCGTGTTGAAAAATCGCGCGGGGTCGCCGATGCCGGCGAATGCCAGCACGCGCTTTCCGCGAAGCTCCGCCACCACGGCCTGATCCGGCTTCAGGCGCGCGCGCAATACCGGCTTGTCTTGAGCTGCGATCTCTGCCGCCACCGCTGCAGCGGCGGAGCCGTCGCCGACGATGATGAGTGCATCGGTGCGCGCCAGTTGCGGCCGCAGCGGCGCACGCAGGGGGCCGGCGGGAAACACCTGCCCGTTGCCGATGCCGCGCTCGCTGTCGATCACGATCAGGGACGCGTCCTTGACGATCGAAGGATTCTGGAAGCCGTCGTCCATCAGGATCACTGTCGCGCCCTGCGATCGCGCCAGCGGCACGCCGTCCGCGCGCTTGCGCGACACCACCGCCGGCAAGTGGCCCGCCAGCATCAAAGGCTCGTCGCCGACATCGGAAGCCGCATGCCTGGCAGGATCGACCCTGACCGGCCCGCGCAATTCGCCGCCATAGCCGCGACTGAGAACGACCGGTGTCTCGCCGAGGTCGCGCATGAGCTTCGCCAGCGCCAGCACGGTCGGCGTCTTGCCGGCGCCGCCGACGTGATAGTTGCCGACGCAGAACACCGGAATGCCGGCATTCAATCCCTTGCGCTGCAGGCGCTTTGCGGCGATGGCGCCATAGAGCGCGGCGAGCGGTTTCAGGAGATCCGCGTTGAGCGAGGCCGGGCCGTGCCAGAAGCCCGGCTCACGCATTGGCGGCTCCCATCTCGATCCGCAACTGCAGCAAATACGGCTCGAGCGCGCTGAGCGTTCGCTCCAGCGCGCCGCCGAGCTGCCCGACCACGCGCTCGGACGCGGTGAGCACCGCTTCACGCGCCTTGGGATCGGCGAGCATCTGCCCGAACTGCTTGACCAGCATTTCCTGCGTATCGGCCCGCCGCGCGCCGCCGGCGGAATCGAGGGCTTCGTAGACGTCGGTGAAATTGAAGACGTGGGGGCCGTGGACCACCGACGCACCGAGCTTGATCGCCTCGATCGGGTTCTGCCCGCCATGCTCGACCAGCGATCCACCCATGAACACGATCGGCGCCAGCCGGTAGAACAAGCCCAGTTCGCCCATGGTGTCGGCGACATAGATGTCGGTCGTGGCGGTGGGCAGGTCCTCATGCGAGCGCAAGGTCGGATTGAGGCCGGAAGCTGCGATCATCCGCGCGATGGCCTCGCCGCGATCGGGATGCCGCGGCACGATCACGGTCAACAGCTTTGGAAAATAGCCGGCGAGCGTCCGGTGGGTTTCCGTCAGGATTTCCTCTTCGCCGGGATGCGTGGAGGCGGCGACCACCACCGGACGGCCGCGCGTCATCGCCATCAGCATATCCAGCTTGTTGGCATCGGCCGGCGGGGCAGGAACGTCGAGCTTGAGGTTTCCCGTGACCATGACATTGCGGCTGCCCAGCGTCGCAAAGCGATCCGCATCGGTCTGCGACTGCGCCAGGCAGACGTCGAACTTGCCGAGCAGCGCCGAAATGGTCCCTGCAACCCGGCGCCAGCGCGGAAACGAGCGGTGCGACATCCGTCCGTTGATCAGCACCATCGGCAGCCGCCGTGCGGCGCTCGACAGGATCAGGTTCGGCCACAGGTCCGATTCGATGAACAGCGCCAGCGACGGCCGCCAGTGATCGAGGAACCGCGCGACGTAGCGCGGCGAATCATAGGGCACATATTGGTGGATGACGTCAGCGGGGAACCGCTTGGCGACGATCGCCGCCGAGGTCACCGTGCCCGAGGTCAGGAGGATGCGCAGATTGAGCGCGCGCAGCCGCTCGATCAGCGCCGCCGCCGCCAGCACCTCGCCGACGCTGGCACCGTGAATCCACACCAGCGGCCCGGTGGGGCGGATATCGGCGCTCAGGCCGCGGCGCTCGCCGACCCGCTCGGGGTCTTCCTTGCCGAGCTTCAACCGCCGGCTGATCAACGCTGGCGACAGCGGCACCATCACGGACGACAGTTTCCGGTAGACGCGCAGCGTCATCGGCAGCGAATTAGCCAAGAGCGGCCTCCGGACGCCCGACCGCCTTGTAGGCACGACGGGTCGCTTCGTTCAGATAGGATTCTACCTGAAGACGCAACTTTTCCATAGTCTCGGCATCGGCATCCGGCGGCACGTATACATGTTCAATGCCTACCACGGCGCCGCGCCCGAATGGCAAATTGATTGTGGTAGAGTCCCAGTTCTTCAACCGAATGAACCTGGAGGTCGCCATCGCAAAGGGCATGATCGGCCGTCCGGACTCCCGCGCCAGCATGATAATGCCCAGCCCCACGACCCGCGCCCGTTTTGGCACGTCGGCGGTGGTAGCGACGTTCCACTTTTCTTCGAGCGCCTGCAGCATTTCCCGGAACGCGCCGACGCCGCCCTTGCGGTGAAACGCCCCACCATGATCGCCGGAACCCCTGATGGTTCCGATGCCGAGCCGCTCGGCGGCGATGGCGTTGAACTCGCCGTCGCGATGCCGCGAAATCAGGACCTTGGCGCGGTAGCTCTCCTTGGTCTTGATGAACGGCGTCATCAAATGCTGGCCATGCCAGAACGCGAAGATCGCCGGCATCTCCGGCTCGACGATGTCATAGACGTCGGCCGGATCGTAGCTGAAGCGGTTGGTCAGCCAGACCAGCCGCAGATATTCGGCCGCAAGCACCCCCAGCGCGCGCTGAATCCAGCTACTGCGCAGCAAATCGCGAAGGAATCGTTTCAACTGCAGGACTTCTTAACTGGAGGACTTCGTGTCTTGACCTGGATCGAGCAGCCGGTGGAGGTGAACCACGAAATAGCGCATGTGGGCGTTGTCCACGGTCTGCTGCGCCTTCGCCTTCCAGGCCGCGTGAGCGGATGCGTAATTGGGATACACGCCGACGATGTCGACCTGGTCGAGGTCCTTGAAAGTGGTGTGTTCAAGATCGGTCAGCTCGCCGCCGATGACGAGATGAAGCAATTGCGGCTGGGCGCTATCTGGCATGATGTCTTTCCTAACGAGATGCCCGGCAAGCAAGAGCGATAGCTGTTATCGCGGCGTGGACGGGATGATTTGTGGCACGGATTTCGACCGATTCAGGGCAGCGGACGATTTCGGAAATGCTCGACAATGCGCGCATGTCGATCGTATCCCGCCGCCACCAGCACCCCGTGCACCACTTCCCGGCGATTGTACTCAATCGCATCCCCCGAGAGCGCGGTCATTCTACCATTCGCTTCCTGCACGATCAAATTCGCCGCGGCAAGATCCCAGTCGCGGCTCTGACCGCCTGCAAAAGCGGCATCGAGGCTGCCGTCGGCGACCCGGCACAGCCGCAGTGCCAGCGATCCGATCCGCGGATGCAGCGTGATTTCATCCGGCGACGAGGTCAGCCGCTGTACCAGTGGCTTCGGGCCGGCCATGCGGGAAAAATCGAGCTCCGTTCCCGCGGTTGCACGCACCGGCCTCCCGTTGCGCGTGGTGCCTTGGCCGCGTATCGCGAAGAAGAATTCGTCGCTGGCGGGAGCGAACACCGCCCCCAGCACCGGCGACGAGCCCCTAACCAGCGCCACGCAGACGCACCAGTCTTCACGGCCGGCGAGATAGCCACGGGTGCCGTCGATCGGGTCGACGATCCAGACCAGCTCCTTGCCGAGACGGCGGTCATCGTCGACGCTTTCTTCCGACAGCCAGCCATAATCCGGCGTCGCCGCGCGCAGCCGCCGCTCGACGAGGTCGTTGACGGCGATGTCGGCCTCGGAGACCGGCGACGAGGCGCCTTTGGTCCAGTTCTTCAGCTCGGTGCGGAACAGCGACAACGCCAGCGCGCCGGCTTCGCGCACGGTGTCCCGCAACAGCGCCGCATCGCGCGCCCAGATCCGGTCGGCGGTGTCAGCGTCCGCCAAGCGTCAGGCCCTCGATGCGCAGCGTCGGCGCGTTGACGCCGTAGCGGAATTCCAGGTCGTTGGCCGGAACCAGCGATTTGAACATCGCCAGCAGATGGCCCGCGATCGTCACCTCGCTGACCGGATAGGTAATCTCGCCGTTCTCGATCCAGAAGCCGGAGGCGCCGCGGCTGTAATCGCCGGTCACGCCGTTGACGCCGGAGCCGATCAGGTCGGTGACGTAAAAACCCTGCTTGATGTCGGAGATCAGCTCCTTTGGCGTCATCTCGCCGGGTTCGAGATGCAGATTATACGATCCCGGCGACGGCGACGACGAGACGCCGCGATGGGCATGCCCTGTGGTGACCAGCCCGAGTTCGCGCGCGGTCGCGCAATCGAGCAGCCACGTGGTCAGCACCCCCTCGTCGATGAGCGCGATCTTCTTTACCTGGACGCCCTCGGCGTCGAAGGTCTGCGACCGCAGGCCGCGCACCCGCAAGGGATCGTCGATGATGCGGATGTTCTTCGCAAACAGTTGCTCGCCCATCCGGTCTTTCAAAAAGCTGGTCTTGCGCGCGATCGAGGCGCCGTTGATGGCGCCGACGAGATGGCCGACCAGCGATGCCGACACCCGGGGATCGTACACGACCGGCACCTTGCAGGTCTCGACCTTGCGCGGATTGGACCGCGCCACGGTCCGCTCGCCTGCCTTGCGGCCGACGCTCTCGGGCGAAGCGAGATCGGACGCGTGGGGGGCCGAGGTGAAATCGTAGTCGCGCTCCATGCCGGTGCCCTCACCGGAGATCGCGGTCATCGAGATTCCCTGGCTGGAGCGCAAATAGGAGCCGTGGAAACCCGTCGAGGTGACCAGCACCATGCCGCCGATGCCGCTCGAGGCTGACGCGCCGCCCGATTTGGTAACGCCCTTGACCGCCATGCCTGCGGCTTCGGCCTCGCGGGCGCGGCGTTCGAGTTCGGACATCGAGGGAACTTCGCGGTCGAGCAGGTCGAGATCGGCGAACTCGCGCGCCAAGAGCGACGGATCGGCGAGGCCGACATATTTGTCATCAGGCGCGACGCGGGCCATCGCGACCGCCCGCTCGGCGAGCTTTGCGATGCCATCGCCGGAAATATCGTTGGTCGAGACCACGGCCTGACGTTGCCCGACCAATACGCGCAATCCGACATCATCGCCTTCGGAACGCTCGGATTCCTCGACCCGGCCCTCACGCACTTCGACGCCCTGCGAGACGCCGCGCACCGCAACCGCATCTGCGGCGTCCGCGCCCGCGCGCTTTGCGGCCTCGACCAGCCGCTGCGCCAGCGTCGAGAGCGCCGATTGGTCGAACAGGTCGGAAGTTGCGGGAGCCTGCGAAAGCGGCGAAGCCGTGGATGGTGAAGAGTTCACAAACAAAATCCCTGACAATTGAAGGGCTCGGGCGCAAATCGGCAGACCCACCAGATGTGCCTGATTCACAGGGATTTCAAGCATTTTGCGCCGCCCAATGCCAAACATTTTCGGCATTGTCGCAAGGTCTCGTCAATCATGCGTGCCAAGGTCTTGTCAATCATGCTCCGAGATCCAGGGCAGGTTAGCTCTCCTTAACCAGGCTTTTTAAGGCGAAACGGAAAT
This sequence comes from Bradyrhizobium sp. AZCC 2176, assembly GCF_036924645.1. Classification (NCBI taxonomy): domain Bacteria; kingdom Pseudomonadati; phylum Pseudomonadota; class Alphaproteobacteria; order Hyphomicrobiales; family Nitrobacteraceae; genus Bradyrhizobium; species Bradyrhizobium sp. AZCC 2176. The sequence goes on along the minus strand of NZ_JAZHRX010000001.1, from coordinate 3,695,648 downwards.
CGCTCGGCTAAGGTCTCGCGTATCGACCGGGAACATAATCCCGGCGGGGAGATGAGAGCCGTGAGGCATCAAACAGCAACAAGCGGGATCAATCCCGCCGGGTCGAGCCGTGTCATGCGGCTCGACCCTCTTTCTCTGCCGCTTAGCTTCCATGCGCACGACACCCGCGCAGACGGCGGCGTGCGGAAAATCGAACTTCATCGCGAACGCGTCGTGCTGCACCGTGCCGTCCAGGGCATGCGGATGGCGATCAACGTCCGCGTCAGCGATTTTCTCGGCGTCGCGCTGCGTGGTCTCGATGACGACGCGCAGATGCTGGTGCTGGCCCATCGCGATCCCTCGCTGAACATTCCCTTGTGCGTGAGCTCCGACCACGACGAGATCGCCACCGCCTGGCAAATCTGGAGCGACATCTTCGCGCTGCCGCTATTGGCGGAGGATGACCATAGCGAACCGGCCGCCAGGCGCCGCCGCCACAACGCGATCCGCGCCCGCCGCCCGAAATTTCTGGTGCGCCGCCGGCGCGGCAACCTGACCAATACCGAGACCGTTCATCGGGACGAGCGCGAGATCATCGCGCGGGATTGAGTCGTCATTCCCCGGTGCGCAATTGCGCACTGAGGATGCGCCTTTTCGGTTCGTCATTCCGGGATGCGCCACTTGGCGCAGGCCCGGAATCCATTTCGCCACTTGCTCTGTCGTTCGATGGATTCCGGGTTCTCGCTTGGCGAGCCCCGGAATGACGGCGAGGTGTGCGTCCGCCTTCTCGCGGCGCGGAGAACGGCTCTGTTGCCTCCGTCGCCCCCGAGAAGCTTCGCTTCTCCTGGGACTTAACTTAATGCCAGGACCGCGGCGCCCGAACCACACGACTTCGCCGTACGCTTCCGGCCCGCACGTCTTGCGCGCCATCAGCGTCCATCGCATGCGCAGAGCGCAAATCAGTTCGCAGTCCGTAGGATGGGCAAAAGCGAAGCGTGCCCACCATTTCGAAGCGTGCTCAATGATAGACGGTGGGCACGTCGCTAACGCGCCTTTGCCCACCCTACGAGACCAAACGCATCACTGCGTCCGCGAGCAACCCAGCAAACAGCAGCAGCCCGGCATCGCGGTTGGATTTGAACACGCGCAGGCACAGGGCGGGATTGCTGATGTCCAATCGCCTGATCTGCCAGACGAGATGCGCGGCGAACGCGGCCAGGCCGATCCATGCCGGCCAGCGCGCGCCGCCCAGCACCAGCGCTGCGCCGATCAGTATCACCGCGAGCGAATAAAACACCGCAAGCGCTCGGTGGGTGCGCGCGCCGAACAGGCGTGCGGTGGACTTGATGCCGATCAGCGCGTCGTCCTCGGTGTCTTGATGGGCGTAGATCGTGTCGTAGCCGATCACCCAGGCAATCGATCCGGCATAGAGCACGAGCGCGGTCAGATCGATCCGCCCGAGCGTGACGGCGAACCCCATCAGCGCGCCCCAGGAGAACGCGAGGCCCAGCACGACCTGCGGCCACCAGGTGATGCGTTTCATGAAGGGATAGACCGCGACGATGACAAGCGAGGCGATGCCGGTCATGATCGCAAAACGGTTGAACTGCAGCAGCACCAGAAGTCCGATCAGCGCCTGCAGGACCAGGAAGGCAAACGCCTGTGTCACGCTGATCTGCCCGGCGGGAAGCGGCCGCGACCGCGTCCGCTCGACGCGCGCGTCGAGATCGCGGTCGGTGATGTCGTTCCAAGCGCACCCCGCCCCGCGCATGACAAAGGCGCCGATGAAGAACAGCACGATCACGAGCGGCAATTGCGAAATGTCACGTGCGACGCCGGCGGCCAGCGCCGCCGACCACCAACACGGCATCAGCAACAGCCACGATCCGATCGGACGGTCGAAACGGGAAAGCCGCAAATAGGGCCGCGACCAGGACGGCGCATGCGTATCGACCCAGTTGCCGGTGGCGTCGGCAACGCGGGCGGTCGCGTCGCTCATCGGACCGCGATCATCGCGCGAGAACGTTGCCGTTCAGCGTATCGAAGGTGCTGCCGCCCTTCTTGACGGGCTGCGCTTCGGGGAGCGCCGCCGAGGAGCCGAGCACTTCGCTCAGGCTCGGACCGGCCGGTCCGCGCGTCTGCGCCTGCTGCGCGACGGCACAGACCTGCTTCTGCATTTTCTCGGTGTTCTTGTGGCCGTTCTTGAGCTGGTCGCCGATCTGCGGCGGAATTCCGCATTTGGCGGCGTTGGTCTCGACATATTTGATCATCTTCAATTCGGCCTGGCCGAAATTGCCGATCAGCTTGCAGGCCTCGTCCGGCGGCGCCTTGCGGTCGCTCGCGGCCTTGATCATCTTGCCGCGCCGCTCGGCTTCCTCGCGCAAGGGAACGAAACCCTTCATGCAGTCGTCTGCCGAGCCACTGGCCTGGGGCGGCGGCCCGCTGAATCCGCGGGAGACCGGGGCGGCACCTTGCGATGGGAACGGCGACGGCGCGCCGACCGAGGCTGATGGCGCGGCGCCATTCACCGGCGGAAACGGCGAGGCATTCGAGGGTGCCGCGCTCTGGTTGGGCAATGGCGCCGGAAACGCACCTTGCGCAAACACATGCCCGGCGTGAACGGTCACGATGGCAGCGGTCAGCGGCACAATCAGGCGGCGGATCATCAAGGGTTTGTTCTCCGGCAAGGTCAGGCAGCCCCAACGTCTTCCGAACGACGCAGATTTGCGACGGGCTTTTTACGATTCCTGCCGACGCTTAACAACCCGTTGATTGGGGCAGCAGCGCGGCGTAGGGCCGCGTCGAAAGCTAAAAATAGCTCCGGATTCTAGCGCTTTGGGCTAAAAGCGCCGGGAAACGGAACATTCCCATGCCCGAATTCGACTTTCGCGCCCCTCGCCTGTTCGTCGACGCCCCTTTGCAAGAGGGCGGGAAGATCGCGCTGGAGCGCAACCAGAGCAATTACCTCGGCAACGTGCTGCGGCTCTCGGCCGGCGAAAACATCCTGGTGTTCAACGGCCGCGACGGCGAATGGCAGGCGGAGATCGAGGGCCGCAAGCGGCCCGACGGCCTGACGATCGTCGCGCGGACGCGGCCGCAAGATCGCCTGCCTGACATCGCCTATGTCTTTGCGCCGCTGAAGCACGCGCGGCTCGACTACATGGTGCAGAAGGCAGTCGAGATGGGGGCATCCAGGCTGCAGCCGGTGTTGACGCGGCACACCCGGGTTTCGCGGGTCAACGTTGAGCGGATGCGCGCCAATGTCATCGAGGCCGCCGAACAATGCGGCATCCTGAGCCTTGCCGCGGTCGCTGAACCCGTTGCGCTCGATCGCTTTCTCGAAAAACGCGAAACCAGCCGCCTGATGGTGTTCTGCGACGAGGCGGCCGACATCGGCAATCCCATCGAGGCGCTGCAGCAGGGGTTGAGCGCCACCGACGGGATCGACGTCGTGATCGGCCCCGAGGGTGGATTTGCCGGGGAAGAACGGGCGATGCTGCTGCGGGAGCCGAGGACGCTGCGGCTGTCGTTGGGCCCCCGCATCCTGCGCGCCGATACCGCCGGCGTCGCCGTGCTGGCGCTGGTGCAGGCGGCGCTGGGGGACTGGCGGAGTTCAGGCGAAGGATAGCGCCCGCACTCGAGCCTCCGTGTCTGCCGAGGAGTTGCCGCCGCTCCGACACGAAGCGCCACGCGCTCACTCGCCGGACAGGTCCAGTTCGCCCAGATTGCGCGCGGCATCGACGATGCGCATGATGCGGACGCCGCCCTTCGTGATTTCGTAAAGCGCCAGCCAGCGCGCCATCACCATCATCCGCGCATCGTCCGCAATGTCTGGGCGAGCCGGTCCCGACTCGGGAAATTCCGCCAATTGGCGGCACCGCGCTTCAATACGATCAATCCAATGGTCAGCCGTGTCAGGACCTTTGTCCGCCGCGATGCGAATCCAGATTTCCAGGAGATCGCGCTCTGCGAGCCGGGAAAGGCGCACCTCTCCCAAGCTACTTGCCCGCCGCCTTCAGCGCCCGACCTTGTGCTTTGATGCTCGCAAAATCGGCCACGCCTGCGTCGCCGCTCGCCTGGCCTGCCGCCCAGGCATTCCGCAGGAAAGCCAGCCGGGCTTCTTCCGTCTGCTCCATGATCCGCAGCGCCTCGCGCACAACCTCGCTTGCCGAGGTGTAGCGGCCACTCGAAACCTTGGCTTTGACGAACTCGCTAAGTTCGTCAGTCAGCGAGACATTCATATTCATGGCGAGCACCTTTCTTCCCAAATATGGATGCGACCACAGATTTTAGCAATCTTTGCCATCAAACCCACGCGGTTACAGCGTCCGACGCTCCTGCTAGCCAAGCCGTCTTAAAATCGTTAACGCTCCCAATCATTAAGCCACTTCGCCAATCCCTGTCGAAACGGCGGTTCGGCCATGGTAAGGCCTGCGCCAACGAGCCGCCGGCCTCCGGGCGGAACCCCAAACGAACCCTGGAACCCCGGTTTTTCCGGGTATTTGGACCTGAAATGACCGCGACCGCTGCCGTCAGAGGTGCTGCCGGATCCGCCGCCTGGGCGGATGCGCTGCTATTGTCGTTTGCACAAGGCGGCTACATCCAGGCCCACCCCGGCATCCTGCAGCCGGCAGAGCCATTCCTCGACCTCTCCGGCGAGGACATCCGCAAGAGCCTTTACCTGACGACCGACGCGTCGGGCGAAGAACTCTGCCTGCGCCCCGACCTCACCATTCCGGTGGCGCGCGACTATCTCGCCTCGAAGCGCGCCGGAAAGCCCGCGGGCTTCAGCTATCTCGGACCGGTGTTCCGCTATCGCGGCGGCCAGCCGAGCGAATTCCTGCAGGCCGGCATCGAATCCTTCGGCCGACAGGACCGCGCTGCGGCTGATGCGGAAATGCTGGCGCTGGCGCTGGAAGCGACCTCGGCGTTCGGATTGACGGATGTCGAAGTCCGCACCGGCGACGTCGCCTTGTTCACCGCGCTGATCGATGCGCTTAATCTCTATCCGGTCTGGCGCCGGCGGCTGATCAAGGACTTCAACCGCAAGGTCAGCCTCACCGACGATATCGAGCGGCTGACGCTTGCGACCGCACCCGGCCGCAACGAATATGAAGGTGTGCTGGCTGCACTTGCCGGCTCCGACCGCAAGGCGGCGCTGGCCTTGGTCACCGACCTGATGTCGATCGCCGGCACCACCAATGTCGGCGGCCGCACGGTCGCCGAAATCGCGGACCGCTTCCTAGAACAATCGACCTTGAAAGGCGGCGCGCTGCCCCGCGATGCGCTCAACATCATCAAGCGCTTCCTCGCGATCGCGGGCGACCCGGATGAATCGGTGGCGCAACTGCGCGCACTCGCCGCCGACGCCAGGCTCGATCTCGGAGCCGCCATCGACCAGCTCGAAAGCCGCATCGGCTTCATGGCCGCGCGCGGCATCGACACGAAGCTGACGCGGTTTTCCACCTCGTTCGGCCGCGGGCTCGATTACTACACCGGCTTCGAATTCGAACTGCACGACGCAGGAAAGACCTTGGGCAACGGCATCGAACCGCTGGTGGCGGGCGGGCGCTATGATGGCCTGATGACGCAGCTCGGTTCGCCGACGCCGATCCCGGCGGTCGGCTTTTCGGTTTGGATCGAAGCCCTGACGCAACTCGGCAAGCAAGGGAGCGCCGCATGACCGCCCCCTTCGTCCTCGCCGTTCCCTCCAAGGGACGCCTGCAGGAAAACGCCGAGGCGTTTTTCACGCGCGCGGGGCTATCGCTGGCGAAGCCGCGCGGCGCGCGCGACTATCGCGGCACCATTGCGGGCCTCGACAATGTCGAGATTGCCTATCTCTCGGCGAGCGAGATCGCCTCGCAACTGGCGCGCGGCATGGTGCATCTCGGCGTCACCGGCGAGGATCTGCTGCGCGAAAGCATCGCGGACGCCGACAGGCGCGTGCTGTTGATCGACAATCTCGGCTTCGGCAGCGCCAATGTCGTGGTCGCGGTGCCGCAGGCCTGGATCGACGTCCGCACCATGGCCGATCTCGACGACGTCACCACCGGTTTCCGCGCCAAGCATAACCGGCGGATGCGGGTCGCGACCAAATACATCAATTTGACGCGCAACTTCTTCGCCGCTCACGGCGTGGTCGATTACCGTATCGTCGAAAGCGCCGGCGCCACCGAGGGCGCGCCCGCCGTCGGCACCGCCGAGATGATCGTCGACATCACCACCACAGGCGCGACGCTCGCTGCCAACGGCCTCAAGGTGCTGGATGACGGCGTGATCCTGCGCAGCCAGGCCAATCTCGTGGCGTCCCGCGACGCCGACTGGTCGACTGACGCCCGCGAGACCGCGCGCGTCATCCTCGACCACATCGCCGCGCGTGCGCGCGCCAGCAAATATCGCGAGGTGCGAACACGCTTCGCCGGCTGCAACGATGCGTTGCTGGCGGAGGCGCATAACCGTTTTGGTGTGGTGGCGCCGTTCGGCGGGCCGACCTCGTCGGGCATGATCACCCTGCACTGCCCCCCGGTGCAGCTTTACGCGCTCGGCAGTTTTCTGCGCGAGCACGGCGCCGACACGGTGTCGATCGCCTCGCTCGACTATGTGCTCGACCGGGAAAACCCGTTATTTGCCAGGCTCGAGGCGTTCTTGCGGCAATAAGGCTGCCGTTTCGTTCATCGTTGCGACAGCTAGCGGCCGGTAACATATACGGTTGGATAATCTGGGACCTGATCGATGACGCTCGGCTCTGACGTTTCCCGCCTGTCGACGACCGCAGCCAGCGCCGCGGCGCAAGGGCTGTCGATTGTCGTGCCGCTGTACAACGAGGCGGCAGGGCTCGCTTTGCTGCACGCGCGGCTGGTCGGCCTCGCCCGCACGCTGAAGGCGCGCTACGGCCTCGAAAGCGAAGTGGTCTATGTCGACGACGGCAGCGCCGACAATACGCTGGCGATCGCGCGCACGCTTGACGCCGTTGCGCTCGACATCCAGGTGGTGTCGCTGTCGCGCAATTTCGGCAAGGAGGCCGCGCTGATGGCGGGGCTGGACCATGCCCGCCGCGGCGCAACGCTGTTCATGGACGGCGACGGCCAGCATCCGCCTGATCTGGTCGAAAAGCTGGTCTCGCACTGGATCGATGACGGCTACGACGTCGTCTATACGGCGAAGGCGCACCGCGACAATGAATCGTTCCTGCGCCGCCAGGCGGTGCACGGCTTCTATGCGCTGATCAACTGGGGCGCGCGGCAGAAGATCCCCGAGGACGCCGGCGATTTCCGCCTGCTGTCGCCGCGCGCGGCCACGGCGCTGCGCCAGCTTCCCGAGCGCAACCGCTTCTTCAAGGGCCTGTCGAACTGGATCGGCTTCCGCCAGATCCGCGTCGATTACGAGCCGGCGCCGCGCGCGCACGGTGTCACCACGTTCAGCCCGGGCCGGCTGATCGGCCTGTCGATCGAGGGGCTGACGTCGTTCTCGGTGGCGCCGCTGCGCTTTGCAAGCCTGCTCGGCGTGCTGCTGGCCATCAGCGCCTTCCTGTTCGGCCTGACCATTCTTTGGGAGGTGTGGACCACCGGCAAGCAGGTCCCCGGCTATCCCTCGCTGATGATCGGCCTGATGACGATCGGCGGCGTGCAGCTCATCATGATCGGCATCGTCGGCGAATATATCGGCAAGATCCTCTCCGAATTGAAGGCGCGTCCGATCTACTTCGTCGCCGAGCATTCCGAAAAGCGCGCCGATGGCAAGACCGCCGCCAGCGAACGGACCGCCGCCGAATGAACGACGCCGCGCTGCGCCGGATCTGGCTGTGCGCCGACGACTACGGGCTGGCCGAGGGCGTCAACCGCGCCATCCGCGATCTGATCTCCCGCGGCCGTCTCAATGCAACGTCGGTGATGGTGGTTGGCGCAGCGATTAGCCGCGCCGAGGTCACAGCACTGCAGGATACAGCAGCGAACAGCCCACGCTGCGCGATCGGCCTGCATGCGACGCTGACCGCGCCGTTTCGTCCGCTGACGATGCACTTCCGCCCCACCGACGGCGGCCTGTTTCTGCCGTTTTCGAATCTGCTGCGAGCGGGCCTGTTGCGGCGGCTCGACCCTGACATGATCGAGGACGAAGTTTTGGCTCAGCTCGCGGCGTTCAAGGAGCTGTTCGGCCGCGCGCCCGATTTCGTCGACGGCCACCAGCACGCGCAACTTTTCCCTGGGGTGCGCGACGCCTTCCTGCGCGCGGTGAAGGAAGCAGCCCCTACGGCGTGGGTCCGCCAGGGCGGGCGCCTCCAGCACTTGGCCAAGCTGCTCGGCGCGCCCAAGGCGCTGGTGCTCGACGTTCTCAGCGCGCAATTCCGCAAGCGCGCCGCTGCGGCGAAAATCCCGTTCAATCCCGCCTTCGCCGGCGCCTATGATTTTTCGAAAGCGCCCGATTTCGCCGTGCTGATGGGTGAGTTCCTTCAGGACTTGCCGGAAGGCGGACTGGTGATGTGCCATCCTGGGTTTGTCGACGAAACGCTCAGGGGTCTCGATCCCCTCACCACCCAGCGCGAGGCGGAACATGCGTTCCTGGCAAGCGATCGATTCCCGACATTGCTGGCGGCGAACAAAGTTACATTGAGTTGATAAGACTTAAGGAAATCACGGCGTTTTGTCGCATACCAAAATTTAATTCGGCCGCCCACTACTTGCGACACAAAGCCCGCCCTACATCTTTTTGACGCGTCTCGATTCGACGCGAAGGAGAGGGCCATGACACCGCAAGAACGCCAACTGATTGACGATCTTTTCGACCGGCTCGCCAAGCTGGAAAGCGCCAAGCGCGATCCGGAGGCGATGTCTGCGATCATGCAGGGCCTGCGCAACGCGCCGAACGCGGTCTATGCGCTGGTGCAAACGACGCTGGTGCAGGACGAGGCGCTGAAGCGCGCCGACATGCGTATCCAGGAATTGGAAGCAGCGGCGGGTCAACAGGGTCAATCCGGCGGCTTCCTCGATTCGATGCGCGACGCGATCTTCGGACAGAACCAGTCGCATGGTTCGGTGCCCAACGTGCGCGCGCCCGAGATGGCGAGCAACCGTCCGGCGTGGAACACCGGCCAGGTCCTGCAGCAGAACCAGGCGCCCGGCCAATATAATCAGCCGGCCTATGCGCAGCCCTCCTATGGCGCGCAGCAACCGCCGTTCGGCGGCGGTGGCGGTTCGTTTCTCGGCACCGCGGCAGCGGCCGCGGTCGGCGTGGTGGGCGGCTCGTTGCTCGCCGGCAGCCTCCGTTCGATGATGGGCGGCGGCGGCAACCACCAAAGCTTCGGCGACACGGCCGGCCACAGCGGCGGGATCGAAGACCGCAGGCCGTGGGGCGACCAGTCCGGCGGCGATCTGGCGCGCGATGCCGGCATCAACGACATCGGCTCGTCAAGCCGGCGCGCCGACAACAACGACAATGATTCCGGTTCGCGGCAGGGCTTCTTCGATCAGGCCTCGCATGACGAGGACGACATGGATCACGATGCCGACGGCTTCGACGGCGATGATGGCGGTGGCGATTACGCGTGAGGCACGCGAGAGCTAAAACAACAACGGCCGCCTGAACGGGCGGCCGTTTTTATTCCACTCTGCCGTCGTCCCTGCGAACGCGGGGACCCATACTCCGCGGCCATAATTGTTGGGCCTTGATCGACGACTTTCTTCAGCGACGTAGACCTGTGGTTATGGGTCCCTGCGTTCGCAGGGACGACACCGTTTTCGCGGCCGTCTTGGATAATCAGATCACGATAACCCTAGCGCCGACGCCGACGCGGCCGTAGAGATCGATCACGTCCTCATTGCGCATCCGGATGCAGCCGGAGGAGACGTTGGTGCCGATGGTCCAGGGCTCGTTGGAGCCGTGGATGCGATAGAGCGATGACCCCAGATACATCGCGCGCGCGCCGAGCGGATTTTGCGGGCCGCCCTCCATGTGCCGCGGCAGATCGGGACGCCGCGCCAGCATTTCCGGCGGCGGCGTCCAGGCCGGCCATTCCTTCTTCGCCGAGACGGTCTTGACGCCCGACCAGGTGAAGCCGGGGCGGCCGACGCCGACGCCGTAGCGCAGCGCCTTGCCGTCACCCTGCACCAGGAACAGGAACTTGTTCGGGGTGTCGATCACGATGGTGCCCGCGCTTTCCTTGCCGTGATACTCGACCACCTGTTTTTCGTATTTCGGATCGAGCGGACGCTGTGCCGGATCGACCATCTCTTCCTCGTGGCGCATCGACTGCTGCGGATCCATCGGCGGCAAAAGCGCGCGCCGCCCGCCATATCCGTAGTCGGGCTGCGGCTGATAGGCCGGCGCTTGCTGATAGCGCCCGCCCTGCGGCGCGTCGCCGAACAGGAATTCGATGAAGCCGCCGCCCATGTTGGAGCGTTCGGCAGAGGCGATGCGCACCGGTGCGGGTTGTGCGGGCTGGCCTGCGTAGATCACGGCGGGGCCGGCCATTGGCGAGGCGTCGATCGCACTGGCCTCACTGGCGAAGCAAAGGCAAGACGCGCCCGCGAGGAGCGCAAGGGAGATTTTTCCGGACATCGACGTACTCTGTACTGTTCGTCATTTACGGGTTCGCGGCAGCGGCTCGACAAACGCCGTTGCACGCGATCAATACAAATCAAAACCTAATCGGTTTGGTAAACGGAAACGGCGTTTCGATTCACCACGACGACAATCGCGCGCTGATTTGTCCGGTAGCGTTTATTTTGCGTGAACGCGCATCCCTCATGGTTAATCGTTGGTATGCGGCCGCGGGCAAACCGCCACCACGACGCGTTCCGGCGTGAACCTCACGTTAAATCGCATCGGTTTAAAACACACGTGAAGTGAAGGGGTGGAAAAACTCATGTCGGTCAATCGCAAACGTTTTCGTATCGAACAAGCCATTCTGGGCGACGCGCCAATTGTCATGCCTGCCATCGAAGGCGGCGAGATCGGCCCGATGCATCGTGAGATCATGGCCGAGCTGCGCGCGATCCGTGCGCAGATGGCAGGCTTCGGCCACGCCCGTGACGGTTCGGCTGTCGCCACCGATATCGCACGCGAGACCGCCGATGCCCATGCGTTGCTGGAAACCTATCGCGCCCAGATCGAGCAGTGCGCGAAGCTGAAGGTCGAGCTCGATCTCATTCACGACGCCATCAACCGCACCAAGCGCGAAATCGCCACCCTGCACGGCAAGAGCTTTGACGGCCAGGAAATGGCCAAGGTCAATGGCGAGCTCGGCGCCGTCGTCGGCGGCACCGAACAGGCCACCCAGCAGATCCTCGAGGCTACCGAAGCGATCGATCAGGCGGCGACCGCGCTGTCCAAGAACATCTCGCCCGACCAGCAGAAGCTGCTCAGCGAGGACATTCAGGAACGCGTCGTCTCGATTTTCGAAGCCTGCAACTTCCAGGACCTCACCGGCCAGCGCATCAGCAAGGTGATGACCACGATGAAGTTCATCGAGCAGCACATCTACACGATGATGGACATCTGGGGCGGCGTCGACGCGATCAAGGCTCACGCCGCGCCGATCGTCGACACCCGCGAAGGCGACGCCAAGCTACTCAACGGCCCGAAGCTGGACGGCGACGCCGGCCACGCCTCGCAGGACGATATCGACGCCCTGTTCGATTGATCGGACTGGTTAACGCTGACTAAATAGAAACGCCGGCGAGACGCCGGCGTTTTTTATTTCCACGACCGTCACTGCTAGCGAAGCGAAGCAATCCATTCCCCCGCTTGCGGCGCGATGGATTGCTTCGTCGCTTCGCTCCTCGCAATGACGGAATTCCTTGGCCGCCTCACGCCCGCGGCGCGCAGCGGACATAGACCATGTTGCCGTAACGGACCGCGGCATCCTTGTCGATGAAGCGGGTGATCAGCACGCGGCCGTCGAACGAGACGATCTCGCGGTCCTGTTCGCCAGGGGTCGGGCCTGCCGGGCCGATATAGTTCTTGCCGCTCGGGCTGCCCTTGAGGCGCAGTTCCTGCGGGGTGGCCTGGTCGGCCAGATGCATGACCACGCCGCCCGACTGACCGGCGCTGATCACGTAGGGCTGCTTGCACTGGTCGCGCGCCATCTTTTCGGTCCGGGCCCGGTCATTGGGATTCTGGAACGAGGCGAGGCCCCAGCGGCCGACGATCTCGTCGGAGCGGATGGTGGCCGGCATATCGGGCGCAACGCCAGGCTCGGCGTCGGGAGGCGGACTGGACGACAGCGACGGCAGGCTCATGCTGCTGCACGCCGCCAGCAAGACCGTCAGCGCCGATGCGATCGCCAGATTGGCAACCGTACGCGCATTACGTGAACTGATCATCGCATTCCCCCGAGCAATTCCTGGCTGCTCCCGTCAAGCAGCCAACCGCAAAAAGTCTGCCGGAGCAATGACGTCCGTCAAAATTACGCCGCTGCACCGATCTGGTTTCCGTGGGAGCATCCTATATTGGCCTCAAGAAGGCCTTAACCCCCTTGTTTGCTTGACAGGATCAGCGCCAAGCCATATTCCCCGGCCCCACGTTTAGCACTCAAATACGAAGATTGCTAAGGATCGTGCTGTCCCGCCCGGGGCGGCGTCGAATACCCGGCATTCCCAGCCATTTTCGTGGCACAGACCTGAAACCACGCCTTCCACGGAACTTCAAGAGGAGACGTCATGGCTAAATCCAAATTCCGTCCGCTGCACGACCGCGTCGTGGTCAAGCGCATCGATGCCGAAGAGAAGACCAAGGGCGGTATCATCATTCCCGACAGCGCCAAGGAAAAACCGTCGCAGGGCGAAGTCACCGCCGTGGGCCCGGGCGGCCGCGACGAGGCCGGCAAGCTGATTCCGATCGACCTCAAGGTCGGCGACCGCGTGCTGTTCGGCAAATGGTCGGGCACCGAGGTCAAGCTCGACGGTGAGGAACTCCTGATCATGAAGGAGTCCGACATCATGGGCGTGCTGAGCTGAGACCAACCTGCATCACCGCACACCAGTCGTCATGCCCGGGCTTGACCCGGGCATCCATCCTCTTCGGAAGAGTGACGCGAAGGCGATGGATTGCCGGGTCAAGCCCGGCAATGACGAAAGAGCAGCGGCTGATTATCCCAATTTCAAGGAGCATATCCAAATGGCTGCCAAAGACGTTAAATTTTCCGGCGACGCCCGCGAGCGCATGCTGCGCGGCGTCGATGTTCTCGCCAATGCGGTGAAGGTGACGCTCGGTCCGAAGGGCCGCAACGTCGTGATCGAGAAGAGTTTTGGCGCACCCCGCATCACCAAGGACGGCGTCACCGTCGCCAAGGAAATCGAGCTCGAGGACAAGTTCGAGAACATGGGCGCGCAGATGCTGCGCGAAGTCGCCTCCAAGACCAACGACACCGCCGGCGACGGCACGACCACCGCGACCGTGCTGGCGCAGGCGATCGTGCGCGAAGGCGCCAAGTCGGTTGCCGCCGGCATGAACCCGATGGATCTGAAGCGTGGCATCGACATCGCGGTCCACGCGGTTGTCAAGGATCTCGAAAAGCGCGCCAAGCCGGTCGCCGCCTCTTCCGAGGTCGCCCAGGTCGGCACCATCTCGGCCAACGGCGACACCGCCATCGGCAAGATGATCGCCCAGGCGATGCAGAAGGTCGGCAATGAAGGCGTGATCACGGTCGAGGAGAACAAGTCGCTCGAGACCGAGGTCGACATCGTCGAAGGCATGAAGTTCGACCGCGGCTACCTGTCGCCCTACTTCATCACCAACGCCGAGAAGATGACCGCCGAGCTGGAAGACGTCTTCGTGCTCTTGCACGAGAAGAAGCTCTCCGGCCTGCAGTCGATGCTGCCGGTGCTGGAAGCCGTGGTGCAGTCCGGCCGTCCGCTTCTGATCATCGCCGAGGACGTCGAGGGCGAGGCGCTGGCGACGCTGGTGGTGAACCGCCTGCGCGGCGGCTTGAAGGTCGCCGCCGTCAAGGCGCCCGGCTTCGGCGATCGCCGCAAGGCGATGCTGGAAGACATCGCGATCCTGACCGGCGGTCAGCTCATCTCCGATGAGCTCGGCATGAAGCTCGAAAGCGTCACCATCAACATGCTCGGCCGCGCCGGCAAGGTGGTGATCGACAAGGAAAACACCACGATCGTCAAGGGGGCGGGCAAGAAGAAGGACATCGAAGCCCGCGTCACGCAGATCAAGGCGCAGATCGAGGAAACCACCTCGGACTACGACCGTGAGAAGCTGCAGGAGCGGCTGGCCAAGCTTGCCGGCGGCGTCGCCGTGATCCGCGTCGGCGGCGCGACCGAGGTCGAGGTCAAGGAGAAGAAGGACCGCGTCGAGGACGCCCTCAACGCGACCCGCGCGGCCGTGCAGGAAGGCATCGTGCCGGGCGGCGGCGTGGCGCTGCTGCGCGCCAAGAAGGCCGTCGGCCGCATCAACAACGACAATTCCGACGTCCAGGCCGGTATCAATATCGTGCTGAAGGCGCTGGAAGCCCCGGTTCGCCAGATCTCGGAGAACGCCGGTGTCGAGGGTTCGATCGTGGTCGGCAAGATCCTGGAGAACAAGTCCGAAACCTTCGGCTTCGACGCGCAGACCGAGGAATATGTCGACATGGTCGACAAGGGCATCATCGACCCGGCCAAGGTGGTGCGGACTGCACTGCAGGACGCTTCGTCGGTCGCGGGCCTGCTGGTGACCACCGAAGCCATGGTCGCCGAACTGCCGAGGGAACCGGCGCCGGCGATGCCCGGCGGTGGCGGCGGCATGGGTGGAATGGGCGGCATGGGCTTCTAGGGCCCGACGTTCCCCACGCAAACAGATCGAAGGCCGCCTCCGGGCGGCCTTCTTTTTTGGCTTTTTTGGCAATGAAGCGAGCCGATCGGTTCCGGACGTGCTGGCTCGAAAACGCCGCCAGGGTTTGCTACTTACGACCCCTGCCGATTCCAATCGTTTCAGGGAATTTCAAATGCGCGCGCGCTTCCTTCTCCTGCTCGGTCTTGTCACGGCCTCCCCGAGCCTCGCTTTCGCTCAGATGAAACTTCCTTCCAAGACGGCGCCGGGCGCCATCGAGACGCGGTATTTCACCGCGATCGACGGCCTGATGGACGGAAATGCCGACGTCGTGCTGAAAGAGACGCGCCAGGGCAAGAACGTCATCGCGGCTACCCTCGACGTCTGCTACCCCGCCGCGAAGGGCTCCGACCGCAAGGACCGCTTCGTCGCCAATCTCGCTGTCCTCAACGGGCAGAACCTGACGGGCACCACGCAGAGCCTCGGTGAAAAGCAGCCAGTCGTCGTCAAATTGCTGCGCAAGCCGGTCGGCGACACCTTCGAATTCCGCGGCCAGATCACGATCGGCCAGACCGTCACCGAGGTGGCCTCGACGGACAATTCCGATCTCAGCGAGAAGGAATTTTTGGATAACCAGACCAGCGACGACGGCATCACCCCGGCGCCGAAGGATTTTACCGAGGTTTCGCCGGAAGCGTTCGGCGTGCGGGTCAAACTCGACGCCGCGCTGGATTTCCTCAAGAGCCTGAAGGGCGAGGCCGTCGAGGTTGGGCTCTCGAGCCTTTCGATCTCCTGCGACGCGCTGCGCGCCGGCGAGCAGACCATCAACCTCACCGCCGATCCGGAGCGCACTGCGGCGCTGATTGCGAAGGCCAAATCAATGCCCGGCGTGGTCGCGGCGGGATGGACCAGCGGCTCTGTCGAGATGGACCGCACCATCCGCTTTGCGGCGGCCGAATGGCGCGACGGCGACAAGATCAACAAGGACAAGATCGCTTCCGCGCTGTCGGGCGTGCTGGCCAAAACGCTGGCCGCCAAGCTGGCGGACACCGAATGGAACGCCAACACCGGAAAACTGACACTGACCTTCAAGCGACCGAGCCCGATCTATCCCGCGCTCGGACTCACCGAAAGCGTCGAGGTCACCGCGCTGGTCTCACCGGACAAACCGGGTGCAACCGACCGGCTGATGCTGTGGATCTCGAGCCCGGTGATCACCACCGCGGATGAAAGCACGGGCCCCAAGCTGAACCTGTCGGAAGAATCCACCGGCGACGAAGAAGGCGGCGAACCGAAAGACGATAATGGCTCGGTCGAGGCGCTGGCCAAGGAATTCAAGGGCCAGCGCTGGGATGCGGACAGAAGTGTGTGGAAGTAGAGCGCTTTCGACGCGCGAAGAAACCGTGCCGGAGGCTTATCTTGCGCGCAGCTTCTGCAACCGCTTTGCAGCGAAGTCGTCGTCGGGTTTCAGTTTCAGGACAGCCTCATAGTCGTGAGACGCACGATCAAGTTCGCCCGTCGCCTCGAATGCGAGTCCGCGATACCTCTGCGCAGTGGTGGAGCTGGGACTGAGCGCAACAGCGGCATTCAGGCTTTCAATCGCGGCCTTGTGGTTCTTTAGCTTGAGATGCGCGGTTCCAACGCCGACGCGAAGTCGATAAGTATCATTTCGTGTGAGATGCCCGAGTGCTAGCGCCATGTTGCAATCCTCCAGCGCCTTTTGCGGCCGATCCGAACGATTATAGGCTTCCGCCCTTCCAAGCATGAAAACGCCGGCTGTCGGATCAAGCCTTATCGCCTCGTCAAACTGGCTGATTGCTTCGTCGAATTTACCTTGATCGCTAAGGACTACCCCGCGGCCGTTTGGGAAATCTCCATTGTCGGGAAAGAGCTTGGCTCCGGCGGTGTAGTCGGCCAGCGACAACTCGAGGCGGCCTTGCCTGTGATAAAAAAAGCCACGCTCGCGATAAGCACGGGCATCGGTATCGCCGATCATTTTCACGACGGCCAACTTTAATGCGCATTTCGGTTAAGCAATCGTCACACGGGCAGGCCATATCGCTTCTCGGCCAGGATCATTCTCAACTTTATTATTGGTACCAGGCGGACCGGTATTCGACCTTCGAGCCTTTGGCGAAGTCCGAATGGGGCGGAACCAGAGAAGTTATCTCGGTCTACTACGAGTCGCGTCCCAATTGGTGTTGATCCGAAACCGAAGCGGCTCCGCGCCGATGAACGACAAGAATGTGACGCGTGCGATGCTGCCGATCGCCGCGGCACAGTGCACAATGATCCATTGAGTTAGAGGTTCTTAGCCAGTTGCAGGTGTCTGTAGCGAGTACCGCCGTTACCCGGGCTCGAACGGACCCGGCTCGGAGAAGCCCTCGATCGATTCGACCTTTGCGTAGTTCTCGGCGATGCTCTCAGGTGTCAGATGTGGATCGTAGAAGCCAGGTCCCATGACGATAGCGATACGTTGGATTGCTCCGGCTTCCACGTTGTAGATGCGGTTCGTCTCCGAACAACCGTCGCTTGCCAGCCAGACGATCGCTGGCGCAACAGCCTCAACAGGCGTGGTGGCTTTTCCATCTGCTTCAGACACGCGGGATCCCGCGGCCGGGTGCATCCTCGTGTACCCGACTGGCGAAATGGTGTTCACGAGAATGCCATGCTCTGCACCTTCGATCGCAAGAATGCGCATCAATCCGACCAGTGCGCTCTTGGCCGCCGCATAGGTGGCTTGGCCACGCATGCCGAACAGGCCGACGACTGACGTCGTGAGGATGATCTTCCCACGCCGCTGCGCGACCATTTGCGGCCAGGCAGCCTTCACCGTGTTGACCGGCCCACCGAGGTGCACGCGCCAATACTGATCAAAATCATCAAGGGTGGCATCCTCGAATGGCTGGCGTCCGCAGATACCAGCGTTGTTCACGAGCAGGTCGATTCTCCCGAAGTGCTCGATGGTCATCGCGATCAGGTCACTGCCGCCTTGAGGGGTGGAAACATCACTGTCACTCGCGATTGCCTCGCCTCCGCGTGACCGAATGAGGTCGGCCACCTCTTCCGCTATCCGGGAGTCCTTCCCGAACCCCGATACGTTGGTCCCCAGGTCGTTCACCACGACCCGGGCGCCGCGTTCGGCGAGAAGCTCGACGTACGCCCGCCCCAGCCCGCGGCCTGCCCCAGTCACAACCGCGACCTTCCCCTCCAACGAAATTCGTTCGGTCATCTCGCTATCCTCCTGTGGGGAACCCCGGAATGTGGGAGGGCCTGCGACCGTCAGGTTCGCGCCGGGCACGACGCAGCTTTTAGCTACCCGTTCCCTTTTCGCCACTGCCAAGCAGAGCCGACATGAACCTGTCGGGCTGTCAGTATAGCGCCAATGATCTGGTGCCGGGCTTTGATTATTAAGATTCGATTCAGCTTCCCGGATCATCATCGGTTCACCAAAACGTGGGCCACGCCATGCAAAACCGCGAGCCGAGTACCTTTGAGATCTGGTCGGGGAATGTAGTTGGTGGCCAGCGGCCGGAGCAACCCGCGGGCCTGTGGAACTTCCTCAAGCCCGATCGCGACGACGTATTGGTGGTTCGGGAGCCATTTGGCGATCGGGCGCGCGCCGCGGTGCTGGTCGCTGCAGCGCTGGTGGCAAGCTTTGGATTGGGATGGGCCGGCGGGCTGAACTGGCCGCAGTTCGCAAGCGAGCTCGGTCTTGTGGAAGTCGCGCAGAAGGAAGTGCCCTCGCCGCGAATTTCCGAAGCACGACCAAGCGGCAGGATCGAAGGCACTCGAAAGGCGGCATCGGCGTCCGATTCGCCCGCCATTGTCGGAAGTATTCCCAAGCCATCCGCCCTGTTGCCGGGCGGGACACGCCCGGCTGCGAGCCCGGCCTCCCAGGCAAATGCGAGCCCTTCCGCCGCTGCAATCGCGATGCGGCAGCCCCTGGTGGCGGCGCCGGAGACGAAGCCGGCGACGATTCCCGGCTGGACGGTTGTCGATGTTCGGGACGGCACCGCCGTTCTCGAAGGTCCTGACGGAATTCGGATGGCCGCACGCGGCGACACAATTCCCGGACTCGGACGCGTGGAGTCTATCGTGCGCTGGGGCAGCCGCTGGGTCATTGCCACCGCCAGCGGATTGATTGCGACGCCCTAACCGCGCTCAGGGCTGCAGGCGCTTGGTCATGAACAGGCTGAGCGGATCGTTATTGTAGCTCCCGAACGGCGGACAGTCCTGATAGCCGGCGGCGCGATAGAGCCCGATCGCCTCGGGCTGCCTTATGCCTGTCTCCAGGCTGATGCGATTGATGTGCTTTTGCCGCGCAGCATCTTCCAGTGCATGAAGCAGGCGTCGACCTAATCCAGCGCCCCGGGCTTCAGCGCGCACGAACATGCGCTTTATTTCGGCATGTCCGGGCGCGATGATCCGAAATGCAATCGATCCGAGAAGCTCTCCATTGCGGCGCGCGACGAGAAAGACCGCGTCGGGTGCTGCGAGTGCATCGACGTCCACGAGGTGATTGCTTTCGGATGGATAGAGCGCCTGCAGGTACGCGCTTGATTCGGCGAGGATGCGCCGCACGTCCGCCTGCCTCGGGTCTTCGGGCCCAATGTTGATCTCAGACTTGCTCATCCCCGGCCATTTTTCGCACGAGGCCTAGTTCGTGTTGATGCGAAACCGCAGCGTCTTCGCGCCGACGAACGACACGAAATCGCCCTGCCGCTTCCAGGTGCCCGCTTCGCTCAGCGCTGCGATCAACTCGTCATCGGCCTGCGCGCGGTCCGGCGGACAGGGCCGGTTCTGCATGGCGCCGGCCACGAAGATCACGGTGTTGCCCGCCACCGAAAACTGGCCCTTGCCGCCCTTGCACCAGAGTTCGAGCACCACTTCGCCGGCATCGCCGATCTCCAGATTGGGGATCCGCTTGGAGCCAGGCTGGCGGTTCACGTCGAGCTGCATTTCCGTTCCGAACGGAAAGCCGTCATCGGCGAAGGCCGGGGTGAATGTCAGGGCCGCCCCGATCAGCAAGAGCGAAGCCGTGCCTGCCCGGGCCGTGCGTGCGAATGAAAACATGCAACCTCTCGAAAAATACCGGACCTACCGCGCCGCGCGCCGTTCTATTGGACAACGACGTGATTGGCTAGGGGCGGGCTCGCCAAAAGCCGACCTCAGCCTTGGATAGCCGTCCCTAAAGCACGTTGGCTAAATAGCCTGATCGGTCGTACAATATATCGAGGGTTGGATTGCGGCCATGGTGCACAAGCGACCAGTCCGAGTCGAGCGCAGGTTGTCGGCGATTTTGGCCGCCGACGTGGCTGGCTATTCGCGTCTTATGCACAATGATGAAGAGGCTACGCACGCCAGACTGACAACGTTCCTCGTCGATAGCGTCGCGCCCGCAATTGCTGGACACGGCGGGCGCATCGTGAAGAACACCGGCGACGGATTCTTGGCGGAATTTCCGAGCGCGGTCGAAGCGGTTCGAGCTGCTGTGCAGTTCCAGGCCCGCATCAAGGAGCTTACAATCGGTGACTTTGAAGACAATCGCATCGCTTTTCGGGTGGGCATCAATATCGGCGACGTGATCGTCGAACCCCATGACATTTTTGGAGACGGCGTTAACATTGCGGCGAGGCTCGAGAGCATAGCAGAACCTGGCGGCATCTGCATCTCGTCTTCCGCCTACGATCACGTCCGAGGCAAGATTCGGGCTGAGTTTGTCGATATGGGCGAGCAAGATCTCAAAAATATTGAGCACGCGGTTCGGGTTTTCAGAGTCGTGGACGAGGCAGTCCCACGAAAACCCACGCTGCCACATCCCGACAAGCCTTCGATTGCGGTGCTACCCTTCCAGAACCTAAGTGCCGATCCAGAGCAGGAGTACTTAGCAGACGGCATCGTCGAAGATATTACAATGGCGCTGTCGCTCTTTCGTTGGCTGTTTGTGATCGCACGAAACTCAAGTTTCACCTACAGGGGCCGGACGGTCGATGTAAAGCAAGTCGGCCGAGAGCTTGGTGTGCGCTACGTCCTCGAAGGTAGCGTGCGCAAGGCGGGCAACCGCATTCGTATCGCGGGTCAGCTTATCGACGCGGAAACCAGGGCACATCTCTGGGCGGGCCGTTTTGAGGGGGCACTCCAAGACGTTTTTGATCTTCAGGACCACGTCACTGAGAGCGTCGTGGGTGCAATCGCCCCCAAGCTGCAGCGTGAGGATATCAAGCGGGCCAACCGTAAGCCAACCGAAAATCTGGCAGCCTATGACTACTACCTCCGCGGACTAGCCAGGCATCATCGAGGGTCGAAGGATGCAAATCGCGAGGCTCTCCAGCTTTACTGCAAAGCGATCGAAGCCGATCCCAAATTGGCTTGTGCCTACGGCATGGCGGCATGGTGCTACGTTCAGGGAAAGGCGCGCGGTTGGATGATGGAGCAGGTACAGGAGAGCGCCGAAGCTACGCGGTTCGCTCGGAAAGCAGTGCATTTGGGCAATGACGACCCGGTCGCATTGTGTATGGGCGGCTATGCTCTCGCCTTCATAGCGCACGAATTCGACGCAGCGGCGGCTTTCATGGATCGGGGACTGGCAGTTAATCCGAACTATGCCACTGCTTGGACACTTAGTGCGTGGCTGAGGGTATGGAGAGGCGAGCCGGACCTGGCGCTTGAACATGCCGCGCACGCCATGCGCCTAAATCCACTCGACCCCTCAGGCATGCATGGAGCCGCCGCGTATGCTCATTTTCTGTCGGGTGACTACGACATGGCGTCGTCGTGCGCCGAATCGGCCATGCGTGACTATCCGGCTTTCCTGCTGCCAATATGCGTATATGCGGCGAGCAATGCGCTTGCTGAACGGCTTGAACCTGCACAGAAGGGCGTGGAACTGGCTCTGAAACACAAACCCGGTTTGCGCATTTCGAACCTGACAGACCTGGCAGCATTCCGCCGGGATGAAGACTTCGCCACCTTCACCGGCAGTCTGCGAAAAGCCGGCCTTCCAGAGTGATCGTGAATTCGGCCAAGTCAGCCGCAAGCCGAACGGACGACGTGCCTATCCGATCCGATCCGATTCATAAGTGCCCAGCCGATGGGATATCCACGCGCACTGCCGCGGGGATTTTGGTCATTACCTCGATAGCTAACCCTATTTCAAAACCATCATCGTGAACGGATAGACGTAGGCCTGCAGCGTTACCAGCACGCCGACAAGACAGGCCAGCACGATCGAATGCAGGAAGACGTAACGCAGGATCGAGCCTTCGTGGCCGTACCAGTTGGTCGCGGTCGAGGCGACGACGATCGATTGCGCATCGATCATCTTGCCCATCACGCCACCGGACGAATTGGCGGCGGCCATCAGCACCGGCGACAGGCCGAGTTGTTCGGAGGTGATCTTTTGCAGATTGCCGAACAGCACGTTGGAAGCCGTATCCGATCCCGTCAACGCCACGCCGAGCCAGCCGAGCAGCGTGCCGAAGAAGGGATAGAGCACGCCGGTCGCGGCAAAGGCGAGGCCGAGCGTGGCGTCGACGCCGGAGAGCCGCGTCAGCGTGCCGATGGCAAGCATCGCCGAGATCGTGATCAGCGAGATCGCACACAGTCTGATGGTGCGGCCATATTCGCCGATCATCTTCAGCGGCGAGAAGCCCATCAGGAAACCGGAAACAAGCGCGGCGATCAGCATGCCCGTCCCGGTGAAGGACAGATAGGTGAAGTCGAACAGCGCGGCCTCGGGCGTCGGCTTCGCGGCCACCGGCGGCATCTTGTTGATCATGTTGTGCAGCTCGGGCACCTGATACTTCCAGACGAAGATCGAATTCGCCCAGTTCTTGAACGCGCCACTGCCCCAGATCAGCATCACGACGCAGACGATGACCCACGGCAGCAGCGCACTCCAGAGCTGCGCCTGGCTGAGCTTCGCCGTATCCAGCGGCGCGGCGGGCTTCACGGTCGCGGCCGATTCATCCCGCCCCCGCAACGCCGGAGAGGTCCAGAGCTCGCGGGGCTGCCAAACCTTGAGGAACAGGATCAGGCAGCCCATCGAGAGCAGCGACGCCCCGATATCGACGATCCACGGATTGATGTAGTTCGAGATCACGAATTGCGGGACCGCGAAGGATACGCCTGTCACCAGGATAGCCGGCCAGACCGCGGTCATGCCGCGAAAACCCGCAAACGCCCAGATCAGCCAGAACGGCACGATCAGCGAGAAGAACGGCAATTGCCGCCCGACCATGGCGCCGAGGACATAGGGGTCGAGGCCGGTCACCGACGCCAGCCCCTGGATTGGCGTGCCGAGCGCGCCATAGGCGACAGGTGCGGTGTTGGCGATCAGCGAAAGGCCGGAGGCCGCCAACGGCGAGAAGCCGAGCCCGATCAGGACCGCGCCGGTGATCGCCACCGGCGTGCCGAAGCCCGATGCGCCTTCGAAGAACGCGCCGAAGGCGAACGCGATCAGGAGAAGCTGAAGGCGGCGATCGGTGGTGACGCCGCCGATCGCCCGCTGCAGCAGCTCGAACCGGCCGGTCTCGACCGTGATGCGATAGAGAAAGATGACGTTGAGCACGATCCAGCCGATCGGAAAGAAGCCGATCACGACGCCGAGCAGCGAGGCACGGATCGACATGTTGGCTGGCATGGTGAAGATGCCGATGGTGATGATGTTGGCGGCGATCAGCGCAATGATGGCCGCGAGATGCGCCTTGACCTTGCCGCTGGCGATCAGCACCAGCAGCGTGACGACAGGCACGGCAGCGGCGATCGTCGACAGCGCAGCGTTGCCGAGCGGATTGTAGATTTGATCCCACATTGCGGT
Source organism: Bradyrhizobium sp. AZCC 2176 (assembly GCF_036924645.1). NCBI lineage: Bacteria > Pseudomonadati > Pseudomonadota > Alphaproteobacteria > Hyphomicrobiales > Nitrobacteraceae > Bradyrhizobium > Bradyrhizobium sp. AZCC 2176. Next base: position 3,672,094 of record NZ_JAZHRX010000001.1, on the reverse strand, counting down.
TCTCCCGACATTTGTTATTGGCGCGTGTTATTGGCGCGCCCGCCAGCCTGGATGGCCGGGCATGAGTTGAGCGATTCGCGGGAACAACCGTGGAAAAGCGGGGTTGAGCCGCCTTGGCATCGCCAACGCTCACAACCTCGCGAAGTTCGATCGCCGCCGCCCCTCGCCGTTCCGACCATGCTAGGCTCTCGGCAATGGCTGCGACAAGCTGCCGCAGGCAGGCAATTCCGTGAGCTCGGTAGTAGACCCTAATTCCTCCATCTTTTCAGGCTGTTGGAGCCCACCTTCCGGAGACGGTAATCTGTGAAAAATATTCGCTCGACGCTCGCCACGGTGTGGCGCATTTCCGCCCCCTATTTCCGCTCCGAAGACAAATGGGCCGGCCGCGGACTGCTGGCGGCGGTGATTGCGATCGAACTTTCGCTGGTCGCGATCGACGTTCTGATCAACCAGTGGCAGAATCGCTTCTTCAATGCGCTTCAAGACAGGAACTGGGATAGTTTCGTTACGGAAATCGGCATCTTTGCAGTTCTGGCGTTCTGCGCGGTCGGGCTTGCCGTCTACCAGCTTTATCTCAATCAGTGGTTGCAGATCCGCTGGCGGCGCTGGATGACCACCAAATATCTGGGCGAGTGGCTGCACGACGCAAATCACTACCGCATGCAGCTAAGCGGCGATGCCGCGGACAACCCGGACCAACGCCTCAGCGACGACGTCAAAATGTTCGTCGAGCAAACGCTGAGCATCGGTATCGGCCTGCTAAGCTCAATCGTGACCCTGGCGTCGTTCGTGATCATCCTGTGGGGCCTCTCCGCAGCAGCGCCGCTGCACGTTTTCGGCAAGGAATTCGATATCCCAGGTTATCTCGTATGGGGCGCGCTGATCTATGCCGTCCTTGGAACGGCGCTGACGCAATGGATTGGCTCGCCGCTGGTCCACCTCGATTTTAACCAGCAGCGCCGCGAGGCCGATTTTCGTTTTAACCTCGTTCGCGTGCGCGAGAACTCGGAACAGATAGCGCTGCTGAGCGGCGAGAGCGCCGAACGCGAGCGACTGTCGCAGCGTTTCGCCCGCGTCGTCGAAAACTGGTACGGCATCATGGGCCGGACCAAAAGGGTGACGGCGTTCACCACAAGCTACACCCAAGCCGCGATTATTTTTCCCTACGTTCTGGTGGCGCCGGCGTATTTCGCAAACAAGATCCAGCTCGGCGGCTTGCAGCAGACCGCATCCGCGTTCGACAGCGTACGAAGGGCGCTGTCATTTTTTATCTCGATCTACCGCACGCTGGCGGAATGGCGCGCCGTAGTCGCGCGGCTCGACGGCTTCGAGAAGGCGATTGCCAGCGCCGCGGCGCTGACGACCCGCCCCGGCACCATCGACGTCGTCGCCTCGATTGGCAGCAACAAGATCGACCTGCGCCAACTGCTGGTGCACTTGCCGAACGGAACGCCGCTGGTTTCCGCCGACAATTTCAGCCTTCGCGGTAACGAGCGCACCCTGATCACGGGTCCGTCGGGGTCTGGCAAATCGACCTTGTTCCGCGCCATTGCCGGGATCTGGCCGTTCGGGACCGGTTCGATCGCGGTCCCCCCAAGAGCCAAGCTGATGATGCTGCCACAGCGTCCGTATTTCCCGATCGACTCGCTGCACGCGGCGATCGTCTATCCCGCAGAGCCAGAGGCCTTCACGGCCGACCAGGTCAGGGATGCGGTGGCCGCAGTCGGCCTGCCGAAACTGGCGTCGCGGCTGGACGAGGAAGCGCACTGGAACCGGACGCTCTCGCTCGGTGAGCAGCAACGCCTCGGGCTCGCCCGCGCGTTGCTGCACACGCCGCAATATTTGTTCCTCGATGAGGCGACCGCCTCGCTCGATGAACCTTCCGAGGCTGCGCTGTATCGCCTGCTGCAGGCGAAATTGCCTGCCACAACCATTGTCTCAATCGGTCACCGCTCGACGCTGGAGGCGTTCCACCAGAGCAACATCGTGCTGACCCGGGATGGCGATAAGTTCGCATTGCGCGAGGCGGCCAAAGTCGCCGCGCCGTCTTGAAGCGACGGATCTACAGCCAGCGCCGCGGCCAGGGCTGGCGGCGCACCCCGCGGTGCCAGAGGTAGGAGAACGCAGTCAAAAGCATCGCGCCGGCCAGCACCGGCGCGAGCAGGAACGTCCAGGGCAGATTGCCTGAGACCACCAGCAGCGGGTTGATGCCGGCCGGCGGGTGAAAGGTCCCGGTCACGTACATCGCCAGAATGGAAAGGCCGACGGCGGCGGCCGCGGCCCAGGCCTGCGGCCCGGTCAGCTTCAGCACGGCGAGGCCAACCAGCGCCGATATCACGTGCCCGCCGATCAAAGCGCGCGGCTGGGCCGGCTCGACGTCCGGCGATCCGATCACCAGCACGATCGAGGTGGCGAACGGGATCACCGCGAGCGGGTAGTGCGCGACGGACGAGAAGAATTCCATGGCGCCGATGGCGATCGCGCCGCCGAGGCCAGCGACAGCGCCCGCCACCACGCTGCGGTGATCGTTGCGGGAGATCGCTTTCTGCAGCCTGTGCCGCCAATCCCGTTTCATCCGCGCCACCCAAAAGAAAAGGGGGCGGCAGATCGCTCTGCCGCCCCCTCGTCTTCGACAGGAAGATCTTACTTCAGGTTGGTCATCGCGGTCAGGTCAGCCGACAGCTTGACGATACCGGCCGCGCCGCACCAGTTCGAACCGACGCCCGACGGATTGATCGGGGTCACGAAGGTGCCGAGGTTGGTGCCGTTGATGTTGCCGCGAGCCGAGAAGTCGCTGGTGAAGGCGTTGCAATCACCCTTCGACAGGTTGGTGTCGGAATAGCGGAAGTCCAGCGTGAACACCTTGTAGGTGAAGCCGACGCCGACGTTCCAGGTGTTGTAATCAGCGTAGTTGATGCCGTTCGGGAACAGCGCGGTGCCGTAGAACGAGTCCGAGGTGCCCAGCCACTGGCGGCCGAACTCACCCGACACGTACATGCCGATGCCGCTGGAGCCGAACCAGGAGGTCGGCGCGATCGCCTTGCCGACGATCGAGGCGTAGGTGCCCTCGGCGCCGCTGTTGAGGAAGCTCGGCGTATAGTAGACGTTGCCGCCCAGCGAGAAGTTGTCGTTGAAGGTGTAGTTCACCTTGCCGTAGACCTCGAAGAAGCTGACGTCCTTTTTCAGAACGTTGCTGTTTACTAGCGCGTTCTGCAGACATTCGGCGCTAAGCGGAACGCCGGCGGCATCAGTGGTCCCACCATTAAATGCGTTGGCTGCGCCATATTGGCAGGTGCCGCCCGGATACAGATAGCCCCAGGCGCCGACGTCGAAGGCAAACTGGCCGACCGTCAGGCGGGCGCCACCGTAGGCGTCGACTTCAGCCGCAGCGCGGTTCGGGAACGAGATGCTGGCCGCGCCGAGGCCGACATAGAGCTGGAAGTCCTTGGTGACGTTGTAGCGCGGCTCGAAATAGGCGTTGACCGACGGCTTGTGGTTGGACTGGGTGATGCCGCGGAAGATGTAATCGTTGGTGATACCCGCGCCGAAGGCGATATCCCAGGGATCGAATGCCGGCGGCGGCGGCGCCTTGACGGCCTTTACCCGCATATCTGCAGCGAGAGCCGAACCCGATACCATTGCCAGCGCCGTTGCTAACAAAGCCAGTTTCTTCATGACAATCCCCATCACCCTTCTTGACAGTCCAGCTCCGGCGGCCCCCCAGGGCAAGCGATAACCAACTGCGGCCAAATGTCTTAACGCGGTTGCAGAGTGGTCTGCGGCGCCACGATCGTGAAGCAAAAAAGGCAAGCATGTGCCGCCTTTTTAGGCGTTCTGGCTGTTTCGATAAATCTTCTCAGCGTGTGTTGCATTCTCACAACAATTTTAGGGGTTTTCGCGCTGGCGGTCCGTATTGGGACCCGGAAAAAGCGGCATGGGCGACATACCAGCGAACGCCCTTTTGCGAATCAATTTCCCCGTGAAAGCACGGCTCCGGCCGCCTCGGGACAGCGCTCACGACGCCGGGACGGAGCTCGCGAAAAAGGCCGCAGCGGTGGACGCTGCGGCCTTTAAATTTATTCCTGGCAGTCGACCGTCTAGCTGTGGTCGCCGCCGTTGGACGAGCCCGACCCCCATGAGGGTGCGGACGGCTCCGGGGTAGCCCAGCTCGGCGCCGGTGCGGGCGCGGGTTCCGGCTCCGGCGTCGTCATTGCGGGCTCCGCCTTGGGAGCGGCGGGCTTGGCCGCCTTCCTTTTCTTCGTCGGGCTCTTCTTTGCAGCTTTCTTCGGCGCGGCGGCCTTTGACTTCTTGGCGGCCTTCTTGGCCGATTTCTTTGCGCCCTTCTTCGCAGCCTTTTTCGCCGATTTCTTCGCGGCCTTCTTCGACGCCTTCTTTGCGGACTTCTTCTTCGCCGCTACGGCTTTCTTGGCCTTTTTAGCCTTCTTGCCCTTCTTGCTCTTCTTCGCCTTCGCCATCTGGTCCTCCTGTTGTCGCTGTCAAAGTCCGTCGAGCGCTTCGAATAGTCCGTGGGCCAGATCGGGACGACACTTCTTCGAAGTGCCCTCCCGCTCCATCCCTCGTCCGGGCGCGATCTCCGGGCAAACGCTTTTGCGTTTGTCCCAAGGAAACCGGATGCTGATCCCGCCATCCACACGCGGGGCAGACGTTCCGGATCACGCCCGTAGGCCGATCGATCAATTCAGTCCTGGGATCGATCCAGGCTTTGGACCTCCTGTCGCCCAATCGAGAAGCTCAATCGTGTGCACTACAGGAACTGACGTACCGCCGGCAATTTGAACCATGCATCCAATATTGCCTGCAGCGATCATGTCCGGTTTGACTGTCGCAATGTTGGCGACCTTTCGATCGCGCAACCTGCTCGCAATGTCGGGCTGGAGAATGTTGTAGGTCCCCGCCGAACCGCAACACAAATGGCTCTCAGGCACATCTTTCACCACGAATCCATTCTTGGAAAGCAATTCTTTCGGAAGCCCTGTGATTTTCTGTCCGTGCTGCAGCGAACAAGCCGAGTGATATGCCACTGTGACGTCGCCTTTTTGGCGCGACGGCGCGAGCGCGAGGCCTGCGAGATACTCGGTGATATCCTTTGCCAGCGCGGAAATCTGCGCCGCGCTTTGTGCGAAATCGCGGTCCTCGCGCAGCATGAAACCATAGTCCTTGATGACCGTGCCGCAGCCCGAAGCGGTGACCAGGATGGCGTCGAGGCCGCCTTGTTCCGCCTCCTTTTTCCACACCGTGATGTTGGCGCGCGCCCGCGCCAGCGCGTCGCCGTCCTGCCCGAGGTGGTGGGTGAGCGCGCCGCAGCATTGCTCGTCCCTGACCAGGACGACCTCGATGCCATGGCGCGTCAGGAGACTGATGGCGGCCTGGTTGATGCGCGGGGCCAGCACCTGCTGGGCGCAGCCCTGCAGCAGCGCCACCCGCCCGCGCCGCTCGCCCGTGGCCGGAAAAACGCTGCCGCCCGAGGGGCCCGGCGCCGGGAGGCCCTTCGGCGCGAGCGCCAGCATCGCCTTGATCCGTCGCAACAGGCCGGGTGTCGCGGTCGTCTTCGGCGCCGGCAACAGGCCTGCAAACGGCCGGGCGAACCGCGCCATGATCATGCTGGCGCGAAACAGGTATGGCCGCGGCAGCACGAAAGCCAGCACCGCGCGCAAGGCCCGCTCCGTCACCGGCCTCGAAAAATCCCGTTCGATCCGGACCCGCGCCTGATCGACCAGGTGCATGTAGTGCACGCCGGACGGACAGGTGGTCATGCAGGCGAGGCAGGACAGGCAGCGGTCGATATGCTTGACCACCTCCGCGGTCGGCGGCCGGTCCTTTTCCAGCATCTCCTTGATCAGATAGATCCGCCCGCGCGGGCTATCGAGTTCGTCGCCGAGCAGCACATAGGTCGGACAGGTCGCGGTGCAGAAGCCGCAATGCACGCAGGCGCGCAGGATCTTGTCCGCTTCCGCGATGTCAGGATCGGCCAGTTGAACGAGCGAGAATTCGGTTTTCATGTCGCAGGCCCCCGCAGCATCCGGCCGCGGTTGAGGATGATGTTGGGATCGAAGCTGTGCCGCACGCGCCGGCTCAACGCGGCGAGGCCGCCGGCCTGCGGGTGGAAGACGTCGACATTTCGCCTGATCTCTTCGGATGCGCGGATCAGCGACGCATGGCCGCCGGCCGCCTCGACGCGCTGACGAACCAGGGCGGCCAGCGCGTCCGGCTTGGGCGGCAATGCCGCCCAGATCAGGCCGCCGCCCCAATCATAGATCACATCGCCCCCGCTATCGCGCGCCAGCGCCTGGCCGAGCGCACCGCCTGCGGCCGGCGGACAGACGATCCGCCACACCGGCCAGGCGCCGAGCGCGCCGCCTGCCGCAAACGGCTCGACGTCGCGGATGGCACCCCACGCCGCAGCCGAGGCTGTGTCCCGCAGCATTTGCACGGACCCGAATGGCGCAAGCGTCTTGGCCAGCGAGCCGGCGCGATCCGCGACCGAGACCGCGATGCCTTCGAGCCGCAGCAGCGTGACTGCCCGCCCCTGCGCCGCCAAACCCGCGAGCGCGCCGGTTGCGGGCCGGAACGCCGAATTGGGCAGGTGCGCCGCGCCCGAGACGTCGTAGGGCGAGCCAAGCGCTGCGGTCATCGCCCGGTTCGCGGTGACATCGTCGAGCCCCGCGAGCATCAGCGTGCGCTCGCTTTCGGGTTTGGGCATCACCTTCAGCGTCACTTCCGTCATGACCGCCAGCGTGCCCCACGAGCCCGTCAGCAGCTTGCAGAGATCATAGCCGGTGACGTTCTTCACCACCCTGCCGCCGGTCTTGAAACTGTCACCGAAGCCGGACACCGCATGCGCGCCGAGCAGATGATCGCGTGCGCCGCCGGCCCTGATGCGGCGGGGACCGGCCAGCCCCGCACCGATCATGCCGCCGATAGTGCCGTTGCCCGACACGCCGAGCAGTGCGGACGCATCCATCGGCTCGAAGGCGAATTGCTGGTTCTTGGAATCGATCAGCGACTGCACATCGGCGAGCGGCGCGCCGGCCTGCACCGTGATGATCAGTTCGTTCGGCTCGTAGGAGGAGACGGCGTTGAGCGCCGAAAGGTCCAGCACCGCGTTTGTCGCCATCGGATGGCCGATCGCGCGCTTTGTGCCATGGCCAATGGTCTCGAGCGGCTGCTCGCCGGCGATCGCCGCGCGCACCACCTCTTCGACGTCCTTGGGATCACGTACCCTGAGAGTATCCACGCTTTCAAACCCGAACTCTGGCGTCATCGTCCGCCTTGTGCGCAATTGCGCACTGGAGCGGACGATCCAGTAATCGCGGGAGCCGAGGACGAAATTCGGCGGCGCGGCGTACTGGATACCCCGCCGGAGCCTGTTATCGGGCTCGCCAAAGGCGAGACCCGGTGGCGGGGTATGAAGGTTGAAAAACTGGCAAGCGCCATCATCAAAATCTCGGAATATCCGGAAACGCCAGCTTGCCGCGATGCACATGCATGCGGCCGAGTTCGGCGCAGCGGTGCAGGATCGGAAACACTTTTCCGGGATTGAGCAGGCCCTGTGCGTCGAAGGCGCATTTCAGCCGCTGCTGCTGGTTGAGGTCGATCTCGGAAAACATCTCCGGCATCAGGTCGCGCTTCTCGATGCCGACGCCATGCTCGCCGGTGAGCACGCCGCCAAGCTCGACGCAGGCGCGCAGGATGTCGGCACCGAAGGCCTCTGCCCGCTCGATCTCGCCCGGCTGGTTGGCATCGTAGAGGATCAGGGGATGCAGATTGCCGTCGCCCGCGTGAAACACGTTGGCGACGCGCAGATTATATTTCGCCGAGAGATCGCGGATGCGGGCGAGCGCCTTCGGCAGCGCGCCGCGCGGAATGGTGCCGTCCATGCAGAGATAGTCGGGCGAAATCCGGCCCACCGCCGGGAATGCCGCCTTGCGCCCGGCCCAGAACAAATTGCGTTCGGCCTCCGACGTGGAAATCTGGCAGGTCGTCGAGCCGCAAGCTTGCGCGATCGCCTCAACGCGCTTGATCAGTTCGTCGACTTCCACGCTCGGGCCGTCCAGTTCGATGATCAAAAGCGCCTCGACATCGAGCGGATAGCCGGCATGCACGAAGGCTTCGGCGGCGTGGATCGCGGGCTTGTCCATCATCTCCATGCCGCCCGGAATGATGCCGGCGCCGATGATGTCAGCCACGCATTCGCCGGCGGCTTCGACCTCGGCAAACCCCACCATCAGGGCGCGGGCGGTCTCCGGCTTCTGCAGGATCCGTACGGTGATTTCGGTGATGACGCCGAGCAGCCCTTCCGAGCCCGTGATGATCCCCATCAAGTCGTAGCCTGAGTTCTCCGCCGCCTTGCCGCCGATCCGCAGGATCTCGCCGGACATCAGCACGATCTCGCAGCCCAGCACGTTGTTGGTGGTCATGCCGTATTTCAGGCAATGCACCCCGCCGGAATTCTCCGCGACATTGCCGCCGATCGAGCAGGCGATCTGCGACGACGGGTCCGGCGCGTAATAGAAGCCGGCATGCGCCACCGCCTGGCTGATGGCAAGGTTGGTGACGCCGGGTTCAGTCACCACCACGCGGTTGTCGAAATCGATCTCGCGGATGCGCTTGAACTTGCCGAGCCCCAAGAGCACGCCGTCGGTCAGCGGCAGTGCGCCGCCGGACAGCGATGTGCCGGAGCCGCGCGGCACCACCTTGATGCCCTGCTCAAAGCAGTATTTCAGGACCTGCGCGACCTGCTCGGTGGTGTCGGGCAGCACCACGACCATCGGCGGCTGCCGATAGGCGGTGAGACCATCGGACTCATAGGCCAGCATCTCGGCTGCGCTGTCGATCACGCCCTCGCCCGGCACGATCGCGCGCAAGGCCGTCACGATTTCGCCGCGACGGTTGAGAACCGCCTGATCGGCAGCCGGCATCATGATGGCCATCCGTGTCCCTCCAAGCCGCTTCCTTCAAGCCTCGCGGAATAACGATTTGTAGTGGCAAATCAAGCACGTCTGCCAAGGTTTGGGTAGGCCATCCGAAGGTTGGATTGCCAACCTTCAGTTCTCTCTGGGACAAGTCGGCAATGGTGAAACCTGTCAAAGTTTCGTGGCTTGTCCAATCCAGGCGAGCCTGCCACAAGAAATCCGCCTCTCCTTGGGAAGAAACAAAGAGCACCACATGAAAATATCGACTTTGAGCGCGCTGGTTGTCGTTACCTCACTGGCCACGGCATCGGGCGCGCTGGCGCAGGATGCTGCCGCCGGCAAGACCTCGTTCAACAAATGTCTGGCCTGCCACGCGATCGGCGAAGGCGCCAAGAACAAGGTCGGCCCGGTGCTGAACGGGCTCGACGGCCGCAAGTCCGGCACGGTCGACGGCTATTCCTATTCCGACGCTAACAAGAATTCCGGTATTACGTGGAACAAGGACGTGTTCCTCGAATACATCAAGGACCCCAAGGGCAAGATTCCCGGCACCAAGATGGTGTTCGCCGGCATCAAGAACGAGAAAGAGTCCAACGATCTCTGGGCCTACGTCTCCTCGTTCGACAAGGACGGCAAGCAGAAGTGAGAGCGGCGTTTCTTCACCCTCTCCTGGAGGGAGAGGGTGAAGGGATGCAGCCCTGCTCTGATTTCAGAGGGCTCCAGCGCTCGCCGCATCAAGCCAGCGTATGCACGATCACCGGGCCCGCCATCGCGGTCGCCGGCCCGGTCAACAGCGGCGCCAGATCGTGCTCGATCCATGCGAGCGCGCGCTTGTTGGATTCTTCGGCGGCCGCAAAGTTGTTGAACAGGCTGATCGCGATCACGGTGTCGTCGGGTGCATAGACCACGTAATAGCCCATGAATCCGTCGACCCCGCTGATGACGGGTATAGCGCCTTCCTTGATCCTGCGTGTGAGTTCTTCGGCCTTGCCGGGCTTGGCCTTGCCCTGACGAATGGCGGCGTACATGGCGCTCTCCCTCGAAGGTCGGCTGCCCGATATCGCAACTCTTAGGCTTCATCCCTGGCGGGACGAGCAGCGGAATCCCGCGCGCACCGATCGTACCTCATCCGGAGCCGTCAGGCCACGTGCGGCGCGTCACCGTCGCTCCTGATCGCGAGAAGAAGCGGGTCGATAGATCCCGGGGCTCCCGTACCCGTCAATCGGCCGCCGCTGCCGCCCTCGGCGTCATCGCGCCCATCATCGCCTCCACTTCTGCGATCGCGAGATCGGGCGCCGCTTGCTGAATCATGTGGCCGATGCCGGGCAGCACGATCAGCCTTGCATTCGGCGCAGCGGCAGCGAGCGGTCGGGAATGGATGCGGGTCGAGACTGTCTTGTCGGATTCATCGCCCGTGATGATCGTGATCGGCGCCGTGATCTCGGCATAGCGTGGCGCTTGCTCGGCCACTGCCGCCTTTAACGTCACGAAGTCACGCGCATTGGCGATAAATTCGCGCGGCCGCAGCAGCAGCGGCGTCGCAGTGTCCCTGACAAAGTCGTCCGGCATGGTCTGCGGCAGGAAGACGACGCGCGCGCCGCGTTCGGCCAGCAAATGGCCGAGCGGCAGCGTGATTGTATAGGCGAGCAGCGGGCCGATCACCGGCGTCGCGATGATCTTGTTGTATCGCCCGACGCCGCCCGGCCAAGGATAGGCGACCGGCGCCAGCATCACGAGGCCGGCCACAGTTTGCGGCTCATCCAGCGCCATGCGCAGGCCGAGGGCGCCCGCCCAGGAATGTACCACGAAGATCGCCCGGCCGACGCCCAGCCTTGCCAACGCCTCCCCGATCATCCGGCCCTGAATTTCGGGCGTCGAATCCTCCAGCCGGAGGCGGGTGCTCCAGCCATGCCCGGGACGGTCGATCAGGATCACGCGGTGCTTTCTGGCCAGCCGTTCCCCGACCGGCCGCCTCATCACCTCGAGATTGGAACTCGCGCCATGCAGCATCACGATCGGCGGGCCGGCCGCATCGCGCGGCCCGATATCGAGGATGTGGAGGGCTCCGCCGGCCACCTCGACGATCCTGCCCTGGGCCGGATGCGCGCGTTCGCTGAGAAAAACGCCAATTTGCGTGACCAGCGCCAGCACCGCCAGCGCCGCCACCACAATCACTACCGCCATCGAGAGTTTCCGGCCTGTTTTCTGCACCGGCGAGCTACGGCCCGGATCGGTTGCGGGTTTCGGGACTGTCCACAGGGCCGCGAACCTGTGGATAGCGGGGTCATACTGCTGTCATCGGCAAATTTGTACAGTGGCGCTGACACTTTCGCCATGTGTGCGCGTGCCTGATTAGGGGGTAGCCGGGCGCCTGCATTGTACCCAACATCCACAGGAACAAGGGCGCTCACTACAAATTGTTCCAGCGTATCATCGGAGGATGCCCCATGATTTCCGACGCAAGCGAAGCCGCCATCGATCAGATCGTAGCGAGTTGCAATGGCGACATCCGCGGCGCCCTCAAGGCGTTGTTGCGGGTCAACGAGCAGCTTGAGGCGGAACTGGCGCAGTTCTATGCAGCGGTAGGTCTCGACGGCATGGCGCGCGGCAGCAACGCCGTCCACTAAGGCGCTCAGGGATCAACGCGTTTTCCTGACGCGAAACGGCTCGAAAACGCTGCTCTAGTTGGATTTGTTCTCGTCATCCGGCGTCTGTGCGGGCGGTGCTTCTACTGCAGGGCATTGCGGGATGTTCGAACGGGCCAGCTTGGCGTCGTCAAGCGACCGGTAGGGTCCGGTTCCGAACCAGATGTCTCCGCCGACCTGAGCGTTGATAACGGGATTGCTCGTGACAATCTCGCATTTCGCGGTGGCGCGGTTGCCGACCACCCCACAGCCACCTTGCGCCAAAGCGCAGGTTCCGGTTGCGACAATCATCGCGCCGGCCAGCAGCAATGATTTCATGGCTCGCTCCTTGTCACGCAGTCAGCCGACAATAGCCCGTGGGCGGCGCGGCGTTCCTGCCTGAAGTAAGTCGTAGGGAAGGTTAATCGGGATCTTTTTTGATCGAGCATGATCTCGGACAAATGCTTCTCATTTGCCTCGGGAAAACCGGTGTCCACTTTGCGCTAACGCGGCCCTTCGGGTCCGGATCGTGCTCGTATCAGATATCGCGGCCTTCGACCTTTTCCGTCAGCGTCTTGACCAGTTCCGGCACCTTCTCGAGATGCGGATTGACGGCAAGTGCCTTGCGGAACGCCTCGAGCGCCCGCTTTTCGTCGCCGATTTCCTGCATGATCATGCCGAGCCCGGCCAGCGCACCGAAGTGCCGGGGCTCGCGGATCAGCACCTGCCGGATGTCCTCCAGCGAGTGGGTGTAGTCGTTCTTCAGGTAGTGCAGCGTCGCGCGCCGGTTCCATGCCTCGACATAGTCGGGACGCAGCTTGATGACGGCATCGAGCAGTTTCAGCGCGACGTCGACCTTCTGTGCATCCATGGCGGCCTTGGCGCGCAGCATCAACAGCGCAGCCGTGTCGCTCGGGGTCTGCATCCACAGCGCCCAGATCCGCGCCTCGACATGCTTGGCGCTGGCTTCGTCGGGGGCGGCCTTCAGCGCGCCGAACAGGAAATCCAGCCCGCGGGTACGATCGGCCCCGACCTTGGGAAGCTTGCTCGGCGCTTCCGGCAATTTCTTTTCGGCTTTCGGCGGCGGAACGACCTGGATGTTGCTTTGGGCAAAAGCGGTCACCGGCACGGCTGTCATTACAGCGGCTGTCACCACGATCCGGCAGTTACGGGCGCCCGGGAATCTCAAAACCATGGACCAAGTCTAGACGCGCAAAATCGCGCCGCAAAGCGGCACGTCGTCAAAGACCTGTGAAACGAGCAAGAAAAGCCGGCTAGGCGCCTTGGGGCTTAACCCTGGCGGGCCTTGAAGCGGCGCTGCACCTTGTTGATCACGTAAACCCGGCCCTTGCGGCGGACCAGACGATTGTTGCGGTGGCGACCACGCAGCGATTTCAATGAGTTACGGACCTTCATGGGACAATCCTGATGCTTTGAAAGGCCGTGTTGAAGGCCGAACCTGAGCTACCCGAAAGTGGCAAAATGGGATTTATCCCGAAAGCGGCCTACCGCCCGGGATTGGGCGGTTTCTAAGCCATGGCGGGACCGGATGTCAATCGGAATGGGCCCGTTTTCGGGCCCATCTGTCCCGTTCCGGACCTAACGCCGGGTCGATTGATAGCTGCTCGCTGTCAGCCATCGCTTTCGCAGAACTCATCGGAATCACTGGCAAAACAGGTCGCGCGGGAATTCGACCAGGGCCTCGCCGGTCGCGACCTTTTCCGCAAGCTGGTTCTTCACCACCACATCGATCAAAACCCAGCGGGATTTTTTAGTCGTCTGCTTGGCTTTGATGATCCCTGTGGGCTGGATGGTATCGCCGGGCCGGACCGGCTTGACCCACCGCGTCTCCAACCGCCGGTGGACCGCGCCGGCGGGGCAGGCCCAATCGGTGATCATTCGGGAGATCAACCCGAAATTGTTCATGCCGTGCATGATGATGCCGCCGAAATTGGTCTTGCCGAAATTGCCCTTCATATAGTCGTCGTCGAGATGCAGCGGGTTGTAGTCGAGCGAGGCATCGCAGAACAGGCGGATAGATTCGCGTGAGACCGCGAATTTCGGGCCGTCGATGACGTCACCGGCGGAGAGATTGTCGAACGTGGTCGTCATGGATCGCTCTCCTCTCACATTGGCCGAATCGTCCAGCCGCGGCCGGAACAGATTACCTCGCCCTTCTGGTTGAAGAAGACATTGTCGTGCACCACGAACAGCCGCTCGCGCTTGATGAACTTGTCGAGCGCGCGGGCCTGCAAGGTGATGACGTCGTTGGGCCGCGCCGGAATGTTGTAGCTCCAGGACTGTCCGGCATTGACGGTGCCGGGCGAGCGCATCCAGTCGTCGGCCGGCGTGCAGGAGAACATCAGGAGGATGTGGATCGAGGGCGGCGCGATCAGCCCGCCATAGCGGGTGGTCTTGGCATAGGCTTCATCGAAATAGATCGGGTGATCCTCGCCGACCGATTTGCAGTACAGTTCGATCGCCTCTTTCGTCAGCGTGTACGGGATGGTCTTGCGCGGCTCGCCGGGGACGATGTCGTCCCAGACCTTGCGCAGATTGGCGTCTTTCCAGAAATCGGTTTCGAAAGCCTCGGCCTGCGCCATGTCCACTCCCTTATTTTCCGCCTTTTGTTTCTGCCGCCTTGCGGAATTCGTTATATAGTATAATCAATTTTCCAGACCCAAAAATCAAGCCGGTGGGAAACCTCAGATGCCCAAGCTCAAGCTGCCCGATATCGAGAAAGTGGTCGCGATCGACATCCACACCCACGCCGAAGAGCCCTGCGGCCTGCATGGCGACGACGGCTATGACGACTTCCAGGAGCGCATGGCGGAATATTTCAAATCGCCGCACAAGCATCCGCCGACCGTGCCGGAAACCGCGGCCTATTACCGCTCCAAGAACATTGCGGCCGTGATCTTCCCGGTCGATGCCGAACGCGAGACCGGTTTCCGCCGCTACAACAATTACGAAATGCTGGAAGTGGCGTCCGACAATCTCGACGTCCTGATCCCCTTCGTCTCGATCGATCCGCACAAGGGCAAGCTCGGCGTGCGCGAGGCAAAGAAGCTGATGGAGGAATACGGCGTCCGCGGCTTCAAATTCCACCCGACCATGCAGGGTTTCTATGCCAACGACCGCATGGCCTATCCGCTCTATGAAGCGATCAATGACGGCGGCGCAATCGCGCTGTTTCATACCGGCCAAACCGGCGTCGGCTCGGGCATGCCCGGCGGCATGGGGATGCGGCTGAAATATTCCAACCCGATGTATATGGACGATGTCGCCGCGGATTTCCCCGACCTGAAGATTATCCTCGCGCATCCCTCCTTCCCCTGGCAGGAAGAGGCGCTATCGGTCGCAACCCACAAGCCGAACGTCTATATCGACCTCTCCGGCTGGTCGCCGAAATATTTTCCGCCGATCCTGGTGCGCTACATCAACTCGATTTTGCAGGACAAGATGCTGTTCGGCTCGGACTGGCCGGTGATCACGCCGGACCGCTGGCTGGCGGATTTTGCAAAACTCGACATCCGCGAGGAGATCCGGCCCAAAGTATTGAAGGCCAACGCGCGGAAGATTTTGGGTATATAAGTTAGCTTCGCCGGGGCGGCGGGCCGTAGAGCGAAGATAGTGGTGCGTGATGAAGCTCGCCAAAATCGCTGTCTTCACAAGTGCATTCTTGATCGGACATGCGCTCGGATGTCCGATGGCTCGATCTCAGTCCGGCGGCACCACCGTTGAACTCGAAACGCCGCTGGCGAGTTCGCATCCACTGCAGGGGTATCTGAGACGTCCGCTCGGCACGGGTCCCTCGCCTGCAGTCATCCTGCTGCATGGCTGCAACGGAAACTGGCGGCACATCGACGAACGTTGGGGCAAGCGGATCGCGTCCTGGAGCTATGCAACGCTCTCGGTCGATAGCTTTGGTCCGCGGGGCGTCAAAAACTGCCGCGACAGCGCTTCCAAGGATTTCAACTTCGACGCCTACCGGGCCCTGAAATTTCTGGCGCAGCATCCGTCGATCGATCCCGCGCGCATTGCCGCCGTCGGATTCTCGCGGGGCGGCCTGTCGGTTCTCGCCGCAGTCGAACGCGGCGCGATCGAGCAAGGCTCGGCGGACAAATTCCACGCCGCGGTTGCGTTCTACCCGCCTTGCGCAGGATTGAAGGGCGACCTGACCGTCCCCACGCTGATCCTGATCGGCGAACGCGACGATTTGAATTCGGCGGAAGAGTGCCGCAACATGGTGGCCGGACGCGACGGCTGGGGGATATCGCGCCGGAAGGACCGCGACATTCCGATCAAACTCGTCGTGTATCCCGACGCCTATCACGCATTCGACGCGCCGAGCCTGAAGACCCCGATGGAAACCTCGGGTCATCATTTCGAATTCAACCAATCGGCGGCGGATCAAGCGGCCGTGGCGCTGCATGAGTTTCTCGACGCGACGATCGGCTACAAAGAGTAGGCCAGAACAAAGGGTACGCTCGGTGACCATCAAAGCAATTGTCTTCGACGCCTATGGCACGCTTTACGACATTCAGTCGGTGGCCGATGTCACCGAGGACGCGTTCCCCGGCTACGGCGAAATCATCACCCAGGTCTGGCGCATCAAGCAACTCGAATACACCTGGCTGCGCTCGCTGATGCGGCACTATCGGGATTTCTCCGAAGTGACGCGCGACTCGCTGGCGTACACGCTTGGCAGCCTCGGGCTGCAATATGACGACGATGCTTTCGCGCGCATCATCGACAAATATCTGCATCTCGAACTCTATCCGGATGCGCTGGCGACGCTTTCGGCGGTGAAAGATCGGAAACTCGCGATCCTGTCCAACGGCAGCCCTGACATGCTGGACGCCCTGGTGCGCAACAGCGGGCTCGACCGCGTGCTCGATGCGGTCATCAGCGTCGATGCCAAAAAGATTTTCAAGCCCAGCCCCGAAGCCTACATGCTGATCGAGGAGGTGCTGCACGTGCCGCCCGCCGAAGTGCTATTTATATCAGCCAATCCGTGGGACGCCTGCGGCGCCAAGGCGTTCGGGCTCAACGTCGCCTGGATCGAGCGGGTGACACCGGAAGCGATGGCGCTGGCCTGCCTCGAAAGCGAGACGCTGCCGCCATTGACGATGTTTTGGGCGTTGCGCACCCAGATGGATGAACTTGGCGTCGCGCCCGATCACCGCATCCACAGTCTCGCCGAGCTTCCCGCCCTGGTGTCTGCCCAAAGGTCCTGAAATGAGTCTTGAGTCCGTCCGCGCCTTCTTCGCAGAAAAGGCGCCCGATATCGCCGTGATCGAATCCCAGATCAGTTCCGCCACTGTCGCGTTGGCCGCCGAAGCCTACGGCGTCGAGCCGGCGCGGATTGCAAAAACGCTGAGCTTGCGGATCGGCGAGCGCGTGGTGCTGATCGTGGCCGCCGGCACGTCGCGGATGGACAACAAGAAGGTCAAGACGCTGTTCGGGGGCAAGCCCAAGATGCTCGGCCTCGAGGAAGTCGCCGAGATCACCGGACACGAAGTCGGCGGCGTCTGTCCGTTCGGATTGAAGACGCCGCTGCCGGTCTATTGCGACGTATCGCTGAAGGCATTCGACATCGTGGTGCCGGCCGCGGGCTCGACTCACAGCGCGGTGAAAATCACGCCCGCGCGCATGGCGGAACTGACGTCGGCCGAATGGGTCGACGTCTGCGAGCACAGGCGCGTGCCTGAAGCGCCGGCCTATTCGTCTTCCTCATAGAACGGTCGCGGCTGGGGCCGCACGGCCTGCGGCTGCACTTGTTGCGGCGTGCGCGAACGAGGCACCGTCTGCTGCGGCACACGCTGCTGCTGTGCATTGGCCTGCGATTCGAATACCGCGCGGCAACCACTGGAGAGCTGCGGCGTGTTCTGCCGCAAGCAGGCCACGATCCGATTGACATCGGGGATCTGGTCGCCGCAGAGCCGCCAGACGTCGGGGGTGCAGGCCATCTGCTGTTCCCAGGTTCCGCGATATTCCTGGGCAGATGCGGGGACGACAGCGCCAATGCCGGCGATCGCAACGGCAAGGCCCAGGACAATCCGTTGCGTTTGCATGGATCAAGTCCTTTCTTTCGATCTTCGAGTTGGCGCGGAACTCCGCGCGGCGGCAGCGTTCAGCCTGCCGAGTGAATGCGGCCACGCGACGTTAGTGCGAACAAAAAAACGTGAAGCGGGTTCCGCTACTCCACCTTGCCGATCTTCTTCACCGCCGCGACCAGCCGCGCGCTGTCTTCCGCAACGAACTTCGCAAACTCGGGGGCGTCCTGATAGGCGACCGGGCTTCCGGCGGTTTCGAAAGTCTTGACCACCTCCGGCGCCTTCACCGCTTGCGCCATCGCTTCACGCAACTGCGTCATGATAGGCGCCGGCAAGGCTACCTGCGCGAACAGTCCGGCCCAGATGTAGAACTCGACGTCCCTGTAGCCGAGCTCTCTGAAGGTCGGCAGATCGGGGAAACTCTTGACGCGTTCGGCGCCCCAGTTGGCAAGCACGCGCATCTTGCCGTCATCGACCTGCTGCTTCAGCGTACCCGGTGCGGATGCCATCGCCTGTACGGTGCCGCTCAACAGCGCGGTCAGCGCCGGCCCGGCGCCGCGAAACGGAACGTGCAACAGTTTGATGCCGGCGCTCGCCGCGAACATTTCCATCGCCACATGCAGCGTGCCGTAGGGACCGGACGAGCCGTAGGGAATTTGCCCGGGACGCTTCTTCGCATCGTCGACGAATTCCTGCAGCGTCTTCCACGGCGCCGAAGCCGGCACTGCCAAGAGCGTCGGATCGGCGAGCACGCGTGCGATCGGCGCGAACTGCGAGACCTCATACGCCACCGGGCGGTCGAACAGCCGGTCGGCTTCCGGCAGCACGGCGAGCGAGGACAGCGTCATTAGCAGCGTATGGCCGTCGGGCTCGGCGCGCGCCGCCGCCGCATTGCCGACCGATCCACCGCCACCACCGGCGCGGTTATCGACAATCACGGGCTTGCCGAGAATCCGCTCCAGCGCCTGGGCAATCGGACGCGCCGCCAGATCGGCCTGGCCGCCGGGCGGAAACGGCACGATCATGGTGATGTTGCGCGAGGGGTATGGACTTTGAGCGAACGCGGCGTTGGAGAGCGCGGTTTGCGCAAGCGGCAGTGCGGCGGCGGCTTTCAGGAGTTCGCGGCGGTTCATTGGTAGTTTCTCCCCGGTGCTTTTGTTTTGATTGTTTGGGGGCAGCCTAGCCTCAAACGGTAGGGTGGCAAAGCGCAGCGTGCCCACCATTCTTCGGCCTTGGCGCTCATCGCGTGCGTTGAGCGAATTTCCGTCCGTGCGCGTCATCGGTGGGCACGCTTCGCTTTGCCCACCCTACAAGACCTCACCGCTTCTTCGCCTTCGAAAACTGCTTCGCCAAGAACTCCGCCAGCACTTCGACCCGCGCAGGCCGCGGTCCGCCGGGCGGCGTTACCAGATGCACGGCGCCTTCCGGCTGGTGCCAGCCTTTCAGGATCACCTCCACGTCGCCGGAGGCGATCGCGTCGCCGATGATGAAGTCCGGCAGGTCGGCGATGCCGAGCCCGGCAATGACCGACGGCAGCAGCGCCTCGCCATTGTTGACGCGGAGCTGGCCCGCAGGCCGCACGCTGGCCTGCTCGCCGGCCGCGTTGGTGTAGTGCCAGACGCCGGGTGTGGAGAGATAGGCGTAGCCGAAGCACTTGTGCCGGGCGAGATGCATCGGATGCGTCGGCCTGCCCTGGCGCTTTAGATAGGATGGCGCCGCCACGGTGTAGCGCGGCATCGCGCACAGCCGCCGCGCGATCAGCGAAGAGTCCGGCAGCCGCGCGATGCGCAAGCCGGCATCAAAACCCTCGCCGATCAGGTCCACCGTTGCGTCGCTCAAATGAAGATCGATCGAGACCTCCGGGTAAGCGCTAAGAAACTCCGGCAAGATCGGCGCCACGGCTTTGACCCCGAACGTCATCGGCACCGCGAGCCGCACCAGCCCGCGCGGCGCCATCGATTGCGACAACGCTTCGTTCTCGGCGTCCTCGCCATCGGCCAGCAGGCGCGCGGCGCGCTCGGCGAGCCTCTGCCCGGCATCGGTCAGCGCCAGCCGCCGCGAGGTGCGATTGAACAGCCGCGCGCCCAGCCGCTGCTCGAGTCGGCTGACCGCCTTGGACACCGTGGCCTTGGACAGTGCCAGTTCGGTCGCGGCCGCCGCAAACGACCGTAACTCCACGACTTTCGCGAAAATCGCGAGCGCCTCGAAATCCGGGAGCTTTGACATTCGGGCTGCCTCCAAGGCTAATTTTGGAAACAATGAGTTTCAATAGTTTCTATTTCTATACCACGCCGGACGGCATATCCAGTGGCCATCGGAATTCAAGCAACGGAGAAATCCCATGACCAAGAAGCTCTCAGGCAAGGTAGCGCTCGTCACCGGCGGTTCGCGCGGCATCGGCGCGGCCTCTGCCCGCGCCCTTGCGGGAGAAGGCGCCAACGTCGCGATCAGCTACGTGGCATCCCCCGATAAGGCGGAAGCCGTCGTCGCCGAGTTGAAGGCCAAGGGCATCAACGCCCGCGCTTACAAGGCCGATCAGGCGTCCTCCGTCGACGTCGACCAGCTGGTGAAGAACGTCGCCAAGGATTTCGGCCGGCTCGACATCCTCGTCAACAATGCCGGCGTTGCCGTCGGCGGCGCGGTCGACGATCCCAACGCCGATACAGCGGCATTGGCCCGGCAGGACGCTGTCAATGTTCACGGCGTCATTGCCGCGATCCGCGCGGCGGCGAAGCTGATGGGCGAAGGCGGCCGAATCGTCACGATCGGTTCCGATATCGCAACCCGCGCCTCGTTCCCCGGCCTTGCCGATTATGCCGCCACCAAGGCCGCGGTCGTCGGTTACACCAAGGGCGCGGCGCGCGACCTCGGGCCGCGCGGCATCACCGTCAACGTGCTGCAGCCGGGATCGATCGACACCGACATGAACCCGGACGACGACCGCGACTTCGCCGACCTCCAGCGCAAGCAGCACGCGCTGCAGCGCTTCGGCAAGCCGGAAGAAATCGCAGCCGGCGTGCTGTTCCTCGCGAGTCCCGAAGCCTCGTTCGTGACCGGCACGGTGCTGAACGTCGATGGCGGCTTCGGCGCCTAACTCAATCCAGCGAGGCCGGCCGTGCGCGGCCGGCCTCCTCATTCAAAAAAGCTTTCAAAAGAAGGAATATCCCATGATCGAACTCAGACCTTTTGCAAAACTCGGCAGCGCCGATCACGGCTGGCTGAAAGCAAAACATCACTTCTCATTCGGCGGCCATTACGATCCTGACAATATGGGCCACGGCGCGCTGCGGGTGTGGAACGATGACGAGATCGCGCCGAACACCGGCTTTCCCGCTCATCCCCATGCCAACATGGAAATCATCACCTATGTCCGCGAAGGCGCGATCACGCACCAGGACTCGCTCGGCAACAAGGGCCGGACGGAAGCCGGCGACGTGCAGGTGATGAGCGCCGGAAGCGGCATCCGTCACTCCGAGTACAATCTGGAAAACGCGAAGACCAAGATCTTCCAGATCTGGATCGTGCCGACGACGACGGGCGGCCAGCCGACCTGGGGCGCGAAACCGTTTCCGAAGTCGGATCGCTCCGGCAAGCTCGTGACGATTGCGAGCGGCATGGACGGCGACAAGGACGCGCTGCCGATCCGCGCCGATGCGCGCGTGCTCGCCACCACGCTGAAGGCCGGCGAGAGCGCGGAATACGAGGCACAGAAGGCGCGGCACCTCTATCTGGTGCCGGCGGCCGGCAGCGTCGAGGTCAACGGCGTGCGCGTCAATGCCCGCGACGGCGCTGCGATCCGCAACGAGGCGAAGCTGACGATTACCGCGCTGGAAGATTCCGAACTGGTGCTGGTCGACGCGGCGTAACGGCAACGCCGCCCCCTTCCCCCGTCATGGCCGGGACAAGCCCGGGCATGACGACCGCTTTTTATCTCGAAGAACCCACTTCAAACTCAAAGGAAGCCATCATGGCCAAAGTACTCGTGCTCTATTATTCCGCCTACGGTCACATCGAGGCGATGGCGAATGCCGTCGCTGAAGGCGCACGCAAGGCCGGCGCCACCGTCGATATCAAGCGCGTGCCGGAGCTGGTACCCGAAGCAGTCGCAAAAGCGTCGTACTACAAGCTCGACCAGGCAGCCCCTATCGCCAAGATCGAAGACCTCGCCAATTACGACGCGATCGTCATCGGTACCGGCACGCGCTTTGGCCGGATGGCGTCGCAAATGGCCAATTTCCTCGATCAGGCCGGCGGCCTCTGGGCCAAGGGTGCGCTGCACGGCAAGGTCGGCGGCGCCTTTACATCAACGGCGACCCAGCACGGCGGGCAGGAAACTACGCTGTTCTCGATCATTGCCAACCTGCTGCATTTCGGCATGACCATCGTCGGCCTGAACTATGGCTTTGCCGGCCAGATGAAGCTCGACGAAGTGACCGGCGGCGCGCCCTACGGCGCCACCACCATCACCGGCGGCGACGGCAGCCGCCAGCCGAGCGAAAACGAACTCGCCGGCGCGCGCTATCAAGGACGCGTGATCGCGGAGACCGCGAACAAGCTGCATGGCTGATGCGATGTGGGCGGCATTCTCATTCGGGAATGCCGCCCTATCTCGTTTTTCAGGGGACGATGGATCGAGCTATGGTGGAAATTCTCTTTATCGTTCAACTGACGCGCCGGCCGCTGCAGGTATTGGCGCGGCGCTGGTGGTGCAGAAGCCTCTACCGCGCCTCGCGCGGACAGCGGCGCTGCCCAGAATGCACGAAATCGTGAGCCGCGGTTTTTAGAGGCCCCTTGAACTCGTGATATGCGTTTTGCTTTCCCGGTTGGCACGCGCAAGGTTTTGACATGAGCAACAGCTTGCAAGCGGCATGGCCGGAATTGCCGACCGCGGCGTGGCGTGACACCTATGCGACGGTTCAGCTCTGGACCCAGATCGTCGGCAAGATCCGGCTGGCGAAGTCCCCCTGGCTCAATCATTCCTGGCATGTGGCGCTCTATGTCACGCCTCACGGATTGACAACGTCGCCGGTGCCCGACGGCACGAGAAACTTCCAGATCGACTTCGATTTCATCGACCATCGCTTACACATCTCGACCAGCGACGGCACGGAGCGGCACTTCGCGCTGCCGGGTCACTCCGTCGCCAGCTTCTACGCCGCCACGATGGCCGCGCTTGCCGAGCTCGGCATTGCCGTTGCCATCGACGAGATGCCGAATGAACTGCCTGATCCGGTGCGGTTCTCGCTGGACACGGCGCATGCCTCCTACGACCCCGAGGCCATCCGACGTCTGCTGCAAATCCTGGTCAACTGCGACCGCATCTTCAAGCAATTCCGCACCGGCTTTCTCGGCAAGGCGAGTCCGGTGCATTTCTTCTGGGGCAGCTTCGATCTCGCGGTGACGCGTTTCTCGGGACGCCGTGCGCCGCGCCATCCTGGCGGCGTGCCCAATCTGCCCGACGCGGTTGCCAGCGAAGCCTATTCGCATGAAGTGAGCAGCGCGGGCTTCTGGCCAGGCGGCGGCGCTATCGATTATCCCGCATTCTATTCCTATGCCTATCCCGAACCGCCCGGTTTTCGCGCGGCGAAGGTGCAGCCGGAAGCAGCGTTCTTCGGCGAAGCAGTCGGCGAGTTCATCCTGCCCTATGACGCCGTACGCACGGCTGACGATCCGGACAAGGTGCTGCTCGACTTCCTGCAAAGCACCTATGAAGCCGCGGCGATCGCAGCAAAATGGGATCGCGACGCGCTGGAATGCAATCCAGGCCAGCCCGGCGTAGTGCGGCAGGTTTGATGCTGCGCACGGTAGGCAAGGCCACCGGGTCGCGCGAATGCGCGCCCGATGACAGGCTCCGCGTGCCCACCATCTTACTTCGACTTGCGAAAACATGGTGGGCACGGCGCAAACGCGCCTTTGCCCACCCCACGGGTCCATCACCTAATGCTGCAATTCCGGCTTCACGATGGTCTGGCGGACTTCCGCGCCGCAGTCGGCGCATTCATAGGTGAAGTCGATCCTCGCCATGCTCCAATGCGGCTCGACGTCGCGCACAAACATCGGCTGTCCGACGCAACTCGGACAGATGACGAAGGCTGGTTCGATATCGTGCTGATGGATATAGGCTGGCATGTCGGCTCTCCCCAAGAAAGCTTTCAAGAAAGCATTCACCGGTGGCCCCCTGACCTGACGCCGACCATACGCCGCTGCCGCAAAGGCGATCATCAACTCTCGTGAACACAGGAAGAACAGCCGCACAATCCTGGCATGTGTTGCAAATTTGCACGCTTGTTCCCGTGCGGCAACAATGTGTCAATTCTCTTCGCGTGATGGCGGCTTACCGAGTGCGCGCTTCAGCCGGGCGTCGAGCCGGGGATAGTTGCGCAATTCGCGCGCGGCGCGATCGCGCAATGCAAAGGGCCATCCGCGCCAGCTCAAGGCGGCGCTGATGTCGATCAGCGGCAGCCGCGTCACGCCGAAACGGCGCTTGTAGGCGTAATTGCCGACAGAGAAATCGAACTCGCGAACGCCCTCGCTGTGCAGGGCCGCCATGGTGCGCTCGATGATCAGCCGGCCCGGCGAACAGTTCGACCATTTCTCGCCGGCATTGCTGATGCGGATCATCACGTAGCGTGAGCCGGTCCTGACGCCGAGCAGCGTCGCCACGACCTCATCATCGACCGTAAGCGCCGAGACCAGCGCGTAGCCGTTGCCAACGCCGTCGCGAACCAGGTTGCGATAGAACGCCGCGCAGGTTTCGTCATTGAGAATGTAGTTCAGCCCGAGGCTCTGCATCCGCGTGCCCTGCTGCACCTCGGTGGCCGAGAGAATCCGCAACGCCTCGTTGGCATCGGTGATGATCGCAAACGACGCCGCCGGATCGCGCGTGAACACGCGCCAGCTCCGCTCCAGCTCCTTGCGCACGGTCTTTTCCAGCGTGTAGCGCCAGGCGTCGTAATCCTCGCCGGTTGCGACGAGGTTGCCATTGAGCGAGCACGTACCGGCAGCGTCGAGCAGCGCCAGCGGGTTCGGCTTGCCATCGAGTTCGACAGGCACCTTGCGAAGACGGATGAGATCGGCCTTCTCGGGCATTTGGCGCAGCGCCGACAACAGGCTGCGCCACAGGGCGCGCGCCGCTTTGGCATCGCGCGGCGCCGCGGGACCGAGGACGGGCGCGTTGTAGTCGGTCAGATCGAGATCGGCGAATTCGACGATGACGATGTTGTTCTGCCGGCGGCGGATCAGCGGAAGCAGCACCGCCGGTTCGCCGGTCGATGTGTCAGTGACAACAGCAATCAGCGGCTCGATACCTTTAGCGCCGGCGAAGGCCGCGTACCAGGCGTCATACCATTGCGGATGCTGGAACGGCGTCGACGGGCTGATGTCATGCCAGCGCGCGACGGCCTGCTGCCAGTCGCGCACGAGCTCGACATGGAATCCGGCCGCGCGGCGCGTTGACCGCGCCGCCTTTTGCCCCGCACTGGTCGTCAGAACCGTCATCGGCGTTGCGACTTATGCCGCCTTGGGCAGATCGACGATTCTGCCGGGCTCAGTGGCGTCGAGGCGGAAATCGATCGCGCGACGGGCGTTGCGCTCGCGCTTGACCCATTTGCTGTCGCGCACGAGCTTCTGCAGCACCTTCTTGGCGAAGAAAGACGGCCCGCGCAGATTGCTGGTCTTCGGCGTATAACCGAAGCGATGACGCAGCAGGCCGTTGGCGAGGTGGATGATCTGGGCGCGACGGATATCGTCGTTGCCGTAGGATACCGTCATCGAGATGTTGACGGTGCCGAGATTCTCGACGCGATGCGGCGCATTCAGCGGCCAGTTCAGCATCTGGCCGGGTTCGAGGTCGAACACCTGCGCATGCGCGTCGTACCAGGGCGCGTAAGGCAGATCGACCTCGACGTCGAACAGCGCGATGTCCTCGAGGTGTTGCGGCCTGATGAACGGCGCAGTGTTTGGATAGACGTAGACCCGCTTGCGGCCCGCGATCTGGATCAGGCCCTGCCCCGGCAGATCGGCGTGATAATAGACCTGCGCGTCCGGCGAGGAGATCAGAATGCCGGCCTGGTGGTTCGGCACTACGAAGCCCGGAACCCTGGCCGCGATCTCCTCGAACATCCGGTCGATCAGCTTGCGGTAGCGGCTGTCGACCGCGCCGACGTCGCGCATGTTGAGCCAGAGCCCGCCGCGGGAAATCGCTTCGATTACCTGCCGGCCGGAGAGGTTGCCGATATCACCCTCGCGCCAGACGCGGCTGGATCCTTTGGCGCCCGTTTTGACCAGACTGTAATGCTCGCGCGGGTAGCTCTCGATCAGTTGGGCGAGCTCGTCCATCGAAAACGCCGGCGATTTGTGCATCTCGTGTTCGAGCCGGATCGGCTGGTGGCTCCAAAGCTCGGAATGGGTCTCATCCCATTTGCTGAAGATCTTGCCGGTCATCGTCCGCGCTCCTGCTGACTTTCCGTTGCCCAGGCCGCTTGCCCGTTCGGGCTGTCCCGAAATCGAGGCTTGCCGCCAATTGCATTACCGCCCGATGTCCCGTTATGAGACGGCCGGACGGTCTTCATGGTCGGATTGGCAAGAACGGTGCCGGGCGAACGCCGCCGCTTACCGGAAGCTAATGTCTGGCATGTATGGCTAACGCCGACAGTTCCTGGAAACCCGCCGCCGCACGATGACTGGAGAAACCCGATATCGGGCGCTGTTTCTCGGCGCGGGACCGCAAATGCATTGCGGCGTCGGCCAGTTCACGCGCCTGTTGCAGGAGACGATCGAAAAGCTCGAGCCTGGAACCAGCGCGACGTTAACCCTGATCCGCAGCGAAGGCTCGCTTTCCGAGATCTGGCGCGTGGTCGGCTCGGCGCAAAGCGTGGTTTGCAACTTCCCGATCGTGGCCTGGAAGCGCGTGATGTTCGCGCCGCTCGCGGCGATGGCGATCGCCAAGCTGCGCCGGCGCAAGGTCGTGCTGATCCAGCATGAATGGCGCGGGCTGCATTGGCTGCGCCGCATCACCTACATGCCGGCGCTGCTGCTGGCCGATACCATCGTCATGTTCTCGCCGCTGGTGCGGCGCGAGCTGGCCAGCGACCCGCTGCTCGGCTGGACCGCCAGAAAGAGCGTGCTGGCGCCGCTGCCGCCGAACATCGAGGCGCCGGTGGGAATCGAAGATTCGAAGTTGCGGCATCGGCTCATCGCCGCGAAAGGCGACGGGCGGCTGCTGATCGGTCATTTCGGATCGATCTATCCGGGCAAGCAGCCCAATGCGCTGCTCGAGATCGGCGCCATTCTGAAGCAGCGCGGGCTCAAGCCGCTGCTCGTGTATATCGGCTCGTTCATTCGCGGCGTCGACAAGGTCGAGCAGGAATTTCATGCCCGCGCCAGAGAACTCGACATCGCCGAGGACGTGATCGTCTCCGGCTTCGTCGCCTCCGATCACGAGGTGTTCGGCCTGTTCAGCGAGATCGACGCATTCTGCTATCCGCTAGATGAGGGGCTCACCGCGCGGCGTTCCAGCATTCTCACCTGCGTGCAATCCGGCCGTCCGCTGATCGTCGCCGGCCCCGTTTTGCCGGAGGAATTCGACCATCATCCGCGTTTCAAGGAATTGATCAGCCGCGGCGCCGTCGTGCTGGTCGCGCGCGGCTCGGACAACGAGGCCTTTGCCGACCGGATCGCCGCCGTGGTCAAACGGCCGCCGGTACACTTGCCGTTCGATTTCGATGGCTGGTGGAAAGACGTCGCCGAAGCGGTACGGGCGCAGCTCTGAGCCTCAGGTGCGCGCCCGGAACCGCGCGAGATAGTGCAGGCCGAATACCGCCATCAGGAACGTGAACCACAGCGGATCGGAACGGTCGAGGAAGAAGCTTTCCATCGCCGACAGATAGAGACCGAATAGCCAGATCCGCAGCAGCATCATGGCGAGCGGACCGTTGTTGCCGCCCTCGTCCGCCCGCTGAAAATTTCGCAAGGGTACGATCACCAATGCCAGGACGAGCAAGACAAGCCCAGGCAGGCCCATGCCTAGCGCCGTGTCGAGATAGCCATTGTGGCTGTGCGCGGCGAAGCCGGCCCACTCCTTGCCCTCCGGCAGATTTTGAATGGCGCTGCTGCCCCAAAAGGACGCAAAGCCGTAGCCGGTGAGCAATCGCGCATGGAGCGACTGCAGCGCAAACGCCCAGATATCGGTGCGGCCGGTGAAGGTCGAATCGAACGGCAGCAGCTTGGAAATCCCGGCAAGGCCCTCCGACATCACGGTGCCGACGCTCAGCAGGTTCAGCAACACCAATGGCGTCAGCAATATGATCGCGCGAAGCCAGAACGCGCGGATGACTGACGTTGCCGACGTCAGCAACAGCACCGCAAGGCACAGGGTCAGCGAGCTCTTTCCGGCCGAAAACAAGAGGAACAGCGAGGCAAGCGCGATGATCGCGGCACCGGATATCCAGAGGCCGGAGCGGATGATGTAGACGCCGAGAAACAGCACCATCACCATGATGGCCGCGGCCTGGTTCTTGTGGCCGAACGCGCCGCGCCAATTGCCGGCGAGGCCAGGCTCCTGCGGATCGCTCGCCAGGTGAACCGAAAGATCGGGGGCCAGCAATATTCCGAGATAGCAGACCGCCAGCAATGCGAGCGCCGAGATCGTGAACCAGTGCATCAATTCCTGCTGCGACTTCGGCAGCAGCATAAGGGTGGCGGTCACTGCGACAACGCAGATCGTCAGCGAAAGACGCTTGATCGATGTGCCCGGATCGAACGACAACACGACGGTTACCAGCACCCAGGCGCCGAACAGGACAAACGCCGGCGACAACAATGTCGCCAGCCCCCGCGCGTCATTTCGCATGGCGAGCGCAACCGTCAGCACGCTCAGGGCGCCGAACACGGCATAGGTCGCCAGTTCGTTTCCGGTGCCGACGTCGCCGATCTGCAAATCGCCGAGACTGACGAACGGATGCAGCGATATCCAGCCCAGCAGCAGCGTTCCGATAAACGTCGCGCCGCGGACGATATCCATCACCTGCTGGCGCTCGATCCCGGCGGCCAGCTTACGGATTTCGGATGCGTCGACGAGTTGGCTCATGAGACGAACTTCGACGCCTTGTAGGGCTGCGGTTCGAGACCGAGCGCCGCCAGCGCGCTGCCGATCGCAACCGTCACGGGATGCATGGCAATGGTGCGCTCACGCTCGGTCAGGATGGCGCACACCGCGTAGATCAGCGACAACGGCAAGGCGGCCAGCAGCTTGACTGTCAGCTTCGCCCGCAGCCGGAGCGTCGGCGTTGCCTTGCGCTGGACGTGATAGTTGATCGCGCCGATCCGCAGGCCGCGCATGACAAGCCATTTCAGGCTGGTGCGGCTCTGCGGCACGGTCTCCGAGATCACGGCTTCGGCCACCCAATGAAAGCGCAGGCCGAGCCTCATGCAACGGTAGAAGAAATCGGTATCCCCACCGCCAAGATAATTGAAACGGAGGTCGAACGCCGGCATGCCCAGCCGCTCAAACACCGAGCGCCGGATCAGGCAGTTGCCGCAGCCATAGATCACCGGCACCGGGCCCGAGGCGTCGTAGGCCGGCGCGAACGCGGGGTGGCGCCGCAAGCCGCGCTTCCGCGCGTCGTCGAACTCGGGGAATACCGGACCGCCGACGATCTCGGCGCCGCTCGCGTCTGCCGTCCTCACCATCTGCTCCAGCCAGTCCGGCGACGCAATTTCGTCATCGTCGATCATCAGCAAGCTGGTTGCGGCCGGAAACATCCGCAGCGCGGTCTCAAAGGCGGCGTTGATCGCATAGCAATTGCCCTGCCGCGGCTCGATCACGCATAGCCCTGCGAATTTCCCCGACGCGAGGTACTCGGTGGCAACCGGAACGCTCTCGCTCTTCGACGCATCGTTCTCCACCATGACGACGGCGAAGCGGCGGCTGGTGCGCTGAGCTGCCAGCGAGTCCAATGTCCGGCGCAGGTACTGGGGCCGACGAAAACAGGGAATGCAGACGACGGTTTCAATCGCAGGGTCGAGCGCCGGCGACACCGCGACCAGCGCGCGCAGAGCTCTGGCCGACGGATCAGGCCCGTCCATCCGGCGATCGCTGGTCGAAAACTCTGCCATGACGCTCAGGTCGTTCACGAATATGTCTCATCGTCCCGAAACGGGATGGCCGGCGTAATCCGGGACATTTCCGTCTCGATAAGGGCGTTCGTTCCAGGGTTGATCCGGCCGCTGCGAACGTAACGCGCGCAGCGTTGCAATATCCGGTCCGGCGGCGAAACGTGAAGCAGCGAACTCGGACGACGGTTAATGGACGGGGTTAATCCGCGCTGAACGAACGCTGACCCAAGATCAGCGCGTGGGATCAGCGGCCGAACAGCTTGCGGAACAATCGCTGTGAACTCGGAAACCGGCCGTTGTCGATCTGGGTCGGCCACGCGCCGTCGACGTCGAAATAAGCGGCGTAGGCAATGCGGCCTTCGTTCTTCATGAACCAGCCATGCATCTGCTGAATAAAGAACGGGTTGTCGCCGGCATTGCCCACCCCCCATTCGGGATAGCTCATCCGCTTGCCGTGCAGATGCGCAAATTCGCGGTGCCATTCCAGGCCGAATGGCGCCTTGACGTAGAAGGTGCTCCAGCGCTCTTCCGCAGAACCTT
This sequence comes from Bradyrhizobium sp. AZCC 2176, assembly GCF_036924645.1. Classification (NCBI taxonomy): domain Bacteria; kingdom Pseudomonadati; phylum Pseudomonadota; class Alphaproteobacteria; order Hyphomicrobiales; family Nitrobacteraceae; genus Bradyrhizobium; species Bradyrhizobium sp. AZCC 2176. The sequence continues at coordinate 3,641,824 of NZ_JAZHRX010000001.1, read as the reverse complement.
CATGCTTGAAGTCGTAGACGTCGAGGCCGATGTAATCGACGACGTCGTCGCCGGGATAGCTCGCGTCCGCCGGCATCTCCTGCGGCCCCCAGCCCGGGCACCAATCGAACTTGAAGGTAGTGGAGTGACGCCTGAATATTTCCACGACGCGCCGGAACGCCGTGATGTACTCGGCTTCATGCCCTTTGGCGAACCACGCCATTTCAGACAGATTCATCTCCCAGCCGAGCCGAATGATCGCCCGCGGATGCGCTTCCGAAATCGCCCGGGCGGCGGCTTCGAATTCGGCATCGTGGAGTCCATCGGCCACGTCGGCGAGCGGCGTCCCTTTCATGGTCAGCGGCATCGACCAGACCATGTTGCGCGCCGGATTGAGCTTCTTCCAAACGCCCGGGACCCAGCTCAGTTTGGAGAAATCCTCCCAGGTGGATTGGCCATAGAAGTCGACTCCCAATACCGAGGACGGCTTCTGCTTCAGCCATTTCTCCCACGCCCGCAGCGTATGCTCGCGACCTATCGGACCCCAATTGACGAAGGCGCCCGCGAACCTCGCTTGGGTAGAGACGGCGCGCGAGGCGGCATTGCTGTCGACGTGAGCGAGCAGCAGCACGGTGAGCACAAAGGCTGCCAGAAACAGCACCAGCCGCTTCACACCCTTCTTTTTGCGCCGCCTCGGATCAGTTCGAAACATCGCTTGCCCTCGCATGCTTTCTGACAAAGACGGCCGAGAGCAAGAAGCCGTCGCGACAATGAGCGGTCGCCGTCGCAAAAGGATACAGGCCGGACAGGGTGGCTGTATCAAAACGAACGGGAGGTGTGCAGCCCGCTTCTTGCGAAAGGGGTTTTCGTCGAAAATGTAACATCAGCAATCCATTCGTCGACGCGGTCGACGATTACGGCGATGGGCTTTGCAATATCGAGTCCAGCACCGGCACACGCACCAATGGCGCGTTCGCCATGGTTACCGCAGCGCCGGATCGGCGTCGGCCTGTCGCAAATGCGGACACCGTGGACGGAGCGGATGTATCGGAAATTGCCGGCTCGCGGGGCCGCGGCGCTCTAGCCTGGAGATACGTGGGAAAACACGGCAAGTTAACCACGCCGACGCACCGCAAAACGCAGTTCGCCGGTTCGGCACCGATCTTGCTCCATGGGCATCGCGGAAGTTCTGCGCCTGACAACGGCGAGCCTCCGGCGGATTGTTGAGATGAATAGTGTCGTCTCGTTAACCCTGAACCCATTGCCGAAGCGACGTTCCGCGCTTCAGAGGCCGAAAGTATAGTGCTCAGCCAAACGTTCCATTATTCGGTTGCGAGCGTCGTATCGGCCGCGATCGGCCTGCTGAGCGCGATCGTATTCACGCGGCTGCTCTCACCCGAAGAATATGGCGTCTACGTCGTCGGTCTGAGTACCGCAGGCATCGTCTCGGCGCTACTGTTCACCTGGGTGCGCGTCTCTGCCCTGCGTTTCCAGTCGGAAGGCGGCGCGGTCGACGTCAGGAAGACCATTTTCGTCGCCTATCTCATCTCCGCCCTCGCCGCGCCGATCGCACTTCTCGTTGCCACGCTGACGACGTCGGTGTCGCTGGAGCGAAATCTCGCAGCGATCTTCTTCGCGCTGGGGCTCGGCCTGTTTGAACTGGGACAGGAGCTGCTCAAGGCACGGTTGCAATCGTTCGCGTTCATGTCTGCGTCGATCATTCGCGCCTGCCTGGCGTTCATGCTGTGTCTGGCCGCGGCGGTACTCGGCGGCGGCGGACTGTGCCAGCTAGCGATGGTGACCGTCACCTACTTCGTCACGACGATGCTGTTTGCGAGCACGGTCCTGCGATCCCCCGTCGCCGGACCGAAGGTTGCCGACCTGCGGATATTCGCGGGCTTCGGCATTCCGATCACGCTGTCGGGCATCGTCTTTGCGATCCACGCTGCGCTCGACCGGATGCTGGTGTTTCATTTCATGGGCGACCACGCGGCCGGCCAGTACGGCGCGTCCGCCGATCTCGTCCGGCAAATCATCCTGATTCCGGCGGTGAGCATTGCATCGGCGACGATCCCGCTGGCAGTGCGCGCGTATGCCACCGGCGGCGCCTCCGAGGCGCGGCCGCATCTGGAATTCAGCCTCGAAATTTTGCTGGCCGCCGTCCTGCCGGCCGTCGCCGGCGTGGCATTGACGAGCAGCTATATTGCAGGCGTGATCCTCGGCAGCGAGTTCAGGGAAACCGCGGCGCAGATCATGCCGATCCTGGCCTTTGCCTGGCTGTTTCAGTCGATTTCCCAATCCTACATCCACGCGAGTTTTCATCTCGCCAAGACGCCGTTCATGATGACGACACAGAGCATCGCGATGCTGATCGCCAACCTGCTGGTCATGCCCGTCCTGCTCGCCCGATTTGGCCTGGCCGGCGCGGCCTCGAGCCTCGTCATCGTGGAAGCATGCGGCGCGGGCTTCGGCTGGTACCTCACGCGCAGGGCCTTTCCGCTTCCCTTCAACGCATTCCAGGTCATGCGCATTGTCGCGGCGACGGCGATCATGGCGCTGGTGCTGACATTCGCAAAGCCGCTGCTTCCGATCAGCATCGTCTCGTTTGGCGTGCTGGCCGTGACCGGCTGCGTCGTCTACCTCGCCGCAGCTCTCGCCTTCGACATCGCCGGTTTGCGCAAGGCCGTGATCGCCTATGCCGCGCGGCGCAATCTTCCGGCGCCATCCATCACCGCCCCGTCCACGGGACTACCCAGCATGTCGACAAGAGAACCATGATGCGGCTAGCCAGCAAGAACCAGCTCGTTGCGGCCGACAATCGACATGTCATCTGTCGAACCAATTCTGTTTCGCTATCGGACTTCACCGACAAGCGGCGCGAGGCGACGCGCCCGCCGGAATTTCGGGGCGAGAATTTCGAACGGGACTTCGACAACAATACGCTGTTCTACGACGCGGTACAGGTGAGCAAATCGAGGGTTGCCCTGTTTGCACCGCCATTCTTCAACCTCGCGCGCGACGTTGCGACCACGAACTTCATCAGCGGCGCCGGGACCCGCAAGGCACGGACAAGACACCTCGACCGCCACGCCCAACTGTGGCTGGACAGTCCCGAGAATACCGGCCCGATCCAGGCATTGGGCGAACTGGGAAGCTTCACGTTTTCGGTGTCGCCGAACGAATCGGAAATGTTCCGCGACCGCCGCGTCATCTTCACGATGTCGAAGGACAATCCGATCGAATGGATCCTCGATTGGGTGAGGTTCAACCGGGACATTCACGGCGCGGATGCCGTCGTCATCTATGACAACGGCTCCAGCGCCTATGACGGCGCCGCGTTGAGCGCCGCGCTCCGGTCGGTCCCGGGCATCCAATGCTCGGCCGTGATGGAGTGGCCTTTCAAATACGGCCCGCAGGGCGCCAATAGCTGGGACCACTGGGATTCCGATTTCTGCCAGTTGGGAGCCTGGGAGCACGCAAGATGGCGCTTCCTGCGGCATGCCCGAAGCGTCATGAACTCCGACATCGACGAATTGGTCCTGTCAAAGACGGGACAATCGGCGTTCGAAGCCGCAGAACAATCATGGACGGGCCTCGTCCGGTATCGCGGACGATGGATCATCGGCATCGATGAGGGCGTGCGCGACAGCGCGAGCAAAGCCCCGCATCGGCACGCCGACTTCTCGATCCTCATGCCGCCGAAATACGAGCGCTCGAGACTTGTGATGCGGCGCGACGCGAATGAGTGCCTGCCGAAATGGACGGTGGTTCCCGCCCGATGCCCCACGCATGCGCAATGGCATGTCCATTCGATTTTCTCCTGGTGGGCGTCTTATTTCTGCACCAGGAACTTTTCGTTTCGGCACTTCCGCGAGATCGGCAGCAACTGGAAATACCAGCGCACCAACCGCGTGCCGTTCGATCCTTCGATTCACCGGGAAGACCGGGCATTGATCGATGCTTTTCAGCGCGTCGATTGGGGAAATTAGAATGAACAAGGCAACCCCCACGTCAGAATGGATGAAGCCGATGAACAAGGCAGTCACGATCGGCCGCACGCAGGCGGCAGTCGAGCCGATGCAACATCCGCAGGCCCTGCTCGCGCTGGCACATGGCGAGGCGCGGCAGAGCTTGCTGACGGTTCACGGCATTCTCGAAGCGAGACTGCCTGAGGGCGAACTCTCGATTTACGAAGCCGGCGGCGGCTCGACCAGCTTCCTGCCGCTCAAGGTGCTGCATCGCGCCCACGTCACCGTGGTCGACATCGACGAGGACCAGATCCGCAACAACGACTATGCGCAGGAAGCGATCCTCGGCGACATCCAGACCCATCGCTTCCAGCCCAACAGCTTCGATCTCGTGATCTGCTACAACGTGATCGAGCACGTGCCCGATGTCGAAGCAGCCCTGCTGAACTTCTGCGAAGCGCTGAAGCCCAATGGCATGATCCTGATCGGCGCGCCCAATCCGAGGTCGCTGTCCGGCGTCGTCACCAAGTATTCGCCGCACTGGTTCCATGTCTGGTTCTACCGCCACGTCCGCGGCGACAAGAAAGCCGGCCTGCCCGGGCACGCGCCGTTCCCGACGCTGTTTCACCCGCTGGTCACGCTTTCGAACCTCGATGCGTTCGCCGAGCGGCACGGCCTGCAGATGATCTACCGCAAGCAATATGAGAGCCCGCGCTATCCGGAGATGCGGCTGCGCATGCCCGCGTTCGCGGCCCTCGTCGATGCCACCGCGCGCGTGATGAACTTCTTCCTGCCCGGCCGCGCCGACGTGCGGCATGGCGACTACCACGTGATCCTGCGAAAGCGTTGAGACGATGAACGCGATGTTGTCAGAGGCAAGGGCGAAGGTCGGCCACCGGCTGGCGATGCATCTACGCGTCGATCTGTTCCGGCTGCGCAACAGCACGCCGATGGTCAGCTTCACCTTCGACGATCTGCCGAAGAGCGCGGTGACGACCGGCGCCGGAATGCTCGAAGCACATGGCGCGCGGGGGACGTTCTATGTCTCGGGCAGCCTGGTCGGCGCCGACGCGCCGGACTGGGTGGCGGGCAATGCCGATGACGTGGTCTCGCTTCACCGCAGGGGTCACGAGATCGGCTGCCACACGTTCTCGCATCAGCGCGCCTGCGACCTCGGCGAGGCGGCGATGCGCCGGGAAATCATCCACAACCGCGCTTACCTTCGCGCCCTCGATCCCTCGATACAGGTCGACAGTTTTGCCTATCCGTTCGGATACGGCTCCTACGCCCGGAAACATCAGCTCAGGAAGGAATTCCAGACCTGCCGCAGCATCGTGCAGGGCGTCAACGCCGGCAGCGTCGATTTGCAGTTCCTGCGCGCCATTCCGCTGATCGATCGCGAGATGGATTGCGACGGAATCGACCGCGCGTTCGACGAAGCGCAGATCAATAATGGATGGTTAATTTTCTACGGCCACGACGTCACCGACCGGCCGAGCCCCTATGGCTGTTCGCCCGCTTTGCTGGCGCATGCGCTTCGAGCGGCCGCGAAGCGGAATATTCCGGCCCTGACCATGGCGGAGGCGATGCGATGCGCCCGCGCTTAAACGCTTTGTTTGCCAATTCGGGGAATAGTCCCTTGGTGAGTATGGTTAATTTTCCCTGTTGCGTTTGTTCAGCGCTTTTTTTCAGCGCCCGTGGCGTGACCCGAAGAGTAACCCCTCAGCCGATGCGTGCGGCAGTTCGAATGAAAGCTGGGGTCGATGCTTATCTATGACCAGCCGATGGACCGGGCAAAGCCCGAGGCCGGCCCCGCGGCGACAGCCGCGCCGGCGGGCTTCAGCGTGCTCGATCTGACCCAGCTCCTGTGGCAACGGAAGGTCGCGATCGTCTCGGCGGCGTTGATCTTCGCCTGCGTCGCGGTTGCGATCGGCAAGAGCCTGACGCCGAAATACACCGCCTCCGCCCAGCTCTATGTCGATCCCCGCGAACTGCAGTTGGTCGATCGCGAACTGACGCCGCGCGCCCAGGATATGTCCGGCCTCGCGATGGTGGTGGAGAGCCAGGCGCGCGTGATCACCTCGAACAATGTGCTGCTGCAGGTGATCCGCGACACCCATCTGGAGAAGGATCCGGAGTTCGGCGGCGGCGATTCGAAGGGCATTCTGGGATCGCTGCTCGGCCTGTTCGGGATCGAGATGCGGCCCACCGCCGAGCAGCAGAAGCAGATCCAGATGGGCGCGCTGGAAGCGCTCAATCGTCACATCAACGTCAAGAAGACCGACCGCACCTTCATCGTCGATATCGACGTCTGGTCGTATGAGCCGGCCAAGGCGGCGATGCTCGCCAACGCGATCTCGAAGGCTTATCTCGCCGAATCCAAGCAGTCGCAGGCTGCCGCCGCGCGGCGCGCAACCACCGACCTTTCCGGCCGGTTGAAGGAATTGCAGGAACGGCTTCGCAACGCCGAGAACACGCTCGCAGTCTACAAGGCGCAGAATAATTTCGTCGGCACCCAGGACACGCTGATCAGCGACCAGCAGCTCTCCGCCAGCAACCAGCGGCTTGCTGCCGCTCGGGCGCTAACGCTCGACGCGCAGGCCAAACTCGACCAGATCGAAGCCAGCCGCAAGGCGTCAAGCGATGCCGGCGCCATCCCTGAGGCGCTGCAGTCGCAGACCATCGCCAATCTGCGCGCGCAATATGCCGAAGCACGCAAGCGCCAGGCGGAATTGCACAGCGAACTGGGACCGCGTCATCCGGCGCTGCGCCAGATGGAACAGCAGGTGCAGGATCTGCGCCGCGCGATCAACGAAGAGGTCGAGCGCTTCGCACAGGCCGCGAAGAACGACCTGGTCAGGGCCCGCGACTATGAAGCCTCGCTCGGCAAGGCGCTGGAAACCCAGAAGCGCCAGAGCGTCCAGATGAGCCAGGCCTCGGTGCGTCTGCGCGAACTCGAACGCGAGGTGGAGGCAAGCCGCGACGTCTATCAGTCGTTCCTGAAGCGATCGCGCGAAACCGAGGAGCAGGAAAGCCTGAACACCTCGAACGCCCGCGTCATCGGCGAGGCCACCGTGCCGCAGCGGCGGACCTTCCCGCCGGCCATGAGCCTGCTTGCGATGATCGGCTTTGTCTTTGGCGGGCTCGCGGCCGCCGGCTGGTTCGTTGCAGCCAACCATTTGGTGTCGGGCACGAACCCTGTTCAGCCACGGGATAAAGCACCGGCAGAAACTCCGAAGGAGCCAGCTGCTCCCGAAGCGGCCAGGCAACCGCCTGCTGCCGCTCCACCTCAGCCGCAACCTGCGGTCAGCCTGATCGAAAAGCCGCTGATCACGCGGCTGCAGGAAACCGACGTGATACGCACGCTCGGCAGCATCCTCGCAACGGATAGCACCTCTGACGTCACGCGGCTGGGCTGGCCAACGCTGCGTGCGGGCTTTCCGCTGATGACCGTCCTCAATACCCTGCGCGAGATGCGCGCGGCGCTAGCCAGACGCGCCGGCGCGGACACCCCCGTGATGGCCGTGATCGGCGCCCGAGCAGATCAGGACCGCAGCATCGCCGCGCTGAACATTGCGCTCGCCGCGGCGCGTGACGGCGCCAAGGTGCTGCTGATCGATGCCGACCTCGAGCAACGCGCGTTGTCGGACAAGGTAAGCCACTTGGCCAAGAGCGAGCCCAGCCGCTTCGGCTGGCTCGGCATCGCCGCCAAGGCCGCCCGCGCGATCCCGACTGCCAACGGAATTTCGATCCTGCCGGCCGCCAATGTCACTGAGGCGAAAGCCGGTGATGCCATCCGAAAGGCGATTGCACAGGCTCGTTCCGCCGGCGGCTATGACCTCGTGATTCTCGACGGGCCGGCGATGCCCTGGAGCCCGACCGGCCGCAAACTGCTCGATATCGCCGGGGGGCTCGTTGCGATTCTCCCGGTGCATCTCGACATCAACGATAGCATGGAAGACATCATCGCAGCCCTCGGCGGGGACGAGCACAAGCTGGTCGGTGTTGTCCTCAGCGAAGTCAACCCGACGGCCGCAAGCCCGCAGCGAGACAAGCAATATGCGTGAGCGTCGCGCAAATCCCGTCGGGCGAGCCGCCACGGCAAGCATACCCCGCATCACATTGGGCGGGCTACGGCTCGCCGTGCTCGATCTCGAGCAGACCGCGAACTTCATGATCGACATGGTGTTCCCGCAACGCCGCGTCAATCGTCCGCTTTATCTGACCTCGGCCAATGGCGAAGTGCTGGCGCGCTGCTCGACCGAACCGATGACCGACCGGCTGTTTCGCGCCGCCGACCTGATCAATGCCGACGGCCAACCGCTGGTGACCGTGTCGCGGTTCAAATCAAAGACACCGCTGCCCGAGCGCGTCGCGACCACCGACCTGTTTCACGCCGTTGCCCGCAAGGCGCAAGCGGCCGGGCTGACCTTCTACATTCTGGGCGCGGACGAGGCGGAGAACGCCGCCGCAGTCGCCAGCGTTCGCAAGCAATATCCTGACCTCAAGATCGTCGGCCGCTGCCACGGCTTTCTGCGGGGCGAGGCCCTGCGTGCCAAGGTCGCCGAAATCAACGCGCTGGCGCCCGATTATCTCTGGGTCGCGCTCGGCGTTCCCTATGAACAGGCTTTCGTCGAGGAGTATGCACCCGCCCTTTCCAAGGTCGGCGTCATCAAGACGTCAGGCGGGCTGTTCAACTTCCTTTCGGGTAGCCGCGTCCGCGCGCCGCTGTGGATGCAGCATGCCGGCCTCGAATGGGCGTGGCGCATCTGGCTGGAGCCGCGCCGCCTGTTCTGGCGCTATCTGACCACCAATCCGCGCGCGCTCTATCTGTTGCTGAACAGAAGCCGCTCGACCGACATCAGCGGGACACAGAACCAATGAGCAGCCGTCCAGCCATTCTCGTCACCGGCGGCGCCGGCTATATCGGCTCGCACTGCTGCAGGGCGTTGGAGACGGCGGGCTATCAGCCCATCACCTACGACAACCTTTCGACCGGCCACCGCGGCTTCGCGGCGGGCGCGCTGGTGGTCGGCGACATCGCCGACAAGGCCACGCTGGCACGGACCTTTGCCGAGCATGACATCGTGGCCGTCATGCATTTCGCCGCCTCGAGCCTGGTCGGCGAATCAGTTGCCGATCCGCAGAAATATTACGTCAACAATCTCGCCGGCACGCTGTCGCTGCTGGCAGCCATGCGCGAGGCCGGCTGCCATCGCCTGGTGTTTTCGTCGACCGGCGCCGTCTATGGCAATGCCGACAGCAAGGCGCTGCGCGAGGACTACCCGTGCGCGCCGATCAACCCCTATGGTGCCTCGAAATGGATGATCGAGCGCGTGCTGGCGGACTATCGCGCAGCCTATGGCTTCGGCTCGTTTGCGCTGCGCTACTTCAACGCCGCGGGCGCCGATCCCGCCGGCGGCATCGGCGAACTGCGTGACGTAGAGACACATCTCATCCCGCGCGCCATGATGGCGCTGCAGGGGCATGTGCCTGACTTCGCCGTGTTTGGCGACGATTACGACACGCCCGACGGAACGGCGATCCGCGACTACATTCACGTCACCGATCTTGCAGCGGCCCACGTGCTGGCGCTCAAGCTGCTGCTCGACGGACATTCAGGCGGCGCGTTCAATCTCGGCACCGGCAACGGCTTTTCGGTGCGCGAAATCCTCGCCGCGATCGCGGCCGAGACCGGCCGCGAAGTCCCGCACGTCGTCAAGCCGCGGCGATCAGGCGATCCGACCTATCTCGTCGCCGATCCCTCCGCCGCACGCGCGACATTGAACTTCCGCCCCGCCCATTCGGACTTGGCGACGATCATCCGGACCGCCTGGGCGTGGCACAGGAAGGCTCATCCGCTGAAGACGGGTACACCGGCTCGCGGGTGACGCGGGCAACCTCGCAGGAGAGCGCTCAGCGACCTACAGCGGCTTGATCTGCACCTTGCGCCACTTGATCACGCCCGATCCGTATTGCAACGCGAACGGGCCGCTGGCGTGTTTTGAATCCTGGACGTCGACCGTTTTCTGGCCGTTCAGCATGACGACGAGATGCGGGCCCTTGGCCGTGATCTCGTAGGTATTCCATTTGCCGCCCACTTTCGGCATCGGATCGACCTTGGCCACATCGACGATCGCGCCGGTGCCGTAGGTCGGATCCGGCCGCTTGTCGAAAATGTTGACCTCGTAGCAGATCTTGGCGTCGATCTTGGCCGACTGGTCGCAGCGAATGAAGATGCCGCTGTTGGCGTCATCGTCGGCCCAGAACTCCGCCTTGATCTGGAAATCCTTGTAGGACTCCTTGCTGACGAGATAGGAGGGGTCCTTGCCCTCGGTGATCTTGTCCGCGACCAGCGCGCCGTCCTTCATCGCCCAATTGGCTTTGCCGACCTCGGTCCAGTCGCCCATCCTGGTGCCGTCGACGAGCGTCACCCAGCCATCGCTCTGACCGGATGCCACGCTGGAAAATTGAAGTGCGGCGGCGCCGACAAGCAAACCGGCCGCAAGTATCGACAAACGCTTCATGAACGTAGCCCTCCCATGGCTGCTTTTAGTTGGCGGCAACCTATCACCGCGACGCGCGGCGTAAATCCGTTTTTCATGCTGCAGTTGCGTCATACGCCTCGTGCGTGTCGCAGCCGCCGGTCACGCATGCATTGCGGTGCATTGTCCCGCAAGAACAGGACCGTTTAGCATGTCAGCAACCCAAGGGAGGGGCTCCGGCCCACGAGCGATCGACGGAGGAATCCATGAAGGTGGCAAAGCAGGTTGCAAGACGGCCCTGGCGATCCCTCATGACGCTGCTCGCGCTCACGACGATGACGGGGATCGGCGCTGCTGCGGAACTCAATCCGGCCGCGGTCATCTACAAACTGCCCGACCAGATTCCCTGGGGCCCTGTCAATGCAGCCGGCGCGCAAAGCGCTGTTGTCGTCGGCGATCCGGCCAAGCCTGGCTTCTACATGGTCTACAACAAGTGGACCAAAGGCAATCATTTCAGCCGACCGCACTTCCATCCCAACGACCGCTACATCGTCGTATTGCAGGGCACGTGGTGGGTTGGCTCGGGACCGAAATTCGATCCGGCCAACACGACGCCGATGCCGGCCGGCAGTTTCGTCACGCATTTCGGCAAGCAGGTGCATTGGGACGGTGCCAAGGATGAAGACGCCGTTCTCCTGATCATGGGCGAAGGTCCGGCGACCTCGACTGCAGCAGAGGAGAAATAGCCGCGACAACCATCTTGGCAACCATTTCAACGGCGGCGCGTTTCATGTTTCCAATTAATTGAGGATATGAAACATGGCTGTTAGCGCACAGATCAAGGAACACATGGACGTCATCTCGTCGGACAAGAAGACGGTCGGAAAGGTCGACCATATGGAAGGAACCGACAAGATCAAGCTGACCAAGCAGAGTTCGCCCGACGGGGAGCACCATCACTTCATTCCGGTGTCCTGGGTCGACCACGTCGATCAGCATGTCCACCTCAACAAGTCCGGTGCCGATGTAACCTCGCATTGGCAGCATGGCCGGCAGTAGCCCGGCTGGCGCGCTTTGCGCGGCGCGCGGATGCGGATATCATCTGATGTCAGGAGATTGAATGCATCCGGCGGCGCAACTGCAATTTGAACGCATGATCCGCGAATACGTTCGCTGGCATGCCGTTCCCGAAGGCGAACGATCACCTGCCCCGGCGTGGTGGTGGGGACCGGCGATGGAGTTGCGCAATACGCCGCAATCCCTGCCGGCGGAATGGTGCGCCGAGCTCGGACTTCCCGATCAGGCGACGTATGCGGCAGGCGCGGAAGTCTTCCTCAAGACCTTCGCCGGGCAGACGTCCCTGCCCTGGCCTTACGACTTTCCCCGCAAGACTGAAATTCCGGATCCGGCGGTCCGCGAGCTGCATCCGCAGCCGTCAGACGATGGCGCCTTTCAACCCTGAGCCGGGTTCCGGCTGCAATGGCGGCGAGGTGAGCCGCGGTTCGGCGCGCAGCAGATCGGCCATTTGCTTGGCGGGCAACGGCCTGGAGAACAGAAAGCCCTGCATCTCGTCGCAAGCGTGGTTGCGCAGGAAGGTTTCCTGCTCCACGGTCTCGACGCCCTCCGCGATGACGGTCATGCCAAGCGCCTTGCCCATGCTGATGATTGCCTGCGCAATGGCCTGGTCCTCGGAATCGACGGGCAAATCGCGAACGAAGGAGCGATCGATCTTGATGGTATCGATCGGGAACTGCTTCATCAGCGACATCGACGAATAGCCGGTACCGAAATCGTCGATCGCAAGGCGAATGCCGCGGGCCTGGATCGCGTCGAGTATCTTGATCGCGCGCGACACATTCCGCATCACCATGCTTTCGGTGACTTCGAGCTGCAGCAGCACCGGCGACATGCCGCTTGCTAGCAGCGCCTCGTCGACATCGTGCAGCAGATGCGGATCGGCAAATTGCCGCGGCGACAGGTTGACCGCCATCGTCACCGGCCGCAGGCCGCGGCGCTGCCAGGCCATGTTCTGCGCACAGGCTTCCTTGAGCACCCAGCGGCCGATCGGAACGATCAGTCCGGTCTCCTCGGCCAGCGGGATGAACTGCGCCGGCGATACGGTGCCGAGGTCGGGATGATTCCAACGCAGCAGCGCTTCGACGCCGGTGATCTGGCCGCTCGCCATGTCGATCTTGGGCTGGTAGTGCAGCGAGAACTGGTCGCGCTCCAGCGCGCGGCGCAAGGCGCTCTCCAGCGTCAGGCGCTCGATCGACTGCGTCTTGATCTCCTTGGTAAAGAATCGGAAGCCGTTCTTGCCGTCTTCCTTGGCGAGATACATCGCCATGTCGGCGTTCTTGGTCAGCGTCTGCATGTCGGTGCCGTCGGACGGATACATCGCGATCCCGATCGAGGCGGTGGTGTGGCATTCGTGCCCGCTGAGCTGCAGCGGCTGGCTCAGCACGGAGAGAAGCTCGCCGGAAACACGCTCGACCTCGCGGCGCTCGGCGGTCTCCTCCAGAATGACCACGAACTCGTCGCCGCCGAGCCGCGCCACGACATCGCTCGAACGCAGCGCGCGGCGCAGCCGGCCGGCGATCTCCACCAGCAGCATGTCGCCCGCGTCATGTCCAAGCGAGTCGTTGATGACCTTGAACCTGTCGAGATCGATGAACAGCAGCGCGAACTGCCGCTGGTAGCGCGCGGCCGCATCGATCGCGCGGCGAAGCATGCCGTTGAACATTTCCCGGTTCGGCAGGTTGGTCAGGCTGTCATGCGACGCCAGATATTCGATCCGCTCGTCGGCCTTGGTCTTTTCGTCCGCACGGCCGAAATTCTCCAGCGCAAAGGACACATTGTCGACGAGCCGCTGAAGCAGTTCGGCGAACTCGGGCGTGAACGTGTCCTTTTCGAGCGACATGAAAGACATCACGCCGACGACCTGGCCCTGCACCCACAGGGGGAATGAAGCGCCGGAATTCGTGCCATCGCTGCGCGCGGTGGCGTGAAACGCCTCGGCGCGCGGATCACCAAGGTAATCGTTGATGATGCAGGCCTGCTGCGAACGTATCGCCGAACCACAGAGCCCACGTCCCTCCGGCTGCGCCTCGCTGCTCGATATCGTTGCCCGGCGCGCGCTCGAGGCGGTCGGGCCGGCGGCAGCCACGACGTCGAGATATTCGCTGTCGGGCTTTATCAGCGCGATGGAGGTCAAGGTAAACTTGCCGCCGTTCGCCGCCGCTTCGCACACCAGTTCGAACAGTTCGGCCCGAGAGCAGGCGCGGATGATCGCTTCGTTGGTTGAGCTCAGCGCCGCCAGCATGCGCGTCAGGCGCTCTTTCTGGACTTCGGTCCGCGCCTTGTCGTCGGCGCGGTCGAAATTCTCCAGCGCGAACGACACATTGTCGGCCAGTCGTTGCAGCAGTTCCGAAAACTCTGAGGTGAAGGTGTCCTTGTCCAGGGACATGTAAATCATGACGCCGACCGGCTCGCCGCGAACCAGCAGAGGAAAGGCAGCGCCCGACTGAGCCCCGTAGCTACCAACGATGCCCTGGAAGGCGGCGACGCGCTGGTCGGTCACATAGTCGTTGGTGATGCAGGGCCGCCGGGTTCGGAATGCCGTTCCGCTGAGCCCACGGCCCTCGGGACGGGCTTCATCCACCGACAACCTGACGTGCCGCGTCGTCTCGGCAGCCGGGCCCGCGGCAGCGACGATCCGGAGCAGGTCGCTGCCGGAATCGGCCAATGCGATGGTGGTGGAGGTAAACCTGCCGCCGTTCGCAGCGGCATCGCATACCAGATCGAAAAGTTCATTGCGTGATTTGGCCCGCATGATGGCTTCGTTGGTTGCGCTCAGCGCCGCGAACATCCGCGTCAGGCGCTCCTTCTGGCTTTCGGTTCTCGCCTTCTCGTCGGCCCGATCGAAGGTCGCGATCGCAAACGACACGTTCTCGGTGAGCCGCTGCAGCAATTCGGCGAATTCGGGCGTGAAGGTATTCCTCTCGGAGGAAATGAAGAACATGACCCCAACTGCCCGGCCGCAAACCAGCAGCGGAAATGCCGCGCCCGACATGGCGCCGTCGCTGTGGATGAATTGCTGAAACGCCGACCCACGCGGGTCAGCGCGCAAATCGTTGGCGATGCAGGCTCGGCTGGAGCGGAAAGCGTTGCCGCACAGCCCGCGTCCTTCCGGATGGTCGGCGTTGGTCGATACCTTCACCCGGCGCATGTTCTCGGCCGTCGGTCCCGCCACGGCCACCAGGTCGGTGTAATCGCTGTCCGATCGGGCCAGAAGAATGCTGGTCGAGTTGAACCGGCCGCCCTTCGCGGCGGCTTCGCACACAAGTTCGAACAGCTCCGTCCGCGACGTCGCGCGAACGATCGCCTCGTTGGTCGCACTGAGCGCCGCCAGCATGCGCGTCAGCCGTTCCTTCTGGGCGTCGGCTCTGGCCTTTTCGCCGGCGCGATCGAAATTGTCGAGCGCGAACGAGACGTTCTCCGCGATCCGCGCCATCAGAGCGACGATCTCTTCATCCTCCGCCCATAGCTTTCCAACAAAGAACAGCAACACGCCGACGCTCTCGTCGGCCTTGATCAGCGGAGCAGCCACGCAGGCGGTGACGCCGGTCTCGCGGGCGGCCTGATGCCAGGGCTGCCCCTGGGTCGAGTTGAGGATATCGTTATTGATGGCCGGCTGCTGCGTTCGGAATGCCCTGCCGCAGACGCCCGTTCCATACGGATTGCCGGCGTCGATCGAGAACGGCGCCCGCATGATCTGTTCGACGATTGCGCCGGTGCCTGCGACCGGCTTCAACCAGATCGAGTCCAGCTCCGCCAGCAGGACCACCGTAGCTGCGGATTTTCCGCTATATACCGCCGCATCGCAAACGCGCTGATAGAGATCCTGTTCAGTCTTGGCACGCAGAATGGCTTCGTTGGTTGCGCTGATGGCGCCGAACATCCGGTTCAACCGCCGCATCACGCGCTCGCCGTTCTTGCGCGCGGCCTCATGTTCGAAATTGTCGAGCGCAAATGAAACGTTGGCCGACACGCGCTCCAGCATCGAGACGAGCCGCTCGTCGATCGAATGCGCCTCACGTCGCGAAACGAGCAGCACGCCGACCCTTTCGCCGTTGCAGATCAGCGGCAGCGCCGCCGCCGCGCCTACCTGGTTGGCCTTGGCGCCCTCGCGCCAAGCCAGCGAACGCTGGTCGTTCAGAAAATCGTTACTGACGCATATTCGCTGGTCACGGAAGGCTTGCCCGGCAACCCCAGATCCCTCGGGCGTACCGGCCAGGATGGAGATGTCGATACTGCGCAGCCTGGGAACGTCATCGCCACAGCCGGCGGCGAAGCGCAGGAGGTTGGTCTCCGGCTCCAGCAGGAAGACCGCCACAGCCAGGAAGTCGCCGACCGAGAACGCGGCTTCGCAGACCTTTGCGTACAGTTCGTCGGGTGATTTGGCATACAGAATCGCTTCGTTGGTGGCATTCAACGCCGCAAACGTGCGCGCGATATCGGTCTTCACCGTCCCCAAGCTCCCTGCCGGCAGCGCCGGGCTGCCCCCTTGCGGATTTTATGCGTGCAGGAGGCCTAAATGCCCGTTATTGGCGACCGGGAGTTGCGATTCAGAGTAAATGTCGGACCAACGGCCAGCGACGCACAGGAGAACTACGGTTCATTTCACGATTTGTCAGCCATACCGCCGGCATGCACCGGCCGCGATGCGGGCCTGCCGAAGGCATTTTCGAATTTTGCAGGATGAAATTCCGGGCCGTCGAGGACCGTGCCGGCGGCATGGCTAACAGGATATTTCCACGCTTGCCCTGCCGCCGCCGCTTTGAGAGCATGCCGACACCAAGCAAGACCCGCCGGTCGCGCGGGCATCAGAAGGTAGAGGAAATTCCCATGCCGATGGTCCAGGCCGACCGTCTCACGCGCATCGGCGCGGCGCTGCTCAAGGCCGCCGGCGCGTCGGAGGAGGAAGCCGATGCGGTAGCGGTCGGCTGCGTCAACGCCAACCTTGCCGGCCATGACTCGCACGGCGTGATCGCGATCCCGACCTATATCGACCGCATCAAGGCCGGCCATATCGTGCCCGGCGCCAAATGGACCATCGTCCAGGAATCGCCAACTACGACGGTGATCGACGGTCATTGGGGTTTTGGCTTCCACGTCAATGCCAAGGCGATGGCACTGACGATCGAAAAGGCGAAAACAGCTAACGTCGCCGCCTGCACGGTGTTCCGGCAGAGCCATGTCGGGCGGCTCGCCGCCTACCCGCTGATGGCGATGCGGGCGGGCATGATCGGCATTGCCACCGCCGATTCCGGCCGCTCGCCGAAACACGTCGCTCCGTTCGGCGGCCGCGAGGCGAGGCTCGGCACCAATCCGATCTCGATCGCGGTGCCATCGGATCTCGAGGCGCCGTTCTATCTGGATATGGCGACCTCGGCGGTCGCGGCCGGCAAGATCGCGCTCTCGGTCGCACGTGGCGAACAGATCCCGCAGGGGTGGATCATCGACGCGGAAGGACGGCACACCACCGATCCCACGCAGTATCGCAAGGGCGGCGCGCTGCTGCCGCTAGGCGGCAGCGAGGGCTACAAGGGAAGCGGCCTCGCCGCCATGGTCGAGGTGCTGTGCGGCCTGCTCACGGGCTTAGGCTTTGGCGTCGAGCCGACCGGCCGTCACAACGACGGATGCTTCATGGCGGTGTTCAACGTCGCCGCCTTCCGTCCCCTGAAGGATTTCGAGAAGGAGGTCGGCGAGTTCGCGCGCTATTTGAAATCGACGCCGCCGTCCGAAGGTTCGCCCGGCGTGTTCTACCCCGGCGAGATCGAGCACATCCGCGAACAACAGCGCCGGCGCGACGGCATCGAGGTCGAGGACGCCACCTGGGACAAATTGAAGGCGCTCGCCACCGACTACAAGCTCGCCACTGACCTCGACCTGAAATGAAATCGAATCCACGCCCACAAGGAGAACGGCATGACGCGGCAAATGGCGCTGGTGGGATTCCTGCAGGCGCAGAACTGCACCAATCTGCCGAGTTCGTGGCGGCATCCGGAATCGCGCGACGATTCGATGTCGGCCGACTACTACCAGGAGATCGCCCGGATTCTCGAAGCCGGCAAGTTTCACATGGCCTTCTTCGACGACCGCCTGGCGATGCCGGACCGCTATGGCAACGACCACGCCCATACCGTCGAATACGGCATCCGCTGCGTGAAGATGGACCCGCTGATCGTGCTGACCACGATGGGCATGGTCACCGAAAAGCTCGGGTTGGGGTCGACCTGCTCGACCACCTACTACGAGCCGTTCGACGTCGCACGCCGCTTCGCCACTCTCGATCTGATGTCCGGCGGACGCGCAGGCTGGAATGTCGTCACCTCGCTCAATGACGGCGAGGCCCACAACATGGGCAAGGATGCCCATCTCGAACACGACTTTCGCTACGATCGCGCCGACGAGTTCATGGAAGTCGTGCTCGGCCATTGGGACACCTGGGAAGACGGCTCGCTGATCATGGACAAGAAGAGCGGCCGCTTCGCCGATCCGTCCAAGGTGAAGCGGCTCGACCACAAGGGCCAATTCTTCAAGTCGCGCGGTCCGTTCACCGTGCCGCGCTCGGCGCAGGGCCATCCCGTTATCATTCAGGCCGGCGCGTCCGGCCGCGGCCAGCGCTTTGCGGGGCGATGGGGCGAGGTGATCTTCACCGCCGCGCGCAACGTGGCCGCTGCCAAGGAGGGCTATGCAGCGGTCCGCAACGAAGCGGCGAAAGCCGGCCGCGATCCCGACCAGATGTTCCTCTGCAACCTCACCACGCCCGTCTGCGGCGCAACCAAGGCCGAGGCCGAGGACAAGATGGCTGTCATCAACAAGTTGCCGCTGCAGATCGACGCGCTGTCGCTGCTCGCGGAGGCCCTGAACTACGACTTCGCGTCAAAACCGCTCGACGAGCCGCTGACAACAGAAGAGCTCAAGAGCATGCAGGGTATCCTGGGGATCCGCGACGGCGTGCTCAAGAATTCAGGCAAGACCAATCCCAGCGCGCGAGACTTCGTCACCTTCTCCGGCCGCGGCCAGGTGCAGGACGCGATCGTCGGCGGCCCGAAAGAGATCGCGGACAAGCTCGAGGAGATGTTCGTCGAGCGCGGCTGCGACGGCTTTGTCATCGCAGCTACCATCGTGCCGGGCTCCTATGCCGATTTCGTCCAGCACATCGTGCCGGAATTGCAGCGCCGCGGTCTGTTTCACAAGGATTACGCCGGCAAGACGCTGCGCGAGAATCTCGGCTTGGCGCGGCCTGCTGCCGGCGCCTGGAAAACCAGCCCGCAGGCCGCGGCCGAATAAGAGGAAACCACATGCGTTGGTTGAAATTCACCGCCGCCGGCAAAACGTCCTGGGGCATTGTCGAGGGCGAGCGCGTGATCGCCGTCGACGGCGATCCGTTCGGCGAATGGCAGCGCGGGCCGCAGTCGCATGCGCTGAACGATGTCAAGGTCGAGCTGCCGCTGATCCCGCGCACCTTCTATTGCGTCGGACTGAATTATCTCAAGCATCTGAAAGAGGCCGCCGACAAGGCCGGCACGGTGCCCAACGTGCCCGATCGCCCCGAGATCGGCTATCGCGCCCAGAACGCGCTGATCGCGCACGACGAGGACGTGGTGATTCCGGCGACCGCGACCGAGAAGATTCACTACGAGGGCGAACTCGTGGTCGTGATCGGCAAGCGGGCAAAGCACCTCACCGAAGCCAACGCGATGGATTGCGTGTTCGGCTACACCATCGGCAACGACGTCAGCGAGCGCAGCTGGCAAAAAGCCGACCGCAGCCTGTGGCGTTCCAAGAACGCCGACACCTTCAAGCCGATGGGGCCGTGGATCGAAACATCAGTCGATCTCGACAAGATGGAAACCGTGATCCGGGTCAACGGCGAGGAGACCGGCCGCTTCCGCACCAACGACATGATCTTCGGCATCGTGCCGTTCCTCGTCGAGCTCACCAGGTATTTCACGCTGTCGCCGGGCGACGTGATCTGGATGGGCACCGACGGCGCCTCGCCCAATCTGAAAGCTGGCGACGTCGTCGAGATCGACATCACCGGGATCGGCACGCTGCGGAACAGGTTTGTAAGGGAGAAGGTTTGACGTCCTCAGAAACAAGGACGGGTACGGGCACCAGCACTGGGTAAGCCGCCCGGCGCAAGCGGAACGATGATCCTGATGACGCGGTCCGGATAGGCGGCAAAGGCGGGCATGCCGGAAAGCAACGTGGCCGTTGCAAGCACGAACAGCGCGGCCAGACGTTTCCCCTTTATGCCGAACTTGCATGATCCAATCCCATCAGATGCACGGATCCATTCTAGATCATCCGCGCCACCATCGGAATTTTCCGCAGCAACCACGTGACCGCCCAGCTCAGCGCCAGCGTGCCGCCGAAAACGAAAGCGAACTTGACGAAGGCCGGCCATGAATAGTCGTAGACCGCGTATTGCAGCCAGATGATGAAGATATAGTGCGTGAGAAAGATGCCATAGGCAGATGGCCGCATGGCATCGAGCAGCTTCATGCGCGATGAGGCGAAGGCCAGCGACACGGACAGCACAGTGAACGTCATCGCGGCGCTGAACAGCGCAAAGGCAAGGCCATAGCCGGCCTGCCAGGATAGCGGCGGCGAATCGACATCCGCAATCCAGTTGTGGTGAGCATAGACCAGCAGCAGAATCGCGCCGTAGAACAACGACGCAAGGGCAAGCCAGAGCGGCCAGCGCTGCGCCAGCGCCCCCTCCCCGCTCAGGATTCCGGAGCGAAGGCTGACCGCGCCGATGCCGACACCGGTCAGAAAATAGCCGCCATAGAGCAAAATCCGGCTGGTCTGGATCGGCAGCGGATAGCCGCCGGGCTCCAGCCAGCTTGCATCGCCAAAGACCAGCCGCATCGGCACGTAGATGACGACCGAAACGACGAGGAAGGCCGTAAACGCTGTCCACGGCCGGTCGCGGAGCGAAAAGACCAGCAGGCCGGACATCTTCAGCATCCGCGGCGCCCGCGCCAGCAGAACTGCGGCGAGGATGTCGAACGCCAGCAGCACCCACAAGAACCATGCCGGACCCGACGGCCAGGGACCAACCGTCAGCGTGCGCCACCAGAAATGAATGAAGTTGAAATCAGTGGTGCCGGGCAGATGATAGCGCAGGAAGGTCGGATAATACGCAATCGGCATCAGAAAGAGGATCGAAATCAGAAAGGGGATGCCGAGCCGCCATGCACGGTTGCGCAGAAAGTCCGCCGCCCCCCTGCGGATCAGGCTGTCGTGAACGAACAGGCCCGAGATCAGGAACATGCAGGCCATGAAGAAACTGTCGTTGAACAGCACGACGAGGTCGAACCCCAGCCAGCGCATTTTGTCGCCGCTGCCGAAATGGGTATAGTTGACCACGGAATGATGGATCAGGACCAACAGCGTGATGAATGTGCGGGCACGGTCCAGCGCGACGATGCGCCCCCTCACCTTGACGATCCGGTCGCTCCGATCGGTCTTGCGCAGCATCTCGTTACTTCCCATCGAGCCTGCGCCCAGTCATTTCTCGAACGCGTCGTAAATCAGTTTTTTGACGTTCACCTGCACATGCTGCCGGCCTGATGGCGCGTTTTCCAGCACGACGAAGAACATGTCCTGCGCGTGGTCGACCACCAGATAGGCGCCGGTGGCACCGTCCCATTTGATTTCGCCGGGCGAACCCGGCGGCGGCGGCATCGCATTGCCAGGATCGGTGCGGACGCCGAAGCCATAGCCGAACCCAAAACCGTCGCCCGGGAAATAGAAGTAATTGCGTTCGACGCCCGAACCCGGACCGATGTGATCGGTCGTCATGTCCGCGAATGTTTTGGGAGCGAGATAAGTCCTGCCGTCGAGCGCGCCGCCGTTCAGCAGCATCTGCCCAAAGCGCGCAAGATCGGCGACCGTCGAGACCAATCCCCCACCGCCCGATTCCCAACGGGTGACATCGAGCGAATTGCGCTCGGTATGGCGATCCTTGCGCAGCGGTTGCGCATAGCGCGACCGCTCGGCCGGATCGGTCAGGAAAAACCTGGTCGTCGTCATGCCCAGGGGGTCGAACAGTTCCGTCTTTTCGAACTGGTACAGCGATTGGCCGGAGACGACTTCGATGACGCGGCCGAGCACATCGATGGAATGCCCGTAATCCCACAGCGTGCGCGGCTGCTCTGCCAGCGGCAGTTTTGCGATCCGCTCGGCAAATTCGGCATTGTCGAAATCGCCGAGATAGATCCCGTCATACGCTGCCTTCACCGGCCCCCGCGGCCCGTAGAAACCATAGGTAATCCCCGACGCATGCAGCAGCAGGTCTTCGATCGTTACCGGCCGGCGCAACGGCACGAGATCGAGCACGGCCATGCCGGACTCATCCTTGCGCTCGACACCGACCTTCATGCCGGCGAAAGAGGGAATGTATTTGCTGACGGGATCGTCGAGTTTGATCGCGCCACGATCGATCAGCATCATCGCGGCAAAGCTGGTCACGGTTTTGGTGAGCGAATGCAGCGGAAAGATCGTATCCAGCGTCATGTCGATGCCGGCATCGACGTCACGCTTGCCGAACCATTTGAAATACACCGGTTTGCCGCGGCGCTGAATCAAGACCACGGCACCCGGAATTTCACTTTGCGCGACCTGATCGTTGAGAAAATTGTCGATCCGCGAAAGCTTTTCCACCGACAACGGCGCATTCGGCCGTGGGCCGAATTGGGCCGCGGACAGTGGGACGCTCAGCAAGACCCATGCGAGCATCGCAACCAGCGGCGGCGCACAGTGGCCTGTCGACACCGACTTGCGCGATAACATCCGCCGCCTCCCCCGTTGCGTCGGATCACTTTATTGTATCTGGCAATATCGATCCAGATGGTAACTATCGTTCAGCTCAGGATACGCTGACATTCGGCCTCAAATTGAAAACGTAAGAGGAGAATTACATGAAGCCCCGGATGAACTACTACCAGGCCGCGCCTGACACCATCAAGGCACTCGTCGCGCTGGAGGCCCAGATCGTCGCCTCCGGCCTCGAAAAGTCGCTGATCGAACTGGTGAAGACGCGCGCCTCGCAGATCAACGGCTGCGCTTATTGCATCAACATGCACACCCAGGACGCCCGCAAGCAGGGTGAGACCGAGCAGCGGCTGTATCTGTTGAACGCCTGGCACGAATCGCCGCTGTACACTGACCGCGAACGGGCCGCCTTGGCATGGACCGAGGCATTGACGCTGATCGCCGAAACCCACGCGCCTGACGATCTCTACGCAGACGTGCGCGCCCACTTCTCGGAGACGGAGACGGTCAATCTGACCATGCTGATCGGGGCCATCAATGCCTGGAACCGGCTGGCGATCGCTTTTCGCGCGGTACATCCGGTGAAGGCGAAAGCGGCGGTGGCATAAGCCTCAGCAATCCTCCGCTGTCATGCCCGCTTCAAGCGGGGCATCCGGTACGGCGCGGCATCTCCGTTCAAGCAAATTCGTCTCTGGAATACCGGGTCGCCCGGCTCAAGCCGGGCGACGACATCTTGGGGTACTACAGCGCCGTCGCCTTGGCGAACTCGACATAGATCTCGCGCAGGCGATTGGTCATCGGACCGGGCTTGCCGTCGGCGACGTTCTTGCCGTCGATCGACACCACAGCCTGCACGAAAACGCTGGCGCTGGTGACGAAGGCTTCCTTGGCGGCGAGCGCCTCCTCGACGGAAAATGCCCGCTCCTCGACGCGAAGCTGGCGCTCTTCGGCCAGCGCGACCACGGCCTTGCGGGTGCAGCCGGGCAGGATCTCGCTGCCGTTCTCCCGCGTCACGATGACGTCATCCTGGGTCAGGATGAAGCATGATGACGAGCCGCCCTCGGTCACCTTGCCGTCCTCGATCATCCAGGCCTCACCGGCGCCGGCCGCTGCGGCAGCCTGCTTGGCCAGCACCTGCGCCAGCAGCGCCACGCTCTTGATGTCGCGCCTCGCCCAGCGCAGGTCGGGCACCGTGATCACCTTGATGCCGGTCTTGGCCGACGGCGCGTTGATGATGTCCTTGGTCGAAGTGAACATGATCAGCGTCGGCTTGACGCCCTTGGGGAACGCAAAATCGCGTCCGGTGTCGGCACCGCGCGTCACTTCCAGATAAACCATGCCGTTGACGAGATTGTTGCGCTTGACGAGCTCCTGCTGGATTTCCTGGATGCGCGCCGTCGTTTCCGGCAGCGCCAGTTCGATCTCGCCGACCGAGCGCTCCAACCGCGCCAGATGCGAGGCGTTATCGATCAGCTTGCCCTCGAGCACGGCCGCGACCTCATAGATGCCGTCGGCAAACAGGAAGCCGCGGTCGAGGATTGAGATCTTCGCCTCTGAAAGTGGCACGAACGAACCATTGACGTAAGCGATCTGTTCCAAAGCAGAGTCTCCTGGAGGTAGCGATGTCGGTGGTTGATCTTATGGGTTATTTGTAATGGCGAGGAACTCTCGCCACGTCATTCCGGGGCGATGCAAAGTATCGAACTATGGTGCGCAATTGCGCACCGGAGAATCTCGAGATTCCGGGTTCGCCTCTGCGAGGCGCCCCGGAACGACGGCGGGGCCTAATGCGACAGAATCTTCGACAAGAACTTCTGCGCGCGCTCGCTGCGCGGGCTGCCGAAGAAATCGGTCTTCAGCGCGTCCTCGACGATCTCGCCCTTGTCCATGAAGATCACGCGATTGGCGACCTTGCTGGCAAAGCCCATTTCGTGAGTAACGACCATCATGGTCATACCCTCGTGGGCGAGATCGACCATGACGTCGAGCACCTCGCTGATCATTTCGGGATCGAGCGCCGAAGTCGGCTCGTCGAACAGCATCGCGATCGGGTCCATCGCCAGTGCGCGCGCGATCGCGACGCGCTGCTGCTGCCCGCCGGACAGTTCCGCCGGATATTTCTTCGCATGCACGGTCAACCCAACGCGCTCGAGCAATTTCTCGCCCTTGGCCATCGCCTCGTCATGCGAGCGGCCCAGCACCTTCTCCTGCGCCAGGCACAGATTCTCGATGATGCGCAAATGCGGAAACAGTTCGAAATGCTGGAACACCATGCCGACGCGGGCGCGCAGTTTTGGCAAATCGGTCTTGGGATCGTTGACCTTGATACCGTCGAGGATGATCTGGCCCTCTTGAAACGGCTCCAGCGCGTTGACGCATTTGATCAGCGTCGACTTTCCCGAACCCGACGGGCCGCAAACCACCACGACCTCGCCCTTGGCGACGCTGGTGCTGCAGTCCTTCAGCACCTGGAAGCTCGGCCCATACCATTTATTGACGTGGCTGATTTCGATCATGAACTCTTCCTTTTGAGCATGATCTCCGGGCAAACGCTTGGCGTTTGTCCCGAGGAAAACCGGTTTCCACTTTTCCGGATCATGCTCGCTACCGTACAATGGCAATGCGTGCCTGCAGGCGCCGAACGCCGTAGGACGCGAAACAGGAAATCGCGAAATAGACCGCGGCCGCGAACAGGTACATCTCGACCAGCCGCCCGTCGCGCTGGGCCACCTTGCTGGCGGCGCCGAGGAAATCCGGGATCGACAGCACATAGACCAATGAGGTGTCCTGGAACAGCACGATGGTCTGCGTCAGCAGCACCGGCAGCATATTCCGGAACGCCTGCGGCAGCACGATGTAGCGCATGGACTGGCTGTAGGTCAGGCCGAGCGCGCTTGCGGCCGCCGGCTGCCCCCTCGAGATCGACTGGATGCCAGCGCGCATGATCTCGGAGAAATACGCCGCTTCGAACATGATGAAGGTGACCAGCGACGAAGTGAACGCGCCGACCCGAATGGGCCGCGACGCGCCGGTCAACCATTGCCCGATATAGGGGACCAGGAAATAGAACCAGAAGATCACCAGCACCAGCGGCAGCGAACGCATGAAGTCGACATAGAACCCGGCGATACGGCCGAGCAGCCGGTAGCTTGACAGCCGCATCAGCGCAATCAGCGTGCCGAAGACCAGGCCACCCAGCGCGGAGAGTCCCGTCAGCATCAGCGTGAAGCTCATGCCGTCGAGGAAGAGATACGGCAGCGAGCGGCGGATGACGTCGAAATCGAGATTGTCAAACATGGTCATTTCCCCGCAATGTAGCCGGGGATCGCCAGGCTGCGTTCGAGGAAGCGCATGCCGGTGACGACGATGATGTTGATCGCGAGATACATCACGGTTGCGGCGGTGAAAGCCTCGAACACCTGAAACGAGAATTCCTGCATCGCCCGCGCCTGGCCGGTCAGTTCGATCAGGCCGATGGTGATCGCGACCGAGGTATTCTTGATGGTGTTGAGGAATTCGGACGTGAGCGGCGGCAGGATGATGCGGAACGCGATTGGCAGCAGCACGTAGCGATAGCCTTGTCCTGTCGTCAGCCCAAGCGCCGTTGCCGCCTGCTTCTGCCCGCGCGGCAGCGAGGCAATGCCGGCGGCAAGCTGGACGGCGACGCGCGCCGACATGAACAGGCCGACCCCGATCGCCGCCGTCCAGAACGGCGCATTGGGAAGCTGTTTTAGCCACAACCCCGCGCCACGCGGCAGCAGTTCCGGCAGCACGAAGAACCAGAGAAATAGCTGCACCAAGAGCGGCATGTTGCGGAAGAATTCGACGTAGCCAAAGCCGATCCAGGATGCCGTCTTCGACGGCAACGAGCGGAGGATGCCGATGATCGTGCCGAAGATCAGCGCGATGATCCAGGCCAGCAGCGCCGTCTTGATAGTCAGCAGCAGTCCCGACACCAGCATGTCGAGATAGGTGCCGGCCCCGGTCGGGTTCGGCTCGAAGAAGATGTGCCAATTCCAGTTGTAGTTCACGCTGCACCGCCCGAAAGTGCCGAAAATCTCTTGGTCACTAACGCCTGTGTATCACTAACGCTTATCCGTCACGACACTTATGCAAAAGTCCGGCCATTCTCCGCTTGAAAAATGGCCGGACCAGCTATTGCCCCTCACCCTTGCATAACGGCTTCGCCGCTATTGCTGGAGGTGCCGCGCATGGCGCGGCGCCTCACGATGTGGGTCTACTTATACGAGTCCGGATCCGGCGAGTCCGAGGGCTTGGCGAACTCGTTCTTGAGCTCGGAGCTGATCGGCACGTTGAGGTTCAGCCCCTTGGGCGGAATTTTCTGCGTGAACCATTTGTCGTAGATCTTCTGGCCCTCGCCGCCGGTGTAGAGCGCCGCGGTCGCGGCGTCGACCACCTTCTTGAAGGCCGGATCGTCCTTGCGCAGCATAATGCCGTAAGGCTCGGGCTTGGAGAACGCGTCCTTGGAGATGACATAGTCGCCCGGCGCTTTCGAGCCGGCGATCAGGCTCGCCAGCAGGATGTCGTCCATCACAAAGGCCACCGCGCGGTCGGTCTCGACCATCAGGAATGCCTCGGCGTGATCCTTGGCCGGGATGATGTTGATGTTGAGGCTGCGCGCAGCGTTGGCTTCGGTGAGCTGCTTGATGTTGGTGGTGCCGGCGGTGGAGACCACCGACTTGCCCTTGAGGTCGTCGATCGAATTGATCTTGCTCGCCTTCTTGGTGACGTAGCGGCTCGCGGTCAGGAAGTGGGTGTTGGTGTAGGAAATCTGCTTCTGACGTTCGGTGTTGTTGGTGGTCGAGCCGCATTCGAGATCGATGGTGCCGTTGGCGAGCAGCGGGATACGGGTCGACGACGTCACCGGATTGAGCTTGACCTCAAGCTTGTCGAGCTTGAGCTCCTTTTTCACGGTATCGACGATCTTGTAGCAGATGTCCATGGCGTAGCCGACGGGCTTCTGGTTGTCGTCGAGATAGGAGAACGGAATGGACGAGTCGCGGAATCCGAGCGTGATGGCGCCGGTGTCCTTGATGTTCTTCAGCGTCCCGGTGAGTTCCTGCGCCATTGCCGGGGTGGTGCACAACGCACCCGCGACCAGGCAGCCGATAATCTGACGGTGTTTCACGTAACTTCTCCCTCAAAAGGTTTCAGATGATTGCTCATCCACCCTAACTCAGCAACTTGCCGGGCCGTTTGGCCGGCAGTCTCGAACCTGTTCTTGCAAGACCGCCCCCGGCGTGCCCGACACTATGCCTGCACAATTCGGACCAAAACAGATTTAGTGCCCGTTGACCATCATGCATTCGACCCCTGAATGCGACTAAAGACAAAGGCAGCGCCCATTTGTCGCCGCCAATCGGGGTCAGCCGCTTCCGGCCCGAAGCCGCGACGGTGCCCTCCGTTAACCAAGCCACGCCGCGGCCGCTCAGCGCCATCCCGCAGAGGACGTCGGACATGTCGCTTTCGATGACCCGCACGCCGGAAATGGGGGCATTCTCCAGGATGAGATCGACCAACCGGGCGAAATAGACACCGGGCGAATACATCAAGAGGGGGACCGGATGCGCCGCCCGGCCAGGCAGCGATGCACCACCCTTGGCCACCAGCGCTTCGCTGGCATAGGGCCGCAGGAATTCTGTACCGAGCGTCACAGACTCGTAAAGATCCGGATCGAGATGGATCGGCTGCTGGGCGTGGTGATAGCAGATCATCAGGTCCACATTGTCTGACACCAGCGAGGTGACGAGATCGTGGATGTTGCCCACCACCACCGAGCAACTCAACCGCCGCTCCTGTGACCAGGCCTGCCACCAATGCGGCAGCCGTGCAGTGGCCATCGCGAACGGCAGGGCGATGCGGATATGTTCGTTGCGGCCAAGCGGCTTGCCGCCAAGCTCGCCGCGACTGTCGAGCATCTGCCGCAGCAACTCGCCGGCATGCTCGCGGAAACGCTCGCCTTGCGGCGTGAGCTGCGTCGGGTAGACACTGCGGTCGATCAGGTCGAAGCCGAGCCAGGCCTCCAGTGACTTGATGCGGCGGCTGAACGCCGCCTGAGATGTGTTTCGTTTCTCGGCGGCGCGCGTAAAATTGCCGGTCTCGGCCACCATCAGGAAATCTTGAAGCCAGCGAAGCTCCATCACACTCCCCGCCTTGATGCAGGCCGCGGACGACGCGCGGCCGCAAAGCCCGCCTCGGGGCGGCACATGGCCGTGGACGCCAACCGGCGCTGGTTCTCGATACGAAATGTGAAGGCCCATGCCGGAATACGTAGCGGAGCGGCCGGCAGGCTGGCCAATGCAAGCTTTGCATCGCTACACCCTGCCGTCACCAGCGCGACGATCCCGATCATTCCTGGCCTTGTCATATAAGCCGGTCCGCGCTCGCCCATGAGGTCACGCCTTCATTAGCTTGCCACGCCGTGGGCAGGTTATGCAAATTTTGCATCATGCAGACTTGGCATCAATGGCCGCGTCCGGAACCCTTAGCCTGGCGCGCGATAACCCTTCGCCAGGTCGGCTCTCGCGTTTAGATCGGGCGATCACCCAAGGCGAGACCTAGAGATGAAAATCTGTGTACTGGGCGCCGGCGTCATCGGACTGACGACCGCATGGTGCCTTGCCGAGGCCGGGCACGACGTCATCATCGTCGACCGGCATGCTTCCACCGCGAAAGACGCCAGCGCCGCCAACGGCGGCCAGCTTTCTTACGCGTTCGTGGCGCCGCTGGCGTCTCCGGCAACCTTGCTGAAGCTGCCATCGCTGCTGCTATCGCCGGATTCGCCGATGCGCATCCGCGCCAGCCTCGATCCCGCCCTGATCTCCTGGGGCGCGCGATTCCTGCTCGCCTGCCGGCCGGCAGCGGTGCGCGAGACCATTGCAGCACAGCTCGCGCTCGCTGCGTTGAGCCGGAGCGAACTGGCGCGGCTGACGCAAACCCTGCATCTGTCGTTCGGACTGCAGACCGCCGGCAAGCTTGTGGTGTTCCGCAGCAGAAAAGCATTCGATGCCGCGCGGCGCGTGATCACTGGCGAGGACAGCCAGCAGGTGTTGACGCCGGCCGAATGCCTGGCGCTGGAGCCTGCACTCAGACTCGATGCCGGCGAACTCGCGGGCGGCATCTTCACAGCCTCCGAACAGGTCGGAGATTGCGCGGCATTCTGCGCGGGGCTTACGTTCCGCCTGAGACGGCAGCGAAACGTCGAATGGTTGCTCAATACGCCCGTTGTCGGGCCGGTGCGATCCGACGGCCGCCTGGTCGCCATCGACACCGGAAACGGACATGTGCAGGCGGACCGCTTCGTTCTGTGTATGGGAGCGGCATCGAGCGCATTTGCCAGAGCATGCGGATTCTATCTGCCGATCTATCCACTCAAGGGTTACAGCATCACGCTGACGCCGGCCCCCGATACGCACGTTATCAGGCACAGCGTGACGGATATGGAGCGCAAGCTGGTATTCGCGCCACTCGCACGCGATGCCCGCACGGCGATAAGGGTCGCCGGCATCGCCGATCTCGAAAGCAACAACACGTTCGATGCCGCACGCGTCGATATCCTGCGCCGCGCTTCGACCGAGCTGCTCGGCATCGACGTTGCCGGCAACATCGAGCCCTGGTGCGGGCTTCGCCCTACGACGCCCGACAGCCGGCCGATCATCGGCTGGTCGCCGCTCGACGGGCTGTTCATCAACTCGGGCCACGGCATGCTCGGCTGGACGCTGGCCTGCGGCAGTGCGCGGCTGACGGCGGACATGATTGATCGCAAGCGCCCGGCCACCGAGACCGGGGCGTTTGCGCTGCGACGCGCGGCGTAACGGCAAGTGTTTGCGAACGCATGGAACCGGCCCATCCGGTCCATACCGTACTGCCCCAAACATCCCCGGCACAGCGACAGCCAAATTCCGCACCTCGGGATGACCGTGGCAGACCAATTGTCGCAGATGTCGTTTCCAGCCGATTGCGGCCCAGGCGGCGCGAGCGGCTCCAGGTCAATAAGCTTTTCTTCCACGCCGATTTCAGGGAAGATCGGGCACAGTAAAGAAAAAACGCGCCTCGCCATTAAGGAGGCCGGGGAGGATTTGATATGGTTCGACGCAGCCGCCTGACGATCGCTGTCGCTGCCATCGGCATGCTGCTATCGGCAGCCGCGGGCGCGCAGGAATATCCCACCAAGCCGATCACGCTGATCGTCCCGTGGCCCGCGGGCGGCTCGACCGA
Organism: Bradyrhizobium sp. AZCC 2176; assembly: GCF_036924645.1. NCBI lineage: Bacteria > Pseudomonadati > Pseudomonadota > Alphaproteobacteria > Hyphomicrobiales > Nitrobacteraceae > Bradyrhizobium > Bradyrhizobium sp. AZCC 2176. The sequence continues at coordinate 3,611,304 of NZ_JAZHRX010000001.1, read as the reverse complement.
TATCTCGATGCGGGCGCTCGCCGAAAGCGCTTCCAAGGTGCTCGGACAGCCGATCGCCATCGACAACAAGGCCGGTGGCAGCGGCACCGTCGGCCCTGCCACCATGGCGGCAGGCGCCAAGCCCGACGGCTATACCATCGCCCAGATTCCGATCACCGTGTTCCGCCTGCCCTTGATGCAGGAAGTCTCGTGGAATCCCGACAAGGACTTCACCTATATCGTCCACCTCACCGGCTACACCTTCGGCGTCACCACCAGCACCGAGTCGCCGTTCAAGACCTGGAAGGACGTTGTCGATTACGCCAAGCAGAATCCCGGCAAGGTGACCTATGCCACCCCGGGCGCCGGTACGTCGCTGCATATCGGCATGGAGCAGATCGCCTCGATGGCCGGCATCAAGCTGACCCAGGTGCCGTTCAAGGGCGGTGCGGAAACCAATGCCGCGGTGCTGGGGCAGCATACCATGCTGCAGGCGGACTCGACCGGCTGGCGGCCGCTGGTCGACGCCGGCAAGCTGAGGCTTCTGATGGTGTGGACCTCGGCGCGCTCGCCGAACTATCCCGATGTTCCGACGCTGAAGGAGCTCGGCTATCCCATGGTCTATGATTCACCGTTCGGCATCGCCGGTCCGAAGGGCATGGACCCGAAGATCGTCGCCAAGCTGCACGACGCCTTCAAGAAGGCCCTGGAAGATCCGGCCGTGATCGCCACGCTGGCCAAATTCGACATGGTGCCCAGTTACAAGAGCACCGAGGACTACAAGAAGTTCGTCGTCGAGGTCACCGAGTCCGAGCGCAAGGTGGTCGACAGGCTCGGGCTGGCGAAAAAGACGAATTAGTTTCGGCCGTGTCCCGGACGCGGTGCAGCGTTCTTTACGCTGCTCCGCAGAGCCGGGACCCACTGCATCCGCAAACACTGCGCCCGGACACCCATGGACCCCGGCTTGTGCAGCGTATCACCATAGCGCGTCAAGACGCGCGTAAACGCGCTGATGGTGCTGCACAGCGTCCGGGGAACGGCTGAGAGAGACGCATGAGCAACGACACCAACGTCAAATTCCGCCTCAACAATTCCGAACTGTGGGGCGGGCTGATCGGGCTTGCGCTGGGCGGCTTCGTGATCTGGTCCGGACTCAAGCTCAAGCTCGGCACCATCAACGACCCCGGCTCCGGCTTCGTGTTGTTCTATACCGGCATCCTGATGTGCCTGTTCGCCGCCTCGATCATCATCGCCGCATTGACCGAAGGCGGGCCGACCTTTGGCTCGCGTTGGGTGAACACGCGCTGGACCAAGCCGCTATTGGTGATCGTCTGCCTCGTCGCTTTTTCGTTCGCCCTCAACCCGCTCGGCTTTCTGCTGTCCTCCATTCCGTTGATGTTGCTGCTGTTGCGCGTGGTCGATCCGGTGCGCTGGCCGCTGGCCGTCCCGATTGCAGTGCTGGTTCCGCTTGGGATGTGGTGGATCCTCAAACGCCTGCTCCTGATCCAGTTGCCCTCTGGCATTTTCGAAATCGGCTGATCGCACCATGGACACACTCGTCAATGTTGCCCATGGCTTCGGCGTCGCCCTTCAACCCATCAACCTGATCTACTGCTTCATCGGCGTGTTCATCGGTACGCTGGTCGGCGTGTTGCCGGGCATCGGCCCGATCTCGGCGATGTCGCTGCTATTGCCGATCACGCTGTCGGGCACGCCGGAGTCCGGCATCATCATGATGGCTGGCATCTACTACGGCTCGATGTATGGCGGCTCGACCACTTCGATCCTGGTCAACATTCCCGGCGAGGCCGCGTCCGTCGTCACCTGTATCGATGGCCACCAGATGGCCAAGCAGGGCCGCGCAGGACCTGCGCTCGGCATCTCCGCATTCGGCTCGTTCTTCGCCGGCACCTTCGCGCTGATCGCGCTGATGCTGGTGGCGCCCAAGCTCGCCAGCGTCGCGATTGCATTCGGACCGGCCGAATATTTCAGCCTGATGGTGCTCGGCCTTGTGGTCCTCACCTTCCTGACGCAGGGCTCGATGGCAAAGGCGCTGTTGATGGCCTGCATCGGGGTCGTGCTCGGCGTGGTCGGGCTCGACAGCATCACCGCGCAGCCGCGCCTGACTTTCGGCCGGGTGGAGCTGATTGACGGCATTGGCCTCGTCCCCGTGGTGATGGGCCTGTTCGGAATCGCCGAAGTGCTGCTCAACACCGAGCAGGTCATCAAGCGCGACATCATCAACACCAAGATCACGCACCTGCTTCCAAGCAGGCAGGACTGGAAAACCAGCGCCGGTCCGATGACGCGCGGAACGGTCCTTGGATTTTTCCTCGGCATTCTGCCTGGTGGCGGCGCGGTGATCTCGTCGTTCGCGTCCTATGCGTTGGAGAAACGGTTGTCCAAGACACCGGAGCGCTTCGGCAACGGCGCGATCGAAGGCGTGGCGGGACCCGAAGCCGCCAACAACGCAGCCGCCGGCGGCGCCTTCATTCCGCTGATGACGCTCGGCATTCCGCCGAACGTGGTGATGGCGCTGCTGCTCGGCGCCTTCGTCATTCACGGGCTGCAGCCTGGACCTCTGATGATCACGCAGAACCCGGGCCTGTTCTGGGGCATCGTCGCCAGCATGTATATCGGCAATCTGATGCTGCTCGTGCTGAACCTGCCGATGATCGGGATGTGGGTGCAGCTCCTCAAATTGCCCTACAATATCCTGTTCCCGCTGATCATCCTGTTCACCGTCATCGGCGTCTATTGCTCCAGCAACAATGTGTTCGACGTCTATGTGATGATCGCGTTCGGCGTGATCGGCTATTTCATGCGCAAGCTCGGCTATGAGCCGGCGCCGCTGGTGCTGGCGTTCGTGCTGGGGCCGATGCTGGAGAATAATCTGCGTAAATCGCTGATCCTGTCGCAGGGCGATCTCATGACCTTCGTGCAGCGGCCGATCTCGGCCGCCTGCCTGTTGTTCGCGTTGGTGCTGCTGGTCGCGCCGCTGCTGCCCGCGCTGCGCAAGAAACGCGAGATGGTCGCTCTGGACGAAGGGGCGTGAGCCGCAGCTAGAACGCCCGCGTCTTCTCGCCGAGATCCCAGAACAGCCCCGCCATGATGGCGAGCGCTTCTTCGGTCACGGGCAGCAGAATGTGTTCGTCCGGCGCATGCTGCGAGCAGCCGGGATAGGAGTGCGGCACCCAGATCGTCGGCAGCCCCAGCCCTTCGGCGAACACGTCGTTGGGCAGCGAGCCGCCGAAATTCGGCAGGATCGCTGGCGCCTTGCCGGTGGTCTTGCGGATCGAGTCCGCCGTCCAGTTCACCCAGGGGCTGTCGACATCGGTACGCGAGGCGGCGAAGCGCTGCGCGCCGCTGACCTCCACCATCGAAAAACCGTTGGCATGCAAATGCGTGCGCACGGCATCGACGACCTCTTCATATCGGGTGCCGACGACGAAGCGGAGCTGCAGCACGGCATTGGCGCGGCCGGGAATGGCGTTGGCCGGCTTCTCGACATTGCCGGACGACATCGCCAGGACTTCCAGTGTATTCCAGGCAAACAACCGCTCCGCCGGCGACAATCCTTCCTCGCCCCAGTCGGACGCCAGTGCCGGCTCGTCGGCGGTCGGCTCGATCTTCACGTCCGCGAGCGCGGCGCGGACGGCGTTCGAAATCCGCGGCGGCTTGAGCGCGTCGAGCTTCATCCGCCCCTTGCCGTCGACCAGGCTCGCGATGGCGTTGCAAAGTATCGTCGCCGGGTTGGCGAGCACGCCGCCCCAATTGCCCGAATGGTGGCCACCCTCGCGCAGATTGACATCGAGATGGATGCGGTTGCCGCCGCGGCAGCCGAGGAAAATGGTCGGCCGATCGGCCGACAATCGCGGCCCGTCGGATGCCAGGAACAGATCCGCCTTCAGCTCCTCCCGGTGGGCTTCGCACACCTGCCGCAGATCGGGCGAGCCGATCTCCTCGCCGGTCTCGATGATGAATTTGGCGTTGAAGCCGAGCTTGCCGCCTCGGGTCTCGCGCACGGCGCGCAAGGCCGCGAGATTGATGCTGTGCTGGCCCTTGTTGTCGGCGGTGCCGCGGCCATAGACGCGCTCGCCTTTGGTCGTGGTTTTCCAGGGATCGAGATTGTCGCGCCATTCGCCGTCCATGCCGTCGACGACGTCGCCGTGACCATAGGTGAGCACGGTCGGCAGCGAGGCATCCTCGCGATAGTCAGCCAGCAGATACGGACCCTTGCCGGTCGGCGATTCGATCAGGCGGGTGGAGAAGTCCAGCGCGGCGAAGGCGGGCTGGAGGTCATCGACAAGATAGGCGCGCAACGCCTCGCCGCTGCCGGGGTTCTGGCTTTCGGTCCGATAACCGACCCTGCGGCCGAGCTCGGCGAGAAATGCGCCGGAATGGAGATGCTCGCGTACCCGCGCAATCGCGTCGGCTCTATCAGCCATATTCGTTTCCTTTGTTCACGCTCGTAGGGAGCCGCAACCTATCGGGATAAGCCGCCCGCTGGAAGTGGCACGGCCTGCAGAATGGGCCTTGCTAAAAGCGGCAAGGATGCAACAATTTCAGGCAATAGCCCGGCATATAATCGGGCGAATGCGCAGGGAACTCTGCGCGCATTCCAGGGTCCTCGCGTCATGACAAAGCAAATCCGGCTCAATGCGTTCGCCATGAACTGCGTCGCGCATCAATCGCCGGGGCTCTGGACCCATCCGCGCGACCGCACCCTCGGCTACAACCGCCTGCCCTACTGGCTCGATCTGGCGAGGACGCTGGAGCGCGGCCGGTTCGACGGGCTGTTTCTCGCCGACGTGCTCGGCGTCTACGACGTCTATGGCAACAGCCACGATGCGGCGTTGCGCAACGCCGCGCAGACACCGGCCAACGAGCCGCTGATGCTGATCCCGGCGATGGCGTCGGTAACGCAGAATCTCGGCTTCGGCGTCACCAGCAATCTCTCCTTCGAGCCGCCCTATCCGTTCGCGCGACGGATGTCGACGCTCGATCACCTGACTGAGGGGCGGATCGGCTGGAATGTGGTGACCGGCTATCTCGATTCGGCCGCCCGCGGCGCCGGTAAGGACAAGCAGACCGCGCATGACGACCGCTACGATATCGCGGATGAGTATATGGAGCTGGTCTACAAGCTTTGGGAAGGAAGCTGGGAGGATGACGCTGTGCTGCGCGACCGGGCGCGCGGCATCTTTGCAGATCCTTCCAAGGTACATCGCATCGCGCATGAGGGCACGAACTACCGGCTCAATGCGATCCACTTGAGCGAGCCGTCGCCGCAGCGCACGCCAGTGCTGTACCAGGCCGGCACCTCGCCGCGCGGACGGCAGTTTGCCGCCCAGCACGCCGAATGCGTGTTCATGTCGGGCCCGTCGGCCAAGATCATCGGCCCACGCGTGGCAGCGATCCGCGCGCTGGCGAAGGAGATCGGGCGCAACCCGGCCGAGATCCTGATGTTCTCCATGATGACGATCATTCTCGGCCGCACCGAGGCAGAGGCAAAAGCAAAGTACGCCGACTATCGCGCGCACATCGCCGCCGAGGGCGCATTGACCTTGATGTCGGGCTGGATGGGTATCGATTTCTCGGGCTACGACCTCGACCAGCAGGTACGCCACATCCAGAACGACGCCGGACGCACCGCGCTCGACAACGTCACGCGTGCCGATCCTGACAGGGTCTGGACCGTGCGTGAGGTCGTCGAACATGTCGGCATCGGCGGCGCCGGCCCCGTCGTAGTCGGAACGCCGGAGAAGGTCGCCGACGATATCGAGGCCTGGTTCGAGCAGACCGATGTCGATGGCCTCAATGTTGCGTTCGCGACCTCACCCGGCGATTTCGAGGATATCGCCGACATGCTGGTGCCAGAGCTGACTCGGCGCGGGAGATACAAGAGCGCGTATGTGGAAGGAACGCTGCGCGAAAAACTGTTCGGCGCGGGACGAGCACGGCTGACGGAGCAGCATCCGGCGAGCCGGTATCGGCCGCACCTTGCGGCGAAAGCGGCGGGGTAGTTGCCGCGTCATTCCGGGATGGTCCGAAGGACCAGACCCGGAATCTCGAGCTTCCGGGTTCGATGCTTCGCATCGCCCCGGAATGACGGAATAGTCAATTCACCGAATTGCTCACGACAACTTCGATTAGCTTCGCGCCGGGGCGGCTGAACGCGGATGACAATACCGACTTCAACTGCGAGGGATCGGTGACCCGTGTCGCCTCGAGTCCGAGCGATTTCGCCATGCCGGTAAAGTCCACCGGCGGATCGATGAAATCCATGCCGACATAATGATCATCGCCATGGAAGGCGAGCAGCCGCTGCTTGATGATGCGGTAGCCGCCATTGTTGACGATCACGAATGTCAGCGGCAGCTTGTGATTTGCCGCCGTCCACAGCGACTGGATCGAATACATCGAACTGCCGTCGCCGGAGTAACACACCACCGGTCGCTGCGGATTGGCGAGGCTGACGCCGACGGACGCCGGCAGTCCCCAGCCGATGCCACCCGAGGCCAGCGCGTGATAGCCGTAGCGGTCGCGATGCGGGCGCAACGCGATCATCTGCCGCGATGACGTCAGCCCCTCGTCGACCAGGATCGCATTGTCGGGCATTGCCTCGACCACCTGCAGCGCCAGCCAGTCGGGATCGATCGGCGAGGTACTTGCGTGTTTCGATATCTGCTCGACCAGCGGCTTGCGCCTGGCTGTCCAGTTCTTAGACGCCAGCGCGGCCAATCCCTGCTTCGCGCGCGTCTCGAGCGTACCACCGCCCGCAGCCTTCAGCGCCGCCACCAGCGCGCGCAGGGTTTCCCTCACGTCGGCCTTGAGCACGATCTCGGCGCCGTAATTCCTGGCGAGATCGTGATCGACCAGGCCGACCTGCACGATCGAAAGCCCGTCCGGCAGCGGATCGGTTTCGCTATAGACCGACATCCGCAGCGGATCGCCGCCGAGCGCGATGATGAGGTCGAAAGGCGCAAGCGTCTTGCGGGCAATCTTCTGGATGCGCGCCAGTGCGCCCATGAAGCACGGGCTTTCGGACAGGAAATGCGCGCCATAGGGCGTTGAGGACTGATACGCCGGACAGCCCAGCGTTTCCGCGAGTTGAGCGGCCTCCTGCAATGCATCGCTCTTGACGATCTCGTCGCCGACGATGATCACGGGCCGCTCCGCTTTCAGGATGCGCGCGGTCAGCGCCTGCAGCGATTCCTCAGACGGCTTGACGCGGGTATCGATCCGGGTGGAGCGGCCGAGATCGATGCCGGCCTCGGCGTTGAGAATATCGCCCGGCAGTGAGATGAATACCGGCCCGGTCGGCGGTGTGGTCGCGATCTTGGCGGCGCGGCGCACGATGCGCGGAAGGTCCTCCAGACGCGTCACCTCGACGGCCCATTTCACCAGCGGCTGCGCCATCTGCACCAGCGGGCCGTAGAGCACCGGCTCGGTCAGGCCGTGGCCCTGTTCCTGCTGGCCTGCGGTCAGGATCAGGGGCGTGCCGGTGAAGCTTGCGTTGTAGAGCGAACCCATCGCGTTGCCGAGGCCGGGCGCGACGTGGACGTTGCAGGCGACGAGCTTGCCCGAGGCGCGGCTGAAACCGTCGGCCATGGCGACGACGAGGCTCTCCTGCATCGCCATCACGTAGGTGAGGTCGGGATGGTCCTTCAGCGCGTGCATGATGGGCAGTTCGGTGGTGCCGGGATTGCCGAACAGGTGGGTGATGCCCTCGTCTTTCAGCAATGCAAGGAATGCGGAGCGGCCGGTGATTTTGTTTTTCATATTTCCTCTCGCCCGCCGGTTCGTTGACTTGCAGGATGGAGGCAGATGATCAAACTTGAACGGCGCGCGCAATGGAGCGAGGTCATGGCTGCCCTGCGCAGGGCCCAGACACAAAATCGCGAAAACAACCCCATGCAAAGTAGACTGGTCCCGGCTCGCAGCGCTCAGGTCGCTTGCGTCCAGGGCACGAGATGGTCGGTCGTCACGGCCCAACCTAATCTCATCCTGCTCTAGACCATCCCCTCACGATCGGCGCGCTTCTTCTTTTTCGAACGCTGCCAGACTACCCCCGGATATCCCTTCAGCGGCACCAGCGGTTCGCCGGTGTAGGCCCATTCCTGCAATTCCTCGATCGCGATGTGATAGAGCGGTTGCCGCCCGGTGCGGCCCGAAAACAGCGCACGGGGGATATTGACCATGTGCGGCGAACGCGGGCGTTCATAGATAATCGGCGTGCCGCAGTTCGAGCAGAAACTTCGCGCGGTTTTGGTGGCCTCGTCCTCATAGTGCGTGAGGCTGGTCTTGCCCTTGGTGATACGAAAACGCTTGCGCCAGCTTCCGACGTAGGTCGCATAGGCCGCGCCGTGCGCGCGGCGGCTCGACGGCGAATGATCGTGCCAGGCCCAGCGCGCGGGCACATCAATCTCGAAGGCGACCTTGCCGCACAGGCATTGGCCGGCGGCGGGCTTGCCGAGCGCGACGGCTTTGGTTTTTTTCTTTTCCGCTTCTTCTTCCGGAAACATGGCGAGCCCTCTCGGCGATCATGTAGCTATTTACGCCTGCTCCAGTTCGTTGTGCTCCGGGTAGTCCGTATAGCCGACCACGTCGCCGCCATAGAACGTCGCGCGGTTGTAGGGCGTCAGCGGGAAGCCGCGCTGCAGGCGGCGCGGCAGGTCCGGATTGGAAATGAAGATGCGGCCGAATGCGACCGCGTCGGCATGCCCTTCCCCGATCGCCGCGTCCGCGGTCTCGCCTGTGAAGCCGCCGGCCGCGATCAGGACGCCCTTCCAGATCGGGCGGAACAGCACCATCGCCGACGGCACGTTCTGATGGTTGACCTCGGCACGGCCGGCGCCGGAGGAGCGCGGCTCGATGAAATGCAGGTAGGCCAGGCCAAGCGGATTGAGCTGTTCGACCGCATATGTGTAGAGCGGCATCGGGTCCGGCTCGCCGCTGCCATTGGCGACGCCATAAGGTGACAGCCGCACGCCGACGCGGTCGGCGCCCCACACGTCCACCACCGCCTGCGTCACTTCCATCAGGAAGCGCACGCGATTCGGAATCGAGCCGCCGTACCGGTCGGTGCGCAAATTGGTGTGCGACTGCAGGAATTGCTCGATCAAATAGCCGTTGGCGCCGTGCACCTCGACGCCGTCGAAGCCGGCCGCAAGCGCATTCTTCGCCGCCTGCCGATAGGCATCGACCACGCCGGGAATCTCCGACGTCTCGAGCGCCCGCGGCGTTTCATAGGGCACCGCCTTGCCGTCAGCGGTCCCGGTCTTCAAGTCGGCAATCGGCACCGCCGATGGCGCGACCGGCAACGCCCCGCCCGGCTGGAACGAGGAATGCGAGACGCGCCCGACATGCCATAGCTGCAGGAAGATCACGCCGCCCCTGGCGTGTACGGCATCGACCACTTCGCGCCAGCCCGCGATCTGCTGCTCGGTATAGATGCCGGGCACGCCGGGGCTGCCGAAGCCTGTTTCCGTAACCGGCGAGGCTTCGGCGATCAGCAACCCGCCCGGCGTCGCGCGCTGCGCATAATATTCCGCATTCAGCGGCCGCGGCGCGAGGCTCGGCTTCGCCGCCCGCATCCGCGTCAACGGCGCCAGCACGAGACGATGAGTGAGCTGATAGGGACCGACCTTGAGCGGCGAAAACAACGATGGATAATTCATGTCTCTTCCAGAACCCCGTGTTGATACGGATATGTAGCCGCTTCAGCTTGTTCGTAAAAGGTTTGAGACGCAACGTGTAGCCTCGAAGCGAGTGAGCACATCTTCCATGCAGAAATCGAACGGCAAGGCCCACCCTTCGCTCAGCGTCCGCATCGATATCGACGCAGGGGGACGTATCGGTCCCGGCAAGATCGAGTTGCTCGAAACGATCCATCGAAGCGGGTCGATTTCCGCCGCCGGCCGAGCCATGGAAATGTCCTACAAGCGCGCCTGGGATCTGGTCGACGAGATCAACCGTATCTGCCGGCAGGCCGCGGTGGAACGACAGACCGGCGGCAGGAACGGCGGCGGCGCGGTGCTGACGCCATTCGGCCTCTCGCTGGTCGCGCGTTACCGCAGGATCGAGCGCACCGCCACAAGCGCGGCGCGCAAGGAATTGCAGGCATTGCAATCCGATATCGGCCGGGCAAAGAAACGCGCGGGCTGATAACAGACGGAAAGTATGCGATAACTGGACGCGCTGAGGTCACCCCAAGCTGTCCAGGAAACTCTGCATGTCCCATCCCGCCATGTCGCCGAACAATGTTGCCGTGATCACCGGAGGCGCGTCCGGCATCGGGCTTGCCGCCGCCACGCGTTTCGCCGCCATCGGCATGAAGGTCTGCATCGCTGATATCGGGGCTGACCGGCTCGCCGAGGCGGCCGCCAAGCTGGCATCCGTCGCAAAGGGCGGCGTTGCCGATATCATGACGGCGTCGGTCGACGTCAGCCGCTTCGACGACCTCGCGGGACTGGAAGCCGCCGTGCACAAGCGGTTCGGCGGCACCGATATCCTGATGAACAATGCCGGCATCGGCCCCGACAGCAACAGTTTTGGCCCGCTGGAGAACTGGCAGCGCATTCTCGCGGTCAATTTGTGGGGCGTCATCAACGGCACCCAGGCGTTTGCACCTCACATGATCGAACGCGGCCGGCCCGGCCTCATCATCAACACCGGCTCCAAGCAGGGCATCACGACGCCGCCCGGCAATCCCGCCTACAACGTCTCGAAGGCCGGCGTGAAGGCGCAGACGGAGGCGCTGCAGCACGAGTTGCGCAACATGCCGGGCTGCAAGATATCAGCGCATCTGATGATCCCCGGTCACGTCTTCACCGCGCTGACCGCGCGCGGCCGTACCGAGAAGCCACCAGGCGCCTGGACGGCGGAGCAGACCGTCGACTTCATGATCGCGCGCATCGAGGCCGGCGATTTCTACATCCTGTGCCCGGACAATGACGTGCCACGGCCGCTCGACGAACGGCGCATGCTGTGGGCCGCCGGCGACATCGTGGAAAATCGTCCCGCGCTGTCGCGCTGGCATCCGGATTATGCGGAGGCGTTCGCGCGGTTCGTGAAGGGAACGTAGATGGGGTAACGGGCCCGGGTCTGCCCTCCAAGCAAGCCGCGCTTGCTACGGCGCTATTTGATGGCGCGCTGCGCGCGGCTTGCTTGGAGGGCGGGCGGTCGTCCCTCACATTGATGGTGTGACGGAGTCGAGGGATGAGCCTCGCTCCAAACATCGAGGAGAGACGACCATGAACTACTATGCCGGAATCGACGTGTCATTGGAATGCTCGAGCGTGTGTGTTGTTGACGCAAGCGGCAAGATTTTGCGCGAGGCCAGGGTGGCCAGCGAGCCGGAGGCGCTGATCGCCTGGTTCCGGTCGTCTGGCTTTGAGTTTGAGCGGATCGGGCTGGAGGCCGGGCCGCTGTCGCAATGGCTGTTTGCGGGGATGAAGGCCGCCGGCCTCGCCGTTGAGCTGCTGGAGACGCGGCACGTGCGGAAGGCGTTTGAGGCGATGCCGGTCAAGTCGGATCGCAACGACGCGCGAGGGATTGCGCAACTGATGCGGCTGGGCTGGTTCCGACCGGTCCACTGCAAATCGATCAGTGCGCAAGAGACCCGATCGCTGCTGACGGCGCGCAAGCTGGTGCAATCGAAGCTTCTCGACGTGGAGAACAGCCTGCGCGGGATCCTGCGCGGTTTTGGCCTGAAGGTTGGCAAGACGACCGGGCAGAAGTTCGCGGGACGGATCGAGGAACTCGTGGACGGCCACCCGCACCTGCAGATGATCGCCAAGGCGCTGCTGGCGGTGCGGGCGGTGCTGCGGACCGAGTTCGCAGCTTTCGAGAAGCAGACCTGCAGGATGGTGCGGTCTGACATGCAGGCGCGGCTGCTGACGTCGGTCCCGGCGGTCGGCCCGATCGTGGCGCTGACCTATGCCAGCGCCATCGACGATCCAACCCGGTTCAAATCGTCGAAGCAGGCAGGAGCCCATTTCGGGTTGACCCCGAAGAAGCACCAATCCGGCGAGACCGACTACACCGGCCGGATCAGCAAGATCGGTGACGCCTCGGTGCGCACGGCGCTTTACGAGGCCGCCAACGTCATGCTGACCAAGCCGGTCAAAGGCTGTTCGCAATTGAAGAGCTGGGCCATGCGGATCAAAAAGCGCGCCGGCATCAGCAAAGCCAAGGTGGCGCTGGCGCGCCGGCTCGCGGTGATCATGCATCGCATGCTCGCCGACGGAACCCCCTTTAACGCCGCTGCGACGGCAGCCTGACAGGAGAGACGCAACCGTTTTCGGGCGGGTCACGACACCAGGCCTTCTCGAAGCGAAGTCCCTTCGCCGGGACGATGGATCAGGTCAGGCCGTTGCCCACCAGGTTGCCCTCGTGAGCACGCTCAACGTAGATTGGTCGACCTATCCTCTTCCAACCCCATCAGGTGGCGGCCCTGCGCCGACCCCGTACAGAAGCGAGACCCCGGCGAGCGGACAACGCAAAAGGGATTGACTAATCGAGGCCCGTTACAGAAGGGTGGGCAAAGGCGCACTTGCGCCGTGCCCACCATCACGCACTCCGCAAGGAATGGTGGGCACGCGGAGCCTGTCATCGGGCGCGCATTCGCGCGACCCGGTGGCTTTGCCCACCCTACAAGATCATCTACAGCGTCACCTGCTTGTCGCCGCATTGCTTGCAGACGTATTTGACGCGGGTGGCGCCCTTTTCCGCCTGGACGCGGTTCGGCGCGCCGCATTTGCCGCAGACCGCCTCGATCCGAGTGTTGCCCTGCTTGACGACGAGGGCCTTCTTTTCCATCGTCTCGCGGATCAGGCGTTCGGCCTCCTCACGCATCGCTTGCTTCGACATCGGCCTGCCCTGTCATGAACCGTTACGGCCGCGGTCTTATCACAGTCACGATGTATTTCGTAAGCCGGGCAAGAAAATTTGCGTGACGGAATGTCAGATGGTCTCCGGCGTCAGCGCCAGCAGGCGCCGCACCAGGGCCAGCGCCGTTTCCGTGGCCGGATCGGCCGAAATCACGGGAACCGCCAACGCGATGACGTCGATCGGATCGTGCGACAGGACGATGAGATGTGTCGCGCTGCTGGCAGCCAATAGCGACACGATGCGCTCAACCGCTGGATCGGACAATGACAGGCCCCACGGCGCGTCGGGGCGGCGCAGCACCCGCACGCTCGACAGGAAATCGCGCAGCAGCGCGGGATCGTAGGCCCTGAGTTCGCTCTCGCGATAGCGTCGGGCGCTCTCGAACAACGGGTGACGCGCGAGTTCCGCGATCAGCGCGTCACGCGTTCTGGCTGGTGATGCAGCGACCGAATTAAGGACGCCGGGCACCTGCGATTCGAAGTGCGCGCGCAGCGCGTCCACCATCAGCCCGATGGTGAGAACACCGGCGATCGCAATCGCGCAAAATCGCATGACCTGCGCCGCATCGGCATCCGGCGCGACAAACGCGGCGGCGATACCGAGAAGTGCCGAACTCGACAGTCGCAGCGCCGTCATCAGAAGCGCCTGCCGCTGCGTCTCCGCGCCACGCTCGGCGATCAGGATCGCGGTGACGACGAGCAATGCCCCCAGTGCCCCAAGCCGGACCGGGATATCCGGCATCAGCACCCTGAAATCGGTGACGATGAAGGGAATGACGAGGACGGCGCCCACGGCGAGGCGACCGATGCTGCGATTCTCGGACGCCATCAGCGTGGTCCGATCGCGCACAGCCAGCAGCCAGGCGCAGATCGCAAAGCCGCCGAGCTGGAACAAGGCGAGCAGGAAGGCAAAGGGCGCCGCAAGACGCTCCGATCCGACAGCGCCGGCGAGACCGAGCGCGATGCCGCCTGTCAAAATGGCGATCTTGGCCGGGCGCGGGGCATGACGCCGCAGGATCCCTTCGGTGACGAGCAAGGCGCCAAGCGGGATCAGCGCGGCCGGAATCGTCGACAGGTTGTCGAGCACCCCGCTGCCGCTCCACCACGCCGTCCCGCGCACGAGGAACAGCAGCGCGATGATGCCAAGCGCGACCAGCAGGCGCCGGGTCAGCGGGCTCCTGGGATCGCGCCGGTAGAGCGTGGCCATGGCGACGCCAAGGCCGATCGCGCCGCACAGGTTGACGATGGAATCGGCGATCATTCCCGGCGTCATGGGCCGCCCCCATTTCCGGATGTCCGCGGCCGCAAGATGCCGAAGGGCCGCGTATCATCCATCCAGTGAACGGCGGGAAGCACCAGCCGCTGGAGGGCCAGCGCGGTGCCGGTGGCAAGCAGTGCCGGCAGCGAACCGGAGGGCACTTCGCTCAGGAGATAGCGGCGCGCGCCAGCGAGATCGATGCGGCCGAGCTGCAGGACGTCGTCGCCCCTGGCGTAGTCCAGCTCGCGCGCGCAAAACGCGTTGTACTGCTCATCGCGATGTTTTGGCGCGGCTTCGAATGTCTTCTTGAGCGCGTCCGATCCACCGGTATAGGCGTTGGTGATGACGAATCTGGCTTCATCGAAGCCGGCTTCCTCACCCACGCCGAACACGGCGCGGTGACGCGACATGATGCCACGAGCCAGCTGCAGATGGGCAAAGCTCTGGCGTGCGTCCGGGTGCGGCGACGGAAAGACATCCGAAAAGGTCTGGCTGACCATGCCGACCACTGACGGCACCTGGGTGACGTTCGAAATCCATTTCGGACGCAGCCCGTCACGGACAAAGAGGACCAGCGCCGTCAGGCCATAGAGAACCCAGGACAGCCCCCGCCCGCGCTCGTCGGGATCGACCATGACGAGGCCGAGATGGGTGACCTCCGCAGGTTCGCCATCGAGTTCGACCTCCATCACCGACAACGCGTTGAAGGCGATCGGCCGTCCGGTCGCTTCCTCGGAGATCAGCGTGACGATGGCCCGTGCCAACCGTTCGCGGTCGCCGGAGAAAATGCCGTAGGTGAGGCTTTCCTCAGGCAGCGTTTTGGCGGCCACGACGCGCAATTGCGCTACCAGTTCGCCGAGTTCGGCTTCCGAAAGCGATAGGCCGGGGGTTTCGACAATGCGCGTGATCAGCCCGGCATGGGTGCGAATGGTGAGGTCGATGGTCGGCTGGCGCAGCGCCTTCAGCCAGAACACGCCATAGCCGCCGAGGCGTCCGGCCGCGGAGCGGACCTGCCCTAAGGTCTGCCCAAAGGCATGACGGATTGCTGAATTGCCGCTCGAGATAAACGCCATGCCACTTGCCCGCACTCGGTCCGGATTTGTGCGCCGGGCCCGTTAAGGAGCCATGAGTGCGACACGTTACGGTGGCGGGAAGGTAAACGATGTGTTGGTGAGGTCAAACATTCTGCAAGGCAGGCAAACGGCGAATGCCGAAGCATCCGCCGCCTGCCTTCGCCACGACCTCGCCACAGGTTACGAGGCCTTGGAAATTACGGAGCCTTGGAAATTACGGAGTCTTGGAAAATACGAAGCCTTGGAAATTACGAAGCCTTTGAAACTTCCATCAGCAGCCGTTCGGCCTTGGCATCCTCGATGCGGTTCACAAAGCGGCTGCTCTCATGAACGTCACGCACGGTCTTGGTCAGGGTGACGCAGGACTGAACGAGCATCACGATGCCCATCGCGAGATAGCCCTTGATCCAGAGGTCGACGGGGAGAAAGTACACGCCGATCGCGACCAGGAACGCCGAGGTGCCGAACGAAGCATAGGTGAAGGTGACCCAGGCGTTGCTGTGGTGTTGGATATTCTGATTCATGGCGCCATCCTGCAAATGAGATTATGCGATGAAATATCGGTCTCAGACGGACAGCATGCGCTTCGCGAAGCCACGCCGCAACCTAATCCGCCGGGCATTTCTGCGCCCGCGCCAGTTAATGAGCCATGAGCCAGTCGCCCTCAGGTTGTGAAAGGGTAAATGACGCATTGAGCGGCGGCGTCAAATGATTCATGACAAGGAACCGTGGGGCGGATAGGGCCCTCTAGCTGCGAGCGAAAAGCGGATGCTGAGACATCCGTCCGCGCTCGCTGGCGTCGCGCGTCACAGGTTACGCGGCCCTCGCATCCCATCTTCACGCGCAGGCCGGTTCAATCAAATGTTGTCGCCGGTTGCCATCATCATCCGACAAGAGCGAGCACAAGCCCATCGGCAGCAGCAAGAAGAAGCCCGCGCAGAGGGCTCCATTCATGACCTCTGGCGGCACTGCCGATGAGAACATGATCGTGAACAAGGCGAGAACCAGGCCGATGGCAATCGTCGTGCCGAAGGCTGCGGTCAGGAGCGCTCTCAAGAGCGTCGGCAAGCCCCGTGCAAGATACCCGTCCACGAGCCCGGTGATCGACGATACAGGCAAGGTGAGCAGAAAAGACGCAATCGCACATACTGCAATGAAGCCATCGTCGATCTGACCCGCGATGGCAGCAACAACCATCGACACCGCAAGCGCGACCAGCGAGGGGCCCAGCAGAAGAAACGTCACGGTTCGTTTCATTGACGTCGATCCTTTCTTCTTCAGTCTTCCGACGCGAGGCCGGACTGCAGCGATTTCTGAATCATGCCGGGCAGCGAATATGGCGCTATGGCCGCCGACGGACGGCGGATGCTGAAACACCCGCCGTCCGCCTTCGCCAGCACCGCGTCACAGGTTACGCGGCCTTGGAAACTAAGCAGCCTTTCGAATCAGGCGGCCTTGGAAACTTCCATCAGCAGCCGCTCTGCCTTGGCATCCTCGATGCGGTTCACCATCTTGCCGCTCTCGTGCATGTCGCGAACGGTCTTGGTCAGGGTGACGCAGGACTGGACGAGCATGACGATGCCCATCGCCAGATAGCCCTTGATCCAGAGATCGAGCGGCAGGAAGAACACACCGACAGCGACCATGAAGGCCGAGGCGGAAAACGAAACATAGGTGAAGGTAACCCAGGCACCGCTGTGGGGTTGGACGTTCTGGTTCATGATAATTTCCTGTTTGATATGGGTTTAATCGATCGAGGTCAGTTTCAGGCAGCCTGCGTGCGTTTTGCGTTCAGCCGCGCGAGCACGTCGTCCGCGGTTGATTTGAGCCGAGGGCCAAAGCCCTGTTCGGCGAGTTTCTCGGCGGTCGCTTGCGGTCCGCTGGCGGCATCGAGTTCGATCAGGGCATCGGCGGCAGCCTGAGCCTCGATCTGCCGTTCGCGCAGACGCTTCAGCGTGTTCTCCGCTTCCGGCAGCGTGGATTCGTAGGGACGCGCGGCTTCGATGCCGCCCCGGCGCAGCGCGCGAACCGCTTCCGACGCGCGGGCGATACGACGGCCGCGATCGAGTTCGGTGATCCGCGCCTCGGCATTGGCGACATGACGCTTGAGGCGGGCGATTTCCGAAGCGAACAGGGTTCGCGCGGTCATCGCGGCGTCGCGGTCGGCCTCGAGATTGGCGATCGACTGCGCCGCCTCGCGGGCGAGATCTTCCCGGCCACCATCGAGCGCGGCAGTGGCGCGAACTTCAAGATCGGCGATCCGGGCATTGGTGGCGTTCAGACGGCGGCCTTCCTGCTGGTCGCCTGCGATCGCCAGCGCCAGCGTGCGCTTGGAACGTTCAACGGCCGCCGCCGCATCGCGCATCTGCTGGTCGAGAATGAGAAGCGCCGAGCGGTCTTCCAGTTCTTCCCCCGCGGCAGCCACGCTGCCCCGGAAGAGCGTCAAAACAGTTTTGAACATTGGTAGCTCCCTGTGTTATGAGCGATGCTCATGAATTTGTTGTAGCACCAACGTGAGCACTGCTCAAGAACTATTTTGAGCAACGCTCAAGAAATTGGTAAATAATGTCTAAGACGCTGGAAAGACGAGCAAAATTACGGGAAGAACTGATCCTGGCGGCGGAAAGAAGCATTGCCGCACGAGGATTGGCGGGCCTGAAGACACGGGAGCTGGCGCGGGAAATCGGGGTCGCCAACGGTGCGGTCTACAATCTCGTCGATGACCTGGACGAACTCATCCTGCGGGTGGGGTCGCGGACGCTTTCCAGGCTGGATGCTTCCCTCACCGCAGCAGAAAGCAATGGCCCGGCCTCACCGCGGGAGACACTCGTTCGAATTGCCGTGGCCTATTGCGACTTCGCCGCTGAAAATCTCGAACTGTGGCGCGCGCTGTTCGAACACCGGATGGCACCAGGCAAGCCTGTTCCGGAATGGGCGATCAGCGAACAGATGGATCTGTTCCGGCATATCTACCGTCCGCTCGCCGAGCTCCTTCCCCAGCGAACGCCGGCCGAACTCGGCGTGACGGCACGCAGTCTGTTCTCCGCCGCGCACGGCATGGTGCTGCTCGGGCTCGAACAGAAATTGATCGCGGTGCCGGTCGAGGCATTGCGGAAGGAAATTGCATCCATCGTGCGTGCGATGGTCGATGGGCTGGCTTCCACCGTCGTCCCGGGCAAGCGAAGTGCGACACGGGACCCATAGCCGCGTCAGACTTCCGGCACGATGGGGGTCACAGCTCTATCTATCGCCGGCAGCGGTGGTTATGGGTCCCGGCTCAAGGCCGGGACGACGTGGTGGGAGCTGCCCGGCGAACCATGGCAGGCAGCTCAGGTCTCGATAATGATGTAGCTGTCCTCGACGTGCACCGGAAACGTCTCGGCCACATAAGGTCCCTTCTGCAGTTTTTCACCGCTTTCGATTGCGACCGGATAGGAGCGGACCTTCACCCGCTTCGGATCGAAGTACGATTGCCCGTTGCGCATGTCGAATTCCCAGCCATGCCACGGACAGCGCAAGAGTTCGCCGACGCGGGAGCGCTGGTAGATGCCGGGCTCCGGCGAGGTCAGCCGTGCCACGCAGGCGGCCTTTTCCAGCGGCGCACCTTCATGCGGGCAGCGATTGAGCAGCGCGAAGAATTCGCCATTGACGTGGAACACGACAATGTCGCGGCCGTCGACGCCAAACACCTTGTTGCCGCCGGGCGGGATATCTGACGTGCGGGCGACGATGTGGCGGGCCATGTTATCCTTGTCGTCGCTCAGAGCTTGTAGAGCGCACGCGCGTTACCGTTGAAGATTTTCCGGCGCTCGGTCTCGCTCAGCGGCGTCTTGAAGGCGTAGCGCGGGTCGTCGAAATCCCAGTGCGGATAGTCCGACGAGAACAGCAGACGGTCGGCGCCGACCCACTCGATCAGCGAGCGCAGATGCTTGCCTTCATCGGGCTCATCGATCGGCTGCGTCGTGAACCAGAAATGCTCCTTCACGTATTCGGACGGCCGGCGCTTCAGATGCGGCACCTCGCTGCGGAAGGCTTCGAAGTGCCGATCCATCCGCCAGGTGGCGGATGGAATCCAACCAAAACCGCCCTCGATGAACACGATCTTGAGGTCAGGGAAGCGCTCGGGGACACCTTCGAGCACGAGGCTGGTGAGCTGCGCCGCCATGGTATGCGCGTTCGACTGGTGCTCCTCGACATAATAGGACGGCCAGCCGCCGCCGGTCGGCGCATGCCCGCCATAGCCGCCGACGTGAATACCGAGCGGCAGGCCGAGCTCCTGCGCTCGCGCATAGATCGGCCAGTAACGGCGGCGGCCGAGCGGCTCGTTGGCGCGTGGGCAGACATTGATCTGCACATAGCGGCCGATTTTTGCGCAGCGTTCGATCTCGGCGATCGCGAACTGGGTATCGTCCTGCCCGGCGAGGATCGAGGCCTTCAGCCGCGGATCGCGGTCGGACCAGAACGCGAGCTGCCAGTCGTTGATGGCACGCTGGATCGCAGCGCCAAATTCGAGGTTCTGCTGCGAGAAGATGAAGAGATCAAGCACCTGCAAAATACCGTACTCGACATTGAGCGGATCGAGATGCTGCTTGCGCATGAAATCGAGATCCGAACCAGGCGGCCCGCCGGTCGGCGGCCACGCGTCGCGGCGCGCGATCAGCGGCGAGGAGCGCGGATACGGCGTGGTGCCGATATAGGGCGTACGCAGATGGCTGCCGTAGGTGCGCAAATGCTCCTGCCAGCGTTTCGACAGGAACTGATCGAGGTCGCCATGCGCATGGATGCTCGGGTGAACGTCGCAATCGATGATGCGCAGCCGGCTCTTGGCGGCTTCCTCCTCAGCAAGGATGGGGCGGTCGATGACGTCACTCATGCGATCCTCCTTCGGTATTGAAATTCCATGCGGCGAGCTTCAACCGCGGAAAGGTTTCTAACGGGTTGTCGGCACACATGCGCGAAACGATACTCGCCGGCAGATGCGGCGGCATCGGATCGTCGCCGTCGAACTGCCAATGCGGATAGTCGGACGCAAACAGGAACATCTTGTCGGAGCCGATCTGCTCGATCACGTCGGCAACGCCTGCGGCATCCGGCGGGCCGTCGAACGGCTGCATGGTGACGCGGATATGGTCGCGGATGATCGACGCCGGCTGGCGCTCGACCCACGGCACCTCGACGCGGACCCCGCGCCAGGTCTTGTTGGCGCGCCACATGAAGGCCGGCAGCCAGCTCACGCCTGACTCCATCAGCACGATCTTGAGATCGGGAAATTTACCGAACACGCCTTCATAGATCAGGCTCAGTATCTGGGCCTGAAATGCCTGCGCTTCCGCCAGATAATATTCATAGCGATAGGACGGCCAGCCGATCGAACTCGGCGCAGTACGATAGGCGCTGCCGGCGTGGATCGCGACCGGGAGCTTGTGTTTCTCGGCAGCCTGCCACACCGGCCAGTAATGCCGGCGTCCGAGCAGCGTTTCGCCCTGCGAAAGCACCAGCACGGACACGAAGCGATTGTCGCTGGCTCTTCGCTCGATTTCTTCCACTGCCAGGTCAGGCGCCTGTATTGGCACCACGATCGAGGCGCTCAGCCTTGAATCCTTCGACAGCCATTCGGCCGCGATCCAGTCATTGATCGCCTTGCAGAAGCCGGCCGCCATATAGGAATCGAACACCGCCTGCGCGCCGTAGACGACGTTGCAGATCGCATGGCTCGAACCAAACTGGTCGAACGCGCCGCGCTGCACCATCGCGAGTTCGCTGCCCGGCTTACCATTGGCCGGCCGCCAATCGGCGCGGCCCGAGAACGGCATGTTGGGGGGATAGGAGTTGAGATCGAGGCCGTCGATGGCGCGGCTGACCACCTGCTCTTTCCAGTGGTCGTCGAGATAGGGCAGCAGCGTGGTACGGGTTCCGCCCACCGCGGGATGAATATCGCAGTCGATCCGCGTGGCCGCCATGGAGCTTCCTCGGGTTTTCGTCTCGGCGATCTTGGCGTCGCGTCCGCAACTGTGCCGCCGATGCAGGGGAGGCGCAAGCGCTTTACTGAGGGGGCCGCCTTGCCCGAACTGCACAGCGCATCGAGCCAGCCGTTCGCGACACGAAATATTCGCCAATGGCGAAGCTCGCCTTCTGTGCTACGGAACGCGCGCGCGTATCAGCTAAAGAGATGAAAATGAAATCCGGCAGGCTGGCGATTCTCGCCGTCGCGCTTCTTACCGCCGGCGCATCCACCGCATCGGCCGCCCCGGCAACGGCCAACGGACAGGCCGCGCTCGCGCTTGCCGGCGTCGTGGCGCTATATTCGCCGCTGCTGACCGCGGATGAGCGGGAAGCCGTCAGCGCATTTTTCGTCGGACAGAGCGGCGTGCGTTACGCCAAGAAAATATCCGTCACCGCGGACAAGATCGTCTGCCGGGTCAGCAATGTCGATATCACCACGCTCCTGCGAACTGACGTTCAAGGGCGCCAAGCAAACCATCACCGGACGCCGGGCCAGCGAAATCTTTGCGACCGAAGCCATGGCCGGCGCTCCGCCCGACGGCGCAGCCGGATCGGTGTTCGAAAGCCTCTCGAAGCTCAACTGCACGCTCGATCCTGCCGAGATCAGGCAGAAGGCCGGCGGCGGCGCCAGTTGCTCGTTCGAGACGGGAAATTGAGGCGGCGCCCTTCCCTTCTTCCCTTGTGGGAAAGTGCTTGTCCGAAATAATGGCGTGATATCAACGGCTAAGTGCGTTGGTGTATGGCTGGTGTAAAAAGTAGCTACCGTGTTGCTGGCACAGCGGAATCGACCACCTCTCGCCGATCCGCGAGAGGTGCCATTGCTCCCCTCTGTGAATAAGCGGGAGAAACGCCTCAATCCCTCGTAGCACTACCCTGCATTGTGCCACCGTATAGGCTCCCGATTCGGCTACTGTGGTTGTGTTTTATGGACCCCTCACTAGACGTTGCGATTTCATTCCTCGCCAAGGATGAACCGTTTGCCGCTGAGCTTCACGCGCGGCTGGAGCAGACACTCAAGTTGTTCTTCTTCCCCCGGCAGCAGGAAGAACTCGCAGGGACCGACGGCCTCGAATCGATGCGCACACCGTTTCTCGAATCGAGGGTGGTAGTCATCCTGTTCCGCCAGCCGTGGGGTGAAACACCGTGGACGCGCGTAGAAGAGACGGCGATCAAGGACCGATGCCTCGCGAAAGGATGGAATTCGCTGCTGTTCGTCACCCTCGATAAGACAAGCCCGCGGCCTGTTTGGTTACCGAACACGCACATCCGATTCAGCAATCAGGATTACCCAATCGAGGAGCTTGTCGGGGCCATCAAGGCGCGCGTCCAAGAGAACGGTGGCGAAATCTCAAAGCCGAATCCGCTGATTATCGCAAAGCGGATTAGGGCAGAAGCTGAGCTGCGCCATGACGAGAAGCGGTTCTTCCGAGATCATCCGTTCATCAATCAGACAGCCAAACCGCAGGTGAATGCACTGCTAAACGAAATCGTGCGAAAGGCGCGCGAGGTCGGCGACAGCATCAGCTACACAGTCGACGCGCAAATCCGGGATAGCGAGTGCGTTGTTCGTTATGATGGCATATCGCTTCACGCGCACTGGACACAGCATTTCACAAACGTAATTGAAGATGTCGAACTAAGACTGCGTAGCCTAGGCAATCGCCTCTTCCTGCCGGGCGAACGATACTTCAACACGCGAGAGCCGCGCGAGCTATCGCGGCGCACTTTTAGGCCGCAGCTCGACTTCAACCGCAATCTGCGATGGGCAGATGCCGACACGAAACAACAGCTTCTGAAGGATGACGACATCGTGGAGGAGGCCATTAAGCAATTCCTCCAGCTTGTCGAGCGAGCGAATCGTGGCGACATACCTCGCGACAATCGGTTTGACGATTAGCGGCGGAATCTTAGACCCGTGTCCAGCATTGATAGTCTCCTCGCAATCTTCACGATCAATAAGCTGCGTGATTTGAAGAAGCATTGCCGGGATTCGACAGTGTGTAAGCGAGACCTTGCAGACCTCATCATGTGGTGCCGGTCATCAGCAGAAGCTCCATTCCTGCACGCATCGCACCATCGCCAATTTGTTCCAGAACATCTAACCTTGTCGGATTCCGACCTTGCGGCGCTTGCAGCGAACGGTGTCGGTCGATTCACGCCAGCCGCGCAAAGAACAGCCAACAAGGTTTACGCCACGTTCGAAGAACGGCGGATGCTTTCCGGGCATTTGTTTTGGAACGAACGTGCATGGCATTTTTTCTATTTTGATAATCGTGACCAAGCTAGACACAGAAATCACTGGGCAGGCGGGCCCCATATTCATCTGCTAAACCATCTATGGCCAAATCGATCAGCTGACTCGGTTTGGGAAGAATTTTGTAAAGGAAATCCCTTGATGAAGGGCGCGCTGCACATTCGCTTTGAACGCGGCTAAACAAATGATATCGCGCGGTCCGTTGTCTTTGAACGGTCATTGCGCGGATGGAGTCGCAAGTTCGGCGCGGATCGAGGTCGAGGCCGCGCGGCCGACGATGCAGTGATCAGCTCGGCTTGCGCCGACGCTCCGCGGAGAGAACCCCTCATCCGGCGCTTCGCGCCACCTTCTCCCACAAGGGGAGAAGGGAAGAAACCGCGCGATTGACAGGTCAATCGATCCCCACCCAAATGTCCGCCCAAGAACATCGAGCGAGGCGGATCGCGTGGCCGGTACCGAACAAGAAACTTACGAATGCGACGCGCTGGTGGTGGGCTCGGGCTGCGCCGGGATGTCGGCGGCAGTCACCGCGGGGCATCACGGCCTCAATGTCCTCGTTGTCGAAAAGGAGCTGCGCTTCGGCGGCACCACCGCGCGCTCCGGCGGCTGGCTCTGGATTCCCGGCACCTCGCTGGCGCGCGACTGGGGCATCACCGAGAGCCCCGACCAGGCGCGGACCTATCTGCGGCATGAGGCCGGCAACAGTTTTGACGCCGCGCGCGTCGATGCGTTTCTTTCCGAAGGGCCGAAGGCGGTCGATTTCTTCACGAGCAAGACGGCTGTGCGGTTCGACATGCCGCTGACCTTTCCGGATTATCATGCCGAAGCGCCCGGCGGCGCGCAGGGCGGCCGCTCGATGGTGACGCGGCCGTTCGACGGCCGCGAACTGGGCGAGCACATCAAGGATCTCGGCAGTCCACTGCCCGAACTCACCGTGTTCGGCATGATGTTGGGCTCCGGTAAGGAAATCATCCATTTCATGCGCGCGACCAAATCGCTGACCTCGGCGATCTATGTGGCGAAGCGCCTGTCGAAGCATGCGATGGACGTGCTGCGCCATGGCCGCGGCATGACGTTGACCAACGGCAATGCGCTCGCAGGCCGCCTCGCCAAATCGGCTTTCGACCTGAAAATTCCGCTGTGGCTGTCATCGCCGGTGCACGAACTGATCGTCGAGGACGGCGCAGTGCGCGGCGCGGTCGTCGAACGCCACGGCAAGCTGATCCGTATCAACGCCAAGCGCGGCGTCGTGCTGGCCTGCGGCGGCTTCCCGCACGACGTCGCAAGGCGCAAGACGAAGTTCCCGCATGCGCCCGAGGGCACCGAACATTTCTCGCCGGGTCCTGCCGGCAACACCGGCGATGGACTGCGGCTGGCGGAAGCCGCGGGCGGCCGTATCGAGGACAATTTGCCGAATGCCGCGGCCTGGGTTCCGGTCTCGATCACCGAGCGCAAGGATGGCAGCAAGGGCGTGATGCCGCATTTCATCGACCGCGCCAAACCCGGCGTCATCGCCGTGATGCGCGACGGCAGGCGCTTTGCCAATGAAGGCAATTCCTACCACGATTTCGTGCAGGCGATGGTGAAGGCGGCGAAGCCCGGCGAAGAGATCACGGCGTATCTGTTGTGCGATCATCGCGCGTTGCGAAAATATGGCCTCGGCTGCGTGCCGCCGTTTCCGATGCCGCTGCGCCATCATCTCGCAACCGGCTATCTCAAGCGCGGCGCGACGCTCGCCGAACTCGCCGACCGCACCGGCATCGATCGACAAGGGCTCGAGGCAACGATCGCCGAGTTCAACGCCTCAGCCGCGGAAGGCCGCGATCCCGCCTTCGGCAAAGGCTCGCGCGCCTATAACCGCTACCAGGGCGATGCGCTGCACGGCCCGAACCCCTGCGTCGCGCCAATCAAGGACGGACCGTTTTATGCGATCAAGATGGTGATCGGCGATCTCGGCACCTATGCCGGCATCAGGACCGACGAACACGCGCGGGCGCTGGACGAACACGGCCAGCCGATCGCGGGCCTCTATGCCGCCGGCAACGACATGGCGAGCATCATGGGCGGCAACTATCCCGGCGCCGGCATCACGCTGGGGCCGGCGCTGACGTTCGGGTATATTGCGGGCAAGCACATCAGCGAAAATGCTGAGTCCTAGAAACGTCCGGAGCTGGAACGAACATCGATCGATTCGATTGTCTCGAATCGAACCGGAGATCGTTCAATGCGTCCACAGCGCTTGTCTGCTGCTCTCGTCCTATTGATCCTCCCGGCGCTCGCCGTTGCCGGCGACACCGAATGGCGCCGATACGTGATCCCAAGCACCGGGACCAGCGTCGACATGCCGGTTTCGATCTTCACCAGCGATGCCGGGCCGCCTGAAGGCGGAACCGGGCGACGGTTCTTCACCGAAGACCGCCGCGCCGATCTGACGGTGCAGTCCGTCCCGAATCCCGAGAACTATTCGCCCGCCGCATTCCTGGCCAAGAAGCGGCCGCCTGCCGGCATCATCTACAAGCGGATCACATCTGATTTCTTTGTCGTGTCCAGCATTCGCAACGATCGGATCTGGTACAACCGCTGCAACCGCGGCAACGGCAGCATGAACTGCGTGCTCATCAATTATCCCGTCGCGGAAAAGCGCCAGTGGGACGACGTGGTCGCACGGATAAGTCACACATTGCGAAGCTAGCACGGTCCGCATGACCGGATTCTAGGCAGCCGGGAAAAACGGCAGTTCTGTTCCGAAGCGCGGAACCGTCCGGTGTGCACTGCGTTGCCGAGGGTCGTTGTCAGTAATCGCGAGGTTGTTTAGTGAATCGAAGGGATTTCCTCGCCGCTTCCGCGTTACCGTTGGTGACCGGCGTGGCGCCCAGGCTTCTGTCTGCCGCACAAGCCCAGCCGGCGCCGTTCGATCGATCCATCGTCCGGCAAACGGCACGCGATCTCGCCAGCAAGCCGTACAAGGCGCCCAGCGAGAAGCTGCCCGACAATCTCGCCAATATCGACTACGATCATTATCGCGCGATCCGGTTCTTGCCGGAGCGCGCGCTCTGGCACGGCGAAAAGTTGCCTTTCGAGGCGCAGTTCTTCCATCGCGGTTTTTTCTACAAGACCAGGGTCGACATTTTCGAGGTGAAGGACGGCCAGGCGGCGAAAATCCCCTACCAGCCTGAACTGTTTTCGTTCGGCGATCTGGCGCCGCCGGGCCCGGCGGTAGACCTCGGCTTTGCCGGCTTCCGGCTGCATGCGCCGATCAACAAGCCCGACTATTATGACGAGGTATGTGTGTTTCTCGGCGCGAGCTATTTCCGCGCCGTGGCCAAGGGCCAACTCTACGGACTTTCGGCACGCGGTCTTTCGATCAACACCGGCGAAGCCAAAGGCGAGGAGTTTCCATTTTTCAAGACGTTCTGGATCGAGAAGCCGGCGGCAGGCGCCAATTCCATCGTCGTGCACGCGCTGCTCGACAGCGAGAGCGCCGCCGCGGCCTATCGTTTCACCATCCGGCCCGGCGAGACCACGGTGTTCGATGTTGAAATGGCGATCTATCCGCGCGTGGATCTGGATCATGCCGGCCTCGCGCCGATGACCAGCATGTTCTTCTTTGGGCCGAACGACCGCAAGGACGTCGAGGACTTCCGACCCGCAGTTCACGATTCAGATGGCCTTGCCGTCTTCAACGGCCGCGGCGAGGAGCTTTGGCGGCCGCTGCATAATCCGAGCGATCTGCAGGTTTCCTCGTTTTCCGATCTGAACCCGCGCGGCTTCGGCCTGATGCAGCGCCAGAGGGACTTTTCCGCCTTTCAGGACCTGGAATCCAATTTCGAACGGCGGCCAAGCCTCTGGGCGGAGCCGATCGGCGATTGGGGCGAAGGCGCGGTCAAGCTGCTCGAAATCCCGACCAAGGAAGAGATTCACGACAACATCGCGTCGTTCTGGCTTCCCAAAGCTCCGTTGCCGGCCAAGGGCGAACACACCTACACCTATCGTTTGCACTGGGGACCGGATGCGCCAAAGCCCACTTCGCTGGCGCGATTTTCCCGAACCGGCGTCGGCGCGAGAGGCGACAACGCCACGATCTTCGTGCTCGACGTGACCGGCGAGAAACTGAAATCCGTCGATCCGAAAAAGCTGCGCGGCGTCGTAACGGCCGAGAAGGCCAAGATCCAGAACATCGTCACCCAGCCAAATCCGGCGACCGGCGGCTGGCGGTTGAGCTTCGAACTGTTGAAGGAAAAGAACCCAGTCGAACTCCGCGCGTCGCTCATGCAGGACAATGAGGCGATATCGGAAATCTGGGTTTACCGATGGACACCTTAGCGAAAGCCGGTGGAGCGTCCGGGTCCGGCGATATCCCGCTGAACGAATTCCTTCCCAAGGAAGCGCCGATCGATATGGCGGTGCAGCCATTGCGGCGGTTCGAACCACCGCCGGCGCCAGACTTTGCACCGATGTGGACCCGGCGCGGCTTCATTCTGACCGGCACCGCAATCCTGACTGCGGCAGGCTGTTACGAGATGTACAGGGTTCTCCAGGTCGGTGGCGTCACGGTCCTGGAATCGATCATCCTCGTACTGTTCGTGCTGCTGTTTGCCTGGATCGCCTTTTCCTTCATGTCGGCGCTTGCCGGCTTCTTCGTGCTGCTGGCGAGGAAGAAAAACGAGCTCGGCATCGACCCCGACGCTCCGCTGCCGGCGATCCACAGCCGGACCGCGATGCTGCTGCCGACCTACAATGAGGATCCCTATCGCGTGCTGGCAAGACTGCGCGCGATCTATGAGTCGGTCGAGGAAACCGGGTGCAGCTCGCAGTTCGACTGGTTTGTGCTGAGCGACACCACCGATCCCGCGACCTGGATCGCCGAAGAAAAATGTTTTCTTGGACTTCGACAGGACCTCGGCCACGCGGCTGCGATCTTCTATCGTCATCGCCCCGAGAACACCGCGCGCAAATCAGGCAATATCGAGGACTGGGTGAAGCGGTTCGGCGCCGGCTATGAGAGCATGCTGATCCTCGACGCCGACAGCTTGATGACTGGCGACACCATCGTCAGGCTCGTCGCCGCGATGGAGGCGCATCCCAAGGTCGCGCTGATTCAGACGCTGCCGGTTATCGTCAATGCAAGATCGCTGTTTGCGCGATGGCAGCAGTTCGCAGGAAGGCTGTACGGCCCGATGCTGGCCGCAGGGATTGCATGGTGGCACGGCTCCGAAGGCAATTACTGGGGACATAACGCGATCATTCGGGTCCGGGCCTTTGCGCAATATGCGGGGCTGCCCGAACTCGGGGGACGCAAGCCGTTCGGCGGGCATGTTCTGAGCCACGACTTCATCGAGGCGGCGCTGATGCGGCGCGGCGGCTGGGCGATTCACATGGCGCCGACGCTTTCAGGCAGTTACGAAGAATCTCCGCCCACGCTTTCGGATTTTGCCGCACGCGACCGGCGCTGGTGCCAGGGCAATCTGCAGCATCTGGCGCTGTTGCCGACCCGCGGCTTTCACTGGGTATCGCGGCTTCATTTGCTTACCGGAATTGGATCATATCTCACCGCGCCGCTCTGGCTGATCTTTCTGGTGTTTGGAATTCTGGTATCGCTGCAGGCGCAATTCGTCCGGCCCGAATACTTCCCGAAAGGATATTCGCTGTTTCCGACCTGGCCGGCGCAGGACCCGATCCTGGCGGCATGGGTATTCGTCGGCACGATGGGCATGCTGATCGCGCCAAAGCTGCTGGCCTTCATCGCGCTGCTTGGGAATGGCGACGCGCGAAGGAAGTTCGGCGGCAGCCTCGTTGTGTTCGCGGGCATCATCGCCGAGACCGTCCTTTCGGGCCTGACCGCGCCCATCATGATGATCTTCCAGTCGTCCGCCGTTGCCGAGATCCTGTTCGGGCGCGATGCGGGATGGCAGGTTCAGCGTCGCGACGACGGCGCGGTCTCGCACCGCGACATCGTCAGCACCTATTCGGTGCCGACGTTGATTGGCGTCGTCATGGCCATCAGTGCCTATGCCGTGTCGCTGCCGCTGCTGCTCTGGATGACGCCGGTGATCCTCGGCCTGCTGCTGGCTGTTCCGATTGCCATGCTGTCGTCATCCGCTGGCTCGCACCGAGCTTCGCGACTGTTCAAAACGCCCGAGCAGACTGCGCCGCCGCGCGTCCTGCAGAGGGCCAATGAGCTCGCCAACGCGCCGCATTCGCCCCTCGCCTGCCCGCTGCACGAACTGCGCCACAACGCCGGCTTGCGCGAGGCCCATCTGAACAACCTGTCCGCTCCAAAACCCAGGAAGCGCGGTGAGGTCGATGCGAATCTGGCGATCGCTCGCGCCAGAATCGAAGATGCGGAAACGTTCGAGGATGCGACGGGCTTTCTCAGTACGCGGGAAAAGTTCGCGGCGCTTAATTCGCCTGCCGTTCTCGCAACGCTATTCGTCCTGCCGGAGACGGGTAGTTGCCGGACTGAGACCTTTACTGCTTCAGATTGAACCGCGGCTCTGCGGTCATCCGATAAGCAACCTTGGCCGGCGCGGCAAATCTGCTAGACTGCCTGTCAGCGAGGCGAAAATGGAAGCGTCCTCACCCGAGCGAAGACTCGCTGCGGTCCTTGCCGCCGACATGGTCGGCTACAGCCGGCTGATGGAGGTCGACGAGGCGGGGACACTCGCACGCCTCAAGACCCATCGGCTCGAGCTGATCGATCCCTCGATTGCCAAGAACCGCGGCCGCATCATCAAGACCACCGGCGATGGCATGCTGGTGGAATTCCACAGCGTTGTGGACGCGGTGTCGTGCGCCGCCGAGATCCAACGCCGGATGGCGCGGCGCAATGCCGACGTGTCGCCGGCCAGGTGGATCCAGTTCCGCATCGGCATCAATCTGGGCGACATCATCATCGAGGAGAACGACATCTTCGGCGACGGCGTCAACGTCGCGGCGCGTCTCGAGGTGCTCGCCGATCCCGGCGGCATCTGCGTCTCCGGCGCCGTGCGCGATCAGGTCGGCGACCGGCTCGACGACATCGCCTTCGAGGATCTCGGCAACCAGAACGTCAAGAACATCACCCGCCCGATCCACGTGTTTCGGGTGCGATTCGAGTCAGAAGCAGCCAAGACGCCAATGAGCGCCGATGACGGCGCGGCGGCGACAATCACGACCAGAAAGCCGTCCATCGCGGTGCTGCCGCTGGTCAATATGAGCGGCGATCCGGAGCAGGAATTCTTTGCCGACGGCCTTACCGAGGACATCATCACCGAGCTGTCGCGCTTCCGCGACCTTCTCGTCATCTCGCGCAACTCGACCTTCGTGCACAAGGGCAAGGCGGTGAAGGTACAGGAAATTGCCCGCGAGCTTGACGTCGAATATGTGCTCGAGGGAAGCGTGCGCAAGGTCGGTGATCGCGTCCGCGTCACCGTACAGCTGATCGACGCGCAAACCGACCGGCACGTCTGGGCCGAACGCTACGACCGCAAGCTCGAGGATATCTTCGCGATCCAGGACGAGGTGACCGGCGCGATCGTTGCCACCCTGCCCGGCCGCGTCGAGGCGGCCACGCATGAACGCGCGAAGCGCAAGCGGACCGACAACATGGCGGCCTATGAATGCGTCCTGGCCGCCAAGGTGCTGCATCACCGCTCGCAGCGGGAAGCCAACGCCGAGGCACAGATTCTGCTCGACCGCGCCATCGCGCTCGATCCGAACTATGCGCATGCCCATGCCTGGAAGGCGTGCGTGCTGGGCCAGACCTGGGTCTACGGATGGTGCGAAGATCGCGACGCTACCTTCCAGCAGGTAGCTGCCGAGTTGCAGCTTGCGCTGGCGCTCGATGACAATGACAGCGACGTTCACCGCATCCTGGCCGCGGTGAACCTGACCCGCGACGATCACGATAGCGCCGCCTACCACCAGGAGCGCGCGCTGGCCCTCAATCCCAATTACGACCTTGTCGTGGTCCAGCAAGGCGAGTTTCTGACCTGGCTGGGCCGGCCCGAGGAAGGCATCGACTGGATCAGGAAGGCGATGCGCCTCAACCCCTACCACCCCGAGCGCTTTTGGAATCACCTCGGCCGCGCCCTCTACTGCGCTGAAAAATACGCGGAGGCCGCCGAAGCCTTCGCGCGGATCACGCGGCCCGACTTCACGCATCACGCCTTCCTCGCCGCCATCTTCGCGCAGATGGGCGACGCCGTTGCCGCCGCGGCCCATGCCGCAGAGGTCGTCAAGCTCGAACCGGGTTTCTCGGTGGCCGCCTATCTCGCCACCCAGCACTATAAGCACGAAGCTGACCGCGCGCGTCATCAGGCCGGCCTGCTCGGGGCCGGGTTGCCGGTGTGAGCGATGCGGGATTTGCGGCGCGAGCCCGGCTCCGCCCTTCGGGCTACGCCGCGGCAGCCTTCGCCTGCTTCGCTACGATAGCGCTGAGTGTGGCTTGCCGAGCCGTAGCTTGCGAATGAGCATTACCGATGGAGCCCGGCTCCGCCCTTCGGGCTACGCCGCGGCAGCCTTCGCTTGCTTCGCTACGATAGGACTGAGTGTGGCTTGCCGAGCCGTAGCTTGCGAAGCAAGCGAAGGCTGGTGGGCGCGACAGGGATCGAACCTGTGACCCCTACCATGTCAAGGTAGTGCTCTCCCGCTGAGCTACGCGCCCTGGAAATGGAATGACCAGTCATCCCGCTCCAGCTTTATTCGTATTGGGTGGGGTCCGTATATCGGCTCCAAAGCGCCCCCGCAAGGATGCTTGGACGTAATTTCCGGAGTGTTTCGGACCAAAAAGGCGGCCGAATCAGGCCGCCAGCATCTTGTTCACTTCGCTGACCAGTTCGCGGAGGTGAACGGGCTTGGCCAGCACCTTGGCGTTCTTCGGGGCTTCCGAATCGGAGTTCAGCGCCACGGCGGCAAACCCGGTGATGAACATGATCTTGATGTCGGGGTCGAGTTCCGAGGCGCGGCGCGCCAGCTCGATGCCGTCCATTTCCGGCATCACGATGTCGGTCAGCAGCATCTCGAACGGCTCCTCGCGCAGCCGCTGATAGGCCGACATGCCGTTGTCGTGGGGTGAGACCTGAAATCCGGCGTTTTCCAGCGCCTTGACCAGGAAGCGTCGCATGTCGTTGTCGTCTTCGGCGAGCAGGATCTTGTGCATGGCGGTCGGTCGTCGCTTCCGGCTTGGAGGATCATTCCGCCCACTAAGCCCGACAGAGGGTAAATTTCGGGTGAAAGGTAACGGCGTCTTGGCGATCGCGGGCAGCGCTATTTATGTAGCGGTATGTACCAGGATCGATCAAGGCGGCGCTTTTCAGGCGTTTGCGACACCTTCCAGGAGAATGGCGGCTTTTTTCGCTTGGCAGAATGATTACGATTACGGACAATACATCCTTACAAAGCCCTGCCCTTCGGCAGAATCGGTCGCATGATCGATCGGCCCAAGGGAAAGCGGACATTCAAGGGACGGCGCCCGACGATGACCCAGTTTGATGGCGAGCTGTCGCCCCCGTTCGAGATCGTGGAGCCGGCGCACTGGCGGGCGCCGATCATCTTCAACTCGCCTCATTCCGGCTCGGTCTATCCGCTCGAATTCCTCAACGCCTGCCGGATCGACCTCGCCGCGCTGCGCCGTTCCGAGGATTCGTTCATGGACGAGTTGATCGGGGACCTGAGCGAACGCGGCTTTCCGACGGTGCGGGTCAATTTCCCCCGCTCCTATGTCGACGTGAACCGCGAGCCCTATGAGCTCGATCCGCGGATGTTCACCGGACGCCTGCCGAGCTTTGCCAATACGCGCTCGATGCGGGTTGCCGGCGGCCTCGGCACCATTCCGCGCGTGGTCGGCGACGGGCAGGAGATCTACCGCGAGCGGCTTTCCGTCGACGACGCGCTGGGGCGGATCGAGGCGCTTTACAAGCCGTATCATCGGGCGCTGCGGCGGCTGATCAATAAGGCCCATCAGGCGTTCGGGACCGTGATCCTGGTGGATTGCCATTCGATGCCGTCGGTGGGCGTCTCGCGCGACGAGCCGCGGCGGCCCGACATCGTGATCGGCGACCGCTACGGCACCAGTTGCGCGAGCCTTTTGGCCGATGTCGTCGAGGAAATCATGAGCGGGCTCGGCTATTCGATCGGCCGCAACAAGCCCTATGCCGGCGGCTTCATTACCGAGCATTACGGCAACCCGGCCAGCGGATTGCACACCGTGCAGCTCGAGCTCAACCGCGCGATCTATATGGACGAGCGGCGGCGCGAGCGCGGCCCGCGCTTTGCGCAAATGGCCACCGATTTTGCCGCGCTGGCGGAAGCGCTGGCACAGGTGCCGCTCGGCGATCTCGGCCCATTCCAGGCGGCCGCGGAGTAGAGGCCAGACCGATCAGCCGCAACGTCTCCGCCAACGCGTTCACGCGCGTCCTGGACGCGCCACGGGCGGAGGACTGCAGGGCCAAATGAAAAATCTCGAAATCAACCCCATGCAAAGAAGCCACCGCCTGATGCTAATGATGCGCTGTCCTGAATCGCATCGGGACTGAACATGCTCAGCGGGGGCAAAAGAAAAAAGGGCCGCTTGAATGAACAAGCGGCCCAAGTCTAGGGAGGAAACGCCCAAGGAGGGCAGCGATAGCGCGAGGCGCTACCGCACCGCAACAATATGCGGCCGCGCTGCACAAAACGCAAGGGTTTTTGGTTCGCTGCCGTCCAAAGTGGAACAAGCTGGCAGATCGGCAACACTTCCAACGGATGAGGTTTAAGTAAAGTAAAATCAATGACTTATATGGAAGCCCCCGCTAAGCCACCGCCTTCGTGCAGTGCTGGTATGCCAAAACTCGCAACTTCGTGATAGCGGGACTAACCAAAAATCCACCCTTAAACGAAGCCTAGTCGAAAGCCGATTCGAAAGCCGATACCTCAGGACGAATGGGATAACGCGCCGCTGGTCGTGCGCGGCAGCGCGGATTGAGCTAGGCAAGAGGCGGTATTTTCATTCCGGTAAGGGATAGCCGTGACGGTCATCGATTTCACAGCCTTCATCGGCCGCCTCGCGACCGCGTCTGGCGAGACCATCCTGCCGTTCTTCCGGACCTCGCTCTCCATCGACAACAAGAGCGCGAGCGATTTCGATCCAGTCACCGAAGCCGACCGTGCCGCCGAAGCTGTGATGCGCCGCCTGATCAAGGCGAACTTTCCCCAGCACGGCATCGTCGGCGAGGAATTCGGCAACGAGCGCGAGGATGCCGAATATGTCTGGGTGCTCGATCCGATCGACGGCACCAAATCCTTCATCGCGGGATTTCCGATCTGGGGCACCCTGATCGCGCTGTTGCACAAGGGCACGCCGGTATTCGGCATGATGCACCAGCCCTATATCGGCGAGCGCTTTTCCGGCGATAGCGGCTCGGCGCATTATTCTGGGCCGTCCGGTGAGCGGCGGCTGACGGCGCGGCGCTGCGCTTCGCTGAAGGAAGCGACCTCTTTCACCACCAGTCCGCTGCTGATGAACGCCGCCGACCGCGAGATCTTCGGCCGGGTCGAGAGTTCGGTAAAGCTGTCGCGCTATGGCGGCGACTGCTATTCCTACTGCATGCTGGCGGCCGGCCATCTCGACCTCGTGGTCGAGACCGAGCTCAAGCCCTATGACATCGCGGCATTGATCCCGATCGTCACCGGCGCCGGCGGCATCGTCACCAATTGGGAAGGCAAGCCGGCCCAGAGCGGCGGCCGCATCATCGCCGCCGGCGATGCCCGCGTGCACGAGGCGGCGCTGAAGCTCTTGAACGGCTAGAGGCGCAGCCACAAGGAGCCCCGATGGATGCATTGATCGTCGTCGATATGCAGGTCGGGCTCCTCAATGGGAAGCCAAAGTACGATCTGCGCGGCGTCATCGAACGCATCAACCGGCTCGCCGTGAAGGTACGCAAACAGTCCGGCCTGGTGATTTTCCTGCAGCATTGCAGTGGTGCGGAAGACGATTTCGTGCCGGGCACGCCGGGCTGGGCGCTTCTGCCAGAGCTCAATCGCGCGCCTGCCGACATCGTCATACGCAAGACCCTGAACGATCCCTTCGTCGGCACCGACCTCGCGGCGCGCCTGAAGGAAATTGCGCCGGAGCGCGTATTCATCACGGGATGGGCAACCGACCTTTGCGTCGACGCGACCGTCCGATCGGCCGTTTCAAATCATCACGACGTCGTCGTGGTGACCGATGCCCACACCTTGAATGACCGCCCCCACCTCGACGCCGCGAGCGTCATTCGTCACCACAATTGGGTCTGGAGCCATTTGATCACGCAGCGATCGGTCAGGCTCGCGCGTACCGACGAACTGCTGCTTTGACGAGGCTTGGCTTCCGCTGCAGCCGACCGACCGGATCTTGCATCGAGCGGTTCATCGCGTACGATGACCGCCAACGCGCACCGTAGATGCGGATCTGGGGAGTATTCATGAGACTTCTGAGCAGGCTGCTTGCCGGACTGACGCTACTGTTGTTACCGGTATTGTTGCCAGCCTTGGCCTCGGCGCAGGATTTCCCCGCAAAACCGATCAAGCTGATCGTGCCTTTCCCGGCCGGCGGCCCCAATGATATCATCGCGCGCGTGATCGGCCAGCGCATGTCCGAGATTACCAAGCAGCCGGTGCTGATCGACAACCGTGGCGGCCAGGGCGGCGTGCTCGGCACCGACGCGGTCGCAAAGGCAGCCCCCGACGGTTACACCATCGCGATTTCGAGCGCGGGCGCGCTCGCCATCAGCCCGAGCATGGAAAGGGTCGCCTACGATACGCTTAGGGATTTCGCGCCGGTGACGCTGGTCGCCACCGTCCCCGAGATGCTGGTGGTCGCGACCAACGTCCCCGCCAAGGACATGAAAGAACTGATCGCGCTCGCCAGGGCGCAGCCGGGGAAACTGAATTTCGCCTCGTCCGGTCCCGGCAGCCTGCCGCATTTGGCGGGCGAACTGCTCAAGCTGACGGCCAACATCGACATCGTGCACGTTCCCTATCGCGGCGCCGCGCCGGCGGTGAACGATCTGCTCGGACAGCAGGTGCAGATGACGTTCCTCGATCTGCCGGTGCTGCTGCCGCAGATCAAGGCCGGCGCCCTGCGGCCGATCGCGGTCGGCGCCCCCGAGCGGGCGCCGACCGCAATCGAGGTACCGACCACCGCCGAAGCCGGAATGCCCGGCATGATCATCGAGAACTGGTACGGCATGGTGGCGCCCGCCGCCACCCCGCCGGCGATCGTCGCGGCCTTGCACAAGATCACGACAGAAGCGATGGCCGATCCGACGGTGAAGGAAAAGCTCGCAGCCCAGGGCGCGACGCTGGTCGGCGACACGCCGGAACATTTCCGCGGCTTCATCGACAGCGAAATCAAGAAGTGGGCGAAGGTGATCAAGGACGCGGGCGTCGTGACGACGAAGTGAGCATCACGGCGCGGACCGCCGCGTCCCTGTCTATTGCTGCACCAGAGCATGATCCGGAAAAGTGGGTACCGGTTTTCCGGAAAGATCATGCTCAAATCAAAGAAGTAGAGCGGGATGACGATTCGAAGAAAAGTCATCACGCTCTAAAGCCGTGAAATAACCGAAACATCCAGCGCGATATCGCGCTGGCCCGGCCGTGACAAAAGTTACCGGAGGCTTTGATGAAGGCTCTTCGCGTGCTTCTTACCGGATTGTCCGTGCTGCTGCCCGCCGTGGCGGCAGCGCAGGATTTCCCAAGCAAACCGATCAAGCTGATTGTGCCGTTCCCACCCGGCGGCCCCAACGACATCATCGCGCGCCTGGTCGGCCAGCGCATGTCGGAAATCGCAAAGCAGCCGGTCGTGATCGACAATCGCGGCGGCCAGGCCGGCGTGCTCGGTACCGATGCGGTCGCAAAGGCAGCCGCCGACGGCTACACGATCGGCATCGTGAGCGCGAGCGCGCTGGTCATCAACCCGACGATGGAAAAGGTGCCCTACGACGTGACGAAAGATTTCGCGCCCGTCACGCTGGTGACCACGGTGCCGGAAATGCTTGTCGTCGCCAGCAACGTGCCCGCCCGCGACATGAAGGAGTTGATCGCGCTCGCCAAGGCCCAGCCGGGGAAACTCAATTTCGCATCCGCCGGCGTCGGTGGCTTGCCGCATCTTGCCGGTGAACTGCTCAAGCTGACGGCCAGCATCGACATTGTGCACGTGCCCTACCGGGGCGCTGCGCCAGCAGTGAACGATCTGCTCGGCCAGCAGGTGCAGATGGCCTTCCTCGATTTGCCGGTGCTGCTGCCGCATATCAAGGCCGGCACCCTGCGCCCGATTGCGCTTGGTGCTCCGAAACGCGCGCCCACCTCGCCTGACGTGCCGACCACCGCGGAGGTCGGCATGCCGGAGTTGCTGATCGAAAACTGGTACGGCATGGTCGCGCCGGGCGGGACGCCCGAGCCGATCGTCGCCACCCTGAACCGCCTCGCCAACGAGGCGATGAACGACCCGCAGGTGAAGCAGAAGCTCGCCGATCAGGGCCTGACGGTCGCCGGCGACACGCCGGGGCATTTTCGCAACTACATCGGAGCGGAGACCCAGAAGTGGGCGCGCGTCATCAAGGCCGCCGGCCTTGCCACGGGCAAATGACGCCCGGCGTCCCTGTCAGGCATCAAGCAGGCGTCCACGCAATTCCCCTGCTGTGCCCTAAGAGCAGAAACGAGTCGGTTTAAGGCAATAACGAGTCCACCAGAACGTTGCGGCGCCGGCGTCACCCGCCCGCTCGCCGCGAACGTCCGGTCCCGCCCAGGAAGCCGACGTAGAACGCAAGTCGCGTTTTGACCCATTTCGGACCTTGGGCGTAGCCGGACATCGACCCACAATCGTGCTATATAACCATTCGATTTCCCCAGTACGGGGGACCATCTTGAGCAGCGCGCACGTAGAGCGACGACTGGCGGCTATTCTGGCGGCGGATGTCGCAGGCTCTTGCCGCTTAATAGGGATAGACGAAGAAGGCACGCTGGCGCGACTGAAAGCGCTTAGAAGGACGCTTTTCGATCCCAAAATCGCGCAGCATCACGGTCGTGTCGTCAAGAATACCGGGGACGGCGCTATTGCCGAGTTCGCCAGCGTGGTCGACGCGGTCCGATGTGCCGACGAAATTCAACGCGGCATGGCCGAACAAAATATCGACGTGCCGCAGGACAAGCGGATCGAACTCCGCATTGGCATTCACGTCGGTGATATCATTATCGAAGAGAACGATATCTTTGGCGACGGCGTCAATATTGCGGTGCGTCTAGAAGGGATCGCAGAGCCGGGCGGTATCAGCATTTCGGACGACGCACGTCGGCAAATTCGTGGCAAGGTAGATGTAACGTTTGAGGATTTGGGTTCGCAATCCTTGAAGAATATCGCCGAACCGATGCGGGTCTGGCGCGTCCCATACGGTCGCGCCGTGCCAGCCGTGCCGAACCGCTGGCCTGTTGATGAGACCCTTGCTCTGCCCAATAAACCCTCGATCGCCGTTCTCCCCTTCACCAACCTCAGCTCCGATCCGGAACAGGAATATTTTGCCGACGGCATGGTCGATGACATCATCACGGCGCTGTCTCATTTCAAGGCGCTGTTCGTCATCGCCCGCAACTCGAGCTTCACCTACAAGGGGCGCGCCGTCGACGTGAAGCAGGTCGGGCGCGAGCTTGG
Organism: Bradyrhizobium sp. AZCC 2176; assembly: GCF_036924645.1. Taxonomy (NCBI): domain Bacteria; kingdom Pseudomonadati; phylum Pseudomonadota; class Alphaproteobacteria; order Hyphomicrobiales; family Nitrobacteraceae; genus Bradyrhizobium; species Bradyrhizobium sp. AZCC 2176. The sequence goes on along the minus strand of NZ_JAZHRX010000001.1, from coordinate 3,572,192 downwards.
GGTGCGCTACGTGTTGGAAGGGAGCGTCCGCAAAGCGGCAAACCGAGTCCGCATCACAGGACAGCTTGTCGATACCGCCACCGGGGCACATCTTTGGGCAGAACGGTTTGATGGTGGGCTCGGCGACGTCTTCGATCTGCAGGACCAGGTGACCGAGAGCGTTGTCGGGGCGATCGCGCCCGCGATGGAAAAAGCCGAGATCGAGCGTGCCAAGCGCAAGCCGACCGAGAGCCTCGACGCCTATACGCTCTATTTGCGCGGTTTGGCCAGGTTTTATCAGTCTGCCAACCGGCAAGCGAACGACGAGGCATTGCGCCTGTTCAACCGCGCGATCGAGCTCGATCCGGATTTTGCGTCGGCCTACGGTCGTGCCGCCCTTTGCTACGTCATAGCCAAGACCAATGGCTGGTTTTCAGACACAGCGAACGAGATTGCCGAAGTGAAGAGGCTCGCCCAGCGGGCGGTTGAGTTGGGCAAGGATGACGCGATCGCGCTCGCCGCGAGCGGATGGGCGTTGGCGTTTGTTGTTCGCGATCTCGAGGCAGGGGCCGGCTTAATCGATCGCGCGCTTGTGCTCAATTCCAATTCGGCCGAGGCATGGTTTTGCGGCGGCTGGGTAAAAACCTTTCTTGGCGAGCAGGAACCGGCGATCGGGCGCTTCGCACGTGCCATGCGCCTGAGCCCACTTGATCCGCGGGTGAGCGGAATGCGGGCCGGGACCGCGTTTGCCCATTTCCTCCTGGGCCGCTATGACGAAGCGGCATCGTGGGCGGCAATGGTATTGCAGGACAATCCGGACCATCAACCTGGATTGCGGGTCGCCGCCGCAAGCAATGCAATGGCCGGGCGGCCGGAGCAAGCACATCAGGCAATGGCTCGGCTGCGGCAACTGAATCCTGCGCTACGTGTTTCCACTCTTAAAGCCGTGCTGGGCCCTTGGCCGGCCGACGATGTCGCGCGATATGAAGAAGGATTGCGGCAAGCCGGGCTGCCCGAATGACCATCGCAGAAAGATGCTCGCCCGTTGGGACAAGATGATCGAATAAGCGCGACTTCCGTTGTTGGCCGCTATGAAATATCGGCGGGTCGAAATTACTCCAGCTTGATGTTGGCCGCGCGGATCACCTTCGCCCACCTTTGCGTGTCGTCAGCGACGAATTTTCCGAAGTCAGATGGCGAGAAAACAAGAGGCGTAAGGCCCAGATCGGCGTATCGCGCCTTGATACCGGGGCTTGCTAGTCCCGCATTGATATGATCGTTGAGCTTGTGAATGATCTCGGACGGTGTGCCCTTCGGCGCACCCATCCCCGCCCACACGGTCACCTCATATCCGGGGACCGTTTCGGCAATGGTCGGCACGTCCGGCAGCGCCGGCGACCGCGTTGCGGTGGTCACCGCAAGGGCTCGCAGTTTACCAGCCCGGATGAACTCAAGCGATGGGCTCCCGCTGACGAACATTAGCTCGAACTGCCCACTAATCGCGTCGGTAAGGGCAGGTCCTTCGCCGCGATAGGGCACGTGAATTAAGTTGACGCCAGTCATGATCTTGAACAGCTCGCCGGCCAGATGGCCCGGCGTCCCGACGCCGCCCGACGCCATGTTGATCTTGCCGGGATTGGCCTTGGCGTAGGCGATGAAGTCCGGAACGGTTCTGGTGGGATGAGCAGGATGCATCACCATGACTTGGGGCCCATGCACGATCCCGGCAACCGGTGCAATGTCCCGGATGAAGTTGAAGTTAAGCCTGTCGTAGAGCGTTGCGTTGATTGCGTTCGGTGTTAAGGCCAAGAGGAGCGTATAGCCGTCGGCCGGTGCACGGACGACTGCCTCTGTGCCAATATTGCCGCCGGCACCCGGCCGGTTGTCGACGACGAATTGCTGGCCGAGCCGCTCCGATAACCACTGACCCATTAGACGAGCGTGAAAGTCCCCCGAGCCGCCAGCGGGAAAGCCGACGATGATGCGCACCGGCCGCGTCGGATAGGCTTGCGCTCGCGCGATGGTCGAGAGCGCCGGTAGCGCGGCAGTGGCCGCAGCCAAATGCAGAAACTGCCTTCGGTGGGGAAGTTTCATTGCAGTCCCTCCGCGGCGGTAATCCGATGCGAACGGGCGCAAATAGCCTATTCCTATTCCTGAGATCGCGGAAGGGCGATGTCGCCTATTCGCACTTCAGTGACCTGCGAGTCCCTTTGTCCGGAATGCGGCAAAACCGACCGCACTGACGGGACTCAGAATTCGACGACGTCGGACGCCGGGGACTCGTAATCTACTTAAACTAGACTCCAATCCGTTTGTCAGGCCGACTTGAAAGTATTGGCCTTCATGCTCCGCCAGACTCGTAGTTCGCTTTAAAGCACACCTGCGGCGTCGCCAGACCTTCAGCATTTTCGCTCTCCCTCACATGTTCAGCGTGGCGTAGATTTGCGGAGGTGCTCCGCCAGTTGCTGCGCGGGCTTGGGCAGCGCGCGAAAACTCCGCGCGCAGATCACGAGTTTCCGGTTGGCCCAGGAATCCCTGATCCTGATGACATTGATCTTCATTGATCGCGCGCATCGTTTTGCCGCCACTTCAGGCATCACGCCAATCCCGATGCCGGCGGCGACCATCTGGCCGATCGCATCGAAGCTGTTCAGCCGTGCACGAAAGCGCAGGCGCGCGCCGAGACGGGCCGCATGTCCGCTAATATGGGCGTGCAGCGCGATCGAACCGATCAGGCCGACGAATTCGCGTTCCACCACTTCGCTGAAATCGACCTGCCGCCGGTTCGCAAGTTCGTCGTCCCGCGCGGCGACCAGCACCAGACGGTCTTCGCTGAACGGGCTCCGTTCGATATTGTCTGCAAGCGCGTGCTCGGCGGCGAGCCCGAGATCGGCAGCGCCAGTTACGATGGCGCGGGCGATTTCGGCGCTTTCGCGCTCCTCGACGTCGATGGAAATGTTAGGATGTGCGGCCAGGAAGGCAGCCAATGCCTTCGGCAGGTATTCCGAAAGCCCCGACGTGTTGGCGAGGAAGCGGACGGTGGCCTTCGCGCCGCGGGCAAAGGCGGCCAGATCGCCGCGCATTGCCTCGACATTGTGAAGCACGACCCTCGCATGATCGAGCAGGCTCTCGCCGGCCGGCGTCAGATCGACGCCGCGCCGGCCGCGCGTCAGCAGCGCAACCCCAAGTGCTTCTTCCAGCCCCTTGATCCGCGCGCTCGCCGACGCCAGCGCCAGATGAACCCGCTGCGCGCCATTGGTGATGCTGCGCGTCTCGGCCACGGCGACGAAGAGCTGAAGATCGACCAGATCGAAACGCATCGGGGTTCCTTGGACGTGATCTGCGCTGAGATCGTCATTGCGAGCGAAGCGAAGCAATCCATGCCGCCACAGCAAGAAAGAATGGATTGCTTCGTCGCTTCGCTCCTCGCAATGACGAGGAGCGCTCAGCCTTCGTTTGGACCGAAGGCTGTCTCCGTAACCTCCAGATTGTGCCCGATGCGTCGATGGGTCAAGGTCCGGCCATGTTGGATTCCCTGCTTCTCCTCGTCACCGCCACCTTCCTGCTCGCGGGCTTCGTGAAGGGTGCACTCGGGCTCGGCCTGCCGACGGTGTCGATGGGCCTGCTTGCGGTGTCGATGCCGCCGGCCCAGGCGATCGCCATCGTCATCGTGCCGGCGATCGTCACCAACATCTGGCAAACTTTCGGCGGTCCTTACTTGCGGGATATTTTCCGACGGCTATGGCCGTTGCTGACTGGTACGGCCGCGGGCGTCTGGCTGAACGCGGGGTCGCTGACCGGACCCTATGCGCGCTACGCCACGATCGCGCTCGGCCTGCTGCTGGCGATCAATGCCATTATCGGCCTGAGTAAATTTAATCTCACTGTTGCCCGGCAAAACGAAAAATGGGTCGGCGGCATCGTCGGGCTGATCACCGGCATGATTTCGGCGGCAACCGGCGTGCAGGTCATTCCGTCGGTGCCGTTCCTGCAGGCGATCGGGATGGAAAAGGAAGAACTGATCCAGGCGTTGGGCGTGTTCTTCACGGTCGCGACCCTGGCGCTCGGCCTCAACCTCACCGGCGCCGGTCTAGTGACGGCCGCAACCGCACTGCCGGGCGCCGTCGCCATGGCGGCGTCCTTTGCCGGCATGTTTATCGGACAGGCGCTGCGGACCCGGCTGCAGCCGGATATCTTTCGGCGCTGGTTCCAGATCGGCATGATTGTTCTCGGCCTCTACCTCGCCAGCAATGCGCTTGTGAAACTGATGTCGTAACTTCCCTCGAAGCCAAGCAGGAAAAGCCAGCAAATTCCCTGTGAAGGAATTCCCTGGACAGGCGGATAGCCGAACCTAGCGGGCCTCCAGCATCGCGACGCGGATGCCGAGATAGACGAACAGGCCGCCGAGAGCCCGGTTGACCCAGGCCATCGCGCCGGCCGATTGGCGGATGCGGCCGGCGGCCCTGGCCGCGAAGGCCGCGATGCCGAAGCACCACAACGTGCCGCTGGTGATGAAGATCAGGCCCAGTACCAGGAAGGCCAGCGTCTTGTGGCCAGAGTCCGCGGCCACGAATTGCGGCAGGAAGGCCAGAAAGAACAGCGCCACTTTCGGATTGAGCACGTTAGTCAGCGCGCCCTGCCAGAACACGCGGGAAAGCGACGTCTCGTTGCCCTCCACGGCCGCCTCCACCAGCGGGTGCACGCGCGACAGCAGCATCTGGACGCCTGTGAACAACAGATAGGCGGCCCCGGCCCATTTCAGCACCGTGAAGGCAGCAGATGACGCCATCAACAGCGCCGACAGGCCGATGGCGGCGCCGAACACGTGAACGAGGCAGCCGACGCTGATCCCGGTCGCCGCCGCTGCCCCGCCGCGCCATCCGAACTGGATGCTGCGGCCGATAATATAGGCCGTATCCGGCCCCGGGGTGACGTTGAGCAGCAGCCCGGAAAGGATAAACAGCCAGAGTTCGTGAATGCCGAGCGTCGCTGCCATCGTCTGACCGGTTCCCCTGCTGTCCCCTCAGCCCTGTTTGCACATACGCCGATCTTTGGAGGATTGCAGTACTGTCATGAGCAAATCGGGCTTCCACCAGATCGCGCATATTTTATAAACATTGGAATCGTTCGAATGACCGCGTAGTGGTTATCCTGCGCACTCCGGCGCCGTTGGGGATATAGTGGGGAGATGGAGAGACGCCTGGCAGCCATCGTCTGCGCTGACGTCGCCGGCTATTCCCGCATGATGGGGGCCGACGAGGCGGGGACGCACGCCACGTTCAAGGCCCATCGCACCGCGATCTACCCGATCATCCTCAATCATGGCGGCCGCCTGGTGAAGAACACCGGCGACGGTTTCCTCCTTGAATTTCCCTCAATCGTCGGCGCCATCGAGGCTGCGATCGCGATGCAGATGGTGATGGCCGAGCGAAACGAGCATCTGCCCGCCGATCGATCCATGCAGTTCCGCATGGGCATCCACATGGGCGACGTGATGGCCGACGAGGACGAGGTGTTCGGCGACGACGTCAACATCGCCGTCCGCCTCGAATCGGTCGCCGCCCCCGGCGGCGTGGCGGTTTCGGGCAAGGCCTGCCATGAGGCCGGCAAACGCCTCAACGTCGTGCTGGTCGACGCCGGCCCGCACCGGTTCAAGAACATCGACGAGCCGATCCACGTCTGGACCTGGCAACCCGCTGGCTCCGACGCTAGCGGCGCTGCGCCCAAAGCCTCGAGCGAAACATCGGTCACCAATCTTCCGGCCCAGTACCGGACGGCGATCGTGGGCGTGCTGCCGTTTGCGAATCTGAGCGAAAGCGCGGACGAGTATTTTTCTGACGGGCTGACCGAGGACCTGATCCACGCGCTTTCACTGCAATCCTTCTATCGGGTGCTGAGCCGCAACTCGACATTCTCCTTCAAAGGCAGGAATGTGAGCACGCGCCTGATCGCGCGCGAGATCGACGCGAGCTACCTGATCCAGGGCTCCGTGCGCCGCGCCGCCAACAAGATTCGCGTCACCGCCGAGTTGATCGCGCCCGAGACCGGCGAGCAATTATGGACCGGCCGGTTCGACCGCGACATCGGCGACCTGTTCGCCATGCAGGACGAGCTGACCACCAGCCTGTCCGCGGCGATCGCGGCCGAGATCTACCGGGCGGAAGCGTCCGCTCCGCCACGCTCCACATCGAACGATCTCACCGCCTGGGATCGGTTCCTCAAGGGTCTGTCCCACTATTACCTGCAGAACAAGGCCGATTTCGAAACCTCGATCGGCCTGTTCAAGGAAGCCATCGCGCTTGATCCGACGCTGTCGATTGCGCGCGCCTATCTCGCCACCATCCTGACCCAAGCTATCCATTTCGGGTGGATCAAGGGCACGCGCGAAGTGTGGGACAGCGCAATGAGCCTCGCGGAGAGCAGCGTCCGGCTCGATCCCCGTTCGTCCTTTGCGTTTCAGATTCTCGCCTATCTGCACGCGCTGGAAGGACATTACGAGGCGGCGATGGATGCCGCCAAACGGGCGGTCGGGCTCAACCCCTACGACATGGGCGCCCGCGGCGTACTTGGCGCGTGTCATCTCTACAGCGGCGAACATCGGGCCGCCGTCGAATTGTTTACGATGGCAGCACAGCGCGGCAACAGCGATCCCCGATACCAATTTGAGACGTTCAACGCGTTCAGCCATTACCTGCTCGGCCAATATGACGCTTCGCTGTCATGGGCGCGCGAGGCCCTGTACGCCAATCCCAATCATCTGCAGGCGCTCACGATACGGACCGCAGCGCTCGCCCAATTGGGACGCGCCGACGAGGCGGCAAATGCGGCCGGCGTTGTGCTGAGCAACTACCCGACCCTGACCGTCGAACGCTACTTGCGGAATTTTCACTGGAAGCTGGCGGCCGACATTGCCCATTTCCGCGACGGCCTCGTGAAGGCCGGCCTTCCCTTCGGTAAATTGACGCTGGTCGAATCCTCGCCAAGGCTCGCCGCAGATTCCTGAGCGTGTGTGAGCCGGTCGGTTGACACCGCGTCGGATTCCGCCAAAACTTTCCTACACGCTGAAGTAGTTCGTCACCGAATTCCCTTTTCAGAACTGTCATCCGCCCCACGTCGGGGACGGGCCATTTTCATATTCGGCGCCCTTTTAAGGATTGAACCATGTCAGACGATCGCATTGCCACCGCCCTAGGTGCTGCGCCTGCCGGGCAGATTACCGTTTCATCCAATAATCCCTGTCCGTTTTTGCGCGCGCTGGTCGCCAATGGTTACGTCGGCGGCCACGTCGTGCCGCTTTCGAAACTGTCCGAAATCGTCGGGGACGCGAGCGGGCAAACCGGCCTTGGCGAAAAGAAAGTGCGGCTGGCAACCTGGATGGTTGCCGTGATTGCCAACGGGCTCGGACCGCTGCGCGTGTTGAAGAGCGCGACCTCGGGCGCCGTGCTCGACGAACTGCGCAATGGCCCGCTCGACAAGCATGGCGGCGGTTCGCGCATTCTCGATGCCGACGCGAAGGTTCACGAAGAGCAGGTCGAACGGCTCGCGAGCTTCGGCAAGGACTGCAAGGACCCTTCAGGGGGCATCGAGCGCGGGCTGACGGCGAAAGAGATCAACGCCTTCATGGCTGACAATATCAAGCGCGACGGCGGTGCGGCGCACTGGTACTACCCACTCCTGATGAAGGGCGAATGGCCTGTGCTGCTGAAGATCCTCGGCAAGGGCGAAGGCGAGGCGCGCTACCTCAGCGTCGCCGAGGTCCGAACACTGTTCGTCGAGCGGCGGCTGCCCGAGCGGATTACGGCACGGTTGCCGAAGCCTGCCTCGGCCTAGACAACGGTCTCATACGCGGGCTTGACCCGCGTATCCATCGTCCGCGTCAGCGGACACCCCCGATTTGTTCGAAGCGGCGATGGGTTGCCGGGTCAAGCCCGGCAATGACAGTTTCGGCTGCGCTATTTGAACAGCGGCGTGCCCGGTACGAAGGCGTCGAACGCCGCCCAGAATTGCGAGCGGTAGCGGTCCTGTTCCTGCAGGATCTCGTGCTTGGAGCCCGCGATCACCAGATGCGAGCCGGCGCGCAGATGGTAGGCGAACTCCTCGATCGCGGCCGTGGAAACAATGCTGTCGTTGCTAGCGGCCAGCATCAGGATCGGCTGGCGGATTTCGGACGGGTAATTCACGCCGCGGAAGGTATGCATCGCCCTGAACGCGGTATCGGCCCAGGCCACCGTCGGCGAACCGATGCCCAGCGTCGGATCTTCTTCCAGGATCGCGGCGTTGCGGGCGTAGCGCACGGGATCGCTGGTGAAGGGGTTGTTGATGAAGGATTCCGTTCCGGTCAGCGCGTCGCTGCCGCCGGGAACGTAGCGGCCGCCCTGCCCCATCAGCCGCATCCCCCGCAGCAACGCCCGCGTCGGAAACGAGGTCCTGCGCCCCGGCAGGTCGATCATCGGCGCCGACAGCACCATGCGGTCAAACCAGCGTTTGCCCGCATGCGCGATCCGCAGCATGACCGCGCCGCCCATCGAATGCGCCAGCGCGAAAAAGGGCGGCGGGCAATCCGGCAGCACCACCTGCTGCACGAAGGTTTCGACGTCGACCTCGAAATCGGAGAAGTCGCGGACATAGCCCTTGCGCGGGTCGCGCAGGCGGCGCGAGGAATGCCCCTGGCCGCGCCAGTCGATCATCGCCACCGCGAATCCGCGATCGCGCAAATCCCGCACCGTCTCGAAATATTTCTCGATCGGCTCGCTGCGCCCGGTGAAGACGCAGACCGTGCCCTTGCGCCCAGCCGGCGGCGACCAACGCGCGAACCGCAGTTCCGCGCCGTCGGGCGTCTTGATGGTGCCTGAGACGACGTCCTCCGGAACCGGGTTGGCAGGGATCGAGACAAGCGTCATGAGGAGGAACCGGCTAGGTGAAAAGGGCTTGAAATCAAGGCGGGGGGCACCGAAAAGAGGCTGATTTCACCCCTCTTGAACGCCGTTTCACCCCTCCCATATCATTTCTGTGCAGGCCGCTACCAGTGTTTCGGAACCGAAACCCACGGCTCCAAAACTCTCAGGCTGCACGAAGACTAAAGCCCGGCCCGATGGCGGGCGGGTTAACTGAAACAGTCGCTCAATGGAGGACTATCTATGCGTACCTACGATCTCACCCCGTTTTATCGTTCCACCGTCGGCTTCGACCGCTTCTTCAACCTGCTCGATCAGGTGACCTCAGACGGCAGCCCCGGTTATCCGCCCTACAATATCGAGCGCACCGGTGAGAACGCCTACCGCATCAGCGTTGCGGTCTCCGGCTTCTCGCAAGGCGAGCTTTCGATCGTTGCGAAGGAAAACACGCTGACGATCAAGGGCGAGAAATCCGCCAACGAGAACGGCAAGGACACTTCCGAAGTGCTTTACCGCGGCATCGCCGCGCGCGCCTTCGAGCGCATCTTCCAGCTTGCCGATTTCGTGCAGGTGAAGAATGCCTCGCTCGAGAACGGCCTGCTCCACGTTGATCTCGTCCGCGAGATTCCCGAGGCAAAGAAGCCGCGCAGCATTCCGATCAATTCGGGTGCGAAGGCCCCGCAGGTGGTCGACGCTTCGGTCGCCGCATAACGCATCTCAAGCTTCGGCCGGTATTGGCTGAACGCGAAAACGCCCCGGGAAACCGGGGCGTTTTTTTGCGCGCACCCCTGATCCGCAATTTTGCAGGCCTCGCACGGCTCACGTCACCGTGAGGTTGTGTAACGATGCCGTCGCTCTCCTCGAATTTCGAACTGGAGCGGGCGAGCCGCTTATCAAGCCGATCATGGAGCAGACCAATGAGCATCTTACGAACACTGACAATCGTTGCCGGCGTCCTTGCGGCATCGCTCGGCGCGCAAGCCGCGCCGGCGCTGGCCGCTGATCCCGTCAAGGCGCAGAACGTCGTACTGGTGCACGGTGCGTGGGCCGACGGATCGAGCTGGGCACAGGTCATCCCAAAGCTTCAGGCGGCGGGCCTTCACGTCACCGCAGTACAGAATCCGCTGACCTCGCTGGCAGATTCCGTTGCCGAGACACGCCGCGTTTTGGCGCAACAGGACGGCCCGACGGTGCTGGTCGCGCATTCCTGGGGTGGCACCGTGATCAGTGAAGTCGGCACCGACCCGAAGGTCACCGGGCTGGTCTACGTCGCGGCGCGCGCGCCCGATGCGGGCGAGGATTTCGTCGCGCTTTCGCAGAAGTTTCCGGCAGGCCCCGCGCGCGCCGGCGTGCAGGAGCATGACGGCTTCACCAAATTGTCCGAGGACGCCTTCCTGAAATATTTCGCCAACGGGGTCGATCCGACGACCGCCAAAGTCCTCTACGCCGTGCAGTGGCCGACCGCGGCTTCCATCTTCGCCGGCCGCACCACCGCTGCCGCCTGGCGCAGCAAGCCGAGCTGGTACGCCGTGTCGAAGCAGGACTACACGATCAACCCCGACCTCGAACGGTTTCTGGCCAAGCGGATGAATGCCACGACGGTCGAGCTGGAGGCCGGCCACCTGTCGCTGGTCTCGCAGCCCGACAAGGTCGCCGACCTGATCCTGGCCGCCGCCGGCCAGCGCGAATAGCTCGCCGCAATGAAACGCCCCGGTAAACCGGGGCGTTTTCGGTTCGTAGGTTGGTAGCCGGATGGAGCGCAGCGCGATCCGGACTACCGGTGTTTCATTCGAGCCCCTGTACGTTCGGCATATCCTGGGTCGGCGCAATCTGCGGAGCGGGGTTCGCTGCAACGGATCCGGTTGTCACCGGGGCGGGCGCTGCCGGCACCTCGGCCGGCTTCGACGCAGGCGCTGCCGCCTGTTTGAGCGGCGCGGCAGAGGGTTTGGAGGCGAGCGGATTGGCCTTCGGCATCGGCACGGTGCGGCTCGCAACGCGGGCGGGCCGCGACGGCCGCGGCGCGCCCTGGACCTGGTCGGGCGCTTGAGCCTGCGGCGGCGGAGCTGCGGAGGGTCCGCCGAGCGCGCTCTGGTCTTCGTCGTAATTGTCACCCATCCGGTAGGCCGGCATGAAACGGATAATCCGGCCGTTGCGCGCGTCGATCATCAGCCGGCCATCCTCGCCGCCGCGGTCGATGACCGCAATCGTGTAGACGAAGCCGCGGAGCCTGGGGATGCCGAGCGGCGAGAACCCGTTGTCGCGCAGCACGGAATAGACTTCTGTCGACGGCAACAGGCCGGGGCCAGCGCCGTATCCGTACTGCGGTCCGGGAGCCGGGGGCGGTGCCACCGCATAAGGCGTATCGAAATCCGATGCTGCCGTGTAACGCCCGGGCATCTGCGCCTGCGCGCTGCCCGCCAGAAGGACCACTCCCGCCGCCAAAGATCCCGTGAACAACTTCATCACCGAAAGCTCCTGTAAGCCCTGCAGCCACCGGGCCTGGGCGGGAGCATTTTTACGCTCTCGCCTGCCAAGCCAGACTGGAATTTCACGGCGAAATCCGGCAGTCCTTGGGCCGGATCGGGGCGCCGCTGCCGCAAAGCCCGGCTCGCGGGTTTTTTCCCCGTCGCCGAGCGGCCGATCCGCATGCGGGCGAGGACTTTCACGCGCTTGTGTGGTAAAGAAAAATTTGGCATGGTCGAGGTTAGGACAGTATCACTGTCTCAATTGCGGAGCTGTCCCGGCACGGGGATTGCAACGAAACCGTGGCGCCACGAGCTCCAGGGCAGTGCAGGCAAGGCCGTTCCTCAGGGACGTTGAACGGGAAAGCCTGAATTTAAGAAATTGCGGCTCGCGGAGGACGAGCGGTGGCCCGGTGGGTGCCGCAAGCGTCCAAGGTGCGCCGACGATGCGGTGAGGCCCTTAGCCTTTTTGAGAGGAATGCGATGAGCGGTTCGGAATTCGAGCGCGAAAATTTCGTGGCAGAAACCCTGTCGGCGACCGCGGCTTCGAAACCGGCCGACGCTTTGCTTGAAGATTCGGCGCGCGAGCACGACTGGCGCCCGCCGGCCGAGGGCCTGTACGACCTCAGCATGGAGAAGGATTCCTGCGGCGTCGGCTTCATCGCCAACATCAAGGGCAAGAAGTCGCATCAGATCGTCTCCGACGCGATCAACATTCTCTGCAACCTCGAGCATCGCGGCGCGGTCGGCGCCGATCCGCGCGCCGGCGACGGCGCCGGCATTCTGGTGCAGATCCCGCATGCCTTCTTCGCCCGCAAGGCCGCCGCACTCGGCTTCAAGCTGCCCGAGCCCGGCCAGTATGCGATCGGCGCGCTGTTCATGCCGAAGGAGACGGCGTGGCGGAAGGTGATCCAGAGCATCATCGCCGAACAGATCAAGGAAGAAGGTCTCGTGCTGCTCGGCTGGCGCGATGTGCCGTCCGACAACTCCTCGCTCGGCGAAACCGTCAAGCCGACCGAGCCCTATCACATGCAGGTATTCATCGGCCGCAACGGCACGGCGAAGACCGAGGACGAGTTCGAGCGCAGGCTCTACATCCTGCGCAAGTCGATCTCGCAGGCGATCTATCAGCGCCGTGATCGCGGCCTTGCTGGCTATTACCCGGTTTCGCTGTCGTGCCGCACCGTGATCTACAAGGGCATGTTCCTCGCCGACCAGCTCGGCAAGTACTATCCCGACCTGCATGAAGCGGATTTCGACAGCGCGCTGGCGCTGGTGCATCAGCGCTTCTCGACCAATACCTTCCCGACCTGGTCGCTGGCGCATCCATACCGGATGATCGCCCACAACGGCGAAATCAACACGCTGCGCGGCAACGTCAACTGGATGGCCGCACGCCAGGCTTCCGTGCATTCGGAGCTCTACGGCAAGGACATCAGCCGTCTCTGGCCGATCTCCTACGAGGGCCAGAGCGACACCGCCTGCTTCGACAACGCGCTCGAATTCCTGGTCCAGGGCGGCTACTCGCTGCCGCACGCGGTGATGATGATGATTCCGGAAGCGTGGGCCGGCAATCCCCTGATGGATGAGCAGCGCCGCGCCTTCTACGAATATCACGCCGCCCTGATGGAGCCGTGGGACGGCCCCGCCGCGATCGCCTTTACCGACGGCCGTCAGATCGGCGCTACCCTCGACCGCAACGGGCTTCGCCCGGCGCGCTATCTCGTCACCAAGGACGACCGCATCGTGATGGCGTCCGAAATGGGCGTGCTGAAGATCCCCGAGGACCAGATCGTCACCAAGTGGCGGCTGCAGCCCGGCAAGATGCTGCTGGTCGATCTCGAACAGGGACGCCTGATTCCCGACGACGAGATCAAGGCGACGCTGGCCAAGAGCCATCCCTACAGCGACTGGCTGCATCGCACCCAGCTGGTGCTGGAGGAATTGCCTGACGCGCCCACCAAGGGCATCCGCTCGAACCTGCCGCTGCTCGACCGGCAGCAGGCGTTCGGCTATAGCCAAGAAGACATTACCATCCTGATGACGCCGATGGCGGCGACCGGCGAGGAAGCTGCCGGCTCGATGGGCAACGACACGCCGATCTCGGCGCTGTCGGACCGGCCGAAGCCGCTGTTCACCTACTTCAAGCAGAACTTTGCGCAGGTCACCAACCCGCCGATCGATCCGATCCGCGAAGAACTGGTGATGAGCCTCGTCTCGATCATCGGGCCGCGGCCGAACCTGTTCGACCTGCAGGGCATGGCCTCGACCAAGCGGCTCGAAGTGCGCCAGCCGATCCTGACCGATGCGGATCTGGAAAAGATCCGCTCGATCTCCGACGTCGCAGACACGCATTTCAAGTCGCGCACGCTCGACACCACCTTCCATGCCGGCTTCGGCGCGGCGGGAATGGAGCAGGTGCTCGATGAGCTCTGCGCGCGTGCCGAAGGTGCGGTGCGCGAAGGCGTCAACATCATCATCCTGTCGGACCGCATGGCGGGTACGGATCGGATTCCGATCCCCTCGCTGCTCGCCTGTGCCGCCGTGCATCATCATCTGATCCGCACGGGCTTGCGGACCTCGGTCGGCATCGTGGTCGAGTCCGGCGAACCGCGCGAAGTGCATCATTTCGCGTGCTTGGCCGGTTACGGCGCCGAGGCGATCAATCCATATCTGGCGTTCGAAACCATCATCGCGATGAAGGACCGCCTGCCGGGCGCGCTCGACGACTACGAGATCGTCAAGCGCTACATCAAGTCGATCGGCAAGGGCCTGCTGAAGGTGATGTCCAAGATGGGCATCTCGACCTATCAGTCCTATTGCGGCGCGCAGATTTTCGACGCCGTCGGATTGAAGGCCGACTTTGTCGCGAAGTATTTCGCCGGCACCCACACCCGCATCGAAGGCGTGGGACTGGCCGAAATCGCCGAGGAAACCGCGCGCCGCCATACGGATGCGTTCGGCGACGCTCAGGTCTACAAGACCGCGCTCGATGTCGGCGGCGAATACGCCTACCGCACCCGCGGCGAGGACCACGCCTGGACGGCCGAGTCCGTCTCGGCGCTGCAGCATGCCGTGCGCGGCAACTCGCAGGAGCGCTACCGCGCGTTTGCCAAGATCCTCAACGAGCAGTCCGAGCGGCTATTGACGCTGCGCGGGTTGTTCCGTCTCAAGACCGCCGAGGACGAGAAGCGCAAGCCGGTGAAGCTCGATCAGGTCGAGCCGGCCGCCGAAATCGTCAAGCGTTTCGCCACCGGCGCGATGAGCTTCGGCTCGATCTCGCGCGAAGCGCATACCACGCTGGCGATCGCGATGAACCGGATCGGCGGCAAGTCGAACACCGGCGAAGGCGGCGAAGAGGCCGACCGCTTCAAGCCGATGCCGAACGGCGATTCGATGCGCTCGGCGATTAAGCAGGTCGCCTCGGGCCGTTTCGGCGTGACGACGGAATATCTCGTCAACTCCGACATGATGCAGATCAAGATGGCGCAGGGCGCCAAGCCCGGCGAAGGCGGCCAGTTGCCCGGCCACAAGGTCGACGCGACCATTGCGCGCGTGCGGCATTCGACGCCCGGTGTCGGTCTGATTTCGCCGCCGCCGCATCACGACATCTATTCGATCGAGGATCTGGCGCAGCTCATCTACGACCTCAAGAACGTCAATCCGGACGGTCAGGTCTCGGTCAAGCTGGTCTCCGAAATCGGCGTCGGCACGGTGGCCGCGGGCGTCGCGAAAGCGCGCGCCGACCACGTGACGATTGCAGGTTTTGAGGGCGGCACCGGTGCCTCCCCCCTCACCTCGATCAAGCATGCAGGCAGCCCTTGGGAAATCGGCCTTGCCGAAACCCATCAGACGCTGGTGCGCGAGCGGCTGCGCAGCCGCATCGTGGTCCAGGTCGACGGCGGCTTCCGCACCGGACGGGACGTCGTGATCGGCGCGCTGCTCGGCGCCGACGAGTTCGGGTTCGCCACCGCGCCTTTGATCGCGGCCGGTTGCATCATGATGCGCAAGTGCCATCTCAACACCTGCCCTGTCGGCGTCGCGACGCAGGATCCGGTGCTGCGCAAGCGCTTCACCGGCCAGCCCGAGCACGTCATCAACTACTTCTTCTTCGTTGCCGAGGAAGTGCGCGAGATCATGGCGCAGCTCGGCTACAAGAAGTTCGACGAGATGGTCGGCCAGACCCAGATGCTCGACCAGTCCACGCTGGTGGCGCACTGGAAGGCCAGGGGGCTCGATTTCTCAAAGCTGTTCGTGCGGCAGAAGGAAGAGAAGGGCCAGAAGATCTATCACGCCGAAGCCCAGAACCATCATCTGGAGAAAGTGCTCGACCGCCGCCTGATCGAAAAGGCGCAGGCTGCGCTCGATCGCGGCGCGCCGGTCAAGATCGAGGAGGAGATCAACAACACCGACCGTTCCGCCGGCGCGATGCTGTCGGGTCAGGTCGCCAAGATCTACGGCCATGCCGGGCTGCCGCATGACACCATCCACGTCAGCCTGAAGGGCACTGCGGGCCAGGCATTCGGCGCGTGGCTGGCGCGCGGCGTCACCTTCGATCTCGAAGGTGAAGGCAACGACTATGTCGGCAAGGGCCTGTCCGGCGGCCGCATCATCGTCAAGCCGCCGAGGAATTCCGGCATCGTGCCGGAAGAATCCATCATCGTCGGCAACACGGTGATGTATGGCGCGATCGAGGGCGAATGCTATTTCCGCGGCATCGCCGGCGAGCGCTTTGCGGTGCGTAACTCCGGCGCGATCGCCGTCGTCGAAGGCGCCGGCGACCATTGCTGCGAATACATGACCGGCGGCATCGTGGTGGTGCTGGGCAAGACCGGGCGCAACTTCGCGGCCGGCATGTCGGGCGGCATCGCCTATGTGCTGGACGAGGCCGGCGACTTCGAGAAGCTGTGCAATATGGCGATGGTGGAGTTGGAGCCGGTGCTCTCGGAAGAGATGATCAACCAGAATACCTACCACCACGCCGGCGATCTCGAGCAGCATGGCCGGGTCGACGTATTCCAGAACCTGCTCGATTCCGACGTCGAGCGGCTGCACGTGCTGATCACGCGCCACGCCAAGCTGACCGGCTCGAAAAAGGCCGCCGTGATCCTCGCCGACTGGAAGGCCTGGCTGCCGAAGTTCCGCAAGGTGATGCCGGTGGAATACCGCCGCGCACTGAAGGAAATGAAGGCGAACGCCGACGCCGAACCAAAAATCGCGATCGGGGCTTAGTTACACGAGCCCGTCATTGCGAGCGCAGCGAAGCAATCCATAGCGCCACAAGCCGAACCATGGATTGCTTCGCGGCTCACGCTCCTCGCAATGACGGAGGGTGACGGAAACAGACAGATACGAATGAGAGATGCAGGGGCATCAGGTTAAATGGGCAAGATCACAGGTTTTCTCGAGATCGACCGGAATGAACGCAAGTATGCGCCGGTCGCCGAGCGGGTGAAGCATTTTCGCGAATTCGTCATTCCGCTCAGCGAGAAGGACACGCGCGACCAGGCCGCGCGCTGCATGAACTGCGGCATTCCCTATTGCCACGGCACCGGCTCGGTGGCGCCGGGCACGCCGGGCTGCCCGGTCAACAACCAGATCCCCGACTTCAATGACCTCGTCTACCAGGGCAACTGGGAAGAAGCCTCGCGCAATCTGCACTCGACCAACAACTTTCCGGAATTCACCGGCCGGATTTGCCCTGCGCCATGCGAGGCCTCCTGCACGCTCAACATCGACAACAATCCGGTCACCATCAAGACCATCGAATGCGCCATCGTGGATCGCGCCTGGGAAAACGGCTGGCTGAAGCCCGAGATCGCCCCGGCCAAGACCGGCAAGAAGGTCGCGGTCATCGGCTCCGGCCCCGCGGGCCTTGCAGCCGCGCAGCAGCTCGCCCGCGCCGGCCACGACGTCCATGTCTTCGAAAAATTCGCCAAGGCCGGCGGCTTGCTTCGCTACGGCATTCCCGACTTCAAGATGGAAAAGCACATCATCGACCGCCGGGTGGCACAGATGGAAGCCGAGGGCGTGACGTTCCATTACGGCGTCCATGTCGGCGGCACTTCCGAGGGCGCGATCGATCCGCGCGAACTGCTCAGCCAGTATGACGCGGTGGCATTGACCGGCGGCGCCGAAGCCGGCCGCGACCTGCCGATCCCCGGCCGCGATCTCGACGGCATCCATTTTGCGATGGATTTCCTGCCGCAACAAAATCGCCGTGTCTCCTCCGAGCCGCTCGGCGATGACAAGGACATTCTCGCCGAAGGCAAGCATGTCGTCGTGATCGGCGGTGGCGACACCGGCTCCGACTGCATCGGCACCTCGTTCCGGCAGGGCGCAAAATCTGTCACGCAGCTTGAAATCATGCCGGCGCCGCCCGAGCACGAGAACAAGGGGCTAACCTGGCCGAACTGGCCCTTGAAGATGCGGACCTCGTCGAGCCAGGCCGAAGGCGCCAAACGTGAATTCGCGGTGCTGACGCAGAAATTCTCCGGCGTCGACGGCAAGGTGCAGAAGCTGCATTGCGTGCACGTCGACGACAAGTTCAAGCCGATCGCCGGCACCGAATTCGAGCTCGACGCCCAGCTCGTGCTGCTTGCCATGGGCTTCGTGCATCCCGTGCACGAGGGCATGCTGAAGACGCTCGGCGTCGACCTCGACCAGCGCGGCAACGTCCGCGCCAACATGTCCGACTACAAGACCTCGCTGCCCAACGTCTTCTCCGCCGGCGACATGCGCCGCGGGCAGTCGCTGGTGGTGTGGGCGATCCGCGAAGGGCGGCTGTGTGCTCGTGCGATCGATCAGTACCTGATGGGGACGACGACGCTGCCGCGGTAGTGAGACGCGGAACGGGCCGCGTTCCCACTGTCATGCCCGGACTTGATCCAGGCATCCATCAGCTAGGGGATGGATTGCCGGTCAAGCCGGTCAAGCCCGGCAATGACGAGCTTGGGTGTCGGCAGCATCAATTCTGCAGCCTCACCCCCAGCATCACCACCGTCGATGCCGTGCTATTCCCCGGCAAATTCGAATCCAGCCAGTCGCGCCGCAGCGTGCCCCTGAGCCAGACGTTGCGGTTCATCTTGTAGATCGCCTCGCCCGACACCGTGTAGATCTTGTCGCGCCTGGGATTGCCCTGATAGTCGAGCTCCCCCCAGGTGAACTTGCCGATCGCGGTCAGCCAGCGGCGGAAGTCGTGGTCGACCTCGACGGTGTAGATGTGCGTCAGCACGCCCGACGTGCCCGGCAGCGTGGTTTCTGTGATCGTGGTGTCGGAATAGAATTTTGCCGTGGTCAGCGGCGTCGCGGTCCAGACCAACGAGGACGAGACCAGCAGGCCTTCGAGGCGATTGAGCCTCGGATCGGAATAGTCGCGCGCGGCGTAGCCGCCGCCGATTTCGCCGGTCAACAGCCGCGAGAATTCGAAGCTGGTGCCGCCCTTGACGTAGCCGCCGGCGGAATCGCGCGCAAAGCCGGCGCGGTCGAGCCTGACGTCGTGCACTCGGCTGTCGCCCTGCACTTCCACGAACGGCTTCAGGCCGGGCCTCAAGTCATAGCTGACCCGGCCGACACCGCCGTACTGGCTGAAGTTGCGGTCGTCGTTGGTGGTTGAAGTGCCGTCGGTGAGTTTCGAATTGGTATAGTCGGTGCGGTCGACGGTCGCGCCGGCGGAAACCTGCAGTCGGTTGAAATTCTGATCGACGCCGAGGGTAGCACCCACCGTGGTGTAGATCGGATATCTGGCGAGACCCGCCTGCACGTTCGGGCTGCCGGGATTGTCGGTCGAGACGAACAACCGCCCCTGCCCTGTCAGCCTGGTGTCGCGGCTGACGTCGAGCCGGCCGTCGACATGGCCGATGAAGCTGGGCCGATCGATGTCGAGCGGTGCCGACAGCGGCGTGCCGTCGTTCGGCGTGAGGTTGCTGCCGTAACCGGTAAAGGAGCCGCGAAGCTCGGCAACCAGCGCGTGGCGTTCCCAGTCGGAGAACGCGACGAACTCCGGCGCGATCACGTAGAACGGCTTGGCTTGCGCTGCTGCGAGCCGGCCGGGATTGGTGTCGTAGCCACCCGAAAATTCGACCGCGGATTTGATCAGAAAACTGCCGGCGTAATCGCCGACCGCGCCGAACGGATCGTCGTCGACCCTGAGGCGCTTGCGCGGTGGCTGTCCCACCACCGTGCCGGCCATCGCCGGCGGGATAGGCGTCTTGTGCGCCGAGTCCGATGGGGGAATCGACAGCCGCAGCCGCGTGTTCGATGCAATCGGCGGTGGACTGCCGGGACCGACCGGCGGCTTCGGCTTCGCCTGCCCCGGATAGTATCTCGGTTTCTTGCGCTTGCGGTTAAGCGAGTCGTAGCCGGAATCGGCTGCGCCGCTCGCGGCCGGCAGGCCGTATTTCGGGATCTGTCCGATCCGCGACGGCGCAGGCTTGTTCGTGTCGTTGTCCTGCAGCTTCGGGCTGTTGAGCGGATCGTTCGCCTCCGCCGCAGTCCGGCGCAGTGGCGAATCCGGCGACGTCATCCGGCTGGTACGCCTTGAGCTGAACAGGTCCGGCGTGATGGTTTGCGCCTGTGCCGCGGTTCCTGTCAGCACGATCAGCGCAAGGCACGGCAAGGCTGCGCGAAAGACGCGCGCGCGGCTGTTCCGCCCCGTTACTTGCCCCGCCCCCACCTTGGAAAATACCTCAACAAAAACAGATACTTGATTGATACGCACCGAGCGCTCGCGGGAGCACGTCGTTAATGGAGTTAAAACAATTATGGTTAATGAGCCGTTGAGGGCCGTGCCGCGCACGTCGCATCCTCGGGCCGGCCATGCTATGGACGGCTTCGGCGCGAAGCGCGCTCCTTCCTGGGACAGACATGCCTAATCCGAACCCGCTGATCGCAAAATCATCTGGCACCGATTCCGCTGACGCTGCCGTTCAGTCGGCCCTGCGTACGCTCGATGCAGAGGGCGGCGGGATCGCCGCGCTGTCGGCGGCGCTGCAATCCGATCTCCGGGCGCCCTTCGTCGCCGCCGCCGACCTGATCCGGAATGCCAAGGGACGCCTGATCGTCACCGGGCTCGGTAAATCAGGCCATATCGGCCGCAAGATCGCCGCGACCTTTGCCTCCACCGGCACACCGGCGTTCTTCGTGCATGCCGCCGAAGCGAGCCATGGCGACCTCGGCATGATCACACCTGATGACGTCATCCTGGCGCTGTCCTGGTCCGGCGAGCAACCGGAGATGAAGAACCTCATCACCTATGCCAAGCGGTTCCGCATTCCCGTGATCGCGATGACGGCGGAGCGGGAATCCTCGCTCGCCAAGGCCGCGGATGTCGCGCTGACGCTGCCGAAGGCGCGCGAGGCCTGCCCGCATAATCTCGCGCCCACCACCTCCTCGCTGATGATGCTGGCGCTTGGCGATGCACTGGCGATCGCGCTCTTGGAAGGCCGCGGATTTACGTCCGTCGATTTCAGCGTGCTGCATCCGGGCGGCAAGCTCGGCGCGCTCTTGAAATACACCCGCGACCTCATGCATTCCGGCGACGCCGTGCCGCTGAAGCCGCTCGGCACCAAGATGTCCGAGGCGCTGGTCGAGATGACGTCGAAAGGCTTTGGCTGCGTCGGCATCGTCGACGCGCGCGGATACCTCGCCGGCATCGTCACCGACGGCGATTTGCGCCGCCATATGGGGCCCGATCTGATGACGGCTACCGTCGACGAGGTGATGACAGAAAACCCGAAGACGATCGACCGCGACGTGCTGGCCGGCGAGGCGCTGGAGATCCTCAACTCCTCGAAGATCACGACGCTGATCGTGACGGATGCCGGCAAGCCGGTCGGCATCGTGCACCTGCACGATTTCCTGCGTGCGGGCGTGGCGTAGATTGGACGGTCTCGTAGGGTGGGCAAAGGCGCACTTGCGCCGTGCCCACCATGACACGACGCAAACCGGATGCTGGACACGCTTCGCTTTGCCCACCCTACGGCTCCGTCACTCCGGAAATCTTGCCCCCTTCTCCTCCAGCGGCAGCGCCAGCCCGTTCGCGATATACGATACCGTGCGATAGAATCCGCACAGCAGGATAATCTCGAAGATCTGGGCCTCGTCATAATGCGTCGACAGCGCCGCGAATTCGTCATCGCTCAGCGTCGCCCGCTCGTGCAGCGCATCGACGGCGGCGATCAACGCCTGCTCGGCCGGTGACCAGCAGGCCTCGGCGGCGGGGCCGCGCACGGTAGCGCGGACCTGTTCTGCCGTCAGGTGCGCGGCTGCAGCGAATGTCGCGACATGCACGCCCCATTCATATTCGCATCCCGCTCGCGCGCAGGTGCGGTCGATGACGATCTCGCGCTCCCGCAACGATAGCGGCCCGCGATCCAGCAGGCTGCCGGCGCGGAATTTCTCCCAGGCGCGGGCGTTGCCCGCCATGACGCGAAACAGCACCAGCGGCGGCGCGCCGCGCATGATGCGGTCGAACTGCTCGGCAATGTCAGGTGCATAAGGCGGCTGCAGCGGAGCGATGCGCGGCGCGGTCTGGGACATTGGTGGGCTCCCGTGCTACAAATAACGTAGCGATACGCTACAATATTTGTAGCGGCATGCAAGAGGGCTTTCGATGCCGAAACCGGCCGCCGTCACCAAAAAAACTGCTGTTCGCGGCTCCAGAACCGGCCGGCCGGTCATGGCTCTGCTCGATCTATTGGGCCGTCGCTGGACATTGCGGATCATCTGGGAGCTGCGCGATGGCCCGCTGACGTCGCGTGCGCTCCGCACCGCCTGTGACGGCGCCTCGCCGACCGTGATGCAGGCCCGCTTATCGGAGTTGCGCGAGGCCGGCCTCGTTGAACTCCTGGCCGGCGACGGCTATCGCCTGACGCCGCTGGGCAGCGAGCTGATGGAAAGCTTCCTGCCACTGCATCGCTTTGCCGAGCGGTGGAGCAAACGGAGCTGAGCGGCCCTTTTTACTTCGCCCCGCTTGCGGACGGGGAGAGGGAGACAACTACGCCGCCGCCACTGTCAGGCTCGCGCCATCGGCCTGCACCACTTTGACGCGGCTGCCGGCCGGCGCGTCGGGACCGGCGACGCGCCAGATCGTATCGTCGATCCGCACCGTGCCGGTTCCGTCCACGATCGGCTTTTCCAGGGTGAATTCCCGACCGATCAGCGCCTCGGTCCGCTTGTTGAGAAACGGATTGCTCCGGCTGCGGCTGCCCTCGCTGCGCGCAAAGTGACGCCACGCCGGCACAGCGGCGACCGCGAACACCGCAAACATCAGGAGCTGCGTCTGCCAGGACGGGCTGATCGCGAACGACAACAGCCCGACCAAGAGCGCTGCGAGCCCGAGCCAGAACATGAAGACACCCGGCGCCAGCAGCTCGAGCGCCATCAGGACGAAGCCGAAGATCAGCCAGTTCCAGGTGCCCAGGGTAGAAAACATCTCAGCCATGACACGAACCTCTAATCAGCGAGAATGAACTTCCGAATCGAACCTCACCGCTGCGGCGCGACCGGCGGCGGGGTCGGGCCGGTGGTCGGCACCGAGGACGCTCGCCGTGCGGCGGCCGCGGCTGTCGCGGTTTCGCCGAAGGTCGCCTTGGCGATCTCGCCGATGCCTGCCAGCGATCCCAAAATGCTCATCGCTTCGATCGGCAGCATGATGATCTTCTGGTTCGGCGAATCGGCCAATTGGCCGAACGCCTTGATGTATTTGTCAGCGATAAAATAGTTCAGCGCGGCGACGTCGCCCTTGGCGATGGCCTCGGAGACCATCTGCGTCGCCTTGGCCTCGGCTTCGGCGGAGCGCTCACGCGCCTCGGCATCACGGAATGCAGCCTCCTTGCGGCCTTCGGCCTGCAAAATCTGGCCCTGCTTGGCGCCTTCCGCGCGCAGGATTTCCGACTGGCGCTGGCCCTCGGCCTGCAAAATGTCGGCACGCTTGACGCGCTCGGCCTTCATCTGCCGCCCCATCGCCTCGACCAGATCGGCCGGCGGCACGATGTCCTTGATCTCGATACGGTTGACCTTCAGCCCCCACGGCGAGACGGCAGCGTCGACGACGCGCAGCAGGCGCTCGTTGATCTCGTCGCGATGGGACAGCACCTGGTCGAGGTCCATCGATCCCATCACCGAGCGGATGTTGGTCATGGTCAAAACGATGATTGCCTGCTCGAGATGGGCGACCTCGTAGCTTGCCTTGGCGGCGTCGAACACCTGGAAGAACGCGACCCCGTCCACCGTCACGGTGGCGTTGTCCTTGGTGATCACCTCCTGCTCGGGAATGTTGATCACCTGCTCCATCATGTTCATCTTGCGGCCGACGCGGTCGAAATAGGGAACGATGATATTCAAGCCCGGCGACAGCGTGCGGGTGTATTTGCCAAACCGCTCGATGGTCCAGTCATAGCCCTGCGGCACGGTCTTGACGCCTGCGAACAGCGTGACAATGACGAGCAAAACAAACGCGATCGCGAAGATGTCAAAACCGCTCATAAAATCCCTCCAAAGCCGGCAGGAAGCGCTGCCGGACGCGCTATCCGTTTGTCAGCAAAGCCGCGGCGCCGGTTCAGCCGACGCTCTCAAGTTCTGACTATATAGCTGGGGAACAGTTTGACGGCCACCAGATGTTCGCATGTCCGAACGGCGACAAGCTATCGGCAAATTTTCGAGGCGCTATATCCAGCCTTGAAGCTCGCGCAAAACGAGCTGACGGATGACATCCATGCCGGGATCGCTGTCGTTGAGACAGGGAATGGCGGAAAATTGCTCGCCGCCATTGTGCCTGAAGACCTCGGCATTCTCCTGCGCGATCTCTTCCAGCGTCTCCAGGCAATCGGCGGCGAAGCCGGGGGTCACGACGGCAATACGTTTCACGCCATCTTTCGCGAGTTTTTCGATGGTCTTGTCCGTGTAGGGCTGCAGCCACTCGTCGTTGCCGAAGCGCGATTGAAACGTAAGAATCAGTTTGCCGGCATCAAGAGCCATGCGCTTGCGCAAGCTTTCGGTTGTTGCAACGCACTGGTCGTAATAGGGATCGCCCTTGTCGACATATTTCTGCGGCATGCCGTGAAATGACGCCACGATAAGTTCGGGCTGAAACGGCAAGGTCGCGAGGTGCGCTTTGATGGAGACCGCGAGCGCCTCGATATAGTCGGGATCGTCGTAATAGGGCGGCGACACACGTAACGTCGGCTGCGCGCGCATGTCGGCGAGTGCGCGAAACACCTCGTCGCTGACGGTCGCCGAAGTCGCCGCGGAATATTGCGGATAGAGCGGCACCACCAGCAGGCGGTCGCAGCCTTGCGCAGCCAAGGCATCGATGCGCGAGCGGATCGACGGATTGCCGTAGCGCATCGCCCAATCGACCACGACGTGGTCCTGATCGGCGATGGCGTCGGCGAGCTTCTCCGCCTGCGCGCGCGTGATCGTCTTGAGCGGCGATTCGTCTCTCTCGGCGTTCCAGATCTTCTGGTAGTCGCGTGCCTTGCGGGCAGGACGCACGCGCAGAATGATGCCGTTGAGGATCAGCTTCCATACGAGACCCTGGTCCTCGATCACGCGCGGATCGGACAGGAATTCCTTCAGGTAAACCCGCACACCCCGGGCGTCGGCGGTGTCAGGCGTGCCGAGATTGACCAGCAGTACGCCGACGCGCTGCGGCCGGACTGCCGATGCCGGCTCGGGATTTCCAATGGGGGCGGCCGCGGTCATGATTTCGATGGCTTCGCGCTTTGCACTATCCTTGTCAAGATAATGGCCGGTTCGATACGCTTGCCATATCCTGCGGGCGGGAGGAGCCATGACGATCGCCGAATGGTGCGTTTTCGGAGCGCTGATGCTCTATTTGCTGACGATCGCCTCGGTCAAATGGGCCGGGTATCGCCATTTCGACAATGCCAGACCGCGCGATCCCACATTCTACCAGGACGCGATCCGCGCCCGCGCGCTCGGCGCCCATCAGAACGGCATCGAGGCGTTTCCGTTCTTTGCGGTCGCCGTACTGCTGGCGGAATTCCGGCTGGGGCCGCAGCACCTGATCGACGAGCTCGCGGTTCTCTTCCTGATCGTGCGGATCGCCTATGTCTTCACCTATCTCGGCAACCGCCCGACGCTGCGCTCGATCCTCTGGAGCCTCGGCTTCGCGATCAATGTTGCGATTTTCTTCCTGCCGGCGATCAGAGCTTATCTGCCGGCGTAAGTCGCCAAATGCCCCCTTTCTCTTCCCGCCCCTTGCGGGCCCGATGGCACGGGTCGCGTCCCCGCAGGGGACCTTGAATTCCCGGTTCCCCCGCGATATCTAGCGTGTGCTTGTGCTACAATAAGGCCATCATGCTGAAGCAACTGACCATGCGCATTCTGGGAGCGGCGATCGTCATGATCGCGCTTTCGTTTGCGCCGTCTGTTGCCCAGGCGCATATGGGCCATGAGCACCATGCCGCGGCTCAACATCACGGCAGCCAGGGTCACGCCGTGTCATCTGAATCCGCCAAACCGATAGCGCCCGCAGCGTTGCAGCAAGCTCAGTGGGAGCGGGCCGAGACACCGGCGCCCGAGGGGCGGAATTGCGTCGGCGCATGCTGCAAATTCGCGTGTGCCGCCTGCTGCGCGGCCGGATTACCGAGCTTTGTGCAACTTGTCCCACTTCCGCGCGCAATAAGCCGCGTCGCGTTGGCCCGGTCAGAGATTTGGCCAGACCGCGAACCTGAGTCACTCAGGCGCCCTCCCAAATCCTTCACCTGAACGCGAACGATCAGTGGGTTTGCACGGCTCGTGCTGCCCGTAGCTGACGACCATTCAGGCTGAAGGATTTTTGTATGCTTTCCCATTTCGGGCATGCCCTGCGTGCTCTCGCCGTGACCGCAATTCTATGCGGCACGATCGCACCTGCTCTCGCCCACGAGGGCCATGACCACGAAGAGCAGCAGCCCGTCTCGGCAGGCGCGCTGCCACGCGGCGAGGCCGATTCCGACGCGTTCGAGATCGTTGCGATTGCGCGCGGCGAAAATCTCGAGATCTATCTCGACCGGTTCGCCACCAACGAGCCGGTAACCGACGCAACGCTTGAAGTCGAATCCCCTGGTGGTCCCATAAAAGCAGCGGCGGGTGCCGACGGCATATACCGGGTGGCAGCGCCGTGGCTCGCAAAGAGCGGGCGTGCAGACCTGATTTTCACGGTTACAGCGGGAGGCACCACCGACATTTTGCCGCTGACGATTCAGACTGCGCCCGGGACGGCGCAAGACGCTGCACCACGCGAGGCGGGGCCTGGCGGGCATATCAGCATGGTTTCGGTTCTTCTCGTGTCGGGCGGCGTGCTCATGGGGGCGCTGCTTGCCGCCATTGCACTGCGCGGCAGGCGCAGGACGGCAGCCCTTGTAGTGATGTTTTCCGTGCTCATTGGTGCGCACGAACCAGAAGCGCACGAAGGCCATGGCCACGAGGAAGAAAAGGCACAAGTCGCAATCAACACCGTCTCAGGCGAGCGCGCCCAGCGCCTTCCGGATGGGGCGGTGTTTGTGCCCAAGACGGTGCAGCGGATATTTGCAGTGCGGACGCTGATCGCCGAAAACGCAGAGCACAAGAAGATCACTGAACTTCCGGGAAGGATCATTCCCGATCCCAATGCCAGCGGATATGTGCAATCCGCCGTCGGCGGCCGTCTTTCCGCAGCCCCGGGCGGCTTTCCCCGACTGGGCACACGGGTGAAGCAAGGCGACATCCTGGGCTACGTCACGCCGCCCATTGCGGCGATCGATGTTTCCGACATGCGGCAGCGCCAGGGCGAACTCGATCAGCAAATCTCGATCGTCGAACGGCGGTTCGCCCGCTATGAGCAACTCGCGCCATCGGGCGCCATATCGCGGACCCAACTCGAGGACACGCGGCTCGAGCTGGAAGGGCTGCGCGAACGGCGCGCATCGATTGAAAAATCGCGCCGTGAGCCTGAAGCGCTGATCGCACCGGTTGCGGGCGTGATCGCCGAAGGCAGCGCCGTGGCAGGCCAGATCGTTCAGCCGAGCTCCATCGTCTTCAACATCATCGATCCGTCGCGGCTGTGGGTCGAGGCGCTGAGCTTCGAGAGCCTCGAACCGTCCCGCGGCGCGCGGGCATCGACATATACGGGCAGGAACTACGACCTTGTCTATCAGGGCACCGGCTTCGCCGATCGCAGCCAATCGGTGCCGGTGCATTTTGCCGTGACCGGCGATACGGCAGGGCTGAGAGCCGGCCAGTTCCTGACGGTGCTGGTCACGACCGATGATACGAAGGAAGGCGTTGCGGTGCCGCGCAGCAGCGTCGTTCGCGGCTCAAACGGCCAGGATTTCGTCTACGAGCACACGGCCCCCGAGCGGTTCATGGCAAGGAGCGTGCGCACAGAGCCGCTCGATGGCGATCGTGTGCTGATCGTGTCCGGCTTCACGCCCGGCAAGCGGATCGTGTCGCAAGGCGCAGACCTTCTCGATCACGTCCGTTGAGGAGCCACGCGCATGTTCACATTCCTGGTCAGCGCCTCGCTCCGCAATCGCCTCTTTGTGCTTGCGATGGCGGGCATCCTCGTTCTTCTGGGCGCCTATACCGCGCGGCAATTGCCCGTCGATGTGTTCCCGGACCTCAACCGTCCAACCGTTACCATCATCACTGAATCGGAAGGGTACGCCCCGCCGGAAGTCGAGCAACTCGTCAGCTTCCCGATCGAAACCCAGATGAACGGCGTGCCGGGCGTCAGCCGGGTACGATCGGTTTCGGGCATCGGGCTCTCGATCGTCTACGTGGAGTTCGATTGGGGAACGGATATCTTCCGCAACCGTCAGCTGGTAGCCGAACGTCTCGCGCAAGTGCAGGGCCAGCTCCCTCTCAACGTCACCCCACAGATCGGGCCCATCAGTTCGATCATGGGTCAGATCCTCCTGATCGCGGTGACGTCGAAGACGGCATCGCCGATGGAGGTCCGCGAGATCGCCGACTTCACCATCAGGCCGCGGCTGCTCGCGGTGCCGGGTGTCGCGCAAGTCATCCCGATTGGCGGCGAGGTCCGTCAGTACCGGATTGCGCCGCTGCCTTCCGCGTTGCGTGCTCTCGGCGTGAGCTATGAGCAAGTGGAGCAGGCGCTAAGGCAGTTCGGCACCAACACCGGCGGCGGCTTCACCGATCAGAATGCTCGCGAATATCTGATCCGCAATATCGGACGCACGACGAGCCTGGAAGACCTGCGCAACATCGTCGTTACCACCATCGAGGGACGGCCCATCCTGCTGCGGCAGGTAGCGAACGTCGACTTTGCGCCCAAGGTCAAGCGCGGCGACGCAGGCTATATGAGCAAGCCCGCCGTGATCGTCTCGGTCGAAAAGCAGCCCAATGTCGATACGGTGCAACTGACACAACAGATAACGCAGACGCTCGCGGAACTGGAGCCCAGCCTGCCGTCCGGCGTAAAAGCCAACGAGATCATATTCAGGCAGGCAAGTTTCATCGAAAACTCGATCCAGAACGTGGAGCGGGTGCTGTTCGAAGCAGCCCTTGTCGTCGCCGTCATCCTGTTCGCGTTTCTTCTCAACTGGCGCACGACGGCCATTTCGCTCACGGCGATCCCGGTCTCGATCCTGACCACGGCCATCATCTTCAAGCTGCTTGGCCTGTCGATCAACACGATGACCCTGGGCGGCCTTGCGATCGCCATCGGCGAACTGGTCGACGACGCCGTCGTCGATGTCGAGAACATCTTCCGCCGGCTGCGCGAAAACAGGGAGCAAGGCAGTCCAAGGTCCGTGTTCGACGTGGTGGTTTCGGCATCCAACGAGGTGCGGTCGGGCATCGTCTACGCCACGATGATCATCGTCCTCGTGTTCGTCCCTCTGTTTGCCCTCTCGGGCATCGAAGGGCGGCTATTCGCGCCGCTCGGTCACGCCTACATCATCTCGATCCTCGCGAGCCTGCTCGTTTCGATCACCCTCACCCCCGTGATGGCCTATCACCTGCTGCCCGGGATGAAACGCCTCGCGCAACGGGAGAGTTGGCTCGTCCGCAAGCTCAAGGCTGCGAACCGTGCGGCGGTCGGGTTTGCTTTCGCCCACAAGGGATTGCTGCTCGGCGTCACGGCGTTGGCGGTGCTGGGTGCCGGTACCGGCGCGCTCGGCCTGAAGCGCGCGTTCCTTCCGGCGTTCAACGAAGGTACGTTCACGATCAATATTGCATTCAACCCCGGCGTTTCACTTTCCGAATCGACCCGGGTCGGGTCGATCGCCGAACGTCTTCTGCTTGATGTGCCGGAAGTGATCAGCGTCGGGCGGCGGACGGGACGCGCGGAACTGGACGAGCACGCGGAAGGCGTCCACTCGTCCGACCTCGAAGTCGATCTCAAGCCCTCGCAGCGGCCGAAGCCCGAGATCGTCGCGGACATACGTTCCCGGCTTTCGGTGCTGCCGCTTTCGGTCAATCTCGGACAGCCGATATCGCACCGGCTCGATCATCTGCTCTCGGGCGTCCGCGCCGAACTCGCCCTCAAACTGTTCGGCGACGACCTCGACACGCTGCGAAACAGCGCGGAAGAACTCCGTCTACGGCTCTCGAAGATTGAAGGCATCCGGGATCTGCAGGTCGAAAAGCAGGTTCGGATTCCGCAACTCGAAATCCGCGTCGACTACACACGGGCCGCTTTGTACGGCGTGCAGCCGGGCGCCATCACCGATCAGTTGTCGCGCCTGTCGAGCGGACGCGTCATCTCGCGCGTGGTCGATGGCCACAAGCGCTACGACGTGGTCATGAGGCTGCCCGACCGCCTTCGTACCACCGAGAAGCTCGGCGACCTCTTGATCAAGACCCCGTCGGGGTGGATACCGGCGCGGCAGATCGCGGATGTGAAGGAGACCGATGGGCCAAATCAGATCCTGAGAGAGAACGGCCGACGGCGCATCGTCATACTCGCGAACTCGGACGGCAGGACCGACATGGCGGAGATCGTGCGGCGCATTCGCACAGAACTGGATGCGGCGAGCCTGCCGCAGGGTGTCACCGCGAGCCTTGAAGGCACATTCCAGGCGCAAGAGGAAGCCAGCCTCAGGATAGGTATCCTTTCAGTCGTTTCTCTGGCGCTGATCTTTGCGATTCTCTACAGCCGCTACCGCTCTGCCGTACTGGCCGCGATCATCATGGGTGGGGTGCCGCTGGCGCTGATCGGTTCGGTCGCGGCGCTGGCGCTCGTCGACCAGCCGCTTTCTGTCGCCAGTATGGTTGGGTTCATAACCCTCACCGGGATCGCGACACGCAACGGCATTCTCAAGATAAGCCACTACATCAATCTCGCCTTGCACGAGCAGATGGAGTTCGGGCCGGAGCTTGTCATCCGCGGAAGCCTCGAGCGCATGACACCCGTCCTGATGACCGCGTTGTCCGCGGGGCTTGCGCTGCTGCCGCTGCTGATCGCGGCGGACGAACCGGGCAAGGAGATATTGCACCCGGTCGCGGTGACGATCTTCGGCGGGCTCGTCAGCGCGACATTGCTCGATGCCCTGATCACGCCTGTGCTGTTCCTCACGTTCGGCAGGAAGCCGCTGATGCGACTTATGCAACGACAATCCGAGGAGCACCTCAGGGGTCATGCCGCCTCACATTCCTACTAATCGTTGAAAGGAGACCACACATGAAGTTCAGATACCTTGCCCTCGGCATTGCCTTGCTGGCCGGCCTGCCGGCCTACGCGCACGAGCCGAAAGCATCCCATGGCGGACGTGTCGCCGATGCCGGCCCCTACCATGTCGAACTCGTCGCAAAGGACACGGCGATCGAGATTTTCCTGATCGGCGAAAACGACAAGCCGGTTGATCCGAAGGGTTTCAAGGGCGTCGCCATCGTCACCGTGGGAGGAAAGGCCGAACGCATTCCGCTCGCGCCCTCGGAAAGGAACGTGCTGACCGGAACGGCGGCCACCGCCCTTCCGGCAAAGCCGAAGGGCGCGGTTCAGCTCACATTGCCGGATGGCAAGACGGCAACGGCGCGATTTGACTGAGGCACGCGCTCACATCTCAAGGCCCATGTACAGGATAACACGATGAAAAACGCAAAGAGCTTTCTGGCCATCGCCACTGTCATCGCCGCCATCGGAACGGCGGCATTCGCCCAGCATGTGCATCAGCCCAGCTCCGCGACGGACCCGCAGGCGGCGCAAAAAGTTATGGAAGATATGGCGCCAAAGGACAGCGATGCCGCCTCAACCAAAGCCTACACGGAGGCGCATACGAAGATGATGCAGGACATGCATCAGACCTACACAGGCAACGCCGATATCGATTTCATGACCGGGATGATTCCGCATCACCAGGGCGCGATCGACATGGCCAAGGTTTTGCTGAAGTACGGCAAGGACGCTGAAACCCGCAAGCTGGCCGAACAGATCATTGCCGATCAGGAGAAGGAGATCGCCCTGATGCAGGCCTGGCTTCGCAAGAATGCGAAGTAACTCACGCCAGATGATGTTCGCGCGCCGCGATCCGGTCCCGGATCGATTTCGATATCGGGACCGGACGATGCGTTTGCTGGTTGGTATTGACCCAGACGATTTCGCCGGTCACGAGCGCTTCGGCGCCGCCCTTCAGGAAAATGGCGAGTTCGAAGGTGAGACTTGAGTTGCCGATCCACGCCACGCGCGCGCCCACATCCAGTTCCCAGTCGAACCGCACCGGGGCCTTGTACTCGATCAGCGACTTGACGACGTGGAAATCCTCGCCGGTCTGCTTGGCGTCGGCATACTGGTCATAACCGAGCGCCCGAAAATACTCGGTGATGGTGGTGTCGAAATAGGTCAGGTAATGCGCGTTGAAGACAACGCCCTGACCGTCGATTTCGGAATAGCGCACCCGGAATGGGTGAAAGAACCAGAATTGTTCGCGTGACATGGGATTCCCGATTGCGCCTCGGCGCGCTTGATTTTCCGTAGCCCGGATGGCGCGCAGTGCAATCCGGGACCGTAGAACGAGCGGGTCAATCATCCCCAGGTTGCGCGGAGCCTGTCATCGGGCGCGCATTCGCGTGACCCGTTGGCTCCACCCGGGCTACCATTAGAGACACGTCGCGCGCTCGGCGGCGAGATAGCCGAACAACAGGCCGAGGCCGAACAAGAGCACCAGCCCGGCCGCGCCGAATTCGATGCCGCGCATGATCAGCGTGCCGCTGCCCTCGCGGCCTGCGCTGAGCCGCCGAGCGAGCCCCTTTGCGGACACGGCGATCACGGCGATGGTTGCGACCGTGATGGCGGTGCCGAGTCCCATTACGAACGTCGCGGCGATGCCGGCCAGAAACAGCCCCTGCGCCAGCGAAAAGACCAGCACCAGGATCGCGCCCGAACAGGGCCGCATGCCGACGGCAAAGATCGCGCCCAACCCGCGCCGCCAGCCGCCGGGGCCGGCGAGTTGATCCGGCGTCGGGCCATGGGAATGGCCGCAATGCTCGTCGTGAACGTGACCATCGCCGTGCGAATGGTCGTGGTTGTGAACATGGTGATGGTGACTGTGATCGTGGTCGTGATCATGATGATGGTGCGCGACAGCCATCGCCGGCTCCGGCTTCGTCTGCAGCGCGCGCATGAAGCCGGCACCCTTGGTCCAGACCAGCCGGGCGCCGAACGCCGCGATCAGGGCGTAGCTGACGATCTCGATCGCCTTCTCCGCGGAGCACATCGTCTTGGCCGTGGAGGAGAGCAGCCAGGCGAACACCGCCACGATCGCGACCGCGACCAGCGCCTGCAGCAGCGCCGAGGCGAACGACAGCACGATGCCGCGCCGCGCGGTTTCCTCGTTGGCGACAAGATAGGACGAGATCACTGCCTTGCCGTGGCCGGGGCCGGCGGCGTGAAAGATGCCGTAGGCAAAGGAAATCCCAAGCAGCGTCCAGACGGCGCTGCCGTCCGATTTCGCTGCGCGTATGGTCGAGGACATCTCGCGATAGAATTCGGATTGCCTGGCCAAAATCCATCCGATCAGGCCGCCGACCTGCGGTTCGACGGCGGGACGCGGTCCACCGAACGGGTTTTGCGCCATCAGCGCATGCAAGGCAGCGTCGAAAACAATGATGGCCGCGAACGCCGCGGCCGTGATCGCCATGCCTCGCGCAAGGCCTGCGGGCACCGGCTTCACGGGCAGTTCACCGTGATCTTGTTGGCGAACATCGCGCCGTAATTCGAGTTGTCGCCGTTCATGAAATTCTGCTCGTTCAGCCGCTGGGTGTTGGCGGTCTCGTCATTCGGCCGCTGAAACTTCATCTGGCAGGCGGCAGGCGCGCCGACCAGCTTGATCGGGTCCTTGTCGTCAAACTTGAAGTCGATGAAGTAGGAGGGATCGAACACTTCCAACGCCAACTGCTTCGGCGTCACCGGCGCCTTCAGCGGCAGGACGAAATGCAGCGTCAGCGCACTGTCCTTGTATTCGAGGAAGTAATCCACCGGCTCTTCGAATTTCGCCTTCTTGCCGTCGGCCTTGGCAAAGGTGAAGAAATTGAACTCCTTCAGCGACTCGACATTGGTCTGCGCCAGCGGCGCCAAGTCCTCGCGGGTGTAGGCGCCCTTGGTCTTGGTCTCGATGCCCTGCAGCGCGTAGGTCGAGAACATGTCGTCGAAGGTCCAGGCGTGGCGCACCCCCGTCATCGTGCCGTCAGGCGCGTAGACCACCTCGCTTTTCGCGGTGATCCAGACATGCGGGTGGGCCTCGGCCGAGGCTGTGCCGAGCGACAACGCGACGATCACGCCCAACAATGCGAGCACTCCACGCAACACGTCGTCCCCGCGAACGAAGGGACCCATACGCCGTGTCGTCTCTGTTTGGCAGTGTGACAAAGGCTCTTCCTTCACAACGAACACCAGGGGTTATGGGTCCCTGCGCCC
Organism: Bradyrhizobium sp. AZCC 2176; assembly: GCF_036924645.1. Classification (NCBI taxonomy): domain Bacteria; kingdom Pseudomonadati; phylum Pseudomonadota; class Alphaproteobacteria; order Hyphomicrobiales; family Nitrobacteraceae; genus Bradyrhizobium; species Bradyrhizobium sp. AZCC 2176. Next base: position 3,537,996 of record NZ_JAZHRX010000001.1, on the reverse strand, counting down.
GTGCGCAATTGCGCACTAGGCAGGGACGACTAGTGGAGGCGGCGCCGGCACCTCAGGCCGCCGGTGTTGTTTCGAGCAATCCACGTCGCCGCAGCAGCGCGTCGGCTTCCGGCTCGCGGCCGCGGAAGGCGACATAGGCTTCCTCCGGCTCGCGCGAGCCGCCTGACGAATAGATGTCGTCGTGCAGGCGCCGCGCGGTGGCGGGATCAAAGATATCGCCGGCCTCCTCGAAAGCGCCGAAGGCGTCGGCGTCCATCACTTCCGACCACATATAGCTATAATAGCCGGACGCATAGTGATCGCCGGAGAAGATATGGCCGAATTGCGTCGGCCGGTGCCGCAGCGCGATTTCCGCGGGCATGCCGATCTTTTCCAGTTCCGCCTTCTCGAACGCACCGACGTCGCGGCTGGCCGTGGCCGGCTGGGTGTGGAATTCGAGGTCGATCAGCGCCGAGGAGACGAACTCCACGGTGGCAAAACCCTGATTGAATTTTCGGGCGGCGAGGAAGCGGGCCAGCAGGTCGTCCGGCAACGGCTCGCCGGTCTGGTAGTGCTTTGCGAACTGCCGCAGCACCTGCGGCTGTTCCTGCCAGTGCTCGTAGAGCTGCGAGGGTAGCTCGACGAAGTCGGTGAAAACGGACGTCCCCGACAGCGAGGGATAGGTCACGTTGGACAGCATGCCGTGCAAGCCGTGGCCGAATTCATGGAACAGGGTCCGCGCGTCGTCGGGTGACAGCAGCGACGGCAGGCCATCGGCGCCCTTGGCGAAGTTGCAGACATTGATGATAAGCGGGGCAATCTCGACGTCGAGCTTCTGCTGGTCGCGCAGCGAGGTCATCCAGGCGCCGGAGCGTTTTGAGGACCGGGCGAAGTAATCACCGTAGAACAGCGCCTTGTGCTTGCCGTCGGCATCCTTGACCTCCCAGACCCGAACATCGGGATGCCAGACCGGAATGTCCTTGCGTTCGGAGAAGGTGATCCCGAACAGGCGGGTTGCGCAATCGAAAGCGGCCTCGATCATGTGGTCGAGCACCAGATAGGGTTTTATGGCGGCGTCGTCGAAATTGGCGCGGCGCTGGCGCAGGATCTCGGCGTAGTAGCGCCAGTCCCACGGGGCGAGCGTGAAATTGCCGCCCTCCTCCGCAATCAGCGCCTGCAGGGCGTCGCGGTCGGCAAGCGCCCGCGCCCGGGCCGGCTTCCAAACCCGCTCCAGCAGGCTGCGGACTGCCTCCGGCGTCTTGGCCATGGAATCCTCCAGCCGGTAGGCGGCGTAGGTCGGAAAGCCCATGATCTTGGCGGCCTCCTCGCGGAGCTCGAGGATTTCCACGATGGTGGCGTTGTTGTCGTTGGCGTTGCCATTGTCGCCGCGCGCGGTGAAGGCCTTGAAGACCTTTTCGCGCAGATCGCGGCGGGAGGAGCTCTTCAGGAACGGCTCGACCGAGGAGCGCGACAGCGTCACGATTGCCTTGCCGGCCATGCCGCGCTCTTCCGCCGCGGCCTTGGCCGCGGCGACGAAGGCTTCGGGAAGGCCGCCGCGGTCGTCCTCGCCGAGCTCCATGAACCAGTCCTGTTCGTCGCCGAGCAGATGGTGGCTGAACGAGGTGCCGAGCTGGGCCAGCCGCTCGTTGATCTCAGCCCGCCGCTTCTTGGCAACCTCGTCCAGGCCGGCACCGGCGCGGTAGAAATTGGTGTAGGTGCGCTCCAGCAGCCGATTCTGCTCACTCGTCAGACCGAGCGTGGCGCGTTTCTCGTGCAGCATCGCGATGCGGCCGAACAGCACCGCGTTCATCATGATCGGGTTCCAGTGCCGCGCCATCCGCAAGGAGACTTCCTTGTCGATCTCCAGAATCGCCGGATTGGAGTGCGCCGAGACCAGGTCGTAGAACACGGCCGCGACCTTGGAGAGCAGCTTGCCCGAGCGCTCCAGCGCCGTGACGGTGTTGGCGAAGTCCGGCACCGAGGGGTCATGGGTGATCGCCGCGATCTCGGCGGCATGGTCGGCAAAGGCCTGCTCGAAGGCGGGCAGGAAGTGCTCCGGCTCGATCTCGGCAAAGGGCGGCGTCTCGAACGGCGTCTGCCACGGCTCGAGCAGCGGGTTTGCGCCAGCTTCCGGAGGGGTCGCCGTCTGCATGGTTTCTGACATCACAATTCCCGTCTTTTCCTTGAAAATATGCGGCAATCTATATCACGCGATGCGGCATTTTTGGGCCTTTTGCGCTTGATAGATGGGGCCTTTTCGGAGAGATTGCGCCCCTTGAACAGGACCTTTTTCATGAGCCCACAGCCCGCTTCCACATCCCCCCGCGTGATCGCCTGGCCGAGCGTCGTCACTGTCATCTCGGCGGCGATCCTCATCGGCGCAGAAGTGTTCGGCGCGGCGTTTGCCGGCGGCTGGGCGCTCGCGATCCTGTTCGGCCTCGATGATACCGCCGCGCACATCCTCCAGGCGGTGCTGTTCGGGATCGGCGTGCTGATCATGGTGGCGTTCATCCGCGCCGCGCAACGCATCGAGCCGTTCTTCAAGCGCGCCTGACGCGCGCGTTCAAGAAAGCGCTGCAGCGCAGGCGCTGAAGCGCTCACGCATCAGGCAGAAATCTTAACGTACGTTCATGTTTGCTGATCGGCCGCGCGCGCCGAGAACCAATTTGTAAGCACGCATGGGGAAATCTGTCCCCAGCCTAAAAAAATTGTTGCGAAGCAGAATCAAAAGTCTTATTTCCAGCCTTGCCCAATTTCGCACGTGCCTGTGGTCGTGTGTCAGTCGGTAGGTATCCGGACAAGAGGCCGGACAGCCGCCAAGGGGTGGAAGAACCGAGGGTCGCTCCATAAGCGGCCAGCATCTCTCTCAAGAGATGCCGTTGAAGGTCTCTCCATCCTTTGCAACCGTGACTGGCAGCCGGAGGCGAACCGGCGCACCCCGCTCTCAACGGGGGACGCGACTTAAAGCAACGACGGATCGGGCTTTTTTGGTCTCTACCGGCATTCCAACGCCGGCGCGGGCTACTGAAAAGGCTTGTCCTTCATTGCCAGGTGTGCGGGCGGGAAATTCCCGACCAATCCACGGCAGCACAATTCGGTCTGAGTTCAAGGCCTCGTCGCGTCTCCATCGTGCGACAACGCCGAAGCACTCATGTCCGAGATCAAAATTTGAACGGGTCCCGTCGCTGGGCCGTTTGGAGGGTGCTATGACCGAACGTATTCAGGAATTCCTACGCAACCGCCGCAGCGAGGGCCAGGACACCGAGCCGTGCCTGGTGGTCGACCTCGAAGTCGTGCGCGACAACTACCAGACCTTTGCCAGGGCGCTGCCGGACAGCCGTGTGTTCTATGCCGTGAAGGCGAACCCGGCGCCCGAGGTGTTGTCGCTGCTCGCCTCCATGGGCTCCTGCTTCGACACCGCAACCGTCGCCGAAATCGAAATGGCGCTGGCCGCCGGTGCGACGCCGGACCGCATCTCCTATGGCAATACGATCAAGAAGGAGCGCGACATCGCGCGCGCCTTCGCGCTCGGCATTCGCCTGTTCGCGGTCGACTGCGCCGCCGAGGTCGAGAAGATCGCGCGAGCCGCCCCCGGCGCCAAAGTGTTCTGCCGCATCCTCTATGACTGCGCAGGCGCCGAATGGCCGCTGTCGCGCAAGTTCGGCTGCGATCCGGAGATGGCGGTCGAGGTGCTCGACCTCGCCAAGCGGCTGGGCTTGGATCCGTGCGGCATCTCGTTCCATGTCGGCTCGCAGCAGCGCAAGGTGAAGGCGTGGGACCGCGCGCTGGCGATGGCCTCAACGGTGTTCCGGGACTGCGCGGAGCGCGGGATCAACCTGTCCATGGTCAACATGGGCGGCGGCTTCCCGACCAAGTACCTCAAGGACGTTCCTCCGGTCCTGCAATATGGCCGGTCCATCTTCCGTGCGCTGCGCAAGCATTTCGGCAACCAGATCCCGGAAACCATCATCGAGCCGGGCCGCGGCATGGTCGGAAATGCCGGCGTCATTGAGACCGAAGTCGTCCTGATCTCCAGGAAGAGCGACGAGGACGAGGTGCGCTGGGTGTATCTCGACATCGGCAAGTTCGGCGGTCTCGCCGAGACGATGGACGAGTCGATCCGCTACGCCATCCGCACGCCGCATGACGGCGCGGAGATGACGCCGTGCGTGCTCGCGGGTCCGACCTGCGACAGCGCCGACGTGCTGTATGAGAAGCTGCCGTATCCGCTTCCGGTGACGCTCGAGATCGGCGACAAGCTGCTGATCGAAGGCACCGGAGCGTACACGTCGACCTACTCGTCGGTAGCGTTCAACGGCATCCCGCCGCTGCGGACCTACCACATCTGAACAGCCTCGTTTGAGGCTCGAATAACGGGAGCCGGTGCGCCGGCTCCCTCCCCGTCATTTGCGAATTTTAAGACAGCGCTTTGCGCGGCATGCCTTGCCGTGGAAGCGGGGACTGACGTGCCATGACTGCTTTGCGGAAGACCGCGATTGCCCTCAAATCCGACGCTGCTCCGTTCGCGATCCGCGCGGAGCGAGCCTTGGACGACGCTGCGCGCGAGGCGCTGCTGGATGCCTGCTTTGGCGCAAACCGCCATACGCGCACCTGCCAGCGCCTGCGCGACGGACGCGCGCCCGCCGAAGGCCTCAGCCTGTCGGCGGTGTGCGAGGGCCGGCTCGTGGGCTCCGTGCGGTTGTGGCACGTCAGCGCCGGGGGCATCCCGGCGCTCATGCTCGGCCCGCTGGCTGTGGAGGCATCCTCCCGCCAACTCGGCGTCGGGGCTGCGCTGATGGACCACGCGCTCGCGGCGGCGAAGGCGCGTGGCCATCGCGCGGTGATCCTGCTGGGAGACGCGCCCTATTACGCCCGCTTCGGCTTCTTGGCCGCCAAGGCCGGCGAGCTGCGGCTGCCGGGTGCGTTCGAGCGCGACCGGCTGCTCGGCCTCGAACTGTCAGAGGGCGCGCTCGACGGCGCCTGGGGCATGATCGTGCCGACCGGCGCGCCCCCACTACCCAAGACGAGAGCAGGCCGCGCCCGGAAGGCGCTGCTCGTGCCGCGCGTGGCTTGATGCCGTGCTGGAGAGCCTTCCCGAACCGGGCGCCGGCGCGCGCCCGCGCTTCCGCAGCGTTATCACCACGGCGCTGCTGATCATGATCTCGGTCATGATCGTGCGGGACATCCTCGTGCGCCGCTGGCGCGGCTCCGCGCCCCTGGCCACCGACGTTGTCAGGCCATCCCGGTAGCCCCGTGAGGGGTTGCGCGCGCGGGGAAAAACCCTTTAAACCGCGCCAAACCCGCCCGGACCATCCCCAATCCTTCACGATCGAGGTTCCGATGCCCCGTCGCCTGATCTCCACCGGCTCGCCCCTTGAGAAGACCGTCGGCTACAGCCGCGCGGTGATCGACGGCGACTTCGCCTTCGTCGCCGGCACCACCGGCTACGATTACGCCACCATGACGATGCCGGCGGATGTCACGAGCCAGTCACGGAACTGCTTCAGGACCATCGAGGCCGCCCTGAAGGAGGGCGGCTTCGCGATGGCCGATATCGTCCGCGCGACCTACTACGTCACTGATGCCAAGGACGTGGATGCCCACTTCGCCGTCTGTGGCGAAGTCCTCGCCGACATTCGCCCCGCGGCGACGTTGCTGATCGTCGTTGGCCTCGCAAGACCCGAGATGAAGGTCGAGATTGAAGTCACCGCGAAGCGCCGCACTGCCTGATCCCCGTTCACGACAGACACTATTCTTTTCGGAGTCCCATCCATGAGCCCGTCCGCGCCAATCCATGCGAAAATTTCCGGCCCCATCGTCATGATCGGCTTCGGCTCGATCGGCAAGGGCACGCTGCCTCTGATCGAACGCCATTTCGACTATGACAAGTCGCGCTTCGTCATTATCGATCCGCATGAGGACGGTGAGCTCGCCAAGCAGCACGGCGTGCGCTTCATCAAAGAGGGCATCACCCGCGAGAACTACCGCGAGGTGCTGGTGCCGCTCTTGACCGCCGGCGGCGGCCAGGGCTTTTGCGTCAATTTGTCGGTCGATACGTCCTCGGTCGACATCATGACGCTGTGCCGCGAGATCGGCGCACTCTACATCGACACCGTCGTGGAGCCGTGGCTCGGCTTCTATTTCGACAAGAAGATCGGTCCCGAGAAGCGCTCGAACTACGCGCTGCGCGAAACGCTGCTGGCGGCCAAGCACAAGAGCCCGGGCGGAACCACCGCGGTCTCCACCTGCGGCGCCAATCCCGGCATGGTGTCGTGGTTCGTCAAGCAGGCGCTGCTCGATATCGCCCGCGACACTGGCGTTGAGGTCAACGAGCCGAAGAGCCGCGAAGGCTGGGGCCAGCTCGCGATGAAGCTCGGCGTCAAGGGCATTCATATCGCCGAGCGCGACACCCAGCGTTCGAAGAAGCCGAAGCTGATGAACGTGTTCGTCAACACCTGGTCAGTCGAAGGCTTCGTTTCCGAGGGCATGCAGCCGGCCGAACTCGGCTGGGGTACGCACGAGAAATGGATGCCGGACAACGGCCGCCAGCACACCGAAGGCTGTGGGGCTGCGATCTATCTGCTGCAGCCGGGCGCCAACACCCGCGTTCGATCCTGGTGCCCGACGCCGGGCGCGCAATACGGTTTCCTCGTCACCCACAATGAGTCGATCTCGATTGCGGACTACTTCACCGTGCGCGACGGTCAGAAGGTAGTCTATCGTCCGACCTGTCACTACGCCTATCACCCGGCCAACGATGCGGTGCTGTCGCTGCACGAGATCTTCGGCGCGACCGGCAAGATGCAATCGAAGTGGCACATTCTGGACGAGAACGAGATCGAGGACGGCATCGACGAACTCGGTGTGCTGCTCTACGGCCACGGCAAGAACGCCTATTGGTACGGCTCGCAGCTCTCGATCGAGGAAACCCGCCGCATCTGCCCCTACCAGAACGCCACCGGCATGCAGGTGTCCTCCGCCGTGCTGGCCGGCATGGTGTGGGCGCTGGAGAACCCCGAGGCCGGCATCGTCGAGGCCGACGAGATGGACTTCCGCCGCTGCCTCGAAATCCAGATGCCGTATCTTGGGCCGGTGAAGGGCTATTACACCGACTGGACGCCGCTGTCGGATCGCCCGGGACTGTTCCCGGAAGACATCGACACGTCGGATCCCTGGCAATTCCGCAACGTGCTGGTGCGGTAGCGACGCCGGCACGGCCAGAAAACGTAATGCGCGGTCCCGGCGGTTCTCGCTGCAGTGCACAGCGCGCGGCTCGATTCCGGGCGTAGAACTACGCAGGGGAACCCTGACACCGCGTAACACTCAATTAATTCAATCGCGCGATCCTGAAGGGTAATTTTCTGCGAGGGCCCAGGGGCGTCGCCCGCAGCTTTAGAGCGAGGGCTCCCGGTTGGAGCGACCAACATGCGCGCCATCATTGCCATCGTCCTGTCGGCAGCATTGCTGGCTGCCTGCACGCCCGAAAACAGCAGCAAGGCCGACGTGACCGGCTCGATCGACAACTGCGCCCGCAAGCTTTACAGCCAGTACAATCCCAAGGACATCAAGCAGTGCGTCGCGGTATGCATCGCCTGCGAGCGCGGCGTGACCACGACCTGCTCGACCGCCTGCACGCTGAGGGGCGCGCAGTAAGCGCACCCCTTGCGGCGCGCATCCCTCAGGCGATGCCGCCGAGATAGAGCCGCTTGACGATATCGTTGGCCTTCAACTCGTCGACTGACTGCGCGGCGACCGCGATCTCGCCGTGCACGATGATGTAGCCGCGGTCGGCGATCCTGATCGCCTGGTTGAAATTCTGCTCCGCCATCAGCACCGTCAGGCCGACGCGCTGCTTGAGTTCGCCGATCTTGGCGATGGTCTGCGACACCAATAGCGGCGACAGCCCGACCGAGGGTTCGTCGATCAGCAACAGGCGCGGCGACGACATCAGCGCGCGCGCAATCGCGAGCATCTGCTGCTGTCCGCCGGACATGGTGCCGGCGAGCTGGTTGCGGCGCTCCTTCAGGGCCGGAAAGGTCTCGAAGGCGAGCGCGAGATTTTGCCGGATGGCACCGCGCGCCAATTTCCGGAAGGCGCCGAGCATCAGGTTTTCCGTCACCGTCAGCTTGGGAAACAGCCGCCGTCCCTCCGGCACCAGCGCCACGCCGAGATCGACGATCATCTCGGGCGAGAGTTTGGTCAGATCGTGCGCCACGCCGTCGATCGAAAGCGACAGACGGCCGCGATCCGGGCGGACCAGGCCCATGATGCACTTCATCAGCGTGCTCTTGCCGTTGCCGTTGGTGCCGAGCAACGCCACCGTCTCCCCGGCCTCGACATTGAGCGTCACGCCGCGCAGCGCCTTGACGGCGCCGTAGCCGGCATCGAGGCCCTCGATGGCGAGGCTAAGTGCCAAGATAGGCCTCCTGCACCCGCTTGTTGGCCATCACCTCGGCCGGCGCGCCGATCGCGATGATCTTTCCGGCGTCGAGGCACATCACCCGCTCCGAAAAGCGCATCACGGCCTGCATGATGTGCTCGATCATGATGATGGTAATGTCCTCCTCGCCAAGGCTGATCAGGAGATCCAGCACCTCGTCGACCTCGGAAGAGGAAAGTCCCGCCATCGCCTCGTCGGAGATCAGAAGCTTCGGCCGCACCGCCATTGCGCGCGCGAGCTCCATCTTGCGCAATTCCACCTGGCTCAGCGTATCGGTCGGCGCGCCGGCCTTGGAGGCAAGGCCCATCCGCGTCAGGATCGACATCGCGACGTCTTCCTCCGGCAGGCCCGAACCGACGGTGGCAAAGTCGAGCCCGACCATGAGGTTTTCGAGCACCGTCATGCTCTTGAACGGCCGCGGAATCTGGAAGCTGCGGGCGATGCCGCGCCGTGCCCGCAAATGCGGCGGCAGTTGGGTAATGTCCTCGCCGCAGAACACCACGCTGCCGACCTGCGGACGCAACGCGCCGGAAATGCAGTTGATCAGCGTCGTCTTGCCCGAGCCGTTGGGGCCGATCAGGCCGAACCGTTCACCTTTACGGATATCGACACTGATATTGTCGAGCGCGGTGAAGCCGCCGAAGGTCTTGGTTAGGGTCCCGACTTGCAGCAGGGGCGCGTCAGGCGTGGCGGCCGGCGTCATGGTTTGCCTCCCGCGCGCAGGCGATAGCGCGGCCGCAGCAGCCCGATGATGCCCTTGGGCGCGCCGACCACAAACAGCACCAGCATGATGCCGAGCACCAGCACGTTGACTTCCGAGGAGATGGTCACGGCGAGAAGCTGTTGCGTCGAGCCGAGCAGGATGGCGCCGAGCACCGGGCCGATCCAGTGCGCGGTCCCGCCGATCAGCGCCATCGCCAGCGCCGATACCGAGTAGCTCAAATTGAATGCCGATGAGGGATCGGCATATTGCAGATACATGGCGGCCGGTGCCCCGGCCGCGGAAATCAGCGCGCCCGATATCATGCAGGCGACCAGTTTCAGCTTCAGCGTCGGCACACCCGTGCATTCGGCGGCGAGTTCGTCGTCTCTCAACGCCTGCAGGCCGCGGCCGATCCGGGAATTCTGGATGTAGCGCGCGATCGCAACGGCGGTGACTGCCAGCAGCGCCTGCACGAAGAACAGCATCTTCACGTAGCTATCGAACGGCGCCATCACCGGCGGCCGTTGTATCTGGATGCCGGCCGCGCCGCCGACGAACCGCCAGTTCATCACAAAAGTCTCGATGATGATCGCCAGTGCAATCGTCGCGATCGAGAAAAAGATCCCGCGCATCCGCAGGGTCAACAGGCCAACGCCAAAACCGAGCGTCATGCCGACGACCGCGGCGGCTCCGATCTGCACCACGAGCGGCGCCCCCGTCGCCTTGAACAGGGCCACCGCCGTGTAGACGCCGACGCCGAAAAAGGCGTTGGTGCCGAAATTGACGTAACCGGCATAGCCGCCGAGGATGCTCCAGGCGACCGCGAGGGCGATGAATTGCAGGATGACGTAGCCGGCAAAAAATGGATATTCGTTGCGGACGATTTGCGTCATCGCCAGTACGGCGACGAGGAAGACTGCCACGCCGGCCCAGAATACGATGCTGTTGCGGTGCTTCGTCATCGGCCGAGCAGACCTTGCGGCCGGACGGCGAGCACGCCGAGCAGCATCGCGAACGAGATCGCCGGCGCCCAGGAGGCGCCAAACAACGTCAGTACGATGGATTCGGCGACGCCGAGGATGATGGCCGCGATCAGCGTGCCGCTGATGCTGCCGAGCCCGGCCATGACCACGACGCAAAACGTCCGCCCGATATAGGCGCGATCAAGCGTCGGCTCGACCGGCGCCACGATGATCAGGAGCGCACCGGCGATCCCGAGCACCGCGGTGGCGATGCCGAAGGCAAACTGCTTGATGCGGACCGGATTGGCGCCCATCAGCCGCAGCGCCTCCTCGTCCTGCGCGACCGCCCGGATCGCACGCCCCATGAAGGTTTTCGACAGATACACCGCCAGCAGGACCGTCAGCGCCAGCGCCACCGCGAACGCAACCAGTTGCCGGATCGGGATCCGAAACTCGCCGAACCGCCAGGCCTTGCCGATATAGGTCGCCGAAACCGAGCGCTGGTCGACGCCAAATTGAAGGATGATCAGCACCTCGATGATGAAGGCGATGCCGAAAAAAAACGCGATGCCGCGGACGCCGGCGTCGCTGCCGCGCTTCTCGAAAGTCTCGTAATAGACGCGGTAGGCGAGCAGGCCGAACAGGAAAAACAGCGGCGTGAGCGCGAGCCCCGCCAGCAGCGGATCGATGTCGTAGCTTTCGTTGAGCTGGTACACGCCATAGGACGCGAGCACCAGGAACGCCGGATGCGCGACATGGGGAACGTCGAGCAGTCCGAACGAGACGGACAATCCGACGCTGACGGCTGCGTAGAAGCAGCCGAGCAGCACCCCAAGCACCACTGCGCCCAGCAGCAGGTCCATCGAAAACACGTCAGGTCCCCCCTTGGCTCCGAGCCGGAAAAGCCACGAGGCCTACTTTCGGGCAGCCTCGAAGGGACTGATGAGATTTCCAGTCTTCAATTTGTCCGGGAACAGGATCACCTGCTTGCCGGAGGACCGGAACTGTTCGATGTCCTTGTCCTTCACGCCGCGGAACTGCGCCTGCAGGGTCGCGGTTTCCTTGCGCTCGCCATCCGCCGAAAACGCGATCGGCCCGACGATGGTCTTGTGCTCGTTCTCGCGTAGATATTTGGCGATGCCCTTCTGGTCGAGCGACTTGGTGGAATTGACCGCCGCGTCGATCATCTGGCCCATCGCATAGCCGAACGGCGCCAGATAATAGCCGAGCGGATCGACTTTGGCCTCCACCGCGCGCTTGGTGTACTTGTCGAAAAATTCCTTGGTCCCGTCGAAATACATGCTGGGTTCGGGCAGCCAGGTGTTGTAGTTCACGACACCGTTGAGCAGCGAGCCGAGATTGGACATCACGGCCGCGAACTGCAGGCCGACCATGCCGCCGCCGAAAATCTTGACGTCGTCGCCGATCCCGATCTCATTCACGGCGCGCAGGATGCCGGCCGAATCCGGCGGATACGACGCGACATAGACGATGTCGGGCTTGGCGGCCTTGAGCGCACGGATGATGGAGGCGAATTCCACCGTGTTTGGCGGATAGGACTGGTCGAACACAACCGGGATGTTGCGCTTCTTGGCGACGTCGCGTGCGGTCAGCGCGAGGTTCTGGGCGAATTCCTGGTCCGCTGTCAGCAGCGCCATGTTCTTGCCGCCAGCCTTCTGCCCGATATCCAGGAACGAGGCGGCCCAACTATCGGCCGGCCCCCAGGGCGCATTGTTGAACCACATGTCGTGGCCGACCTTGCTGTTCACCTGGAACGAGAAATTCCCCATCAGCAGCAGGCCGCGCTGCTTGACGAACGGCATGATCGGCGCGGTCGGGACGGTCGCATATGGCGCGAACAGCAGGTCGACCTTGTCGACGTCGACCAGCTTGGCGTAGATCGCCGGCGTCTCGGACGCGCTCGACTTGTCGTCATAGACCACCAATTCGACCTTGCGGCCGAGCAGCCCACCTTTGGCATTGATATCGTCGCGCCAGATTTCGATGCCGAGCAGCGAAGCCTTGCCACCGCCGGCAAGGCCGCCGGTCTGCGGCATCGACATGCCGATCTTGATTGGTGGTTGCTGCGCCAGTGCGCGTGACCCCTGCCCAACCACCGCAACCGCCATCGCGCCGCCGAGAAATGTCCTGCGCTTCATTGATTCCCCCTCATTTGTCGTTGTTATCTGTCATTGCGGCTCCGCCGGATCTCCGCCCGGTCGCTGCGAGTAGTTGGAGTCAGGCCGAGACTATTTGGCCCCCACCGGCGCGGATTCGTTTCTGGCCGATTTTTTCATGATCGCCGACGGATCGGCGCCGACGCGCCCGCTGGTCTTGTCGGCGGCGCTTTCGCGCGACAGCCGCATGTCGAAGCGGATGCTGGGCATGCCCTTGATCGGGCAGTCCGGATCGTTGGCGGCCACGTCGACGGCGAGATCGCCCGACGAGCCGAACACGACATCATCGGCCAGATGGGGATCGTCACGCAGATAGAGCGCGGTGACCAATTCACGATAGCCCGCCGCGCCGACCAGGAAGTGAATATGCGCCGGCCTCATGCCGTGCCGCGCCTGCGCCTTCACCATGGCGCCGACAGGCCCGTCCATGGGAATCGAATAGCCGAGCGGCTTGACGGTGCGCAGCACATAGAGGCCATCGGCATCGGTGGCGAACACGCCGCGATAATCGACCGATGTCGCGCTGGCCTGGATGTCGTAGAGGCCGTCGGCGCCGGTCTGCCAGATCGAGACGGTCGCGTTGGCGACCGGCTTGCCGGCGGCATCGGTGACGCGGCCATAGAGCACGCATTCGCTGCCCGGCTGCGGGTTTTTGGCGATCGAACTGCCGGCGGCGAGGGTCGGCGTGGCCTCGCGGTAAAACGGGCCGAGCAGGCTGGTATGGGTGGCTTCTTCCAGGGCGGTGGCGTCGTGCAGGCCATTGACGAGCGCGGAGAGGCCCAGCGTGTCGGACAGCAGGATGAATTCCTGCCGCTCCGGCGAACACATCTTGCCGGCGGCGGTCATGAATTCGATGCCCTTGATCCATTCCGCGGGCGTCAGATTGACCTCGCGGGCAAAGGCATGGAGGTGCTTGACCGCCGACGCCATGATCGTTTTCAGGCGCGGATCCGGCGTTGTCGCCATCTGGTCGAACACGGCGTCCGTGATCGTTTCAGGCGTTAGCTCACGCATGCGTCACTCCCAAAGCTACCGGCGCTTATTCGACCCGCCGGCTGTTATTGCAGCAAGCCTAACCGCTTGTTGGGGACCAACACAAGGCGTTCGGAGACGGCGCCTGCGCCCCCTCCTACGAATTGATACGGGCGGATGGGGCACATGGCTGCACAATCGTGCGTCACGGCGCGCACCACAGGTTTCGCGAGCCCACCATTTTGCAATTGCACAATCCGGGCGGTGCAAGTGGGATCATTTCTCGCGGATCGGCGGCGCAGCCTTCTCCGCCGGTGCCGGCGGCAGCGCGGGCTGAGCGCCCTGCTTCTGCGCGTCCGGGTCGGGCCGGGCCGGTTGCGGCGGAATATCCGACGGCCTTTGGCCGGTCGTGCCCGGCTCGGATGGCGCGGGCGGCTTCGTTTCCGCGCCCGGCGTCGATTGCGTAGGCGGCGTCGCCTGCGCGATTTGCCGGGGATCACGCTCGCTGATCGCGGTCAGCGCAAGCACTGAGATGGCCAGCCCGGCCGCGACCAGCGCGGAGGCGAGCAGCATTTCCCGTCGGTATTCGCGCTGGCGGTCATCGGCAGGCATCGTTCAACCCCACGAAATTGTTCGCAGATGTCAACGGCCGGCAAAGCGCATGGTTCCGCGGGGAACCTGGGCCTGCCCGAGGCGGCTAGAGCGGGATGACTTTCTTCGAATCGTCATCTCGCTCTATCTCTTTGATTTGAGCATGATCTTTTCGAAAAACCCGCACCCACTTTTCCGGATCATGCTCTAGAATTCCAGCATCCCGGCGTCGCCGTCCTCGGTGCCGAAGGCCAGCAGCTTGCCCTTGGCGTTCCAGGCCAGCGCCGAGACCGGCTCGCTGCCATTGCGTCGCACCAGAATTTCCGCGCCGTCCTCGAGCCGCACGATCAGCACGGTGCCGTCGCTATAGCCTGCGGCCATGATGTCCTGCTTCGGATGACAGGCGACCATGGAGACGCGCGCCTGCAGTGGCGCCAGCATCGCCGGCTCCTTGCCCATCGGACCATCCTTGCTGGCGAACGGCCAGATGATCACGGTATCGGCGCCGGAGGTGGCGAGCCCCTTGCCGCCCACGCTCCACGACATCGAGCGGACGCGGCCGGGATAGCCGCTCATCCGCATGTGCCTGTTATCGGCGAGCCGCCAGCCGTGCAGCGCCGGCTCGTGCATGGCGGTGACCAGGAATTTGTTGTCCGGGCTGAAGGTGACGGCGAGATGCGAGCCGGCCCATTCCAAAAATTCCGGCTTCGCCGCCATGTTGGGAAACCACAGCGTCACGCCATTGTAATGGGCGACCGCCACACGCAGGCCTTTTGGCGCGAACGCCAGACCGCCGACGGTCGACGGCGCCTCAAAACTCTTTTCCTCGCCCTTGCCGCTGCGGACAAACGCGGTCTTGCCCGCCGACCACGCCACCGCGCCCTCGGGATGCAGCGCGACGTTATCGATCCAGCGCCGTTTTGCGTCGGTCGCCAGCACCGACGTCTCGCCCTTTGCGTTCAGCGCAACCACCTTGCCGTCATCGCCGCCAGTGACGATGCGCTTGCCGTCAGATGCCGCGCAGAGGACGGCGCCGCCGTGAATGGCGACTTTCGAGACTTCGCCCGCTTCGTTCACCATGACAGAGTTTTCCTCGGCGCCGACAAACACCGCGGTATCGCCGAGGAAACAGATCGAGGTGACGGGCATGCCGACAGGCAATGTCCGCACCTGGTCGGTGAGGGAAGCAATGGAGGGCGCTTCGCCCGGATCGAACTCTTTCATCACGTGACGATACAGCTTTCAAAGCCGTCGCGGATCATTTGCTCCGGTAACTCGCGCCCGATGAAGACGACGCGGCTTTCGCGCGGCTCGCCGTCCTTCCACTTCCGCTGGTGATCGCCCTCCAGCATCATGTGCACGCCCTGGAAGACGTAGCGGTCGTCATCGTCGGTGAAGGCGAGGATGCCCTTCGAGCGCAGGATTTTCTGACCCTCGGTGGCGACCAGGTTTTGCAGCCACGGCATGAATCTCGTGGGGTCGAGCGGCTTGTCCGAGCGCAGCGACAGCGATTGCATGTCCTCGTCGTGGTAGTGCTTCAACCCGCCATGGCTGTGGCCGTGATCGTTGTGATGGTGGTCGTGGCCGTGATGATGATCGTGGTCGTGGTGATGATCATGACCATCCCCGGCGTCGAGAAATTCCGGCTCGATCTCCAGGATGCGATCCAGATCGAACGCGCCGCGTTCCAGCACATCCGACAGCGCCACCTTGCAGCGCTCGGTGCGATGCAGCTTTGCGTAAGGATTGATGCCGCGAATGCGGGCCTCGACCTCGGCAAGTTCGGGCTTGGAGACGAGGTCGGTCTTGTTGAGCACGATCACATCGGCAAACGCGATCTGGTTCTTGGCTTCCGGCGCGTCCTTCAGGCGGTCGCTCAGCCATTTGGCGTCGGCGACGGTGACGACCGCATCGAGACGGGCGTTCTTCTGCACGTCTTCGTCGACGAAAAATGTTTGGGCCACCGGCGCCGGATCGGCCAATCCCGTCGTTTCGACGATGATGGCGTCGAACTTGCCCTTGCGCTTCATCAGCCCGTCCATGATGCGGACGAGGTCGCCACGCACCGTGCAGCAGACGCAGCCATTGTTCATCTCGAACACTTCTTCGTCGGCGCCGATGATGAGGTCGTTGTCGATGCCGATCTCGCCGAATTCGTTGACGATGACGGCGTATTTCTTGCCGTGGTTTTCCGAAAGGATGCGGTTCAAAAGCGTGGTCTTGCCGGCGCCGAGATAGCCCGTCAGCACGGTCACTGGAATTTTTTGGGACGAAGGTTCAGACATAACGGCTCCGGAGCGGAATTGTAGCGCACGCCGGCAGGCAGGGAGGCCCCTGCCCTATGGGCTCAGCGCGCTGGTCAGGGCCTTTATATTGTGCCTGACCATTGCAATGTAAGTGGGAGAATCGCCCTTTTCGCCGGTCAGACTGTCGGAATAGAGCGTTCCGCCGAGCCTGGCACCGGTCTCTGCCGATATGCGCCGGATCAGCCTGGGGTCGCTGATATTCTCCAGGAATACCGCCGGTATCTTGGCAGCCTTGATCTGGGTGATGATCCCGGCGACATCGCGGGCGCTGGCCTCGGATTCGGTCGAAACGCCCACCGGCGCGATGAATTCGATGCCATAGGCGGCGGCGAAATAGCCGAAGGCGCGGTGGGTCGAGATCACCTTGCGGTGGCTTGCCGGAATTTGCGCGAGGGTCTCGCGGACCTCGCGGTCCAGCTTGTCGAGATCAGCCAGATAGGCGCCGGCATTGGATTTGTAGGCCTCTGCATTGACGGAATCAGCCGCCACCAACGCATCGCGAATATTGGCCACATAGACCCGCGCATTGGCCACCGATTGCCAGGCATGCGGATCGGCATCCGAGCCGAGCTTGAGCGGTGCGATACCGGATGTCGCCGTCACGATGGTTGCCTTGCTGCCGGCGGACTTCACCAGCCGCGGCAACCATCCCTCCAGACCGAACCCATTGACGAACACGAGCTTCGCATCGGCGACCTTTTTCGCATCAGCCGGCGTCGGCACATAAACATGCGCGTCGCCATCGGGGCCGACCAGCGTCGTCACGTTAACCCGGTCGCCGCCAACGTTGCGGACGAAGTCGCCGAGAATCGAGAAGCTGGCGACAACGTTAAGGCGCTGGGCGTGAGCCGGACCAACAGCCGCCATCAAGGCGAGAGCAACAAGCCAGAGCAACCGCGGTTTCATGGCTATGCCTCGAGATGACGGCCCGGGAACATCTGCCGGACCAGGCCGCTGACACTGCCGAACAGCAGCGAGACCACATAGAGTATCGCTGCGATCAGAATGACCGCTGGACCGGAGGGGATGCGGGTCTGGAATGACAGCACCAGCCCGGCATAGCCCGAGATAATGGCGCTTGCGACCGCAACGCAGATCATGCCGGTGATGTCCCGCGACCAGAACCGCGCGATGCCGGCGGGCAGGATCATCAGGCCGACGCCAAGCAGTGTGCCGAGCGCGTGAAAGCCGTTGACTAGGTTGATCACGACCAGCGCCAGGAACGCCAGATGCGCTGGCGCGCCGGCGCGAGAGACGGTGCGCAGGAACACCGGATCGACGCATTCGATCACCAGAGGACGGAAGATAACAGCCATGACCAACAGCGTGATCGTGGCGTTGAAGGCGATCACCAGCAGCGTCTGATCGTCCATCGCCAGGATGTTGCCGAACAGCACGTGCAGCAGGTCGATATTGGTGCCCCTGATGGAAACGATGGTGACGCCGAGCGCGAGCGACACCAAATAGAAGGTCGCAAGTGACGCGTCCTCCTTCATCTCCGTATTGCGCGCGACCAGACCTGCAAGCAGCGCAACCGTAAAGCCCGCGATCAATCCGCCGGTTGTCATGGCAAACAGGTTGATGCCGGAGACCAGGAAGCCGATCGCGGCTCCGGGCAGGATCGCATGCGCCATGGCATCGCCGACGAGGCTCATTCGCCGCAGCATCAGGAACACGCCGATCGGCGCCGCCCCCAGCGCAAGCGCGATCACGGCGGCAAGCGCGCGGCGCATGAACTCGAATTCGGTGAAGGGCGCAATCAGCGCGTCGTAAAGCATCAGGCCGCCCGTGATGGCATGTCGTCCGCGCAGGCGGCGGCGGTTTCGTCGAACGCCTCGCACATCCGCAAGGCAACCATCAGGTTTTCCGCGGTCAGCACCTCGGCGGTCGGCCCCCAGGCCACCGGCCCGCGCGCGAGCAGCAGGGTTTCCGGAAAATGGTCGCGCACCAATTCCATATCATGCAGCGCCGCCAGCACGGTGCGCCCCTCGCCGTGCCAGCGCTTGACCAGCGCCAAAAGGTCAGCGGCGGTTTTGGTATCGATGGCGTTGAACGGCTCGTCGAGCACGATCAGTCGCGCATCCTGCAGCAGCACGCGCGCGAACAGCATGCGCTGCATCTGGCCGCCGGACAGCGTGCCGATCGAGCGGTTTTCAAATCCGTTGAGGCCGACGGCAGCGAGAGCCGCTGTGATCTTGTCCCGCTCGGCCTTGCCCATGCCGCCGAAAAATCCTGTTCTGCGCCACAGCCCCGTCCCGACCAGATCGAACACCGAAATCGGGAAGGTGCGATCGATGTCCGCGGTCTGCGGCAGATAGGCGATGTCGCGGATGTCGAGCCCGCCGAGATTGATCGACCCCGAGAGCGGCCTGAGGATGCCGGCGAGCCCGCGAAACAGCGTCGACTTGCCGGCGCCGTTCGGCCCGATCACCGCCACCAGCGCGCCCGCGGCGACCTCGCCGGTGAGATGGTGCACCGCCGGGTGGCGATCATAGCCGAGCGTGACGTTCTTGAATTTGAGCTGCGCCGCCATGCTCACCTCATCGCGACAAGCACGACCGCCCACAGCCCGGCGCTGACCGCCAGCGCCGCGGCAAGACGCGCGGTCACGGTCATGCGCAGGATCGACCAAGGCGCCGGTTGCGCTGGATGCGGCGTCGCCGCGCCATGGGAATGAGCGTGGCCGTGATGGTGGGAGTGGTCGTGGGAATGGTCGTGGGGCATGGGGCGGACGTTATAATATAACATTACGGAAGTCCACGCGTGTGGGCCGCACAGGTTACCATTTCGAGCGCCCCGGCCCCCTGACGCCCGTCATTGCCTGCGACAAACGCGAAGCGTTTGCGCAAGGGAGCCCTTGCGACGAAGCAATCCATCCTTCCTTGCGGCGCGATGGATTGCTTCGCTTCGCTCGACGCGGACCGGAAACAGGTCCTCGATGGTGCGAACGATACCGACGTATTTGAAAACATCCATCCGAACGTCCGGCGCGATTTCGACCAGAATGTCGATGTCGCTGTCGGGCCGGGCGTCACCGCGCGCGGGAGCCGAACAGGGCGGCATGGCTCACGCCTTGAGCCTTCAAGGCGGCTTCATGCCCGCCTAAACTGGCCAGAATGTCCTGCTTGTTCATGGGACGCATTCTACCAGAACCGCAGCCCCCCGACACGGCCCGCCCTCGCCCATCGTTTACGAATGAAAAAATTCGTTACTTTCAATAGTTTGAAAGCACCCCATACGGCCCTCACGGCTTCCCGATCACGTCGCGATCGCCGCCGCAAGAAACGAAAACGGCACCGAGACCGCCGCGCGAAAACCAGACGAACTTGGCCGGCATGAACGGGATTTCCCACAAGATCATGCGCTGGAAGGCGAACAGCGCCTAAGCCGTCGCTGCGACGGGCTGCTTCAATTCGGCCAGGGCGTGCCGCACGACGGTCACTGCGCCTTGCAGCGCAAGCACGGCCATGATCGCGGCGACGATAAAGTCAGGCCAACCGGTGCCGGTGCCGAACACGCCAAGCGCCGCCAGCAACACAGCCAGATTGCCCAGCACGTCATTGCGCGTGCAAATCCAGGCCGACCGCATGTTGGCGTCGCCCGTGCGGTGCCGCCACAACAAGTAAAAGGATAGCGCGTTGGCGACCAGCGCGGCAAAGCCGACGCTGCCCATGGTGATCGCCTGCGGCAGCGTCCCGTGCAGCACATGCCAGGTGGTGACGCCGATCACCCATAGCCCGAAAACGCCCATCGTGACGCCCTTGGCAAGCGCGGCGCTGGCCCGATAGCGCAAGGCCATGCCGACCACGAACAGGCTGATCGCGTAGTTCGCTGCATCGCCCAGAAAGTCGAGCGCGTCGGCTTGTAGTGAGGCAGAGCCCGCAGCCACGCCCGCGCTGATTTCAACCAGGAACATCGCGGCATTGATGCCGAGCACGGCCCACAACACGCGCCGGAACGCGCTCGCGTCCTGGCGCGGGCCCAAGTTTAGGGGCGGTGGTGCGCAGCAGTGATCTGCCATGACTGGAAGATAGTCGCGGGAGACAACGTTACACAATCACGTGCAAGATATTCCCTTGCAGTCCAATTGGACCGGCGGTCCCGACGCGTCAGTCATCGGCTAGTCTGGTCGCACTGCCTGTCCGCATCGAGAACATCGAGCACCGGGCAGTCGGGGGCAGCGCCGTCGGAGCATCCGGCAACCGTTTCCGCCAGGATTGCCTCGAGTTTGGCGAGGTCAGAGAGTTTGCCACGAACTTTCGCCAGATGTGCGCTCGCAATCTTGTGCACGTCGGCGCACGAAGCGCGCTCTGGCCGCCAAGGTCCAGCAAGGCGCGTATCTCCTCAAGAGTGAACCCCAGGTCTCGGGAACGCCGGATGAAAGCCAATGTCCGTTTTTCGGCTGGCCCGTAGACCCGCCGCCCGGTTGCCGTTCGGGGCGGAGCCGGCAGCATTTTGATCCGCTCATAATAGCGAATGGTTTCAATGTTCACGCCGCTGAGCTTGGAAAGCTCACCGATCGAGATGTTTTCGGCTCGCGGGGACGTGATGGCGCTCATGCGGTTGTCCCTTGATCCTGTAGTTGCTACAGGATGCATGGTTTAGCTCATGACAATCAATCGGGCGGATCACATTGCCGACAACCGGCGACGGAAAAACCTGATGGCGGCAGGCGGCCTCCTTGGAGCGCTCGCGACATCGTCTTGTTGCATTTTGCCCCTCGTGCTGTTCGCCCTCGGGGTCAGCGGGGCATGGATCGGCAATTTCACCCGGCTTGCTCCCTATCAACCTTACTTTATAGGCGCGACGCTCGCGTTCGTTGGGTACGGCTATTGGCTGGTCTACCGATCATCAACGCGAGCCTGCGCCGATGGCGAGGCGTGCGCGCGCCCGCTGCCGAACCGGATCGTCAAAGCAAGCCTCATTCTCGCAACGATCCTCATCGTCGCTGCACTCGGCCTTGACTTCATCGCACCGCTCCTTCTCGACTCATGACTGGAGATTTCCGGATGAACAAGCCTCTTGCCTATGCCACGTTTGTCGTCGGCATCGTCGCCTCGTCGTCAGTGATGGCCGGAGACAGAACGATCACCTTGGCCGTGAAGAACATGGATTGCGTGGCCTGCCCCTCCATCGTGAAAGGCAGCCTGGAAGCCGTTCCCGGCGTTGCCAAGGTTGCGGTGTCCTTCAAGGGCAAGACGGCCACTGTCACCTATGACGACGCCAAAGCCGATGTGAACCAACTGACAACGGCGACCACTAACGCGGGTTATCCGTCCTCACCCAAGGGCTGATCCGGTGCTTCTTCAATCGACCATTACCTGTCCGCATTGCGCCGTTGCGAAAACGGAGGCCATGCCGACGGATGCCTGTCAGTTCTTCTATGAATGCACCGGCTGTGGCACGAAGCTAAAGCCCAAATCGGGTGATTGTTGCGTATTCTGTTCCTATGGTTCGGTGCCGTGTCCACCGATTCAGGCAGAGCGCAATGGCGAGCCGGGCGCCGCCTCGTGCTGTGATTAGCAGGCGGATGTCTGAATGGGTCTTGACTGCGCAAAAACAGTCATTCGCGTTAAATTCAATCCAAGACACCAGGGCTCGATCTCACGGCTTCCCGATCAGCATCGCGATCGCCGCCGCGAGAAACGGAAACGGCACCGAGACCGCGGCGCGAAACCAGACGAACTTGGCCGGCATGAACGGGATTTCCCACAAGATCATGCGCTGGAAGGCGAACAGCGCCCAGGCGACGACATAGGCGATCACTTGCGGCGGGCCGCCGCCGACTTTCAGCGCTACCGCGCCGATCGAGAAGCCGACCACCGGGCCGCCAGGGGTTGCCGCGCCCGCGATCACCGCAGTGAGCACGCCGAACCAGCCACTGTCCGGGCCGAGCCAGCCGGTGATGACTTCCGGCGGGATGACGGCGGCGATGTAGCCCGAGCCGATCACGCCGAGCGCAATGCGCGGCACGATGTTGATGAAGTCCATGCTGCCTTCGCGCACCGACGACACCAGCACGACGCGGCCGCGCTGCCAGGCCATGAAGCCGAGGATTAAGACCGAGCCCCACAGCGTGATGTCGATGATCAGCGCGGAGAGGGTCATGCCGGCGGCTCCGGCTCGCCCTTCGGGTATATCCGCACAAAGACGAAGCGGCCGAGTGCGCCGGCCAGCACCGGGATCGGCAGCGAGATCACGATCCGCCACAGCGTGAACTCGGTGCCGAGGATCGGCAATTCCCAGGCGACCGCGCGGCCGTAGCCGATCAGCGTCCAGCTCACGACCATGGCGATGGTGGCGCCGAAATCGGCGCCGACCGTGAGCAGCGCCGCCGCCACCGGATAGGCGGTGAAGGGACCGCCGGGCAGGATCGCGCCGAACGCCGTTCCGATCAAAAGTCCCTTCAGGCCGGAAGACGGCCCAAGCGCGCGCGAGACTTTGTCGTGCGGCAAAATTTCCGCGATGAAGCCGCCGAGCAGGCAGCCGGCCAGCACGCGCGGGATGATTTCCCCGAACAGCCAGAGATCATGGGTCAGGATCTTGAGCACGCCATCGATGCCGTCGCGCCGCCAGACCAGTGTGGCGCTCACCGCGACGAGGGCACCGATGAAGATCATCGACCAGCCCACCGGCTTGCGGGCGCGCCGAGGCTTCGGCTCGGCGTCATCGGCAGGCGCCGGGTCTTTTATCTGTTGTTCTGACAAGGCGTGAATCGGACAGGTGATGGGAATCGATCCTGCTTAGTCCCGCCATGGTGGCGACGCAAACGGAAGCTGGCCGATATCCATGCGCATCCCGGGGCATGCCCATGCGGGGACGTCACGCCGGCCTGCCCGCACGCGGGCT
Organism: Bradyrhizobium sp. AZCC 2176; assembly: GCF_036924645.1. Lineage (NCBI taxonomy): Bacteria > Pseudomonadati > Pseudomonadota > Alphaproteobacteria > Hyphomicrobiales > Nitrobacteraceae > Bradyrhizobium > Bradyrhizobium sp. AZCC 2176. The sequence goes on along the minus strand of NZ_JAZHRX010000001.1, from coordinate 3,515,017 downwards.
ATCCGTTCAGGTGAACTGGCGGACCAGCGCAAGGCCGGCAAATAGCCCGGCAATCGAGAGCGCGACCGAGCCCACGACATAGATCGCCGCGGACGCCAGTTCGCCGCGCTCGTAGAGCAGCGCCGCATCGAGCGAGTAGGCCGAGAACGTGGTGTAGCCGCCGAGCACGCCGGTCATCAAAAACAGCCGCCAGGGCTGCGACGCCTCGCCCTTGAAGGCGAGATAGCCCGCGATCAACCCCATCACGGTCGAGCCTGATATGTTGATGATGAACGTGCCCCAGGGAAAGCCGGTGCCGAGAATGCGGGCGCAGGTGAGGTTGATGAGATGGCGCAGACTCGCGCCAAGGCCGCCACCGAAAAAAACCAGCAAATAGCTCATCGCAGCATTTTCCACGTCAGCAAAGGCACCCGGCATGCCGCTTGTGCCGGACGGCGACGATCTCTGCAAGGATCGGAACGGCGCCAGCCAGCAAAAAAGGGCGGTAGCCACAGCTACCGCCCTTCGAAATTTACTTCGCTGTCATTCCGGGACAGCCCGCAGGGCTGAACCCGGAATCCATTTCACAGCAGAGCATGCGGCCCGATGGATTCTCCGATGTGCAATTGCACATCGCAGCTCGCGCCATGCGCGCCCCGCGATGACGGAGCCTCACACCTTGCCGAACAGCTCGTCGACATAGTCCCAGTTGATCAGATGATCGCAGAACGCCTTCAGATAGTCGGGACGGCGGTTACGATAGTCGATGTAGTAGGAATGCTCCCAGACGTCGCAGCCGAGGATCGGGGTTGCGCCGTGGACCAGCGGGCTTTCGCCGTTCGCGGTCTTGGAGATTTCGAGCTTGCCGTTCTTGACCGACAGCCAGCACCAGCCGGAGCCGAACTGACCAACGCCGGCGGCGGCGAAATCGGCCTTGAACTTGTCGAGCCCGCCGAGGTCTTCGGTGATCTTCTTTTCCAGACGGCCGGGCAGCTTGCTGCCGCCGCCGTTCGGCTTCATCCAGTTCCAGAAATGCAGATGGTTGTAGTGCTGGCCAGCATTGTTGAACACGGCCGGATTCTTGCCGAACGAACCCTTGACGATCTCTTCCAGGGACTTGCCTTCGAATTCGGTCCCCTTGATCGCGTTGTTTCCGTTGGTCACGTAAGCCTGGTGATGCTTGTCGTGGTGGTATTCCAGCGTTTCCTTGGACATGTGGGGCGCAAGGGCGTCGTGGGAATAGGGCAGATTGGGCAGCGTGAAGGTCATGGGTGATGTCCGAACTGATGGGAGAACGTGGTCTGGTCTAACGGGAACCCTTATAGAAGGTTCCATTGCGCATAAACACCGCAATTTGGCAAGAACGCCCAAGGTTCTGGGTAACGCCCCTCCGCGTCCAGCGTATGACGGGATAGGGCACCGATGCGGTTTTGGCGCGATGAGGGAATGAAATGAGCATCGAGATCGACGTCCTGAACGGGGACGCATCATGGCCACGGGCCGAACCGCTGATGCAGGCGGTCTGGCCGGCGCATGTGGTCGAAAAGTTGTCATGGGGTCACGTCAAATGGGCCCATGCCGATTTGCGCGTGCTGATCGACGCGCCGGAGGACGGGCTTAGGCCGGGGCTCGCCTGCCATGTCGGCATCTTCTTCCGTGACGCGACCTGGGACGGGCGCAAGGTTCATATCGGCGGCATTGGCGGCGTTTCGACGCGCCCGGACTGCCGGGGACGCGGCTACGCCACGCTGGCGCTGAACGCCGCGATCAGCACCCTGCGCGATCACGAGGCGGTGCGGTTTGCGATGCTGTTCTGCGAGCCGCACAATGAAGCGTTCTATGAAGCGCGCGGCTGGCATCGCTTCCAGGGCGAGGTCTACGCCGAGCAGCCGCAGGGTCGGATTCGCTTCGAGGCGATGGCGCCGTTCATATTCGATTTTACCCGCAAGCCGCGCGACGGAATTATCGACCTATGCGGCCTGCCGTGGTGACCCCTGCACCGGGCGCGGGTGGCTTGCGTTGGTTCGACCGGATAATATGTCATCCATAATTTATTGATGGCCGGTGACGCATGACCATGCACGCTCCGCTCGACATGCGCCCCACCGCCGCCGTTCCGCGCGCGCCGGCCAACGGCCTGCTCACTTCGCCGATCCTGCCGACGCTGCTGAAGCTCGCGCTGCCGAACGCGATCGCCATGGCCGGCACGACGCTGGTTGCGGTCGCCGAAACCTCCTATATCGGCCGGCTCGGCACCGAGCCGCTCGCCGGCATCGCGCTGGTGTTTCCCTTCGTCATGTTGACGCAGATGATGTCGGCGGGCGCGATGGGCGGCGGCGTGTCCTCCGCCATCAGCCGCGCGATCGGCGCCAATGATCGCGACCGCGCGGCAACGCTGGCGCTGCACGCGGCGATGATTGGCGCCTGCGCCGGAATCTTCTTTACCGCGATGATGTTGATGTTCGGCCGCGCGTTTTACACGCTGCTCGGCGGGCGCGGCGGCGTGCTCGAACAAGCCATGCAATATTCGCACGTGCTGTTCTCCGGCGCGATCGCGATCTGGCTGGTCAACACGCTGGCCTCGGTGGTGCGCGGCACCGGCGACATGCGGATTCCATCGGTGACATTGATCGGTACCGCGCTGGTGCAGATTGCGGTTGGCGGGGTGCTGGGGCTTGGGCTGTTCGGCATGCCGAAATTCGGCATGAGCGGCGTCGCCGCAGGCCAGCTTGTCGCATTCACGCTCGGCGCGATATTCCTGTCCTGGTATCTCGTCAGCGGCCGCAGCCGGCTGACGCTGAGCTTCAAGGGCTTCAAATTCCAGCGCGACATGTTCTTGGACATTCTGAAGGTAGGCGCGGTGTCCTGCCTGTCGCCGCTGCAGACCGTGCTGACGGTGCTGATCTTCACCAAAATTCTGGCCGGCTATGGTACCGAGACATTGGCCGGCTACGGCATGGGCTCGCGGCTGGAATTTCTGCTGACGCCGATCGCGTTCGCCTTCGGCGTCGCCTCGGTGCCGATGGTCGGCATGGCCGTTGGTGCGGGCCTTGTGACGCGCGCGCGGCAGGCGGCGTGGATCGCGGGCACTGCTGCCGCCATCGCCGTGGGCGCCATCGGACTGATCGTCGCGGCAATGCCGTCGCTCTGGATTTCGATGTTTACGAGCGATCCGGGCGTAACCGCCGCGGCTTCCTCCTATCTCGTCTGGGCGGGCCCGGCATTCGCCTTTTTCGGGATGGGCGCGTGTCTTTATTTCTCTTCGCAGGGGGCTGCGAAGGTCGGCGGTCCCGTGATGGCCGGCACCGCGCGATTGCTGATCGTCGGCGGCGGCGGCTGGTGGCTGGCCTCGATGGGCGCGCCGGCATCGGCACTGTTTGCGCTGGTGGGCGCGGCGATGGTCGTCTACGGCCTCGGCACCGCGCTGTCGATCCGCCTTACCCGCTGGGGCAAGTGACCGCCGAGCCTCCCACTCAACCCTGATTGCATTCAATCCGACGTTGCGCAAATCCGATTAGTTGCTTATGCAAGCCTGCTTTTCAGAGGAATGATTCATGGCTTGCAGGACGGCTTTCATCATCGCGATCTCGGCGGCATTGCTAGCCGCACCATCCAGCTTTGCGCAAGGCTCAGGCGAGCCGACCGGCGTCTGGCAGACCCAGGCCGGCGACGCGCGGGTAAAGGTCAGCAAATGCGGTGGCGGTATCTGCGGCGTGATCGTCGGCCTGAAAGAGCCAGTCGATGCGGCCACCGGCAAGCCCCAGGTCGATGACAAGAATCCCAATCCGGCGCTGAAGAAGCGGCCGATGATCGGCCTGCCGCTGTTCAGCGGCATGCAGGCGGTGGCGCCCAACAAATGGTCGGGCCAGATCTACAACGCCGATGACGGCGGCACCTATGCGAGCAGCGTCTCGGTGGCGGGGCCGGACACGCTGCGCGTCGAAGGCTGCGTCGGCGCGCTGTGCGGCGGGGAGACCTGGACACGGGTGGGGCGGTAGCGATTTCGTAGGGTGGGAAAAGCGAAGCGTGCCCACCATTCATTCGGGTGGTGTTGGATAGATGGTGGGCACGGCGCAAGTGCGCCTTTGGCCACCCTACGAACTGGCAACGAAGGTGATTACGCCGCCATCGCCTTCAGCGCGGTCGCAGCCGAGGCATAGCCGCCGCGGGCGCCGTCGATGAAGTGGACGTGATCGCTGCGCATCACCGACGGCGCGAAGCAGGTCATCATCGCCGCATCCTGCCGGTGCAGGCCGTAGCGCACGATCCTGCCTGCGGCCGCCCTTTCCAGAAGCTGCGTCAGCGCGCGCTCCAACTCCTCCGTGCAGTCCAGGATCATCCGCAGGCCGTCGTCATATTTGCGGAAGTCGGAATTCTCTACCACCTGCCGCACATAGTTCTTCGGCACGAAATTGCCGACCTTGATGCCGAACCGCATCACCACATAGGCCCACAGCGTGACGGCGAGCACGACGGTGCGCCGCTTCAACAGCGTCCCGCCGCGCGCGGCGCGCGCCTCGAATTCAACGCCGGCCGGCGGCCAGCGCAGCGGCGGTCCGTCCGGCGGCACCGGCCGGCCCGCATCCGGGCTCTGCTCGACCAGATTGATGACGCCCTCGATTACCTTACGGAATTCGAGCGGATCGGCGCCCCTGGCCGGCACCACCAGCACGGACAGGATGAGCCCGCGGCTGGAGGGAATTTCCTCGAACCGGCACGACAGTCCGGACAGGTCGGGCTGCGTGCCCGGCTCCGCCGCCGGCACCGCGAATTCGCCCCGCTTCATCGCGGCATCCGCCCACCCCAGCCCGCCGCCTGAGAACATCGCATAGGACAGGTTGGACGACGGCCCGAAGCGCGCGACCCTGATATCGAGCCCCTGCGCACGGATATCCTTCACCGGCACCAGCGCCACCCGCATCGCCAGATCGAGATCCGCTTTGACCCAACTCGCCGTCGCGGCCAGCGCTTCGCGCGCGAGCGGAAGATCGGCCGGCGAGACGGCAAAGCTCGCGCCATCGCCGCCGAACACGAAGGGAAACTCGCGCCCCTCCAGCGCATTGGTAATGGCGGCGATGACCGCAGCGCCGGCCATGTTGACCGCTTTGTACCGCTGGTTTGCGATCGCTTTGGTCGATTCGACGATGTCGGCGACGCCGACGGTCCAGTCATCAGGCAACGGCGTATACAGCGCCGGGTCCATCAGGCTGCCAAAGCCGCGAAAGACCGGGATCGAGCCGTAGAAAATGTCGGTGCCGCCAGGCGTCGTCATGGCGATGAGAGCCCCCGGTTCTCAAACCTGTCCAGAGCGAGATGACTTCTGCTCTTGTAGATACGGCCGATTCTGGAATCGGGTTCGCGACAGATCGTCCTACCCCTTCGCGATCCCCCGCAGCACCAGCGCGTTGATCCGGCTGGCAAATGCCGCCGGGTCTTCCGGCAACTCGCCGTCGAGGATTTGCGCCTGCTCCAGCAGCAGGAACGACAGGTCCTTGGCCGCCCCGTTGTCGCCGGCAATCGCCGCGACCAGGGGATGGCGCATGTTGATCTCCAGGATCGGCTTGGTGGTGGGCGCCTTGTTCTGCATCGCGAGCAGCCGTTCGAGCATGCGGTCATGCGCGTCGCCGCCGGCAACCAGGCATGAGGCGCTCGCGGTCAGCCGCTGCGAGGCGCGCACGTCGGAGACGCGCTCGCCGAGCGCGTCCTTGATCAGCGCGATCGTGGTGGCTTGGTCCGCGCCGGCCTCGTCCTTCTTGTCCTCGGCCTTGTCATCCAAGAGCGGGATCAGGGCGAAATCGATATCGCCCTGGCTCAGCGACTTCAGCGGCTTGCCGCCGAAATCGAGCGGCGCCGAGGTCCAGAACGCGTCGACCGGATCGGTCAGCAGCAGCACCTCAATGCCGCGCGCGGTCGCCGATTCCAGCTTCGGGTTCGCCTTCAGCCGTTCGATGCTGTCGCCGGTCAGGTAATAGATGTCGGTCTGGTTCGGCTTGAGGTCCTCGACATATTGCTTGAGCGAGCGCTTCTCGCCCTTCGTCGTGGTGAAGCGCGACAAGCCCAACAATTTCTCGCGGCGCTCAAAATCTTCCCAGATGCCTTCCTTGATCACGGGGCCGAACGCGTCCCAGATTTTGGCGAACGCCTCCGGTTCCTTCTCGCCGAGGCTTTCCAGCTCGGAGATCACGCGGCCGGTGACGGCTTTGCGGATCTGCGCGAGCTGCGGATTGTTCTGCAGCATCTCGCGCGAGATATTGAGCGGTAGATCCTCGCTGTCGATGACGCCGCGGACAAAGCGCAGGTAGGCCGGCAGAACATCGGCGTCATCGGCGATGAAGACGCGGCGGACATAGAGCTTGACCTTGCCCTTGCGCGCCTGGTCGAACAGGTCGAACGGCTTTGTCGACGGCGCAAACAGCAGCACCGCATAGGATTGCCGGCCCTCGGCGCGATAATGCAGCATCATCGCAGGCTCGTCGAACGCGCCGGCGATCTGTTGATAGGCCTGCTTGTAATCCTCCGCCGAGAGCTCCGATTTCGGCCGCTGCCATAGCGCGCTGGCCGAATTGATCTGGCGCGGCTCACCCTCCTCCGGCACCAACTCGATCGGGAACTGGATGTTATCGGACCAGGCGCGGACGATGCGCTCGATCTCGTGCGTCTCCAGATATTTCGCGGCATCCTTTTTCAGATAGAGGACGATCTCGGTTCCGCGGGTGACGCGGGCGGTGTCCTCCTCGCCGGCCGGCGCGATTTCAAACCCGCTGCCGCCCGAGGACGACCAGACAAAAACCTGTTCGGAACCGGCGCGGCGGCTGGTGACGACGATGCGCTCGGCGACCATGAACGCCGCATAGAAGCCGACACCGAACTGGCCGATCAGATTGGTGCCATCCTTGGCTTCGGTCAGGCGGGAGAGAAAGGACTTGGTGCCGGAGCGCGCAATGGTGCCGAGATTGTCGATCAGTTCCTGCCGGTCCATGCCGATGCCGCTGTCGACGACGGAAAGCGTATTGGCCTTCTTGTCCGGCGCGATGCGGATCCTGGGCGGCGCGCCGTCGGCGATCAGCTCGGGCGCCGATATCGCCTCATAGCGCAGCTTGTCGCAGGCGTCAGACGCGTTCGAAATCAGCTCGCGCAGGAAGATGTCGGTCTCCGAATAGACCGAGTGCACCATCAGGTTCAGAAGCTCGGCAACCTCGGCCTGGAACGGCTGGGATTCGGGGGCAGTCGTGGTCGTCATACGGGCTCACCGGGAACAAGGTGGGTGGGAAAGCCCTGATATAGCGATACCGTCCGGGGTGGCAAGCTTTGCCAAGCCCGCCGTCGGACGCCCGTGCCCGTCCCCCTTACCGCTCGACAAACGCCCGCTGGAATTGATCCAGTATCGGCTTGAACAGGTAGCTCAGCATGGTCCGGCTGCCGGTTTGCATGAACACTTCCGCAGGCATGCCCGAGGAGAGCTGCAGTCCGGCGAGCCGGCGGCGCTCCTCTTCCGGCAGCATGATCCGGACCGTGAAATAGGACATGCTGGTCTGCTGGTCGCGGGTGGTATCCGGCGAGACATACGACACCTGGCCGATCAACTGCGGCGTCACCCGCTGGTTGAAGGCCGAGAAGCGGACAAAGGCCTGCTGGCCCTTCCGCACCTGGTCGATGTCGTTCGGCTGCAACCTGGCCTCGATCTGCAGATCATCGGAATCCGGCACCACCTCCATGACGGTGTCGCCGGCGCGAATGACGCCGCCGATGGTGTGGACGTTCAACTGATGGATCACGCCCGACGTCGGCGCGCGCATCTCAATGCGCTCGAGGACGTCGCGCGCCGCGACGCTTCGCTCGCTGAGTTCGGCTTCCTTGCCCTGCGCCTCGCCGAGTTCCTTGACGACTTCCGTCCGCACATCCTGGTCGAGCCTGACCATCTGAAGCTTCGCCTCGTCGACCTTGGTTTTGGTCTCAGCGATGGTTGAGATCAACTGGCCACGTTCACCTTCTATCCTGGCGCTCTCGCGCTGCAAGGCCGTGAGCCGCGCGATCGGCACGAGACGCTTGTCGAAGAGCTCCTGCACGCCCGTGAGTTCGCCGGTGATCAGTTCGAGTTGCTTGGCCTTGGAGGCGACCTGGGCCTCGAGGCCCACGATCTCCTCGCCAAGCTGCGATACCTTGCTCTTGAGCAGCTCCTTCTGACTCTCGCGGGCCGTCACCCGCGCCCTGAACAGCGAGGCCTCCGAAGCAAGCAGCGTCTTGACATTATTGTCGTCCAGCCGGGACGACATTTCCGGCGGGATCGCCGGCCGGGGCAGGCCGTCGCGCTCGGCGACCAGCCGCGCGATCTTCGCGCGCACTTCATCGAGTTGCTTGCTGACCACCTGAAGGCTGGCCTGTGCCTGCGTCGAGTCCAGCCGCAGCAAGAGATCGCCGGCGTTGACCCGCATGCCGTTATGGATCGGGATCTGCGCGACCACGCCGCCGGTCGGATGCTGGATGGCCTTGACGTTGGACTGCACCACCAGGTTGCCCGGCACCACGACGGCGCCCGACAACGGCACCAGCGCCATCCAGCCGCCTGCCAGCCCGCCGACCACGAGCAGCGCCCGCAAGCCGGTGCGCAATTCGCGCTCGAAGGCGCGCGCCGCCCGGACGACGATGCTTTCGCCGGGCGCGCCCACCACGTCCGCCGATCCATCGCGATTGGCAAGGAATGCCACCCCCGCGGTCACGCCATTGCGCACGACCCGCGCCACCGAACGATCGCGCGGCACGGCGCCCGCCGGGCTCGGCGGCGCCAATTGGGGCGCCTCGATCCGCAGCGGCCGCTGGCCGTCGATCGGCAGAAACTCCGGCCTCGACCTCGGTATGTTCATGAGCGACGGATCGTCGGGCGCGATGATCGGACCGCGCGCCTGCCGTTCATTCAGCCAGGAATTGCCTGACGGAGTATTGCCTGACGGAGTATTGCCCGATGGCGTATCGCCTGACGAAGCCTTGCCGGCCGGGCCGCGGGCGCGGCCCGACGGTGGCGGGGCCATGAATTGCGGCTCGCGCGTGCTGCGTCCGCCGCGCGGCGGCGGAGGCTCGTCATCGAAACCGTCGGACTGGGACCCAAACGGACCGAGCCAATCCAGCACCCGGCCCATCTTGCCCTTTTTCTTCGACCGCTTCGGCCGGCCGGGACGCGAACGCCGCGCGCCCGGACCTCCTTCGTCATTCGCCGGGTGGCGAAGCGGCGGCCGCTGATCCTGCAGATTGTCGTGCTCGAATGCCTGTCGCAATCGCTGCAATTCGAGGATCAGCGCCTGGCCTTGCGGCGCCGCGACGTCCTCATCCGTCCCGCCGATCCGGTGGCGCGCAACCCTTTCATCGGCATGCACGTGATCAAAATTCTTCATGATGAAACGCTCTCGGCAAGCGATGGGCGCTGTTCTGCCTTGGCCTGCGGCGGGGGTTGCGGCGGTCCCGGCTTCCCCTTGGCGTTGGCGTTGCGGACGCGCGCGAACACTTCTTCGCTCGGGCCGAACGCGATCGCTTTGCCTTCGTAGAGCACCATCGTCATATCCAGCGCGGAGAGCGCGCTCGGGCGATGCGAGATGACGACGACGATGGATTTGTTCTGGCGCATGATCCCGATGGCACGCGTCAAGGCGTTCTCGCCGTCGGCATCCAGATTGGCGTTGGGCTCATCGAGCACGAGCAGGAACGGGTCGCCGAACACCGCCCGCGCCAGGCCGACCCGCTGCTTCTGGCCGGCCGACAGTGACATGCCGCCTGCCCCGATCCGCGTCGCATAGCCCTCCGGCAGGCGCAGGATGATGTCGTGAACGCCGGCAATCTGCGCAGCCTTGAGGATGGCGTCGGAGGTCGCATGCTCGTCGAAACGGCAGATGTTCTCCGCCACGGTGCCGTCGAACAGGCCGACATCCTGCGGGAGATAGCCGATGTGCCGGCCGAGATCCTCGTTGCGCCATTGATCGAGCGAGGCGCCATCGAGCCGCACCGCGCCCCGATGCGCCGGCCAGATTCCAACCAGCGCCTTCGACAGCGAGGTCTTGCCCGACGCGCTCGCTCCCAACAGCGCCAGCCCGGCGCCGGCCTTGAGCGAGAACGTGACACCAGACACGATCGGCATGTCGAAGCCTGGTGCTGCCACTGCGAGATTCTGCACCGACAATTCGCGGCAGGGGCGCGGCAGCATGACCGGTGGCGCCGGAGGCGGCGCGGTCGCCTTGCAGATGTCGCGCAGGCGCGCGAGGCCCTGGCGGGCGGCGGCCAGTTGCTTCCAGGTGCCGAGCGCGATTTCGACCGGCGCGAGCGCGCGCCCCATCAGGATCGAGGACGCGATCATGATGCCGCCCGACGCCTTGTCGGCGACGACCAGATAGGCGCCCATGCCCAGCATGCCCGATTGCAGGATGTAGCGCAGCACCTTCGCGCTCGAGCCGAGGTTGGCATAGACGTCGGTGGCGCGGATGTTTTCCTGCAGATACCGCTCGTTGGCTTGCGACCAGCGCGCCGTCAACCGATCCGTCATGCCGAGAGCGCGCACGATTTCCGCGTTGCGCTGCGTCGCATCCGCCAGCACCTGCCGCTGCGCGTTCATGTCCATCGCCGCCTTGGTCGCGCCGCGCGAGATCCGCTCGGTTACCAATGTCATGGCAATGATCGCCGCGGTGCCAAGCAGCGCCGTGAAGCCGATCAGCGGGTGAAACAGAAACAGCCCGATCAGAAAGACCGGGATCCACGGCATGTCCAGGAACGCGGTCGGACCCATGCCCGACATGAAGGTGCGCACCTGATCGAGATCGCGCAGCGGCTGCTGCATCAGGACCGGCTTCACTCCGCGCAGCGGCAAGGTGGCGAGCGCCGAATGGATCGACCCCTGCAGCGCGCCATCGAACAGCGTTGCGATCCGGCACAGCATCCGCGACCGCATCGCATCGAAATATCCCTGCACCAGGTAGGCGATCAGCACCATCAAGGACAGGCCGAACAGGGTCGCGAGGTTACGGCTCGGAATCACCCGGTCGTACACCTGCAACATATAAAGGGAGCCCGACAGCATCAGGATGTTGATGACGCCGCTGAATACGGCGACGCCAATCATGCGGCGCGCACTCGCGCGCATCGCGCTCGCAACGGGATCGTCGGCGGCCAGCGTCGACAACAGGCCGGAAATTGCGCGGGGCGTCGGTGCTGCCCGCGCTCGGCCTTGTGCCTGACCCTGAGCGATACTCATTGAACTGCCCTTCGACCCGCTCGACCGTCGGATCTCCCTTCAAGTCTCATTGACGGGCGATGCAGACCATTTTTCGGCGAGAATGCGACGAAACCCGATTGTTCAAGTTCGCTCGTGGGTAGAACGGTGGCAAGAATCTCCTGGCTGCCGATCTGGTGCGCACGCGGCCGGGCAACATTACGCCACGCCAGACCTGACGTCTCTCGCGACGGGCCCGGACAAGGCTACGATATCGCTCTTTCGATCACGTCTAATTCGCCGTTTTTCGGCGCAGCCCGCGTCATGGATTCGTCCGTCTATCACCTTGCTTCAGCGCTCATTGGTCGCTGTGTCGGCCGAATGACGCCACGAAGCTCGACGATCCTTCACCGTGCGCACATCCCGCTCCCTGGCGGACGCGTGCGCCCACACGTCATGAATTCGACCGGATGGCAGGGGACGAACAATGGCTCGCTTCGAAGGACATCAACCCGACGTTGATCGCGATCCCCCGATCGACGACCTCGCCGGTCCGTCGGTCGTTCCGGCTTCGCCGACACCGACACTGTTCGATGAAATACCGCTGACCAACCAACCGACACGACCCATCGGTTCGAGTTTCTCCGATCTCGGCACCGCCGCCAACGGCATGGTTCGGCCGGCGGCCGACGTCCCGCTGCAAAATGCCTCCGACGGAGGCGGCCAGGCAGTTGGCAGCATTGCACACCACACCAACGATCTCGCCCTGGTGCAGAACAATCTGCTGGCCGAGGTCAATGCAGGCCAGTTTTCCGGCGCCGCGCTCGGCCACGTTCAGGCGATCTTGTCCAACCTCACCAGCGCCATTTCGACCGCCAACGCCGCGGTGAGCCATGGAGGCTCATTCGCCAACGCCGCTGGCGCAGAACAAGCGGTCCGCGCCAGCCAGCTCAGCATCATCAACGCCGTCAGTACCGATCCGGTACTGGCGAATCCGGCGCCGGCCGCGCCCCTGCCCACTGGCAGCGCGCCGACCGCCGCGCCGCACAGTCTCGCGGAGATCGGAGCGATCTTCGACGACGTGGCCAGTCAGATCCTCGGCGGCGTCAATGACGGCAACCGGCAGCAGATCACCGATGACATCAATGCCGTGATCACGGACATGGAGGCGTTGATCAGCGCCAACCCGCAAATGTTCAGCGGGTTGACCGGCGTCCATGCCGACGCGGTCCTGCGCCACCTCGAACTCGAACTCACCTATATCAACGACCCCAACATCAGCCCCGATGCGACACGCGCCAGCAGCGATAACATCCTCGACATCATCGATATCATCCAGGGCGATGCCAAGCTGGCCGATATGGCGACGCAAGACGGCGTCAGCGGCTTCTCGCCGTTTTCGGACGCCTCGCATTCGACGCCGGTACACCTCGGCAACGAAGCACAGACGGTGTTCCTGGCCAATTTCATCTCGCAGTCCAATTCGCTTGGACAGCAGGCCATCGACCTCGTGGGCAGCAGCGACACAAAGGCCATTGCCACGCTGATCGACAACCTCAAGGCATTCGAGACGTATGTCACCGACTTCGACGCGGCTCACGGCGGCAACGAATTGCTCGGCGCGACCGGCCCGCTCGGCGCCGAAATTGCCGCGATGATCAAGGGACTGCAGACCGGCAACGCGACGCTCGTCACGGCGGCTGCGGACCAGATGCACGGCAACGCGGCCGATGTCGGCGGCAACAATGTTTCCGTCACCGGAAGCACCTACAATACGGACGGCGTGACGGTCGCCGAGGTGCTGGGGACGCCGCCCGCTGCCGAAACGTCGGCCGTAGCGGCCGCCCCGGCCTCGCAATCCGTCGTGGCCCCCGCCATCGGCGTCGAGTCGGTAGCGGTTGCGGCCGCCGACCTCGCCGCACCTGCTGGCGTGGACTATGACCAATCGCCCGCGCCCGAACTGGCGCATCATTTACATCACATGTGGGGATAGCGGCGCGCGGCGCGGCCTCCGGCGTCCCCGATACTCCGGGGATGCTGGAGGCCAATGCATCACATCAAGAAACGCGTTCGCCGGTCCGGCTCACGCGGCGGACGCACAGAAGACCTTTTCATCGGCCTGCGCCCGCAAAGGACGATCTTTTAGACGATGGCCCCGACAACGGTCTTGGGGACCATCATTAGTACGGCAGCGACATCGGCGGTTGGTGGAATCGGCGCGGTTGCTGCTTCGGAAGTGGAAGTAGCGGGGCGTGGGCGTGAGGCAGCGTAAGACAGACTATGGGACCATCATTCTACACTGGACGTTCGTCGCAGCATTCGCCGTTGCGCTCGTCACCGGTTTGCGCATTGCGACGGAAACGCCCGACCGAACCTGGATCAACTTGTTCGATGCCGTGCTGCCGCGCGACAGCGTATGGATCGCCCATATGCAGGCCGCCATCGTCCTGGTCGCCGTGGCGATCGGCTACATTGTCTATATGCTGCGCTCCGGTCTCGGGCGCCGCGTCCAGCTCGACAGGGTTCGCCTGCGCGGGCTGTTCGTCGGCCGCGGGCAGGCGAGGTTGAGCGCCGTGATCGCCCTGATGTACTGGATTTTCTTTGTCACGATGGCGGGGCTATTGGTCAGCGGCGGTGCGCTCTATTTCGGCTTCTACTCCGGCTACGACGTGGCGATGCTGCACTGGGTGGGGACCTGGGTGATCCTCGCCTTTGTGGTCCTGCATGTCCTGACCCAGTACAAGAGCGGCGGCGTTTCGCAATTGCTGCGCATCTTTCGTCCGGCCCCGCTGCCTGCGCCGCCGCCGCGGCTTGATGCCGTCGAACTGCTGGGCATGCTGGCCGAGCAGTCGGCGCGCGTGCCGAAAACCGAAAATTTCGATGCACCGCCCGAGGCCTCATCCCACCCGCTGCAGCCGCGTAACGAGGCGCGCCGCGACCAGACGCAAGAGCCGGATCCGGCGCCACGACCCCAAGCCGGGCCCGCGCGATCGCGAAACCCGACCCTGCAGGCCAATGCGTTCGTCGTGGCGGCGGCCGCGGCGATCACCGGCGCTTCGCTGATCGTGGCAACCGATCGGCTGGCGGTCGATAATGTGCAGATCCGCCGCATCAATCCTGCCGACGCACCGATCCTCGACGGCGACACTTCCGATCGGGCCTGGCGCAACGTCAGGCCGTTCTCGCTCCTGACCGGCGAAGGCGGAAATTTCGACGGCAAGGGAGAAGCCAGAATAGAGATCCGCGCGGTTCACGACGGCACCTACGCGTATTTCCTCTTCACCTGGCAGGATTCGACGCGCTCGCTGAAACACCTGCCGCTCGTCAAGCAAGCCGATGGATGGCACCTGCTGCATTCCGGCTTTCAGCTCGGCGACGAGCATCAATACAACGAAGACAAGTTTTCGGTACTCCTGACCGCCTCCGATGTCACCCTGGCCGGCGGCCGGACCTTTCATCCCGGGCCGCAGCCGGTCGCCGGCGCGCCCGCCACCATGAGCGGCCGCGGACTGCATTACTCGGAAGCCGGCTACGCCGATGTCTGGCAGTGGAAGGCGACCAGCGGCGCGAGCGGATGGATGGACGATGCCCATTTCGGGCCGCCGCTGAATCCGACCCCGATGCAGGCGGCCAACGTTGTTCCGTACAAGGGCGGCTTCGCGCCGGATCCTGGAACGGCAAGCTACCGGGACAATTTCACCGTCGAGGCCGACACGTCGGGAGGGCCGCGCCGCAGCCGCCTGGTCGCTCCGCTGCGCCTGCCCAAAGTCGTCGCTGCCACCACCGCCGCACTAGGGGATATCGACCTCGATCCCAACCATGGCGAAAGCGACGGTGCGCGCTGGTTCATGACCGATCAGGATTCAGTTCCCTATTCGACCGACGCCGACGCCCGCATCCCCACCGGCACCGTGATCCCGGGCGTCATCCTGGGCGGCGAATTTTCAGGCGATCGCGCTGACGTCCGATCTGCGGCCCGCTGGGCCTCCGGCCTTTGGGCGCTCGAGGTGAAACGCCGGCTCGACACCACAAGCCAGTTTGACGTGCCGATCAAGAGCGGCGTCTTCATGCGGGTCGCCGCGTTCGATCACAGCCAGATCAGACATACGCGGCACGTCCGGCCCATTCGTATCGAGGTGGAATAAATGTCAAAGATTTGCAAGGTCACGATCAACGACGAGCCGTTTCTGGCGAATCGCGGCGAGCTTCTGCTCGACTGGGCGTTGATGAACGGCGTCGATCTTCCGCACGATTGCCGCTCCGGAATTTGCGGGGCCTGTCGCGTGCGCCTCGTCGACGGCACGGTGTTCGGCGGCCATAGCCGGGGCGACGAGATGATTCATGCCTGCCAGGCGAGAATCGTCTCCGATCTGGAGATTGCGATCGAGGCGGCTCCCGAACCGGTGGCGCTGTCGGCGGAAGTGGCGCAGACCGTTCAGCTCGCGCCTGACGTGGTTGGCGTCGACATCGAATTGCCGAAGCCGCTCAACTATCTTCCCGGCCAGTATTGCAAGCTGCAGTTTCAGGGATTCCCGGCAAGATCCTACAGCCCGACCTTTCCGCTGGAAGGCGCTCCCGACGATCGCGTGCTGCACTTTCACATCCGAAAGGTTACGGATGGCCAGGTATCCTCGGCGCTCGGCCATGAAATCCGCCCCGGACACCGCGTCAAGCTGATGGGACCGTTCGGCCGCGCCTTCTTCCGGCAAGGCCATCCCGGCCGCACGGTTCTCGTCGCCAGCGGTACCGGCTTCGCTCCGATGTGGTCGGTCGCGGTCGCCGCGATCATGGAGCAGCCGCAGCGCGAAATGGTCTTCATCGTGCAGGCTCGCAGCATCCGCTCGCTCTACATGCATGCGGCGCTGTGCCGGCTGGCGCTGTTTCCCAACGTCACCCTGATCCCGATGGTGTCGGAGCCGCAGCAAATCTCGCACGCGATTCAGAGCGGCAGGCCGACCGATCATCTGCCAAGGCTGTCGCCGGACGACGTGGTCTATACTGCGGGCGCGCCGGCGATGACCGATGCGGTCGCGCGGATCGCAAAGGCCGCAGGCGCAAGGTGCTACACCGATCCGTTCGTGCAGGAGCCGAGGACGGCCGAACAATCCGGATTGATGTCGCGCCTCACCGGCTGGCTCAACGAACCCAAAAGCGGCGCCATCCCGCCGCAGCCGGCGCGAAAGGCGGCGCCGATGCCGCGAGGCGTAGCCGCGGTTGGCGCCGGCAACCGCTAGCGGGAAGCCGGCCGACCGACATCGTGCTGGCGGAGCAAGCAACTTCTCGCATCCCGCCCCCGCGATGATCGACGACACCGCTTGCCGTGGGGCGTTGTGCCGTATTCCTCAGCCGGAGATCGCCGCGATATACCGCCGGACGGACATCTCAAAGGCGGCCTTTGCATTGTCGCCGATGTTGCGGCCCCACCATGCGCCATAGATGCGGTCGAAGGCCAGCGGCTCGACCGCAGCCCAGATCCGCCGCACCGCCGGCGCATTGAGTGGAATGTAGTTCGGAAAACTGTACATAAAACTGAGCGAACGGCGATCCATCGCCACCATCGCGACGTCGCCGGTGAGCAGTGCGCCCCTGCCCTCCGCACCCGCGCGCCAATGCATCACCGTGCCGCCGGCGAAATGTCCGCCGGTTCGCACCAGAAGGATGTCATCAGAGAGCCTGTGGCTGTCGCCGGTCCACGGCACGATGGCGGCATGCGGCCGCGTGACGAAGGCGCGATCATCGCCATGCAGATAGACCGGCACGCCGCCGAACGCTTCGCTCCAGTCGGCGACCGCGCCATAGTAATGCGGATGCGAGACGGCGATCGCCTTCAGGCCGCCGAGCGAGCGGACATAGTCGACGGCTTCACGGGTGACCAGCGGCACGCAATCCCACATCACGCAGCCGTCCGCCTCCCGCACCAACAGTGCGCGTTGTCCGATCGCAAAGCCCGGCTGCATGCTGATGCCAGGAATGCCGAGATCGTCGCGCCAGACGAGCTTGTAGCGTTTCGTTAATTCCTCGCGAGTGAGCCACGCCTGGCCCTTCCAGTTCACATATTGCCGCTCGTCCTCGCAGACTGGACACACCGCAGGCGGCTCAGCGCTTTCGGGAAACTGGGCACCACATTGTTCGCACGTCCATAGAGGCATTGGCGTCACTCCAATCCGAAGGATTGGTAGCGCAAAACAAACAGGCGGGCCAATGACAGGCTCGTGCTAATACCCGATCGCCGCCCCGTCGCTGCGCGGATCGGAACCGCCGCTCAAGATTCCATTCCGTCGGTCGATCGTGATGCCGTGCGCATGACCGGCCATTTCGTTCCACGCGCCCCAGCGGTTGATGCTGTGACCACGTTGCGCGAGCACCCCGATCGTAGCTTCGGGAAAGCGGCTCTCGATATGCAGCGTGTCGCGCGCCTCGCCGAGGGCGAAGCGGCCGGACAGGAACCGCGGCATCTCGATCGCTTCCTGGATGTCGAGACCGAAATCGATCATGGCCGAATAGAGCTGCATCTGGATTTGCGGCTGGCCATCCGCGCCCATGCAGCCGAGCACGCTCCAGAGCCTGCCGTCGCGTTTGGCCATCGAGGCAATCAGCGTATGCAGCGGGATCTTGCCGGGCTCGAGGCGATTGGGATGCTGGCGATCCAGCGAGAAATACGCGCCGCGGTTTTGCAGGATAACGCCGGTGTTTCCCGCAACTACGCAGGAGCCGAAGGCGCCATACAGGCTTTGAATCAGCGACGCCGCATTGCCACAGCGATCGACGGCGGCGACATAGACCGTATCGCCGGACAGGCTGCCGAAAGACGACAGCAGGTCCCATTGCAATGCAAACCCGGCGTCGATCAGCCGGCCCCGCTCGGCAGCGTATTGCTTCGATATCAGCCGCCCGACCGGCACATCGGCGAACGCGGGATCGGCCAGCACCTGGTCGCGGTCGTGATAGGCGATCTGCTTGGCCTGCACCAGGAGATGGACATGGTCGGGCCCGAGGAAATCCTTTCGGTGCAGTTCGTGGGGCTCGACGAGGTTGAGCATTTCGAGCACGGTAAAACCCTGCGTCGGCGGCGGCGTGTTGAAGACCGTGACGTCGCGGTAGCGGCCAACAAGGGGCTCACCCCAGACGGCCTTTTGCCTGCTGAAATCGGCAAGCCGGAACAGGCCGCCGTTTTCTTCCGAGAAGCGCGCCATCTCGGCGGCGACCGGCCCTTCATAAAAGCCGCTCCACCCGTCATCCGCGATCGATTGCAGCGTGCGCGCCAGGTTTGTGTTGGCGAGCTTCGCGCCCGGCTGCGCTGCTATCCCACCGGAAAAGAACAGCGCTGCGGCCTCTTGATCCCGTACCAGATCGTCGCGCGTCATCTCGATGAAGCTTGCAAGGCGGCCGGTAACTGGAAAGCCGTCGCGCGCATACCGAACAGCGCTTTCCAGCGCGCGCCGCAGCGGAAGCCGCCCATAGACATCGTGCGCCTCGATCCAGCTCGCCACCGCGCCCGGCACCGTCAGGGTCGCCGGAACGATGCCCCGAAGTGGAATCTCATTCAGCCCGCGCGCTTCGAGCGCGGACAGCATGGCGCCTTCCGCCGCCTTGCCGCCGCCATTGAGGGTGCGGATCTCGCCGCTCGCGCCGTCATGAACAAGCCAGAACGCGTCGCCGCCGACGCCGGTCATATGTGGATAGACGACAGCGAGCACCGCGCTGGTCGCGATCGCCGCATCGATCGCCGAGCCGCCGGCGCGAAGCACGTCAAGGCCGGCCGCGGAGGCAAGCGAATGCGGCGACGTCACCATGCCATTCGACGCAAGCGTGACGGGCCGACCGGTACGAATGTCCAATTCAAGCCCCCGAATATGCCGAGCGGTCAGCCGCGGATCCGCCTGATCATGTAATTGTCGTAGGTGGCCTCGCAGACCTGATGCCACTGGTACTGTTCGTTGCGGAATGCGATGGTCGATTCATACAGCGCCTTGAACTTCGGATTCTTTACAGAGACCTCGGCAAACAGCTCGTTGGTTGCCTTGAACGACGCATCGAGAATATCGGTCGAGAACGGTCTCAACTGCGCGCCGGCTGCAACCAGGCGCTTGATGGCGGACGCGTTGCGGGCGTCATATTTGGCGGTCAAGTCGGCCGCGACCTGCCCGGCCGCGATCGTCACCATGTTCTGATACACCTTCGGAAGCTCGGCCCATTTCGCGCTGTTGATATAGAGAAAACCGTTCGCGCATCCTTCCCACCAGCCGGGATAGTAGTAATAGGGCGCGACCTTGAGGAAGCCGAGCTTCTCGTCATCGTAGGGGCCGATCCATTCGGCGGCATCGATCGTGCCCTTCTCCAACGCGGGATAGATGTCGCCCGGCGGAATCTGCTGCGGCACGACGCCGAGCCGGCTCAGCACCTGCCCCGCCACGCCGCCGACGCGGAACTTGAGGCCCTTCATGTCGTCGAGAGTCTTGATCTCCTTGCGGAACCAACCGCCCATCTGCGCGGTCGTGTTGCCGAACGGGATGCCCTGAATGCCGAACGTGCCATAGAGCTCGTTCAGCATGTCGAGGCCGCCGCCATAGGCGAGCCACGCATTCATCTGTCGCGTATTGAGGCCGAACGGAACGGCGGTGCCGAACGCGAACGCAAGGTCCTTGCCGATGTAGTAGTAGGAGGCGCTGTTGCCCATCTCCACGGTATTGTTCGCCACCGCATCGAAGACCTGGAACGCCGGCACGATCTCGCCCGGACCGAACACAGCGATCTGGAATTTCTGGTCCGACAGTTCGGCGATCGCCTTCGCAAACATCTCGCAGGCGCCGTAGAGTGTATCGAGGGATTTTGGGAAGGATGTGGCGAGACGCCAGCGCAAGGCCGGCGTCGATTGCGCGATGGCGGGCGCGGCGACGGCGGTAGAGGCGACAGCGAGGCTTGCGGCTTTGAGGAGCTTTCTGCGATTCATGGCCAGTCTCCTTGCTTGGTGGAGTGAGAAGCGAACGCGCGGACCGTCAGCCGCAGCATGAACCCTTGTCCCGATTGTCCCGGCTCGCGCTGTTTCGGTCGGGCGGCAAGTCCATCGCCGGATTCTCGGCAAAGAAGCCGTTCGGCTTCAGCGTGAAGCCGACATACTCGACCGGCATCACCGGAAAGTCTTCGGGACGGCAGACGTGTGTCGCCCCGAAACTGTGCCAGACTACGATATCCTGGTTTTCGATCGAACGGTTTTTCGCAACGTATTTCGGCAGACCGTCGCCGCCGGCATGCTGGTTCGGAAACTCGCCGCTGGCGTAGCGCTCGTCGGGGGCGTAGCGCGTTACCCAGATGTGCTTGGTCGCAAAGCCGCCACGCGCGGTCATGTAGCAGCCCTGCTGCGCGAGCATCACCGGCGCGCTGTGCGCCAGCAACTTATACGCCGTTGGGCCGCCGATGCTGTTCTTTTGATTTGGATTGGTGATCTTCCAGTAGCGTCCTGTCCGCCCATCGGCCTCGCGGACCGCATCGCGCTCGCGCGAGAGAACCCGCGACGTGGTATCGAACACGTTGCCATAGGGGTTGTCGGTGCCCCACGGCCGCGGCCGGAACTCGTGCTCGGTGACGGTATTGCCCTCGCCGTCCAGCATCATGTGCAGACGGGCATTAAAGAAGTGCTGGTGGGTCGGACCGCCGAGGTCTTCAGCGACCATGCCGCCCCACGGATACGGCTTGCCCGGCCCGATCGCCGCCGTCTGGATAATTCCGGTTAGCTTGACTTCGAGCTGAATGGTGCCGTCCTGATAGAAGTACCAGAAGAAGCCGTAATCGTAGTTTCCGACGGTCGTGAAGAACGAGATGACGAGGCGGCGTGACCGCCGCACCTCGAAGGTCTCGTTGCGGAATTCGTAATGCTTCCAGAGGATACCGTAATCCTCCTCGTGCAGGCAGATCGCGTTCTTCATGATCGCGGCCTTGCCGTAATCGTCGGCGACCGGCACGTCGAAATAATGGATATGGCCGAGGCAGTCGCAGCCGAGTTCGAGCGCGTTGGCGAGCTTGCCCAGTCCATACTCCCCGGCATCGAACGCGCATTTCCAGAAATGGTTGGCGGTCGGATCGGCGTAGGGAACGATCATGTCGGTGACGCTGGCGCGATAGATGATCGGCCGCTCGCGCGCACCGTCGCGAAACGAAATCTGGTGCAGCACGAGGCCCTCGCGCGCAGTCCAGCCGACGCGGAACGACCAGTTCTGCCAATCAACCTTCCATCCCTCGACCGAGAAGCTCGGGCCGTCCTTCTGCACGATATCCAGCGGCTTCACGCCCTCGCGGGTTTGCGGGATCGATGCGCGGTCGTAGTTGCGTGATTTTTTCGGGATCGGAACGATGTCGGGCTCGTCCACCAGATGGACGATCCTGTTCTCGATCAGGTCGACGAGCGCGACCACGCCTTCGATCGGGTGCGCGTAGCCGTTGTCCTTGAGATCCCTACGCCAGTAGGAAACGGCGCTGACCAGCCTGCGTCCCTTCTCCACCTCGCGGTCGAAATACCCGGCCGAAAACGGGTCGACCTGAACCAGCTCGATATCCTCATCCTTCAGGCCGCGACGCTTCATCGCGCGCCGCCAGTCCGCATCGGCCTTGACGATGTCGCCGACCTTGAACACCTCCTCGATCGTGATCGGGGGCTGGCCGTAAGGATGCGCCTTGGTCGAATATTCGCGCCACGCCGTGACCGTCTTCGAATCGAGATCTACCGTCGCGACATGCGTCGCGCCGGTTTTGCTGTCGAACAGGGTGACGGCGGCCCGCCGCGGGGGCGCGGCAGCCGGCTTCCATCCGAGCACGTCGGATTTGGCCGGCTCTTCCAGTTGCACATGCGTAAATCGCGCATGCGGGCCGAGCCTCTTCCCTTTCCTCAATATTTCGGACGCCAGCGCGACTTCGCTCTCGCTGAGCGGGTCGAGCGGATGACCGGCGTCCATGCCGGCGGGTGGCTTTGCACGTACCATAATCGACCGATTCCAAAGGGGTTTCTGACCGCAGGCTACGGCGGCCCGGGGCGCCGCGTCTTGAATGAACCTGCCACGTCCGGCCGGTTCGGCCCTTGCCAGAGCCACCGGTCCTGGGCGACGCTGGGGGTCCACCAACCGGATCTTGTTCGCACGATGCCGATCAGCGTCTCCACCGACCCGATCCGACCGACCGAGCGCCAGGCCTTCTGGACCGAGGCGATCTGCCGGTCATTCGCCAATATCGAGACCAAGCCGCTCGGCTCCACCATCGTCAGCGGCCACTTCGAGTTCGTCGAAATCGGCGACGCCAAGCTGGTCCGCTTCGACAGCAGTCCGCAATGCTACACCCGCGACGCGAGGCTCGTGAGCCGGGCCGGCTCCGACGAATTCATGTTCGATTTCCAGCGCCGCGGGCGAAGCGCAATGGAGCAAGCCGGCAACGAAGGCACCATCACCCCCGGATACGGCGTGCTTTATGACGCGCGCCGTCCGTTCGAGGACCGGCTGTTCGGCCCCGAACAACGCGCCGAGGTGCTGATCGCAACCGTGCCCGCTGCGTCCCTGTTGCGGGCCGTCCCCGAAGCGGAGCGGCTATGCGCCAGACCCGTGCCCCTGTCGGGCACGATGGCGCGCTCGATCGCAGCCTGGGTGCATGCGGCGATCTCGGCACCGAGCGCGCCTGAAAAGCGTGCCGCGCCCGACATCATAGCCTATCTGTCGGCCCTGCTGCGCGTCGCCGCGGGTGCAAACCATCGGCTCAGCCGTCCGGACCTGTTCCACCTGATCGATGGCTATCTGAGGACGAATATCGCCACCGTCCGGCCGGCGCCGGCGCTCGCCGTCGAGTTCGGCATTTCGGAACGGACCCTTCACCGGATCTTCGCCGACCGCGCGACCACGTTCGAACGCCATGTCCTGCATCTGCGCGTCGAATTGTTCAAAGACCTGCTGCGGCAGCCTTCGCTGACAAACGTTCCGATCGCGAGACTTGCGCATCAGTGCGGCTTCGCCGATGCCGCCCATGCCACGCGTACGTTCAAGGACAGATTTGGCGCCACGCCGCGGGACTTTCGCGCCAGCCCGCCAACCGACTAAATCTCGCAATAGCTGCGATACCAGCTAGCGAACCTGCGGATGCCGTCCTCGATCGGAGTCGCCGGCCGGAAACCTACGTCGCGCACGAGATCATCGACGTCGGCATAGGTCGTCGGCACGTCTCCAGGCTGCATCGGAAGCATTTCCTTGTTGGCCTTGCGCCCGAGCTCCTGCTCGAGAATATCGAGCACGAGCATCAATTCCTGCGGCTTGTTGTTGCCGACATTATAGATGCGCCAGGGGGCGATGCTCGATCCCGGGTCCTGAATCCCGTCCAGCCCAGGCTGCCCAACTTGCGGCGCGCGGTCGATCAGGCGCACCAAGGCTTCCGTCACGTCGTCGATATAGGTGAAGTCGCGAAGCATCCGGCCCCCATTGAACAGCTTGACCGGATTGCCGCGGACGATCGCGTCCGCAAACACGAACAGCGCCATGTCGGGCCGATACCACGGGCCGTACACCGTGAAGAACCGCAAGCCGGTGCAGGGGACCCCATAGAGATGGCTGTACGAATGGGCCATCAACTCATTGGCTTTCTTGCTCGCGGCATAGAGGCTGATCGGATGATCCACGTTGTCATGCACCGAGAACGGCAGTTTCCGGTTGGCCCCGTAAACGGAGGACGAGGACGCGAACAGCAGATGGTGGCAGCCATTGTGCCGGCATCCCTCCAGAATATTGGTGAAGCCGACCAGATTGGCATCGACATAGGCGTGCGGGTCTTGAAGCGAATATCGCACGCCCGCTTGCGCGGCCAGATGGATGACGACGGGAAAGCGATAGCGCGCGAACAGCGCCGGTATCGACACGCGATCCGCCACATCCAGGCTTTCGAACTGAAAGCGCGGGTCATTGCGGAGGATATCGAGCCGGGCCGCCTTCAGCCGCGGATCATAATAGGAATTGAGATTGTCGATCCCGACGACGCGATGGCCGGACTGCAGCAATCGCTGCGCCACGTGGAATCCGATAAATCCCGCGGCGCCCGTTACAAGGATAGCCTGATCGGACATCATGTTACGTCCTTGATGTCATGACATGTCAATGCGCCACCGCTTTCGGCCGACCAATGCCGCAATACAGAAAGCCGTTCCGCTGCACTTCTTCCGGAGAGTATATGTTGCGCAGATCGACGATGACCGGGCACGCCATGATGGTGGACAGCTCCTTGAGATCCAGCGCGCGGAACTGCTCCCATTCCGTAACGATAACGAGCGCGTGGCAGCCTTTGGCGCAACGGTAGGCGTTGTCGCAGAAGGTGACGTTCTCGAACACCTTCTTGGCCTGCTCCATGCCAACCGGATCGAACACGCGCACCTCGGCGCCCATGTCCTGCAGCGCCGTGATCAGCGGAATCGACGGCGCGTCGCGCATATCGTCGGTATCGGGCTTGAAGGTCACGCCGAGTATCGCGATCGATTTTCCCCGCAGATTGCCGCCGAACGCGTTCGCGACCTTGCGCGCCATCGCCCGCTTGCGCTGATCGTTGACGGCCACCACCGTTTCCACGATTCGCACCGGCGATTCATTGTCCTGACCGGTCTTGATCAGCGCCATCGCATCCTTCGGGAAACACGACCCGCCGAAGCCCGGGCCTGCGTGCAGAAATTTCTGGCCGATCCGGTTGTCGAGGCCGATCCCGCGCGCGACTTCCTGCACATTGGCGCCGACCTTTTCTGCAAGGTCCGCGATCTCGTTGATGAAGGCGATCTTGGTGGCAAGGAAGGAGTTGGCGGCATATTTCGTCAGCTCGGCGGTGCGGCGGTCGGTATAGAGGATCGGCGACGCGTTGAGGTGAAGCGGCCGGTACACCTCGGCCATCACGCTGCGGGCGCGCGCGTCGTCCGTTCCGATGACGATCCGGTCTGGATGCTTGAAGTCGCGGATCGCCGCCCCCTCGCGCAGGAACTCGGGATTCGAAACGACGGCAACCGTGGCTTCCGGATTCTCTTCGCGGATGATGCGCTCGACCTCGTCGCCGGTGCCGACCGGAACGGTCGACTTGGTAACAACCACCGCCCGCTCCGGAAGCGCGCCCGCGATCTCGCGCGCCGCGGCATAGACATAGGAAAGATCGGCATGGCCATCGCCGCGGCGCGACGGCGTGCCGACCGCGATGAACACCACCTCCGCTTCGCCTACCG
Source organism: Bradyrhizobium sp. AZCC 2176 (assembly GCF_036924645.1). Taxonomy (NCBI): domain Bacteria; kingdom Pseudomonadati; phylum Pseudomonadota; class Alphaproteobacteria; order Hyphomicrobiales; family Nitrobacteraceae; genus Bradyrhizobium; species Bradyrhizobium sp. AZCC 2176. Next base: position 3,489,635 of record NZ_JAZHRX010000001.1, on the reverse strand, counting down.
CCGACTTCAGGTCGCTTGCGAATGAAAGGCGGCCTTGGCCGACATTTCGCGCCACCAGTTCGGCCAATCCAGGCTCGTGAATCGGCATCTCTCCGTTGTTGAGGCTTGCAACCTTCTCCGCGTTGCTATCGATACAGACGACCTGATGTCCAAAATCCGAAAAACAGGCCCCTGACACCAGCCCGACATAGCCGGCGCCAATCATCGCTATATGCATTACGGTTCCTGTGTGAGAAGCCGCGCGCGGCTGTGGCCGCGCCGGCGGAGATAGCGGCGAAACGACGAGCTAGCTGCTCAATATCGATTCACCGTCGAGATGACGGGGGAAGAAAAAGAAGTTGTTGACGTAGAACCGTCCGTCCTTGCGGCCGCCGTCCGGCCGCAGCGCGCCGGCATCCTGGAGCCTGTGTGAATCGAACTGTTCGACGCCGATCACGTCGTTGTCCTTCAGGAAAAACCCCCGATAGGACTTGTCCCGGAAGAATTCAAACACCGAGCGCGTCGCCTCGGCGCGATGGCGGTCTTCCGCCTCCACCAGAAATACCGGCTGGCAACGCTCTAGAAGTTCGACCGCGCCGTTCAGGACGTTCAACTCATGGCCTTCGACGTCGATCTTCACGAACGCCACGTCCTGGTCGATCACCGCGTCGAGCCGCGCGATCGGCACGTGGGCAGAGACTATTCTGGCCGCTGAATCGGCGCGTGCCTCCAGCGAGGCAAGCCCATAGACAAGGCCGTCATCGCCCTGCGGGATGAACAGCTCGGCATCGCCGTCATGATCCGACAGCGCGATCTCGTGGACGCTTACATTCCGTGCCGAGGTTCGGCGCAACAGCTTCGCCATCTGCTGCGACGGCTCGAAGGCATGAACCTGCCTGGAAAGGCGCGCCAGCCGCCGCGTATACAGGCCGCAATTGGCGCCGACGTCGACCGTCACCGCGTCACCGGGAATCACCTTGTCGAGATAGGACAGTTCCCGCTCCGCCGATTTCGGGCGCTTCATGAAATGCCATTGCAGCCATATCGAGGGAAACGCATCCTTCACCAGCTCCTTGACCTGTTGTTTTGCGTTCATTGCGGCCTCCCTTGGTGTCGCACGCACACAAGCTGCGGTGTGCGCCGTCTGCGATTGCGGATGCTGCCTCCCACCAGCCGCACCTCAGACGCGGTCATAGATGTCCTGCACGCGAACGATGTCGTCTTCGCCGAGATAGGCCCCCGACTGGACCTCGATCAGATTGAGCGGGACTTTTCCGGGATTCTCCAGGCGATGCATGCATCCGAGCGGAACGAAGATCGATTCGTTCTCGCGCAAGAGGATCTCTTCGTCGTCGCGCGTGACGATCGCGGTGCCGTTCACCACGACCCAATGTTCGGCGCGGTGATAATGTTTCTGCAGCGACAGCTTCGCGCCGGGATTGACGGTGATGCGCTTGACCTGGAAACGATCGCCCGAGTGGATCGATTGATAGTAGCCCCACGGGCGATGAACGCTGTGGGTCTGGGTTGCCGACCGATGGCCGTTGGCCTTCAGGCGCTCGACCAGCTTTCCGACATCCTGGTCGCGCTTCCGGCTGGTCACCAGCACCACATCAGGCGACGTCGCGATGACGAGATCCTCGACCCCGAGCGCTGCAACCAGTTGCCCGTCGCCGCGGACATAGCAGCCCGAGGCGTCTTCCATCACCGCATCGCCAATCACCACATTGCCCGACGGATCCTTGTCTGCCATCGACCACAAAGCCGACCAGCTTCCGACATCGCTCCAGTCGAAGGTCGCGGGCACGACCACCGCATTGTCGGTCTTTTCCATGATCGCGTAGTCCATCGAAATGCTCGGGCATGCCTCGAATGCGCGCTCCTCGAGGCGAAGAAAATCGAGATCGCGGGTCGCGCCCGTCAGCGCCTTGCGGCAGGCGGCGAGAACCTCCGGCGCCCGATCCGCCAGTTCGTCGATGAACTGACGGGCCGGCAGCAGAAATATCCCGCTGTTCCAGACATGCTGGTCGCAGGCCAGCAGGCGCTCGACCGTCACCAGATCCGGCTTCTCGACGAAGCTCGCAACGCTGCGAATGGGCGACGCCGCTTCCAGCTCATCGCCCATCCGGATGTAGCCGAACCCGGTCGCCGCCGACGAAGGCCGGACGCCGAACAGGACGAATCGGCCATAGCGCGCGGCCGTGATGCCCGTCGATATGGCGGCGCGAAACGCGGCGTGATCGCGCACCCAGTGGTCGACCGGCATCGCCAGTATCACGGCGTCGGGGTCGCTTTCGCCGGCGAGCAGCGCTGCGAGCGCCACCGCAGGCGCGGTATTTCTTCCGAACGGTTCGAGCACGATGGTCGGACGATCGACGCCGACCGCACGCAACTGCTCGCCGATCGCAAAACGGTGCTCGGCGTTGGCGATCACCATCGGCTCGGTAAACAGCGCGCGATCCTCGACCCGCAGCGCCGTCTGCTGCAGAAGAGTGTTTTCGCCGAGCAGCGAGAGCAGTTGCTTGGGATAGGTCTCGCGCGACAGCGGCCACAGCCGCGAGCCAGCGCCGCCTGACAGGAGAACGGGCACAATACGGCCGCGCGGTTCGATCATCGCCATTGCATTGTCCCCTCGATATCTTCCTGCGATGTTTTAACGTTGCGGATGGTCAGAACCCGCTTCCCGACAGGAATTCCTTCCGGATGGTGCGGATGATGATCATGACGTCCATGCGCAGCGACCACTTCTCGATGTAGTGAAGGTCGTAATCGATCCGCGAAATCGCAGGCTCTGATTCGGCCGTGCTTCCCCGGCAGCCGCTGACCTGCGCGAGCCCGGTAATGCCCGGCCGCGCCGTATGGCGCTGAAAATAGTATGGCACGAGGTCTTCATACGGCAGGTCAGCCGCCAGCATTCCCGGCACATGCGGCCGCGGCCCGACCAGCGACATGTCGCCCTTGATCACGTTGAGCAGTTGCGGAATTTCGTCGAGGCTGGTCTTGCGCAGAATTCGCCCCACCGGCGTCACGCGCGCGTCACCCTGGACGGTCTGCCTTACGCCGCGCACGTCGCCGGCATCGTTGCGCATGGTGCGGAACTTGTAGATCTTGAAGCGGCGGTTTCGATAGCCGTAGCGGTATTGAAAGAACAGCACCGGACCCGGCGACGTCGCCTTTATCGCCACCGCGATCGCAATCAGAAGCGGCGCGAAAAACAGCAACGCGCCGCTTGCCGCGGCGATATCGAAAATGCGCTTTGCAACCGACGATGACGGCTCAGTCCGCGCGACACGGCGCGAACGCCGGCGGCCTCGATACGCACCACGCGTACTGCCGCCGGCAAACTCGACAGGACGGACCGATATCTGGGTTCGCTCTCTCCGAATCGGCGTGACGTTGTTCCGATCGAAGTTGGCTGTCACGATCGAAGCCATGACTCTCCTCTCTGCTGGAACCGGACTGTGACCGGGCACATTCGAATGACCCGGCGCCGCGCGTGACGATTTCGCAACGGCGAACGTCATCACTTACCGCGAGCGCGAACGCTCGCTGATCGCTAAGACTTTCCACAATCTTGAGCGAAATTTGGCGTGAAAGCGAAAATCTCGCGGATGACGCCGCAACGAAATCTTTACCGTGATTTGTGCGACGCGATATTCCGGTTTGTTCGGAAGCGCTTAGTTTCGATTTGCCTGGTTAATGGCCTGCGCGTGACTCGATGCTGCCATGCATAATCGAAAATCGCGGAACAAAATCGCTTGTTGGATTCTCCACGTTCAGTTGAACTGGTTCGCGTCACGGCAGTGGCAACAAATCGCCGTCACGTCGTTGTTTCGAACGAGTCTGTTCATCGAAAGCTAACGCGATCCGCCACAGCCTGACGAGAAACGGCGATTGAGGCGCACGAACTGGCGCGATGATCGCAAGGCTTCGGAGGAAAACAGAGACGGCCGCGACTCGCGAGCCGTCCACGCCACGGAACATTTCCGGGGAGGCGCCCATGATGGCTGAACGTCTGCACAGCCGCGCGCTTGTGCAACAGGGCAGATTGCCGCCCGACCGCAGGCTCAGGAACCGAATCATCATCGCGAATGCGATCGCGTGGATTGCGATCGTCATCCTGATCGGCCTGCTCGTTTTCTAGACACCGCAGCCTCGGTACATTGTGTCATGGATTGACCGCCACCTGGTTCCATGATCGACATCGCAAACCATGCACCGAACATCTGCGGCACCTTCGCGCACCGTTTCCGCTTCAGCGCCGGCGGATACCCGCATCTATGCGGTCGGCGACATCCACGGCCGCGCTGATTTGCTGAGCGAAATCACTGCGCGCATCGACGACGACATCCGGCGCCGGCCCATCGCGCATACGGTCGAAGTCTACCTCGGCGACTATGTCGATCGCGGGCCGCACTCGAGGGCGGTGATGGATCTACTGGCGGTCCGGCTCGTTGCCAATCACGCGGTGTGCCTGCGCGGCAACCACGAGGCCGTGATGGAAGGTTTTCTGCAGGACCCGGCCATTCTGCAATACTGGCAGCAACTGGGCGGCATGCATACGCTTGCGTCCTATGGTGTCGAGCTGCGCGACGGAACCGAGACGGCGAGCGATCTGCATCGCCGCTTTCTTGACGCGTTTCCGCGTGCACACGCGTTGGTCATGCAATGCTTGCGTAACCAGTTCAGTTGCGGCGATTTTTTGTTCGTTCATGCCGGCATTCGCCCGGACATCCCGATCGAGCAACAGGATGTTAACGATCTGATCTGGATTCGAGATGAGTTCCTCGACTGCACGCGGAGGCACGAACGATTCGTCGTGCATGGTCACACGCCGGTGCCGCATCCGGATATTCGCCACAACCGAATCAACATCGACACTGCTGCGTGGCGGACCGGAACCCTGACCTGCATCGCGATTGAAGGATCGACGATCCTTTTCTTGTGACATGCGTGCAACGACTTGTGACCAGCCTGCGCGCATCTTGGGCACGCGGAACTCACACCTCACATTCTTTTGCCGTGATTGCTTCTCTATGATCGGCGGCTGTACATGCACTCATGGAGATGCAGCCATGCAGCAACGGTCGTCCAGCGCCGGCCCGACGCTTCACTTTCTTCTTTTCGTCCTTGCGATCACCGGCATCAGTGCCGGTCTTTCGATTCATGCTTCAGCACAAACGCCGCCATCCGCATCGTCCGCGGAAGGTTACATCCTTGGCCCGAACGACCGAATCAGGCTGAAGGTCTACGGCGAACCCGACATCACCGGCGAGTATGAAATCGACAATGGCGGCAAGGTTTCGATTCCACTCGCGGGCCATATAAAGGCTGCCGGCGCCACAACGCGGCAACTCGAGAAATCGATCGCATCCGCGCTTGCAAAGGGAATCGTGCGTGATCCGCGCGTGAACGTCGAGATCGCGCAGTATCGTCCGTACTACATTCTCGGCGAAGTCAAGAAGAGCGGCGAATACCCGTACCGCAATGGGCTGACGGTCCTGGACGCGGTCGCAAGCGCCGGCGGATTCACGTATCGCGCCAACGAGAACAAGGTCTATCTGCGCCGGGCAGGCGCCGGTGCTGAAGAGATCGTGCCTCTCGATGCTCCTGTTCCGGTTTACCCCGGCGACAACATTCGGATTCCGGAACGCTACTTCTAGCGTCGCGGAACCAGATGGAGTGCATGCCGCTCGCGGGCGAATGACGACGTGTGTGTTGCGTTGTCGTCACATCGAGCGTTTTGCAATGCGAAATATTTTGCGGCGCGAGGAAAACTTTTTCCGGCAAGGCGCGTTGCAAGCGAGCGCATCACTTCAATCTCACAACTCAATCAAACCTTGCGCCCGCGTACCGAGTATGAGGCCTGCCTTTCTAATGCGCAGTCGACGATCATTTTCTGAGCGACGGGCTTCGCCCGTCAAGTGTTCGCCGCCTTCGCGTTCCCGCAAGGGATGGGTGATGGGATCTGAGTTTGAAATGGCAGGGTTGGATGCGTCCGAAACAAGCGGAGAACGATTCCGTTCGATACGCGTATCCGGCCGACGCCGCTTCAACCTCTTGCCGGCGCCGGCTGCTGCAATCCTGCTGGGTCTTGGATCGTCGGCGCATGCCCAGGCGATCCCGTGGACCAACGGAGAATTCGCTTCGCCCTGGAACGCACAGAAAATCTTTGAGCCGTCGTCGCTGCCGGACAGGACCGATCCGGACAATCGCGAAGAAATCCCGCCCGAGGACATGCCGGTGAAGAAGCGACAGCAGCCTGGCTACGAGCCCATCGGCATTCGCTCCGGCTCCTGGATGTTCAACCCGTCGCTGACCGCCGGCACTTTTTACGACAGCAACGTCTTCGCGTCGGGCACCGCGCAGCGTTCCGATATAGCGGCGGTGATTGAGCCGACGCTTCGCGCGCACTCGCTATGGGGGCGACACGGTCTGGACCTGAAGCTGGATGCGCAGTCGACGGCCTATAGCCAGTTTTCGAGCCTGAACCAGACCAATGCCAGCCTGAAGGGCAATGGCTGGCTGGACATCACGAACGACACGGTACTGCTGGGCAGCTTTCAGATCGCGCATCTGAACGAAGGTGTCGGCACGCTCACTTCCCCCGCCAACGCCATATCGCCGACGCCATACAACCTGATGTCCGGCGACGTCACGCTGCGCAAGGAATTCAACCGGCTGACGACCTCGGTCGGCTTCCGTACCGATTCCTACGACTACGGATCGACGCGCGCGCAGGACGGCACCGTCATCAACCAGGACGCCCGCGACGGACAGGTCTACGCGCTGCACAGCCGGATCGACTATGCGATCTCTTCCACCCTCGGCTGGTTCGGCGGCGTGGAAGGCAATCAGCGCGACATCAGGGGAACGCCGGGCCACACGCTGGACTCGCAGGGGTATCGCGCCCTGTCCGGCATCACGGTCGGCTTCGGCAATCTGGTGACCGGCGAGTTCGGCGCCGGCTATGTCCAGCAGCGTTTCGACGATCCGTCGATCGGCAACATCGAGGGTCCTTCCTACCGCGCGCGGCTGACATGGCGGCCGACGCGCCTGCTCGACGTGCATTTCAATGCCGAGCAGCTCGTGACGCAGACCACCGACACCAGCGCCACCGGCGTGCTTGCCAATGCAGTTCAAGTCGGCCTCGACTACGAACTTCGGCGCAACATCATCGTGTCGCTCGCGGGCGGTTACGAGAACGACAAGTTCTTCGGCCAGCTCCGCAGGGACAACGTGCTCACGTCAGACACCCGCGTCAAATACCTCGTCAACCGCTTTGCCGCGGTTTCGGCCTACTACCGCTACACCAAGCGCGACAGCGACATTCCCGTCTTCACCTTCGACAAACACCTGGTAGGAATGAATGTTACAGCGCAATTCTGACCTGCCCTATGTGATCCCCGACGAGCCTGCCGCCCGCCCCGCGGAAAGCTGGCAGTATCCGACCGTCGATCTGCGCGAGATGGGCCGCATCCTGCGCCGTCGCTACAAGATGGTGGCGCTGCCGACCTTGGCGCTGCTCGGGCTGGCGCTGACCTATTTGATGTTCGCGACCACTCTATATACGGCGACGTCCACCGTGCTGGTCGATCCGCGCCGCGCCAATGTCGTCGAAACCAACCAGTCCGTGCTGTCGAACTTCGGCACCGATGATGCAACCATCGAAAGCCAGACGCTGTTGATCCAGTCGGGTGCGATCCTGCTGCGCGTGGTCGGCAAGCTCAAGCTGATGGAAGACGAAGAATTCACGCCGAAGCCCGGCCTGCTCGATCCGATCAAGCGGCTGTTCAGCAGCAGCGGGCCAAGCGACGGCGCGAGCCCCGAGGACGCGGCGCGAGCGCGATCGGTGGAGATCCTGCAGAAACGGATGAAGGTGACGCGGCAGGGCACCACCTTCCTCGTTGACATCGCCGTCAGTTCGGAATCGCCGCAGAAGGCCGCAACCATCGCCAACGCGATTGCAGACGCGTATTTCGAGGAGCAGGTTCGCGCCAAAAACGAAGCGACGCGCATCGCCGCCACTTGGCTCAACGGCCAGATCGACGAGTTGAAGTCGAGGGTCGTCGCCTCCGAAAAGGCGGTCGAGGATTATCGATCCGCCAACAATTTGATGGTGTCGCAAGGCGTCACGCTCAACGACCAGCAGATCACCGACCTCAACAACAAGCTGATTGCCGCGCGCGTGCAAACGGCGGAGGCGCGAGCCAAGTATGAGCAGATCCAGGACATCGCGAAATCCGGCGGCGATCCCGGCGGCATCAACGCCGCCATTTCCTCGGAAATGATCACCAAGCTGCGCACCCAGTATGCCGACATCGCCAAGAACGAAGCCGACCTGTCCAGCAAATACGGCGCGCGCCATCCCCTCGTCGCCAATGTGCGGGCGCAGCGGCGCGATACCCAAAGGCTGATCAACGAGGAAATCCGGCGGATACTGGACAGCACCAAGCACGATTACGACGTGTCGCGCTCCCGCGAGGCGTCGCTGCAGCAGAGCCTCGACCAGCTCCAGGGCGTGTCCACCTCCTCAGGGCAAGCGCAGGTGCGCCTGCGCGAACTGCAGCGCGAGGCCGAAGCCAACCGCACGCAGTATGAATCCTATCTGGCGCGCTCCAAGGAAACGACGGCACAAGAGAGCCTGGAGATGCCGGATTCCCGGATCGTCACCAAGGCCAGCATTCCGATCAGGCCGTCATCGCCCAAGACGATGCTGATCCTGGGCCTTGCCGTGATGCTCGGCCTCGGCGCGGGCAGCGTGCTGGCATTCCTCACCGACTATCTCGACGGCCGCATCAAGACGCTCGAACAGGCTGAAGCCATTTCGGGCGTACCGGCGCTGGCCGCAGTTCCGTTGGTCGGCGCGCGCGAACTCGCCCGCCTCGCCCGGCGCGGGCGCAACGAACTCGGCCGCTATGATCCGAAGACCGCCAGACTTCTGCCGGCGCCGCTGCAGCCGCCTTTGACGCGCTACGCGATCGACGAACCCGGCACGTTTTTCGCGGAAGCGATCCGTGCCGTTCGCCTCGCGCTGCAACGGACGATGCGATCGCAGCCGGTGAAAGTCGTACAGGTCACCTCCGCGCTCGACAGCGAGGGCAAGACCACGCTCTCCATCAATCTTGCGCAATCGCTGGCGATGCTTGGCATCCGGACGCTTCTCATCGATGGCGACCTCCGCAATCCGCAGGTGACGCGCTCGCTATGCCCACGCGCCGATGCCGGCCTGCTGGAAGTCGCGATCGGCCAGACCGCACCGGAACACGCCATTCTGGTTGATCCCAGCACCGGGCTCTCAATTCTGCCGTCGACCAGGATCAAGGAGGTCGAATACATCACCGAGTTGATGTTCTCCGACCGGATCGTCGACGTTCTCGATCATTTCCGTCACCGTTACGAACTGATCGTGATCGACTCGCCGCCGCTGGTGCCGCTGGTCGACGGCCGCGCGCTCGCCGAACTGGCCGATCGCATCATTCTGGCGCTGGCCTGGGACCAGACCCCCGGCGAAGTGCTGTCCCATGCCATGGACCTGCTGTCCCCAGTGAGCGACCGAATCATGGGCACGGTGTTGACCCGCGTCGATCTCAGCCGCCTGCAGTTCTACGACTATTACCGCAGCTCGGCCTATCTGAAGCCGTATGGCGCCGCGAGCCTCCATGCCGGAGTGGCGCGGTGAGAATGCGCGGACCATTGAACGGACCGGCCGGCGCCACGCAGGTGCGCCGTCGTCCCCTTGTGTCGCCGGCACTACGGCCGGCTTCCCATGCGCATGGGCGCATCGCGAATGCCGACGCGTTCATCGAACGGGTCGCGACCGGTTTGATGCTGCTGGCCGTCATCGCAACATTCACGCTCTCGTCGTCCGTCCTGACCAACTGGAAAATCCACTATATGACGGCGGGCGGTAATTTTTACGAAAAACTTCACCCGGCAACCTATTTCACGTTGCTGGGATTCGGTCTCCTGTTGCTGCGCAGCCGCGGCCCGGTTGGCGAGATCAACCGGGTGTTTTCCGAATCGAAGCTGCTGCTGGCCTATCTGCTCTGCTGGCTGTTTCTGCTGATCCAGGTGGTGGTGCTCGAACGTCCATTCACCGTGATCATCGACACGTTCCTGCTGCCGATCCTGATTGCGATGGTGATGTGGCAGCTATCATCAGCGCAGAAACGCCCGCTGGCCTGGGCCATACACTTCACGATCCTGCTGAACGTCGTGCTCGGCTACTATGAGTATTTCTCCGGGCATCGGCTGATCCCGTTGACGCTCGGTGACGTCGTGGTGATGGGAGAGTGGCGCTCCGCGGCGCTGCTGGGCCACCCGCTCACGGCATCCGGCATCGTCGGCGCCTATGTGCTGGCGCTGGTGCTTCGTCCGGCGATCTGTCCACCAGTCCTGGTGCGGCTGCCACTGATCGCATTCTGCCTCGGATCGCTGATGGCCTTTGGCGGCCGAACGTCGCTGGTCACGGTGCTGGCGATGATCGGGCTGGCCGGGAGCTTTGAAGCGTTTCGCCTGATGCGGGGAAAGCGAACGCCGCTTCCCGCGGCCATTCTCGCGATCTGTGTGCTGTTTGCCGCGGGCGCCGTCATATTCGCCGCGCTCGACCTCGGCATTTTCGACAAGATGCTGCTGCGCTTCTCTTCCGACAAGGGCAGCACGTTGGCGCGCTTCGCCACTTTCAGCCTGCTCTCGCACTTCGACTGGCATGAACTGATCCTCGGCCCCAATCCGGTTCGGGTGAATGCGCTGCAGTCGCAGCTCGGCCTCAACTACGGCATCGAAAACTTCTGGATTTCGTCCGTCGTCCAATTCGGCCTCGTCCACACCATCCTGCTGACGATCGGACTGGTCTGCTTCTTCGTCGAATTGGTGCGCCGCTCGAACCGGGCGGTATGGGCCATCGTGCTGCTGATCGTCATCATCGCCGCCAGCTCGGTGAGCTTCTCGTCGAAGAACATTCAGCTGACGCAGTTCGTGATCCTCATAGCGGTCCTGCTGCCGCGCGAGCCGCGGCGCGTTAGCGCGCCCGCGCAAGTCCGCACACCCATCAGCTACCGGTCCGTTCCGGCATAACTCGGGATTCCCTTTCGCATGACTATCTATGTCGACAACACCCATCTCGGACGTCACGTCACCGGTCTCGAGCGCATCACGCTGGAGCTGTTCTCCGAGGCCGCGCTGGCGCCGCTCGATGTCGTGCCTGTGAGGGCGAAGGGTCTTCGCCAGATGCTGACGACGCAAACCCTGGGATTGCCGATGCGGCTCGCCGCTTCGTCCTCCATCCTGCTATGTCCCGGCTTTCCCCCCAGTCCGCTGCTGCGGCCGTTTGCATCGCGGGTGCTGCCCTATATCCATGATGATTTCCTGATCACGCGGCGCGCCGAGCTCAATATGCGGGCGCGGCTCTATATGGCCGGGCCGTTCAAGTTCGCGTTGCGCCACTACCCGCGCTTTCTGGCGAATTCCGGCGACACGCGGCGCAGACTTGCCGCGCATTGCCGGTCCGATGCCGAGGTGACGCTCTATCGGCCTTCGGTCCGCAACGTGTTTGGCCTCGACCCCGGGCAACGCGGCGAGCGCAGCGCGCGGCCCCAACCGCTTCGGCTGATCGCGCTGGGCACGGTAGAGCCGCGCAAGAATTTCACAGCGGCGGCGAAAATCCTCGACGCCTTGCGCGCACAGGAATTTCCGGATGCAACGCTCGATATCGTCGGAAGGCCGGGCTGGGGTAACGACTGGCACGCGCTTGAGGGGCAACCGGGCGTTACGCTGCATGGATATCAGTCCGCCGACCGGGTCAATCAATTGCTTGATGCCGCCGATCTGTTCGTCTGCACGTCCCATGACGAAGGCCTGGGGTTGCCGCTGCTGGAAGCGCAATACGCCGGCCTGCCGATCATCGCTCCCGATGCGGCCATCTTTCGCGAGGTGCTTGGCGAGTCCGGTATCCATATCAACACCGCCGATCCCGCCTCGGCCGCTGCGCGGATCGCCGCCGCGCTATCGAACGAGGACTGGCGCGCCCGGTACGTAGCGCAGGCGGTGCGGAATCTGGCGCGATGGAACGATCTGGCCCGCAGCGACCGCGATGCGGTCATCAGCCTGATCGCCCGGCTGGCCGCCTGATAACAGCCCTTCCAGAGGAATTTCGGGTCCGGAGTACCGCAGCCTTGCATGACACCAGCACCACAAGGCATCAGGACGGGTTGCGCATCGTTGCAGCCGGCGCCGTGGTGATCCTTCACTATTCCGATTACTTCAAGGACATTCCTGTCGGCCGCTTCATGGTCGCGCACACCTGGCACTTCAACCTGTTCGTCGATCTGTTCTTTGTGATCTCCGGCTTCGTCATCGCCCGTCAATATTTCGGCCGCGTCGATGAGGCCGCATCGATCGGCCGGTTCCTCTGGCGCCGGATCGCCCGCATCTATCCGCTGCATCTCGCCACGCTCGCCTTCTATCTGGCGCTTGCCGGTGCGCTGCATTTCGGCGCTGCCCGGACCGACAATCCCGCCCGCTACCCGCTTTCCGACCTGCCTGCCCAGTTCCTGCTGCTCCACGCCTTCATAGGCGAGCGCCTGACCTTCAACTTTCCGAGCTGGTCGCTGTCGGCGGAGATGTTCTGCTATCTGCTTTTCCCGCTCGTCGCCCTGATCGCGCAACGTCGCAAGGAAGCGGTCGTTGCGCTCGTGGTCGTCGCCGCACTCGCCAACTCGCTATGGGCCTGGACAGCGGGAACAACGCCATGGGCTGACTGGATCAATCAGGGCGGCGCCTTCAGGGCGCTGCCTGCCTTCAACCTCGGCATGGTCTGTTATCTGTTTCGCGGCCGGATCGCGCACTGGCCGGCGCTTCCCGGCGCGCTGGCTGCATCGCTGGCGGCGTTCATCGCACTCGGCTCCTGGCTGCCAACGATGACTGCCCTGATCGCGATCTACGCCATCGCAATGCTTGCCGTTCAGGCAGACTGCGCGGGGACCGAGACGCTGCTGTCGCGGCTCCGCTTCGATCGCTGGTCGCCGCTGACCTATTCCTGCTACATGCTGCATATTCCGGTTGCGACCGTCATCATCACCTTCGGATCGCGGTTACTCTCCCTGTCGCCGCATGAGCGGCTGATTCTTGCGCCGGTGGCGATCGTCGTTCTTGCATTCGCAAGCGTCGTGTCGCTGCGCACATTCGAAACGCCGCTGCGGCGATATCTGACCGAGGCCTACGACCGCCGCGCCATCAGGCCCGCGCCGTCTCCCGCGATTTCTCAGCAGGAGCGCACATCATGACGGTCATGGAGCGCATAGCGGCAAACCCGCGATCCCTGAGCATCGCGCACGCGCCGGCTCAGAGCCGCGACGGCGTCGTCGACGCCATGCGCGGCATCGCCATCCTGATGGTGATCGGAATCCATTCGCTGCCGCAGCCGCTCGATGCTGTCTGGGCAAAATCCCTCGACGCGGCGCTGCGGCCCTGCGTGCCGGTCTTCCTGTTCGTATCGGGATATCTGACCGCACTTTCCGGCCGCGTGCCGCTCGCAAAGCGGTTGAAGGCGGCTGTGATCCCCTACGCGATCGCGTTCGCCGCCGCCTATGCCTACATGGCCCTGCACAATCCGGCGATGGACCATCGCATCGGCACGGCGCTCGCCCGGTTTGCCCTCGGATACGTCTTCGTCTACTACTACGTCTTCGTCTATGTCTGCTGCATGCTCGGCCTATGGCTCGTCTTTGCGATTAGCGGCGCCGGACAACCGGCTTCAAGCAAACGGATCGCGGCGCTCTTGATCCTCTCGATCGGATGCGGCCTGCTTGCAGGCAGCTATCTCGACCCGGCCATGTCCCGGCTCGGCGCCTCGGACGGATTGCTCGACGAAGTCCGCATGCGCGACATTCCATTCTGGTTCTCCTTCGTCGCACTCGGCGCGCTGACCGCGATGTTCGCAGACCTGCGGGACCAGGGCATGCACCGCGCGCTCATTGGCGCCATGCTGGCGGCCTACATGGTCTATGCCGCCGTGCGCATTCTCGGCCTTGGCGATGCCGCCACCTACGATTCGACCGCCTTCTTCCTCTATGCCGCCCTGTTCTGCGTCTCACTGTTCGCCATCCAGCCGAGATCGCCGCCGCTTGGATGGTTCGGCTCGGGCAGCTATTTCATATATCTCTGGCACATCTTCATCGTCATGGCGCTGCGCGATCACACCGCGCTGCGCCAGCTCGGCGGCATCGCCGGCTTTGCCGTTTGTTGCGGCTTGACTGTCCTCCTCTCCACGGCCGCGCTGCTGGCCGTCCGGCAGCTCGCCTCCCCCCGACTCTGCCGCTGGCTGGGGGCCTGAGCATGCTGTTAAAACACACCCTGCTCTATCTGCCCGCGCAATTCGTCGGACCGCTGTTCCAGCTTCTGGCGATGATCGTTTGGACGCATGTCGTCGATGAGCATACGCTCGGCGTCATCACATTGATCACAGCCACGCACGAATTGCTGCAGATCGGCTTTCTCGCCTGGTGGTCGCAATATGCGCTGCGGTTCCTCGGACGCTACCAGGACGTCAACGACGCGCCTCGCTTCTATCGCACCGAAAACGCGGTGTTGCTGGTGTCCATTGCGTTGCAGAGCGCGGCCGTCATCGCAATCCTGCTACTGGTCATCGCGCCCGAGGCCAGAACGGACCTTCTCCTTGCCGCGGTCGCCTACGTGATAACCCGATCCCTCAACCTCTATATCGGCGAGCGTGCCCGCGCACAGCAGCAGATCCGGGTCTACACGATCCAGCAGGTATTCGGGCCGTCGGTCGGTTTTGTCGCCGGCCTGGTGTTGATCAGATTGTTCGGCCAATCGGCGGAGTGGCCGCTTGCGGGATACACCGCGGCACAACTGACCGCAGCGTTGATCGTGCTGCCCGCCCTCCGCAACGGCTACCGGCTTTGGCCAATCGACCGCGAGATCGTCACGCACGCGCTGCGCTACGGCATTCCGCTGATCGTCGGCGGTGCGCTCGGCTGGGTCGGTCTCAATGCGTCGCGCTTCATCGTCAACCAGATGTCGGGCGTGGCCGCAGCCGGACTGTTCGCGGTGGGTTACGGCCTCGGCCAACGCGCCGCAGCAGTCGCCGCCATGCTGGTGACGGCCGCCGCGTTCCCGCTTGCGGTCAAGAGCATGGAACAGGAGGGCAGCCAGGCCGGCATGCGCCAGCTTGCCGCCAACAGCGCGCTCCTTGTCGCCATCCTGGCGCCGAGCCTCGCCGGCATATTCATGCTGAGAACCGAGATCGTGCACCTCTTGATTGCAGCGCCGTTCCAGGCGGTGACGCTCGCCATCCTGCCACTCTCGACGCTCGCCGGCGCGATCCGCAACCTTCGCGCCCATTTCGGCGATCAGGTGTTTCTCCTGCAAAACCGCACGCGCTGGATGATGGCCATTGCGGCGATCGACGCGTTGACGACCGTGGTGCTGAGTGCCCTGTTCCTGCCGCGTTGGGGCCTCACCGGCGTTGCCGGCGCAACCGTGCTCGCGGCGCTGGCCGCGGCCAGCGTCAGTTTCTCGATCGGGTTTACCAGGTTTGGCCTGCGCCTTCCGGTCGGCCATCTCGTACGCATCGCGTTGGCCACGATTGCAATGGCAGCGTTGCTGCGGATCTTCCCGGAAGCGCGCACCATTGCCGTGTTGGCGGCGCATGTCGCGGCAGGCGCCGCCGTCTATTTCGGAGCGCTCGCGCTACTCTACGCACCGACGCTGGTGCGGATACTCCGCCCACGCCCCCAACATTTGGGGGCATGAGCGCATTCACTACAATCGGCAGCCAATCGGCGGCTATGACTTCCGGGTATTCTCGAACGCACGCGCCATCGCGAACCAGAGCGGCTTCTTCTGCATCGACGAATCGAACGGTAGCGGACGAGGCAGCCGCTGCGCGAGGGGATCCTTCTTCTTCGCCGCATCGGTATAGAACGAGTAGTTGTCGGCAAGTTCCCAGGCAATCACCACCTTGACCGCGGGAACGCGTAGCACGTTGTTCAAGTACTTCTCAGCCGTCTCGGCGATCATGGCATCACGGGCCGCCACGTCATCCGGAAACGTATCGTCGCGCACGTCGAACTCGGTCAGATAGATATCGACGCCACGTTCGGCGAGCGCGTGAAGGAATTCTGCAAAACGTCCGGGGTCGTGCGGATAACGCGGCTGCAGGTGACTTTGCAGCCCGACGGCATGCAGCGGCACGCCGGCATGCTTCAATTCGTCGACCAGTTGCAGCAAGCCGCGGCGAACCGTAAGGCCGACATCGTCGTCGCGCTCGCTCTGCGCCTCGTTGAGGACCAGTTTGGTCTTCCGGTCGACCATCGCCACGCGCTCAAAGGCACGGCGCACATATCCCGTGCCAAACGTGTCGTACCATGGACCGAGCCGGTAACCGCCGGGCGCCTTGTGCCCGGGCCAGAACGGTTCGTTGACGACGTCCCATGAGTGCAGCTTGCCGACATAGCGGGCAGCCACTTCCTCGATATAGGAATCGAAGAACTTTTCGCGCTCGGCGCCGCTCATGCTCCTGATCCATTGCGGAACCCATTCGTTCCAGATCAGGCAGTGGCCACGCATCGGAATATTGTTGCCTGCACAGAATTGCAGCAAGCGGTCCGCGCTCTCGAATCGCTTCGGCCCTGGTTGCGGTGCGATGGTTCCCATCTTCATCGCAATGTCCGTCGTAACGATACGCGTCTGCGTCTGATAGAGCTCGCGATAGGCATGATCCTTGTCGATGACTGGACCTGCCGCTGCGCCGAACACGATTCCGTTACGAGCCGCGATCGCGCCGAGACTCTGCGTGGGCTGCGCGGCGAATACTTGCTTTTCGTACGTCGCAACACTTGCTCCTGCGATAAGAGCGATCGCATTTCGCCTCGACCACTGCTGCATAGCTGATCTCCACCACGTGAATGATTCGTCGCCATGTCTCGCTGTTCACATCGCGACGTCGCCATCGTTGCGTCGCATTAGTTCGATTTCGTGACGATACCGGTTGAGAAAATTTTTCGGCACGCAGTTCCCGTCGCAACGCGACGGCATGTCGATAGTCCCAGCGTGAATGCGTCTCTCGATCAAACCATCCTCAGGAGAATCGACATGGCGGAACCGCCGACATCGTTGCAGCCCAGCCTCACTGTCGACGGCATCACCATCAATGTTCCGTCGCTTCCCGCGGCGGTCTCGTCGATCGTGTCGGCCGCGCAACATGGCGACAACTTCAGCGTCTGCACGCTCAATCTCGATCACGTTGTCCAGTTGCAGCAACACGCCAACTTTCGCGCCGCCTATCGTCGTGCCCGATTTGTCACAGCCGACGGGTTCCCGATTGTCGTGCTGAGCCGTCTGATGGGTACGCGAATCGAGCGGACGACCGGCGCCGATCTCGTCGAACCGGTCTGTGCGGAAGCGCGAAAGAAAGGATTTCCGGTCTTCTTGTTGGGCGCGAACGATCTCACGCTCAACATGACGGCGCAGCGTTTGTCGGAACGATTCAAGGGATTGCAGATCGCGGGATGCCTGGCGCCGGGGCCGGGGTTCGATCCCTATTCCAGCGAAGCCGATGCGGCGATCGAGCGTATTCGTGACTCGGGCGCCAGACTCTGCTTTGTCGCGCTGGGCGCGCCGCGGCAGGAGCTGTTCGCCGCGCGATGCCTCGACGAGTTGAACGGAACCGGCGTGTTATGTATCGGCGCCGCTCTCGATTTCATTGCCGGCACGCAGAGCCGTGCACCTTCCTTCGCGCGCAGGACCGGACTCGAATGGGCGTGGCGCATGCTGCGCGAGCCGCGCCGACTCGGTCCTCGCTATGTCAGATGCATGAGTGTGGTCCCGCGTCTTGTTGCGCGAACCATTCCGCAAATCGTCCAGGCACGCATGAGGAAAGCCGCATGACTTCAACATTGACCCTTGCGCTGCGCGCGCGGAATGCCAACCGGATCAAACCGCGTTACCAGATCTGCCTGATCCATCCATTCGATCCGCGCGGCGAAAAGGTCGGCGGCCTTGAAACCTACATCCGCGACTTCATTACATTTCACCCCGTTGACACCGACATCCTCTTCATCGGCGTCGACTCGACGGGCGAGCTGGAGCTCGGACGGCTTCACCGGATGACGTTCCGCGGCCGCGGCTTCGACTTCCTGCCCATCCTGCACTATTCGGATCAGCAGGCGCGCGAAGCGGCACGCAGCATCCGCACGTCGCTGACCGGGCAGTTCTTCATGGCGCTGCTCCGCCACTTCGGCCCGATCGCAAGGCTGATCCGCGCCAGGCGATGCTCGGTCGATCTGCGGCGGGTGGAATTCTCGTGGCTGCCGGCGATCCTGCGGCTGCCCTTCGTGCAGATGCTTCACGGCGAGGGCGCGCCGAAACTGCAGATGGATTCGCTGCTGCGGAAGTACGCCTTCGTCCACAACACCGGCGAGCGATTTGCCGTCGCCATGAGCGAGAAGTTTCTCTGCGTCAATCCATTCATCACCGAACGGCTGCAGCAGACCTATCCGCGCCGCAAGGACAAGATCGACACGCTCTGGACCTGGGTCAACACGGATATCTTCAAGCCGCAACTCTGGCCGCTCAACTCCTCGCCGTTCCAGATCGTGTTCGCGGGCCGGCTCGATGAGTTCAAGGATCCGCCGCTGATGTTTCGCACCATCGATCGCGTGCGGCAGCGATTGAACGGCGATGTCAGGTTTCACTACATCGGCACCAGCGACCCGCACCGGTTCGAGGAATTTGCAGCCATTGAAGACATCACCGTGCGCCACGGCTTTAAGGATGCCGCGGGAATGGCGGAAACCTTGGCAAGCGCGCATGCCGGCATCCTGACATCGGAATTCGAGGGCATGCCGCGTTGCGTACTGGAAACTTTGGCGGTGGGCCGGCCCGTGGTTGCCATGCACCTGCCGCAACTTGAGCCCGTGATCCACGCCGGCGCCAGCGGCTATCTGGTGGCGCGCAGCGGCAGCCGCGACGACATGGCTGAGGCGCTCGCCCAGCGATTCATCGATATCAGGACGGCCATCGAGGCGGGTGCGATGAATCCGGTGCACATCGCCGAATCCATCAGGGCGTTCACCCCGGGTACCCAGCTTGCCCGGGTATTCCGCTATCATCAGGAAATTCAGGATGCGCGCGGCCTTGCCGCCGCGGCGCCGACCTATTGAGGGCGCCGGGTTGAACATCCTTCTGTTGACCAGCGAGTTCGCTCCCGCGATGGGCGGCATTGGGACTTACGCCCGCGAAATCGCGGCGGCGGCCTGCCGGCTCGGCGCAAAGGTCACCGTGGTGGCGCCCGATTATGCGCGGCAGACCCACGACGACGGGTCCCTGCCCTTCGATGTCGTTCGGTTTCGCGGCGGCCTCCACTCCATGCGCGACCTGCCGCGCAAGATCATGCTGGCGCGCCGCGGCGTCCGCAGCGATCGATACGATGTTGTCCATGCCGCCGACTGGCCGTTCTTCATTCCGCTTGCGCTTTCGAGGTGGCGAACGCCGGCGCGGGTATTGATGACGGTGCATGGCACCGAGATCAACGAAACGCAGACGCCGCTGAAGCGCATGGCGATCCGCAGCGCCGGTGTGTTCGGGCCGCGGACGGAGGTCGTCGCCAACAGCCGCTTTACCGAGACGCTGTTCCGTGAGCGATTTGCCGTCGACCCGCGCAGAATCAGCGCGATCAATCTCGGCGTATCGGAATTCTGGTTCGGTGCGCAAAGGACACGCCGCGAAGTCCGCCTGGCTCATCGTTTGCCGGAGGACCGGCTGGTGATGGTCACGGTGGCGCGAATCACGCGCCGCAAGGGACATCATCTGACCCTTGCTGCCCTGTCGCGACTTCCCGACGATCTGCGCAACCGCATCACATGGCTCGTGATCGGACCGGACGGCGAAGCCGATTATGTCGGCGAACTGCGGCAGGCCGCCGGTCAGGCAGAATGCGACATTCGCTTCCTCGGCCCCCAGCCGAACGAGGCAATCCGCGATCTCTATGCGGCTTCGGATTTCTTCTGCCTGACGGGGCTGCCTGACACGACCGGCCGGGTGGAGGGATTTGGACTGGTCTATCTCGAGGCCGGGGCCGGCGGCCTGCCAAGCGTGGCGACCGCGGTCGGCGGGGTGCCGGACGCCGTGCTCGCCGACGAGACCGGAATTCTCGTGCCGCCGTCGGTGGAAAGCATATCGGAGGCGATCGCAGAGCTGGCTGCTGATCGCGGCCTGCGTGCCATTCTTTCGGCGGGCGCCTCCGCCCATGCCCGCGCCCTTTCATGGGAACGCTGCGCGGCCACAACCTACGGCCTGACCTATTCCGGCAAGCGGGCATTCGCGGACCGCACCCTCGGAGTAACGGCATGAAGCCAGTGGTCGCGACCGCAATGCTGCTGGCGCTCGCGACCGGTGCGGCGCGGGCGGATAACGAGAACTGCCGCAAGAGCCGCGAGTATTTGCTGGGCACTCCGGGCGGGGACCTGACCCTGACGCCGCAGGCCTACAATGACCTGTTCAAGACTTGCGTCGCGACGTCGGCCATGCCCAATGTGAAGGACGCGTACATACTGAGGGATGGCGGCATCGCCGTGGTCCCGAAGCAGGACAGCGTTTCCGCAACCGCCGCCACGCTTGCGCAGTTCTGCGATGCTCATCCGCACGGCGTGCTGCGGTTCATCACGGCCAAGGAAAAGCTTTCCATCCGCTCCGTCACCGACGTCGCGCGGATGTCGTCGACTTCGTCGACACCGTGCAAGAAGATCAAGGGCCTTTCGTAAGGCCCGCGCGCGCCGAACCTCACTTTTGCCGATCGTAGTATTCCGGCATGGCGTGCGGATCCATCGCCTGCTCGGCCCTGCGCCCGAGAAAGAAGAAGCCGCTGGCGGCGTCCGCTGCAGCCCGGCCGCGGCCGAACGCATCGAGATACCTGATCCAGAAGAACGGCAGCACGATCAGGCGGGACAGCTTGTTGCCCGCGCCGAGCGCGCGCGAGAAATAGCGGATCGACCAGGTCAGCGCCACGCCGGCGCCGCCGACCGGCCCGGCGCTGATTTCGGAGAATCGCCTGAACAGCCAGCGGTGACCGCTCTGCGTGAAGCGCGAGAAGTCATAGGCCCGCTCGTGCACCTGCTGCATGAACGGCGTCTCCGCATAGACCAGGCCTTCCAGCCGCAGCACCCGATGCAGTTCAGCAACGACGGTTGCGGGTTCCAGCACGTGTTCCAGCACCGCCTGCACCCAAACGCCATCGAAGACGCCATCTTCAAACGGCAGCCGGTGGGCGTCGGCCACCAGTACCGTATGCGGCGAGGCATAGACGTCGGTGCCGACGAGTTCGATGGATTCATCCCGGTAGAGTTCGTCTGCGCCCGAGCCGATCGTCCCGCCGCCGATCACGAGCACGACCGGCCGCCGCGACTCCTGCTTCAGCAGATCGATGAATCTCGTGCTGTTGGAGACCGCAACCGGGTTGCCTCCAAAAGTCAGACGATGCAGCCGCGATCCGATGGAACGGCGGCTGACGTCCCGCTGCAGCGCCGAGCCGTTCTCGGCATCGTACATTCGGCGCTCAAAAATGCTGGCCGCAAAATCGATCAGCACCGGTTGCGCACCGACCATGGGAAACCCGGCCTTGCTGTAGTCACAGGCGCGATTGGAACAGAACGGCTGTGACCACGGGTTCCGCAACGCCGACGAACAGCGGGGACAGCGAAGACGCGTTTTCCAGTGCGCTGGTTCCGTATTCGCTACCGAATGATCGACGGCAGAAAGCTGCAAAGAAGGACCTCATATGTCATTTCTTCTGCCCTGCCCGCATCTGGTTCGCAGTCGATGCTATTTCGAATGCGATCGCAGCGCAACAATGCGGGGCTGGGGAACAATTCGGATAGTTGCAATGTGGATGTCGCAGGAAGCCGCAGCCAGACGCCACCGTGAGGACTTGCGGAAAGCAACGCACGAACCCGCCCTGCTGTTTCGGACAAAATTTTAGGATTTCTCAAAATGCATTCCGGCCCGGCGCCGCCGGCTGGGTGACATGCCTCAACCGGCGTAACCCGCGGCTGCCATCGGCATGCCCGGTCGTCTGGGAGGTCAGGGCGCCGTCCGGCGCGTAGTTGGATTGAAGATAGAATCCGCTCTCTTGTGTCACCGTCTCCTGCACGAGTTGACCGGTCTGGTCATACTTGGATGCGGACATTGCCGCCGCCAGTATCACGTGGCCATGCGCCATTCGGACTGATGAGACTTAGCAAAGACAGGCCCGCAACAAGGTCTCATCGCAGCGGCGCGGTGATCCGCGCGTCCGCTGGCTAGGCGATCTCGCCGTGGCGCGCTATTCTTTCTTCCACCTTAGTTGTGTCGGCTGCAACAACCTGGTGACTCATGGACAGCGATCCCTCACAGATCCCGGTTGTGCCAATTCCATTCGAGCACGGCCTGCCCCACTTTGCGCACAGCCTCACCGGAGGAAAAGCCAAGATCGTCGCGATCGGCTCGTCGACGACGGCGGGCCACAACAATATCAAGGCCTATCCGGAACGGCTGCTGTCGCTTCTTCAGGCCGAATATCCGACCGCCAAGATTACCATGGTCAACAAGGGAATCGGCGGCCAGGAAGCGCCGATCGAGCTTCAGCGGTTCGATACCGACGTCATCGCCCAGATGCCCGATCTGGTGATCTGGCAGGTCGGAACAAATGCAGTCTGGCAAAGACCAGACCACAATCCTCCACCTCCCTCCTTCAACGAAACCACCAGGGCCATCCGCGATGGTTTAGTCAAGCTGCGCAACGAAACGCAGGCCGACGTCGTCCTGATGGATCTCCAATATTTGCCGGCTGTGCTGACGCCGGCCAAGAAAGACAAAGCGATCGCAATGGTCGAGGCGATCAGCGAACTGGCGCGGGACGCCGGCGTCAATGTGTTTCGCCGCTTCGCATTCATGAAGGACCTGTATCAGGTAGAGCAGATCTCGTTCGACCGGATGGTCGACCCGATGGATGACGACAGGCTGCATGACAGCGACTGGGTCACGCAGCGTGTGGCGTGGGCGGCGAGGCTCGCGATCGTCGGCGGCGTCGATAAGGCACGGTCATCGGCAGCCGCGAACATCGGCTAGGGCGCGTCACGCATACATCGCGGCCGCTCAAATCGAACCCGTTGAATGTCTGCCATGCGGCCTGACAGCGGCGCGAAAGCCTTTGAGGACTCCGGAGTCCGGAAAATTCCCTCGATCTTACCGCGGGAGCTCGTTCGAGAATACCCGGCTGGCCAGCACATCCGCCGCCTCCAGCGACATGATATCGTCGGCCGTCAGCACGCGGTCGGGATCGGCGACAAGACGATTGGCTTGGCGCAACCGCATGCGGTCGATCGCGTTTCGGATCGAGCGCGCATTGGAGAACAGCGGCTGGATCTTGCGCAGCGCGATGTAGCGGATGAACGCCTCTCGTGCATCGGCGCTGAACTTGTAGTTCATCTCGTGCAGCATCAACTCGGCGATGGCGAGCAACTCATAGCCGGAATAATCCGGAAAATCGATGTGATGGGCGATGCGGGAACGAAAGCCGGGATTTGAGGCAAAGAACTTGTCCATGCGGTCGCCGTAGCCGGCGAGGATTACCACCAGATCCTCCCGCTGCGATTCCATCACCTGCAGCAGGATCTCGATCGCCTCCTGGCCGTAGTCGCGTTCATTGTCCGGCCGATACAGGTAATAGGCCTCATCGATGAACAGGACGCCGCCCATCGCCTTCTTCAGCACCTCCTTGGTCTTGGGAGCGGTGTGGCCGATATATTGTCCCACCAGCTCATCGCGAGTGACGGAGACGACATGGCCGCGGCGCACGAAGCCAAGCCTGTGGAGAATGCTCGCGATCCGCAGCGCCACCGTGGTCTTGCCGGTGCCGGGGTTACCGGTGAACGACATGTGCAATGTCGGCACCTCCGTCGTCAGGCTCATGCGCTTGCGGATCCGTTCGATCAACAACAGCGACGCAATCTCGCGAATGCGGGTCTTGACCGGCTTCAGCCCGATCAGCTCGCCATCGAGCTGGGAGAGAATCTCTTCGATGCCGACGGCTTCAAGCTCGTCGCGGAGGCTGACCGTATCCGTCATCGGGGCGGTATCCACGTCCATCTGCTACCCTCAACGTGCTGTACGCGCATCTTCGAAAAAAACTCCGTCGCCGCTTCCGCAGCGACGGAGCAGTGCATCCGGCAGACGCAGGCACGATCAGGGAGAACGTGTCTGCCGGACCGAACCTGTTGCCTAACCGTAGCGCCGCCCCTCCGGACAGTCGGTGGCGTATGATTTGGTCGTATAGCGGATGTTGCGGCCGGCCACTTCGTGCCGCTCGAGGCGGAAGCCGGGTTCATCCTTCGGCCGGTTGACGATGAAGGACAGCCGCACCGATTCCCAGCCGTGACTGGAATCGAATGCCGACAGGCGGATGTAACGGTCGCCATATACTTTGCGGCATTGATCGAGCTCCATCATGACGCCGGCGGCGTCGCGGAGATCGAACATCGGCAGGCCCCACATTTCCCAGAAACTGTTGCGGGGATGCGGATCGTCGGTGAATTCGATGTTCACCGCCCACCCCTGCTCCAAACAGTACTGGACCTGGCGGGAAATCTGCTCGTCGGTAAGATCAGGCAGGAACGAGAAGCAGCCTTGGGTAATGCGCATGATCTGAAAGCTCCTTACATCGCGACAGAGGGCGTGGGGACGTAGTCCGGCATGTCGGTCGATTCATAGTTGAAGGTGACGTTCTTCCAGACCTCGAGCGCCGATTTCAGCGGCGTGCAGGTCTCGGCCGCCTTGGCCAGAATCTCGGGGCCCTCGTGCAGGTAGTCGCGGCCCTCGTTGCGCGCGAGGATCATCGCTTCCAGCGCCACGCGGTTGGCGGTCGCGCCGGCCTGGATGCCCATGGGATGGCCGATGGTGCCGCCGCCGAACTGCAGGATCACGTCTTCGCCGAGATGATCGAGCAATTGATGCATCTGTCCGGCGTGAATGCCGCCGGACGCCACCGGCATCAGCCGGTTGAGGCTGGCCCAGTGCTGGTCGAAGAACACGCCGTGCTCCAGCCGCATCGGATTGTAGTCCTCGCGGCAAATGTCGTAGTAGCCGCGCGTGGTCGCCGGGTCGCCTTCGAGCTTGCCGACCACGGTGCCGGCATGGATGTGATCGACGCCCGCGAGCCGCATCCATTTCGCGATCACCCGGAACGAGACGCCGTGGTTGCGCTGCCGCGTGTAGGTCGAGTGCCCGGCCCTGTGCAGATGCAGGATCATGTCGTTACGCCGGGCCCATTTCGCCATCGACTGGATCGCGGTGTAGCCGATCACGAGGTCGATCATGATGATGACCGAACCGAGTTCCTTGGCGAATTCGGCGCGCTCGTACATGTCCTCCATGGTTCCGGCGGTGACGTTGAGATAGGTGCCCTTGATCTCGCCGGACGCAGCCTGCGCCTTGTTGACGGCTTCCATGCAATAGAGGAACCGCTCGCGCCAATGCATGAACGGCTGCGAGTTGATGTTCTCGTCATCCTTGGTAAAGTCGAGCCCGCCCTTCAGGGCCTCATAGACCACACGTCCGTAGTTGCGGCCGGACAGGCCAAGCTTCGGCTTGACGGTGGCGCCGAGCAGCGGCCGGCCGAACTTGTCCATGCGCTCGCGCTCGACCACGATGCCGGTCGCCGGCCCCTGGAACGTCTTTACATAGGCCACGGGCAACCGCATGTCCTCGAGCCGCAACGCCTTCAGCGGCTTGAAACCAAACACGTTGCCGATGATCGAGGCCGACAGATTGGCGATCGATCCGGGTTCGAACAAATCGAGGTCGTAGGCGATGTAGGCAAAATACTGCCCCGGCGAGTTCGGCACGGGATCGACGCGATAACATTTGGCGCGGTATTTCTCCGCGGCCGTCAGCCGGTCGGTCCACACCACGGTCCAGGTCGCGGTCGAGGATTCGCCTGCCACCGCCGCCGACGCCTCGACCGGATCGACGCCGTCCTGCGGCGTCACCCGAAACAGCGCGATGATGTCGGTGTCCTTGGGCGTATAATCGGGCTCCCAATAACCCATCTTCTTGTATTCGAGGACGCCTGATTTATAGCGATCCTTGCCGCGAACGGTCATCGAGTGCATGTTCATACTGGTCTCCTCGTCGGGTGTGCGGCCATGGATCGGGATCGAACGCGTCATCAATTCATTCGGCGGCATCGGCCATTCCTCCCATGCGTGGATCGAGCGCGCCCGAGCGGTAGCGCTTTGCCATCTCGGCCAACGGAACGACCTTGATCTGGGAGGCGTGGCCCGCGGTGCCGAATTGCTCGAAGCGCTCCCGGCAGAGATCGCGCAAGCCATCCATCGCCGGTTTCAGGAATTTGCGCGGATCGAATTCGCTCTTGTTTTGCGTCGCCACCTTGCGGAACGCTGCCGCCATCGCCAGCCGGCAGTCGGTGTCGATATTTACCTTGCGGACGCCGTGTTTGATGCCACGGACGATCTCCTCGACCGGCACGCCCCAGGTCTGCGGCATCTCGCCGCCGAACTGGTTGAACATGTCCTGCAGCGGCTGCGGCACCGAGGATGAACCGTGCATCACCAGATGCGTATTCGGCAGCCGCCGGTGGATTTCCTCGACTACCCGCATGGCGAGGATATCGCCATCGGGCTTGCGCGAGAATTTGTAGGCGCCGTGCGAGGTGCCCATCGCAATCGCCAGCGCATCGACCCTGGTGGCGCGAACGAAGTCGACCGCCTGATCGGGATCGGTCAGCAGTTGATCGTGGCTGACCTCGCCTTCGACGCCATGGCCGTCCTCCTGCTCGCCGCCGCCATGCTCCAGCGAACCGAGCACGCCGAGCTCGCCCTCGACCGAGGCGCCGATCCAGTGCGCCATGTCGACCACGCGGCGGGTGATGTCGACATTGTATTCGTAGCTCGCCGGGGTCTTGGCATCGGCCTTCAGCGAGCCGTCCATCATCACTGACGTGAAGCCGTGCTGTAGCGCGGTGGCGCAGGTCGATTCCTCGTTGCCGTGATCCTGGTGCAGGCAGAGCGGAATCTGCGGATACATCTCTTCCAGCGCACCGATCATCTTCGCCAGCATGATATCGTTGGCGTAGGAGCGCGCGCCCCGCGAGGCCTGGATGATGACGGGCGCATCGACGGTAGAAGCCGCCTCCATGATCGCAAGGCCCTGCTCCATGTTGTTGATGTTGAACGCCGGGACGCCATAGCCGCGCTCAGCGGCATGATCCAGCAATTGCCTCAGCGTAATTCTTGCCATGGGAACCTCCGTCTCATTGCTCGTGTGCAGACCGTCGTGGGCAGCTCGCCGCCAGCCTTGCGCGGGCGATGCAACGCAGCGCCGCCTTCGCCACTGCGTCCGCGGTGATGCCGAATTCGCGATAGAGTGTTTCGGCCGGTGCGGAGGCGCCAAAGCCGGTCATGCCGACGAACTCGCCGTCGTCGCCGAGCCAGCGCGCCCACTCGCCCTCGACCGCGGCTTCGACACCGATACGCGGCACGCGTCCAAGCACCGCGGTCCGGTATTCGCGCGATTGCTGACGGAACAGCTCGAAGCACGGCGCCGAAACAACGGCGGCGCGGATGTTCACGCTGCCCAGCAGTTCCGCTGCGTGTCGTGCGATCGATACTTCCGAGCCCGCTGCGATCAGCGTCACGTCGCGGCGATCTTCCGGCTCAACCACGACGTAAGCGCCGAACGCGACCTGATTGACGTCGCTTACGGCCTCGCGAAACGTCGGAAGCGCCTGCCGCGACAGGCACAGCACCGACGGATTATTTTGCGCCCGCAGCGCGCAATCCCAGGCTTCCGCCGTCTCGACGGCGTCGCCAGGCCGGAACACCAGCAGGTTGGGGATAGCGCGAAGTGACGCCAGATGCTCGACCGGCTGATGGGTCGGTCCATCCTCGCCGAGGCCGATGGAATCGTGCGTCATCACATGGATGACGCGAACGTTCATCAGCGCCGCCAGCCGGATCGCCGGACGGCTGTAGTCGGCGAAGCTCAAGAACGTGCCGCCATAGGGAATGAAGCCGCCATGCAGCGCAATGCCGTTCATTGCCGCGGCCATGGCGTGCTCGCGGACGCCATAGTGAACATAGCTGCCGTCGAAACAGTCGGATTGCACCGGCTGATGCGTTTTGGCGCGCGTCAGATTGGAGTGGGTCAGGTCGGCAGAGCCGCCGAGCAAATTCGGCAACGCCTCTGCGATTCCATCGATCACAAGCTGCGACGCCTGCCGGGTGGCGATGTTCGGCCGTTCGGCGGTGAAGCGATCGCGCAAGCGCGCCATCGCGTCGAGGTAGCCGCACGGCAGATTGCGATTAAGGGCATCGTGGAACGGTGAGCGCGTTGCAGCATCGAAGCACCTTGTTCGCTCGATCCAGCTTCGGCGGGCGGCGTGCCCGCGGGCGCCGGCCTTGCGCCATTGATCAAGGATGGATTCCGGAATCTGGAACGGCGGATGCGGCCAGTTCAGCGCATCGCGGGTCTTGGTGATCTCATCTGCGCCGAGCGGCGCGCCGTGGGCCTTTTCGCTGCCCTGACGGTTCGGCGCCCCGAAGCCGATCAGCGTACGGCAGGCGATCAGCGATGGCCGGTCATTTTCCCGGGCCCGCTCGATGGCGGCGGCAATCGCTTCGGGATCGTGGCCATCAATCCGGCAGGCCGACCATCCGGACGCCCTGAACCGTGCGAGCTGGTCGTCCGAGCACGACAGCGACGTCGCCCCGTCGATCGAGATGCTGTTGTCGTCGAACAGCACGATCAGCCGATTGAGCTGCAGATGGCCGGCCAGCGAGATCGCCTCGTGGCTGAGGCCCTCCATCAGGCAGCCGTCTCCGGCAATCACGTAGGTGTAATGATCGACGAAGTCGTCGCCGAAGCGTGCGTTCATCAGCCGCTCGGCGAGCGCCATGCCGACAGCGGTCGCGATGCCCTGCCCGAGCGGTCCGGTGGTCGTCTCGACGCCCGCCGTATGGCCGTATTCCGGATGCCCCGGCGTCTTCGATCCCCACTGCCGGAAGGCCCTGAGCTCGTCCAGCGTCATGCCTTCGTAGCCCGTCAGGTGCAGCAGCGCATACAGCAGCATCGAGCCGTGGCCGGCCGACAGCACGAAGCGGTCGCGGTCCGGCCATGCGGGGTCGGAGGGATCGAATTTGAGGAAGCGCGAGAACAGGACGGTAGCGACGTCGGCCATGCCCATCGGCATGCCCGGATGGCCGGACTTCGCCTTCTCGACGGCGTCGATTGCGAGGAAGCGGATGGCGTTGGCCATCTCCGCGTGCGAAACATCGGGACGGCTGGCGATGCGGGACAAGACGGGAGCGTTCATATCGTGCGCCTCTTGCGTTCCATCAGTTGCAGGATCAGTGGGGTGAGGATGAGCTGCATCGCCAGGTCGAGCTTCGCGCCGTGGATCACGATCGAATTGGCGCGCGACATGAAGCTGTGCGGAATCATCGACAGCAGGTACGGAAAATCGATGCCGCGCGGATTCCTGAGGCGGATCACCACCATCGATTCATCCGGCGTCGGAATCCACCGCGCGATGAACGGGTTCGACGTATCGACGGTCGGCACGCGCTGAAAATTGATGTCGGTCTCGGCGAACTGCGGACAGATGTAGTTCACGTAGTCGGGCATTCGCCGCAGGATGGTGTCGGTCACCGCCTCCGCGGTATAGCCGCGGGCGCTGCGGTCGCGGTGCAGCTTCTGGATCCATTCCAGGTTGATCACCGGCACGACGCCGATCTTGAGATCGGCATGCTGTGCGACGTTGACCTTGTCGGTCACGACGGCGCCGTGCAGTCCCTCGTAAAACAGCAGGTCGGACCCCGCCGGCAATTGCTCCCATTCGGTGAAGGTACCTGGCTTGGCGCCGTACAGTTTTGCCTCTTCGTCGTCGTGGACGTAGTGACGCGTCGTTCCGGTGCCGGATTCGCCGTAGTCGCGAAATACCCTTTCGAGTTCCTCGAACAGGTTGGTTTCGGGGCTGAAATGGCTGAAATGCTTATTGCCGAGCTCGGCCTCCTCCAGCATTTTGCTGCGCATCTCGACGCGATTGTAGCGGTGGAAGGCATCGCCTTCGATGTAGGCCGCAACCACCTTTTCGCGGCGGAAGATCTGTTCGAACGTCTTCTTCACCGACGTCGTGCCGGCGCCCGACGAACCCGTGATCGATATGATGGGATGAGCCCGCGACATCACGATTCTCCGTCAGCGGAACAGGCCGCGCCGCGCAAACAGCGGTGCGTCGCTATTGTCGAACATCGGCTCGGTCCTCTCGTGGATGGCCGCGACGTCGCGCACGCCAAGCACAGAACCCATGATCAGCGGCACCCGCTGGTGCAGCGTTCTGGCGGCCACTTCCAGAATTCGCCGGCGCCCGGTCGACGCCGCGCCGCCCGCCCATTCCATGACCAGCGCCATCGGATGGGCCTCGTACAGCAGGCGAAGCCTCCCCTCGCGATAGCTCGGGCGGGCATCGGCCGGATAAAGGAACACGCCGCCGCGCACCAGGATGCGAAGCGACTCCGCAACCAGCGAACCGATCCAGCGCATGTTGAAATCGGCCTCGCCGCCGCCGTTGGTGCCGGCAAGGCATTCGTCGATGTAGGCGCGCACGGGACCGTGCCAGTGGCGCCGGTTGGAGGCGTTGATGGCGAACTCCGGCGTATTGCGCGCGATCAGCGCGCCCTCTCGGATCAACAGGAATTCCCGCGCGCGCCGGTCGAGAATGAAGATATCGACGCGCGAATTGATGGCGAGAACAAGCGTCGTTTGCGGACCGTAAACGATGAATCCCGCGGCGCACTGCGCCGTGCCCGGCTCGAAGAAGGTGGAAAGAACGTCGTTGCCCCTGGGACGAACCGAGAAGATGGTGCCGACGGAGATATTGTTTTCGAGATTGGCCGATCCGTCGAGCGGATCGATCGCAACGCAGAATGGCGCCGTGGGACGCAGGGTTTCAGGCAGCACCGCTTCCTCGGAAAGGACAGCCGCCACCGCGGTATCGCGCAAGGCGCGCCGTATCACGGCGTCGGCGGCGACATCGATATCCTTTTGCTGGTCGCCGTCAGGATTGATGGCACCGTCCCGTCCGGTAATGCCCGCGAGCGGCCCGTCCGCGATCAGCGCGGCAAGCTCGATGGCGGCGGCGGCAATGGCCTTGATCACGTCTCCAAGCGCAGCGCCATGCGGCGTCTGCGACGTGGACCGATCGAGATGCGAACGCAGCGTCACGCGCTCGTCCATGAACGTCTCCCTGCGCCCGCTGGCGGGGCGCTCTCCCAGGCGTCTCGCCGGTCTGGCAATCCGCGACTTAAGGGAAACGCAATTTGCCGAATTAGTAAAATTTTGTTATCTTTGGTATGGGCAAACTTTTTCTTATATAGGGCGATGAGCAGATGGCAGGCCGGCTGCTGCGGGAATTGACGATCCGCCAGTTGCGCGCGCTGGCCACGGTTCAGAAAAGCCGATCGGTCACCGCTGCCGCCAAACAGCTCCATCTCACCCAACCCGCGGTCACGCTGCAGCTTCGCAACCTGCAATCACTGGCCGGGCTGCCGCTGATTCAGCGCACCGGCGACGGCATGCTGCTGACCGATGCCGGTCGCGAAGTGCTGGCGCTGGCCGACCGGATCGAAGCCGCGATCACGGATTGCGAAACCACCCTGGAAATGATGGCGGGGAAAACCGCAGGCCGGATATCGATCGGCGCCGTCAGCACCGCGAAATATTTCGTACCCTTCATGATTTCAGGGTTTTCCAAGCTGTACCCGAACATCGACATCACGCTCTCGATCGGAAACCGGCAGGAGATCGGCACGGCGTTACGCGGCTATGATCTCGACTTTGCAATCATGGGCCGCCCGCCCGCGGACATCGACATGAACGTTCACCTGATCGGCGACCATCCCCACGTGATCATCGCGCCGACCGCGCATCGTCTGGCGCGAAAATCCCGCATCGCGCTGAGCGAGCTCGCGGGCGAAACCTTCCTGACGCGAGAGCCGGGGTCCGGAACGCGCGGACTGATGGAGCAACTGCTCGAATCCGCCGGCATTCGTCCCAAGATCGGCTTCGCGATGAGCAGCAACGAGACCATCAAGCAGGCCGTGATTGCCAGCCTCGGCATCGCATTCATTTCCGCGCATACGGTCGCGACCGAACTCGACGAACGACGGTTGACCACCCTCGACGTCGTTGGCCTTCCCGTGATCCGGCAATGGTTCGCGCTCTCCCGCAAGGACAAGGTTCTGCTGCCGCCGGCGCAGGCGATGCTCGATTTCCTCAGCACCAAGGGCAAGCAGTTTCTCCCGCGCACCTCAGGCCGCCTGCGTCTCACCCGGTCGTCTGTCCCCGCCGGGCGCAGGTAGCAGTCCGCCGCGTCGTCAGAATGATCGGCCAGGCGCAAAGCAAAAAGCCGCCCCTGAAAGGGCGGCTTTTCGAATAACGCTGAGTGATCAGCACGTTATTTGGTTGCGGGGATAGGATTTGAACCTATGACCTTCAGGTTATGAGCCTGACGAGCTACCGGGCTGCTCCACCCCGCGTTAAACCGTTGCGCTGCCTTCGAAAAGCCGGTGCCGAAACGATGCCGGCGAACGCCAAGTGGCGCCGATCGATCCCGTCCCGAGGCTTCCTGAGAAGGCGACCCGGGCCGAAGCCGTCGGGCGCGAGGGGTATGTATCAATGTCGCCCCGCTTTGGAAAGGGGAAAGGCTCCGCTTTTGAGGATTTTATGACAGCAAAAACGGGGGTTTGAGTGGGCCAAACCTCCTCTTGGAACCGCCCTTGCCATAAACGCCGCAAAAGCGGAGTTTTGGCCCCAAAGCGCGGCCCATGCGGGCCTGTCAGAACAAAAAAGCGGGGGGATGCGCGTGACGGATACATTCGACTTCGTGGTGGTGGGCGGCGGCTCCGGCGGCTGCACGGTGGCGGGACGGCTGTCGGAGGATCCGAACACATCGGTGGCGGTACTGGACGCCGGCGGCCGGAACGACAATTGGGTGGTCACGACGCCGTTCGCACTGGTGCTGATGGTCGCCGGCAACGTCAACAACTGGGCCTTCAACACCGTGCCGCAGAAGGGCCTCAACGGCCGCATCGGCTATCAGCCGCGCGGCAAGGGCCTCGGCGGCTCTTCCGCCATCAACGCGATGGTCTATATCCGTGGCCATCGCGCCGACTACGACCAATGGGCCTCGCTCGGCAATGCCGGCTGGTCGTTCGCCGACGTGCTGCCCTACTTCAAGCGCGCCGAGGACAATGCCGATTTCGACGGCGAATATCACGGCAAGGGCGGGCCGCTCGCCGTCAACAAGTCGCGCACCGGCAATCCGGTGCAGCAGATCTTCCTGCAGGCCGCGCAGGAAGCGCAGTTCCGCCTGCGCGAGGATTTCAACGCCGACGAGCACGAGGGCCTCGGCATCTATCAACTGACGCAGAAGAATGGCGAACGCTGCAGCGCCGCCCGCGCCTATATCCATCCCCATATGGGAAATCGCACCCATCTGCGCGTCGAGACCCATGCCCATGCCACCCGCATCCTGTTCGAAGGCAAGCGCGCGGTCGGCGTCGAATACCGCCAGGGCAAGGAGTTGAAGCAGATCCGCGCCCGGCGCGAGGTGATCGTCTCTGCCGGCGCATTCCAGACCCCGCATCTACTGATGCTGTCGGGTGTCGGCGACAGCACGGCGCTCGGCAGGCACGGCATCGCCACCGTGCATCATCTGCCTGGTGTCGGACAGAACCTGCAGGATCACCCGGACTTCGTGTTCGGCTACATGTCCGACAATCCCAATTTCAACGGCATTTCGCTTAAAGCCCTGCCACGGCTATTGCGGGCCATCCGCCAGTATCGCCGCGAACGCACCGGACCGATGACGTCCAATTTTGCCGAATGCGGCGGCTTCCTGAAAACCCGGCCCGAGCTCGACATCCCCGATATCCAGCTCCATTTCGGCATGGCGCTGGCCGACGACCACGGCCGCAAGCGCCATCGCGGCACCGGCTTCACCTGCCACGTCTGCCTGCTGCGGCCGAAGAGCCGCGGCAGCGTTTCCCTCGGCAGCACCGATCCGCTTGCCGCGCCCGGTGATCGATCCGAACTTCTTCGGCGAGGCAGATGATCTGGAAACCATGGTTGCGGGGTTCAAGACCACGCGGCGGCTGATGGAGACGCCAGCGCTGCGCGCGTTGCAAAAGAAAGAGATGTTCACCGAAGGCGTGCATACCGACGATGACATCCGCAGCCTCCTGCGCGCCCGCGTCGACACCGTCTATCACCCGGTCGGCACCGCCAGGATGGGCATCAACGATCCCATGGCCGTGGTCGATCCGAAGCTGAAAGTGTACGGCGTCGAGGGATTGCGCGTGGTCGACGCCTCGATCATGCCGACGCTGATCGGCGGCAACACCAATGCGCCGACCATCATGATCGGCGAGAAGGCCGCCGACATGATAAGAGCGGAGATGCGGGGGAATTGATCGGGTAGCGCGAGCATGCGCGTCACAACAACTCGTCATGCGCGGGCTTGACCCTTGTGTAGCGATGTATTGCCCAAGC
The DNA here is from genome assembly GCF_036924645.1 of Bradyrhizobium sp. AZCC 2176. Lineage (NCBI taxonomy): Bacteria > Pseudomonadati > Pseudomonadota > Alphaproteobacteria > Hyphomicrobiales > Nitrobacteraceae > Bradyrhizobium > Bradyrhizobium sp. AZCC 2176. Next base: position 3,455,030 of record NZ_JAZHRX010000001.1, on the reverse strand, counting down.
CCGGCAATGACACGCGGGAATACACCGATTTCCGGGATCGCAATATGCATTATCGGCAGGCCTCGGCGACTTATCAGGCGCGCGCGACTTGGCTACAGTGGCTTCATCAGACTTCAACCAATCACCTGACATCAACGGGAGAGAAACAGTGGATCTTGGGATCAAAGGCCGCCGCGCCATCGTCTGCGCATCAAGCAAGGGTCTGGGCCGCGCCTGCGCCATGGCGCTGGCCAATGAAGGCGTGCATGTCACGCTGACCGCACGCGGCGCGGAGGCGCTGAAAAAGACCGCCGACGAAATCCGCAAAGCCCATCCCGGCATCACCGTCACGGAAGTCGCCGGCGACATTACCACGCCGGCCGGGCGCGAGGCCGCGCTGAAAGCCTGCCCCGATCCGGATATCCTGATCAACAATGCCGGCGGCCCGCCGCCTGGCGATTTCCGCAACTGGACCCGCGACGACTGGATCAAGGCGATCGACGCCAACATGCTCACCCCGATCGAACTGATCAAGGCGACGGTGGATGGCATGATGGCGCGGAAGTTCGGCCGCATCGTCAACATCACCTCCGCCGCGGTGAAGGCGCCGATCGATATTCTCGGCCTTTCCAACGGCGCCCGCGCCGGCCTCACCGGCTTCGTCGCCGGGCTGTCGCGCAAGACCGTGATCAGCAACGTCACCATCAATGCGCTGCTGCCGGGACCGTTCGACACCGACCGCCTGCGCGGTGTGGGCAAAGCGGAAGCCGAGAAGCGCGGCATCACGGCGGACCAGGTGTTCGCCGAGCGCGCCAAGCAAAATCCGGCCGGACGGTTCGGCGAGCCCGATGAGTTCGGCTATGCCTGTGCGTTCCTGTGCGGCGCCAAGGCCGGCTACATCACCGGGCAGAACATCCTGCTCGACGGCGGCGCATTTCCGGGCACGCTGTGAAGGCGGTCTGGTACGAACGAACGGGCCCCGCGCCCGAGGTGTTGACCTATGGCGAGGTGCCCACGCCGGTGGCCGGTCCGGGCGAAGTCCGGGTGCGGCTGGAGGCGTCCGGCGTCAATCCCGCCGATGTCGGTCGCCGCGGCGGCGGCTACCGGCCGATGGAATATCCGCGCGTCGTTCCGAACAGCGACGGCGCCGGAATCATCGACCAGGTCGGCGACGGCGTTACGCGGCTCAAGGTTGGCCAGCGCGTCTGGCTGTTCAACGGCCAGCGCAACGGCCGCGCGTTCGGCACGGCGGCCGAATATATTGCGCTCGCTGAACATCTGGTGACGCCGCTGCCCGACAATCTGTCGTTTGCGGAAGGCGCCACCCTCGGCATCCCCGGCATGACGGCGTGGACCTGCCTGTTCTGCGACGGGCCTATCGTGGGACAGACGGTGCTGGTCACCGGCGGCGCCGGCGCCGTTGGTCATTACGCCGTGCAGCTCGCCAAATGGGGCGGCGCGCAGGTGATCGCGACCGTCAGTTCGGCGGCCAAGGCCGAACAGGCGCGGCTCGCCGGCGCCGACCTCGTCATCAACTACAAGACGGAGAGATGTTGTCGCCAAAGCGATGGCCTTTACCGGTCAGCGCGGCGTCGACCGCGTCGTCGATGTCGATTTCGGCGGCAATATCGATACTACGCTGAAACTGATGGGCATGAATTCGACGATCGCGGTCTACGCCACCAACGGCGATCGCACGCCGGTGGTGCCGATGCGCGAATTGATGGAAAAATGCATCGCACTGCGCGCGCTGGTGCTGTTCGCGCTGCCACCGCCATTATTGGCGGCAGCCCAGGCGGACATTTCAAAGTGGCTGGCGGCGGGCCCGCGCATTCACAACGTCGCCGCGCAGTTTGCGCTCTCGGACACCACGCAGGCGCATCTTGCGGTGGAGAAAGGCGACAAGCTCGGCACCGTGGTCGTGGACTGCGCCAGATAGCTACGGATAGCTACTGGATCGGCGTGGTCCGCCCTCCGTCCAGGACAGACCGAACTCGTCGAGACCTTCGGCGAGAAGGTCGCCGAGCATCGGCTCGCCCAGCAGATAGCGCGCGGTGGGACCGCTTCGTCCTTCCGCGGCCTGCCGCCGCAGGTCTTTCCATTCCTCGATGGTTCCGTCGCCGCGGCCGAGCCGCATCAGTGCGACGAGGTCGACCTGCTCGTCTTCGCTCAGCGCATCGATGAAACCGGCGATCTCACGCGCGACTGGGTCGCGGCCATCGTCCTCGAGCACGTCGATCATGTCGTCATCGGCGGCGTTGGATCCAGAGTCCGGATCGGATGCCGCTTCCTTGACGTCGAACTGCCGGGCCTTCTCGATCAGGAAGCCGACTTTCTCGGGCGAAATCGTAAGTTCTGGCATCGCACGTTCCTCATACGGGCTATGCGATAACGCCGAACGCCGTCAGATGATCCATTGCACCGGAACATGGAAACCCGCATCCTTCACCGAACAATCAGAAACGATGAGGAAACGCCGGATGCACTGGAACGTGGGCAGGGTCAAGATTACAAAAGCCATCGAAATGGAGACGGTCGGCAGCACCCGTTTCATCCTGCCGCTCGCGACCAACGAGGAAATCCAGAAACTGCCCTGGCTGATTCCACATTTCGCGACCGAGGAGGGCCGGCTGAAAATGTCGATCCATTCGTTCCTGGTCGAGACACCCACGCGCCGGATCATCGTCGACACCGGGCTCGGCAACGACAAGCAGGGCCGCAGCGTGCCGACCTGGAACAACCGCAAGGACCCGTTCCTCGACAGGCTGACGGCGGCGGGCTTCGCCCCTGACAGCATCGACACCGTGCTGTGCACGCACCTGCATGTCGACCATGTCGGATGGAACACAAGGCTGGTCGGTGACAAATGGGTGCCCACTTTTGCCAACGCGCGATACGTGTTCGGCAAGACCGAATACGAGCACTGGCGCGACCACAGCGATGCCCCGGACAGGGCAGCCGTGTTCGGCGATTCCGTGAAGCCGATTGCCGACGTCGGCAAGGCCGATCTCGTCGCCAGCGACGCCAGGCTGACGGATGAAATCAGCCTGATCCCGACGCCCGGCCACAGCCCCGGCCATATGAGCGTCCACATCACCTCGGACGGCGAGGAAGGCCTGCTGACCGGGGACGTTGCCCACCATCCCTGCCAGATGGCCCATCTCGACTGGTCGTCGACGGCGGATTCCGATCCCCGGCAGTCGGCCGAAACCCGCCGCGAGCTGCTCTCGCGCTTCGCCGATACGCCGACGCTGGTGATCGGCGGGCACTTCGGTGCCGGCCATATCAAGCGCGACGGCGATGCTTTCCGGTTCGTTGCGCTGTAGCGCGCGACACGCTGGATGGTGGGCACGGCGCAAGGGCGCCTTTGCCCACCTACCCTGCGCTTTCGGCAGTTGAATTTCCGCGCCCGCTGTTCCAAGAAGCGTCTGAAGGGCCGAAAATCCCTACAAATTCCAAAGAACCCCGCAGGGAGTGACAAAAATGAAGCTTGTACGTTACGGCGCCAAGGGTGCGGAAAAGCCCGGCCTGATCGATAAATCCGGCCAGTTGCGCGATCTTTCGGCACACCTGAAGGACCTCGACGGCGAGGCCTATGCGCCGGCCTCGCTCGCCAAGCTAGCGGGGCTCGACACGTCCAAGCTTCCCGCCGTCGACGGCGCGCAACGCTTCGGCGCGCCGGTTACCGGCATCTCGAAATTCGTCGCGATCGGCCTGAACTATGTCGACCACGCCAAGGAGACCGGCTCGCCGATCCCGACCGAGCCCATATTCTTCCTGAAGGCCAACACCGCGCTCTCCGGCCCCAACGATGCGGTCGAAAAGCCGCGCGGCTCGACCAAGCTCGACTGGGAAGTCGAGATCGCCGCCATCATCGGCACCCGCGCCAAATATGTCTCAGAAGCCGACGCGCTCAACCATGTTGCCGGCTACTGCGTCTGCAACGACGTCTCCGAGCGCAATTTCCAGATCGAGCGGCTGGGTCAGTGGACCAAGGGAAAATCGCACGACACGTTCGGACCCGTCGGCCCGTGGCTGGTCACCAAGGATGAAATTCCCGACGTGCAGAAACTGTCGATGTGGCTCGACGTCAACGGCAAGCGCTGCCAGACCGGATCGACCTCGACCATGATCTTCTCGATGGCGAAGTGCATTTCCTACGTCTCGCAGTTCATGACGCTGATGCCCGGCGACATCGTCACCACGGGCACGCCGCCCGGCGTCGGCACCGGCATGAAGCCGCCGCGATACCTCAACGTCGGCGACATCGTCACCCTCGGCATTGAAGGCCTCGGCGAGCAACGCCAGGAAATCATCGCGGCGTGAGTGCTAAGCGACATTCGCATTAGCTCGTCATGCCCGGGCTTGTCCCGGGCATCCACGTCTTGATGGTCTAGCAGCACGAAAGACGTGGATGGCCGGGACAAGCCCGGCCATGACGGAGAAAGCATCGAAGGGAACAAGAAAAATGAAACTCACCTTCTCCCCTGCCTCGCCGTTCGCCCGAAAGGTGCGCATCGCCGCGATCGAGACCGGCCTGATCGACAAGATCGAGTTCACCCCCGCTACCGTCGCGCCGGGTCAGCCCAACGAGGAATATTCGAAGATCACGCCGTTGAAGAAGCTGCCGGTGTTGATCCTCGACAATGGCGACGTCATCCTCGATTCCTACGTCATAACAGAATATCTCGACGAGCTCGCCGGCGGCGGCAAGCTGATACCCGCCTCCGGTCCCGAGCGCTGGAAGGTCAAGAGCGACCATTCGCTGCTGCAGGGCATGCTCGATTCCATGCTGCTGTGCCGCTACGAAGGCATGGTGCGGCCGGAGCCGTTGCGCTGGCAGGCATGGTCCGATGACCACTGGAAGCGAGCGTGGGCCGGCATGGCGAGGTTCGAGAACAAGCCCGACGTGCTGTCGGGGCCGTTCAATATCGTGCAGATCGGCCTTGTCTGCGTGCTCGGCTATGCGGATTTCCGCTTTGCCGATTGCGGCTGGCGCAAGGCCTATCCGAAGCTCGATGCCTTCCACCAGAAAATGCTAGAGCGGCCGTCGGTGAAAATCTCGGTACCGCCGCCGGCGTAACGACAGAAGCGCAGGCGGTGGCATGGGCGAGGGTGGCAAGAAATTGCGGCACCTCGGCCTCGCTGCCGTCGTCGCGCTCACGGCGTCGGCCACGCGGGCGCTTGGCCAGGAAGATAGACACCGCGCGTCAATCGGGAGCCAGCATGAACCTCAAATTCACCGTCGGCGATCTCACCATCCACCGCATCATCGAGCAGGAAACCACCTTCCTGCCGGCGCTGGAGATGCTGCCGGGCCTCACGCCGGAAGTTTTGGCGGAAAACCGGGCGTGGATGCAAAAGGCCGGTGCGCTCGACGACAAGGACGTGTTGATCCTGTGCTTCCAGTCCTATGTCGTGAAGACGCCGCATCACACCATCCTGATCGATAGCTGCATCGGCAACGACAAGCCACGGCCGCAGCGGCCGAAATGGAACATGAAGACCGACGACACCTATGCGCGCGCGTTGGCCGCCGCCGGGATTTCCGTCGGCGACATCGACTACGTCATGTGCACGCATCTGCATGTCGACCACGTCGGCTGGAACACCCGGCTCGACAATGGCCGCTGGGTGCCGACCTTTCCCAATGCGCGCTACCTGTTCGACAAGACCGAGTTCGACTACTGGACCGAGACCCACGCGAAAACGCCGGTGCCGCCATTTGCTGACAGCGTGCTGCCGGTCGTCGAGGCGAAGCAGGCGGAGATCGTCCGCAGCGATTACCAGATCGGCGACCACACGCGCATCCTGCCGACGCCGGGCCACACGCCCGGCCATGCCGCCTTCACCTTCGGCCACGGCAAGGACGACGCCGTGTTCTCCGGCGACCTGATGCATTCGCCGCTGCAGACGCGCTATCCGGAATTTTCGGTCAAATTCGACGTCGATCAGGCGCAAGCAGCGACGACGCGGCGCGGCTTCCTGGAGCGCTACTGCGACACCGATACGCTGTGTTGCACCGCGCATTTCCCCTCGCCGTCGGCCGGAAAGATCCGGCGCAGAGGCAGCGGATTCTCCTGCGAGGCGATATGAACTCGAACCTGCCCACCTTCGAAACGCTGTCGATCGAGCCCGTCGACGAGCACGTGACGATCGTCAGGCTCAATCGGCCAGACGCGTCCAACGCGCTCAACACCCAGATGGGGCGTGACCTCGTGCGCTATTTCGAGGACACGGCGCTCGATCCCAAGACCCTCCGCTGCATCGTTCTCACCGGCGCGGGCGATAAGGCGTTCTGCGCCGGCGGCGATTTGAAGGAGCGCCGCGGCATGACGGATCAGGCATGGACGCGCCAGCACGTCATTTTCGAGCGGATGGTGCGGGCGCTCATCGACTGCCCCGTTCCGATCATCGGCGCCGTCAACGGCGCGGCCTATGGCGGCGGCTGCGAGATCGCGGGCTGCTGCGACTTTCTCTACGCCGCTGACGGCGCGCGCTTCGCGCTTACCGAGGTGACGCTCGGCATCATGCCCGGCGGCGGCGGCACGCAGACGCTCCCGCGCGCCGTCGGCGAGCGCCGCGCCAAGGAGCTAATCTTGACGGGCAAGCCGTTTTCAGCCGCGGAAGCGCGTGAATGGGGTCTTGTGAACGAGATGTTTCCGTTATCCGAACTGTTGCCGTCAGCGCTGGCGACCGCGTCGCGCATCGCCAGCAACGCACCGATCTCCGTCCGCCAGGCAAAGCAGTCGATCCATCGCGGCCTGCAACTATCGCTGCGGGACGGCCTCGCACTGGAAATCGAGGCCTATAACCGCATGGTCCCGACCGAGGACCGCCGTGAGGGCGTGCTGGCCTTCAACGAGAAGCGGCCGCCCGATTTCAAGGGCCGGTGAACCCATAGCGTTTTCAAGCGAAGTGGGGTACCGGTTCGCGTGAAGAAAACGCGTCAAAACATAGAACTTCGGTTCTGATTCAATCAGAACCGAAGCCCTCAATCGAACAGGTTCGGCGTGTGGTTCACGGCCGCGCCCTCGATCGCCAGCATCTTCAGTTTCGTCACCACCCCGCCATTGGCGGAGAAACCGCCGGGCTTGTTGCCCGCCGCCAGCACGCGGTGACACGGCACCACGATCGGACAGGGGTTACGGCCCAGCGCCTGGCCGACGTCGCGCGACAACTCGACGCCACCAAGTTTCTTGGCGATATCGCCATAGGTCATGGTCTTGCCCGGCGGTATCGTGCGCGCGATGTCATAGACTCCGCGGTTGAATTCAGGAACACCGTCGAGGTCGAGCACGATGTCTGCAAGGTCGTTCGGCTTGCCCTCGAGCAACTCCACGATCCCGTCGATCGCGGCCTGCACCTTGGCAGGCGGCGGCGCCTCGACAAGGTCATCGTGACGCTGCTGCAGACGGGTGCGGGTCTTCTTCTCGTCACCCATCGGCAATTGCACCGAGGTGATGCCGCGCTCGCCCCACACGATGCCGCAGCGGCCGATCGCGGTGTCAAATATCGCAAAATGGTGCCCGTTCATGGCTGGCTCCATATTCTCCGGTTCAATGCCACCAAGCTTCCTTCTGAACCCAAATCTAGGCTTGGAGATTATTGCTATCCACCCGAAACCTGGGGGAACTTGACGGCATGAACAACTTCCGATGATCTGGGTTCTCGCCGACGCCCCTCAATGGCCCTTGGTCTCCACCCCACCCTCACGAGATCCCATGCAAACCATAGACGTCAACGGCTATGACATGGCCTATCTCGATATCGGCCAAAGCGCCGGCAATCGCCCGCCACTGGTCTGCGTGCACGGTTCGCTGTGCGATTTCCGGATCTGGTCCTCGGTGCTGGGTCCTCTGACACGCAAGCATCGCGTGATCGCGCCGTCGCTGCGGCATTTCTTTCCGGACCATTGGGATGGCGTCGGCGACACCTATTCGATCGCCCAGCATGTCGACGACGTGATCGCCTTCATCGAGAAGCTGGATACCAAGCCTGTCGACCTGATGGGTCATTCCCGTGGCGGACACATCTGCTTCCGCGTCGCGCAACGCCGGCCGGATTTATTGCGCAAGCTGATCCTAGCCGAGCCCGGCGGCGAACTCGATGCGACGCTCGATCCCACCTACAAGCCCGGCCCCTCACCGCTCGCTGGCATGATCGCGGCTTCCGCCGAGGTGATCGCCAGGGGCGATATCGATGGCGGCCTGCAGATTTTCATGGATGCACTGGAAGGCCCCGGCGCGTGGAGGCGCCTGCCGGCGACGCCCAAACAGCTTTTGCGCGACAACGCCACGACGCTGATCGGCCAGATGCGCGATCACCGTCCATCGTTCTCCAAGGCGGATGCGGAGGCGATCAAGACGCCGACATTGTTCATCGGCGGCGCCAACACCAAGGGTATGCTACCGAAGGTACTGCATGCGCTGGCTACCAACGTGAAGGGTTCGCGCACCGCAATGATATCAGGCACCACGCACCCGATGTTCGAGCAGGCGCCGCAGAAATATTGCGAGATCGTTCTCGCCTATCTCGTGGAGGATTGACCGACATGCAAACGTTGAGCGTCAACGGGTACGAAATGGCCTATCTCGATGTGGGAAGAGCCGCCGCCAACAGCCCGCCGCTGGTTCTCGTGCATGGCACGCTCGGCGACTTCCGCACCTGGAACGCCGTGCTGGGCCCGCTCACGAGAAAGCATCGCGTGATCGCGCTGAGCCTGCGGCGATTTTTCCCGGAGCATTGGGATGGCGTCGGCAACGATTATCTGATGGCGCAGCACACAGCCGACGTCATCGGCTTCATCGAAAAGCTGAATGCCGGACCGGTCGATCTGGTCGGCCATTCTCGCGGTGGCCATATCGGTTTCCGGGTGGCGCAGGCGCGGCCCGATCTGTTGCGCAAGGCGGTTCTTGCCGAACCCGGCGGCGATCTCGAACCGGCACTGCAGCCGGCCAGTCCGCCGCCCGGCCCGGCGCCGTTGGGTCCGCGCGTTCCGGTCGCAGCCGAGATGGTGCGAAACGGCGACATTGACGGCGCGCTCGCGCTCTTCGTCGATGGGATCGACGGCAAAGGCGCGTGGGCGCGGTGGCCTGCTACGGCGCGGCAACAATTGCGGGATAACATCTACACGCTGCTTGGCCAAGTCGGCGAGAACCGCAAGCCGTTTCTGAAGAGCGAAGCGGAATCGATCAGGACACCGACGCTGCTGATCGGCGGCGGCGATACCAAGGGCGCGCTGGCGGTGATCTGGCGCGTGCTGGCGGAGCATATTCCGGACGCAAGGACCGCAGTCATACCGGGCACGCGCCACTGGATGTTCGAACAGGCGCCGCAAGAATTTTGCGACGTGGTGCTGGCGTTTCTCGCGGCGTAAACGCGTCGTCCCGTTTACTTCTGATCCAGCCGCCATGCGCCATCCCAATCGGCAGCCGGCGGATTCGCCTGAAAGTCCTTGATACGTTGAGCCATCGTCTTGGATGGCCCGTCGCCGGGGACGGCCTCGAGCGCGACCTCGAAAGCCCGGCGCGCATCATCCCAGCGGCGCGCCCGATAGGCAGCCAGCCCCTCGGCGTACCGCGCCAGCAGTTCAAGTTGCTTCTCGGTCAACTCGCCCGCGCGCCCGATGATCTCGAACACCGCCTCGGGACGGGTCTGGCCCGCGACCACCAGCCGGTCGATCTCGCGCGTTTCCACCGCATCGCCGGCCGCCATGATCGCGGCCTCCGAAGCCAGCGAGTGGCTGCCATAGATCTTGTTGGCATTCTCCAGGCGCGAGGCCAGGTTCACCGCATCGCCCATCACCGTGTAGCTCATCATGAATTCCGAGCCGATGCTGCCTACGAGGACTTCGCCGGTCGCGATGCCGATGCGCACTTCGCAGTCGCTCGGCACGGTGCGCACGCCGAGCAGTTCGGGCAGTTCGGTGCGTAGCGTCGTCCCACGATCCGCCATTTCGACCGCAGCAAGACAGGCGAGACGCGCTTGCTCGCTATGCTCGGTAAACGGAGGCCCCCAATAGGCCATGATCGCATCGCCGATATACTTGTCGATGATGCCGCGATGGCTGCGGATCGGCCCCGACATCGTCGACAGATAATGGTTCATCACCTTGACGAGGCCTTGCGGCGTCATGCCTTCGCTCAGGCTGGTAAAGCCCTTCATGTCGCAGAACAGCACCGTCATCACCCGCCGCTCGCCGTTGCTCGCGGTCAGCGCCTGCGGGTCAATCAAGCCTTCGACGACGCGCGGGTCGACATACCGGCCGAAGGTTTCACGCAACCGCTCCTTGTGACGGAGTTGCTCGACCATCTTGTTGAAGGCGGCCGTGAGCTGGCCGATCTCGTCGCGCGTGGTCACGTCGATCGATCCATCGAGCCGGCCAGCCTCCACCGCACGGGTGCCGTCCAGGAGCCGCCGGACCGGGCGGGTAATGCCGGTAGACACGAAGAGCGCGAACGTCAGTCCGAGGATGGCCGCAAGCGTCGTCACGATCGCCGAGACGACAATCGCGCGCTGCTGATCCCGCATCGTCACGCTAGCATCGCTACGGACCTGCCCCATCATGTCAAGACGGATTTCCTCAATCTTCTGATTGAATTCGTCGCGAAGTGCGTCGGCACGACCCAGGCTGGCCCGGACTTCCATCATGTTGCCCGCTTCAAGCAGAGGCCACATTCGCTTGTTCTCTTCGTCCAGATAACGGCGAAGGTCGCTGGTTACGGTTTCGATCCGGTTTTCGATCCGTCCGAGCTTGGCGTCGTCGGAGACGGTGGTGGGATCATCAATGATGGCAATGATCAAGGCGCGTGCGGCTTGCGCCTCCTCGTCAATCTCCCTGCCTTTCGCTTCATAGACGGTTTGCTGATTTGCGAATGCAGTCTCGTCCGGCGGCGTCTGTACCTTGGCAACCACCATCCGGCGAACCACCACCGCCTGCTCCAGCGAGCGGACGTTCATCCGCGCCAGATGCCCATATGCTTCGACGTATTTTGTCGTCAGCTCATCGAGCTGATGCGCAATTTTTCGCGTCATCACGGTCGACAGCGCCGAGGTGACGACCATCAGAAAGATCAAGCCCAAGGCGATGCCAAGGATTCGCTTGCGGATAGTCGGTCGCAGCATGGATGCATATTCTAAGGTGACGGACATGATCGGGTAACGGGATGAAGCAACAAGAACGAAAGCCCGGCCGATCCGGCCGGGCTTGTTGTTTAGCGCGCGCCGGTGAATTAAGCACGATCCGGCGCGTTAAATTTGGACATAGTTTGGGATAGCCCCTACGCCTTCCAGGCGCCTGCCGGCTGACGCACTGCGATATTGAGCCTGTTCCAGACATTGATGTTGGCGATCGCCAGAATTAGCGCCGCCAGCTCCGCCTCATCGAAATGCTTGTCGGCCTCGCCCCAGACCTCATCCGGTACCGGATCGGACCGATCGCTGAGCCGGGTCAGCGCTTCCGTGAGCGCCAGGGCGGCGCGCTCCCCTTCCGTGAAGTAGGGCGTATCGCGCCAGGCCGCCACCGCAAACAGGCGCTCATCGGTCTCGCCGGCCCGCTTGGCGATCTTGGGGTGCATGTCGACACAGGCGCTGCAGCCATTGATCTGGCTGGCGCGCAGATGCACCAGTTCGAGCAATTTTTCCGGCAAGTCCTTCTTGGTCAATTCACCCAGCGCCTGCAGCGCCTTCATGGCATCGGGAACGACCATGGCCGGGTGGTTCATGCGTGCGTGTATCATTTTGCTCTCCGTACGGTTGGTTCTGTTTTGACGCCGCCGGCGCCGATTTGCTGTCACATCGGCGCGGTTTCGTTCGTCATAGCCAAGACGGAACGCGACATGGGAATGTGACCGATGCAGGAAAGAAATCTGGACGAGAAGAAGTTTCTGGCTGAGCAATTCGAGGCCAACCGGGCCCGCCTGAGGGCCGTCGCCTACCGTATGCTCGGCTCGACCAGTGAGGTCGACGATGCCGTGCAGGAAACCTGGCTGCGGCTGAACCGCTCCGATGCACGTGCGGTCGAAAATCTCGGCGGCTGGCTGACCACGGTCGTCGCCCGTATCTGCCTCGACATGCTGCGGACGCGCAAATCGCGGCGCGAGGAACCGATCGGACCGCATGTGCCGGAACCTGTCGCAGACGATGCGCATGGGCGCGATGCGGAGATGGCCGATTCCGTCGGCGCCGCGCTGCTGGTGGTGCTGGAAACGCTGGCGCCGGCCGAGCGGCTTGCCTTCGTGCTGCATGACATGTTTGCCGTGCCGTTCGAGGAGATCGCCCCGATCGTCGGCCGCACGCCCGCTGCAGCGAGGCAATTGGCCAGCCGCGCCCGCCGCCGGGTGCAGGGCTCGCCGCCGCCGGACGACGATTTCGGCCGCCAGAAAAAGATCGTCGATGCCTTCCTCAAGGCCTCGCGCGACGGCGACTTCGAGGGGCTGCTCGCGGTGCTGGATCCTGACGTGGTGTTTCGCGCCGATGCTGCCGCCCAACGACTCGGTTCACTCGCCGAAATCCGCGGCGCCACGGCCGTGGCCGAAACCTTCAAGGGACGCGCGCAGGCCGCCAACCCGGCGCTGGTCGACGGTACGCTGGCGGTCGCCGTCATCGTCGGCGGACAGTTGCGTATCGTGCTGCACCTCACCGTCAGCGGAGAGCGGATATCGGCGGTCGAGGCGGTGGCGGACGCCGAGCGGCTCGGTTCGTTCGACGTCACCGTGCTGCCGTGAGCAGTGTCATCTCTTCACGGCCGAGAACACGATGGCCTGTAGCGGCATCCGGCCGGGATCGCCGAACTCGCGGCGAAATTCCTGCGCCAGCGCGTCAACGATGCGGTCCGGATCGACGCCGCCGCGTGCCCGAACCTGATCGATCAGCGGATTGCCGTAGACCGCCGCACGCGCGAACTGCGCGACGTCAGGAAGCTCTCGCTCCTGCCTGATCACGGCGATGTCGATCCCGTCGAAGCCTGCTGCTATCAGCAGTTCCTTGATCGGATCGATCTGATGGCAGGAGAACGGCACATTGTAAAATTGCGGCGGATCGACCGGGAAAAAGCGCTCCGCCATGGCGTGCGCGATGCGGCCAAACGGATTGTGGCGGTGTGAATCCCAGACGCTGAACACATAACGTCCGCCTGGAGCGAGCGCACGGTGCGCTTCGGAAAAGGACGCGGTCTTGTCCGGAAAGAACATCAGGCCGAACTGGCAGACAATGGCATCGAAGCTCGCATCGGCAAAGGGAAGCGCTGTGGCGTCGGCAGGCTGGAAGCTGCCCCGCTCGTCCGGCCGAAATTTGGCGCGCGCGAGATCTAGCATCGGAGGATTGAGATCGGTCGCCGTCAGTTGTGCCTCGGCGGGTAACGCATCGCGCAGCTTGCGCGTGACGATGCCGGTGCCCGCCGCCGTCTCGAGGACGCATGCCGGCCGGCCGGCCGCGACGCGTTGCGCCGTGTCGGCGGCATAACCGGCGAAGATCACCGGCCCCAGGCCCTGATCGTAATACTGCGGGATGCTGCCGGTGAAACTTGCGTCGTCGTCAGCCATCAGCGCTCTCCGATCGGGCTCGCTCCCATTGATGATCATAGCGTAGACGGCTGATCTACGGCAGCACACCCCCAAAGAGCTTCCTCATCCGGCTCCCTTGACGCGGTCACGGCATGGAGCTATTTTTGAATTCGGAATTCCGTATTCCAAACTCGGACAGCCGGCATGATCCCATTGGATCCGCTCCCCAACCTGATCGACCAGGTCTATGCCCGGATCCTCGAGGCGATCACCGATCGTTCGCTGCCGCCCGGGCATCGCATCCGGCAGAACGAACTTGCGGAAAAGCTCGGCGTCTCGCGTCAGCCGGTGTCCCACGCGTTACATTTACTGCACCGGCAGGGGCTCGTCGCCGAAAGCGGCCGTCGCGGCTTTGAGGTCACCCGGCTCGACCCGGAGCGCATCCGCCAGCTCTACGAAGTGCGGGGCGCCATCGATGCGCTGGCCGCGCGGCTCGCAGCCGCGCGCGCCAAAATCGACGCGTCAGGCCGCGCGCAGCTCGAAACGGCACTGCGCGCGGGGCGGAGCATCGGCAAGGACACGCCGCTGGCGCGGCTGATCGCGCTCGATGTCGATTTTCACAGCACGATCTATCATCTCGCAGGCAATCCCGCGATCGAGGAAATGATTGCGCCGCAATGGCCGCATATGCGCCGCTCGATGGCGACCGTGCTGGCCGAACTCGATTACCGCGAAAGCGCCTGGGCTGAGCACGAGGCGATTGCCGCGCAAATTTTCGCCGGCAATGCCAAGGCCGCGGAAGCCGCAGCACTGGCGCATGCGCAGACGGCCGGACGAATGACCGAGGAGAGACTGAGGGCGACCGACAAGGCGGCGTAACAACACGCCGTCATTCCGGGGCGATGCGCAGCATCGAACCCGGAATCTCGAGATTCCGGGTTCGCGCTTCGCGCGCCCCGGAATGACAACAAAAACAAAACCAACAGGAGAGAACGCCATGAGACTGACGCCGCAGCAGATCGAATTCTTCAACCGCGAAGGCTGGCTGTTCCTGCCCGAGCTGTTCAGCCCCGAGGAAGTGGCCTATCTCGCGCGCGAGGCTGAAGGCATCTACGACGCCAACCGGCCCGAGGTGTGGCGCGAGAAGAGCGGCGCGCCGCGCACCGCCTTTGCCGCGCATCTCTATAACGAGGCGTTCGGCGTTCTCGGCGCGCATCCGCGCATGATCGAACCGGTCGAACAGATCTTCGGCGAGAAGGTCTACATGCATCAGTACAAGATCAACGCCAAATCCGCCTTCACCGGCGATGTCTGGCAATGGCACCAGGATTACGGCACCTGGAAGCGCGACGACGGCATGCCCGAGCCGCGCGCGATGAACATCGCAATCTTCCTCGATGAGGTGATGCCGATCAACGGCCCGCTGATGCTGGTACCCAAGAGCCAGCACGCCGGTGACCTCAAGGCGTCGCACGACCTGGAAACCACCTCCTACCCGCTGTGGACGCTGGATGAAGCGACCGTCACCCGGCTGGTGAAGGAAGGCGGCATCGTAGCACCTACCGGCAAGGCCGGCGGCATGCTGATGTTCCACGGCAATCTGGTGCACGGATCAAGCGGCAACATCACGCCCTATCCGCGCAAGATCGTCTACCTGACGCTGAACGCGGTTTCGAACTACATCCGCACCCCGACGCGGCCGGAATACATCGCCCATCGCGATTTTACGCCGATCAAGACGGTGGAAGATGATGCGCTGCTGCGGCTTGCGCGTGCGCACCGGCAAGCGGCGGAGTAAGAGCGATCGTGTCCCGGGCGCAGCGCAGCATGAAATGATGCGCTGCTGAACCGGGACCTACTCTGGTTTATTGCTATCATAGGTTCCGGCTCTGCGGAGCAGCGCTTCGCGCTGCACCGCGTCCGGGACACGCCTTAATCCGATCGGATTCCTCTCATGAACCTTCATCGCCTCCTCAACGCCCGCCTTGCGGCCGGCAAGCCGGTTCGCGTCGCGCTGATCGGTGCCGGAAAATTCGGCTCGATGTTCCTGTCGCAGGTGCCGCACACGCCGGGACTCGAAGTGTCCATCATCGTCGACCTCGATCGCGACCGCGCCCGAGAGGCGTGCCGCACCGTTGGCTGGGATGCGGAGCGGGTCGCGCGAACCGCCTTCACCGACGATGGCATGCGCGCGATTGCGGGCGGCGCGATGGATGTCGTGGTCGAAGCCACCGGCAATCCCGCCGTCGGCATCAGGCACGCCCGCGCCGCGATTGCGGCGGGCAAGCATGTCGTCATGGTCAATGTCGAGGCCGACGTGCTGGCCGGCCCGCTGCTGGCCGAGGAAGCACGCAAGGCCGGCGTGGTCTATTCGCTGGCCTATGGCGACCAGCCGGCGCTGACCGCCGAGATGGTGGACTGGGCGCGCGCGACGGGCTTTCGCGTCGTCGCCGCCGGCAAGGGCACCAAATATCTGCCGGCCTATCACGACGTGACGCCGGATGGCGTCTGGAGCCATTACGGACTAACTGCCGGCGAAGCGCAATCGGCCGGCATGAACCCGCAGATGTTCAACTCGTTCCTGGACGGCACCAAATCCGCAATCGAAATGGCGGCGATTGCGAACGCTTGCGGACTCGACGTGCCGTCGGACGGGTTGCTGTTTCCGCCCTGCGGCGTCGATGATCTGCCGCATGTGATGCGGCCACGCGACAAGGGCGGCGTGCTGGAGAAGGCTGGCCTCGCGGAGGTGGTCTCCTCGCTCGAACGCGACGGCCGTCCTGTCTTCCGCGACCTGCGCTGGGGTGTCTACGTCGTGCTGGAAGCGCCGAACGACTACGCCGCCGATTGCTTCAAGCAGTATGGGCTGAAGACCGATGCTTCAGGCCGGTATGCAGCGATGTACAAGCCATATCATCTGATCGGGCTCGAACTGAACATCTCGATCCTGTCGGCCGCGCTGCGCAACGAGCCGACCGGACAGCCGCATGATTTTCGCGGCGATGTCGCAGCGGTCGCCAAGCGTAATCTGCGCGCCGGCGAAATGCTCGATGGCGAGGGCGGCTACACGGTATGGGGCAAGCTGATGCCTGCAGCCAAAAGTCTCGCCGCCGGCGCGCTGCCGATCGGACTTGCCCATCGCGTCAAGTTGAAGAACGACGTCGCCCACGGCGCGGTGGTGCGCTGGAGCGATGTCGAGGTCGATGAAAACAACGACACCATCAAGACGCGCCGGGCGATGGAAACGACATTTTCCGCGCGACGATGATCGCGCAACGCGCATCTGCAGCCGGCGCGGCCGTCTGCGTGCATGTTCAGGTCAAATGACAAGCACCGCCGGGCGCGCTTGCGCGGCGGAATTACTGCAATGCGGTATTTTCCGATTGACCTTTCGCAGATCCATCTGGTCGGTCGGTGCCTTAGCCTTTCGTCGGATGCTTCGCCTCCATCGCTCAGTATTCGGGCATCTGTTCGCCACTGCGGTGAGAGCAGAACCCTTGATTATCGATCACCAATTCGTCATCCTGCCCGCAGGTCCATAAGCCGGGAAAATTGATTGCATCACCAAGAGCCTAGGTTTCAGGGCCCACATCCTTAAACAACAGTCCAGCATCGGCCATCGGTAATCAGAGAAGACGGCAAGAGACCGTCGTCCCTTGGTCGGGTATCGGCAAAAAGCAGAGGGGAAGCAAAAATGAAACGTCGTGATTTCCTGAGGGTGGGCGGCGCAGGTCTCGCCGCGACCGCGGTTGCCGCACCGGCGATTGCGCAATCGAACCCGGAGATAAAGTGGCGATATACGGCAAGCTGGCCGAAGGCGCTCGATACGCTGTATGGCGGCTGCGAATATTTCGCCAAGCGCGTCGCGGAAATCACCGACAACAAATTCCAGATTCAGGCGTTCGCCGCCGGTGAAATCGTGCCCGGCCTCCAGGTGCTCGACGCCGTTTCAAACGGCACCGTCGAGATGGGCAACACGGCGCTCTACTACTACTGGGGCAAGAACCCGGCCTTCACCTTCGGCACGTCGCTGCCGTTCGGCCTCA